>NZ_JBIBUF010000005.1:344509-667098 GCF_043079125.1 Streptomyces sp. NPDC015242 | reverse complement strand
GGTTACATTCCGAACCCGGAAGCTAAGCCTTACAGCGCCGATGGTACTGCAGGGGGGACCCTGTGGGAGAGTAGGACGCCGCCGAACAATCATTGAAAGGGTTGGACCCGGAACTTCGGTTTCGGGTCCAACCCTTTTTTGTTGTGTGTCACTTGAAGTTCACGTTGCGCAACGAGCATGCACAGCATGGGTACTGCTGCAATGCTCAGGGCCGCCGGTGTCGGACTCGGTGACGAGGTCGTCGTGCCGGCCTTCGGGAACGTCGAGGTCGCCCAGGCCGTGGCCATGGCCGGGGCACTGCCGGTGTTCGCCGACATAGATCCCCTGACCTACTGCCTGGACGCCTCTGCCGTGGAGGCGGCGGTGACTCCTCGGACCGCGGCCGTGGTCGTCGTGCACCGCTTCGGCCGGCTCGCCGACATCGCGCGACTGCACGCCGTCGGGCAGCGGCACGGACTGCTCGTACTGGAACAAGGGGAGTCCGAGGCCCCGTACGACGAGATAGCCCGGCGTCGGGAGCGCGCCGCGTATCTCGACGCGAAACTGCGGGGCCTGCGGACACCGGACGACGGTGACGGGCACACCTATCAGCAGTACGTCGTGCGGGTGCCGGGCAACGGGCGGCCCGACCGGGACGCCTTCGCCCGGGCCGTGCGGGCCAGGGGAGTCGAGGCCCGGGTGCCGGTGAAGACGCCCGTGCACCGGTTGCCCGAGTTCCGGCGCTGCGTGTCCCTGCCGGAGACGGAGCGAGCCGCCGACGAGACGCTCGCTCTGCCGGTGCACGCCGCACTGACCAAGCGCGACATGCAGCGGATCGTGTCCGCGTGCAATGCCCTCGGAGGGCTGCTGCAGCCCGCTTTCTGACGTGGTTGGGAGCACGCGTCTGTTCGGGGTATGATCTATTCCGTTGCCGCGGGGGAAAGCCCGCACAAGCAACAGGCCCCTATAGCTCAGTCGGCAGAGCGTCTCCATGGTAAGGAGAAGGTCAACGGTTCGATTCCGTTTGGGGGCTCCAGTCGAAAAGGCCCCACCCTGACGGGTGGGGCCTTTTTCGTTGTCCTAGTCCTTGTGGGGACCGGGGACGCGCATCGCCAGGATGGCCATGTCGTCGGACGGGGCGTCCGACGCGAAGCGTTCCACCGCGCGCATGATGCGGGCCGCGACCGCGCCGGCCGTGAGGCCCGTGCAGGTCGTGAGGACGTCGGCGAGGCCGTCGTCGCCCAGCATGCGGGTGCCCTCGCGGCGTTCGGTGACGCCGTCCGTGACGCACAGCAGCACATCGCCCGGGTCGAGGGTGACGGTCTGCTCGTAGAGCTCCAGGTCCTCGATGACACCGAGGAGCGGCTGGGGTTCGGCCGCCGGTTCGACCGTGCCGTCCTGGCGCAGGCGCAGCGGGAGCGGGTGGCCGGCACAGACGACCTTCAGCTCGGCGCTGCCGTCCTCCTGGGGCCGCATCTCGCCGTAGAGGAGGGTGAGGAAGCGGCTGCGGGCTCCTTCGTCGAGGATGGCGGAGTTGAGGCGTTCCAGGACGGTGGGGCCGCTGAGGCCCTCGCGGGCGAGGAGACGCAGGGCGTGGCGGGCCAGGCCGGTCACCGCCGCGGCGTTCGGGCCCGTGCCGCAGACGTCTCCGATGGCGAAGCCGTAGGCGCCGTCGCGGATGGGGAAGACGTCGTAGAAGTCGCCGCCG
Organism: Streptomyces sp. NPDC015242; assembly: GCF_043079125.1. Taxonomy (NCBI): domain Bacteria; kingdom Bacillati; phylum Actinomycetota; class Actinomycetes; order Kitasatosporales; family Streptomycetaceae; genus Streptomyces; species Streptomyces sp. NPDC015242. The sequence goes on along the minus strand of NZ_JBIBUF010000005.1, from coordinate 665,411 downwards.
ACCTCGTTGCCCTCGCCGGCGGCGCGGTAGATGACCTCGACCTCGACGCCCTCGATCGTGGGCAGCTCCGGGGGGAGGAGGCTGCGCTGGAGGGACTGGCTGATCGCCGTGCGCTCCGAGTAGAGGCGGGCGTTGTCCAGGGCCAGGGCGGCCCGGCGGGAGAGGTCCTCGGCGAGTTCCAGGATCTCCTGGCGGAAGTGCTCGTCGGCGGGCTTGCCGAGGGTGAGCATGCCGATGACGCGGTTGCGGGCCACCAGGGGCAGGACGACCGTTTCACCGCCGACGGCGGAGGCCGTGGCGAGGGTCGGGCCGATGCCGGGTGTGACCTGGTTGCCGGGGCCGCCGCTGAGGCCGAGGCTGCGCATCGAGCTGCGCAGGGCGGCCTGGTGGGCGACTTCGGCGGGGGCCGTCCAGACGCGGGCGCCGGGGGTGGGGACCGGGTCGGGCGCAGGGACCTTCGACAGCAGGGACTTGATGCCGTCGATGAGTTCCTCGTCCTCGTGCAGGACGTAGGAGAGGTACGGCTCGGAGGCCTGGTCGGCGATCGTGTAGACGGCGCACCAGGTGGCGAGGGTCGGGACCGTCATCTGCGCCATCAGGGCCAGGGTCTGGTCGCGGTCCAGGGTGCCGGCCAGGAGGTCGGAGGCCTCGACGAGGAAGCTCAGGGAGCCGCGGCGCAGGCGTTCCAGTTCGCCCAGGCGGGCCGACTCGACGGCCAGGGCGATGCGGTCCGCGGCGAACTGCAGGCGCAGGGCCTCCTCGTTGGAGTATCTGCCGGGGGCCTCGGCGGCGACGCCGAGGGAGCCGGTGAGGCGGCCCTCGACCTTCAGCGGGACCGTGACGACGGAGCGCATGCCCGTGCCGTTGAGCAGGGGCACCGCGCCGGAGACCGCCGTCAGGTCGTCGTGGACGGCGGGCATGCGGGCGGAGCCGTAGCGGCCGGTGCCCGCCTCGACGGGGACGCGGGCGAAGCGCTGGCGGGCCGAGGGGAGGCCGGTCGAGGCGCGGACCTCCAGCTCCGTCTCGTCGTCCGTGGCCAGCAGCAGGAAGGCCGAGTCGCCGTCGAGCATGTCTCGGGCCCGTTCCACCGTGCGCTGGAGGAGCCCGTCGAGGTCGTCAGGGGCGGGGGAGCCGATGAAGACCTCGAAGGGGTCGGTGCTCTGGCCCTCGGAGCCCGTGGAGGAGTCGGAGGCGGGGACGCGCAGCGGCGTCTGCAGAACGGCCCGTTCGTGGTCCCTCACCAGGAGGCACACGGTTGACGGCTCGCCGCCGGTGTCGCGCACGCGCAGGTGGGAGGCGTAGACCGGGGCGACGCGGCCGCTCGCGTCGCGGATGCCGTAGCTGCCCTCCCAGCGGGAGAGCTGGAGGGCCTCGGCGATGCCCGTGCTGGTGCCGGGGGTGTGCGGCCAGGCGGCGAGGTCGGTCAGGGGCTTGCCGGTGACCTGCTCGGCCGGGTAGCCGAAGAGTTCCTCGGCGTCCTCGTTCCAGGCGCTGATGTGGCCGGTGCGGTCGACCTGGACGACGGCCACGCGGACCCGGCTGTCGGCGAGGGGGAGGAGGTCGGCCGGGAGGGCCGGGCCGGCGGCGCGGGTGCCGACCGTGCGGGCGGGGAGGTCGAGCTGGAACCAGACGGTCTTGTGGGTGGAGGTGTACTCGACGCCCCAGCGGCCGGCCAGGGCGGCGCAGAGCTGGAGGCCTCGGCCGCCCTCGCGGTCGGGGCTGCCCATGGTGACGGCCGCGCCCTGGAGCGGGACCTCGCGCTCGGGGTAGCGGTCGGCCACCTCGATGCGCACGCCCTCGTCGCTTCGCAGGCACAGCACGTCCGCCGAGGTGCCGGCGTGGACCACGGCGTTGGTCACCAGTTCGCTGGTGAGAACCACGGCGTCGTCGACGATGTCGGCGAAGCCCCAGCCCTGGAGGGTGTCGCGGACGAAGGAGCGGGCGCTCGCGACCGAGCGCCCTACGGGCTCGAAACTGGCGGCCGCGCGCGCGGTGATCACAGAACTCCTCGACCGGTTCTCGACGTGCTGGGCTGCTGCGGGGCCGACCGGCTCGCGCCGCTGATGCGGCAGGCCGCCCGTCGGCCGGGGGTCCGGGGGCTGTCCCCCCGGGATCAGTCCGGTGGTCATGTGTGCGGCCGCCCCTCCGATGCCCGCTCGTCTTCGTGCCACCGCCCAGGCCGGACGGACCGGCGCGGCTGGACAGCCGGATGCAAGGTTACTTACCTTCGCGGTCCGTGCGGATGCCGGTCTGCAGTGTTTCCGTCCCGGGCGTGTGCGGACGATGTGCGAAGCTGCCGAACTGTTATGGCCTGGTTCGGCCGAGGTGAAACACTGGGCAAGCTTCTTGTGAAGGTCCGGGCAGGCTGAGTGCACGAGGCGTACGGCGGGCAGCAGCCCCGTGGAAACCGGCCCGGTGTGCAGGGCAGAGAATACGCAGTAGTAACTGGTACGCCGAGTGACTGGTACGCCGAGCGGTACCGCGAGCACAGAGTGACGGTCGACCCCTGCGGGAGGGACACAGTGGAGTCTGGCGCAGCGACGCGTGGCACGAGGACGCGCGCGAAGGGCGGACAGTCCCCGAGCATCCAGGGCAAGGGACGCAACGGTACGACCGAGGTGGACACCGCGGCCCTGAACCGGCTGATGGCGGCCCTGGTGTCGATGCGGGACGGGAACTTCCGCAAGCGGCTCACGGTGTCCGGCGACGGCGTGATGGCGGAGATCGCGGCGGTCTTCAACGAGGTGGCCGACCGCAACCTGCATCTGACGGGTGAGGTGTCGCGGGTCCGGCGGATGGTCGGTCGTGAGGGCAAGCTGACCGAGCGGCTGGAGACGGGTGCCTGTGAGGGCTCCTGGGCGACGGCGATCGACAACTGCAACGCCCTGGTGGACGACCTGGTGCGGCCGGTCTCCGAGGTCGGCCGGGTGCTGTCGGCGGTGGCGGAGGGTGATCTGTCGCCGCGCATGGAGCTGCGCACGCAGGTGGCGGACGGGAACAGCCAGCCGCTGCGGGGCGAGTTCCTGAAGGTCGGGCGGACCGTCAACAACCTGGTCGACCAGTTGTCGACGTTCACCGACGAGGTCACTCGGGTGGCCAGTGAGGTGGGCACCGAGGGCAAGCTGGGCGGTCAGGCCCGGGTGCGTGGTATGTCGGGTTCGTGGCGGGACCTCACGGACTCCGTCAACACGATGGCGTACCGGCTGACGGCCCAGGTGAGGGACATCGCGCTGGTGACGACGGCGGTCGCCAAGGGTGACCTGTCCCGGAAGGTCACCGTGCAGGTGGCCGGCGAGATGCTGGAGCTGAAGAACACCGTCAACACGATGGTGGACCAGCTGTCGGCGTTCTCCTCCGAGGTGACCCGGGTGGCCCGCGAGGTGGGCACCGAGGGCGCGCTGGGCGGCCAGGCGCAGGTGCCCGGCGTCGACGGTGTGTGGAAGGAACTGACCGATTCGGTGAACACCATGGCCGGGAACCTCACGGCCCAGGTGCGCGGGATCGCCGAGGTGACGACCGCGGTCGCCAACGGTGACCTGTCGAGGAAGGTCACCGTCCCGGCGCGCGGCGAGGTCGCGCAGCTCGCCGACACGATCAACCAGATGACCGAGACGCTGCGGATCTTCGCCGACGAGGTCACGCGGGTGGCCAACGAGGTCGGTGCCGAGGGGCGGCTGGGCGGTCAGGCGAACGTGCCGGGCGCGGCGGGGACGTGGAAGGACCTCACCGATTCGGTGAACACGGTCTTCCGGAACCTGACCACGCAGGTGCGGGACATCGCCGCCGTGACGACGGCGGTGGCCAACGGGGACCTGTCGCAGAAGGTCACCGTGGACGTGGCCGGCGAGATGCTGGAGCTGAAGAACACGGTCAACACGATGGTGGACCAGCTGTCCGCCTTCGGTGCCGAGGTCACACGGGTGGCGCGGGAGATCGGCGTCGAGGGCGAGCTGGGCGGCCAGGCGCAGGTGCCGGGCGCGGCGGGCACGTGGAAGGACCTGACGGACTCCGTCAACACGGCGTTCCGCAACCTCACCGGCCAGGTGCGCAACATCGCGCAGGTGACGACGGCGGTGGCCAACGGTGACCTGTCGCAGAAGGTCACGGTCGACGTCTCCGGCGAGATGCTCAAGCTGAAGAACACCGTGAACACGATGGTGGACCAGCTGTCGAGCTTCGCCGACCAGGTGACCCGGATGGCCCGGGACGTGGGCACGGAGGGCCGGCTGGGCGGTCAGGCCCGGGTCGACGGCGTGTCGGGCACCTGGAAGGAGCTCACCGACTCCGTCAACTCGATGGCCGGCAACCTCACCTCCCAGGTGCGCAACATCGCCCAGGTGACGACGGCCGTGGCCCGGGGCGACCTGTCGCAGAAGATCGACGTGGACGCGCGCGGCGAGATCCTGGAGCTGAAGAACACCATCAACACGATGGTCGACCAGCTGTCCGCCTTCGCCGACCAGGTGACCCGGGTGGCCCGTGAGGTGGGTACGGACGGCCGGCTGGGCGGTCAGGCGCAGGTGCCCGGCGTGGCCGGTGTGTGGCGCGACCTGACCGACTCGGTGAACGGCATGGCCGGGAACCTCACCGCGCAGGTGCGCAACATCGCGCAGGTGGCGACCGCGGTGGCCCGGGGTGACCTGTCGCAGAAGATCACCGTGGACGCGCGCGGGGAGATCCTGGAGCTGAAGAACACCCTGAACACGATGGTGGACCAGCTGTCGTCGTTCGCCCAGGAGGTCACGCGTGTGGCCCGTGAGGTGGGTACGGAGGGCATCCTGGGCGGCCAGGCCGAGGTGCAGGGCGTCTCCGGCACCTGGAAGGACCTCACCCAGTCCGTGAACGGCATGGCGAACAACCTGACCATCCAGGTGCGCAACATCGCCGAGGTCACGACCGCGGTGGCCCGGGGCGATCTGTCGAAGAAGATCACCGTCGACGCCAAGGGCGAGATCCTCGAACTGGTCACGACCGTCAACACGATGGTCGACCAGCTGTCCTCCTTCGCCGAGCAGGTGACCCGGGTGGCCCGCGAGGTGGGCACCGAGGGCATCCTGGGCGGCCAGGCGCACGTGCCGGGTGTCACGGGCATCTGGAAGGACCTGAGCGACAACGTCAACCTGATGGCCAAGAACCTCACCACTCAGGTGCGGAACATCTCCCAGGTCTCGGCGGCGGTCGCCAACGGTGACCTGACACGGCAGGTCACCATCGAGGCCCGCGGTGAGGTCGCGCAGCTCGCCGACACCATCAACACGATGGTGAAGACGCTGAGTTCGTTCGCCGAGCAGGTCACCAAGGTGGCCCGCGAGGTGGGCACGGACGGCATCCTCGGCGGGCAGGCGCACGTGCCGGGTGTGGCCGGCACGTGGAAGGACCTCACCGAGTCGGTGAACCAGATGGCGTCCAACCTGACCGGCCAGGTGCGCAACATCGCCATGGTGACCACGGCCATCGCCAAGGGTGACCTGACGAAGAAGATCGACATCGACGCGCGCGGCGAGATCCTGGAGCTGAAGACGACCATCAACACGATGGTCGACCAGCTGTCCTCGTTCGCCGAGGAGGTCACCCGGGTGGCCCGCGAGGTGGGCACGGAGGGCCAGCTGGGCGGCCAGGCGCGGGTGCGGGACGTCGACGGCACCTGGCGGGACCTGACGGAGTCCGTGAACGAGATGGCCGGGAACCTGACCCGGCAGGTGCGGGCCATCGCGCGCGTGGCGACGGCGGTGACCCGGGGCGATCTGAACCTGAAGATCGACGTGGACGCGTCCGGGGAGATCCAGGAACTCCAGGACTACATCAACAAGATGATCGCCAACCTGCGCGACACCACGATCGCGAACAAGGAGCAGGACTGGCTCAAGGGCAACCTCGCCCGCATCTCCGCGCTCATGCAGGGCCGCCGTGACCTGGAGGACGTGGCCTCGCTGATCATGAGCGAGCTGACGCCGGTGGTCTCGGCGCAGCACGGCGCGTTCTTCCTGGCCATGCCGCTCGTCGACGGCGAGGACGTGAACGCGGCGGACGAGGACCAGTACGAGCTGCGCATGCTCGGCAGTTACGGCTACTCGATGGGGTCCATGCCGACGTCGTTCCGGCCCGGTGAGGCGCTGATCGGGACGGCCGCGACGGAGAAGCGCACGATCCTGGTGGAGAACGCGCCCAGCGGCTACCTGAAGATCTCCTCGGGGCTCGGCGAGGCGCCGCCCGCGCAGGTGATCGTGCTGCCGGTGCTGTTCGAGGGGAAGGTCCTCGGCGTCATCGAGCTGGCGTCGTTCACGCCGTTCACGCAGATCCAGAAGGACTTCCTGAACCAGATCGCGGAGATGATCGCCACCAGCGTCAACACCATCTCCGTCAACACCAAGACGGAGCTGCTGCTGGCGCAGTCGCAGGAGCTGACCGAGCAACTGCGGGAGCGTTCGGCGGAGTTGGAGCAGCGGCAGAAGGCCCTCCAGGCGTCCAATGCCGAACTGGAGGAGAAGGCCGAACTGCTGGCCCAGCAGAACCGCGACATCGAGGTGAAGAACACCGAGATCGAGGAGGCGCGGCAGGTCCTGGAGGAGCGCGCCGAGCAGCTCGCGGTGTCGATGCGCTACAAGAGCGAGTTCCTCGCGAACATGTCGCACGAGCTGCGCACGCCGCTGAACTCGCTGCTGATCCTGGCCAAGCTGCTCGCCGACAACGCCGAGGGGAACCTCTCCCCGAAGCAGGTCGAGTTCGCCGAGACGATCCACGGGGCCGGCTCCGACCTGCTCCAGCTGATCAACGACATCCTCGACCTGTCGAAGGTCGAGGCGGGCAAGATGGACGTCTCCCCGACGCGGATCGCGCTGGTCCAGCTCGTGGACTACGTGGAGGCCACCTTCCGGCCGCTGACCGCCGAGAAGGGCCTGGACCTGTCCGTGCGGGTCTCCCCGGAGCTGCCCGCCACGCTGCACACGGACGAGCAGCGGCTGCTGCAGGTGCTGCGCAACCTGCTGTCCAACGCGGTGAAGTTCACCGATTCGGGTTCGGTGGAACTGGTCATCAGGCCGGCCCGGGACGACGTGCCGCAGAAGATCCGGGAGCAGCTGCTGGAGACGGGGTCGCTGACCGAACCGGACGCGGGGCTGATCGCGTTCTCCGTGACCGACACCGGGATCGGCATCGCGTCCAGCAAGATGCGGGTGATCTTCGAGGCGTTCAAGCAGGCCGACGGCACCACCAGCCGCAAGTACGGCGGCACGGGCCTGGGGCTGTCGATCTCGCGGGAGATCGCGCAGCTGCTGGGCGGTGAGATCCACGCCCAGAGCGAGCCCGGCCGCGGCTCGACGTTCACGCTGTACCTGCCGCTGCACCCGAGCGAGCTGCCGCCGCAGGGCTACCAGCAGCAGCTGCCCGCCCTGGAGGCCGGGGACCTGGTCGCGTCGAAGGCCGAGTACGCCGAGCTGTCCGAGGCGGAGGTCGAGACGCCGGCCGAGGTGAAGTCGTACCGCGAGACGCAGAACGGGCCGGCCGCGCTGTTCCGGCGGCGGCGCCGGACGCCCGAACTGGAGGCGCGCCCGGCGCAGCCGGAGCAGTGGGTGCCCGCCGAGCAGGAGGCGGTGCCGAGGCCGCAGCGCGGCATCCGGTTCGGCGGCGAGAAGGTCCTGATCGTCGACGACGACATCCGCAACGTCTTCGCGCTGACGAGCGTGCTGGAGCAGCACGGCCTGTCCGTGCTGTACGCCGAGAACGGCCGCGAGGGCATCGAGGTGCTGGAGCAGCACGAGGACGTGGCGGTCGTGCTGATGGACATCATGATGCCCGAGATGGACGGGTACGCGACGACCACGGCGATCCGCCGGATGCCGCAGTTCGCCGGGCTGCCGATCATCGCGCTGACCGCCAAGGCGATGAAGGGCGACCGCGAGAAGGCGATCGAGTCGGGCGCCTCCGACTACGTCACGAAGCCGGTGGACCCCGATCACCTGCTGACGGTGATGAATCAGTGGATGCGAGGGGAATGAGGGGAACGTTGGTTCGTTGCGCGACGTTGGCGGGAAGGTTCGGTGTTCACGCGCAGTTGCGGACTCGGTGTGCGCATAGTCGTGTAGAAGTACGAGTTCCGGGGAACCTTCTGGTCTCCCGCCGCGTTTCTGCTACGTGCACAGTGACATCACGGTGACAGGGTGTGGCGACGGGCGGGGTGCGGCTACGATGACCGGCACAAGGACGGGCGGCGCAAGGGAGTCGTCCCCCGGGGCGGCACCCACCGGTGCGGCCCCAGGTCCTGCGAAAAGGGGAGGCCCCACGCCGGGGCGAGGAGGGCGGGCCATGGTGCAGAAGGCCAAGATCCTCCTGGTCGATGACCGGCCGGAGAATCTGCTTGCGCTGGAGGCGATCCTCTCTGCGCTCGATCAGACGCTGGTGCGGGCATCGTCCGGGGAGGAAGCGCTCAAAGCGCTGCTCACGGACGACTTCGCGGTGATCCTGCTGGACGTCCAGATGCCGGGCATGGACGGCTTCGAGACGGCCGCGCACATCAAGCGGCGCGAGCGGACGCGGGACATCCCGATCATCTTCCTCACGGCGATCAACCACGGCCCGCACCACACCTTCCGGGGATACGCGGCGGGCGCGGTCGACTACATCTCCAAGCCGTTCGACCCGTGGGTACTGCGCGCGAAGGTCTCCGTCTTCGTCGAGCTGTACATGAAGAACTGCCAGCTGCGTGAGCAGGCCTCGCTGCTGCGGCTCCAGTTGGAGGGCGGCGGCAAGGACACGGACGGCGAGGCCAAGGAGTCGGCCGGGCTGCTCGCGGAGCTCTCCGCGCGGCTCGCGGCCGTCGAGGAGCAGGCCGAAGCGCTGACCAAGCAGCTCAACGACGACTCGACGGACGCCGCGGCGGTGGCCACGGCGGCTCATCTGGAGCGCAAGCTCACGGGGTTGCGGCGGGCGCTGGACGCGCTGGAGCCGGGCACCGGAAGCACGTCCTCGGTCTCCTCGCAGAACTGACGCACGCGCAGGCGGCGTTGCCCGCCGATGACCGCGCGTCAGTTCCGCGCCTCTCCCGGAGCGACACGAACGGGTGAAGCGGCAGGCACACGTGTCGTCCGTCGTCTCCCCCGGTAACCTCACACCCATGGCCTCACGTCCCTCCGCAGCCAAGAAGCCGCCGGCGAAGAAGGCGGCCGCTTCCGCGAAGGCCCCGGCGAAGAAGGCCGCTGCCAAAAAGGCTCCCGCTAAGAAGGCGCCCGCCCGGAAGGCCGCGGCCAAGAAGGTCGCGCCCAGACCGGCACCCAGCCCCACCGGCGGCATCTACCGGCTCGTGCGTGCCGTGTGGCTCGGCGTGGCGCACGCCGTCGGTGCCGTCTTCCGCGGCATAGGGCAGGGCGCGAAGAACCTCGACCCGGCCCACCGCAAGGACGGCGTCGCCCTGCTGCTGCTCGCCATCGCGCTGATCGTCGCCGCCGGCACCTGGGCCGACCTGGAGGGCCCCGTGGGCGACCTGGTCGAGATCCTGGTGACCGGCGCCTTCGGGCGGCTCGACCTGCTCGTGCCGATACTGCTCGCCGTCATCGCCGTGCGCTTCATCCGCCACCCGGAGAAGCCCGAGGCCAACGGGCGCATCGTCATCGGCCTGTCCGCGCTCGTCATCGGCGTGCTCGGCCAGGTGCACATCGCCTGCGGCTCCCCTGCGCGCGGCGAGGGCATGCAGGCCATAAGGGACGCGGGCGGCCTGATCGGCTGGGCCATGGCGACCCCGCTGTCGTACGCCATGGGCGATGTGCTGGCGGTGCCGCTGCTGGTGCTGCTGACGATCTTCGGGCTGCTGGTCGTCACGGCCACCCCGGTCGCCGCCATCCCGCAGCGCCTGCGGCTGCTCGGCGTGCGGCTGGGCATCGTGCGCGACCCGGCCGAGGACGCCTACGGCTACGGCTACGCGGAGGACGACGACGAGCGCTACGAGGAGCAGTGGCGCGAGGGGCTGCCCGCGCGCCCGCGCGGCAGGCGCGCGCCGGCGCCCGCGGCGTACGACCCCGAGGAGGCGGAGCAGGAGGCCCTCCAGCGGCGCCGTGGCCGGCCCCGGCGCTCGGCCGTGCCGCAGCCAGAACTGGACCGGCGCCGGGACGCCGTGGACGTCGCCGCGGCGGCGGCCGCCTCGCTCGACGGTGCCGTGCTGCACGGCATGCCGCCCTCCCCGGTCGTCGCCGACCTCACCCAGGGCGTACGGGTGGGGGACCAGGAGCCGACCACACCGACGCCCGTCCCGGCCGCCCGGCCGCAGCGGGACAGGCCCCGGCCCGACCAGCCGGAGCAGGACGAGCCCGCGCCGCAGAAGCCCCGGGCGGGGGTCCGGGACCTCACCAAGGCCCCGCCCGCCGAGCCCCGCGACCTGCCCGCGCGCGCCGAGCAGCTCCAGCTCTCCGGCGACATCACCTACGCGCTGCCCTCACTCGACCTGCTGGAGCGCGGCGGCCCGGGCAAGGCCCGCAGCGCCGCCAACGACGCCATAGTCGCCGCGCTGACCACCGTCTTCACCGAGTTCAAGGTCGACGCCCGGGTCACCGGCTTCACCCGCGGGCCGACGGTCACGCGCTACGAGGTCGAGCTCGGCCCCGCCGTGAAGGTCGAGCGCATCACCGCCCTGGCCAAGAACATCGCCTACGCCGTGGCCAGCCCGGACGTGCGGATCATCAGCCCCATCCCCGGCAAGTCCGCGGTCGGCATCGAGATCCCCAACACCGACCGCGAGATGGTCAACCTCGGTGACGTGCTGCGCCTGGCCGAGTCCGCCGAGGACGACGACCCGATGCTGGTCGCGTTCGGCAAGGACGTCGAGGGCGGCTACGTCATGCACTCGCTGGCGAAGATGCCCCACATGCTGGTCGCCGGCGCCACCGGCTCCGGCAAGTCCTCCTGCATCAACTGCCTGATCACCTCGATCATGATGCGGGCCACACCCGAGGACGTGCGGATGATCCTGGTCGACCCCAAGCGGGTCGAGCTGACCGCCTACGAGGGCATCCCGCACCTGATCACGCCGATCATCACCAACCCCAAGCGGGCCGCCGAGGCGCTCCAGTGGGTCGTGCGCGAGATGGACCTGCGCTACGACGACCTGGCCGCCTACGGCTACCGGCACATCGACGACTTCAACAAGGCCGTGCGCGAGGGCAAGGTCAAGCCGCCCGAGGGCAGCGAGCGCGAGCTCCAGCCGTATCCCTACCTGCTGGTGATCGTGGACGAGCTGGCCGACCTGATGATGGTGGCGCCACGGGACGTCGAGGACGCCATCGTGCGCATCACGCAGCTCGCCCGCGCCGCCGGCATCCACCTGGTGCTCGCCACGCAGCGGCCGTCGGTCGACGTCGTCACCGGCCTGATCAAGGCGAACGTGCCGTCCCGGCTCGCCTTCGCCACCTCCTCGCTGGCCGACTCGCGGGTCATCCTCGACCAGCCGGGCGCCGAGAAGCTGATCGGCAAGGGCGACGGGCTGTTCCTGCCGATGGGCGCCAACAAGCCCACCCGTATGCAGGGCGCCTTCGTGACCGAGGCAGAGGTCGCGGCCGTCGTCCAGCACTGCAAGGACCAGATGGCGCCCGTCTTCCGGGACGACGTCGTCGTCGGCACCAAGCAGAAGAAGGAGATCGACGAGGACATCGGCGACGACCTCGACCTGCTGTGCCAGGCGGCCGAACTGGTCGTCTCCACGCAGTTCGGGTCGACGTCCATGCTCCAGCGCAAGCTGCGCGTCGGCTTCGCCAAGGCCGGGCGGCTGATGGACCTCATGGAGTCCCGGAACATCGTCGGGCCGAGCGAGGGTTCGAAGGCTCGTGACGTTCTTGTGAAGCCTGACGAGCTGGATGGCGTGCTCGCCCTGATCCGGGGGGAGTCTGAAGGGTAGGGAAACGGGGCACGGTGGTCGGCGCGCGGGGCGTGTACGGCAATCGGGTGTCCGGATCGTGACTCACCCGTAAGGGATCATTGAGCAACCGTTTCCCTTCGGCGTACGTCAAGTTGAGCGAAGCGACAAGCAGTGAGCCCACCATCGGAATGTCGGGCCATTCCGATGGCGTACAAAGTGACACCGCCCGGTTGCCCCACCCTTTTGCACCCCCCCTAGACTGAACCTCCAGCACAGGCGGCTATACGCTCGAAAGGCGCCCCCGTGTCCATCGGCAACTCCCCTGAAGACGAGCGTCCGTTCGAAGACGAGCGCGTCGAAGCAGACCGCGAGGAAGCCCGCCCCTCCATCGGCCGTGCCCTGCAGCAGGCTCGTATCGCCGCCGGGCTGACCGTCGACGACGTCAGCAGCGCCACCCGGGTCCGCATGAACATCGTGCACGCCATCGAGGCGGACGACTTCACCCCGTGCGGCGGTGACGTCTACGCCCGTGGGCACATCAGGACCCTGGCCAAGGCCGTCCACCTCGACCCCGAGCCGCTGCTCGCCCAGTACGGCGAGGAGCACGGCGGACGTCCGGCGCCGACCCCGGCGGCTCCGCTCTTCGAGGCGGAGCGCATCCGTCCCGAGCGGCGGGGCCCCAACTGGACCGCGGCCATGGTCGCCGCCATCGTCGCCGTGATCGGCTTCGTCGGGTTCACCCTGTTCCAGGGCGGCGAAGACGGCGGCAGCGAGGCGAACGTGGCCGAGGGCTCCACGCCCAGCGACTCCGCCTCCCCGACCACCAAGACCAAGAAGCCCGCCGAGACCCGGCCCGAACCGTCCGACAGCGCCATCGCCGCCGCGCCGCAGGACAAGGTGACGGTCCGGGTGGTCGCCGCCGACGGCCGCAGCTGGATCGCCGCCCGGGACCACAACAACCGGATGGTCTTCGACGGAGTCCTCAAGCAGGGCGACTCCAAGACCTTCCAGGACAGCTCCAAGATCCACCTCGTCCTCGGGGACGCCGGGGCGATCGACCTCTTCGTCAACGGCAAGAAGATCGAGGACGACTTCCGGCCGGGCTCCGTCGAGCGCCTGACCTACACGAAGGGTGACCCGGAAGCCGGGTGACGGACCCGAAAGGGTGCAGCGAGGACGGGGTTGGCCATGATCGGCCAACCCCGTCGACGTGGGGTGTCGGCGGGACGAAGTAGTCTTGAGCCCATGCCTGAACGCCGTACCGTCGCACTCGTCACCCTTGGCTGCGCCCGTAACGAGGTGGACTCGGAGGAGCTCGCAGGCCGTTTGGAGGCGGACGGCTGGCAGCTCGTGGAGGACGCCGAGGAAGCCGACGTCGCCGTCGTGAACACCTGCGGCTTCGTCGAGGCCGCCAAGAAGGACTCCGTCGACGCCCTCCTGGAGGCCAACGACCTCAAGGGTCATGGCAGAACCCAGGCCGTCGTGGCGGTGGGCTGCATGGCCGAGCGGTACGGCAAGGAGCTCGCCGAGGCCCTGCCCGAAGCCGACGGCGTGCTCGGCTTCGACGACTACGCGAACATCTCCGACCGCCTCCAGACCATCCTCAACGGCGGCATCCACGCCTCGCACACCCCGCGCGACCGGCGCAAGCTGCTGCCGATCAGCCCGGCCCAGCGGCAGGAGTCCGCCACCGAGGTCGCGCTGCCCGGGCACGCCCCGGCCGACCTCCCGGAGGGCCTCGCCCCGGCCTCCGGCCCCCGGGCGCCGCTGCGCCGCCGCCTGGACGGCTCCCCGGTCGCCTCCGTGAAGCTGGCCTCCGGCTGCGACCGGCGCTGCACCTTCTGCGCCATTCCGTCCTTCCGCGGCTCCTTCATCTCCCGCCGGCCCTCCGACGTCCTGAACGAGACGCGGTGGCTCGCCGAGCAGGGCGTGAAGGAGGTGATGCTGGTCTCCGAGAACAACACCTCCTACGGCAAGGACCTGGGCGACATCCGCCTGCTGGAGTCCCTGCTGCCCGAGCTGGCCGAGGTCGACGGCATCGAGCGCGTGCGCGTCAGCTACCTCCAGCCGGCCGAGATGCGGCCCGGCCTCATCGACGTGCTGACGTCGACCCCGAAGGTCGCGCCCTACTTCGACCTGTCCTTCCAGCACTCCGCGCCCGGCGTGCTCCGCGCGATGCGCCGCTTCGGCGACACCGACCGCTTCCTGGAACTGCTCGACACCATCCGTGCCAAGGCCCCCCAGGCCGGTGTGCGCTCCAACTTCATCGTCGGCTTCCCCGGCGAGAGCGAGTCCGACCTCGCCGAGCTGGAGCGGTTCCTGAACGGCGCGCGCCTGGACGCCATCGGCGTCTTCGGCTACTCCGACGAGGAGGGCACCGAGGCGGCCGGCTACGACAACAAGCTCGACGAGGACGTCGTCGCCGAGCGTCTGGCCCGGGTCTCGCGGCTCGCCGAGGAACTCGTCTCGCAGCGCGCCGAGGAGCGCGTCGGCGAGACCGTCCACGTCCTCGTCGAGTCCGTCGACGAGGAGGACGGCGTGTACGGCCGTGCGGCCCACCAGGCCCCCGAGACGGACGGCCAGGTGCTCCTCACGAGCGGCGCGGGACTGACGGTCGGCCGTATGGTCGAGGCGAAGGTGGTCGGCACGGAAGGTGTCGACCTGGTGGCCGAGCCGCTCCCCGGCTCGTTCGCGTCGCCTTCGTCGAGCGAGGAGGCGGGCAGATGACCGGTGTCCCGGCATCCGCGGCGGGAGGCTCCTCCGGCGCGAGGAGGACCGCCGCCGGTGCGGCGTCCGCGCCCGCGCAGGAGGCTCCCGGGGCGGTGACGGGGCACGCGGCCGTACCGCCGGCCGAGAGCGCGGCGCCGGGAGCGGGTGATCGCGAGGCGCTCGTCCGCGAGGACGCGGTGAGCGGCGGTGCGGACGCCCCGGGCGACGACAAGCCCGCGCGCGCCAAACTGACGGCCGCGGCCGTCAACCAGGCCAGCGTCTGGAACATCGCCAACCTGCTGACCATGCTCCGGCTCATCCTCGTGCCGGCGTTCGTCGCGCTGATGCTCGCGGACGGCGGCTACGACCCGGCGTGGCGGTCCCTCGCCTGGGCCGCCTTCGCCATCGCCATGATCACCGACCTCTTCGACGGTCACCTGGCGCGCACCTACAACCTGGTCACGGACTTCGGGAAGATCGCCGACCCCATCGCCGACAAGGCGATCATGGGAGCGGCGCTGATCTGCCTGTCCGCCCTGGGCGATCTGCCCTGGTGGGTGACCGGAGTGATCCTCGGCCGGGAACTGGGAGTCACCCTGCTGCGTTTCCTCGTCATCCGGTACGGCGTCATCCCCGCCAGCCGCGGGGGCAAGCTCAAGACGCTCACGCAGGGCATCGCCGTGGGCATGTACGTGCTGGCGCTGACGGGATGGCTGGCCACGCTGCGGTGGTGGGTGATGGCCGCGGCGGTCGTGCTCACCGTGGTGACCGGGCTGGACTATGTGAAACAGGCCATTGTGCTGCGCCGGCGGGGAATCGCGGCGCGCAAGGCCGCGTTGGAGGAGAAGGAAGCGTGAGTTCCACGGCCGCCGACGTGGTGCGACTACTGACCGTGAAGGGTGAGACGCTGGCCGTCGCGGAGTCGCTGACCGGTGGTCTCGTCGCGGCGGACATCACATCGGTGCCCGGGGCGTCCAAGGTCTTCCGGGGCTCGGTGACCGCCTACGCCACCGAGCTGAAGCAGCAGCTGCTCGGTGTCGACGCCACCCTGCTGGCGGCGCGTGGAGCGGTGGACGCGCAGGTCGCGGCCCAGATGGCGGCCGGCGTCCGCAGGGCGCTCGGCGCCGACTGGGGCATCGCGACCACCGGCGTCGCCGGACCCGAGCCGCAGGACGGCCAGGCCGTCGGGACGGTGTTCGTCGCCGTGGACGGGGCGTTCGCCCCGGATCCCGGTTCTGCCGGCGGCGGAAAAGTGGAGGGTCTGCGGTTGAACGGCGACCGCGCGGAAATTCGTAGAGAGAGTGTACGGAGCGTACTCGCACTGCTCCTGAAGGAGCTTGCGGGCGAACAGACCGGGAATGAGCGGGCACAGGATACGGAACGGAACGGGGGGTTTTGATGTTTGCAGCCCTGAGTGAACACGACATCGCTCCCCGCACGGCCGCGGCGCAAGGCGGTACGGTGGGGCGTAATGGATGCGGCTACGCGGTCCGAGGAGGGAGCCACCGATGATTCTGCTCCGTCGCCTGCTGGGTGACGTGCTGCGTCGGCAGCGCCAGCGCCAGGGCCGTACTCTGCGCGAAGTCTCCTCGTCCGCCCGAGTCTCACTCGGCTATCTCTCCGAGGTGGAGCGGGGGCAGAAGGAGGCTTCCTCCGAGCTGCTCTCCGCCATCTGCGACGCGCTGGACGTACGGATGTCCGAGCTCATGCGGGAAGTGAGCGACGAGCTCGCCCTCGCCGAGCTGGCCCAGTCTGCTGCGGCCACCCCCAGCGAGCCTGTGCCCACGCCGGTTCGGCCGATGCTGGGCTCCGTCTCGGTGACCGGTGTGCCACCGGAACGGGTCACGATCAAGGCGCCCGCCGAGGCGGTGGACGTCGTCGCCGCGTGACGCCCCGCGCGTACGTGGCATGAACGAGCGGCGCCCCTCGGGCGCCGGGATGTGGTGAGGCCCCGGCCGGGGTTCTCCGGGAGATCCGGAGGAGTGTCGGCCGGGGTTTTCGCTTGTCCGCGCGGAGGTCCGGTCACCTGGTCCGTTTTATGTGCGTTTGCCCGTGTGGCGTACGGCCGTCATCGTTGAGGGGATGACCGGGGAACAGTCCACGGAGGTGCGGATGTACGTCGTGAAGAGCCCGTTGTCGGACGCGAGCCTGAAGACCGTGTCCGAAGCGCTGCAGGGCGCCCTGGTCGATCTGGTGGACCTCGCCCTGGTGGCCAAGCAGATCCACTGGAACGTGGTGGGGCCGCGCTTCCGGTCCGTGCATCTCCAGCTCGACGAGGTCGTCGACACCGCGCGGACGTTCTCCGACACCGTGGCCGAGCGTGCCGCTGCGCTGGGCGTGCCGCCGGACGGCCGTGCCGCGACGGTGGCCGTCGGCAGCGGGATCGGGGTGACTCCGGAGGGCTGGGTGGACGACACGGCCGCCGTGCGGACGC
This sequence comes from Streptomyces sp. NPDC015242, assembly GCF_043079125.1. Taxonomy (NCBI): domain Bacteria; kingdom Bacillati; phylum Actinomycetota; class Actinomycetes; order Kitasatosporales; family Streptomycetaceae; genus Streptomyces; species Streptomyces sp. NPDC015242. The sequence continues at coordinate 648,432 of NZ_JBIBUF010000005.1, read as the reverse complement.
TCGTCGAGGCGCTGGGCGCGGTGATCGCGCGGATGCGGGAGCGGGTCGAGGCGACGGGGGAGCCGGACCCGGTGAGCCAGGACATCTTCATCCAGATCACGGCGGCCCTGGAGAAGCATCACTGGATGTTCCAGGCCGAGAACGGGTGACCGGCGCGGGCGCCGCGGCGGGGTCCGCTGCGGGCGCCGGTACTGCCGTGGGTGTCGCTGCTCGGGGCGGCGGGGGGTGCGGTGTGCCTCGGGGCGGGGTGGGATGCAGTGCGCCCGGGTGGGGTGGCGTGCGCGGTCCGGCTGTGTGCGGTCCGGCTGTGCGCGGTCCGGCTGTGTGCGGTGCGTCTGTGTGCCGGTGGTGCGCCCTGTGCGGGTTGCTGGACACCCGAATAGCGTCGGGCCGGAGGTGGCGGCCATGGCGGGGATAGGGCGCCGGGGGGTGCGGGGCTGGAGGGCTCGCGGGATGGTGCTCGCGTTCGGACTGGGAGCGCTGTGGTGGTGGGCCGTGGTGCGGCTGGTCGTGGCGCCCGGGGCCGGCGTGCTGGAGGCGACGGTCGCCGCCGGGGGGTGGGGGCTGAGCGTGCTGCCGGTCCACTGTGTGCCCAAGGGGAGGGCCAGTGGGGTGGTGGTCGGTGCGGGGCGGTTGCGGAGGGCTTTGGGGGTGGGGGCGCGGGGGGTGCTCAGGCGGGGGTGAACGTCCGTAGGGGTGGGGTGGGATGGGGTGGAGTGGGGCAGGCGTGCCGGGGGCGTGTCACCAGAGGGTCGCCACATCCCCGTTCGGGTGAACGATCGCACCATCCAGGGGATCGCGGCCAGGACGCCCGGCGCCGCCGCTGTCTGCCGGGTCGTCAGCCGGTCGCGTCGCGGCGGATGCTGCGGGCGGGGACCGGTGCCGGGCCCGGCTGGCATGTCGGGCACCAGTACGTGGGGCGTTCCCGGGAGCCGTCGCCCTGTTCGGCGACGCGGATCGGCGTCCGGCAGCGCCGGCAGGGGCGGCGGGCGCGGCCGTACACGAAGAGGTCCTGGCCGCGGAGGCCCGTCGTGTTGCGGATCGGGCGTTCGCGGTTCGCGTCCAGCAGCTTCTTGGCGAGTGCCGGAAGCTTCGCCGCGCGGTCGGCGGGCAGTTCCCCCGCGGGCAGCCACGGGGTCACGCCGAGCAGGAAGCAGAGCTCGCTCTTGTAGACATTGCCGATGCCGGCGAGGTTGCGCTGGTCGAGCAGGGCCTCGCCGAGCTCGCGGGCCGGGTCGCGAAGGACGTTGGCGAGGGCCTGGTCGGGGTCCCAGTCCGGGCCGAGGAGGTCGGGCCCGAGGTGGCCGACCGCGCGGTGTTCGTCGGTGGTGCGCAGCAGTTCCAGGACGGGCAGGCGATAGCCGACGGCCGTGCGGTCGGTGGTGCCGAGGATCGCGCGGATCTGGTGGCCGGGGCCGCCGCTCCAGCGCTGGCCGTTCGCGTACACCTTCCAGGAGCCGTCCATCCGCAGGTGCGAGTGGAGCGTCAGGCCGCCTTCGATGCGGGTCAGGAGGTGTTTGCCGCGCGGGGTGACGTCCAGGACCGTACGGCCCGTGAGGTCGGCGGTGGCGAAGCGGGGGACCCTGAGGTCACTGCGGATCAGCACGTGACCCGCGAGGGCGTCGTGCAACCGCTTCGCCGCCTGCCAGACCGTGTCTCCTTCGGGCATGGGTCAAGGGTGGCACGTCGGCCGTGCACATGGCCGGTGGGGCCTGCGGGGCGAGGGATCTCCTTCCGGGGCGTGGCCGAAGGCGTGGGCGTGGGGCATGGCTGTGGGCGTGGGCGTGGGCGGTGGGCGTGGGCGGTGGGCGTGGGCGTGGCTGTCAGGCGCGCAGGCGAAGGCCTCGGGGTGTGGCGATGAAGCCCGCTCGCTCCAGGAGTGTGCCGATGGGGGACGTGAGTGCCTGGGCGCCGTTGACGCGCTCCACGGTCACCGTGCCGAGAGAGCCCGCGCGGGCGGCCGCGGCCAGGGCCTCCGCCGCCGTGTGCAGGCGGGGATCGTCGCCGGGGTCGCCGTCAGGGTCGGTGGCCCAGGCGAGGAGGGTCTTCCCGCCGCGCTCCATGTAGAGCGTCAGCTCACCGTCGACGAGCACCACCAGGGAGCCCGCCTTGCGGCCCGGCTTGTGCCCGGCGCCGGACGGAGGTTCGGGCCAGGGCAGGGCCGCGCCGTACGCGTTCGCCGGATCGGCGGCGGCGAGGACGACGGCCCGGGACGCCTCCGTGCGGGCGCGGCGGCCGGAGAACCCGGAGTCGGCGGTCCGGCCTCCCTGCTGCCATGGCGGGGCGCCCTGCGGCGCGTAGCCGCGGGGTGAGATCCAGTCGCCCGGGCCCGGCTCGGGGGGCTCGTAGGGGGAGCCCGCGCCGGGGAAGCCGTCGTGGCCCGGGTCGTCGGTGTGGTCGGTGGAAGGCGCCGAGTCGTCAGGCCCGGCGAAGTCGTGAGCCGGGAAGGGGTCGCGGTCGGGGCCGCCCGGGAAGGGGGCGGCATCAGGGCCCGGGCCTGCGTACGGGCCCGAACCTGAGGCTGGGTACGGGCCGGAGCCCGGATAGGGGCCGGAGCCCGGGTACGGGGCTGAGCCCGGGGGCGGGGTGGAGCTCGGCGGTGAGCCCGGGAAGGTCTCGCCGCGGTCGCGCGCGTTGGACACCGCCCGCAGCCGGTCCACGGCGCCGTCCATGGCGAACTGCGCCGCACCGAGCCCCTCCACCACATAGCCCCGGCGGGCCTGGCCGCTCTCCTCGAAGACGGACAGGACGCGGTAGGTCGCCGAGAAACCGCCCTCGACTCCCTCCGCCGCGACCGCGCCCCTGGTGACCACGCCGTGCCGGTCCAGGAGGGTGCGCGCCAGGGCGTGGGCCCGCACGGTGGGATCGGCCTCGTGCGAGGGCAGCAGCGACCAGCGCCCCGCGACGGTCGGCGGGCCCGAGCGTGACGCCGTCCGGGCGGCGGCCGTCAGCGAGCCGTAGCGGCCGCGCGGCACCGCGCGCTTGGCGCGGTGGGCCGTGGAACCGGCGGTGCGGCCCGAGCCGAGCAGGGAGCGCAGGGGGGTGAGCGTGTCGTTGGTCAGACGGCCCGACCAGGCCAGGTCCCACAGGGCGTCGGCCAGCTGGGGATCCGTCGTCTCGGGGTGGGTGGTGGCACGGACCTGGTCGGCGATCTGGCGGAAGAACAGGCCGTAGCCGCCGGAGAGCGCGTCCAGGACGGACTGGTGGAGCGCGGTCAGCTCCAGGGGGTGCGGGGGCGGCAGGAGCAGCGGGGCGGCGTCCGCCAGGTAGAGGGAGACCCAGCCGTCCTTGCCGGGGAGGGAGCCCGCCCCGGCCCAGATCACCTCGCCCGCGGCGGTGAGCTCGTCCAGCATCGCCGGCGTGTAGTTCGCGACCCGCGACGGCAGCACCAGCTTCTCCAGGGCCGACGCCGGCACGGACGCGCCCTGCAACTGCTCGACGGCACGCACCAGACCGTCGACGCCGCGCAGGGAGTGCCCCTTGCCGATGTGCTGCCACTGGGGCAGGAACTGGGCGAGCGCGGCCGGGGGCACCGGCTCCAGCTCGTGCCGCAGAGCGGCGAGGGATCGGCGGCGCAGCCGGCGCAGTACGGCCGCGTCACACCACTCCTGGCCGATCCCGGCCGGATGGAACTCACCCTGCACGACCCGTCCCGCCGCGGCGAGCCGCTGAAGTGCGCCCTCGGTGACGGCGACGCCCAGACCGAAGCGGGCCGCGGCCGTGGCCGACGTGAACGGGCCATGGGTGCGGGCGTAGCGGGCGAGGAGGTCGCCCAGCGGGTCCTTGACGGGCTCGGTGAAGGCCTCGGGGACACCGACCGGCAGGGCCGTGCCCAGCGCGTCGCGCAGGCGGCCGGCGTCCTCGATGGCCGCCCAGTGGTCGCCGCCGGCGACGCGGACCCGGATGGCGCGGCGGGCACCGGCCAGCTCCTCGGCCCACCGCGGATCGGCACCCCGTTCGGCGAGCTCCGCCTCCGTCAGCGGCCCGAGCATGCGCAGCAGGTCCGCGACCCCCTCGGCGTCCTTGACGCGGCGGTCCTCGGTGAGCCACTGCAGCTCCCGCTCCAGCTCGGTCAGCACCTCCGCGTCCAGCAGCTCGCGCAGCTCCGCCTGGCCGAGCAGCTCCGCCAGCAGCCGGGAGTCCAGCGACAGGGCGGCCGCCCGGCGCTCGGCGAGGGGGGAGTCGCCCTCGTAGAGGAACTGGGCGACGTAGCCGAACAGGAGGGAGCGTGCGAACGGGGACGGCTCGGGGGTGGTGACCTCCACGAGGCGGACCTTGCGGGACTCCAGGTCGCCCATCAGCTCGACCAGCCCGGGGACGTCGAAGACGTCCTGCAGGCACTCCCGGATCGCCTCCAGGACGATGGGGAACGAGCCGAACTCGCTCGCCACCTGCAGCAGCTGGGAGGCACGCTGCCGCTGCTGCCACAGCGGGGTGCGGCGGCCCGGGTTGCGGCGGGGCAGCAGCAGCGCCCGGGCGGCGCACTCGCGGAAACGGGAGGCGAACAGGGCCGAGCCGCCCACCTGGTCGGTGACGACCTGGTCGACCTCGCCCTTGTCGAAGACGACGTCGGCGGCGCCCACCGGGGCCTGCTCCGCGTCGTACTCCCGGCCCGCCTTCACCGGCTCCTGGTCCAGCAGGTCCAGGCCCATCAGGTCGGCGTCCGGAAGGCGCAGCACGATGCCGTCGTCGGCGTGCATGACCTGCGCGTCCATGCCGTACCGCTCGGAGAGCTTCGCCCCGAGCGCGAGCGCCCAGGGGGCGTGCACCTGCGCGCCGAAGGGCGAGTGCACGACCACGCGCCAGTCGCCCAGCTCGTCGCGGAAGCGCTCCACGACGATCGTCCGGTCGTCCGGGATGTGACCGCAGGCCTCGCGCTGCTCGTCCAGGTACGACAGCACGTTGTCCGCCGCCCAGGCGTCCAGCCCGGCGGCGACCAGGCGCAGGCGGGCGTCCTCCTTGGACAGCGAGCCGACCTCGCGCAGGAACGCGCCCACCGCCCGGCCCAGTTCGAGCGGACGGCCCAGCTGGTCGCCCTTCCAGAAGGGCAGCCGGCCCGGCACGCCCGGGGCGGGGGAGACCAGGACGCGGTCGCGGGTGATGTCCTCGATGCGCCACGAGCTCGTGCCCAGTGTGAAGACGTCGCCGACACGGGACTCGTAGACCATCTCCTCGTCGAGCTCGCCGACCCGGCCGCCGCCCTTCTTCGGGTCCGACCCGGCCAGGAAGACCCCGAACAGACCGCGGTCGGGGATCGTGCCGCCGGACGTGACGGCGAGGCGCTGGGCCCCGGGGCGGCCGGTGATCTCTCCGGTGACGCGGTCCCACACCACGCGCGGGCGCAGCTCGGCGAAGGCGTCCGACGGGTAGCGGCCGGCCAGCATGTCCAGGACCGCCGTGAAGGCGGATTCCGGGAGGGAGGCGAAGGGGGCGGCCCGGCGGACGGCGGCGAGGAGGTCGTCGAACTGCCAGGTGTCCATCGCCGTCATCGCGACGAGCTGCTGGGCCAGGACGTCCAGGGGGTTGGCGGGGACCTTGAGCGACTCGATGGCGCCCGTGCGCATCCGCTCGGTGACCACCGCCGCCTGGACCAGGTCGCCCCGGTACTTCGGGAAGACCACGCCGGTGGAGACAGCGCCCACCTGGTGCCCCGCGCGGCCCACGCGCTGGAGTCCGGACGCCACCGACGGGGGCGACTCCACCTGGACGACGAGGTCGACGGCCCCCATGTCGATGCCGAGCTCGAGACTCGACGTGGCCACGACCGCCGGGAGACGGCCCGCCTTGAGGTCCTCCTCGACCAGGGCGCGCTGCTCCTTGGACACCGAGCCGTGGTGGGCCCGGGCGATGACCTGGGGTGCGCCCTGGGCGGCTCCGGAGCCGCCCATCAGCTCGGCCGGGGAGTGGTGCTCGTCCAGGGGTTCGCCCGTGGCCCGCTCGTACGCGATCTCGTTCAGGCGGTTGCACAGGCGCTCGGCGAGGCGGCGGGAGTTCGCGAAGACGATCGTGGAGCGGTGGGACAGGACGAGGTCGGTGATCCGCTCCTCCACATGCGGCCAGATCGACGGGCGCTCGGCGCCCTCCGAGCCCTCCGACACCGGAGAGCCGCCCAGCTCGCCCAGGTCCTCGACGGGGACGACCACGGACAGGTCGAACTCCTTGCCCGACTCCGGCTGGACGATCTCCACCTTGCGGCGGGGGGAGAGGAAGCGGGCGACCTCGTCCACCGGGCGGACCGTCGCGGACAGGCCGATGCGGCGGGCGGGCTTGGGGAGGAGGTCGTCCAGCCGCTCCAGGGAGAGCGCGAGGTGCGCGCCGCGCTTGGTGCCGGCGACCGCGTGCACCTCGTCCAGGATGATCGTCTCCACGCCGGTCAGCGCCTCGCGCGTGGCCGACGTCAGCATCAGGAACAGCGACTCCGGGGTCGTGATCAGGATGTCCGGCGGGCGGGTCGACAGGGCACGGCGCTCCGCCGCCGGGGTGTCCCCGGAGCGGATGCCCACCTTGATCTCGGGCTCGGGCAGACCCATCCGCACCGACTCCTGGCGGATGCCGGTCAGCGGGCTGCGGAGGTTGCGCTCGACGTCCACGGCCAGCGCCTTGAGCGGTGAGATGTACAGGACGCGGCAGCGCTTCCTCGGATCGGCCGGGGGCGGGGTGGAGGCCAGCTGGTCCAGCGCGGCCAGGAAGGCGGCCAGGGTCTTGCCGGAGCCGGTGGGGGCCACGACCAGCACGTCCGAACCCTCGTGGATGGCCTGCCACGCCCCGGCCTGGGCGGTGGTGGGCGCGGGGAAGGCTCCCGTGAACCAGGCGCGGGTCGCGGGGGAGAAGCCGTCGAGGGGGCCGGGCGTTGTGCTGACCATGCGTCCATCGTGCACCCCGGCACTGACAACGGGGCGCCGGACGCCCGCCCGGCCCCGGTTCCGGGGCCGGGCGGGCGTCCGGACAATGGAAGGCATGAGCGAGCGCGCACGGCACTGGCAGTACGACGAACTGCCCGGGGTGGATCTGCTGCGCGCCCGGTACGTGCGCAAGACCTTCGTGCGCCACACCCACGAGAGCTTCGTGATCGCCGCCATCGCCGACGGCGTGGAGGTCTTCCACCACGGCGGGGCCGACCAGTACGCGGGCGCGGGGGCCCTCGCGCTGGTCAACCCGGACACGCCGCACACCGGGCGCGCCGGGGTGCCCGAGGGATGGCGCTACGGGGCCGTGTATCCGTCCGTGGACGTGGTGACGGAGATCGCGACCGAGACGACGGCCCTGCGGGGGACGCCGGGGTTCGTCAGCCCGGTGGTGCAGGATCCCTACGCCGTCGGGCTGGTGCACCAAGTGCTGCGGGCCGCCGACGAGGGCAACGCGCTGGCCGCCGACACGCTGCTGCGGGTCGCCGTGACCAGGCTGCTCCGGTCGAACGGCGGGCCCATGCCGGAACGCGCGGTGCGGACGGCCGGGGCCGCGACGGCGGCACGCGCGCGTGGTGTGCTGGAGGAGCGGATGGCGCGGCCGCCGAGTCTGGAGCAGCTGGCGAGTGATCTCGGGACCAGCCCCTTCGCCCTGCTGCGGGCGTTCCGGGACACCTACGGGATGCCGCCGCATGCGTGGCTCACCGACGCGCGGGTCCGCAGGGCACGGCGGCTGCTCGACGCGGGGACGGCGCCTGCGGAGGTCGCGGTGGCCGTGGGGTTCACGGATCAGCCGCACCTCAACCGGCACTTCAGCCGGATCGTCGGAGTACCTCCGGGCGCGTACCAGCGGGAGCGCAAGAACGTACAAGACCGGCCGAGCGGCCGGCCGTAGTTTTCCGTGCGTGGCAGAAACGACAGCTTTGCAGGATGCGGAAGCCGGCGGGAAACCGGACCGGGCCGTCGTACGGGACGCTCTGGGCGTCGGGGTGGCCGTCGGGCTCTCCGGGTTCGCCTTCGGGGTGACGTCGGCCGGCAGCGGACTCAGCTTGTGGCAGACCTGCGCGCTCAGTCTCCTGGTCTTCACCGGTGCGTCCCAGTTCGCCCTCGTGGGGGCGCTGGCGGGCGGGGGCAGTCCGTTCACGGCCGCCGCCGGGGCGTTCTTCCTGGGTGTGCGCAACGCCTTCTACGGCCTGCGGCTGTCGCAGGTGCTGGCCCTCCCGCGCGCGGTACGCCCGTTTGCCGCCCAATGGGTGATCGACGAGACGGCCGCAGTGGCACTGGCCCAGCCCACGCGGCGCACCGCACGGATCGGGTTCTGGGTGACCGGACTGAGCCTGTACGTGCTGTGGAACCTCACCACGCTGCTCGGCGCCCTGGGCGCCGAGGCCATCGGGGACACCGACGCCTGGGGCCTGGACGCCGCGGGGCCCGCCGTGTTCCTGGCGTTGCTCGCGCCCATGCTGAAGACCGGCACGGAGCGGGCCGCCGCCGGGCTCGCCGTGCTGCTGGGGCTCGGGCTGCTGCCCGTCCTGCCCGCCGGAGTGCCGGTGTTGCTGGCCGCGCTGGCGGCGCCCGCCGTGCTGTGGGCGGACGGCCGGCGCCGGGGACGGGAGGCCGGGCGGTGAACATCTGGATCGCGATCGCGGTGACCGTCCTCGGCTGCTACGCCGTCAAACTCGCCGGGCTGCTGGTGCCCGCCGGCGCCCTGGAGCGGCCCCTCGTCAAGCGCCTGGCCGCCCTGCTGCCCGTCGCGCTGCTCGCGGCCCTCACGGCCCAGCAGACCTTCGCCGACGGGCAGACGCTGGTGCTGGACGCGCGGGCCGCCGGGCTCGGTGCCGCAGCCGTCGCGCTGCTGCTGCGCGCGCCCTTCCTGATCGTCGTCGCGGCGGCCGTGGCCGTGACCGCGGGGGTGCGGTTCCTGGGAGCGTGAATCGGGCGATCCGCTGGGGTGCGGGCCGTGTGGGCCGGCACCAGGTGCTGGTCCTGGACAGCCGCGACCTGGCCACGGATGCCCTGGTCGGCCTGCTGGCCCGGGGGCGTCAATCAGGGGATCTGCGGCGGGCGGTGCGGGCCCTGGGGGTGTGATCAGGCGAGGGCCCGGCCATGTGCGCCGAGGGTGCGCAGCGCCTCGATCGTCACGATCGCACGCGCCTCCAGCGCCGGGGCCGGGGCCCACCGGTGCCGGCGGCGGACCGGCCAGCCGCCGTCCTCGCCCTGCTGGGCCGCGAGGTGATCAAGGGAGCGGGTCATCTCCTCGTCCGTGAACCACGCGCGCGCGAGGGAGTGCGGGGTCGGCGCGTAGTCGTACGGCAAGCGGCGCTCCACCGGGGCGTCTTCGGGGGACACCGGCTGCGTGTCCGGATCGTCGTCGGGGTCCAGTGTCACGAGGCCCTGCGCGCGCACCAGGCGGCCCAGCCGGTCGGCGGCGGCCTCCGCGCGCGAGCGGTCCGGGGCGGCGTCCAGGAAGGCCAGGGCGGCCTCGATCTCGCACGGGTGCGCCTCGTCCAGGGACTCGACCGCCTGCCAGCAGAAGTCCGTGGCTCTGAAGAGCCACGCGTGCCACACGTCGTTGCGGTGCAGCAGTCCCACGACGGGCCCGGTGGCCAGGAGCTCGCTGGGCGGGTCGGCCACGACCGGCACGAACGGTGCCGCGGGATAGCCGCGCTGACCGGGGTGGACCGCGGGGAGCGCGCCGTCCGCGGTGGAGACGGACGTCAGGTAGCGGCACACGCGTTCCACCCGCTGGCCCGCGCAGCGTCCGACGGCGTCCAGGACGCGCAGGGCACGGGCGGTGTGCAGCGGCTGGCTGACCGGGCCGCGCAGGTCGGGTTCGAGGGCGTGGCCGTACCCACCGTCCCCGTTGCGGTAGGCGTCCAGGGCGGTCTCCACCGGGTCGGCGGGACCGCCGCGGAAGTGGTGGGTGAAAAGGTGTTGCTCCAGCACGCGCGCGGTGAGCCAGACGAACCGTTCGGCGCGTCCCACGGGGGTGCGCTGCGGGGGCGTCGGGGGGAGTGCGGATGCTTCTGTTGCGGCCATGGGACCGACCGTAGGACGCGTGCGGGTGCGCGCAGGCGGTCCCGGCTCAGGCCCACCCCCAGGGGCGGGATACTGGAGTCATGCGGTTGACGGTCTTCTGGCAGCGGATGGCGGAGCACTTCGGTCCGGGCTACGCCGACACCTTCGCGCGCGACCACGTGATGTCCGAGCTGGGCGGGCGCACGGTGAACGAGGCGCTGGAGTCCGGCTGGGCGGCCAAGGATGTATGGCAGGTGGTCTGCTCGGTGATGGACGTGCCCCGGGAGAAGCGCTGACCCCTGCCGCCGGGCCGCGCCGGTCGCCGGTCCGACACGAAGATCGCAGGCGGGCGGACGGCTGTCGGTGGCGTGGGCGAGACTTGGTCCGTGGCACCCACTGACGAGACCGGGCAGACAGCCCCGCAGTCATCCCCGTTCGGCACGACGCCGCCCACCCGGCCCCCCGCCGGCGGGGCCGCCGGGCCGAACGGCCGCATGCCGCGCTGGCTGCCGCGCGCCATGGTGCTCGCGCTCGCGCTCGTCGCCGTCTTCCAGCTCGGCAGCTGGGCGTTCCACCAGCTCACCGGCCTGCTGATCAACGTCCTCATCGCGTTCTTCCTGGCTCTCGCCATCGAGCCCGCGGTGAGCTGGATGGCCTCGCGCGGCATGCGCCGGGGGTTCGCCGCGTTCGTCGTGTTCATCGGCGTGGTGATCGTGGCTGCGGGATTCGTCACGCTCCTCGGGTCCATGCTCGCCGGCCAGATCATCAAGATGGTCGAAGGGTTCCCGGACTACCTCGACTCCGTCATCAACTGGGTCAACGCGCACTTCAAGACCGACCTCAAGCGCGTCGACATCCAGGAGGGACTGCTCCGCTCCGACTGGCTGCGCAACTACGTGCAGAACAGCGCCACGGGCGTCCTCGACGTGTCCGCCCAGGTCATCGGGGGCCTTTTCCAGCTGCTGACGATCGCGCTGTTCTCGTTCTACTTCGCCGCCGACGGACCGCGGCTGCGCCGCACCATCTGCTCCGTCCTGCCGCCCGCCCGGCAGGCCGAGGTGCTGCGCGCGTGGGAGATCGCCGTGAACAAGACCGGCGGTTACCTGTACTCACGCGGCCTGATGGCCCTGATCTCCGGCATAGCCCACTTCGTGCTGCTGCAGTTCCTCGACGTGCCCTACGCGCCCGTGCTCGCGGTGTGGGTGGGTCTGGTGTCGCAGTTCATCCCCACCATCGGCACGTATCTCGCGGGCGCGCTGCCCATGCTGATCGCGTTCACCGTGGACCCCTGGTACGCGCTGTGGGTGCTGATCTTCGTCGTCATCTACCAGCAGTTCGAGAACTACGTGCTGCAACCCAAGCTGACCTCGAAGACCGTCGACATCCACCCCGCCGTCGCGTTCGGCTCGGTCATCGCGGGCACCGCGCTCCTCGGCGCCGTCGGCGCGCTGATCGCCATCCCCGCCATCGCCACCCTCCAGGCCTTCCTGGGCGCGTACGTGAAGCGGTACGACGTCACGGACGACCCCCGGGTCCACGGCCACCGGCGGGGCGAGGGACCGGGCCTGCTCACCCGAGCGCGGGGGCTGTGGGCGGCGCGGCGGCAGGGGGAGGGGCGGCAGGGAGAGCCGCGGCCCACGGACGAGGAAGCCGGACCGGACGGCTCCTGAGCCGCCGGATGGCGTCGGCGCCTGGGGGAGGCCGTCACGCGCCTGCGGGATGTCGTCCGTGCCTGGGGGATGTCGTCCGTGCCTGGGGGCGGCCATCGGTGCCTGTGGGATACCGAGCCGTGCCTCCTCTCGGGTCGCGGCCCGGAGCAGGCTCTCCCGCTCGTCGGGACGGAGCGGTTCGGCGAGCGGCGTCCCGTCGTCCAGCAGGGCGCGCAGCAGGTCGGCGTGGTCGGCGAAAACCGCGCGGCACCGCGCGCGTTCGGGGTGGTCGCGGTCGCTGCCGAGGAGCCGGACGGCGCGCTCGTCGCCCTCGTCCACGGGGTGCGAGAGTTCCGCGACCACGAGCAGCAGTTCCAGCAGTGCGGACCGCACGGGTACCTCGGGATCGGCGGTGAGGCGGATCAGGTACGGCAGGGCCGCCGACATGGCCGGGCCCATGCGGAAGACACCGTCCATGAGGACGGTGCAGAGCACTCTCTCGGCCTCGGTGGCTGCGCTCCCGCTGCGTCGATCCGGCACATCCGGCTGCTCCCGCGCATGGGCCGCGCCTGTAGGGGGCACGGTACTCCCGCTCGGCCGGCAGGAGCCGTGGACCTGAGCCGCGGGTGCCGCGTGGTGCGCTTGACACGAAAATCGAACATCTATTCTTATGGGGGCACCGGCCAGGCTCAACGACGGGCGATTCGACGTAGTTTGGGTGGAGAAGTGCCCGAGTTATCCACAGGCCGGACGTGCGTCGAGGCGCATTGTCAGTGGCAGGCGTTAGCGTCTTTGACGTGAAGCGATCGACTCAAGCAAATCGGGTGGAACCCATGGCAGGAACCGACCGCGAGAAGGCCCTGGATGCCGCGCTCGCACAGATTGAACGGCAATTCGGCAAGGGCGCGGTCATGCGCATGGGCGACCGGACCCAGGAGCCCATCGAGGTCATCTCGACCGGATCCACCGCCCTGGACGTGGCCCTCGGCGTGGGCGGCCTGCCCCGCGGCCGCGTCGTGGAGATCTACGGACCGGAGTCCTCCGGTAAGACCACCCTGACCCTCCACGCGGTGGCGAACGCGCAGAAGGCCGGCGGCCAGGTCGCCTTCGTCGACGCGGAGCACGCGCTCGACCCCGAGTACGCGAAGAAGCTCGGCGTCGACATCGACAACCTCATCCTCTCCCAGCCGGACAACGGCGAGCAGGCCCTGGAGATCGTGGACATGCTGGTCCGCTCCGGCGCCCTCGACCTCATCGTCATCGACTCCGTCGCCGCGCTCGTGCCGCGCGCGGAGATCGAGGGCGAGATGGGCGACAGCCACGTGGGTCTGCAGGCCCGCCTGATGAGCCAGGCCCTGCGGAAGATCACCAGCGCGCTCAACCAGTCCAAGACCACCGCGATCTTCATCAACCAGCTCCGCGAGAAGATCGGCGTGATGTTCGGCTCCCCGGAGACCACGACCGGTGGCCGGGCCCTGAAGTTCTACGCCTCGGTGCGCATCGACATCCGCCGCATCGAGACCCTGAAGGACGGCACGGAGGCGGTCGGCAACCGCACCCGCTGCAAGGTCGTCAAGAACAAGGTCGCGCCGCCCTTCAAGCAGGCCGAGTTCGACATCCTCTACGGCCAGGGCATCAGCCGCGAGGGCGGCCTGATCGACATGGGCGTGGAGCACGGCTTCGTCCGCAAGGCCGGCGCCTGGTACACGTACGAGGGCGACCAGCTCGGCCAGGGCAAGGAGAACGCGCGCAACTTCCTGAAGGACAACCCCGACCTGGCCAACGAGATCGAGAAGAAGATCAAGGAGAAGCTGGGCGTCGGCGTGCGTCCCGAGGCGCCGGCCGCCGAGCCGGGCACCGACGCCGCGGCCCCCGCCCCGGCCGACGCGGCCCCGGCCGTTCCCGCCCCGGCGGCGGCCAAGGCCACCAAGTCCAAGGCCGCCGCAGCCAAGAGCTGACCCGTGACACGACGAACCGACTGGGCGGAGTACGAGTACGCCGCTTCCGGTGCCCCACGGGGGAGGGGCACCGGAGGAGAGACGGGCTCGGCCATGGCCGGGGAGGACACGCACGAGGACTACGGGTCGTACGGGGGCGACCGGCTGCACGGGGGCAGCGGTCGGCACGGGGACGAGACACCGCGCGGGGACGAAAGACCGTACGGAGAGGAAAGACCGTACGGGGGAGGCACTCCCAGGGGCGACTCGCGTGGCGGCGGGACGCGCCGGGGGCGTGGGCGGCGCCGGCGTGACGTCGGTGAGGCGGCCGGTGCCGAGGACGGAGGTGCCCTTTCCTCGTCGAGGGCCGAGCAGGAGGCGCCTCCGGGGGACCCGGTCGAGCAGGCCCGGGCGATCTGCCTGCGCCTGCTGACCGGGACCCCGCGGACGCGCAAGCAGCTGGCCGATGCCCTGCGCAAGCGGCAGATCCCGGACGAGGCCGCGGAGGAGGTGCTGTCACGGTTCGAAGAGGTCGGCCTGATCAACGACAGTGCCTTCGCCGACGCCTGGGTCGAGTCCCGTCACCACGGCCGGGGACTGGCCCGGCGGGCGCTCGCCCAGGAGCTGCGCACGAAGGGCGTCGACTCCACGCTGATCGACGCGGCCGTCTCCCAGCTCGACTCCGAGCAGGAAGAGGCGACCGCACGGGAGCTCGTCGACCGGAAGCTGCGCTCCACCCGTGGGCTCGACCGCGACAAGCGGCTGCGCAGACTCGCGGGCATGCTCGCCCGCAAGGGCTACCCGGAGGGCATGGCACTGCGCGTGGTCCGGCGGGCGCTGGAGGAGGAGGGCGAGGACCCGGACTTCCCGGTGAGCGAGGAGTTCTGAGCCGGCGCCGGCCGACTCGTCCCCCGCTCGTACGCGCCCTCGTACTCCCCCCTCACTCCTACTGACCTCCGGTTCACTCCACCGGAAGTTCCGCCCTGCGCCAGGCCTGGAACCCGCCGACCAGATCGGTGGCCCGGTGCAGTCCTAGCTGGTGCAGGGACTGCACGGCCAGACTGGACGCGTAGCCCTCGTTGCAGATCACGATCACGCGCAGGGCGTGACTCGTGGCCTCGGGCAGACGGTGACTCCCCTGCGGGTCGAGGCGCCACTCCAGTTCGTTGCGCTCGACGACGACGGCACCCGGGATGAGCCCGTCGCGTTCGCGCAGGGCGGCGTAGCGGATGTCCACCAGCAGCGCCTCACCGGCCCGGGCGGCCTCGTACGCCTCCGCTGGCTCGACCCGCTGGTAACCCGCGCGCACGCGCTCCAGCAACTCGTCGATCCCGACGGGAGGTCGCACCTCGTCGTGCGCGGAGCCAGGGGTGTCCGCGCCGGGGGTGTTCGCGCCGGGCGCGGATCCGGGGACGCTCACTGCCAGTCCTCCGGCCGCTCCACCTGCTCCAGGCGCAGGATCGGCCCACTGCGGCTGTAGCGGCGGATCTGCGGCAGCGGCGGGTAGTAGGCGTGGACGGAGACGGCGTGCCGGTCGCGGGACTCGTTGAGCACCTCGTGGACGTGGTGGCGTCCGAAGGCGCGCCCCTGACCGGCCGGCAGCCGGCGTTGCCGGTCCACGCCCTCGGTGAGCTCCAGGGTCTTCCAGCCGTCGGTGGGCAGCCGCGCGGCGAGCGAGTTCTCCTTCAGCTCGCCCGACGCGGTCAGGAAGGCGCCGACGGAGTCGGCGTGGTCGTGCCAGCCGGTGCCTGTGCCGGGCGGCCAGCCGATCAGCCAGGCCTCGCTGCCGCCGGGGCCGTCCAGCCGCACCCAGGTGCGGCCCTCCGGGTCGAGCGGCAGGGAGGCGATCAGCGCGCTGTCGGCGGCCGTGCGCCGGACGAAGTCGTAGAGGTCCGCCTGCGTGGGAGCCGGACGGACGGACGGGGCAGAGGAGGTCGCGGAAGGGGGTACAGACACGGGTGCCGTCCTGGAGATCCTGATGAGGGTTCGCGAAAGGGCGCGGCAGCCGACGCGGAGAGGGGGCGGCGCGCGCGGGAAGAGGAAAGCGAAGTCAGCAGGACGGGCGACACACGCAGCCCGCATAGCGGAGGAGATCCATATGGACCCTCCGCCACAGGCGCACACAGGTGTCGGTCACGCACCGGAGTACACCATGGCCGCCCGGACCGGTCAACTCACTGTCACCATGCGGACGCACCGTGACAGTGAGGTCGTCACTCCCGTGCCGGCATCAGGGCGAACCGGCCGAAGCACCCGCCCCGGCCTGCGCCTGCGCCTGTGTTCCTGCCTGCGCCTGTGCCTGCTCCTCGGCGGGTCCGCCGACCGCGGCCTCGGCCGCCGCGTGCAGGTCCTCCGGGCGCACCCCGCCCAGTGCGGTGACGAGGTGGCCGTCGGGGCGTACGAGGAGCACGGTGTGGGCGGCGGCGCCCGGATAGCTCTCGGCGACCAGCAGCTCGGCGCGACGCGGCAGGGCCGCCACGGCAGCCGCCAGCCGGGGCATGATGCCCGCCCGGGCCCAGTGCTTGCGCTCCCACACGCCCGTACCCGGCGCGATCAGCACCACGAGCAGCGCGCCCCGGCCGAGCCGGTCGCGCAGCCGCACGAAGGTGCCGTCCTCGGCGGTGACCCGGACGTCGGTGACCGCGGCTCCGGGCGGTGTGTCGACGGGCACCTCCCCTTCGAGGGGCCCGGGTGCGAGCGGTGAATCGGCGTACGCCCCCGGCGCGCCGAGCTGGCCCTGCCCCAGGTGACCGTCCGTGAGGAGTGTGTCGTGTCCCCGGGACGAGCCGGGGACGTAGGAGCGCAGGCCTCCGCCGCCGCGCAGGAGTGGCAGTGCCTGGTCGGCGGCGCGGAGGCGGGCGGCGACGACGGCGCGGCGTTCGGCCTGGTAGCTGTCGAGGAGCGCCTCGTGCGGACCGTGGTGCCAGACCAGGGCCAGTTTCCAGGCGAGGTTGTCGGCGTCGCGCAGGCCCTCGTCCAGACCGTGCGTGCCGAGGGCGCCGAGCAGGTGGGCCGCGTCACCGGCGAGGAAGACGCGGTCGGCGCGCCAGCGGCGGGCCAGCCGGTGGTGAACCGTGTGGACGCCGGTGTCGAGGAGTTCGTACGGCGGGGTCGTGCCGCCCGCCCAGCCGGCCAGGGTCTCCCGGATGCGGGTCAGCAGCAGTTCGGGGGTGACCAGGTCCTTACCGGGCGGCAGGAGCCAGTCCAGGCGCCAGACGCCGTCCGGCAGAGGCCGTGCGTTGATCTCGCCGGCCGACGGGCCCGACGTGCGCCACGGCGGCATGCGGTGCAGCAACGCTTCGTTGTGCCAGGGCAGTTCCGTGCGCAGGGCCGCTACGGCGTGACGTTCCACCGCCGTACGGCCCGGGAAGCGGATGTCCTGGAGCTTGCGCACCGTCGAGCGAGGGCCGTCGCACCCGACCAGGTAACTGCCGCGCCAGTAGGTGCCCTTCGGGCCGCGGGTGTGGGCCGTGACGCCCGAGGGCTCCTGTTCGATGTCGTCGAGGCGGCTGTCCACGGCGATCTTCACGAGCCGTTCCTCCGCGAGGGCGGCGCGCAGGATGCCGGTCAGGTCGTGCTGGGCGATGTGCAGCGGGATCGGCTCGGAGCCGTCGAAAAAGACCTCGCGCATCACCTGCTTGCGCCGCACCGACCGCCATCCGGCCCACTGGACGCCGACCTGGTCCAGGGGTACGTCGGTCAGCCGTTCGATCAGGGCGGCGGTGTCCTCACGCAGGACGACGGTCCGTGCGGCGCGGGGTTCGTCCTTGCCCGGGCCCTCGTCGAGGACGACGCACGGCACCTCCTGACGCGCCAGCGCCAGGGCGAGCGTGAGCCCGACGGGCCCCGCTCCGACGATGATCACCGGGTCCACGGCGCGGCGCCCCCTGCCCGTGGTGTTGTCCTGAGAGACGTAGGTGAACACGAAGGTGGAGCAGGGTGCACGATCACAGAACGTATGCAACCTATTGCGGGTGCTTGCGTCAAGTGACCAGGGGCAGTGGCGATCATGCCACTGCCCCTTTGTGTGTCACGCGAGGTGAGAGAGCGTCAGGCGGCCGCGCCGCCCCCGCCCGCTGTGCCTCCGGTCGCCAGATCGTCCACGCCTACCACCGCACCCGTCGACTTCTTGGCCCGCCGCAGCCGCCGCTCCAACCAGCTCGCGAACGACGTGAGGGCGAAGTTGAGCGCGATGAAGATGACGGCCACGACCGTGAAGCTGGCGATCGTGTTGGCGCCGTAGTAGCCGCTCATCGTGTTCGCGGAGGCGAGCAGCTCCGAGTAGGTCAGGACGGCACCACCGAGGGCGGTGTCCTTCACGATGACGACGAGCTGGCTGACGATGGCCGGGAGCATAGCGGTGACCGCCTGCGGCAGCAGGATGAGCCGCATCTCCTGGTTCTTACGCAGGCCGATCGCCATGGCCGCCTCGGACTGGCCCTTGGGCAGGGACAGGATGCCCGCCCGGACGATCTCGGCGAGGACCGAGGCGTTGTAGAGCACCAGACCCGTGACGACCGCGTACAGGGGACGGTCGTCGGACGAGACGTTGGTGTACTCGGCGAACAGAGCGAGCCCGAAGATCATCAGGATCAGCACGGGGATGGCGCGGAAGAACTCGACCACAGCTCCGGCCGGAATCCGGATCCAGGCGTGATCCGACAGCCGGGCGATGCCGAAGATCGCACCGAGCGGAAGCGCGATGACCACGGAGAGCGCCGCGGCCTTGAGCGTGTTCTGCAAGCCCGGCCAGATGTACGTCGTCCAGGGCTCGGAGCTGGTGAGGAACGGCTCCCACAGGACCCACTCCAGCTGGCCCTTCTCCTCGAGCGTGCTGAACAGCCACCACAGCACGGCCGCGAGGGCCACCAGGAAGAGGACCGTGAACAGGATGTTGCGCCGCTTGGCTCGCGGGCCCTGGGCGTCGTAGAGCAGGGAACTCATCGCTTTACCGCCACCTTCTTGCCCACCCAGCCGAGGATCAGGCCGGTCGGCAGCGTCAGCACCACGAAGCCGAAGGCGAAGATCGCCGAGATGAGGAGCAGCTGCGCCTCGTTCTCGATCATCTCCTTCATCAGCAGCGCCGCTTCCGCCACACCGATCGCCGCGGCCACCGTGGTGTTCTTCGTCAGAGCGATCAGGACGTTCGTCAGCGGACCGACCGCCGAGCGGAACGCCTGCGGCAGGACGACCAGCCGCAGCACCTGCGAGAAGCTCAGGCCGATCGCGCGGGCCGCCTCCGCCTGTCCGACGGGCACCGTGTTGATGCCGGAACGCAGCGCCTCACACACGAAAGCTGAGGTGTAGACGATCAGGCCCAGCACGGCGAGCCGGAAGTTGGCCGTCTCCGACCTGTCGGCGCCGAGGGTGATGTTCAGCGTCTGGTACAGACCCAGCGACGTGAACAGGATGATCACGGTCAGCGGGATGTTCCGCACGATGTTCACGTAGGCGGTCCCGAAACCGCGCATCAGCGGCACCGGGCCGACGCGCATCGCCGCCAGCATTGTGCCCCAGATCAGGGAGCCGACGGCCGAGAGCAGGGCGAGCTGCACCGTCGTCCAGAAGGCTCCCAGGATGTCGTAGTCACTCAGAAAGTCGAACACGATCTCCCGCGCTTCCGCGTATAGGGATGCCCCGGTGCGCCGCCCCGAAGGGCGGCGCACCTGTCAGGCGTTGCCTCAGCTGCTGCGTCAGCTCTTGATGTCACCGATCTTCGGCGCGGGCTCGTTCTTGTAGTTGGCCGGGCCGAGGTTCTCGTCCACGGCCTTCTGCCAGGAGCCGTCGGCGACCATGTCCTCGAGGGCCTTGTTGATGTCGGCCTTGAGTTCGCTGCCCTTCTTGACTCCGATGCCGTAGTTCTCGTTGGTCATCTTGAAGCCGCCGAGCTTGAACTTGCCCTTGAACTGCTCCTGGGCCGCGTAACCGGCGAGGATCGAGTCGTCGGTGGTCAGCGCGTCGATCGCCTTGTTCTGCAGGCCGGTCAGGCAGGCCGAGTACGTCGGGTACTGCTGCAGGTCGGCCTTGGGCGCCAGCTTCTCCTTGACGTTCTGCGCCGAGGTCGAGCCGGTCACCGAACAAAGCTTCTTGGCGTTGAGGTCCGAAGGCGCCTTGATCGAGTTGTCGTCCGCGCGGACCAGTACGTCCTGGTGGGCCAGCAGGTACGGGCCGGCGAAGTCGACCTTCTCCTGGCGCTCCGGCGTGATCGAGTAGGTCGCGGCGATGAAGTCGACGTCACCACGCTGCAGCATGGTCTCGCGGTCGGCGCTCTTCGCTTCCTTCCACTCGATCTGGTCCTCGTTGTAACCGAGCTTCTTCGCGACGTACGTGGCGACGTCGACGTCGAAGCCGGCGTAGCCCTGCGGCGTCTTCTGGCCGAGGCCGGGCTGGTCGAACTTGATGCCGACCGTGATCGTCTTGTCGCCGCCGTCCGAACCGCTGTCGCCGCCGTTGTCACCACCGCACGCGGTGGCGGTGAGAGCGAGGGCGAAGACGGTGGCCGAGGCGGCGGTGACCTTGCGGAGCTTCATCGTGAACATCCTTTGGCTGGTGAAGAGATGCGGACCCTCAAAGGGCGGGCGACGCGGTGCGCGTCCGGCGCGACGCGTGCCGTCAGTGGTGCAGGATCTTCGACAGGAAGTCCTTGGCGCGGTCGCTGCGCGGATTGCTGAAGAACTGGTCGGGCGCAGCCTCCTCGACGATTCGGCCGTCCGCCATGAACACCACGCGGTTTGCCGCCGATCGTGCGAAACCCATCTCATGGGTGACGACGATCATGGTCATACCGTCGCGGGCGAGCTGCTGCATGACCTCCAGCACCTCGTTGATCATCTCGGGGTCGAGCGCGGAGGTGGGCTCGTCGAAGAGCATCACCTTCGGCTCCATGGCCAGGGCCCGCGCGATGGCGACGCGCTGCTGCTGGCCGCCGGAGAGCTGTGCCGGGTACTTCTCGGCCTGCGCGCCCACGCCGACCCGGTCGAGCAGGGCACGGGCCCGCTCCTCGGCCGCCTGCTTGTCCTTCTTGCGGACCTTGATCTGGCCGAGCATCACGTTCTCGAGCACGGTCTTGTGCGCGAAGAGGTTGAAGGACTGGAAGACCATGCCGACGTCGGCGCGCAGCTTCGCCAAGGCCTTGCCCTCCGCGGGCAGCGGCTTGCCGTCGATCGTGATCGAGCCGGAGTCGATCGTCTCCAGGCGGTTGATGGTGCGGCACAGGGTGGACTTGCCGGACCCGGAGGGCCCGATGACCACGACGACTTCACCGCGTGCGATCGTCAGGTCGATGTCCTGGAGTACGTGCAACGCGCCGAAGTGCTTGTTGACGCTCTTCAGGACGACCAGTTCTCCGGTCGCGGCCACATCTTCCTTGGCCACCGATACTTCGGTCATCGCTCTCAGGCTCCGTCCTCCTCGGTTTCGGAGGACAGTAGTAACCCTCTACGACCTGCGTCATTACATCTGAGGGGAATCTGAGCATCACGATCCGATAGCAATCGGACACATGTCGTAGCACTTGTGAGCAGCGCTCATACCAGCCGGGTAACGGAAGCCCTCAGCAACCGGAACCCTCTTGACGCCGTCCTCATCCATCGGCGTGACTGCACAGGGTGCACGCGCGCGCGTGCACGCGTTTTTGTACACATTCAGATCGTACGGCCAGTGAACCGAAGGGGGCCCGGGTGAGACTCCTGCTCGTCGAGGACGACAACCACGTCGCCGCCGCCCTGTCGGCGGTCCTGGCACGGCACGGCTTCGACGTCACGCACGCGCGCAGCGGCGAGGAGGCTCTCCAGGCCCTGGTCCCCGAAGGCGACGGCTTCGGTGTCGTCCTGCTCGACCTGGGCCTGCCCGACCAGGACGGTTACGAGGTCTGCGGCAAGATCCGCAAGCGCACCAGCACCCCCGTGATCATGGTGACGGCCCGCTCCGACGTGCGCTCGCGCATCCACGGCCTCAACCTCGGCGCCGACGACTACGTCGTGAAGCCCTACGACACCGGCGAGCTGCTCGCCCGGATCCACGCGGTCAGCCGGCGCACCTCCCACGAGGACACCTCCAGCGGCATCGAGACCGAGCTGCGGCTCGGCCCCGTGCACATCGAGCTGCCCACCCGCCGGGTCAGTGTGGACGGGGCGGTGATCCAGCTGACCCGCAAGGAGTTCGACCTGCTGGCCCTGCTCGCGCAGCGGCCCGGGGTGGTCTTCCGCCGGGAGCAGATCATCAGCGAGGTGTGGCGGACCAGCTGGGAGGGGACCGGGCGCACGCTGGAGGTGCACGTCGCGTCGCTGCGCGCCAAGCTGCGCATGCCCGCCCTCATCGAGACCGTACGCGGGGTCGGCTACCGGCTCGTCGCGCCCGCCGGATAGCGGGGCCGGGTGCGCACTCGTCTGCTCCCGCTGCTCATCGTCCTGATGGCGGCCGTGCTGCTCGCGCTCGGTGTGCCGCTCGCCGTCAGCCTGGCGGGCGCCCAGCAGCAGAAGGTCGTCGTCGACCGCATCGACGACACCGCGCGCTTCGCCGCCCTCGCGCAGTTCGTGACCGACTCGCCCGACGGGACCACCGGCGCGTTCGAGAACGAGCGTCTCGCCACGCTCAGCAGTGAGCTCCGCAGCTACCACGAGGTCTACGGCATCCGCGCCGGTGTCTTCTACCGCAGCGGCCGTGCCATGGCCCAGGCCCCCGCCAGGTGGGCGCTGCCTCAGGAGGGCGAGGTGCGCGCCGCCTTCGACGAGGCGCTGCTCAGCCGCCGCAGCCACGACCCGAAGCAGGTGTGGCCCTGGCAGCGCCGCAACCTGGTGGTCGCCTCGCCGGTCATCCGGGACGGCGACGTCGTCGCGGTCGTCCTCACCGACTCGCCGACCGACCAGCTGCGCTCGCGGACGCTGCGCGGCTGGCTCGTCATCGGCGCCGGGGAGTCCGCCGCGATGCTGCTGGCCGTCGGGGCCGCGCTGCGGCTGACCGGCTGGGTGCTCAAGCCGGTGCGGATCCTGGACGCCACCACGCACGACATCGCCACCGGGCGGCTCAAGTCCCGGGTCGCGGCCGCGGGCGGGCCCCCGGAACTGCAGCGTCTGGCCCGGTCGTTCAACGAGATGGCCGACAATGTCGAGGACGTCCTGGAGCAGCAGCGCGCCTTCGTCGCGGACGCCTCCCACCAGTTGCGCAATCCTCTCGCCGCGCTGCTCCTGCGCATCGAGCTGCTCTCCTTCGAGCTGCCCGAGGGCAACAAGGAGATCGCCTCCGTCCAGGCGGAGGGCAAGCGTCTCGCGCAGGTCCTGGACGACCTGCTGGACCTGGCGCTGGCCGAGCACACCGAGGCGGACCTGAGGATCACGGACATCGGCGAGCTGGCCGCCGAGCGCGTCGCGGCCTGGTCCCCGACCGCCGACGCCAAGGGCGTGCGCCTGGTCGGCGACTGCCCGCCGACCACCGCCTGGGCCGACCCGGTGGCCCTGTCGAGCGCCCTGGACGCGGTCATCGACAACGCCGTGAAGTTCACGCCCGGCGGCGAGACCGTCGAGGTGTCCGTCGCCCCCGACGGCGACACCTCCACCGTCGTCGTCACCGACCGCGGCCCCGGCCTCACCGACGAGGAACTGGCCCGCATCGGCGACCGCTTCTGGCGCAGCGGCCGGCACCAGAACATCAAGGGCTCGGGCCTCGGCCTGTCCATCTCGCGGGCGCTGCTCGCGGCGGGTGGCGGCTCGATCGCCTACGACCATCACGAGCCGCACGGCCTGCGGGTGACCGTGCGGGTGCCCAGGTCGGCTCCTACGGCTTGACGGACCGGTAGTAGCGCTGGGCACCGACGTGCAGCTGCAGGGGGTCGGTGTAGATGGCCGTGCGGACGTCGACCAGCTGGGCGGAGTGGACGGTGGAGCCGATGCCGTCGCGGCTGTCGATCACCGTCCGGGTCAGCCACTCGGTGAGCCGCGCGTCCACGTCGCTGCGGGTCACCAGGAGGTTGGACACCGCCAGGGTCGGCACCGGGTCGCCGCGCTGGATCGTGGGGTAGGCCGACTCGGGCATCTTGGTGGCGCGGTAGTAGCGCGTGGCACCGCCCTGGTCGTGCAGCTTGGCCACCAGGTCGGCGTCGATCGGTACGAACCGGAAGGCGGAGGCCGACTTCTTCGCCAGCCGGCTGAGTCCGTCCGTGGGCAGGCCGCCCGACCAGAAGAACGCGTCGAGCCCGTGGCCCAGCCGCTTGGGCCCGGTGTCGATGCCGTCCGACGAGGGCTCGATGTCCTTCTCCGGGTCGATGCCGGCCGCCTTGAGCACGCCGTTGGCGATCAGCCGCACACCGGAGTCGGGCAGCCCTATCGCCACACGCTTGCCGCGCAGGTCCGCGACGGACCGGATGTCCGAGTCCGGCGGCACGACCAGCTGGACGTAGTCGTCGTACAGGCGTGCGACGCCGCGCAGCCGGTCTGCGCCCGTGCTGTTGTCGAGCTTGTACGTGGCGACCGCGTCGGCCGCGGCGATCGCGAAGTCGGCCTGGCCGGTCGCCACGTCCGCGACGTTCTCCTGCGACCCGGCGCTGGTCAGCAGCCGCACCGTCAGATCGGGCATGTCCTCGTCGATCTCGGCGCGCAGCAGTTCCCCGTACTCGTGGTAGACCCCGGCGCGCGTGCCGGTGCTGAAGTCGATCTCCCCGCCCGGCGGCTGCTCGGCCCAGGGGCGCAGCCACCACAGCAGCAGCCCGAGGACCACGAGGGCGGCGGCACCGCCCTGCAGGGCCCGGTGCCGGCCGATACGCGGGAACGTCCTGGACATGCGGGCGATCCTGCCAGCCGGGGCGCCCCCGTGACCAGGGCAGGGGTCACAGGGGGCGGGCCGGGGATGTCAGAGGCGGCCACTACAGTCGCCGTCATGAGCTCCTCGCCCGCCGACCTGGTCCGTGCGTTCCACCGCGCCTTCGGCCTGGACGCCCGCAGCACCCCGACGGAGATCCCGCCGGAGCTCGCCGCCCACCGCGGCGAACTGCTCGCCGAGGAGGCCGCTGAGGTCGCCGAGGTGTCGGTGACCGGCCCGCTCGACCGGCTCGCGCACGAGCTGGCGGACGTGGTCTACGTCGCGTACGGCACGGCCCTGGTCCACGGCATCGACCTCGACGCGGTGATCGCCGAGGTCCACCGCTCCAACATGACCAAGCTCGGCCCGGACGGCTCCGTGTCCCGCCGCGCGGACGGCAAGGTCCTCAAGGGGGAGCACTACGAGGCACCGGACGTGCTCGGGGTGCTGCGCAGACAGGGGTGGGAGCCTGGTGCGGGCGTCTGACTCCGGTGCCCTGTCCTCGGCGTCCGTCCTCAGCGCCGTGACTTCGGTGCCCTGACCCGGGCGTGGCACCTCGGCGCGCTGACCCGGTGGCCGGCCCCGGGCCCGACCCCGCTGCCGCCTGGACCGGCCGGGCGGCACGGGCCCGGCCCCGCCCGGTCCGGCCCGCCCCGCACCTCAGTCGGCGACCGGCGCCTCCGTCTCCGTGGCCCGGGCCGTCGGCCCCGGCTCCGCCTCCGGCCCCGACTCCGGCCGGTCCCGCTCGCGGCGTCGGCCCCACCAGGTCGCCACGGGCTCCGTGTACCGCGCGGTGAGCGGCCCCAGGACCACCAGGATCAGGACGTACGCCGTGGCCAGCGGGCCGAGGGACGGCTCGACGCCGGCGGCGACCGCGAGGCCCGCGATGACGATCGAGAACTCGCCGCGGGCGACCAGCGCGCCGCCCGCCCGCCAGCGGCCCCTGACCGAGATCCCGGCGCGCCGGGCCGCCCAGTAGCCGGTGGCGATCTTCGTGAGCGCGGTGACGGCGGCCAGGCCCAAGGCAGGCAGGAGCACCGGCGGGATGCTCGACGGGTCGGTGTGCAGCCCGAAGAAGACGAAGAAGACCGCCGCGAACAGGTCGCGCAGCGGACTCAGCAGGGTGTGCGCGCCCTCCGCCACCTCCCCGGACAGCGCGATGCCCACCAGGAAGGCCCCCACCGCCGCCGACACCTGGAGCTGCTGCGCCACGCCCGCGACGAGGATCGTCAGACCCAGCACGACCAGCAGCAGCTTCTCCGGATCGTCGCTGGAGACGAACCGCGAGATGACCCTGCCGTAGCGCAGCGCGAGGAACAGCACGAGCCCCGCCGCACCGAGCGCGATCGCCAGAGTCATGCTGCCGGCCAGCAGCCCGGCGCCCGCCACCAGGGCCGTGACGATCGGCAGGTACACCGCCATCGCCAGGTCCTCCAGCACCAGCACGCTGAGGATCACCGGTGTCTCCCGGTTGCCGATCCGGCCGAGGTCGCCGAGGACCTTCGCGATCACCCCGGAGGACGAGATCCAGGTGACACCGGCCAGGACGACCGCGGCCACCGGCCCCCAGCCGAGCAGCAGCGCCACGGCCGCCCCGGGCAGGGCGTTGAGCGCGCAGTCGACGAGTCCGGCGGGGTAGTGCGTCTTGAGGTTGGAGACCAGATCGCTCGCCGTGTACTCCAGGCCCAGCATCAGCAGCAGCAGGATGACGCCGATCTCCGCGCCCGTGGCGATGAACTCCTCGCTCGCGCCCAGCGGCAGCAGCCCGCCCTCGCCGAAGGCCAGGCCGGCCAGGAGGTACAGCGGTATCGGTGAGAGCCGGAAGCGGGCGGCGAACCGGCCGAGCAGGCCGAGGCTAAGGATGATGGAACCGAACTCGATCAGCAGGACCGCGGAGTGCACCGGTTCACTCCCGCCCGAGTATCGTCGCGGCCGCGTCGACGCCCTCGCGCGTGCCGACGACGATCAGCGTGTCCCCGCCGGCCAGCCGGAAGTCCGGTGCGGGCGACGGGATGGCCTCGGCCCGGCGCAGCACCGCCACCACCGAAGCGCCCGTGTCCGTCCGCATCCGGGTGTCGCCCAGTACCCGCCCGTTCCAGCGCGAGGTCGCGGCCACCTCGACGCGCTCGGCGACCAGCCCCAGGTCGGTGGTGTAGAGCAGGCTCGGGCTGTGGTGGGACGGCTTGAGCGCGTCGATCAGCGATCCCGCCTCGGACCCGGTCAGCCGCAGGGACTGCGCGCAGGAGTCGGGGTCGTCGGCCCGGTACACGTTCACCGTGCGCGTCCCGTCGCGGTGCGCGATCACCGACAGGTGGCGGTGCTCGCGGGTCTCCAGGTCGTACTGGACCCCGATGCCCGGCAGCGGCGTCGCCCTCAGGCGCGGAGCTGACACGTCTGTTCCCCTTGTTCGTCCGGTGTGCTGTGCCCGTGCCCGTGTGCCGAGCGGTGCCGTGAACGGTGCCGGCCGACGGACGGGCCACGTCCGCATGCTGTCATCCGGCCGTACGGTGGCGACATGGGTGTTGTGACGGATATACGCAGCGGCCGCTCGCGGGAGACAGTGCGGGGGGAGGTGTCGGACGCGGACGCCGGGAGGAGCGGAACCAGGAACGTGTCGCTGTTCTGGCGCATCTTCTCGCTCAACGCCGCCGGTCTGGTCGTGGCCACCGCGCTGCTGCTCGGCCCCGTCACCGTCTCCACCCCCGTCCTGGCCGGGGAGGCGCTCGTCCTGCTCGGCGGCCTGGCGCTGCTGCTGGCCGGCAACGCGCTCGTGCTGCGCTTCGGCCTGTCCCCCCTGCAGCGGCTGGACCGCGCGATGGCCACCGCCGACCTGCTGCGCCCCGGCTCCCGCCCGGTGGTGAGCGGCCCCGCCGAGACGGCCGGGCTGATCACCACGTACAACACGATGCTCGACCGGCTGGAGGCCGAGCGGGCCGCGGGCGCCGCCCGTGCGCTGTCCGCGCAGGAGGGCGAGCGGCACCGGATCGCCCGCGAGCTGCACGACGAGGTCGGGCAGACCCTGACCGCCGTCCTGCTCCAGCTCAAGCGCGTGGCCGACCGGGCCCCTGAGGAGCTGCGCGACGAGGTCGGCCAGGCGCAGGAGGCGACCCGGGCCGGCCTGGACGAGATCCGCCGCATCGCCCGGCGGCTGCGCCCGGGAGTCCTGGAGGAACTGGGGCTGGCCAGCGCCCTGCGGTCGCTCGCCGCCGAGTTCACCACCCACGGACTGACCGTGCGCCACCACGTCACCGGCGATCTGCCCGCCCTGACCCCGGAAGCGGAACTCGTCGTCTACCGGGTGGCCCAGGAGGGCCTGACCAACACCGCCCGGCACGCCGCCGCCGACCGCGCCGAGCTGCGCCTGTGGCCCGTCCCGGGCGGCGCCGAACTGCTCGTCCGCGACAACGGCAGGGGCACCGGCGCCGCTGCCGAGGGCGCCGGCATCACGGGCATGCGCGAACGCGCCCTGCTGGTCGGCGCCTCCCTCACCGTCGGACCGGCGCCCGGCGGGGGCACCGACGTACGGCTGCGTCTGCCGGTGTGTCTGCCGGTGCCGGAAGGAGCCCGCCGATGACCACCCCGATCCGTGTCCTGCTCGCCGACGACCACACCCTGGTGCGCCGGGGCGTGCGCCTCATCCTCGACGGCGAACCCGACCTGACGGTCGTCGCCGAGGCGGGCGACGGGGCCGAGGCCGTGGCCAGGGCCCGCGAGACCCCCGTCGACCTGGCCGTCCTCGACGTCGCCATGCCACGGATGACCGGCCTCCAGGCCGCCCGGGAACTCTCCCGCCGGCTGCCCGGCCTGCACATCCTCATCCTGACCATGTACGACAACGAGGAGTACTTCTTCGAGGCGCTCAGGGCCGGGGCCAGCGGTTACGTCCTCAAGTCGGTCGCCGACCGCGACCTGGTGGAGGCGTGCCGGGCGGCCGTCCGGGACGAGCCGTTCATCTACCCGGGCGCCGAACGGGCCCTGGTCCGCTCCTACCTGGAACGCCTCCACCGCGGCGACGGCCTGCCGGAGCGGGCCATCACCGAACGCGAGGAGGAGATCCTCAAGCTGGTCGCCGAGGGCCACACCTCCAAGGAGATCGGCGAACTCCTCTTCATCAGCGCCAAGACCGTCGAACGCCACCGCGCCAACCTGCTCCAGAAGCTCGGCATGCGCGACCGCCTGGAACTGACCCGGTACGCCATCAGGGCCGGCCTCATCGAGCCCTGAGGACCGGCGGGGTCCCGGGGAGGGGTTGTCCACAGGCGGCCGACCCACCCGCGCCGACCGCCTACCCTTGTCCCCATGAGCAGCATCGACCGGAGCCAGTCAGTGGGCGGCACGCGCACGTACGAGGTACGCACCTACGGGTGCCAGATGAACGTCCACGACTCCGAGCGATTGGCCGGCCTGCTGGAGGACGCGGGATACGTCCGCGCCCCCGAGGGCTCCGACGGCGAGGCGGACGTCGTCGTCTTCAACACGTGCGCCGTGCGCGAGAACGCCGACAACAAGCTGTACGGCAACCTCGGCCACCTGGCGCCGAAGAAGGCCGCCCGCCCCGGCATGCAGATCGCGGTCGGCGGCTGCCTGGCCCAGAAGGACCGCGACACCATCGTGAAGAAGGCGCCCTGGGTGGACGTCGTCTTCGGCACGCACAACATCGGCAAGCTGCCCGTCCTGCTGGAGCGCGCCCGCGTGCAGGAGGAGGCGCAGGTCGAGATCGCCGAGTCCCTGGAGGCGTTCCCCTCCACGCTCCCGACCCGCCGCGAGAGCGCCTACGCGGCCTGGGTCTCCATCTCCGTCGGCTGCAACAACACCTGCACCTTCTGCATCGTCCCGGCTCTGCGCGGCAAGGAGAAGGACCGCCGCCCCGGCGACATCCTCGCCGAGATCGAGGCCCTGGTCGCCGAGGGCGTCTCCGAGATCACGCTCCTCGGGCAGAACGTCAACGCCTACGGCTCGGACATCGGCGACCGCGAGGCCTTCAGCAAGCTGCTGCGGGCCTGCGGGAAGATCGACGGCCTGGAGCGCGTCCGCTTCACCTCGCCGCACCCGCGCGACTTCACCGACGACGTCATCGCTGCCATGGCCGAGACGCCGAACGTGATGCCACAGCTGCACATGCCGCTGCAGTCCGGCTCCGACCCGGTCCTGAAGGCGATGCGCCGCTCCTACCGCCAGGAGCGCTTCCTCGGGATCATCGAGAAGGTCCGCGCCGCCATCCCGCACGCCGCGATCAGCACCGACATCATCGTGGGCTTCCCCGGCGAGACCGAGGAGGACTTCGAGCAGACGCTGCACGTGGTCCGCGAGGCCCGCTTCGCCCAGGCGTTCACCTTCCAGTACTCCAAGCGGCCCGGCACCCCGGCCGCCGAGATGGACGGCCAGATCCCCAAGAAGGTCGTCCAGGAGCGCTACGAGCGCCTGGTCGCCCTCCAGGAGGAGATCTCCTGGGAGGAGAACAAGAAGCAGGTCGGCCGCACGCTGGAGCTGATGGTCGCCGAGGGCGAGGGCCGCAAGGACGACACCACGCACCGTCTGTCCGGCCGCGCCCCCGACAACCGCCTCGTCCACTTCACCAAGCCGGACCAGGAGGTCCGCCCCGGTGACGTGGTCACGGTCGAGATCACCTATGCCGCCCCGCACCACCTGCTCGCCGAGGGCCCCGTCCTCGACGTGCGCCGCACGCGCGCGGGCGACGCCTGGGAGAAGCGCAACGCCGAGAAGGCGTCGAAGCCCTCACAGCCGGCGGGCGTCCTGCTCGGTCTGCCCCGGGTCGGCGTTCCGGAGCCGCTGCCGGTGGCGGCGGGCGGCTGCGGCTGCGACTGAGCCGGCCTGCACCTGGTCCGGCCGTGACCCATGCAGGGCCGTGACCTGGTCCCGCCACGGCTGGGGTGCGCTCCCGCCGGGTGGCGCCGGGCCGGGGCCGCCGCGTGCGGAACCGGTCCCTTCCGGGGTTACCCTGCCGATCATGCTTGTCGCCGCCGCCGTCTGTCCCTGCCCGCCCCTGCTGGTTCCCGAGGTCGCCGCGGGTGCCGCTCCGGAACTGGACGCCGCGCGAGCCGCCTGCACGGACGCGCTGGGGGTGCTCGCCGCCGCCCGGCCGCACCGGCTGACGGTGGTCGGGCCGGTGGACGCCCCGGAGCCCGAGACGTACCCGGAAGGCACCCGGGGATCCTTCAAGGGCTTCGGCGTCGACCTCGGCGTACGGCTGGGACGAGCCGGGGACGGAGAAGGAGGCGCCGGCGCGGAACGGCGGCTGCCGTACGCGCTGGCGGTGGCCGCCTGGCTGCTGGAACGGACCGGATGGTCCGATGCCCCGGTCGATGGCCTGGGCGTGGGGGAGCGGCTCGCGCCCGGGCACTGCGCCCGGATCGGCCGGGACCTCGCCGCCCGGGCCGAGCGGGTCGTGCTGCTGGTGATGGGTGACGCGAGTGCGTGCCGGACGCTCAAGGCCCCGGGCTATCTCGACGAGCGGGCGGCTCCCTTCGACGCGGAGGTGGGGCGCGCGCTCGGCGCGGCGGACCTGGCCGCCCTCATGGCCCTGGACGCCCGGCTCGCCCGCGAGCTGAAGGTGTCCGGACGGGCCCCCTGGCAGGTCCTGGCAGGCGCGGCCGAGGGAGCGGGCCTCGGCGGATCGCTGCTGTTCGAGGACGCCCCGTACGGCGTGGGGTACGCCGTCGCCACCTGGTCGTAGCAGCGGGTCGTGGAGCGGGTCGCGAGGCCGCCCGGCGGGCACCGAAACGCCGGACGGCCGGGAGCTGATGCTCCACGGCCGTCCGGCGATGTGCCCTTCGGTGAATGGCGAGGGGTCAGGAAACGGGCGGTGGCGGGTCCTCCGGCGGCGCGGTGCCGCCCGCGTCACGCGGTGGCGCCGTACGGCCCGCGTCCGGTGACGGAGTGGCCCCGGCGGGTGGCGGAGCGGCCCCGGCCGACGGTGGTGGCGTCCCGGTTCCCGGTGCCGTCGCGCCCGGTGGGGGAGTCCCTCCACCCGGCGGCGGGGTGGCCGCGCCCGGTGGCGGGGTGGCCGGCCCCGGCGGGGTCGTGCCGTGCGATGGCGGGGTCGTGCCGCCCGCGTGCGGTGCGCCCTCGTCCCGGTGCGCGAGTCGGCCCATGGCGCCCTTGGCCTTGCCCGTGCCCGACTGGATCCTGTCGCTGTACTTGCCCTTGGTCCTCTTGTCGACGACCTGTGCGGCCTTGTCGAGACCGTGCTGGATCTTGTCCTCGTGCCGCTGCGCGAGGTGCGAGACCTTGCCCTTCGCCGGGCCCAGCTTGGCCTTCACGTTGTCCAGGAGACCCATGGTTCACCTTCCCTCGCGCGGGGCGGTCACGTACGGGCGCCCTCACCGGCCTCGTTGTCGGCCGCCTTGTCGGTGGACTGCTGCTTGGGGATGTCGACGCCTTCGCCGTCGGTGACCTCGGTGCCCTTCGCTGCCGGCTCGGCGGCCTCCGGCGCTCCCTCGGCCGTCTTCGCCTCGGCGGTGCCCGCCGTCTCCTCGGTCTCGGACCCGGACTTCGCCGTGTCGCTCCCGGTCTCGGCGGCCGGCGCCTCCGTTGTGGCCTTGGACCGCCGGAGAAGTCGTGCAAAAACGCCCATATCCACTCCATACGTTACTCGTGCGGGCGAAATCCCGCGTCGCCCGGTGCGTCCGTTTGCGCGGCCCGGGCCACCGCCTCCGTGATCCGGCGGCAGGAACCTCGCAACGGGCAACGACCCCGGAGCCGTGGCGTCACGTAACTCGTTCGAGAGCGGGGTCGGAGGTTTGCGAGACTGGGGCGGTGAGCAGCGCACCCCCCGCCCCCCGCGTCATCGCCGTCGTCGGTCCCACCGCGGCCGGAAAGTCCGATCTGGGCGTCTTCCTGGCCCAGCGGCTCGGCGGCGAGGTCGTCAACGCCGACTCCATGCAGCTCTACCGAGGGATGGACATCGGCACCGCCAAGCTGACGCCCGAGGAACGCGGCGGAGTTCCGCACCACCTCCTGGACATCTGGGACGTGACCGTCACGGCGTCCGTCGCCGAGTACCAGCGCCTGGCGCGGGCGCGGATCGACGCGCTGCTCGCCGAGGGCCGCTGGCCGATCCTGGTGGGCGGCTCCGGACTGTATGTCCGCGGCGCCGTCGACAACCTGGAGTTCCCCGGCACCGACCCCGAGGTCCGCGCCCGTCTGGAGGAGGAACTCACCCTCCGCGGCTCGGGCGCACTGCACGCCCGCCTGGCCGCCGCCGACCCCGAGGCGGCCCGCGCCATCCTGCCGAGCAACGGGCGCCGGGTCGTACGGGCCCTGGAGGTCATCGAGATCACCGGCAAGCCCTTCACCGCCAACCTCCCCGGCCACGACTCGGTCTACGACACGCTGCAGATCGGCGTCGACGTCGCGCGGCCCGAGCTGGACGAGCGCATCGCGCGCCGGGTCGACCGCATGTGGGACGCCGGACTCGTGGACGAGGTACGGGCACTGGAGGCGCAGGGGTTGCGCGAAGGGCGTACGGCCTCGCGCGCGCTGGGCTACCAGCAGGTCCTCGCCGCGCTCGCCGGGGAGTGCACCCTGGAGGAAGCGCGGGCCGAGACCGTCCGTGCCACCAAGCGCTTCGCGCGCCGTCAGGATTCATGGTTCAGGCGCGATCCGCGGGTGCACTGGTTGAGTGGGGCTGTGGCCGACCGCACGGAACTTCCGCGGCTCGCACTGTCCTTGGTCGAACGACCGGTTACAGCCTGATCACGTCATGGCATCGGGACGCCCAGGCCGTCATCCGGTCCTTCGGCGGCGTGCCATCATCGAGCTTCGATCGACCGAGTTGAGTCCTAGTTGGGAGGGCGCGTGGCGATGGAGGCCGGCCCTCGCGACACCGCACGAAGCGCCGATCACATCACCGCCGAGCGGGATGTGCCGGAGCACGGCGACGGACCGGAGCACGAGGACGGGCCGGAGCGCGAGCAGGACCGTCTCAGCTCCGACGGGCCCGACGAGACGCCGGGTGTGACGGACGACGGTCCCGAGCCCGGCGAGATGTTCGCGGACGAGGTCGAGGTCGAGCTGCGCCCACAGCGCCGGCTGCGCATCTGGCAGCTCGCGCCCATCGTCGCCCTCGCGGCCCTCGGCTCCCTGATGTTCGCCTTCCCGCTCGCCTTCGACTTCGGCGACAGCGGGGCCGTGATCGCCATGCTCGGCCTGCTGATCTGCTCGTGCGCGGCCGGCTGGGGCATGATGGCGGCCCGCCGCGTCGGCTACACCTGGCCGGGTCTGCCCGCCAAGGGCTCCGGCCGCAGGCCGGACTGGCGGGTCGTCCTCGCCTACGCGGTGATGGTGGCGGCGGTGGTCGTCCTGGCCGTGTGGCGGGTGGCCCGGCTCCGCTGAGGCCGTGTGCGGGGTCCGCCCGGGCGCACCCTGGCGCACCTGAACAGGCGCGGAAATCCGCGCGGCAGGCCACGCAGCACCCCGGGAAGCACCAGCACCCGGGAAGCACCAGCACCCTGACAAGCGTCGGCACCCCGCGAAACGCCAGCACCCCGCAAGGCACAAGCACCCCGGGAGGCCCTCGCACCCCCGTTAGGCCCTCGCACCCCCGGGAGACCCCGTCCCCCTGGGAGGCCCTCGCACCCCCGGTAGGCCCCCGTCCCCCGGGGCTCCGCACCCCGTCGGCGGCGAGGCCGTGCCGGCGCCCGGAGCACCCGCACACCCCCGACGGATCCGCTCCGCCCTCCCCGCGGAGCGCGCCGTACGATCGAGGGCATGAGCACGCGGATCCCCTTCCTCAAGGGCCACGGCACCGAGAACGACTTCGTGATCGTGCCGGACCCCGAGAACGCCATCGACCTGCCCCCGGCCGCGGTCGCCGCCCTGTGCGACCGCCGCGCGGGCATCGGCGGTGACGGACTGCTGCACGTGGTGCGCTCCGCCGCGCACCCCGAGGCCGCGAGCATGGCGTCCGAGGCGGAGTGGTTCATGGACTACCGCAACGGCGACGGCTCGATCGCTGAGATGTGCGGCAACGGCGTACGGGTCTTCGCGCGCTACCTCCAGCGCGCCGGGCACGTGACCGAAGGGGACCTCGCGGTCGCCACCCGCGGTGGTGTGAAGACCGTGCACCTCGCCAAGGACGGTGACGTCACCGTCGGCATGGGCAGGGCGCTCCTCCCCGAGGACGAGGTCACCGTGAGCGTCGGCGAGCGCAGCTGGCCCGCGCGGAACGTCAACATGGGCAACCCGCACGCGGTCGCCTTCGTCGACGACCTGGCGCACGCCGGCGACCTGAACGCCCCGCCGCCCTTCAGCCCGGCCTCCGTCTATCCGGACGGGGTGAACGTCGAGTTCGTCGTCGACCGCGGCCCGCGGCACGTCGGGATGCGCGTGCACGAACGCGGCTCCGGGGAGACCCGCTCCTGCGGCACGGGCGCGTGCGCCGTCGCCGTGGCCGCCGCGCGCCGCGACGGCGCCGACCCCACGGTCACCGGCACGCCGGTCACCTACACCGTGGACGTCCCCGGCGGCACCCTCGTGATCACCGAGCGGCCCGACGGTGAGATCGAGATGACCGGCCCGGCCGTGATCGTGGCCGAGGGCGAGATCGACGCGGACTGGCTGACGGCCGTCCCGCGGGGGTGAGCCTCCGCGCCGGCCGCCGCGCGGGAGCCGGGCCGACCCGAAACCGCCGCGCGGAATCAGCCACTTGGCGGGAACATCACCACCGGGGTCACTCGACACGGGGTGCAAACCTCGCATTCGTCCCTCGAATGGGTGATCAGTTTCACGCTCGGCGAGAGGCGGTCAGCCACGCGTGGTGGGCTCGATAGCATCAAGCACCGGCCCGGACGGGGGACCGAAGCCGCCCCCTGAGCCGTGTCCGCCCTGGGGCACCCCGTCCGCCGGTTGACGCAGCCGGAGGTGCCCATGAGTGCGGAGGCCACGAATCCCGTGACCCCAGGCCCGATGCCGGGCGCGGCCTCGGTGCCGGTGACGCCGGCAGCGCCGCGCAGAAAGGCCCGCCCCCGGCTCGACCTGCGCCGCCTGGGCAGAGCCGCGCTGCTCGGCCCCGCCGCCCGCGACCGGCTGCCCGACGCGATCAGCCACGTCGTCGAGGCCCACCGCGCGCACCACCCCGACGCGGACCTCGAACCCCTGCGGCGCGCCTACGTCCTGGCCGAGTCCTCGCACCGCGGCCAGATGCGCAAGAGCGGCGAGCCGTACATCACGCACCCGCTCGCCGTGACCCTGATCCTCGCCGAACTCGGCGCCGAGACGACGACGTTGACCGCCTCCCTGCTCCACGACACCGTCGAGGACACGGAGGTGACGCTCGATCAGGTGGGGGAGCAGTTCGGCGAGGAGGTGCGCTACCTCGTCGACGGCGTCACCAAGCTGGAGAAGGTCGACTACGGCGCCGCCGCCGAGCCCGAGACGTTCCGCAAGATGCTCGTCGCCACCGGCAACGACGTCCGCGTCATGTCGATCAAACTCGCCGACCGGCTGCACAACATGCGCACCCTCGGCGTCATGCGCCCCGAGAAGCAGGAGCGCATCGCGAAGGTGACACGTGACGTCCTCATCCCGCTCGCCGAACGGCTCGGCGTCCAGGCGCTCAAGACGGAACTGGAGGACCTGGTCTTCGCGATCCTGCACCCCGAGGAGTACGCGCACACCAGGGAACTGATCGTCCGCAACGCCGACCGCGCCGACGACCCGCTCGCCGAGGTCGCCGACGAGGTGCGCGCCGTGCTGCGCGAGGCGGGCATCCCGGCCGAAGTCCTCATCCGGCCCCGCCACTTCGTCTCCGTGCACCGCGTCTCGCGCAAACGCGGCCGGCTCCGCGGCTCCGACTTCGGCCGCGTGCTGGTCCTGGTGAACGAGGACGCCGACTGCTACGGCGTCCTCGGCGAACTCCACACCTGTATGACGCCGGTGGTCTCGGAGTTCAAGGATTTCATCGCCGTACCGAAGTTCAACCTCTACCAGTCGCTGCACACGGCCGTCGCCCGCGAGGACGGCCAGGTCGTCGAAGTCCTCATCCGCACCCACCAGATGCACAAGGTCGCCGAGGCCGGCGTCGTCGCCCTCGGCAACCCCTACGCCCCCGCCCCCGACGACCCGGCCGACGGCGAGCGCGTCGACCCCACCCGCCCCGGCTGGCTCTCCCGGCTTCTCGACTGGCAGGAGGCGGCACCCGACCCCGACCAGTTCTGGTCGACCCTGCGCGAGGACCTCGCCCAGGACCGCGAGATCACCGTCTTCCGGCCCGACGGCGGCACACTGGGCCTGCCCGAGGGCGCCACCTGCGTGGACGCCGCGTACGCGCAGTACGGCGAGGACGCGCACGCCTGCATCGGCGCCCGGGTCAACGGCCGGCTGGCGACGCTGTCCACCGTGCTGAGGGACGGCGACACCGTCGAACTGCTCATGGGACAGGACCCCGCCTCCGAGCCCTCCCGGGAGTGGCTGGAGCACGCCCACACGCCCACGGCCCGCATCGCCATCCAGCGATGGCTGGCCGCCCATCCGGTCCAGGCCGAGGCCCAGGCGAGCGAGGCCCGGACCGCGGAGGCCGAGGGGCCCTCCGCGCACCGCCGGAGCGGCGGCCGCCCGACCGTGGACCGCCCGACCGTGGACCGTGCGGCTCACGACCGTCCGGCCGGGGACCGTCCGGGCCACGAGCCCTCGACCGCCGACCGTCCGAGCGCCGACCGCGCGGCCGCCGACCGGGCGGCCGCCGACCGAGCGACCGCGCTCCGGCCCGTCGGCGGCCCGCCCGGCACGGGCGCGTCGGCGGTGTCCGCCGGCGAGCGGCCCGCCTCCCGCCCCGCCGGCGGCGACGTCCTCACGGACCTGCCGGGCGCGACCGTACGGCTCGCCCGGTGCTGCACGCCCGTACCCCCCGACGAGATCACCGGCTTCGCCGTGCGCGGGGGAGTGGTCACGGTCCATCGCGTCGAGTGTCCCGTGGTGGCGCGGATGACGGACGGGGGGCGTGAGGAGATCGGCGTGCGCTGGGGTGACACCACCGAGTGCCGCGTCACGCTGGTCGCCGAATCGTTCGTCCGGCCCCATCTGCTCGCCGACCTCACGGAGGCCATGGCCCTCGAAGGGGCCGAGATCGTCTCCGCGACCGTCGAGCCCCCGACCCAGCAGCAGGTCCGGCACACCTACACCGTGCAGCTCCCGGACGCGGCCCACCTGCCCGCCCTGATGCGCGCCATGCGCAACGTGGCAGGCGTGTACGACGTGAGCCGGGCACAGCCGCAGCCGCAGGGCGCCTGAGACCGCCGCAGGGCACCTCGGGCCGTGCCAGACGTCCGGGGCGGCAGGCGGCGCAGGCGCCGGTCCCCGGTTCGGGTGGGCCGGACGCGCGTCGCCCGTGCCCCGCGGGCGCCCGCTGATAGCCGTGAGGCATGCCCCTCACGCCCGCTTCCCCCACCCGCCGGCGGACGACCGCCGCCCTGCTCGCCTCGGCCGTCTCGGTGTGCCTCGTCGCCGCGAGCGCCCCCGCCGTCCCGCTCGGCGTCGGCGACCGCCTCTTCCCGTACCTGGGCAACCCCGGCTACGACGTCGCCGCCTACGACCTGTCCTTCACCTATCCCGGCACGAACAGCGAGCCGCTGCGGGCCGTCACCACCATCGACGCCTGGACCACCGCCGACCTGGACCGGATCAACCTGGACTTCGCCCACGGCAAGGTCGACTCCGTGGAGGTGGACGGGGAACCCGCCCGGTTCCGCGCCGCAGGCGAAGACCTGGTGATCACGCCCGAGGACTCCGTGTCGGACGGCAACTGGATGCGGATCACCGTCCGCCACACCAGCGACCCCGTCCCCGCCGAGGGGCGCGAGGGCGGCTGGGTGCGCACCGGCGACGGCCTCGCCATGGCCAACCAGGCCGACGCCGCGCACCTCGTGTTCCCCTGCAACGACCACCCCTCCGACAAGGCCATGTTCACCATCCGGGTCACCGCGCCCGACGGCCACACAGCCGTGGCCAACGGTCTCCCCGCAGGGGTGGACCGGTCCGGCGGGACGACCACCTGGACGTACCGCACGCGGCACCCCATGGCCACCGAACTCACCCAGGTCTCCATCGGCCGCTCCACGGTGCTGCACCGCACCGGCCCCCACGGCCTGCCCGTACGGGACGTCGTCCCCACCCGCTACCGCGAGGCACTGGAGCCCTGGCTGGAGAAGACCCCCGCCCAGATCGCCTGGATGGAGGACAAGGTCGGCCGCTACCCCTTCGAGACGTACGGCGTGCTCGCGGCCGACGCCTCCAC
Organism: Streptomyces sp. NPDC015242; assembly: GCF_043079125.1. Lineage (NCBI taxonomy): Bacteria > Bacillati > Actinomycetota > Actinomycetes > Kitasatosporales > Streptomycetaceae > Streptomyces > Streptomyces sp. NPDC015242. The sequence continues at coordinate 609,881 of NZ_JBIBUF010000005.1, read as the reverse complement.
CGGCTTCGAACTGGAGACCCAGACGCTCTCCCTCTTCGAGCGTGAGCTGTTCACCGAGCCCGGGTACCCCGCCTGGTACGTCGAATCGATCATGGTCCACGAACTGGCGCACCAGTGGTTCGGCGACAGCGTCACCCCCCGCACCTGGTCCGACCTGTGGCTCAACGAGGGACACGCCACCTGGTACGAGGCGCTCTACGCCGAGGAACAGGCCGGCAAGCCGATGCGGGACCGGATGCGACTCGCCTACGGCGCCTCCGACCGCTGGCGCGCGTCCGGCGGACCGCCCGCCGCCCCCAAGGCACCACGGCCCGGCGACAAGACCGACATCTTCCGGCCCAACGTCTACGACGGCGCCGCGCTCGTCCTGTACGCCCTGCGTCAGGAGATCGGCCGCCCGGCCTTCGAACGCCTGCAGCGCGCATGGGTCACCCGCCACCAGGACGGCACGGCGAGCACCCGGGACTTCGTCCGGCTCGCCGCCGAGATCGCCGGACGCGACCTGGACACGTTCTTCCAGGGCTGGCTGTACGGCGAGAAGACCCCGCCGATGCCGGGGCACCCGGACTGGAAGCCGGAGACGGCCGCGAAACCCGCCGCCGCACCCTCGGACCCGGCCGCGTCGGTGACGGCGGGCGCTCCGGTGGTAGCGGCTTCGCCCGCGGCGGCGGGCGCGCGATAACACGGTGACGAGACGCCCCGTGCCGTGCGACCATCTTCAGGTCGGTGCGGCACGGCGCGGGACGCCGGGAATCTCCCGGAGTGCCCACGCGTTGTGCACAGTGACGGACCAGCCCCGGCTCTCCGTCGCCGACAACGGTTTCCCACCTACGTAAGGATCCAATGACCTCCTCTTCTTCCCCTTCCCAGGACACGAAGCGATTCGCGCACAGCCACCCCGAGGGTCTTCGGGCCGATGCCCTGATGGAAGAGGACGTCGCCTGGAGCCTCGAGATCGACGGAGAGCGGGACGGCGACCAGTTCGACCGCTCCGAGCGCGCGGCCCTGCGCCGCGTGGCGGGGCTCTCCACAGAGCTCGAGGACGTCACCGAGGTCGAGTACCGTCAGCTCCGCCTGGAGCGGGTCGTGCTCGTCGGCGTCTGGACCTCGGGAACCGCGCAGGACGCGGAGAACTCCCTCGCGGAGCTCGCCGCCCTCGCCGAGACCGCGGGCGCGCTGGTGCTCGACGGCGTGATCCAGCGCCGCGACAAGCCCGACGCGGCCACGTACATCGGCTCCGGCAAGGCCGAGGAGCTGCGGGACATCGTCCTCGAGTCCGGTGCGGACACCGTCATCTGCGACGGTGAGCTCAGCCCGGGCCAGCTCATCCACCTCGAAGACGTCGTCAAGGTCAAGGTCATCGACCGTACGGCCCTGATCCTGGACATCTTCGCCCAGCACGCCAAGTCCCGAGAGGGCAAGGCGCAGGTCGCGCTCGCGCAGATGCAGTACATGCTGCCGAGGCTGCGAGGCTGGGGTCAGTCGCTGTCCCGGCAGATGGGCGGCGGCAAGGGCGGCGGCCTCGCCACCCGTGGTCCCGGTGAGACCAAGATCGAAACGGACCGGCGGCGGATCCGCGAGAAGATGGCGAAGATGCGCCGTGAGATCGCGGAGATGAAGACCGGCCGCGAGATCAAGCGCCAGGAGCGCAAGCGCCACAAGGTGCCGTCCGTGGCCATCGCGGGCTACACCAACGCCGGAAAGTCCTCGCTGCTCAACCGCCTCACGGGCGCGGGCGTCCTGGTCGAGAACGCCCTGTTCGCGACCCTCGACCCGACCGTGCGCCGGGCCGAGACCCCGAGCGGGCGGCTGTACACGCTGGCCGACACCGTCGGCTTCGTGCGCCACCTGCCGCACCACCTGGTCGAGGCGTTCCGCTCCACGATGGAGGAGGTCGGCGAGTCCGACCTGATCCTGCACGTGGTGGACGGCTCGCACCCGAACCCGGAGGAGCAGCTGGCCGCCGTGCGCGAGGTGATCAGGGACGTCGGCGCCACCGGCGTGCCCGAGATCGTCGTGATCAACAAGGCGGACGCGGCCGACCCGTTGACGCTGCAGCGGCTGCTGCGTGTCGAGAAGCGGTCCATGGCCGTCTCGGCCCGCACCGGCCAGGGCATCGAGGAACTGCTGGCGCTCATCGACAACGAGCTGCCGCGTCCCTCGGTCGAGGTCGAGGCGCTCGTGCCCTACACGCACGGCAAGCTGGTCGCCCGCGCCCACGACGAGGGCGATGTCATCTCCGAGGAGCACACCCCGGAGGGCACGCTGCTCAAGGTGCGGGTGCACGAGGAACTGGCGGCGGAGCTCGCGCCGTACGTCCCGGCACCGCTCGCCTGACCGGTCCGCCGCACCTCCCGGCACCGGGCGCCGACCACTCCCGGTTGCCGACCGGTCCCGGCCGTCGAAGAGGCCCCTCCCCGAACTGCTCGGGGAGGGGCCTTCTTCGTGCCGTACGGGTCAGCGCCCGCCGTAGGCCTTGCTCATGCTCTGGTAGAGCGCCTCGGCGTCCCGGCCCAGCTGCGGACCCGCCAGCCAGGTGTTGTCCGCCGGGCCGATCGAGGTGTTGGAGACCAGCACGGACTTGCCGTTCAGCACCCGGAACCAGCCGCCGCCCGACGAACCACCGGTCATGGTGCAGCCGATGCGGTACATCGTCGGCAGACTCGGGCTGAGCGAGAACCGGCCGGGCACGTCGACGCACTTGAACATCTTCAGGCCGTTGTAGGGCGGCGCGGCCGGGTAGCCCCAGGCGCCCATCTTGGCCGCCTCGGCCGCCGAGGGGGCGGAGAAGTCCACGTCGAGCGCGGCCCCGACCGTCTCCTCCAGGGACCTCGCCCCCTGCTCGGGCTTCACGTGCAGCACGGCGTAGTCGTACGCGGCCCCGTCGCCGCCCGATGCCGAGCCGCCCCGGATCCACTGGTTCGAGGTCGAGGCCCAGCCCGCCCACCAGTTGCCGTACGGGGCGATCTCGGTCGGGTTCGCGTTGGTCAGCTCGGCGTCGGACTTGCCGAGGTCGTTGTAGGCCGGGACGAACACGATGTTGCGGTACCAGCCGCCGTTCCCGCCGGTGTGCACGCAGTGGCCCGCCGTCCACACCAAATTGGACTTGCCCGGGTGGTTGACGTCCTTGATCACCGTGCCGGAGCAGACCGCCGGGCCGTCCGGGGAGTCGAAGAAGACCTTGCCGACCGGTGCCGCGTTGCGGTGGTACGGCGTCTTCTCGGCCTGCGCGCCGACGGGCGCCGGCTCCGGGTCGCTGACGCCCTGGCCGGCCGTGGCGTCCTTGGTGGTGACCGTCTTGTTCGCCTCCTGCGCGGACTGCATGCGCTCCGGCTTCCAGAGGCCCTCGATCACCGGGTTGACGAAGTCCTTGGCCTCACTGAGCCACTGGTCCCGGTCCCAGTCCTTCCAGCCGCCGTCCTTCCACTTGTCGACGTCGATCCCGTGTTCCTTGAGCTTGCCAGCCAGATCGGCCGGGATCTCGACCTTGCCGCCGGCGTCGGCCGCCCGGGAGGCGGTGGCGTCGGGCTTGTCGCTCGCCGAGTCCGCCGAACCGCCGCAAGCGGTGGCGGTGAGTGCCAGGGCGGCGACGAGCCCGGTGGCGGCGAGGACGGTGCGCCGCCCGCGCCTCGATGCGGGCGTACGTGTGGAACGCATGGTGCGATGACCCCCGTTGGTGCGTGTGTATGTGGTGCTGCGTGTGGTGCGGTTCATGTGTGATGCGCCGCAGTGCGGTGCGGTGGGGAGTGGTTCGGCGCGGTGATCGTGGTGCGGTGAGCGTGGTGCGGTGATCGCCGTGCAGGGTGGTGCAGTTCCGTGCAGGGCGGCCGCCGGACACGGCCCGGCACCCGGTCGCCCCGGCCTACTGGCCCGCGAACTTCTCGCTGACCGAGTCGAACACGCCCTTGGCCACCTCGCCCAGGCGCGGCCCGGCCAGCCAGCCCGACGTCACCGGGCCGATCGAGGTGTTGGACACCAGGGCCGGCCGGCCGTCCGAGCCGGTCGCCACCCAACCGCCGCCCGAGGCACCGCCGGTCATGGTGCAGCCGATCCGGTACATCGTCGGGTCCGACGCCGTGAGCGACAGCCGCCCCGGCCGGTCCTGGCACCGGTACAGCTTCTGCCCGTCGTACGGCGGCGCCGCCGGGTAACCGGTCGCCGTGATGCTCTCGACCTGCGGCACGGCGGGCGCCTTGAAGTCGACCGGAAGCGCCGAACCGACCATCTCCTCCAGCGACTTGCCGCCACTGCCCTTCTCCGGCGTCACATGGATGACGGCGAAGTCGTACGGTGCGCCGTCCCCGCCCGTCGAACCGCCCTGCTCGATCCACTGGTCCGAGGTCTGCGCCCAGTCGCCCCACCAGACACCGTAGGGAGCGACGTCCTGGCGCGTGGCGTCCTCCAGCTCCTGGACCGACTGGCCGGCGTCGTTGTACGACGGCACGAACGCGATGTTGCGGTACCAGCCGCCCTTCTTGCCGGCGTGCACACAGTGGCCCGCCGTCCACACCAGGTTGGACTTGCCCGGGTGCGCCGGGTCCTTCACCACGGTCGCCGAGCAGACGGCCGAGCCCTTCGGGGAGTCGAAGAACACCTTGCCGGCCGTGGGCGCGGCGGCGTGGTACGACGGCGGCACGGCCTGGGCCCGCACCGGCCGCGGCGTGGGGTCGGTGACGCCCTGGTCGCCGGAGAGGTCGCCCTCGTCGACGCCCTGGTCGGGCTCCTCCGCCTCCCGCATCCGGTCCGGGTTCCAGAGTCCCTCGATGATCGGGTTGACGTACTCGTGCGCCTCGCGCAGCCAGTCGTCCCGGTCCCAGTTCCGCCAGGCCCCGTTCTTCCACTTGTCGATGTCGATCCCGTGCTCGCGGAGCCGGTCCCTGATGTCGTCCGGGATCCGCAGCTTGCCGTCGTCTGAGGCGGTGGCGGACGCGGAGGCCTCCCCGCCCGCCGCGGCGTCACCCGACTCGCAGGCGGTGGCGGTCAGCGCGAGCGCCGAGGCGAGGGCGACGGCGGCCAGCACGGGGGAGTTCCTGCGGCGCGCCCTCCCCCCTCGGCGTGCGGTGGACGACGGCCGGATGGATCGCATGATCTGACTCCCCCTGTGATGACGAACGTGGACGAACCGGAGCTTCGGCCCTCGTTCTCCGCTGCAGCACGGGGACTTCGGGGCGGCTCACCGCGTCCGGGAACGGCACCACACACTATGCGGTGGCTGTGGGGGAGGCCCGACGGAACAGCAACAGTTCCGTCACGGAAAGGATCTTGAGGCAACCCGTAACCCGGTGAGCGGTCCGGGGTTGGTAGCGGTGGGGAGTCTGCTGTCCGCGGCCCCCTGTGCCCGTGCCCAGTGGAGGTCAGGGAAGTCGTGGCGGAATCCGCCCTTGGGGGCCGTGCGTCGGAGGAGGCCGCTGTGGGGCATGCGGAGGTGAAGGCCCTCTCCGGTTCCGGCGCCCCCGTCGACGACATCGCACGGGGCGCCGACGACACGACGCGCGCGGGCGAGCCGGGAGTCGACGGTGGCAAGTCGGGGGCCGAGGGTGGCCAGCCCGGAGCCGACGGCGGCAAGCCGGGTGCCGAGGGTCGCGCTGCGGGAGCGGCGGACTGCACCTCGAAGATGCGCACCGGCCAGGGGAGCTCCCCGCGTCGCCAACCCGCTCGGGAGCCCGCGGCCCGGACCTACCCCCGGGCCCTGCCCATCGTGCCGGTGCGGGCCCGGGGCATGACGATCGAGGGCGCGGACGGCCGCCGCTATCTGGACTGCCTCTCCGGGGCCGGTGCCCTCGCCCTCGGGCACAACCACCCCGTCGTCCTGGAAGCCATCCGCAAGGTCCTCGACTCCGGTGCGCCCCTCAACGCCCTCGACCTGGCGACACCCGTCAAGGACGCCTTCGTCACCGAACTGTTCCGCACCCTGCCCCCCGGACTCGCCGACCGGGCACGTGTGCGCTTCTGCGGCCCTAGCGCCACCGACGCGCTGCGGACGGCCCGCGAACTGGTCAGCGCGGCAACCGGTCCGACCGGCCTCGTCGGCGGTGACGCGATGACGACCCGCCTGGCCTATCCGCAGGACTGCTCCGACCTGTTCGAGGCTGTCCCCGGGACGGGGATCAGGGCTGAAGCCGCGGCCCGGACGGGGGCTTGTGCTGCTCGACTCCCCTCCGGGGTGATCGTCGAACCCGTCCAGGGCGAGGACGGGGTCATTCCCGCGCCGGACGCCTGGTTGCGGCGTGTCCGGCAGCTCACGGCCGACCGATCCGTACCACTCATCGCCGACGAGACGCAGACCGGCGTCGGGCGCACCGGCACTTTCTGGGCGGTGCAGCACAGCGGCGTGACACCGGACGTCATGATCCTCTCCGAGGCCGTCGGTGGCAGCCTGCCCTTGGCCGTCGTGGTGTACCGCGACGACCTCGACCCCGGCGAACTCGCCGCCCCCACCGGCGCCTTCCGCGGCAACCAACTCGCCATGGCCGCAGGCACGGCGACCCTCGCCCACGTCCGCGAGCACCGACTCGCCGAACGTGCGGCGGCCCTCGGCGCACGGATGCTGCGGCAACTGCGCCTCCTGAGCGACGAGTTCGACGGCGTGGCCGACGTGCGGGGAAGAGGACTGATGCTGGGAGTCGAGTTGAAGAACCCGGCCTCGGCGGTCAACGAACGCTCGACCGATGAGCTCCAGGCCCCTGAGCCGAGAACCCCTGAGCCGCAGACGCCCGAGCCGCCGACCGACGATTCGGATGCGGATGAACTGGCCGCGGTGGTCCAGCGGGAGTGCTTACGGCGCGGACTCATCGTCGGACTCGCCGGCCGCCACGCCAACGTCGTACGCCTGCTCCCGCCCCTGACGGTGACCGACGAACAGGCGGACGCCGTACTGGACCGCCTCACCGACGCGATCCGGGCGGCGTCCCGGGCGGCGTCTCGGAGCGAGGTGAGCACCCCAGTGCAGCGGACGCGGCGGGGGCGGCGGGAACAGCGAACGCAGCGAGGACAGCAGGGTCCTGCCGCACGCCACGAACCCTGATCTCGCCGCCTTCGTTCCCGCTCCGCCCGCCCCCGTCCAGACGATCCGCACCACAGCCCGAGGTATCCGCCTTGAACGCCACCCCCGAGCCCGACGGCCACGCCCCGACGTGGGCAGGCACCTCCGACGACACTCGACAGCCCGAGGCGTCGGCGGCACCCACGGTGCCTCGTCAGAGGCCCGGAGCAGTAGGACTCGGACCGGGGAGGGCAGGCGACCCTGCCACTGACCTCCTGTGTCACCCCTCTCCCCATCTCGTCGCGCAGTCGGCAGCCGTCGAAACGCTGCTGCGCTGCTGGGTCCGGGAGACCGGCCAGGCCGCCCCCCTCGACAACATCCTCCGCATCCCCCTCCCCGCCAGCGGCACGTCCCTCCTCGCCCCGGTTGTCCACTGGTCCCCGGCAGGCTGGCATCGCTTCGGACTCCCGCGCCTGGCCGACGCTCCCGACGACGCCCCGCCGGCCGACGCCGTCCTGGTCGCAGCGCTGCTCGCCAGGGAGAGCCCGACCGTCGGCTCTGCCCTCGCGGGCACCCCCGGCACCCCCGGCACCCCCGGCACCCCCGGCGCCATGGCCGGCAGCGTCGCGCCGGACGGCGACAACGGTGCCGCTCTCGTCGCGGGAGTCGCCGACTCCCTGCGCCGCGTCACCACCTTCGTCAGCGACCGCCGGGAACACCCTGCCGACATCCCCGACCTCTTCCTCGCCGCCGAACAGGCACTTCTCCTCGGGCACCCTCTGCACCCCACACCCAAGAGCCGCGAAGGCCTCGCCGAGTCCGAAGCCCGGCGGTACTCACCCGAACTGCGCGGTTCCTTCCCCCTGCACTGGATGGCTGTCGCCCCCTCCGCCCTCGCCACCGACTCCTGCTGGACCGAACGCGGCTGTCCGGTCTCGGCCTCCCGTCTCACCGCCCGCCTGGCCGGGCCCGGACTGCCGCTGCCCGACGGCCACGCGCTGCTGCCCCTGCACCCCTGGCAGGCCCGCGAGATCCGCCACCGTCCCGAAGCCGCCGCCCTGCTGGACGACGGGCAACTCCGCGACCTGGGCCCCCACGGGGCACCCTGGCACCCCACCTCCTCCGTACGCACCGTGTACCGGTCCGGCGCCCCCGCGATGTTGAAGCTGTCCCTGGGGCTCCGCATCACCAACTCCCGTCGAGAGCACTTGCGCAAAGAGCTCCACCGCGGCGTCGAAGTCCACCGCCTGCTTCGCGGCGGCCTCGGACAGCAGTGGCGGGCCGCGCACCCGGGCTTCGACATCGTGCGCGACCCGTCCTGGATCGCCGTGGACGGGCCCGACGGCGTTCCGGTGCCCGGACTGGACGTGGTGATCCGCCACAACCCGTTCAGCGCCTCGGACGATGTCTCCTGCGTAGCTGGACTCGTCTCGCAGCGCCCCTCTTGGCACGCCCGGCCGGATACGGCTTCGGAGCGGCGCGCGCACCAGGATCACGCCCTGGTCTTCAGGTCCCGGCTCGCCGAGGTCGTCACCGGCATCGCCCGTCGCACCGGCCGGCCTCGCGGAGCGGTCTCCGCCGAGTGGTTCCTGCGCTATCTGGAGCACGTCGTCCGTCCCGTCCTCTGGCTGGACGGCGAGGCAGGCATCGCCCTGGAGGCGCATCAACAGAACACCCTCGTCCTGCTGGACGGCGAGGGCTGGCCCACGGGGGGCCGCTACCGCGACAACCAGGGCTACTACTTCCGCGAATCCGGACGCGCGGAGCTCGACGGCCGACTGCCCGGCATCGGGCAGCGGAGCGACACCTTCGTCCGGGACGAGATCGCCGACGAGCGCCTCGCCTACTACCTGGGCGTCAACAACGTATTCGGCCTCGTCGGCGCCTTCGGTTCACAAGGGCTGGCGGACGAGCGGCTGCTGCTCGCCGCCTTCCGACGCTTCCTCGGAAGCCTCGCCGCTGGGCCGACCCGGCTGCGCACCTCCCTCCCCGCCCTGCTGCTGGACTCGCCTGTGTTGCGCTGCAAGGCCAACTTGCTCACCCGGCTGCATGGTCTCGACGAACTCGTGGGCCCGGTCGACACCCAGTCCGTCTACGTCACCATCGCCAACCCCCTGCACTGCGGATCCGCCTGACCTCCGCTGACCATGACCGACCTCCTTCATTCCTAGAGGACATGCCCCATCCACCTTTCTGAGAGGAGCGTGTGGTGCCCTCCGCCGATCCGTCCTCCCCTGCCGGCGGCGCCGACCCCGCCGGCCATGCTGTCCAGTCGGGCAACGCTGCCCTCCCCGGCAACGCGGTCCCTGCTGGCCACGCTGTCCCCGCCGGCAACGCCATCCCTCCGGATGCGGCCGATCCGGCTGCTGTGGCTGTGCCACCGGGCGCGGTTGCCCTTCCCGGCGCGGTCGCCCGTGCCGGAGGCGTCGCCACCGCCGAGACCGAGGCCCGTGCCGGAGGCGTCGCCGCCGAGACCGAGGCCCGCCCCGGCGATGAGCCCGGGTTCCGGGACCAGCCCTGTCGCGCTCCTGGCTTCGGCGTCGAGCAGGATCCCGGCAGGGCCACAAGCGGGGGTTCCGACGACGGGGGATCCAACGAGGACACCATGGACCTCCAGCTGACGGACGAGTTCCTCGCCCTGGTCGCGGCGGAGACCCCCGACGCCGCGGGGGCGGAACGGGAGTACGGCCGGCATCGCACAGCTGTGCCCGCCTCCCTCGGCGGACCCCGTGCAGGCTCCCGCATGCCGTACGACGACCTCTTGGACCACGTGGCCGACTGGGGTCCGACCGATACCCCTGCGGGCGTGTTCCACCTCGTCCCCGTGCGCCTCGAACGGGACCTGCCGCTCATCAGCCGATGGATGAACGACCCTGCCGCCGCGGAGTTCTGGGAACTGTCAGGGCCGCCCGGCGTGACCGAGGACCACCTGCGGGCTCAACTCGCCGGTGACGGCCGCAGCGTGCCGTGCGTCGGCGTGCTGGGCGGAGCGCCGATGAGCTACTGGGAGATCTACCGAGCGGACCTTGACCCGCTGGCCCGTCACTATCCCGCCCGGCCCCATGACACGGGACTCCACCTCCTGGTCGGTGGCGTCACCCACCGCGGGCGAGGTCTCGGGAGTCTCCTGCTCAGGGCCGTCGCCGATCTCGTTCTCGCGCGGCGTCCCTCCTGCGCGCGCGTCATCGCGGAACCCGACATTCGCAACACCCCCTCCGTCGCCGCTTTCCTGACCGCCGGCTTCCGGTTCTCCGCCGAGGTCGACCTGCCCGCCAAGCGGGCCGCCCTCATGGTCCGGGACCGGCCACTCCGGCATCTTCTGTAGCGCTGTGTCACCACGCAATCACTCATTGAACGTGGCGGGCGTAGACGCGGTTCCCGCCGATCCCGACCATTTCTCCGATCACCGGCCGCGTCGCGGCACCATGCCTCACTGTCGCTCGTCTCACCGCACAGCTCACGGCCCGTGCGCGCCGCGCCACCGCCCTCCCCGTCGAGGAGTCCACGGTCTTGATCCCGCCGCCCGTCCCCGCCTTGATCACCCGTTTGTCAGTGCCGGGCCGTAGGGTGGTCGCGCTATGACGAAGCCCTCACTCCCCGAACTCCTGCATGCTGCCGTCACCGCCGTCGGCGGTACGGAGCGTCCCGGCCAGGTGGCCATGGCCGAGGCCGTGGCGGAAGCGATCGACGACGGTTCCCACCTGCTGGTCCAGGCCGGCACCGGCACCGGCAAGTCGCTCGGTTACCTGGTGCCCGCGCTCGCGCACGGGGAGCGAGTGGTCGTCGCGACGGCCACCCTGGCCCTGCAGCGCCAGCTCGTGGAGCGCGACCTGCCGAGAACGGTCGAGTCGCTGCACCCGCTGCTGCGCCGCCGGCCGGAGTTCGCGATGCTGAAGGGCCGGTCGAACTACCTCTGTCTGCACCGCCTCCACGAGGGTGTCCCGCAGGACGAGGAGGACGGCCTCTTCGACCAGTTCGAGGCGGCCGCCCCCACCAGCAAGCTCGGGCAGGACCTGCTGCGGGTGCGGGACTGGGCGGACGAGACGGAGACCGGCGACCGCGACGACCTCACCCCCGGTGTCTCCGACCGTGCCTGGGGCCAGGTGTCCGTCTCGTCGAGGGAGTGCCTGGGCGCGTCCAAGTGCGCCTACGGTGCGGAGTGCTTCGCCGAGATGGCCCGGGAGCGGGCCAAGCTCGCCGAGGTCGTCGTCACCAACCACGCCCTGCTCGCCATCGACGCCATCGAGGGCGCCCCGGTCCTGCCGCAGCACGAGGTGCTGATTGTCGACGAGGCGCACGAGCTGGTCTCGCGAGTCACCGGTGTCGCCACCGGCGAGCTCACCCCCGGCCAGGTCAACCGCGCGGTGCGCCGCGCCGCGAAGCTCGTCAACGAGAAGGCCGCGGATCAGTTGCAGACCGCCGCCGAGGGGTTCGAGCGGCTCATGGAGCTGGCGCTGCCGGGCCGGCTGGAGGAGATTCCCGAGGATCTCGGGTACGCGCTGATGGCGCTCCGCGACGCGTGCCGCACGGTCATCTCCGCGATGGGCGCGACCCGGGACAAGTCCGTCCAGGACGAGGACGCGGTGCGCAAGCAGGCCCTGGCCGCCGTGGAGAACGTCCACGACGTCGCGGAGCGGATCACGAACGGCTCCGAGTGGGACGTGGTCTGGTACGAGCGCCACGACCGGTTCGGTGCCTCACTGCGCGTCGCCCCGATGTCCGTCTCGGGGCTGTTGCGGGAGAAGCTCTTCACGGACCGCTCCGTGGTGCTGACCTCGGCGACGCTGAAGCTGGGCGGCGACTTCAACGGAGTGGGAGCCTCCCTGGGCCTCGCCCCGGAGGGTACCGAGGGCGACGATGTCCCGAAGTGGAAGGGCATCGACGTCGGCTCCCCCTTCGACTACCGCAAGCAGGGCATTCTGTACGTCGCCAAACACCTGGCACGCCCCGCGCGGGACGGCGACCGCGCGGACATGCTCGACGAGCTCACCGAGCTGATCCAGGCCGCCGGCGGACGCACCCTGGGCCTGTTCTCCTCCATGAGGGGTGCCCAGGTGGCCGCCGAGGAGCTGCGGTCGCGGATCCCGGAGTTCCCGATCCTCCTCCAAGGCGAGGAGACGCTCGGCGAGCTCATCAAGAACTTCGCGGCGGACCCCAGGACCTGCCTCTTCGGCACGCTGTCGCTGTGGCAGGGCGTCGACGTCCCCGGACCCAGCTGTCAACTGGTCGTCATGGACAAGATCCCGTTCCCGCGCCCCGACGACCCGCTGATGAGCGCCCGCCAGAAGGCCGTGGAGGAGGCGGGAGGCAACGGCTTCATGGCGGTCGCCGCCACGCACGCCGCGCTTCTCATGGCACAGGGAGCCGGCCGCCTTGTCCGGGCTTCGGGCGACCGGGGCGTGGTCGCCGTGCTGGACCAGCGGCTGGCCACGGCCCGGTACGGCGGGTACCTGAAAGCGTCGCTTCCCGACTTCTGGTACACGACGGACCGCAACCAGGTCCGCAAGTCGCTGGCGGCCATCGACGCGATGGCGAAGCAGACGGAGGAAACGGCCGGATGACTCCCGGGCTGCGGCCTGCGGCGCACGGGCCGTAGGCCGACCCCAGGCCGAGCGGGACCCCGGGCCGAGCGGGACCCCGGGCCGAGCGGGACGCCGAGCCGGCACGTCGGACCGGCCTGGAGGACTTGCGCGAGTCCTGGGGCTCACGGGTCCGCACGGCGGGGCCTGGGACAGTGGAGGCCCGGACGGCGCCGCCCTCGGCTGGGGGCCCGGGACCGTACGCCCCCCGGACAGCGCAGGACCCCGGAACCGGCGCAGGGGTTCCGGGGCCCGGTCAGAGGGTGGGCCTGGGCGGCCCGCCCGACGCGGTGCGCGCTGTCAGACGCGGCGCAGCACGGCCACCACCTTGCCGAGGATGGTCGCGTCGTCGCCGGGGATCGGCTCGTAGGCCGCGTTGTGCGGGAGGAGCCAGACATGGCCGTCCTCGCGCTTGAACCGCTTGACCGTGGCTTCTCCGTCCAGCATGGCGGCCACGATGTCGCCGTTCTCGGCGACCGGCTGGCGGCGGACCGTGACCCAGTCGCCGTCGCAGATGGCGGCCTCGATCATCGAGTCACCGACGACCTTCAGAACGAACAGCTCGCCGTCACCGACGAGCTGGCGGGGCAGCGGGAAGACGTCCTCGACGGACTCCTCGGCGAGGATCGGGCCACCGGCGGCGATCCGGCCGACCAGCGGCACGTACGACGCGGCCGGCTTGCCCGCGGTGTCGGTGGGCTGCACCGACGCGGCCTGGTCGGAGCCGCGCACCTCGTAGGCGCGGGGGCGGTGCGGGTCCCGGCGCAGGAAGCCCTTGCGCTCCAGTGCCATCAGCTGGTGCGCGACCGAGGACGTGCTGGAGAGGCCGACGGCCTGGCCGATCTCACGCATCGACGGCGGGTAGCCGCGCCGCTGGACGGAGTCCCTGATCACCTCGATCACGCGGCGCTGGCGGTCTGTGAGGCCCGAGCTGTCCGCCCGGATGCCGGGAGGTCGGCCCGGCAGGGAGCGCTTGTGCCCCTCAGGGTTCGTGGCTTCGTTCATCGCATGCACCGGCTCCAGTCGGCCCTGGGAGCGGTCCTGTCCAGTGATGGTGACACTGTCTGCGGTGGTGGTCACGTCGGCCCCTCTCGATGGTCTCCCTGCTGGACAACGGTAGTTGCTTTCGAAAGGTTGCGCCAAACACACGTTCGAGTGAAAAAATGCGAATTGCCGGACGCGATCGCATGTCCGGGTGTATTGGCGGCCAGGCCACCTGGCGGGCAAAAGGGTCCATTGCTGTACTCTTCACCGCCGGGGTGATCGCCTCGTGGACTGTTGCCCCAGTCTGCCATCCGGCATGCCCCTGCCCCGGGACCGGCCCTCATCTGTGCGGGAGTCCCACGTCCCCTTTGCGCGGCGCCCACCGTATCTCCGCATGTGCCGCAGCGATACGGCCGTGCACGAACCGGGGCGTCCGCGTGCGGGCGGAAGGCTGCGCTCCGGGCGAGTGCGACGGTCCGGGAGCGACACGCGGGAGCGGAGTGGTTCCGCCGGGCGGGTGTCACCTGCGGCTACGTGTGCGACACGCGCGTGCGGCGTGGATGTATGAGCCAATCCCCACATCTAGTGGTTGGATTGCAGCAGCAGCCCACAAGTTGTGGTCCCCCCGGTCTTCGCGGCCATGGTCATCGCCTATGCTTGGGGCTGCTTCGTGGGGCGCATGACGTCCGGCGAGGCTATTGAGTCTGCTGTGAGGAGGGTTGGGAGAACATGCACTGCCCCTTCTGCAGGCACCCCGACAGCCGGGTCGTCGACAGCCGTACGACCGATGACGGCACGTCGATCCGCAGACGCCGCCAGTGTCCCGACTGCTCCCGTCGTTTCACGACCGTGGAGACGTGCTCGCTCATGGTGGTGAAGCGGTCCGGCGTCACCGAACCCTTCAGTCGCACGAAGATCATCAATGGTGTGCGCAAGGCGTGCCAGGGGCGGCCCGTCACCGAGGACGCGCTGGCCCAGCTGGGCCAGCGGGTCGAGGAGGCGGTGCGGGCCACCGGAAGCGCCGAGCTGACCACCCACGACGTGGGGCTGGCCATACTCGGCCCGTTGCAGGAACTCGATCTCGTCGCCTATCTGCGCTTCGCCTCCGTCTACCGGGCCTTCGACTCGCTCGAGGACTTCGAGGCGGCCATCGCGGAGCTCAGGGAAGGGACGGGGCGCCCCGACGCGGACGACGGCGACCGCGGGGACACGGGTGCGGGGAGCCAGGAAGACGACGGCGGGCCCGGAGGGACGGCACACGTCCCCGAGCCCGCAGGCGCCGCCGACTGACCGGCGGGCCGGACCCGGAAGGCAGCTCCGGGACCGGCCGGGCGGCGGCGATGTGAAGACCTGTTGCGGGCGATGTGAGTGGGTGCCCGCAGCATCAGACAGAACACCGTGCACCGGGAACAACGGGGCACTTCAGGGCGTTTTCGCCCGTACAGGGAGGCGGCATGACAGAGACGGCGAGCGGTCCGGCACGGAGTTCCCGCGCCAAGAGCCCCAAGGCGAGCAAGGGCCTGCGTATCGAGCGCATCCACACCACCCCTGGGGTCCACCCCTATGACGAGGTGGCCTGGGAGAGCCGTGACGTCGTCATGACCAACTGGCGCGACGGCTCGGTCAACTTCGAGCAGCGCGGCGTCGAGTTTCCCGACTTCTGGTCGGTGAACGCGGTCAACATCGTCACCAGCAAGTACTTCCGCGGTGCCGTCGGCACCCCGCAGCGCGAGACCAGCCTCAAGCAGCTGATCGACCGCATCGTGAAGACGTACCGGAAGGCCGGTGAGGACCACAAGTACTTCGCCTCGCCCGCCGACGCCGAGATCTTCGAGCACGAGCTCGCGTACGCCCTCCTGCACCAGATCTTCAGCTTCAACAGCCCTGTCTGGTTCAACGTCGGCACCAAGCAGCCCCAGCAGGTCTCCGCCTGCTTCATCCTGTCCGTCGACGACTCCATGGAGTCGATCCTCGACTGGTACAAGGAAGAGGGCATGATCTTCAAGGGCGGCTCCGGCGCCGGCCTGAACCTCTCCCGGATCCGCTCCTCCAAGGAGCTGCTGTCCTCCGGTGGCAACGCCTCCGGTCCGGTCTCCTTCATGCGCGGCGCCGACGCCTCCGCAGGAACGATCAAGTCCGGTGGCGCCACCCGCCGCGCCGCCAAGATGGTCGTCCTCGACGTCGACCACCCGGACATCGAGGACTTCATCGAGACCAAGGTCAAGGAAGAGGAGAAGATCCGCGTCCTGCGCGACGCCGGCTTCGACATGGACCTGGGCGGCGACGACATCACGTCCGTCCAGTACCAGAACGCCAACAACTCGGTCCGCGTGAACGACGAGTTCATGACGGCGGTCGAGCAGGGCGGCCAGTTCGGCCTGCGGGCCCGGATGACCGGCGAGGTCATCGAGGAGGTCGACGCCAAGCAGCTGTTCCGCAAGATCGCGGAGGCCGCCTGGGCGTGCGCCGACCCCGGCATCCAGTACGACGACACGATCAACAACTGGCACACCTGCCCCGAGTCCGGCCGGATCACCGCGTCGAACCCGTGCAGCGAGTACATGCACCTGGATAACACGTCCTGCAACCTGGCCTCGCTGAACCTGATGAAGTTCCTCAAGGACGACGGCAAGGGCAACCAGTCCTTCCAGGCCGAGCGCTTCCAGAAGGTCGTCGAACTGGTCATCACCGCGATGGACATCTCCATCTGCTTCGCGGACTTCCCGACCCAGAAGATCGGCGAGAACACGCGCGCGTTCCGCCAGCTCGGCATCGGCTACGCCAACCTCGGCGCCCTGCTGATGGCCACCGGCCACGCCTACGACTCCGACGGCGGCCGCGCCCTCGCCGGCGCCATCACCTCCCTGATGACCGGCACGGCCTACCGCCGCTCCGCCGAGCTCGCCGCGGTCGTCGGCCCGTACGACGGCTACGCCCGCAACGCCGACGCCCACAAGCGCGTCATGAAGCAGCACTCGGACGCCAACGACAAGGCCGTCCGCATGGACGACCTGGACACCCCGGTGTGGGCCGCCGCCAGCGAGGCCTGGGGCGAGGTGCTGCGCCTGGGTGAGAAGAACGGTTTCCGTAACTCCCAGGCGTCCGTGCTGGCCCCGACCGGCACCATCGGCCTCGCGATGTCCTGCGACACCACCGGTGTCGAGCCCGACCTCGCGCTGGTCAAGTTCAAGAAGCTGGTCGGCGGCGGTTCGATGCAGATCGTCAACGGCACCGTGCCGCAGGCCCTGCGCCGCCTCGGCTACCTCGAGGAGCAGATCGAGGCGATCGTCGCCCACATCGCCGAGAACGGCAACGTGATCGACGCCCCGGGCCTCAAGCCCGAGCACTACGAGGTGTTCGACTGCGCCATGGGCGAGCGGGCCATCTCCCCGATGGGCCACGTCCGCATGATGGCCGCGATCCAGCCGTGGATCTCCGGCGCCATCTCCAAGACGGTCAACATGCCGGAGACGGCGACCGTCGAAGAGGTCGAGGAGATCTACTTCGAGGCCTGGAAGCTCGGCGTCAAGGCCCTCGCGATCTACCGCGACAACTGCAAGGTCGGCCAGCCCCTCTCCGCCAAGACCAAGGAGAAGGAGAAGGCGGAGATCACCGAGAAGGCCGAGGAGACCATCCGGACCGCGGTCGAGAAGGTCGTCGAGTACCGCCCGGTCCGCAAGCGCCTGCCGAAGGGACGCCCCGGCATCACCACGTCCTTCACCGTCGGCGGCGCCGAGGGCTACATGACCGCCAACTCCTACCCGGACGACGGTCTCGGCGAGGTCTTCCTGAAGATGTCCAAGCAGGGCTCGACCCTCGCGGGCATGATGGACGCCTTCTCCATCGCCGTCTCGGTCGGCCTCCAGTACGGGGTGCCGCTGGAGACGTACGTCTCGAAGTTCACGAACATGCGCTTCGAGCCGGCCGGTATGACGGACGACCCGGACGTGCGGATGGCGCAGTCGATCGTCGACTACATCTTCCGCCGCCTGGCGCTGGACTTCCTGCCCTTCGAGACGCGTTCCGCGCTCGGCATCCACTCCGCCGAGGAGCGCCAGCGCCACCTGGAGACCGGTTCGTACGAGCCGTCCGAGGACGAGGTCGACGTCGAGGGCCTGGCCCAGTCGGCGCCGCGCGCCCAGGAGCTCAAGGCCGTCTCCGTGCCGAAGACGGAAGAGGCGGCCAAGCCGGCGCCGCAGCAGGCCCACACCAGTGCCGAACTGGTCGAGATGCAGCTGGGCATCCAGGCCGACGCCCCGCTGTGCTTCTCCTGCGGCACGAAGATGCAGCGCGCCGGTTCCTGCTACATCTGCGAGGGCTGCGGCTCGACCAGCGGCTGCAGCTGACGCCCGGTGCCCGGCCCGTCGACCGGGCCGGGCACCTGAGCCGATGACAGAGGGGCACCGCCTTCGGGCGGTGCCCCTCTCGTCATCACGGCTTTCCGCGCGCGTCAGGCCGAAACGCGCAGGCCGGCGCGGTCAGGGCCGGCCCATCGCGCCCATCGTCCTGGTGAACGCCACCGGGTCGCCCTCGAAGCCGCGCAGCCCGGGCCGGAAGCGCCAGGGGCCGGTCCCCTCGCGGACGAACTCCGCGACCGTGGCCGCCGTGGCTCCCAGGACGCCGCCGAAGTCGTCCTCGGCGAGGACGTCGTACCCCTCACGAATGCGCAGGCCGGGGTTGACCACGCTGACGAAGGTGCGCTCCGCCGGGCGCTGCTGGATGACGACACCGACCACCACGCGCGCGTAGCGGGGATCGAGCCGCTCCAGTTCCAGGGTCATGACCTCGTCGAAGCCGAAGCCCTGACCGTCCTTGCTGTCCCGGTTGAGATAGATGGTGCCGTCGGGGGAGCGGCTGTCGAAGTGCACCACATAGGCGGGGTCGCCGTGCGGATCGTCCGCCGGATACGTCGCCGCGACGAGATCCAGGTCGGTGGAGGGCTGCCCCGCCGGACTCGGATCCCATCGCACCGCGATCTCGACCTTGCGCAGCCCCTTGTTGAGCCCGTCCACCGGTGTCCCCTTCCCCGTACCGACCCGACCGTCCACCCCAACTGGCGGGCGCTCACGACTGTTTGTCCATCCTGCCACGCGCGCGGGTGCCCGCGGGGCGGAGCGGTCCGGCCGAGAGTGACCGGCGCCACGCTCCTGGCCTTACCATGGCGCGGTGCTGGTCAAGTGGATTCGCTGCACCGTGGTGGACCGCCGCGGGTTCGAGCGGGGGCAGCGGAAGTGGGCGGGGCTTCTGGGGGAGCCGGGGTTTCGCGGGCAGGGGGGTGGCTGGAGCCGGAGGCGGCCGGACGTGGCGCACATCTTCGCGTTCTGGGAGAGCCGCGCCTTCTACGACTCGTTCATGGCCCGATCCCACGACCGGCTCGCCTCCGCACAGTCGGGCACCTTCAAGGACGCCCAGGTCAGGCTGTTCGACTACCGCTTCGACGTGAAGACCGGCTTCGAGCCGCGCTTCACGGACGCCGACCTGCTGCGCGTGGCGCTCTGCCGTGTCCACGAGGAGCGATCCGAGCACTTCGTGCTCATGCAGGAGAAGGTCTGGAACCCGGCGATGGCCGGTTCGCCCGGCATGGTGCGCGGGCTGTTCGGCGAGGCGCCGGGCCACGAGTACCTGGTGCTGTCGATGTGGCGTTCGGCCGCCGAGCACGGCAAGTACCGCACCGAACGGGTGGAGCGGCTCGCCCTGCGCGCCCAGACGGAGGCCGACGTGGCGGCGTTGACCGGTGACGTCGTGGACATGGAGCCGAGCTGGACCGTCTGACCGGGCCGGACGCGAGCGCCTCACCACCCGGCGCGAGCCGGGCCCGGCCCGGCCCCACCGGCCTTCGCCGCCTCGGTATGCGGGCGCCCGGAAGTGGGGAATCCGTGTGACCTACGCCGTATGGGCACGGTCCGGGTGCTCGGCGGGCCCTCACCCGATCTAGGGTTTTGGCATGGCACGACCACGGCGTATCGTCCTTGTCCGGCACGGCGAGTCAACGGGCAATGTTGATGACTCCGTGTACGAGCGTGAACCCGACCACGCCCTGGCCCTGACCGAGCGCGGTCGGCGGCAGGCGGAGGCGACCGGCGGGCAGCTGCGCGAGCTGTTCGGCCGCGAACGCGTCAGCGTCTACGTCTCCCCGTACCGGCGCACCCACGAGACGCTGCGCGCCTTCCACCTCGACCCCGCCCTCATACGCGTGCGCGAGGAGCCCCGGCTGCGCGAGCAGGACTGGGGAAACTGGCAGGACCGGGACGACGTCCGTCTGCAGAAGGCCTACCGGGACGCGTACGGCCACTTCTTCTACCGTTTCGCCCAGGGCGAGTCCGGCGCCGACGTCTACGACCGGGTCGGTGGCTTCCTGGAGAGCCTGTTCCGCAGCTTCGAGGACCCCGACCATCCGCCGAACGTCCTCATCGTGACCCACGGACTCGCCATGCGCCTGTTCTGCATGCGGTGGTTCCACTGGACGGTCGCGGAGTTCGAGTCGCTGTCGAACCCGGGGAACGGCGAGGTGCGGATGCTCGTTCTCGGGGAGGACGGCAAGTACACACTGGACCGGCCGTTCGACCGCTGGCGGGATCCCGAGCCGTACGGGATCTCCGGATAGAGTGGCAGGGCGATGACCTCCGACTTCTCCCCCGACGCGCGCCTGGGCCGTGCCCTGGCCGCCTTGCGCGGACTGTCCGTCGGGGATGCCCTGGGCTCCCAGTACTTCGTCCCGGTGAACTACCCGCTGCTGAAGCGCCGCGAGCTGCCGCCCGGACCCTGGCAGTGGACCGACGACACGGAGATGGCGAGTTCCGTCGTCGCCGTGCTGGCCGCCCACCATCGCATCGACCAGGACGCCCTGGCCGGGTCCTTCGCCGAGCACCACGACGTCGACCGGGGCTACGGGCCCGCGGTCAACCGCCTCCTGCGGCTCGTCCGGGAGGGCGGCGACTGGCGCGAGCTCGCCGCCGCGCTCTTCAACGGCCAGGGGTCCTGGGGCAACGGCGCGGCGATGCGGATCGCCCCGCTCGGTGCCTGGTACGCGGACGACCCGGAGCAGGCCACCCACCAGGCGGAGATCTCCGCCTACACCACCCACCAGCATCGCGAGGCCGTCGTCGGCGCCATGGCGGTCGCCGCGGCAGCGGCTTTCGCGGCGGCGCCGGGTGGACCGCCCGGCGCCGAGGCCCTCCTCGACGGAGTCATCGGTCTGGTGCCCAAGAGCGCGGTGGGTGCCGGGCTGCGCCGGGCCCGGGACATGCTCGACTACGGCGACGCCGCCACGGTCGGGGCGGTGCTGGGATGCGGGCGACGTACGACGGCCCACGACACGGTGCCCTTCGCCCTCTGGTCCGCAGCGAGGAGCCTCGGCGACTACGAGAAGGCGTTCTGGACGACCGCCCAGGTCGGCGGGGACGTCGACACGACGTGCGCCATCGTCGGTGGCGTGATCGCCGCCGGCAAGGCCGGGGCTCCACCCGCCCTGTGGGTGGAGCGGACCGAGGCCCTTCCGGACTGGGTGCCGACGGCTGCCTGAGCCCTGCCTCCACGGGCGCGTGACGAGTCGCGGCGCCTGCCCCCACCTTCCCGGGAACTCTCCGTACACCTCGGGAACTCTCCGTGACCGGCCGCTCGTTGTCGTGGCAACCGCCGTGCGGGGTCTCAGGAGCCAACGGACTGGGAAGCCCCGGCCGGGGGTGCTTGAAGGTGCTTGATGGAGCTTGACGGTGCTGGGGGGTGATCATGAGGGCGTTGCTCGGGGTGCTGCTGCTCCACTGGCTCGGCGTTGTCGCCCGCCGCCCAGGGAAGGAACCGGCCGGGAACCGGCCCGGCGGCTGCCGGCGGACCCGGGTCGGTCCTGCCGGCGAGCCGCGCGGGCCGGTCCGAGACGGCTCCGGGTCAGCCGACGCCCGGCCCGGCCGAGCCGGCGAGTGCCTCCAGGTCGCTCTTGCGGACCCGGATCACCAGCCATGCCGTGGCGACGGCGAGGACGGCCATGGCGGCGGCGGGGATGAAGGCCGTGGAAATGCCGTGCGCCAGCACCTCGTGACCCCAGGGCGCCGGCAGTTGATGGGTGCTGGCGAACTCCGCCTTCTGCTCGGCCGAGCCCTCGGCCATGAACTGCGGGAGCTGCTTCTCCGCCTCGTTCTTCGTCGCCGTGCCGAAGACCGTCGTCAGGATGGACAGGCCCAGTGCTCCGCCGACCTGCTGGGTGGCGTTGAGCAGCCCGGACGCGGCACCCGCCTCGTGCTGGGCGACCCCGGAGACGGCGGTGAGCGTCAGCGTGACGAAGTTCAGCCCCATGCCGAATCCGAACACCAGCATCGGACCGAGGACGCCGCCGACGTACGAACTGTCCGAGCTGATGAGCGCCTGCCAGGCCAGCCCGATCATCGCCAGGGCCGAGCCGGTGACCATGAACGGCTTGGGGCCGAGCACCGGCAGGAACCGT
Source organism: Streptomyces sp. NPDC015242 (assembly GCF_043079125.1). Lineage (NCBI taxonomy): Bacteria > Bacillati > Actinomycetota > Actinomycetes > Kitasatosporales > Streptomycetaceae > Streptomyces > Streptomyces sp. NPDC015242. The sequence goes on along the minus strand of NZ_JBIBUF010000005.1, from coordinate 587,899 downwards.
TGCGACAGACCCGCGCCCAGCGCGATCACGACCGTCACGGGCAGGAAGGCGAGCCCGGCTTCGATCGGCGTGTACCCGAGCACGTTCTGCACGAAGAGCACGATGTAGAAGAACATCCCGAACATCGCCGCGGCGAGACTGAGCATGATCACGTACGTGCCCGAGCGGTTCCGGTCGGCGAACATCCGCAGCGGCGTGATGGGCTCCTTGGCCCGCGACTCGACGACCGCGAAGGCCACCAGCAGCACCACCGCGGCGGCGAAGGATCCGATGGTGAGGCTGTCCCGCCAGCCCTCGTCCGCCGCGCGTATGAAGCCGTACACGAGCAACGCCATGCCGGCGGTCGAGGTAACCGCTCCCGCGATGTCGAAGCGTCCGGAGTGCCGCTCGGACTCCCCGATGTAGAGCGGTGTGAGTACGGCGATCAGGATGCCGATCGGCACGTTGACGAACAGCACCCAGCGCCAGTCGAGCCACTCGGTGAGCATGCCGCCCGCGAGCAGGCCGATCGCGCCGCCGCCGGCCGATACGGCGGCGAAGACACCGAAGGCCCGGTTGCGCTCCGGCCCCTCGGGGAACGTGGTGGTGATGAGCGCCAGGGAAGTGGGCGACGCGATCGCGCCTCCCACGCCCTGCAGGACACGTGCGGCAAGCAGCTGCCAGGGTTCCTGGGCGAGTCCGCCGAGCAGCGAGGCGAGCGTGAAGAGCAGGATACCGGCCATGAAGACACGGCGGCGGCCGAGGATGTCACCGGCGCGACCGCCGAGGAGCAGCAGGCCGCCGAAGGTGAGCGTGTAGGAGCTGACGACCCAGGTGAGGTCGGTGGTGCTGAACTGGAGCGCGTCTTGAATGTGCGGGAGCGCGATGTTCACAATCGTCGCGTCGAGTACCACCATGAGTTGGCAGGCCGCGATGACCGTGAGCGCGATGCCGGGGTGCCCCTCCCGGCGGGCCGCACCTGGCTTCTTCTGGTCCTTGAGCAATGGAGAGGTTGTCACTATGGGTCCCCCACGAGTGCCTTAGTGAACGCTCGCGTTCACTGTCGCGTCAACGGTAGTGAGTCCCCGACAGTGAACGCAAGCGTTCACTTAGGGCGGCGTCGTTCGGTGCGTCCCCCCCCCGTGGTGCCGTGCGGCGCGTTCCCCATCCCCGAAATCCCCGCTTCCTCTGCTCGCTGGAGAGAGACCGATGGCTACCCCGAGCTGGGCGGATGCCCCCGCTCAGACGGCCCGCCGCCGCGGCGCCGTGCTCGAACGCGCGATCCTCGACGCCGCGCTGGACCAACTCAGCACCGTCGGCTGGAACGGCCTGACGATGGAAGGTGTCGCCGCAGGAGCCCAGACCGGCAAGGCGGCGGTCTACCGGCGCTGGCCCTCCAAGGAGGACCTCGTCGCCGACGCCCTGCGTGCCGGACTGCCGGAGTTCGACGAGGCGCCCGACGAGGGGGGCGTGCGCGCCGACCTCCTCGCGCTGTGTCTGCGCGCTCGCGACGCGATGTTCTCCCGTCCCGGCTTCGCGCTTCGCTCAGTGATTCACGAATGCGACACGACTCAGGCCGAGCGCTTCCATGCGGTGATCTTCGAAGGCGTCGTACAGCCCACCCTCAAGATGCTCCGCGAAGTGATCGAGCGCGGCATCGCACGAGGCGAGGTGCGCCCCGACGCCGCGAACGGCTATGTCTTCGACGCCATCCCGGCCATGATGATGTACCGCTCCAAGATGTGCGGCTGCGAATGGCAGGGCGATGAAGTCGAGGAAATGATCGACCAGTTGATGGTTCCGCTGCTGCGCAAGGACGGCGCCTGACGCGAGTCGGTTCAAGGGGTCACCGCCTGGGGTGGGGCAGGGTGTCGCGGGCGATTCGGAGCGGCGTAACCTAGGGGCGCCATGCCGTACGAACCGCCTACTCACACCGTCGAGCGCTCCCTTCGAGCCACGACCGGAGCGAAGATCGTTGCAGGTGTCGACGAGGTGGGGCGCGGCGCGTGGGCCGGCCCCGTCACCGTCTGCGCTGCGATCACCGGACTGCGCCGACCGCCCGAGGGCCTCACCGACTCGAAGCTGCTCACCATCAAGCGGCGCACGGAGCTCGCCGAGACACTGCGGACGTGGGTGACCTCGTACGCCCTGGGGCACGCTTCCCCCGAGGAGATAGACGACCTCGGGATGACCGCCGCTCTCCGGCTCGCGGCGGAGCGTGCGCTCAACGCCTTGCCGGTCCGGCCCGACGCCGTCATCCTCGACGGCAAGCACGACTACCTCGGCGCGCCCTGGCGTGTCCGCACGGTGATCAAGGGCGACCAGTCGTGCGTGGCGGTCGCCGCGGCCTCGGTGATCGCCAAGGTGCAGCGCGACAAAATGATGGCCGAACTGGGTATCGACCATGCAGACTTCGGTTTTGCGGACAACGCCGGGTATCCATCACCCGTGCACAAGGCCGCACTGGCGGAGCGGGGCCCCACCCCCTACCACCGGTTGTCGTGGGCGTATCTTGATGCGCTGCCCCAGTGGCGGCACCTCAAGAAGGTCCGCAACTGGACGGACGGAAGTGTTCCGGAGATCGAGGGTCAGCTGGGCTTCGATTTCTGACGGTTTCGTTCGTACACATGCGCCACCCGCCGACGCGGGTCGTACCAACGTTTGATAAATATCAACTCATGCCTCTCATTCCCGAGGAGCCTCAGATTCACGAGAGCGCCCAGGGTCCCCGCGCCACTCCGGCCAGCGGCCGCACCGCGCCGACCCCTCGTCCCGTACCCGGCCCCCGTCCCGCGGCTCCGTCGCGTCCCGGTCGTCCCGGGCCTCTCCGGCCCGCACCGCCGGTGCAGCGAACCCCGCGTGAGGTGGCCGCCAAGCCCGCTTCGCCGGGCCCGAATGCCGGTGCCGCCGCACCGGCCACCCCTCAGATCCAGCTGATCCCGGCTTCCGTGGAAGGGGCGCTCGACGCCGCCGAGGAGGCCGTCGACCTGCTTCTGGACTCCGGTCGTGCCCCCGGTGACGTCCTGGTGATCACGACCGGGGAGCAGCATCCGTGGGCCACCCACGAGCTGTCCTTCGGTGAAGCCTCCTACTGGGCCCAGCACGACGCCCGCGACGACGTCTTCTACACGGACGCCACCGTCGCGTCCCGCGCCGCGTCCCGCCCGGTGGTCGTCGTCGCCGTCAACGGCGGTTCCGAGGCCGCGGCAGCGAGCGCGCTGGCCCTGGCCCACTCCCGGGCCGACGCCCTGTTGATCGTCTGCGGAGACCCGCAGCGGATCAACGCGGTGCTCGGCGCGGGCGTCTGAGCCTGCGCCGCAGGCTCCGCCGAGGTGTCGGCAGCTGACGTCGCACGGCGCTCTGGCGGTCCAGCACGGTGGGCGGCTCGGCCTGCCCGAGGGCGGAACGCCGTGGCGCCGAGGCGCGGAAGCTGTGTGGTGAAGGGGGTTTCGGGGAGGCCGTTCCGGAGGCTCCTTGCGCCCGGGTGATGTCGTCGGTGTGAGGGTCGGCGTGCTCTCCTTGCTGACGGACGCGGGGGTCGTGGGGCTCCGGTGAGCTGTGGGGCTCCGCGCCGAAGTGGTGTGGCCGCGGGGCCGAGCGGTGCTGCGGCTCCTGAGCGCTGCTGCGGCTCTCGTGGGTTGCCGCGCTCGCGAGGGCTGCCGCGGCAGCCGAGCGCGGCTCCGGCTGCGGCCCGAGCGTGGTCGCGGCTACGGCTACGGCTGTGTAGCGCCGCTGCGGGTGTGGGGCGCAGTCGCTCGGCTGTGGTCTCAGCGGATCGCGGCCGCCCGGCCGCTGTGTCAGCGTGCCGCAGCCGCGCGGCGCAGTATCTCGGATGCGGCACCGCCGGTGCGCGGCTGTGGCGGCGGTGCCTCCGACGTGGCGAACGGCTCCGGTGCCGAGGCGGAGTGCGGGCGGCGGCCGCCGCGGTCCTCGCCCAGGACCTGCCAGCCGTCACGGGTCAGCGTGATGTACGCCCCGCACCGCAGCCCGTGCAGGGTGCAGGCGTCGCGCAGCCCCCACATCCAGGCGCCGTCCTCCTCCGTCCAACGCGCGTCGCCCTCACGGCAGTACAGCAACACGGCGGTGCGCACCGGTGTGCGGCGCCGCAGGTCGTGGGGGATGATCCGGCGCAACTGCGCCAGCAGCACGTTGCGGAACATCCAGCCGTCGGCCGGGGCCGGGCGGCGGACGAACGAGGCGCTCGCCCGCAGCCGCTCGTCCGGATCGAGCACGGCGATGACGGCGGTCGCCGGCTGCGGATGATGCCGGGCGTGCAGTCCGCTGACCACCTCGCGGGGGCTGCGCAGCAGAGGGATCCCGGCGGCGGCCCATTCCGCGGGTTCGAGCAGGCGGTTGGCGGAAGCGGCGGATGTCGACGCCGCTGCCGAGGCCGGAGCGAATCCGAAGGTCACGGTCCTCCCTTCGGCTACGCGCCCACACTGCGGGCGGGGTCGGATTCCTGGGAGCGCGCACCGCAGGGAAGCCCTACCGGGCGGCGGACGAACCGTGCGGGGAGCGGACCTCAATTCTTCCTGTCGAACTTGAATGCGGCAACGAGCAATTGAGGCAGCCGACCGTTATCAGATGATGCGCGGCTAATATCCCCACCCCGTGTGCCGACCAGCCACCCATGGGGCGTTCGAGCACGACACGTTCGTACGCCACGCGGGCGTGCGGCGTCCAGAGGCGTGCCCGAGGAGGTGTGCGGTCGGCGCCTTACGACACGGCTGGCGCCTTCGACTCGGCCGGGGCATCGGCCGTCAACCCTGCACCGCCAGCACCAGCGGCAACACCCCCTGTGCGCCGGACCGCCGGAGCAGGCGGGCCGCGACCGCGAGGGTCCACCCGGTCTCCGTGTAGTCGTCGACCAGGAGGACCGGGCCCCTGGCCTCGGCGAGGGCGGCAGCCAGACCGGGCGGCACGGTCAGAGCGCCGTCGAGCGTCTTCAGTCGCTGGGCGCTGTTGCTGCGAGGGCCCGGACGCGTGTCACCGGTGTACTCGACAGTGCCCAGCAGCGGCAGCCTGCCGACCTCCGAGATGCGCGTGCCCAGGGAGTGGATCAGCCGGGGCCGGGTGCGCGACGCCACGGTCACCACGCCGATCGGGCGGGGCGGGGCGTCCGAGGCTCCCGAGGCCCAGCCGCCGGGGCCCCTGGCCCAGTCGGCCAGGACGTCCACGACGGCTTTCGCCACGTCGTCCGGTACCGGCTCGTCAGGTGCCTGGGGTGTGAGCAGGGGGCGCAGCCGGTTGCCCCAGCCGATGTCCGACAGACGGCCCAAGGCCCGTCCCGGCGCTGCCTGTTCGCCGGCCGGGATGCGTCCCTTGAGGTCCACTCCGATCGCCGGCAGCCCGGTCGGCCACATCCGGCGGGGCTCCACCTCCACACCCGCCCGTCCCAGGTCCACGCGCGCGGCGTCGAGCGCTTCCACGGACGTGTCGGCGGTGAACCGCGGTCCGGCGCAGTTGTCGCAGCGGCCGCACGGCTTCGCGGCCTCGTCGTCGAGCTGACGCTGGAGGAACTCCATGCGGCAGTCCGCCGTCGAAGCGTAATCGCGCATGGCCTGCTGCTCGGCCTCGCGCTGACGCGCCACCCACGCATACCGCTCGGCGTCGTACGTCCAAGGCTGCCCGGTCGCGATCCAGCCCCCCTTGACCCGCTTCACCGCGCCGTCCACGTCGAGGACCTTGAGCATGGTCTCCAGGCGGGAGCGGCGCAGCTCCACCAAAGGCTCCAGGGCGGGCAGCGACAGGGGCCTGTCCGAGCTCGCGAGGACGTCGAGCGTGCGGCGCACCAGTTCCTCGGAGGGGAAGGCGAGCGAAGCGAAGTACTTCCAGATCGCCTCGTCCTCCTTGCCCGGAAGCAGGAGCACCTCCGCGTGTTCGACACCACGCCCCGCGCGCCCCACCTGCTGGTAGTACGCGATGGGGGAGGAGGGCGAGCCGAGGTGCACCACGAAACCGAGGTCGGGCTTGTCGAAGCCCATGCCGAGCGCGGAGGTGGCGACCAGGGCCTTCACCTTGTTGGCGAGCAGGTCCTCCTCGGCCTGCTGGCGATCGGCGTTCTCCGTCTTGCCCGTGTACGAGGCGACCGTGTGTCCGCGCTGCCGCAGGAAGGCGGTGACCTCCTCGGCGGCGGCCACCGTGAGCGTGTAGATGATCCCCGAGCCCGGAAGGTCGTCGAGATGCTCGGCGAGCCAGGCCATCCGGTGCGCCGCGTCGGGGAGCCGCAGCACGCTCAGACTGAGGCTGTCCCGGTCCAGCGGCCCCCGCAGCACGAGGGCGTCCGAGCCGCCGCCCGTGCCGAGCTGCTCGGCGACATCCGCTGTCACGCGTGCGTTCGCCGTGGCGGTGGTCGCGAGCACCGGCACACCCGGGGGGAGGTCGGCGAGCATCGTGCGCAGTCGGCGGTAGTCCGGCCGGAAATCGTGGCCCCAGTCGGAGATGCAGTGCGCCTCGTCCACGACCAGCAGTCCGGTGGCAGCCGCGAGCCGGGGCAGGACCTGGTCGCGGAAGTCGGGGTTGTTGAGCCGCTCCGGGCTGACCAGCAGGACGTCGACCTCGCCCGCCGCGATCTCCTTCTGGATGCCTTCCCACTCCTCCGTGTTGGCGGAGTTGATGGTCCGGGCGTGGATGCCGGCCCGGGCCGCCGCGTCGACCTGGTTCCGCATGAGCGCGAGCAGCGGGGACACGATCACCGTGGGACCGCTGCCCTGCGCCCGCAGCAGCGAGGTCGCCACGAAGTACACCGCGGACTTGCCCCAGCCCGTGCGCTGGACGACCAGGGCACGGCGTCTGTCGGCGACCAGCGCCTCGATCGCCCGCCACTGGTCCTCGCGCAGCCGGGCCGCTCCCGAGTCGTCTCCGACGAGACGGGCAAGGACCGAGTCGGCCGCCGCCCGGAGATCCGCGTTGCTCGTGTGCTCCATGCGTCCCATACAACAGGACGGCAGTGACAGCGGCACGACGCCTGTGGACAGCGGACGCCCGCTATTTCCTCTGTCCCCCGTGTGACGTGTCCCTGATCGAGGTTATCCACAGGGGCAAGCGGAGTTCTGGCTTCCGCGAGATCGTCTTCGCATGACGAACCACGGCGAAACGACTGGATCCCCTGAAAACGGCGACATCGGTGGGTCCGGTGCACACGGCGCGCCTACGGCGGGCGCGCATCCGCAGAGCGGACGGCAGTACGGACGGCAGAACCGCCGGCAGAGCGGACCGAGGAGCGGACCTCAGAGCGAGCAAGAGAGCGGACCTCAGAGCGGGCTGAGCGGCGGACTGGTGAGCAGGCCGGGCGGCGCACAGGGAAGGGGGCCGGAGAGCGGGCAGCAGGGCGGACAGGGAAGCGGACAGGAACGGGCCGTGAGCAGCCGGACGGAGCGGGCAACGGGAACCGGGCTGGGGCAGGGAACGGATAGCGGGGAGGAACAGGGAACTGACAGCGGGCAGGAACGGGGAGTGGAAAGCGGACCGGACAAGCGGGCGGGTGACGCGGCAGGACCGCCCGTTCCCAGCCCGGCATACGGCAGCCACGGCGGCGAGCATCAAGTCACCCTGCGCACGCCGGCCGAGCTGGCCGACGCCCTGCCGTACCTGCTCGGTTACCGCCCGGAGGACAGCATCGTCCTGGTCGCCCTGCACGACAAGGACGGCCGGGGCCGGTTCGGGGGCCGGGCCCGGCTCGGTATCCCCGCCCACGAGGACGACTGGCCGTCCGCCGCCCGGCAACTGGCACACGGTCTGGTGAAGGGCAGCGAGCGCAGGGGAGTCCGCCCCGAGTCGATGGTGGCCTTCCTGTGCCAGGAGCCCGAGCCGGGCCAGACCGGCCGCCAGGTCATGGAGCGGCTGAGGCCACTGGCGCAGAGGTTGCGTGTGGAGTGCGGCTCACTCGACGTCGTGGTGGTCGAGGCCCTGTGCATCTCGGAAGGGCGCTACTGGTCGTACTGCTGCGACAACTCGGTCTGCTGCTCGCCCGAGGGAGCGCCCATGGGCCTGCCCGGCACCTCTGTGCTCGCTGCGGCGGCCGCCTACGCCGGTATCCAGGTCCGCGGCACGCTGCGGGAGCTGCGGGCCCGCTTGCAGCCCTGGGAGAGCGCGGCCGCCCTCGAGCAGGAGGCCGCCTTGGACACCGCGAGCATGGCGCTCGTCCCGCGCATTCTGGACGAGGCCGGCCGAACCGAGGTGGCCGACGAGACGCTCGCCCTCGCCGAGCGGATGCTGGACCGACTGGCACAGGCCCAGCCCGTCTCCGGCGTGCTCCTGGCAGACCTGCGCGATGACGAATTGATCGGGCAGGACGAGGCGGCCCGGCTGATCCTCGGTCTCCAGGACCGCTCGACGCGTGACCGCGCGGCCGAATGGATGGAAGGCGACGAGGCCGCGCACGCCCTGCGCCTCTGGCGATCTCTGGCCCGCCGCTGCGTCGGGCCCTACGGCGAACACGCCGCCGCGCCCCTCACTCTCGCGGGCTGGGTCGCATGGTCCACCGGCGACGAGCTGGAGGCACGGGAGGCCCTCGCGATGGCGCTGGGCGCCGACCCCGACTACCTCTTCGCCCGGCTGCTGCACCAGGCCTGCAACGAGGGGCTCGAACCCGAGTCGATCCGCCGCTGCCTGCGATCCGAGCGTGAGGGGAGGGGGCGTGGGCGTGCCACAGGTGCCGAGCCCGGTGTCCGAACTGAAGAAGCGGAAGCGCCGCAGAAGAGCACCCGAACCCGGCCGGAAACGCCGGAAGACGGTGCGCGAACCCAACCGATCGGCGGCGGAGCCGGACGGACCGACCCCGAACCCTCGACCGCCACGACGACCACCCGCCGTCGTCGCCGCCCCCGTTCCTCCGGCGCGGCATCCGGCGCGGCTTCCAACGCGGTGCCTGGCCGAACCCGCGCGGCTGGCCGTGCCCCCAACCCGCGCCCGTCCCACCGGCGTACGCCGACAGGGCCTACGCACCCCGCTGGTGCCCCCGAAGCCGGCACGCGCCCCGGTCGGGCGGCACCACCCAGGACCGCGCGGTTCGAGGGCGCGCCCGCGGGCAGCACGGGCGGGGCGTGTGTGTCGCACAAGGCCGTCGTGCCCAGTCAGGACAGTCAGGACAGTCAGGACAGGGGACGTGAGGACACGCGTTCCGGTCCGGCCGCGGTAGGTGAGGAGTGAGCGCCCGGGTGGCCACGGTGTGCGAGGGGCCGGGGAGCGGGCGTGACTCCTACGACGTCCCCACCGTTCACCTGAGTGGCGGAACGCCCGGACGGGGCGTGACGCCGCACCGCCCCTGCCTCGTCGGATCCTCCCGGCGCCGAACACCATCGAGGCGCACAGCGCGCAGAGGAAGCCTTCCCATGCAGCAGCCGACTCCGCCCTCCGCCGCCGACGAACCTCACTCCCCGGCAGCGCCCGCGCCCTCCTCCGAGTCCGGAGCCGGGCCGGGAACCGAGCCCGGGCCCAGGCTCGGGGGCACACCACCTGGTGACGTCGGCCCTTCTCCACGCGCGGCGGCCCCGGCCGACGATTCCGGACCCCGCTTCCCCGAAGCCGCCTCCCAGGCTTTCCGTCCCCCGGGAGAAGGGCCCGAGGCCCCGTTGCCCTCACCCTCGGGTCCGGACCGCTCGTCTGCCCCTTGGGCGGGACAGAACCGCCGGCCTGCTTCCACTGCGGCATTCGGCGCACCCCCGCCACCCTCGGCTCCGGTCCGGGCCCCGTCACCGACGGGGCAGGCACCGCCACCTGCCCGACCCACGGGACAGGCACCCCCGCCGCCTGCCCGCGGGGCCACGGTCCCCGGCATGCGCTGGTCCGCGGACCTGCCCCCGACCCACTCGGTGCTGATCTGTGTCGCCCTTCCCGGTCTGGCCATCTCGGCGGAGGACGGGCAGCTCACCGGACGAGGACTGGAGGGCTTCTACCGAGCCGGCCGGCGCGTGCTCTCGCGGTGCGAGATCCGCGTGGCCGGACGGGAGCCTCTCGCGGTGCAGGCCCGGATGACCGCCGCCGACCGCGCCCGCTTCGTCGGCACGCTCCGCACCTCCCCGCAGGCAGGCCCGGACCCGGACGTGGTCGTGGAACGCAACCGCTACGCGGACGGCACCGAGCGGATCACCCTGCACAGCGCGGCTTCCCGCCCCCTGCGCGTGCCGGTCGAGATCGCCCTGGGCACGGACCTCGCCGACCTGGGGGCCATCGCCTCCGGCACGGCGGGGCCCGAGCTCCCCGCGAGCGTCCACGACTCCGGCCTGCGCTGGTCGTGCGCCACCGGCAACGCCTCCGTCACAGCCGAACCGCCCCCCGCGGACGCCCTCGCCTCGGCAGGACTGCTGCGCTGGGAGTTCGACCTGCCACCGGGCGGCAGCAGAAGCGTGGAACTGCGGGTGCGGCCGGACGGTGCCGGCCCCCTCCGAGCCGTGGGCCGCGCGGCGACCAGCCCGCTCGCGGCGGCACGTGCGGAAGGCGACGATCCCACCGCGCCCGCCCTGCTGCGGACGAGCATCGAGGACCTGCAGGCCCTGCTGCTGCGGGATTCCGACCACCCCACGGACACGTACCTCGCCGCGGGGGCGCCCTGGCGCTGCGGTCTGGCCCCGGCCGACGCGCTCGTCGCCGCCCGCATGGCCCTGCCCCTCGGTACCGGCCTGGCCGCGGGGACGCTGCGGATCCTCGCTCGAAGTCAACTCACCGGTCCGGGAGCGCAGTCCGGGATGATCCCCGGTCAGAGAAGGGACGCGGGCCCGCACCTCCCACCGCAGTGCACCGGGACGGAGGCCACGCTGCTCTTCCCCGTGCTGCTCGCCGAGGCCCGCCGCTGGGGCCTGTCCGAGCAGGACACCGAGGCTCTGCTGCCCGCCGCCGAGCGGTGCCTGACCTGGCTGCGGACCACCGCGGGCGACGGCCCGTACCTGCGCGACCCGCATCACGGCGGTCTCAGCCGTTGTGAGACCCAGGCACACGCGCACCGGGCCGCCCTGCTCGGTGCCGATCTGCTGGACGCCTGCGGACGCACAGGCGGGGATGACCTCAGGCAGTGGGCCCAGGCCTTACGGACCGCGTTCCGGAAGGACTTCTGGGTCGACGACCTGAGGGGCGGCCGGCCCGCGGTGGCCCGTGCACCGGACGGCAGGCCCGTGCCGTATCTGAGCTCCGCCGCGGTCCACCTCCTCGACACCGGCCTCCTGGGCGGAGGAGCGATAGCACCGGGGCTGCTCGACAAGACGCAGACCGAGCACCTCGCGCGGCTGCTCGGCGGCCCGGCCATGGACTCGGGCTGGGGTCTGCGCGGACTGGGGGCGAAGGAACCGGGCTTCAATCCGTTCGGGCACCGCGCCGGGGCCGTACGCGTCCAGGAGACGGCACTCGCCGTGGCGGGGCTGGCAGCGGCCGGGTACGAGAAGGAGGCGTCGTCGCTGCTGCGGGGTGCCCTCACGGCCGCCGAGGCCTTCGACCACCGGCTGCCCGAGATGTACGCGGGGGAGCAGCGCACGGAGGGCCGCTCTCCGCTCCCGCACCCGGCGGCCTGCCGCCCGGCGGCCATCCCGGCGGCCGCCGGCGTCCTGCTGCTGACCACACTCGCCGGCATCCGCCCCGACGCCCCGGCCGGGACGGTCACCCTGCGGCCCGTGCGCTGCGCGCCTCTCGGAGAGATCGGCTTCACCGGGTTGCGGGTGGCAGGGGCCCCGTTCTCCGTGCGGGTCGGCAGGCTGGGTCTCGCCATGGTGGAGGAGGCGGCCGACGGGCTGCAGCTGGGGGTGTGACCTGCCCCTGCCTGTCATCTTCGGACATCGCCGACAGACAGTGGAACGCATTCCGGACCAAGTGGATCAGTAGCCGAAGCGACCGGCGAAGGGAGTGTTTATCGTCAGGCAGACGACTATGATCGCGGCATGCCCTACGACCCGTCAGCGTTTCCGCCCTTCGCCGTCACCGTGGACCTGGTCGTGCTGACCGTGCGCCGCCATGCCCTGTGCGCGCTGGCGGTACGCAGGGGCGAACCGCCGTTCCAGGGGCGGTGGGCGCTCCCCGGCGGATTCGTGCGGGCCGACGAGGACCTGGCGCAGGCGGCGGCGCGTGAGCTGGCCGAGGAGACAGGGTTGCGTGTCCACGACCCGGCCGTTCCCGCTCAGGACAACGGTGCCCACCTGGAGCAGCTCGCCACCTACGGCGACCCCAAGAGGGACCCCCGGATGCGGGTCGTCAGTGTCGCGCACCTCGCCCTCGCACCCGATCTGCCCGCACCCAGGGCCGGTGGCGACGCCAGCAACGCGCGCTGGGCTCCGGTCGAGGAGTTGCTGCAGCAGGGCGGATACGGACGGGACGCCGAGCCGGTCGCCCCGCTCGCCTTCGACCATGCCCAGATCCTGGCGGACGGGGTCGAGCGCGCGCGCTCCAAGATCGAGTACTCGTCCCTGGCCACGGCGTTCTGCCCGCCCGAGTTCACCGTGGGAGAGCTGCGCCGCGTCTACGAGGCGGTGTGGGGCGTGGCGCTGGACCCGCGCAACTTCCACCGCAAGGTGACGGGCACGCCGGGCTTCCTCGTCCCCACCGGCGGGACGACCACCCGCCAGGGCGGCCGTCCGGCGCAGTTGTTCCGTGCGGGCGGTGCCACGCTGCTCAACCCCCCGATGCTGCGCCCCGAGGTGTGAGCGGCGGCGCGGCCGGTGCCGCGCACCCGAACAGCATCAGCCCATGGCCCGTACGAGTTGCCCTTCCTGATCGGTGCAGGCCGTGCGAAGGTCGCCAGGTGCCCGAAAAACCGGACATAGCACGCTATCTTGCTGCGGGTGATCGAGGCCTACGGACTGACCAGCAACCGTCGCAAAGAGCTCCCGCCCGCGGCCGATGACGTCTCCTTCCAGGCGCGCGCGGGCCGCGTCACCGTGCTGCTCGGCGCGCCGGGAGCCGGGAAGTCGACGGTCCTGAGACTCATGCTGGAACTCCAACAGGGCCGCGGCATCGCCTACTTCCGGGGCCGGCCGCTGCATCGCATCGCCCACCCGTCACGGGAGGTCGGCGTTCTGCTCGGAGACGTACCGGGGCACCCCGCCCGCACAGTCCGCGGTCATCTGCGCATGCTGTGCGCCGCGGCGGGGGTGCCGGTGCGGCGGGCCGACGAAGTCCTCGAGGCAGTCGGGCTGGTGAGCCTGCGCGAAGAGCGACTCGGCTCGCTCTCACGCGGCATGGACCGCCGACTCGGCCTGGCCTGCGTCCTCCTGGCCGACCCGCACACCCTCGTCCTCGACGACCCTGCCGATGGACTCTCCGCCCGCGAAGGCGACTGGCTGCACGGCATGCTGCGGGCGCACGCCGCGCAGGGCGGCACGGTTCTGTTCACCACGGCCGACCCCAAGGAGGCCGCACGCAACGCCGACCGTGTCGTCACCCTGGACCAGGGCAGAGTCGTGGCCGATCAGGAGGCCGCCGAGTTCTCACGGACCCGGCTCCGTCCACGGGTCGCCGTGCGCAGCCCGCACGCCGCCCGACTCGCCGCCCTCCTGACCAAGCAGGCCCGCACCGCGCACCGCTCCGTCGAAGTCGTCCGTGAAGACGGCAACCGCCTCTCCGTCTACGGCAGTACGTGTGCGGACGTCGGGGAGACCGCGTTCCGCCATGGCATCGTCGTCCACCAACTGGCCGACGAGATCGGTGACATGGGGCCCGGTGCGGGAGGTGCTCCGGCCGCACCGGGCCTGAGCGGCGCCGCGTCCGCCGGCGCCGCGAGGCGGCGTCCCGCGCTGAGCCCTCCCGCCGCCCTCGACGCCCCGGCGGGCGCGGAGGAGCCGCTCGACCCCTCCAGGCCGGACCAGCCGTCCAGCGAGCCCCCTGAGCGCCCGGAGGCCGTCTCGGCCGACCACCTGGCCGATGAAGCCCCGGCGGCGGCCCGGAACGCCCCCTCCCCATCGCCGGCGCCCTCCCCATCGCCGGCGCCCTCGAAGTCGCCGGCACCCTCGCCTATGCCTCCGCCGTCACCCGCGCCCTCACCGTCACCCGCGCCCTCGCCGTCTTCGGCGTCGACGTCGGCACTCACGCCGCCGTCGCCGGTGTCCTCCGGGACACAGGCACCGGCCGACACCCTGCGGCTCCCGTATGCGGCACTCATGGGTGCGGACTCCTCGCAGGGCGCCCCCGGCACGCCAACACCCCCACCCGTCGGCGGCCCGTCCCCGTCTGTCAGCCACGAACCCCCGGCCCACCGCACCGCCCCACGGTCGACGGGTGCCGTCGGACCCACGGCCGCCCGGACCCTCGACACGTTGCCTCCTCTGCCACCCCCCATCTCCGTCCGCCCCGCCCCGAGCCCTCTCCGGCCCCTCCGGTACGAGATCCGGCGCGCCGCCGGGATCGGTACCGGTTTTCTGACCGGGGCCGTCGTGCTCGTCGTGTCCGCCGTGACCGCCGTCGTGCTCGCCCGCATCGGGCACACCCCGCAACCGCGCCTGCTCGCCGCGTGGCCGCGGGAGCTGCCCCTGCCCCCGGCGGCACTGGGCGCGGGCCTGCTCGGCGCGCTCGCCTTCGGCGACGAGTTCCGGCACCCCGCCCTGGCGGCCGACCGTGGCACCGTGCCCCGCCGGCTGGGGCTGCTCGTCGCCAAGCTGCTCGTCGCCTCGGCCACCGCGCTCGTCCTGGCCGCCCTCACCGTCGGCTGCGACGCCGAGATCCTCTATCTCGTGTACGGACAGGAGCTCGCCCGGGTTCCCGCCGACTGGCTCGCACTCAGTGCCAGTTGGATCGGGCTGGTGGTGGGCTGCGCCTGGGCGGGCGTGCTGGCGGCCGGAGTCTTCCGGTCCACCACGGCCGGTCTCGCCGCCGTGGCCGCCGTGCCCCTGCTCGTCGTGCCGGTCGTACACCAGCTCCTGAACGGACCGTCCGTGCGGACCGCGGCCGGGCTTCCCGCGCGGCTGCGCGAGGCTTTCGCACCACGGTGGCCCTTCGGGGGTGAGCGTTACCTGGAGGCCGCGCTGCGGGTGGTCTCCCAACCCGTCGGCGGGGCACTGGCGTTGTCGTTGTCCGCCCTGCTCTGCGCCTACCTGCTCACCGGCCTGCGGAGCCGCTTCCGGTGACGACTGTCCGTAACCCTTAGTCCGGCCCTGCGCACAACTCCCCGCAGAACGCCCATTTCTTTCCGATAAGGCGTCAATTGCGACGGGGTGAGCGATCACCCTTTCGTGTGCTTTTCACCAAAGACCTCAAGGGAGTTGGAGACGACGCCGACAAAGGATGCGTGAGTACCCTTGCGCACACCATGATGACCGCCGCCCGCTCCGCTGACACCGGCCTCCCGAGCCCGGGCGAACTCGACCGCTACCCCTACGCCGAGGCGCCCGCCGTCGACCGCGTCGGGGCCCCTGCCTGGGACGGCGCGGACCCCGAGCTGGGCCGTGTGGGCCGGCGTGCCGCGGGCAGCCGCGGGCGCGGGCTGCACGGCCAACTCGTTCAGCAGCTGGGGCAGATGATCGTCTCCGGTGACCTGGGTGCCGACCGTCCCCTGGTGCCCGAGGAGATCGGCCAGCGCTTCGAGGTCTCCCGCACCGTCGTCCGCGAGTCGCTCCGGGTCCTGGAGGCCAAGGGCCTGGTCAGCGCCCGCCCCAACGTCGGCACGCGGGTGCGCCCCGTCAGCGACTGGAACCTCCTGGACCCGGACATCATCGAATGGCGGGCCTTCGGGCCCCAGCGTGACGACCAGCGCCGAGAGCTGAGCGAGCTGCGCTGGACCATCGAGCCGCTCGCCGCCCGGCTCGCCGCCGGGCACGGCCGCGAGGACGTCCAGCAGCGCCTCGCGGACATGGTCGAGATCATGGGGCACGCGATGGCCCAGGGTGACGCGCTGACCTTCTCCCGCGCCGATGCCGAGTTCCACTCGCTCCTCATCCAGATCGCGGGCAACCGCATGCTGGAGCACCTGTCCGGCATCGTCTCCGCGGCCCTCCAGGTCTCCGGCAGCCCGGTCACCGGCTGTGACCGGCCGAACGAGACCTCGCTGGCCCACCACGGCCGCATCTGCGACGCCATCGCCACCGGTGACGGAGCCGGGGCCGAGGCGGCGATGCGGCAACTCTTGACGGTCCACCCCGAGGTGGAACGCGTGGTGCCCGCCCCTCGCGAGCACTGACCGCGCTCCACGGGCGGCGCGACCGGGTGTGCCACCCCCCTCCTGTGGCAGCGCCCGCTCGGTGATCCGCCTCCCGTCGGACCCCGTGGGATCCTTGGTGATCCTGCGGGGTCCGACGGCGCGAAAGGGCCGTGCCCCACCGGAGCGGCCGGGCCGGTGCCAGAGGTGTCCTGCTCTGCCCGCATCTGACCGTTTTTGTTCGCTTACGGGGTGTGACTCGGGCCACGCAGATTGGGCGTAACGCTCGTGGGAAGAACGCGATGACCTAAGAGGTGACAGCCGCGGAGGGAATACGGACGCCGTTCACGGCGCTGTGCATCTTCCCGGCCCCCGCCCGCACCGTCGGCCCATCCCCAAGCCGGCGGTCGGCTCCTGTCCCTGTGGACGGGGCCGGAAGCCGTTTTCCAACGTTCCGAGAGGTTGTTCGTGTCGGCCAGCACATCCCGTACGCTCCCGCCGGAGATCGCCGAGTCCGTCTCTGTCATGGCGCTCATTGAGCGGGGAAAGGCTGAGGGGCAGATCGCCGGCGATGACGTGCGTCGGGCCTTCGAAGCTGACCAGATTCCGGCCACTCAGTGGAAGAACGTACTGCGCAGCCTCAACCAGATCCTCGAGGAAGAGGGTGTGACGCTGATGGTCAGTGCCGCAGAGCCCAAGCGCACCCGCAAGAGCGTCGCAGCGAAGAGTCCCGCCAAGCGCACCGCCACCAAGGCGGTCGCGGCCAAGGCGGTGACCACCCGGAAGACCACAGCCCCGGCCACGCCGGCGGCGCCCGCCGCCGAGCCCGCCGCCGAGGAGGAGGCGCCCGCCAAGAAGGCGGCCGCCAAGAAGACCACCGCGAAGAAGGCGGCGGCGAAGAAGGCCCCCGCCAAGAAGACCGCGACGGCCAAGAAGGCCGGCGCGAAGAAGGACGACGTCGAGCTCCTCGAAGAGGAGGTGCTCGAGGAGGCAGCCCCCGGCAAGGCCGGCGAGGAGCCCGAGGGCACCGAGGCGGCGGGCTTCGTGCTCTCCGACGAGGACGAGGACGACGCGCCCGCGCAGCAGGTCGCCGCGGCCGGTGCCACCGCCGACCCGGTCAAGGACTACCTCAAGCAGATCGGCAAGGTCCCCCTGCTCAACGCCGAGCAGGAGGTCGAACTCGCCAAGCGCATCGAGGCGGGTCTGTTCGCCGAGGACAAGCTGGCCAACGCCGACAAGCTGGCGCCCAAGCTGAAGCGCGAGCTGGAGATCATCGCCGAGGACGGCCGCCGCGCCAAGAACCACCTGCTGGAGGCCAACCTCCGCCTCGTGGTCTCCCTGGCCAAGCGCTACACCGGCCGCGGCATGCTCTTCCTGGACCTGATCCAGGAGGGCAACCTCGGTCTGATCCGCGCGGTCGAGAAGTTCGACTACACCAAGGGCTACAAGTTCTCCACGTACGCCACCTGGTGGATCCGTCAGGCGATCACCCGCGCCATGGCCGACCAGGCCCGCACCATCCGTATCCCGGTGCACATGGTCGAGGTCATCAACAAGCTCGCCCGTGTGCAGCGCCAGATGCTCCAGGACCTGGGCCGTGAGCCCACCCCGGAGGAGCTGGCCAAGGAGCTCGACATGACCCCGGAGAAGGTCATCGAGGTCCAGAAGTACGGTCGCGAGCCCATCTCGCTGCACACCCCGCTCGGCGAGGACGGCGACAGCGAGTTCGGTGACCTCATCGAGGACTCCGAGGCCGTCGTCCCGGCCGACGCGGTCAGCTTCACGCTCCTCCAGGAGCAGCTGCACTCCGTCCTGGACACCCTGTCCGAGCGCGAGGCGGGCGTCGTCTCGATGCGCTTCGGTCTCACCGACGGTCAGCCGAAGACCCTCGACGAGATCGGCAAGGTCTACGGCGTCACACGTGAGCGGATCCGTCAGATCGAGTCCAAGACGATGTCGAAGCTGCGCCACCCGTCCCGCTCGCAGGTGCTGCGCGACTACCTCGACTGATCGCGGTCGCACGGCCGGCCACGGCCGTGCGACGCGGAAGGCCCGGCCCCCTCGGGGGGCCGGGCCTTCGCCGTCCCCGCCTCCCCGAACCGGCCAGGACGGGCGGAGGCCGGTGCACCGGGAATGGCGGCCGGTGTCCCGCGGGAACAGGTCGGTGCACCCCGAGTGGCGGCCGGTGTCCCGCGGGTGCGGGGCGCTGCCGGGTGGATCACCCTGGGTGTCTCGCCGACATCACGGAGTGAGGAGTGCGTATGCGTCGTCGCCTGGCCCGAGCCCTGATCCGACCCTTGGTCCTGGCAGCCGCGGCAACCGCCCTGTCAGCGGGTTCCACCGCCTCCGTGGCCGCCGACAGGGGCGTCATAGGGGGTTTCCCGGTCGACGCGTCGCAGAGCCCGTGGACGGTGGCCCTGTCCAGCCGTGACCGGTTCGGAGGTAACCGCGCCGGACAGTTCTGCGGCGGCGTGGCGGTCGGCCGCACCACCGTGCTCACCGCCGCGCACTGCATGGCCGACGGTGTCCTGGGCGGGCCGCCGGAGCGGGTGAGGGACCTCAAGGTCATAACGGGCCGCACGGACCTGCTCGCGGACCGCGGCGGGCAGGAGATCCCGGTCCGTTCCGTCTGGGTGAACCCGGCCTATGACGGGAGCAGCAACATCGGCGACTTTGCCGTGCTCACCCTGGCCCGGCCGCTCCCGGCCGACTCGGTCATCGGCATGGCGGGCCCCGGGGACCCGGCGTACGCGCCGGGGGGAGTTGCGACGGTGTACGGGTGGGGCGACACCTCGGGCGCGGGGGAGTACCCCAGCGATCTGCGCGCGGCCCGGGTGCGCGTGCTTCCCGACGCCCTCTGCGAGGAGGCCTATCCCGGCGGATCCGACGGCACGTACGACGCCAGGAGCATGCTGTGCGCCGGGGAGACGGAAGGAGGCCGGGACGCCTGCCAGGGTGACAGCGGGGGGCCGCTGGTGGCTCAGGGGCGTCTGATCGGCCTGGTGTCCTGGGGGATCGGCTGCGGGCGGGCCGGCAGCCCCGGCGTGTACATGAGGGTCTCGGACATCATGCGGACCCTCGGCTGGGCCCGGGACTGAGATGCGGACCCTCGGCTGGGCCCGGGACTGAGACACCGGTCCGGAGATCACGCCCCGGGGCCGGAGGCCAGGAACGGGGCTGGCCGTGGACGGGCCGATACGAGTACCGGAGTACCGGCCCGGCCCGGCCCGGCCCGGGAGTGACGGACTGGCCCCGCAACGGGCGGAGCCGCCCCGCAACGGCCAACCTCCCCCACGATGGGCGGATCGGCCCCCACGACGGGCGGACCGGCCCTCACAACGGGCTGGCCGGAGCGGGAGACGGAGACCGGACCCGGCGACGGGACCGGATCCGGCGGTCAGAAGTGTGTGAGGCGTCCGACGGGGCCCGTACGGCTTCGTGGTGACGAGGACGGGCGGCTGCCTCTGGGAGAGGCAGCCGCCCGCTCACCGGCCTGTGCCGTGCTGGCTCGTCGTCGGACGCGAAGTGTCAGCGCTCTTCTTCGGAGGCGTTCGCGGGAACGGCCGTGAGCCGCTCCGTCTCGTCCTGTATCTCAGCGGCGATCTTCTTGAGTTCCGGCTCGAACTTGCGCCCGTGGTGGGCGCAGAAGAGCAGCTCTCCGCCGCTGAGCAGGACGACGCGCACGTACGCCTGGGCGCCGCAGCGGTCGCAGCGATCAGCGGCCGTCAACTGGCTCGCAGGGGTCAGAACAGTAGTCACGTCGCCTCTTCTCTAGCTCGACGAGCTGTCGTACCAGGGTCAACATCCAACCAGCCCCAAAACGTTCCCGCTCGTGGCTTTTCCTCGAAAAAATCTTCCGAGGCGGCTGTCTGCTGCCGGTTGGCGGCGAATGTGCCGTATTGCGTGTCTATGTGTCTTACGGGGCTTCGCGTTGTATCGGTGGTCGGTCCTCCCGGCTGGGTTGCCGGTTGTTCATGAGGACGTGCCCGGAGCCTAAATGGTTCATGCCTGGAAGGGAACGTGATGTGGACTTCACTCCATCGAGGGATCGAACAGGCATACGAGTCTGGTCTAGTCTGAGTTTCCCGACGAGGGTGGCGTTACAACGGCTCTACCAGGCCTGGGTACCCTCTCACCGGTGACTGAAGCCGCGCCCTTACCCACGAGGGCCCCATCTGAAATTCAGCGAGGAGCGAACCGCGTGACCGCCGAGACGTCCGTGCCGTCCACAGCTCTGCTGGCAGGAGCAGACCGGGACGGTTCCAACTACACCGCGCGGCACCTGCTCGTCCTCGAGGGGCTCGAGGCCGTGCGCAAGCGCCCTGGCATGTACATCGGCTCGACCGACAGCCGCGGTCTGATGCACTGCCTCTGGGAGATCATCGACAACTCCGTCGACGAGGCCCTCGGTGGTTACTGCGACCACATCGAGGTGATCCTCCACGACGACGGCTCGGTCGAGGTCCGTGACAACGGCCGGGGCATCCCGGTCGACGTCGAGCCCAAGACCGGCCTGTCCGGCGTCGAGGTCGTCATGACCAAGCTGCACGCCGGCGGCAAGTTCGGCGGCGGCTCGTACGCCGCCTCCGGCGGTCTGCACGGCGTCGGCGCCTCGGTGGTGAACGCCCTGTCGGCCCGGCTCGACGTCGAGGTCGACCGCAGCGGGCACACGCACGCGATCAGCTTCCGGCGCGGCGTCCCCGGCGCCTTCACCGGCAACGGCCAGGACGCCAGGTTCGAGGCCGGGAGCGGCCTGCGCAAGGCCAGGAAGATCCCCAAGAGCCGCACCGGCACGCGCGTGCGGTACTGGGCCGACCGGCAGATCTTCCTCAAGGACGCCAAGCTCTCCCTGGAGAACCTGCACCAGCGCGCCCGCCAGACCGCCTTCCTGGTGCCCGGCCTGACCATCGTCGTCCGCGACGAGTACGGCCTCGGCGAGGGGGGCAGCAAGGGCGAGGAGTCGTTCCGCTTCGACGGCGGCATCAGCGAGTTCTGCGAGTACCTGGCCGGCGACAAGCCGATCTGCGACGTCCTCCGGTTCTCCGGGCAGGGCACGTTCAGGGAGACCGTCCCGGTGCTGGACGAGCACGGCCAGATGACCCCGACCCAGGTCACCCGCGAGCTGGACGTCGACGTCGCCATGCGCTGGGGCACCGGCTACGACACGACGGTGAAGTCGTTCGTGAACATCATCGCCACGCCCAAGGGCGGCACCCACGTCGCCGGCTTCGAGCAGGCTGTGGCGGCCACGATGAACGAGGTGCTGCGCGCCAAGAAACTGCTGCGCGTCGCCGAGGACGACATCGTCAAGGACGACGCCCTGGAGGGCCTGACCGCGGTCGTCACCGTGCGTCTGGCCGAGCCCCAGTTCGAGGGGCAGACCAAGGAGGTCCTCGGCACCTCCGCCGCCCGCCGCATCGTGAACAGCGTCATCAGCAAGGAACTCAAGGCGTTCCTGACGTCCACGAAGCGTGACGCGGCCCAGCAGGCCCGTGTCGTCATGGAGAAGGCCGTCGCCGCGGCCCGTACGCGTATCGCGGCCCGGCAGCACAAGGACGCGCAGCGCAGGAAGACGGCCCTGGAGTCCTCGTCCCTGCCGGCGAAGCTGGCCGACTGCCGCAGCGACGACGTCGACCGCAGCGAGCTGTTCATCGTCGAGGGCGACTCCGCGCTCGGCACGGCGAAGCTCGCCCGGAACTCCGAGTTCCAGGCGCTGCTGCCGATCCGCGGCAAGATCCTCAACGTCCAGAAGTCGTCCGTGACGGACATGCTGAAGAACGCCGAGTGCGGCGCCATCATCCAGGTCATAGGAGCGGGGTCGGGCCGGACCTTCGACATCGACGCGGCCCGCTACGGCAAGATCATCATGATGACCGACGCCGACGTCGACGGCTCCCACATCCGCACGCTGCTGCTGACGCTCTTCCATCGCTACATGCGGCCCATGGTCGAGGCCGGCCGGGTCTTCGCCGCGGTCCCGCCGCTGCACCGGATCGAGATCACCCAGCCCAAGAAGGGCCAGGACAAGTACGTGTACACGTACTCCGACCGGGAACTGCGCGACAAGCTCATGGAGTTCCAGAGCAAGGGCATCCGGTACAAGGACTCGATCCAGCGCTACAAGGGCCTCGGCGAGATGGACGCCGACCAGCTGGCCGAGACCACCATGGACCCGCGCCACCGCACGCTGCGCCGGATCAACCTCTCCGACCTGGAGGCCGCCGAGCAGGTCTTCGACCTGCTGATGGGCAACGACGTGGCGCCGCGCAAGGAGTTCATCTCCAACTCGGCGGCCACGCTGGACCGGTCGCGGATCGACGCGTGACGGCATCACCGGGCTCCGCGCCCGCCGGGATCAGGCAGATCCCGGCGGGCGTTGTGCGTTCCCGGCGGGCCCCGTGCGGTTCCGCGGACCGGGTCACCTGATGGGGTGAAGAGCGCGGGGAAGAAGAGTCGGGGATCTTCCCGTTCTGTCCATCCTTGGGCATGCAGTCAAGCAAGGGCCGTCCCCACGGAGTCGGGGCCGGTCAGGAGAGTTCGGTCGAGCGGCTCGACGGTCATGTCCCGGACCCGGCCGGTGAGGCCGGGCGGTT
Source organism: Streptomyces sp. NPDC015242 (assembly GCF_043079125.1). Taxonomy (NCBI): domain Bacteria; kingdom Bacillati; phylum Actinomycetota; class Actinomycetes; order Kitasatosporales; family Streptomycetaceae; genus Streptomyces; species Streptomyces sp. NPDC015242. The sequence goes on along the minus strand of NZ_JBIBUF010000005.1, from coordinate 565,282 downwards.
GACGTACGAGGATCCCTGGTACGACGCCCTCGCCTCCGGCTGGGGCGAGTCGGAGGGCGCCGGAACACCCGTCCCGGGGGCGGTGCCCTCGCCGCGCGAGGAGGGCGGGGCCGGCGCGGCGGCGGCCGACGTGTACCTGGAGGTGCAGCACAGCGCGGCCTTCCAGGAGGTGCGGCGGCGCTACCGGAGGTTCGTGGTACCGGCCTTCGCGGCCTTCTTCGCCTGGTACGTGGGCTACGTCATGGCGGCCACGACCGCGCCGGAGCTGATGGCCCGCCCCGTGGCGGGCGCGGTCAACGTGGCGATGGTGGCGGGGCTCGGCCAGTTCCTGACCACGTTCCTGCTGACCTGGGCGTACGCACGGCACGCGCGGCTGCGGCGGGACCGGGCTGCGCTGGAACTGCGCTGGGACACCCAGGAGCTGACGCGCGGCGTGAACGGCGGTGCCTCATGACGGACGGGCACCAGACGCTGGCCCTGCTGCTGTTCAGCGCGTTCATCGCGGTCACCCTGGGCATCACCACCTGGGTGAGCCGCAACCGCCGTGGTTCGGCGGAGGAGTTCTATGCCGGCGGGCGGCTCTTCACTCCCATGGAGAATGGTTTTGCCATCGCGGGTGACTACATGTCGGCCGCGTCCTTCCTCGGAGTCACCGGTCTCATCGCGCTGTACGGCTACGACGGGCTGCTGTACGTCGTCGGGTTCCTGGTGGCCTGGCTGGTGGTGCTGTTCTTCGTCGCCGAACTGGTCCGCAACTGCGGGCGCTTCACGCTCGCGGACGTGGTGGCGGCGCGCATGAGGGAACGGCCGGTGCGGATCGCCGCGGGCACCTCCTCGGTCACCGTGTCCGTCCTGTACCTGGTGGCGCAGATGGTCGGCGCGGGCAGCCTGGTGGCGCTGCTGCTCGGCGGTACCAGCGGGGCGGCGCGGTCCTGGACGGTCATCGGTGTCGGGGCGCTGATGGTCGTCTACGTGTCGCTGGGAGGGATGCGGGCCACCACCTGGATCCAGATCGTCAAGGCCGTCCTGCTCCTCGGCGGCACGATCGCGCTGACGGCGCTCGTCCTCGTGCGCTTCCACGGCGACCTCAACCGGCTGCTGCTCACGGCGGCCGAGCGCAGCGGGCACGGAGAGGCGTTCCTGGCGCCCGGACTGCGGTTCGGCGGCGACTGGACCGCACGTCTCGACCTCATCAGCCTCGGACTGGCCCTGGTCCTGGGGACGGCGGGGCTGCCGCACATCCTGTCCCGCTTCTACACCGTGCCCACCGCGCGGGCCGCACGCCGCTCGGTGGTCTGGGCGGTCGGGCTCATCGGCGGCTTCTACCTGATGACGATCGTGCTCGGATTCGGCGCGGCCGCGATCGTGGGACCGCAGGCCGTGCGCGGTTCGAACGCGGCAGGGAACACGGCGGTTCCCCTGCTCGCGCTCGATCTGGGCGGTGGCGCCGGCAGCACGGGGGGCACGGTTCTCTTCGCGATCGTCGCCGCGGTCGCCTTCGCGACGATCCTCGCCGTGGTCGCCGGGATCACGCTCGCGTCCTCGGCGTCCGTGGCCCACGACCTGTACGCGTCCCTGCGGCGCAGGGGCGGCACACCGCGCAGCGAGGTGGCCGTGGCCCGCCTCGCCGCGGTCGGGGTCGGCGTGGTGGCGATCGCCCTCGGACTGCTGGCGCGGGACCTCAACGTCGCGTTCCTGGTCGGCCTCGCCTTCGCCGTCGCCGCGTCGTCGAACCTGCCCGTACTGGTCTGCTCCCTGTTCTGGCGCGGCTTCACCACCCGGGGCGCCGTCTGGGCCGTCTACGGCGGTCTGGTCCCGGCCGTGCTGCTGGTGGTGCTGTCCCCCGTCGTCTCCGGCAGCCCCGACTCGCTCTTCCCGGGCGCCGATTTCTCGTACTTCCCGCTGCAGAACCCGGGGCTGGTCTCGATCCCCCTGGGCTTCCTCGCGGGCTGGCTGGGGACGATCACGTCGGCGGAGGTGCCGGACGAGGCCCGGCACGCGGAGACCGAGGTGCGGTCGCTGACGGGGGCCGGAGCGGCGTGACAGCGGCCCCCGCGGGCCGTCGGTGCCGCTACGGGCGGGTCGCCCACACGTAACGGTGCTCCGGGCGGCCCGCGTCGCCGTACTTGAGGGTGAGCCGCGCCCGGCCGGTGCGCTCCAGGAGCTTGAGGTAGCGCTGGGCGGTCTGGCGGCTCACCCCGGTCCGTTCGGCGATCTCCTGGGCGGACAGCGGCCCGTCGGCGTTCATCAGGGACTGCCGGACCAGCTCCGCGGTGGTGGGGGAGTGCCCCTTGGGCAGGGCAGGCTCCGCCCCGGCCGACAGAGCCCCGAAGATCCGGTCCACCTCCGCCTGCTCCGCCTCCCCGCCGCCGTCGAGGGTGCGGCGCAACTCCGCGTACGCCTCCAGCTTGGCGCGCAGGCCGGCGAAGGCGAACGGCTTGACCAGGTACTGCAGGGCACCGTGCCGCATCGCCTCCTGCACGGTGGACACGTCCCGGGCCGCCGTCACCATGATCACGTCGGTCCGGTGACCGCGCCGCCGCATCTCCCGCACGACCGCCAGCCCGGTCTCGTCGGGCAGGTAGTGGTCCAGCAGCACCAGGTCCAGCCGGGGCAGCGTCTCCATCTGGCGCAGCGCGTCGGCGGCGCTGTGGGCCTCGCCGGCGACGTGGAATCCCGGCACCTTCTCGACGTAGGCGGCGTTGACCCGGGCGACCCTGGTGTCGTCGTCCACGACCAGGACCTCGATCATCACGACCCCTCCTCGGTGTCTCGCGCAACGGACGGCACGGTCAGGGCCGCCTCGGGTCCCGGCTCGGCCAGTGCCTCGGGCAGGACGACGGTGAACTCCGCGCCCCCGCCGTGCGCCTCGCCGACGGTCGCGCTGCCGCCCTGCCGCTCGGCGAGCCTACGCACCAGCGACAGCCCGATGCCCCGCTCCCGGTGGGCCGGCGGCTTCTTCGTGGACCAGCCCTCGGTGAAGACCGACTCGCGGTGCTCCGGCGGGATCCCCGGGCCCGTGTCGCGCACGCGGAGGGTCGCCGTACGGCCCTCGGTGCGCAGTTCCACCTCCACGCGCGCGTCCGGGGTGCCCGCGACGGCGTCCAGGGCGTTGTCCACCAGGTTGCCCACGACCGTGACCAGGCCCTGCGGGTCGACCAGCCGGTCGGGCAGCCGGGTCCGGTCCGACACCCCGAGGGCGACGCCCCGCTCGGCCGCCACGGTCGCCTTGCCCACCAGCAGGGCGGCGAGCAGCGGGTCCTCGATCCGCTCGGTGATCTGCTCGGAGGTGGCCCGGTGGTCGCCGACCACCTCGCCGACGAAGTCGACCGCGTCGTCGTACATCTCCAGTTCCAGCAGCCCCAGGAGGGTGTGCATCCGGTTGGCGTGTTCGTGGTCCTGGGCGCGCAGGGCGTCGATCAGACCACGGGTGGAGTCCAGTTCGCGGCCCAGCTGCTCCAGCTCGGTCCGGTCGCGCAGGGTCGCCACGGCCCCGCCGTCGTCGGTGGGCATCCGGTTGGCGACCAGCACGCGCTGGCCCCGCACCGTGAGCAGGTCGGTGCCGGTCACGCGTCCGGCCAGGACGTCGGCCGTACGGCCCGCGCCCAGCGCCTCGTCGGGGGTACGGCCCACCGTCGTCTCCCCGAGGCCCAGCAGGCGCTGCGCCTCGTCGTTGACGAGCCGGATGCGGCCGGTGCGGTCCAGGGCGACGACGCCCTCGCGGATGCCGTGCAGCATCGCCTCCCGTTCCGACAGCAGCGCGGCGATGTCCGAGAAGGCCAGGTCCCTGGTCTGCCGTTGCACGCGCCGGGAGATCAGCCAGGCCGCGAGTGCCCCCACGGCCAGGGCGCCGCCGGCATAGGCGAGCAGGCCCGGGATCGCGTGGACGAGCCGGGCCCGGACGCTGTCGTAGGCGATACCGACCGACACCGCGCCGACCACCGCGCCGTCGTCGTCGCGCAGCGGCACCTTGCCCCGGGCGGAGCGGCCCAGGGTGCCGTCGTCGATCTCCATGACCTCGTGGCCGGCCAGGGCGCGGCCGGGGTCGGTGGAGACGATGCCGCCGATCTGCTTCGGGTCGGTGTGGGACCAGCGCACGCCCCGCCAGTCCATCACCACGACGTACTCGGCCCCGGTGACCTCCCGGATGCGCTCCGCCTCCCGCTGCACCGGGCCGTCCGGTGCGGGCGGCGTGTCCCGCAGGTCCTGCGCGAGCCCGGGGTGCTGCGCCGTGGTCTGGGCGATCGCCAGCGCGCGGCGCATCGCCTGGTCGTCCAGCTGGTCACCGAGGGGTGCGAGGAAAAGCCCGGTCGCGAGGACCGCGACTCCCGCGGCGATGGCCACCTGCATCAGCAGCACCTGCGAGAACACCCGCCGCGGCAGGCCGAGGCGCAGGCGGCGTGCGGGGGGAGTGGGGCTCATACCGAAGACGGTACGTGCGGCTGCCCGCCGGCCGTAACGGGTGTGGCATGGATCTCTTGATCAACGCACAGCTTGCTGATCAATGTGTGGATCGGCATGGACCCGCCGGCCGTGCCGGTCAGCTCGCCAGGGCCGCCGTCATCCTCAGTTCGCGCACCGCCACGACGTCCATACGCGCCGGTGACCCCAGGACCGACGCCCCGCAGCTCTCCGGGCGGGGCGGCAGCGCGGCGCTCTGGGCCACGTCGACCTGCCAGCGGCGTCCGTCGGCGTGGGCGACGGTCACCTCCCAGCGCGGAGCCGCTCCGGCCGTCCGTACGACCCTCAGCGCCTCCGCCGCGTACTCGCCGGTGCCGGTCCGCACGGCGAGTTCGGCGGCCTGCCCGGGCCGCTCCCAGGCCGAGTTGCCCCGGCAGCCGTCGACGACGATCCGCCCCTCCCGCGCCCCGTGCAGCACCTCCTTGAGGAGGTGCGCCTCGGCCCGCCCGTAGGCATAGCCGTACGGCAGCACCAGCACCGTCGGGGAGAAACGGTGACCACCCAGATGGGTGACCTCCCAGATGCCCTCCAGGCCCGAGGCGGCGAGTTCGGCGGCCAGGGGGCGGCCGAGGAGGGCGCAGCAGCGGTCGCGCTTGCCGTTGGTGCACACGAGCGCCAGCGGGTCACCGTCGTGGGGTTGTCCGCCGAGCAGTGTGTCGAAGCCGTCGTGGTCGCCCCGGCCGAGTGCGGCGAAGTCGAGGTCGAGCAGCCGCGCGGGATCCGTGAGGGTGGCGGTGTGCAGCCACACCCGGCCCGGCACGGTGTGCGCCGCGTACACACGACGGCTCGAGGGCATGCGGCGATCGGCGTGGCGCCCGGGGCGGCGGATCAGCGCGATCCGCACGCCCGTGTCCTGCGCGGCCGCTTCCAGGGCACGGCCCACCACGGGGTCCAGGTGGCTCGAGGTGAGCGCCTTGGCACCCCACGGACCGGGCTGCTCCAGCAGGAGCCAGGTCCTCGCGGTGGCCGCGGTTCCCGAAACGGGCTCGTCGGAGTCCCGGGAGACGCTTGAGCACGTACTCACAGAGGTGAGCCTAACCTGACTTGTGGCGGTCTTCCTGCCGGGGCCGCCCCGGCCTACTCCGGCAGTGGCTGCGGCGGCTTCGGGCCGGCGTAGAGACCGCTCGGGCGCATTCGCAGCGGTGACTCCCCGTACTCCTCCAGGGCGTGGGCGATCCAGCCCGCCGTACGCGCCACCGCGAAGATCGTCTCGCCCGCCGCCGGGGGCATCCCGCTGGACGCGGTGAGCACGGCGAGCGCGAGGTCGACGTTGGCGTGCAGCGGGGCGTGCCGGGCGGCGGTGTCGACGACGTCGCGGGCGGCGAGCAGGGCCGGCTCGGCGCGCGGGACATCCTCGAGCAGGGTGAACAGGGCACGCGCGCGCGGGTCCTCGCCCGGGTACAGCCGGTGCCCGAGTCCCGGGATGCGGCGGCCGGCGCGCAGCTCGTCCGCGATCACCGGTCCCGCGTCGCCCTGGTCGAGCACGTCCAGCAGCATCCGGTGGGCGAGCCCGCTGGCCGCGCCGTGCAGCGGACCCTCGATCACGCCGAGTCCGGCGGAGACGGCCGCGTAGGCGTGGGCACGCGCCGACGCAGCGACCCGCACCGCGAGGGTGGAGGCGGCCAGGTCGTGGTCGGCGAGCAGGGCGAGGGCGGTGTCCAGGGCGCGCAGGGACGCCTCGTCGCCCTCCCGCGGGGACAGCCGGGTCCACAGGCGGTGGGCCAGGGGGCCCGGCTCACGGCGGTCGTCGCTGTGGGTGTCGTGGCGGTCGTCCCGGCGGTCGCGTCCCGCCGGTGGCAGGGCGGCGACGAGTGTCGGGATGAGGGTGCGTGCCGTGCCGAGCACGGCGTCCTCGGACAGGTCGAAGCGCAGCGGGTCCGCGGTGGCGGCGGCGATCGTCGCGACGCGCAGCAGGTCGGCGGGTGCGGCGTGATCCGGCAGGGCGTCGACGGCACGGCGGGCGACGGCCACGGACCGGGCGGGCGCGGTGAACGTGCTGCCCGGCCGCATCCGGCCCGTCCACAGCCACTCGGCGACCTCCTCGTAGCTGTGCCGCGTGGCCAGCTCCACCGCGTCGACGCCACGGAAGTAGTACCGGTCGCTGTCGATGAGGGTGAGGCGGGTCCGCACGGACAGGTCGCCGCCGGATCCCGGACCGCCCCCGCTGTCCCGTCTGTTGCGCCGGGCGAGCGCCTCGACTTCCCGGGCGTCGAAGGTGCTGCCCCGGCCGCCGCTGCCCCGGCGGCTGCTGAGCTGGCCGCGGCTGACGTACGCGTACACGGTCTCCGGCTTCACGCCGAGCAGCTCGGCGGCCTCCTTGGTGCTCAGCCGCCGCCCCGGGCCGAGGGGGGCGGTGTCTTGATCGCGCATGGGGGTCACCGTATCCGTCTCTGGAAAGCATTGACGCATATATTGATTCAATCAATGTTGACAGAGCTCCAGTCAAGCATGGACAGTCGAATCAAGTTCAAGGGAGGAAGACATGTCCGTCAACAGGTCCGCAGCCGCTCTTGTCGAGGTACCGCGGGGACTCGCCGGTGTCGTCGTCACCGACACCCGGATCGGAGACGTCCGCGGTCTCGAGGGCTTCTACCACTACCGCCAGTACTCGGCCGTCGACCTCGCGCGGACCCGCAGCTTCGAGGACGTCTGGCACCTGCTCGTGCACGGCGACCTCCCCGACGCCCGGCGGAGCGCGGCCTTCGCCCGTGAGACGGCGGCACTGCGGCACCTGCCCGACGAGGTGCGCGCGGCCCTGCCGGCCGTCGCCGCGGCCGGCGGGCGTTCCGGCCCGCTCGCCGGGATGCGCACGGCGCTCTCGCTGCTGGGCGCGGCGAAGGGATTCCGCCCGGTGTACGACATCGACGCCGAGCAGCGCCGGCGGGACGCGCTCGACGCGGCGGCGGCCGTGCCCACGCTGCTCACCGCCCTGTACCGGCTGGGGCAGGGGCTAGATCCGGTGGAGCCGCGTGCGGACCTCTCCTACGCGGCGAACTACCTCTACATGCTGACCGGCGCGGTACCGGACCAGGAGCACGCCCGGGCCGTCGAGCAGTACCTGATCTCCACCATTGACCACGGATCCAACGCGTCGACCTTCACGGCCCGGGTGATCGCCTCGACGGGGGCCGACGTGGCGGCCTGCCTCGCGGGAGCCGTGGCGGCGCTGTCGGGGCCCCTGCACGGGGGCGCGCCCAGCCGGGCGCTGGACACGCTGGACGCCATCGGCACCCCGGACCGCATCGACTCCTGGGTGCGCGGGCGGGTGCTCGCCGGCGAGCGCATCATGGGCTTCGGGCACGCGGTCTACCGCACCGAGGACCCGAGGTCGCGGATGCTGCGCGAGGTCGCCCAGAAGTTCGGCGGACCGCGGGTGGACTTCGCCGTGCAGGTCGAGCGGCACGTCGAGGCGATCCTGGCGGAGCTGAAACCCGGCCGTGAACTCCACACCAACGTCGAGTACTACGCGGGCGTGGTCATGGAACTCTGCGGCCTGCCCCGTGAGATGTTCACCCCGACCTTCGCCGCCGCGCGAGTGGTCGGCTGGAGCGCCAACATCCTGGAACAGGCGGAGGACACGAAGATCATCCGGCCGGTGGCGCGCTACGTGGGCCCGGCGGCGCCGGCACCGGTTCCCGCCTGAGCGGGCCGGCCGAGGGGCGCCCTCAGGGGGCTCGCCCGCGGCACCCCGACGACCGCGCCCGGGCGTGATCTACCCGCTCGTATGCTGGGACGGCATCCCCAACTCGTACGTGTGCCGGCGGTCCGAGCCGGTGCGCGCGTCGGCGTGAAAGAGGTCGCACGGTGAGTCAGCCGAGCCCCCAACCGCAGCAGATCCCGGTCGTCGTCCTGGCCGGCTTCCTCGGCTCGGGGAAGACGACGCTGCTCAATCACCTCCTCCACCGCAGCGGCGGAAGCCGCATCGGCGCCATCGTCAACGACTTCGGGGCCATCGAGATCGACGCGATGGCCGTCGCCGGAGCGCTCGGCGACTCGACGGTCTCCCTGGGCAACGGGTGCCTGTGCTGCGCGGTCGACGCGAGCGAGCTCGACCAGTACCTGGAGAAACTCGCGGACCCCTCCCTCGGCACGGACGTCGTCGTCATCGAGGCCAGCGGCCTCGCCGAACCGCAGGAACTGGTGCGGATGCTCCTCGCCAGCGAGCACCCGGGCATCGTCTACGGCGGGCTCGTCGAGGTCGTCGACGCGGCCGAGTTCGACGCCACCCGGACCCGGCACCCCGAGATCGACCGGCACCTCGCGCTGGCGGACCTCGTCGTGGTCAACAAGCTGGACCGGGCGGCGGACGGCGAACGCGTCCTCGGTCTCGTCCGGTCCCTGGTGGACGGCGCCGCCGTCGTCCCGGCCACCTACGGCCGGATCGACCCCGAGTTCCTCTTCGACTGCCGGCCGAGCGAGGAACGCGTCGGGCAGCTGTCCTTCGACGACCTGCACGCGCACGGCGGGCCCGGCGAGGACGACGAGCACGCCGGTCACCTGCACAGCGCCTACGACAGCCTGTCGTTCAGCTCGCCGGAGCCCCTCGACCCGCGGCGGCTGATGGAGTTCCTCGACAGCCGCCCGGAGGGCCTGTACCGGATCAAGGGGTATGTCGGCTTCGGCCCGTACGACGTGCGCAACCGCTACGCCGTGCACGCCGTCGGGCGGTTCCTGCGCTTCTACCCGGAGCCCTGGCCGGCCGGCGAGGAGCGCCTCACCCAGCTGGTCCTCATCGGCTCGGGCATCGACGCACCCGCTCTCGCCGAGCGGCTCGACGCCTGCCGCAGCGACGCCCCGCACGCCGACGAGCACGGCATGTGGGGCGTCCTGCGGTACGTACGCGACGCCGGGGAGGATCCCGCGGAACCGGACGACGCCGACCGGGCCTAGGCCCGCCCGGCGAGGACCCGGGAACCGGGCCCGGGCCGGCCGGCGCGCATCCCGGAACCGGCCTAGGCCGGCCCGGCCACCACCGCGACGGTCTTCGCCAGGGACACGCCCGAACCGTCCCGCCGCGGGTCGATCTCCGGCAGCTCGGCCGGGCTGCCGTTCTTCTGCGCGGCCAGCGCGGGAGCGGGGCCCGCCCAGGCGAGGGACAGGCAGTCCTCGCCCTTCAGGAACCGCTGGCAGCGCACACCGCCGGTGGCCCGGCCCTTGCGCGGGTACTGGTCGAACGGCGTGAGCTTGGCCGTCGTCTGGACCGAGTCGTCCAGCGTGCCGCGCGAACCGGCGACCGTGAAGACCACCGCGTCCGCCGCCGGGTCCACCGCCGTGAAGGAGATGACCTTCGCGCCCTCGGAGAGCTTGATGCCCGCCACGCCACCGGCCGGACGGCCCTGCGGGCGCACCTGGGCGGCCTGGAAGCGCAGCAGCTGGGCGTCGTCGGTGATGAAGACCAGGTCCTCCTCGCCCGTGCGCAGCTCGACCGCGCCGACGATCCGGTCGCCCTCCTTGAGGGTGATCACCTCCAGCTCCTCCTTGTTGGCCGGATAGTCCGGCACGACGCGCTTCACGACCCCCTGGGCCGTGCCCAGCGCGAGGCCGGGCGACGACTCGTCGAGCGTCGTCAGGCAGACCACCGTCTCGTCGTCCTCCAGGGAGACGAACTCCGCCAGCGGGGCGCCCCCCGCGAGGTTCGGCGTCGGCATCGACTCGGGGAGCATCGGCAGGTCGACCACGTTCACCCGCAGGAGCCGGCCCGCCGAGGTCACCACGCCGATCTCGCCGCGCGCGGTGGCCGGCACCGCCGAGACGATCACGTCGTGCTTCGCGCGCCTGGCGCCGGAGCCCTCCGGGAACGGGTCGCCGTTCGCCGTGCGGGCCAGCAGCCCCGTCGACGACAGCAGCACCCGGCACGGGTCGTCGGCCACCTGCAGCGGCACGGCCGCGACCGGGGCGCCGCCCGACTCCAGCAGGACCGTACGCCGGTCGGTGCCGAACTTCTTCGCGACCGTGGCCAGTTCGGAGGAGACCAGCTTGCGCAGCTCCGCGTCCGAGTCGAGGATCCGGGTCAGCTCCTCGATCTCGGCGGTGAGCCGCTCCTTCTCCGTCTCCAGTTCGATGCGGTCGTACTTGGTCAGGCGGCGCAGCGGCGTGTCGAGGATGTACTGGGTCTGCACCTCGCTCAGCGAGAACTGCTCCATCAGGCGCTGCTTGGCCTGCGCGGAGTTCTCACTGGAGCGGATCAGCCGGATGACCTCGTCGATGTCCAGCAGGGCGGTGAGCAGGCCCTCGACCAGGTGAAGCCGGTCGCGCTTCTTGCCGCGGCGGAACTCCGAGCGCCGCCGCACGACGGTGAACCGGTGGTCGAGGTAGACCTCCAGCAGTTCCTTCAGACCCAGCGTGAGCGGCTGGCCGTCCACCAGGGCGACGTTGTTGATGCCGAAGGACTCCTCCATCGGCGTCAGCTTGTACAGCTGCTCCAGCACCGCCTCCGGCACGAAGCCGTTCTTGATCTCGATGACCAGGCGCAGGCCGTGCTCGCGGTCGGTGAGGTCCTTGACGTCGGCGATGCCCTGGAGCTTCTTCGAACCGACCAGGTCCTTGATCTTGGCGATGACCTTCTCCGGGCCGACCGCGAAGGGCAGCTCGGTGACGATCAGGCCCTTGCGGCGGGCCGTGACCTGCTCCACGGAGACGGTCGCGCGCATCTTGAACGTGCCGCGGCCGCTCTCGTAGGCGTCCCGGATGCCGGACAGGCCGACGATGCGGCCGCCGGTCGGCAGGTCCGGTCCCGGCACGTGCTTCATCAAGGCGTCGAGGTCCGCGTTCGGATGGCGGATCAGGTGCCGGGCGGCGGCGATGACCTCGCGCAGGTTGTGCGGCGGCATGTTCGTGGCCATGCCGACCGCGATGCCCGAGGCGCCGTTGACCAGGAGGTTCGGGAAGGCGGCCGGCAGGGCGGCCGGCTCCTGCTCCTGGCCGTCGTAGTTGGGGTTGAAGTCGACCGTGTCCTCGTCGATCGACTCCGTCATCAGGCTCGTGGCCTCGGCCATCCGGCACTCGGTGTACCGCATGGCGGCGGGCGGGTCGTCGTTGCCCAGCGAGCCGAAGTTGCCGTGGCCGTCGACCAGGGGGACCCGCATCGAGAAGGGCTGGGCCATGCGCACCAGGGCGTCGTAGATCGACGCGTCGCCGTGCGGGTGCAGCTTGCCCATCACCTCGCCGACGACACGGGCGCACTTGACGTACCCGCGCTCGGGGCGCAGGCCCATCTCGCTCATCTGGTAGACGATGCGCCGGTGCACCGGCTTCAGGCCGTCGCGGGCGTCCGGCAGGGCCCGGGAGTAGATGACCGAGTACGCGTACTCGAGGAAGGAGCCCTGCATCTCGTCGACGACGTCGATGTCGAGGATCCGCTCCTCGTACGAGTCGTCGGGCGGCGGGGTCTTCGTGCTGCGGCGGGCCATCGCTGCCGGCTCCTTGCTGCTGCGATCCGGATCTGACGCCGACCATTGTGGACCGCCGCAGTGACAACCGGGACCAGCACCCGGTACCGAAGGCCCTTCGCGGTCCGCGGACCACGTCGCCGCCGGGAACTTCACCAGGCCTCCGCACGCTTGCATACAGTGGCAGGACCGGCAGGAAACCGCGGTCGGGAAGACCGCTCCGCGATCGAAGGGACGTACATGCCCATGGGTCACACGGCCACAGCCCAGGCAGGCTCCGGAGGCCTGACAGCGACCGAGCACCGCCTGGCCAACGGTCTGCGCGTGGTGCTCTCCGAGGACCACCTGACCCCCGTCGCGGCGGTGTGCCTCTGGTACGACGTCGGTTCACGTCACGAAGTCAAGGGGCGTACCGGCCTGGCTCACCTCTTCGAGCACCTGATGTTCCAGGGCTCCGCCCAGGTGAAGGGCAACGGCCACTTCGAACTCGTCCAGGGCGCGGGCGGCTCGCTGAACGGCACCACCAGCTTCGAACGGACCAACTACTTCGAGACCATGCCCGCCCACCAGCTGGAGCTCGCCCTCTGGCTGGAGGCCGACCGCATGGGCTCCCTGCTCGCCGCCCTGGACGACGAGTCGATGGAGAACCAGCGGGACGTCGTGAAGAACGAGCGCCGCCAGCGCTACGACAACGTCCCCTACGGCACCGCCTTCGAGAAGCTCACCGCCCTCGCCTACCCCGAGGGCCACCCCTACCACCACACCCCCATCGGCTCCATGGCCGACCTGGACGCGGCCACCCTGGAGGACGCGCGCGCGTTCTTCCGCACCTACTACGCGCCGAACAACGCCGTGCTCTCCGTGGTCGGCGACATCGACCCCGAGCAGACGCTGGCCTGGATCGAGAAGTACTTCGGCTCCATCCCCGGGCACGACGGCAAGCCCGCGCCGCGGGACGGCTCGCTGCCCGAGATCATCGGCGAGCAGCTGCGCGAGGTCGTCGAGGAGGACGTCCCGGCGCGCGCCCTGATGGCCGCCTACCGCCTGCCGCACGACGGCACGCGCGCGTGCGACGCGGCCGACCTGGCCCTCACGGTCCTCGGCGGCGGTGAGTCCTCCCGCCTCTACAACCGCCTGGTGCGCCGCGACCGTACGGCCGTCGCGGCGGGCTTCGGCCTGCTGCGGCTGGCCGGGGCGCCGTCCCTGGGCTGGCTGGACGTGAAGACGTCCGGCGACGTGGAGGTGCCGGTCATCGAGGCCGCCATCGACGAGGAGCTCGCCCGGTTCGCCGAGGAGGGCCCCACGGCCGAGGAGATGGAGCGCGCCCAGGCCCAGCTGGAGCGCGAATGGCTGGACCGGCTCGGCACGGTCGCCGGCCGCGCCGACGAACTGTGCCGCTACGCCGTGCTGTTCGGCGACCCGCAGCTGGCGCTGACCGCCGTGCAGCGCGTGCTGGAGGTGACGGCGGAGGAGGTCCAGGAGGTCGCCAAGGCCCGCCTGCGCCCCGACAACCGCGCGGTGCTCGTCTACGAGCCCGTCGCCGACGAGAACGCCGGCGCGACCGCCGGCGAGACCGACGACGCCGACACCGCCGGGGAGACCGCAGCCGCGGCCGGCGACGAGAACGAGGAGGCGGCCAAGTGACCGAGCTGGCCACGATGGACTTCCACCCCCGGCCGCAGGCGGGCGAGGCCCGGCCCTGGGCCTTCCCGGCCCCCGAGCGCGGCACGCTCGACAACGGCCTGACGGTGCTGCGCTGCCACCGCCCGGGCCAGCAGGTCGTCGCCGTGGAGGTGTTGCTGGACGCACCCCTGGACGCCGAGCCGGCCGGCCTGGACGGCGTGGCCACGATCATGGCGCGGGCCTTCTCCGAGGGCACCGACAAGCACTCCGCCGAGGAGTTCGCGGCCGAGCTGGAGCGGGCCGGGGCCACCCTCGACGCGCACGCGGACCACCCCGGGGTCCGGATCAGCCTGGAGGTCCCCGCCTCCCGGCTCACCAAGGGCCTCGGCCTGATCGCCGACGCCCTCCGGGCGCCCGCGTTCGCGGACAGCGAGGTCGAGCGCCTGGTCCGCAACCGCCTCGACGAGATCCCGCACGAGCTGGCCAACCCCTCCCGCCGCGCGGCCAAGGAGCTCTCCAGGCAGCTGTTCCCGGCGGACTCGCGCATGTCGCGGCCCCGGCAGGGCACCGAGGAGACGGTCGCCGCGATCGACTCCGCTGCCGTGCGCGCCTTCTACGAGAAGCACGTCCGCCCCGCCACGGCCACGGCCGTGGTGGTCGGCGACCTCACGGGCATCGACCTGGACGCCCTGCTCGGCGACACGCTGGGCGCCTGGACCGGCTCCTCGGCCGAGCCGCGCCCGGTGCCGCCGGTGACCGCCGACGACACGGGCCGGGTCGTCATCGTGGACCGCCCGGGCGCCGTCCAGACGCAGCTGCTGATCGGCCGGATCGGCCCGGACCGGCACGACCGCGTCTGGCCCGCCCAGGTGCTCGGCACGTACTGCCTCGGCGGCACCCTCACCTCCCGCCTGGACCGCGTCCTGCGCGAGGAGAAGGGCTACACCTACGGCGTGCGGTCCTTCGCGCAGGTGCTGCGGTCGGCGCCCGACGGCAGCGGTGCCTCCATGCTCGCCATCAGCGGGTCCGTGGACACCCCCAACACCGGCCCGGCGCTGCAGGACCTGTGGACGGTGCTGCGCACCCTCGCCGCGGAGGGACTGACCGACGCCGAGCGGGACGTCGCCGTGCAGAACCTGGTCGGCGTGGCGCCGCTGAAGTACGAGACCGCCGCGGCCGTCGCGAGCACGCTCGCCGACCAGGTCGAGCAGCACCTGCCCGACGACTACCAGGCCACGCTGTACCGCGAGTTGGCCGCGACCGGCACGGTGGAGGCCACGGCGGCGGTCGTCAGCGCCTTCCCCGTGGACCGTCTGGTGACCGTCCTCGTCGGTGACGCGGCGCAGATCAAGGCGCCTGTGGAGGCCCTCGGCATCGGCGACGTCACGGTCGTCGCCGCCGAGTAGCGGCACGCGCGCGAAGGAGCCCTGGTCGCCTTCGAAGGCACCAGGGCTCCTTTATGCCCGAATTGGGGCGGGAGTTGCCTGTCTGCCCTGTGGGATGCGCTACAAAACGCCCGATCCGTTTGGGATTTGAAAGTGGCGCCGCTTAGCGTCGTCCGGGCTGTTCGTCAGGCAGTGCGCCGCACCCGCGGCACCGGACAGTCATCGCCGAGTCCCCGTACGGCGCGAGCCAGGGGAGCCGGGGACCCAACCGCAGTCCCTGGGGTGAATCGGACGCCCGCGCGAGTCGCGAGGGCATCCGTAGGAGACCTTCCTGCTCCGAACCCGTCAGCTAACCCGGTAGGCGAGAGGGAAGGAAAGGACCAGCCACTTCATGGCGTTCACACGCGCCACCGGCAAGCATCGCCGTCCCAGCAGGATCCAGCGCGGCACCGCCCGCGCGGCGGGCGTCGCGGCTCTCGCCACCACCGGCGTGATCGGCACCGTCGCCGGCCCGGCCTTCGCCGCCAACGAGCCCGCCGTCGAGCAGACCGGCCTCACCCCCGTCATCACCATGGGCGACACGGTGGCCCAGCAGATCGACGCCCAGGCCGTCGCGCAGAAGCAGGCGGCCGAGGAGGCCGCCGCCGTGAAGAAGGCTGAGGAGGCCGCGCGGGAGCGCGCCGTCGAGGCGGCGAAGAAGGCCAAGGAGGCCGCCGAGAAGGCCCGCGAGGCCAAGGAGCGCGCCGCCCGCGAGGCCGAGCGCAAGCGCCTCAACAGCTACGTCTCCCCGATCCCGGGCTCCTACGTGTCCACCGGCTACAAGGCCGGCGGCGCCGTCTGGTCCTCCGGCAGCCACACCGGCATCGACTTCCACGCGGCCACCGGCACCTCCGTCCACGCGGTCGGCGCGGGCACGGTCGTCGAGGCCGGCTGGGGCGGTGCCTACGGCAACCAGGTCGTGATCAAGATGAACGACGGGACGTACACCCAGTACGGCCACCTGTCGTCCGTCGGCGTCTCGGCCGGCCAGCAGGTCACCCCGGGCCAGCAGATCGGCCTGTCCGGCGCGACCGGCAACGTCACCGGCCCGCACCTGCACTTCGAGGCCCGCACGAGCCCCGAGTACGGCTCGGACATCGACCCCCTCGCCTACCTCCGCTCGCACGGCGTCAGCCTCTGACGGCACCCGCAGCGCATCCGAAAGGCCCCGGCTCACCGAGCCGGGGCCTTTCGGCATTCCCGGGACCCGCTGTCCAAAAAATATCCATGGATTCCGGGCTGCCGTCGGAAATTCCGGCTGATTGCAATAGAGTCACGGAACACACGTCACTCGTCGACGTTTCACGGGGATTAAGCGGAGGTCGGGTCATGCGTATTCCCGCGCACTCGGTGTGCACGGCCATCCGGGACGACATCGTCGCGGGTGTCCACGAGCGCGGCAGCCGGCTCACCGAGGAACTCCTCGCCCGCCGCTACGGCGTTTCGCGCGTCCCCGTCCGGGAGGCCCTGCGCACGCTGGAGGCCGAGGGCTTCGTGGTGACCCGGCGGCACGCGGGCGCGTGCGTGGCCGAACCCACCGAGCAGGAGGCGGCGGACCTGCTGGAGATGCGGACGCTGCTGGAGCCGCTGGGCGCCGCCCGGGCGGCGCAGCGCCGCACCGAGGCCCATCTGAAGGTCCTGCGCGGTCTGGTCCGGCTGGGCCAGGAGCGCGCCCGCCGGGGCACCAGCGACGACCTGCGCTCTCTGGACGGCTGGTTCCACGAGACGCTGGCCCAGGCCTCCGGCAGCCCCGCTCTGATCACGATGCTCACGCAGCTGCGCCACAAGATCGCCTGGATGTACGCGGTGGAGGCGCCGGCCGACCCGGCCCAGTCCTGGGTCGAGCACGGCGCGATCGTGGACGCGGTGGCGCGCGGCGACACCGAGCGCGCGCGGGCGGTCACGGCGCTGCACACGGAGCGCGCCACGGCCGCACACCGGCTGCGGCTCGTCGTCGCCGGGGAACGCGGCGAGCGTGTGAGGAACTCGCAACATCCCGTAAACACGGCGAGCCCGCGTCATTAACACGCAAGCCGTATACAAAGAGGAGCCCATTCGCGGGGCGTTATTTCTGCTGCCCTTTTACCGGCAGGCAGGCCCGGGCGTCAGCACGTGAATTGCAGAGCCCGCATCCCGGAATGCGGGAAGCCGCGCCGGCCGTAAAGGCCGACGCGGCTTCACCGTGAAAACCGCTCGAGGACTCAGACGGTCTCGGGCAGCTCCTCAAGACCCTCGGAGACCAGCTTCGCGAGCCGGTCCAGGGCGGCGTCCGCGCCCTCGGCGTCCGAGGCGAGGACGATCTCCTCGCCTCCCTGGGCGCCGAGGCCCAGGACGGCGAGCATGGAGGCCGCGTTGACGGGGTTGCCGTCTGCCTTGGCGATCGTCACCGGGACGCCTGCGGCCGTGGCGGCTCGGACGAAGATGGAGGCGGGGCGGGCGTGGAGGCCCTCGGCCCAGCCGACGTTGACGCGGCGCTCAGCCATGTGTTGCTGCCCTTCGCTGTTCAGGGTTGTCTAGACCAGTTTCCCACACGTGAAGCCGGGGGCGGACCTGTCGTTCCGCCCCGCGGGTGCCGTCGGATCGCGGCCTCGACCCGACTGACGCCCTCCACAGACTGCCTCGCGCCGTTGTCAGGCGCTAGCCGTACTCTGGGGCCCATGCAGACCTCGCCGGACCGGCACGAGTATCCCGCCCACTGGGAGGCCGACGTGGTGCTGCGCGACGGTGGCACCGCGCGCATCCGGCCCATCACCGTCGATGACGCCGAGCGTCTGGTCAGCTTCTACGAGCAGGTCTCCGACGAGTCGAAGTACTACCGCTTCTTCGCGCCGTACCCTCGCCTGTCCGCCAAGGACGTCCACCGCTTCACGCACCACGACTTTGTGGACCGGGTGGGACTCGCGGCCACGGTCGGCGGCGAGTTCATCGCCACCGTACGCTACGACCGGATCGGCCCGGACGGGACGCCCGCGTCCGGGCCCGCCGACGAGGCCGAGGTCGCCTTCCTCGTGCAGGACGCCCACCAGGGCCGCGGCGTCGCCTCCGCCCTGCTCGAACACATCGCCGCCGTCGCCCGCGAGCGCGGCATCCGCCGCTTCGCCGCCGAGGTGCTGCCCGCCAACACCAAGATGATCAAGGTGTTCACGGACGCCGGGTACACCCAGCAGCGCAGCTTCGAGGACGGCGTGGTCCGCCTGGAGTTCGACCTGGAGCCCACCGACCGCTCCCTCGCCGTGCAGTACGCGCGCGAGCACCGCGCCGAGGCCCGGTCCGTGCAGCGGCTGCTCGCCCCCGGCTCGGTCGCCGTCATCGGCGCCGGGCGCACCCCGGGCGGCGTGGGCCGCAGCGTCCTCGGCAACATCCGGGACGCCGGCTTCACCGGCCGCCTGTACGCCGTGAACAGGGCCCTGCCCGAGGGGCAGAAGGAGCTCGACGGAGTGCCGGCCCACCGTTCCGTGCGGGACATCGACGGCCCCGTGGACCTCGCGGTCGTCGCCGTGCCGGCCGACCACGTCCCCGAGGTCGTCACCGAGTGCGGCGAACACGGCGTGCAGGGGCTCGTGGTCGTCTCCGCCGGGTACGCCGAGAGCGGCCCCGAGGGGCGCGAACGCCAGCGCGCCCTGGTGCGGCAGGCGCGCACCCACGGCATGCGGATCATCGGCCCCAACGCCTTCGGCATCATCAACACCTCCCCCCGGGTGCGGCTCAACGCCTCCCTCGCCCCCGAGGTGCCGCGCCCGGGCCGGATCGGCCTGTTCGCCCAGTCCGGCGCCATCGGCATCGCCCTGCTGTCCCGGCTGCACCGGCGCGGCGGCGGCGTCACGGGGGTCACCGGCGTCTCCACGTTCGTCTCCTCCGGCAACCGCGCCGACGTCTCCGGCAACGACGTCCTGCAGTACTGGTACGAGGACCCGGACACCGACGTCGTCCTCATGTACCTGGAGTCGATCGGCAACCCCCGCAAGTTCACCCGCCTCGCCCGCCGGACGGCCGCGGCCAAGCCGCTGGTCGTCGTCCAGGGCGCCCGGCACGGGGCCGCGCCCCAGGGACACGCCGTACGCGCGACCCGGCTGCCGCACGCGACGGTCTCGGCCCTGCTGCGGCAGGCCGGTGTGATCCGGGTCGACACGATCACCGAGCTGGTGGACGCCGGCCTGCTCCTCGCCCGCCAGCCCCTGCCGGCCGGTCCCCGGGTGGCGATCCTCGGCAACTCCGAGTCGCTCGGCCTGCTCACGTACGACGCGTGCCTCGCCGAGGGCCTGCGGCCGCACCCGCCGCAGGACCTGACCACGGCCGCCTCGGCCGCGGACTTCCACGCGGCGCTGTCCCGCGCGCTGTCCGACGACCGGTGCGACGCGGTGGTCGTCACCGCCATACCGTCGGTGGGGGAGGGCTCGGTCGGGGACGCGGCCCTGGCCCAGGCCCTCCGCTCGGCCGCGGCCGCCGCACCGGCCAAGCCGGTCCTGGTGGTCCACGTCGAGCTGGGCGGCCTGGCGGAGGCCCTGTCGGCGGCGGCGAGCACGGCGCCGCAGGCCGGGACGGGGCAGCCGGCCCAGCCCGCCCCCGAGCCGACGCCGTCCGCGCCCGAGCCCGGATCCGCCGCGGCACAGCAGCCCGCGCCCGAGCCGACGCCGCCCCCGCCCGCGTCCGCGTCCGCCGCGGCACGGCCGCCCGCGCCCGGGTTCGGCACGGCACGGCCGCCCGCCCCCGAGCCGGCCTCCGCCGCGGCACGGCCGCCCGTCGGTGAGGCCCCCGACGGCACCCACCTCATCCCCGCCTACCCCGCCGCGGAACGCGCCGTCCGTGCCCTCGCCCAGGCCGTCGGCTACGCGCAGTGGCGGCGCGACGCCGCCGACCCCGGCAAGGTCCCCGAGTACGACGACATCGACGAGAAGGGCGCCGCCGTCCTGATCGACGGGCTGCTGGCGCGCGGGCAGGGCCTCACGCTCGGCGCGGACGAGACCTGCGACCTGCTCGGCCACTACGGCATCGAGGTCCACCGCGCCCTGCCGGCCCCGACGGCGGACGCCGCCGCGCAGGCCGCCCGCACCCTCGGCTACCCGGTGGCCCTCAAGGCCACCGCCCCGCACCTGAGGCACCGCGCCGACCTGGGCGGCGTCCGCCTCGACCTCGCCGACGAGGAACAACTGCGCCGCTCGTACGCCGAGTTGACCGAGCTGTTCGGCGCGCCGGACGAGCTGCGCCCCGTCGTGCAGCGGATGGCGCCGCGCGGCGTGGACGTCGTCGTCCGGGCCGTCATCGACCCGGCGGCCGGCGCGGTGCTCTCCTTCGGGCTGGCCGGAGCCGCCTCGCAACTGCTCGGGGACACGGCGCACCGGCTGATCCCCGTCACCGACCGCGAGGCGAACACCCTGGTGCGCTCCATCCGCACCGCGCCCCTGCTGTTCGGCTGGCGCGGCTCCGCACCCGCCGACACCCGTGCCCTGGAGGAGCTGCTGCTGCGCGTCTCCCGGCTGGTCGACGACCACCCCGAGGTGGTGGCGGTCACCCTGGAGCCGGTCGTCGTCGCCGCGCGCGGCCTGAGCGTCCTGGGCGCCTCCGTCCGCCTCGCGCCGCCACCCGCCCGCGACGACCTCGGTCCGCGGACCCTCCCCGCGTACTGAGCGCACCCTCCCCGCGCACGGACCGGGGGCGAGCGGTGCCTCGCAGTCAGTGGTCCCCCGTAGGATGGGCGTCATGGCCAAGACCAGTACGACGACCCAGGGGCTGCGGGCGGCGATCGAGCGCAGCGGCTACTACCCGGCCCTCGTGGCCGAGGCGGTGGAGGCCGCCGTGGGCGGCGAGCCCATCCGGTCGTACCTGGTCCACCAGGAGACGACGTTCGACCAGAACGAGGTGCGCCGGCACGTGACGGTGCTCGTCCTCACGGACAACCGCTTCATCGTCAGCCACACCGACGAGCAGGCCGCCGACAGCACGTCCCCCACGCCGTACGCCACGACGTCCACGGAGTCCGTGAAGATCGGCCGCATCTCGTCGATCGTGGTCAGCCGCGTGGTCGCCAACCCGGAGTCGTACAAGCCGGGCACCCTGCCCCGCGAGGTGGTGCTCACCATCGGCTGGGGCGCCGTCTCCCGCATCGACCTGGAGCCGGCCGCCTGCGGCGACCCCAACTGCGAGGCCGACCACGGCTACACCGGCAACTCCACGGCGGACGACCTCAGCCTCCGCGTGAGCGAGGCCGGGGACGGACCGGAGACCGTGCGCCAGGCCCTCGCCTTCGCCCAGGCCCTCTCCGAGGCGACCGCGGACAGCGCCCGCTGATGACACAGCCGAAAACGGCCTGGGACCAGCACCCCGAGCCGCTCACCGTGGCCTCCGCGCCGGTCCCCGAGTACGGCAGCGGCTCCCTCGCCGACCTGCTGCCCACCCTGGCCGCAGGCCTGGGCGTGCCCGGCATGACCGCCACGATCCCCGAGCTGACCCCCGCCGACCGGAACTGCGTCTTCCTGATCGACGGCCTCGGCTGGGAGCAGCTGAAGGCGCATCCCGAGGACGCCCCGTTCATGACGTCCCTGCTCGCCACCTCGCGCGGCGGCACCGGGCGCCCCCTCACGGCCGGCTATCCGGCTACCACGGCCACCTCCCTCGCCTCCGTGGGCACCGGCCTGCCGCCCGGCGCGCACGGCCTGCCCGGCTACACGGTGCGCAATCCGGACACCGGCGAGCTGATGAACCAGCTGCGCTGGCAGCCCTGGACCCCGCCGGGCCCCTGGCAGCCGTACCCCACGATCTTCCAGCTGGCCCACCAGGCGGGCGTGCACGCGGCGCAGGTGTCGTCCCCGACCTTCGAGAACACCCCGCTGACCCGGGTCGCGCTCAGTGGCGGAACGTTCCTCGGGCGGCTGACCGGCGAGGACCGCATGGACCTGGCCGCCGAGCAACTGGCCGCGGGCGACCGCTCCCTGGTCTACACGTACTTCGCCGAGGTCGACGGCGCCGGCCATCGCTTCGGCGTCGACTCGGACGCCTGGCGCGGCCAGCTCATGTACGCCGACCGCCTGGTCCAGCGCCTCGCGGAGCAACTGCCCCCGCGCAGCGCCCTGTACGTCACCGCCGACCACGGCATGATCGATGTGCCCTTCGGCGAGCAGCACCGCATCGACTTCGACGAGGACTGGGAGCTCAGCGCCGGAGTCGCCCTGCTCGGCGGTGAGGGCCGCGCCCGGCATGTCTACGCCGTCCCGGGTGCCGCCAACGACGTGCTGACCTGCTGGCGCGAGGTGCTCGGCGAGCAGTTCTGGGTCGCCTCCCGCGACCAGGCCGTCGAGGCGGGCTGGTTCGGCCCGCACATCGACGCCCGGGTGTACGACCGGATCGGCGACGTGGTCGCCGCCGCGCGCGACGACGTCCTGCTCATCGCCTCCGAGCGGGAGCCCAAGGAGTCGGCGATGGTCGGCAACCACGGTTCGATGACCCCCGCCGAGCAGCTGGTCCCGCTGCTCGAAGTACGCTCCTGAGACCGCACTCCGACCCCTTCCACCGAAAGGTGCTCAACCCCCCATGCCCGAGCTGGTGTTCTTCTCCGGAACGATGGACTGCGGGAAGTCGACGCTGGCTCTCCAGATCGAGCACAACCGCTCGGCGCGCGGCCTGCAGGGCATGATCTTCTCCCGCGACGACCGCGCCGGCCACGGCAAGCTCTCCTCCCGCCTCGGCCTGGTCACGGACGCCGTGGAGGTCGAGGACGGGCAGGACCTCTACGCCTACCTCGTCGACCACCTCTCGCAGGGCGGCCGCGCGGACTACGTGATCGCCGACGAGGCGCAGTTCCTCGCTCCCGAGCAGATCGACCAACTCGCCCGCGTGGTCGACGACCTGAGCCTGGACGTCTACGCCTTCGGCATCACGACCGACTTCCGCTCCAAGCTGTTCCCGGGCTCCCAGCGGCTGGTGGAACTGGCCGACCGGGTCGAGGTGCTCCAGGTCGAGGCCCTGTGCTGGTGCGGAGCCCGCGCGACGCACAACGCCCGCACGATAGGCGGCGTCATGGTCGTCGAGGGCGCCCAGGTGGTCGTCGGCGACGTCACCCACTCCGCCGACGAGGTCGGCTACGAGGTGCTGTGCCGCCGCCACCACCGCCGCCGCATGACCGCCGCGACGGCCCGCGCGGCGGCCCTGTCCCCGGACGTCCTGCCGGTGACGTCGGCCTGACCGGGGGCGAGAGCCGGGGGCCGAGGGCCTAAGTCGAGGGCCGAGAGTCGAGGGCCCGCCGATCGTCAGTCCGGCCGCTGCAGCAGCGCGAACCGCGCCCCTTCCGGATCCGCCACCGCCACCACGCGCCCCTGCGGGGTGTCCCGCACCGGTCCGAGCACCGTGCCGCCCAGGTGGACCAGAAGGTCCAAGGCGTCCCGGGCGTCCGCGACCTGGAAGTACGTCACCCAGTGCGGGCCCCGGTCGCGGGGCAGCGCCTGCCCCAGGCCGTGGACGCCGGCGACGGGCCGGCCACCGAGGTGCAGGGTCACGTAGTCGAAGTCGGCCGAGACCACCGGCTCCTCCTCGTAGCCGAACACCGTCCGGTAGAACTTGGCGACGGTCGCCGACTCGAAGGTCAGCAGCTCGTTCCAGGCGGGTGTGCCGGGGACGTCCGAGACGGCCGTGCCGAGGTGCGCGGCGGGCTGCCAGACGCCGAAGACCGCTCCCGACGGATCGGAACCGATCGCCAGCCGGCCGGCGTCGGCGGCGTCCAGCGGGCCCACACCGATCGTGCCGCCGCAGCTGCGCACCGTCTCGGCCGTCAGATCGGCGTTGCGCGAGGCGAAGTAGGGGGTCCACGCGATGGGCAGTTGCCGGTCCGGCGGCAGCTGCCCGATGCCGGCCACCTCGCGCCCGGCGAGCAGCGCGCGCACGTACGGGCCGAGTTGCTGCGGCCCGGGCCGGAACTCCCAGCCGAACAACGCTCCGTAGAAATCCTCGGTCGCGGCCAGGCCGTGCACCATCAGACTCACCCAGCAGGGCGTGCCGGGCGCGTGCCGCGCGGGTGCTGTGCCGTTCGGGCCGGCGGACCCCGGTGCGTCGGTCATCGTCACTCTCTTCTCGGCCTCGCGGTGGCCGTGCTCTCCGCAGCCCTCGTGGGGCTCACCCGGCGGGACGATCGTTGTCCGGGAGAATGCCCGATGTGCGGGGCGCTCTCCCTCGCGGCGCGCTTGTCGACGGGTGTCGTTCAGCTGTACAGCACGTGTCTGTTCCCGTACGCGGTGTGATCGACCCGGTTCGGCGGAGCAGAGTAGCCGGACATCGACGGCTCGGCCACCCGGTGCGCGAGGATGGTGACCATGAACGCCATCATCTCCGCATCCGACCTCGCGAGCGATCTGGCGGGCCCCCGCCCGCCGGTCCTGCTCGACGTCCGCTGGCAGCTCACCGCGGCGAAGGCCTCCGGTGAACCGCCGTTCGACGGCCGGGCCGCGTACGAGGCGGGGCATCTGCCCGGGGCCGTCTACGTGGACCTGGACCGGGAGCTGGCCTCGGCCCCGGGCGCGGGCGGCCGGCATCCGCTGCCCGACCTCGCGCGCTTCGGCGCGGCCATGCGCCGGGCGGGCGTGTCGTCCCGGACGCCGGTGGTCGTCTACGACGGTGGCCAGGGCTGGGCGGCGGCCCGGGCGTGGTGGTTGCTGCGCTGGACGGGTCACCCGGACGTGCGGGTCCTCGACGGCGGGTTGCCGTCCTGGCAGGGGCCGTTGGAGAAGATCGTGCCGGCTCCGGCGGAGGGCGACTTCACCCCCGAGCCGGGAGCGGCGGGACTGCTCGACGCGGACGCCGCGGCGGCGCTGGCGCGGTCCGGGGTGCTGCTGGACGCACGGGCGGGGGAGCGGTACCGCGGCGAGGTGGAAACGATCGATCCGGTGGCCGGGCACATTCCGGGGGCGGTGTCGGCGCCCACGACGGAGAACGTCGGCACGGACGGCTGCTTCCTTCCCGCCGGCAAGCTCCGCGAGCGCTTCGAGGGGCTCGGCGTGACGGAGGGTGCGCGCGTCGGCGTGTACTGCGGGTCGGGCGTGTCCGCGGCGCACCAGGTGCTGGCGCTCGCGGTCGCGGGCATTCCGGCGGAGCTGTACGTCGGTTCGTGGTCGGAGTGGTCCTCCGACCCGGACCGTCCGGTCGCCGTGGGTCCCGACCCGCAGTGAACGGAACGCGTGGGGGCCGCGCCCGGCGAGGCGCGGCCCCCACGCGTAGGTACGCGTACGACGGTCGGCCCGGCTACTCCTGCTTCTTGCGCCGGGTGCCGAACACGATCTCGTCCCAGCTGGGCACGGCCGCTCTGCGGCCCGGGCGGACCCCGTCGGCCTCCGCCTGACGGTCGGTGGCGCCGATGAGCCGGTCGCGGTGGCTGCCGACGGAGCGCGGCATGAGGACGTCGGCGTACGCGGAACCGGCCGAGGCGGCGGGAGCCGGGGGCTCCTCCTCCTCGGGTTCGGCGACCGGCTCCTCGTCGGGCTCCGGCGCGGGGCGCTCCGGGACCACCAGGTCGCCGCGGAAGCTCGGCACCGCCTCCAGCAGGCTGGTCAGGGAATCCCGTTCGCTGGAGGCCGTGATGGCCAGGGCCTCCTCGTCGGGCTCCGGCGCCGGCGCGGGCAGGCTCGGCCGCTCGCGGTCGCCGGGACGGTCCAGCGGCCTGTCGCGCGGCAGCCGCGCGATCCGCGGCACGAACGGGAAGCTGGGCTCGGGCGCGGCCAGGTCGTCGGACTCGCCGATCAGCGAGCGGGCCTCGTCGTCCACGGCCTGGACGAGCCGCCGCGGCGGGTCGTACGTCCAGCTCGCCGAGTGCGGCTCGCCCGCGACGCGGTAGACCAGCAGGACCTCCCACGTGCCGTCGTCACGACGCCACGAGTCCCACTGGACGGTGTCCTTGTCGGCCCCGCGCAGCAACAGCCGCTCCTGCACGGCCTCGCCGAGCGGCGGACCGGAGTTCTCGCCGGGGCGGCGGACCGGGGTCTTGCGGGCCCGCTCGGCCATGAACGCGCGCTCGGCGAGCACGGGACCCTCGAAGCGGCGGACCCGGTCGACGGGGATGCCGGCCATCTGCGCGACCTCTTCCGCGGTCGCGCCGGCGCGTATACGCGCCTGGATGTCGCGGGGGCGGAGGTGGCTCTCCACCTCGATCTCGATCTGGCCGAGGCGGGGACGGTCGCCGCGCACGGCGGCGCGGAGCCGTTCGTCGATCGGAAGCGTGTACTCCGTGCTGTCCGCAGCCTTCAGCACCAGCCGTGTGCCGTCATTCGAGACGGCCACGACACGCAGTTCGGGCATGGGGACCTCCCGGGTGGTGCCTGCCGACGTCACGTGCGTCGCTGCTTCCGCTAGTCGAGTGTGGCCTGCCCGGGTGCAGCCTGCCACAACCTTGCCGAGTTGCCCGGCGTGTCGGGCGCGGGCCCTGGACCGCCGTTATGGCACGGTTACCTATTCGCAACGCTAAGTGACGAACTTCATCACCCTGTGCAACTAGCCCCCTCCCGGCGGTCCTCAAAGGTCCCGAGCACCCTGATGGGAGACCGGACCCAGGGCTCGCCACAGTACTCCATTCGGGCCACGTGCGTGGATCGGCACGCCGCCCAACTTCTGGCAAGGGGCGGGACTTGGTCACCCCATGCCCCCGTTCCCCGATCTTGAACGTGGGGAACTTCACGCGATCACCGGAATCGGAATCGGGAATTTCGGCCGTACGTCCCCTTCTTGTGCGGTTGCCGGCCGCGGAGCGTGCGCCGGTTGCGACGCGGGTTCGGAAGGTGACGCGGCGTCACGAGGGTTCCGTCCGGGTCGCCTAAGCCCCCAGGACCCTCCGCACGTAGTCGTTCTGGAACCGCCGGTCAGGGTCCAGACGGTCCCGCAGCGCCGTGAACTCGCCGAAGCGCGGATACACCCGGGAGAAGTACTCCGCGTCCCGGGTGTGGATCTTGCCCCAGTGCGGGCGGCCCTCGTGGGCGGTGAAGATGCGCTCGGCGGCGGTGAAGTAGCGGTGGTAGGGCGTGCCCCGGAACATGTGGACGGCGATGTAGGCGCTGTCGCGTCCGGAGGCGGTGGAGAGCGTGATGTCGTCGGCCGGGGCGGTGCGCACCTCGACGGGGAAGCTGATCCGCAGCCCCGAGCGGTCGATCGTCTTCTTCAGCTCCCGCAGCGTCTCGACGACGGCCGCGCGCGGAACGGCGTACTCCATCTCCACGAAGCGCACCCGGCGCGGAGACGTGAAGACCTTGTAAGGGATGTCCGTGTAGGTCCGCGCGGACAGGGCCTTGCTGGAGATGCGCGCGAGGGCGGGGATCGTGGCGGGCGCCGCCCGGCCCACCCAGTTGGCCACCTGGAAGACCCCGTTGGAGAGGAACTCGTCCTCGATCCAGCTCTTGAGAGGGGGCACGGGCTGCTCCGGGCCCGCGCTGCGGTTGTTGCGCTTGGTGTTGGTGCTGCCGGTGTGCGGGAACCAGTAGAACTCGAAGTGCTCGTTCTCGGCCCAGAGTTGGTCGAAGTCCGCCAGGACCTGGTCGAACGGCATCGGTTCCTCGCGGGCCGTGAGCAGGAAGAGGGGCTCGACCGCGAAGGTGAGGGCGGTGACGACACCGAGGGCTCCGAGGCCGATGCGGGCGGCCGCGAAGACCTCCGGGTTCTCCTTCTCGGAGCAGGTGAGGACCGAGCCGTCCGCCGTGACCAGTTCCAGGCCCCTGATCTGGGCGGCGATCGAACCGGAGTCGCGGCCCGTGCCGTGCGTGCCCGTGCCGGTGGCGCCGGAGACGGTTTGCTCCATGATGTCGCCCATGTTCGTCAGCGACAGGCCCTCGCGCGCCAGGGCCACGTTGAGTCTCTTGAGCGGGGTGCCCGCCTCCACGGTGACCGTCATGTTCTCGCGGTCGATCCGGCGTATGCCGGTCAGCAGTTGAGGGCGGATCAGCACGCCGTTCGTCGCGGCTATGGACGTGAAGGAGTGACCGGATCCGACGGCCTTCACCGTCAGGCCGTCCTCGGCGGCCTGCCGCACGGCGGCGGCCAGCTCGTCGACGGAGGCCGGGGTGACCTCCCGCGCGGGACGCGCCGAGACGTTGCCGCCCCAGTTACGCCACGTGCCGTTCTTTCCGTTCGCTGTGCTGCTCAACGGAGCCTCCCCGACCCGGAGCCGGCCTCTTGAGCCGGCGGTAACCGAGGAAACCCACCGCGACCGCGACGGCCCCGGACACCGCCGGAACCCCGTACCCGGCGCGCGCCCCGGCCGCGTCGATCACCCACCCGGCCGCGGAGGAGCCGAGCGCGACCCCCACCGCGAGCCCGGTACTCACCCAGGTCATGCCCTCGGTGAGCTGCGCGCGTGGTACGTGCTCTTCGATGAGGGACATCGTCGTGATCATCGTCGGCGCGATGGACAGACCCGCAACGAACAGCGCCACGGCCAGGAACGGCAAGTTTCCGACCAGTAGAAGTGGGATCATACTCACGGCCATGGCGCACACGCCCAGCAGCCACCGGCGTTCCGGTGCCCCGGCGAAGTGCATCAGCCCATAGACCATGCCCGCCACGCAGGAACCCGCCGCGTACACCGCGAGGACGACGCTCGCGGCCGCCTTGTGTCCCTCCTCGTCGGCGAAGGCCACGGTCACCACGTCGACCGCGCCGAAGATCGCCCCGGTCGCGACGAAGGTGGCGACCAGGACCTGCAGCCCCGGGGCGCGCAGCGCGCTGCCCCCGCCCGCGCGCTCACGCGGATGCGGCTCCGGCTCGGTGGCGCGCTGGGCGGTCAGCCAGAAGACGCCCACCGCGAGGAAACAGGCGGCGAGCAGCGGACCGGCCTCCGGGAACCAGGCCGTGGACAGGCCGATGGAGATGATCGGCCCGAAGATGAAGCACACCTCGTCCACCACGGACTCGAAGGAGTACGCGGTGTGCAGCTGCGGGGTGCCCCGGTACAGGGTCGCCCAGCGGGCCCGGATCATCGCGCCGACGCTCGGCACGCAGCCGATGCCGACGCAGGCCACGTACAGGACCCAGTCCGGCCAGCGGTAGTGCGCGGCGAGCAGCAGGAGGGCCGCCGCAGCCAGGGAGACCAGCGTCGCCGGGCGCAGCACCCGCCGCTGCCCGTACTGGTCCACCAGCCGGGAGACCTGCGGTCCGGCCACCGCCGCGGCGAGCGCGATCGTCGCCGACAGGGCGCCGGCCAGGCCGTACCGCCCGGTGAGCTGGGAGACCATCGTGACCACGCCGATGCCCATCATCGACAGCGGCATCCGGCCGAGGAAACCCGCGGCCGAGAAGCCCTTGGTGCCGGGGGCGGCGAACAGAGCGCGGTAAGGGCTGGGCAACGGGGTCTCCGAAGGGCTCAGTAAGCTGCGAACGCAGTCGACACAGCTTACGACTCCGGATGTCTCTGGCGCACCTGTTCGACCGCTTCCGAACCGCCCGCCGGCCCGCTCCCGAACCGGCGCCGCGCGGGTGCCCCCCGCCGTTTCCGGGCTGTGAGTGCAGGGTGGCAGGATCGGAGTCATGCCAGACGCGCGCGATGTCACCCCCTACGACGCCCTGCTCCTGCTCTCCTTCGGCGGCCCGGAAGGCCCGGACGACGTGGTCCCGTTCCTGGAGAACGTGACGCGCGGACGCGGCATCCCGAAGGAACGCCTCAAGGAGGTCGGGCAGCACTACTTCCTGTTCGGCGGGGTCAGCCCCATCAACGACCAGAACCGCGCCCTGCTCGACGCCCTGCGCAAGGACTTCGCCGAGCACGGCCTGGACCTGCCGGTCTACTGGGGCAACCGCAACTGGGCGCCGTACCTCACGGACACCCTGCGCGAGATGGTCCGCGACGGACGCCGCCGCATCCTGGTCCTGGCCACCAGCGCCTACGCCTCGTACTCGGGCTGCCGCCAGTACCGCGAGAACCTCGCCGACGCGCTCGCCGCCCTGGAGAGCGAGGGCCTGGAGCTGCCGAAGGTCGACAAGCTGCGGCATTACTTCAACCACCCGGGCTTCGTGGAGCCCATGGCCGACGGCGTGATCCGCTCCCTCCAGGAGCTGCCCGAGGACGTGCGCGACGGTGCGCACCTGGCCTTCTCGACGCACTCCATCCCGACGGCCGCAGCCGACACCTCCGGGCCCGTGGAGGGCCACGGCGACGGCGGCGCGTACGTGCGGCAGCACCTGGACGTGGCGAAGCTGATCGCCGAGGCCGTCCGGGAGCGCACCGGCGTCGACCACCCCTGGCAGCTCGTCTACCAGTCGCGCTCCGGCGCCCCGCACATCCCGTGGCTGGAGCCCGACATCTGCGACCACCTCGAGGAACGCCATGCGGCCGGTGTCCCGGCCGTGGTGATCGCCCCCATCGGCTTCGTCTCCGACCACATGGAGGTCCTGTACGACCTCGACACGGAGGCCAAGGCCAAGGCGGAGGACCTGGGACTGCCGATGCGCCGCTCGGCCACCGTCGGGGACGACCCGAGGTTCGCCGCCGCCGTCCGTGAACTCGTCCTGGAGCGTGCCGCCGCCGAGCGCGGGCAGGAGATCACACCGTGCGCCCTGGGCGCGCTCGGCGCGAGCCACGACCTCTGCCCGGTCGGCTGCTGCCCGGCCCGCGCCCCCCGGCCCGCCGCCGCGGGCGCCGACAGCCCCTACGCGTGAGGAGCCCTGTGACCGACCCCCTGCACACGGACCTGCTCGAACTCGCCCAGGAGGCCGCCCGCCGCGCCGGCGCGCTGCTGCGTGACGGCCGTCCGGCCGACCTGGCGGTCGCCGCGACCAAGTCCAGCCCCATCGACGTCGTCACGGAGATGGACATCGCGGCGGAGAAGCTGATCACCGGGCTGATCGCCGAGCGGCGCCCGGACGACGGCATCCTCGGCGAGGAGGGCGCCTCCACCGAGGGCACGAGCGGCGTCCGCTGGGTGATCGACCCGCTCGACGGCACGGTCAACTACCTCTACGGGCTGCCCACCTGGTCCGTCTCGATCGCCGCCGAGCAGGACGGCGAGACCGTCGTCGGAGTCGTCACGGCCCCGATGCGCGGTGAGACCTTCCACGCGGTGCGCGGCCGCGGTGCCTGGGCCACCGGCGCCTGGGACGGTGAGCGCAGGCTCGCCTGCCGCCCCGCGCCGCCCCTGGACCAGGCCCTCGTCTCCACGGGCTTCAACTACGTCGCCGAGGTCCGGGCCCACCAGGCGGACGTCGCGCGGCGGCTGATCCCGCTGCTGCGCGACATCCGGCGCGGCGGCTCGGCCGCGGTCGACCTGTGCGACCTGGCCGCCGGACGCCTCGACGGCTACTACGAGCGCGGACTGCACGCCTGGGACCTCGCGGCGGGCGACCTGATCGCCCGGGAGGCGGGCGCGCTGACCGGTGGACGCCCCGGAGAGCGCCCGTCGGGCGAGCTGACGGTCGCCGGGACCCCCGGCGTCTTCGAGCCCCTCCAGCGCCTCCTGGAGGACTTCGGAGCCTGGCACGACTGAGGACCGCCGGACAGCACGACGGGCCCCGGCGCTGGATTCGCCGGGGCCCGTCGCTCGGGCCTTGATCAGACGCTCGTCGCGCTGACCTCCACACCGTGCTCGGCCGCGAGACGGCGCAGGTCGTCGAGCTCTCCCTGCTCCACCTCGACGAGGAACTCGTCGCCCTCGTCGCGAGCCCGGGACAGATCGGACTCGGTCGCCCTTATGCGCTGCAGAAGTCCTGCGGTGAATGCGTCCATGCTGCGCCCCCTCGTCCTGGGTCGTGGGAATGGCACGGGGGTGTGCCGTTCGGAAGGGACGATCACGTCTCCTGCGGATGCCCGGCCCCGCTCGGCCGGGCGGCGGCGGTGCCGGACATCCACGCCCGCCCTGCGGAAAAGCGGAGAGGTGCGCACCGCATGGTGGTGCGGTACCTGCAGAGCGTGATCGTGGGATGTAAAGCCGTCCTCCCCAAGCTCCCTTCCGTGGAAACCTAACCGCGGGAGAAAATCTCTTATTCCCCTTCGCGTTCCGGGGCCCCGCACCCGCCTTACCTCCGACTTATGGCCGAAAAGGGCAGGATGGAGGGCAACACACCGACACCGTCGAAGACCCCTGCCCGCGTGCGCCCCGAGAGCGCTACGCGTGTGGACATGAGGAAGGACAAGGGACGTGCGCGTACTCGTCGTCGAGGACGAGCAACTGCTCGCCGATGCGGTGGCCACCGGACTGCGCCGGGAGGCCATGGCCGTCGACGTCGTCTACGACGGTGCGGCCGCCCTGGAGCGCATCGGCGTCAACGACTACGACGTGGTCGTCCTCGACCGCGACCTCCCGCTCGTGCACGGCGACGACGTCTGCCGCAAGATCGTCGAACTCGGCATGCCCACGCGCGTACTGATGCTCACGGCCTCCGGCGACGTCAGCGACCGTGTGGAGGGCCTGGAGATCGGCGCCGACGACTACCTGCCCAAGCCGTTCGCGTTCAGTGAGCTCATCGCGCGCGTGCGCGCCCTGGGCCGGCGCACCAGCGTGCCCCTGCCCCCCGTGCTGGAGCGCGCCGGCATCAAGCTCGACCCCAACCGCCGGGAAGTCTTCCGCGACGGCAAGGAGGTCCAGCTCGCGCCCAAGGAGTTCGCGGTCCTGGAGGTGCTGATGCGCAGCGAGGGCGCCGTCGTCTCGGCGGAGCAGCTCCTGGAGAAGGCCTGGGACGAGAACACCGACCCGTTCACGAACGTCGTGCGCGTGACGGTCATGACCCTGCGCCGCAAGCTGGGCGAGCCGCCCGTCATCGTCACCGTCCCCGGCTCCGGCTACCGGATCTGATCTCCCGTGGCAGCGACCCCCGCGCCTCCCCAGGCGCCCCCGAAGCCCACCTGGGACCCCAGAAGGCCCGTGCCGCAGTTCCCCTGGCTGCGCCCGACGATCCGCATACGGCTCACGCTGCTGTACGGCGGCATGTTCCTGATCGCCGGCATCCTGCTGCTGTCGATCATCTACCTGCTGGCCGCCCAGGCGCTGAACGTGGGCAGCGACCTGCCCTTCAAGATCGTCGAGGGCAAGGTCACCAGCGAGATGTGCAACCTGCCCGACCAGGCCTCGCCGAACGAGTTCAACAGCGCGATGAACGCCTGCGTCAACGAGCAGCGCCGGCACGCCCTGGACAGCCTGCTCAGCCGCTCGCTGCTCGCCCTGCTCGGGCTGGCGGTCATCGCGTTCGCCTTCGGCTACGCGATGGCGGGGCGCGTGCTGTCGCCGCTGGGCCGGATCACCCGCACCGCCCGCGCGGTGGCGGGCTCGGACCTCTCGCGCCGCATCGAGCTGGACGGCCCGGACGACGAGCTGAAGGAGCTGGCGGACACCTTCGACGACATGCTGGAGCGGCTGCAGCGCGCCTTCACGGCCCAGCAGCGCTTCGTCGGCAACGCCTCCCATGAACTGCGGACGCCCCTGGCGATCAACCGCACGCTCCTGGAGGTGCACCTGTCCGACCCGGGCGCCCCGGTGGAGCTCCAGCAGCTCGGCAAGACGCTGCTGGCCACCAACGAGCGCAGCGAGCAGCTCGTGGAGGGCCTGCTGCTGCTCGCCCGCAGCGACAACCAGATCGTCGAGCGGGGCCCGGTGGACCTCGCCGAGGTCGCCGGGCAGGCCATCGACCAGGTGCGCGGCGAGGCCGAGAGCAGGGGCGTGGCCCTCCGGGGCGAACAGAAGCCCGCGGTCGTCCAGGGCAACGGGGTCCTGCTGGAGCGGATCGCGCTGAACCTGGTGCAGAACGCCGTGCGGTACAACGTGCCCGAGGACGGCTGGGTGGAGGTCACCACCGACGTGCAGCACGGCCAGGCGGTGCTGGTGGTGTCCAACACCGGCCCGGTCGTGCCGGCGTACGAGATCGACAACCTCTTCGAGCCGTTCCGGCGGCTGCGCACCGAGCGCACGGGCAGCGACAAGGGCGTCGGACTGGGTCTGTCCATCGTCCGGTCGGTCGCCCGGGCGCACGGCGGGCACATCTACGCGCAGCCGCGCGAGGGAGGGGGGCTCGTGATGCGGGTCACGCTGCCCATCTGAGATCATGGCGCCGATCCACTCGGCGACACGCGGGGATGTTCGCTTTGCGCGGAATTTCGCACGGGCTGCCGCACGAGTCCCGTGTGTGATCGATCACAGGGGCGCCTTTCTGGCCATCTACTCTCCGTGATCATGCACCCTGGCGGAAAGCCGGGAAAATCCCGGTTTTCGAGGGTCTTGATCACGGGAAGTACACGGTGAGACGCCTTTGTAGTGCGGCATTCGGACCGTGTACGGTCCCCATCGCCATCCAAGCCGATCACTCATGAGGAGTCCGGTTGGGTGTCGATTGAGTAACAGACCTTGATGTGAGGCAAAATCTCCGCCTCAGGTCGGGCACAAGTCCGGCCTCTCACGCGTTACGTGCGCTGGAGACACCGCAGACACCCAGAGGGGGAGAGCGACATGGCAACCGATTACGACACTCCACGCAAGACCGATGACGACGTCGACTCGGACAGTCTCGAAGAGCTGAAGGCCCGGAGGAACGACAAGTCGGCCTCCGCGGTGGACGTCGACGAGTTCGAGGCCGCGGAAGGCCTGGAACTGCCCGGAGCCGACCTCTCGAACGAGGAACTGGCCGTCCGGGTGCTCCCGAAGCAGCAGGACGAGTTCACCTGCATGAGCTGCTTCCTGGTGCACCATCGCAGCCAGCTGGCCCGGGAGAAGAACGGTCAGCCGATCTGCCGCGACTGCGACTGAGGGCGGGTCGGCCGTGACTGGCTCGACCCCTCCCTGGAAGCGCCGCTTCTCCCACCGGAAAGCGGACGAAGGGCCGATCGAAGACGGCCCCTACGGCGCGCGTGACGACGAGCGAGGCTCCACCGGTACGGAGGCGGCCTCGCTCGAACCGGCAGCGGGCCGGGCTGACCTCCCGGCCTCCGTGGACGTCCCCGCACCCGTCGCCCGGCGGCGGGCGGGGGCGATCCGCGAGCGGGCCGTGCGCAGCGCCCGCAAGGGCGGCGAGCGGGCCCGGGCGGGGCTCGCGCATCTCGCCGACCGGATCATCGACCTGGCCCCTCGGGTCCCCGTGCGGGACCTGGCGACGCTCCGCAGGCAGTTCCCGGGGCTGGGGCCCGAGGAACTCGCGGACCGGCTCGTCGCGGGTGCCACGAAGGCGACGGCCACGGTCGGAGCCGGTGTCGGCGCGGCGGCCATGCTGCCCGTGCCGCCCGCGATGCCGACGGAACTGGCCGCCGAGGTCACCGGCGTCGCCGCGATCGAGCTGAAGCTGATCGCCGAACTCCACGAGGTCTACGGCGTGAGACCGCCCGGCAACCTCAAGCAGCGCAGCACCGCGTACCTCGACTCGTGGTCGGGGGAGCGCGGCATCGACGCGACCAAGCCGTCGACCATCAGCACGGCGCTGAACAGCCGCATGAAGCGCGAGCTGCGCCAGCGGATCATGAAACGGATGGTCCGCAACATGCCGAACCTGCTGCCGTTCATGGTGGGGGCCGCCGTGGGCGCGGTCATGAACCGCAGCGAGACGAGAAAGCTCGCCGGCCGGATCCGCGAGGACCTGCGCAGGATCCAGGTGCCGTGGGACGCCCTGGACGCCCTGCCGGCCCTGGACCAGCCGTCGGACGCCCTGGAGATGGGCGAGATCACCCACGACCCGCTGGGCCGCGGCGACGACCGCGGGCGCGACGGCGGAGGGAAGAGCGAGCCTCGGTGACGGCGGGCGCAGAGACCCGCCGTCCGTCTCCCGGAGCGAGTGCGGGGCGAGTCCGCCCGGGGCGAGTCCGCCTCCCGGGTGAGGACCCGAGCGGCTGTGCTAAGCCTGACGCGTGGCCCGCAGCGCCTGCGCCAGCCGCTCCGGCTCGCGCGTCGACAGGTACAGGTAGGGCGTCGGGTCCTGCGGGTCGGTGACCTCCACGCGCAGGGCCGTGGGGATGTAGGCGCGCAGCAGCATGAAGGCGCGCGGGTCGGCCTTGTGGGTGCGCCAGGCGCGGGCCTCCTCCGCGTCCAGCACCTCGGCCTCGCCCAGGGCCGCCACGGGGATCCGCGCCTCTCCGGCGATCAGGGCGTCGCCCACGACGCGGATGCGGACCGAACCGTACGAACTCGCGGCGACGGCGGCGACCGCGGTGCCCCCGGCCAGCCCGCCGAGCATCGGCAGCGTGCCGAACGGGAGCAGGACCAGGGCCAGGGAGACTCCCACGAGGAACGAGATCAGCCACCAGGTCCGCGGGGCGGTGAGGCGTTCTTCGTACGGGGCGGCGGAGAGCTGCATGGAGCCAAGCTTGGCACGGTGTCCGCGGCGGGCCGACGCGCGGGTAAGGTCTGCGCCTGTGAGTGGTACTTCCGCAGCTCTTCAGCCCCCGGCCGACGCCGTGCAGCCCGTACGCCATCCGGACGCCCCCGCGCCGGGAGAACTCCTCGGCGCGCACTACGGCCAGTGTTTCGGCTGCGGCGGGGACCAGCCGCACGGGCTGCACCTGGAGGCGCGGGCCGGCGAGGGCGTCTCGCTCACCGCCGAGTTCACCGTGCAGCCCGCCCACCAGGGTGCGCCCGGTCTGGCGCACGGCGGTGTGCTCGCCAGCGCCCTCGACGAGACCCTCGGCTCGCTGAACTGGCTGCTGCGCACGATCGCCGTGACCGGACGGCTGGAGACCGACTTCGTGCGGCCGGTGCCCGTCGGCACCACGCTGCACCTGGAGGCCGAGGTGACGGCCGTGGCCGGGCGGAAGATCTACTCGACCGCGACCGGCCGGGTCGGCGGCCCCGAGGGTCCCGTCGCCGTACGCGCCGACGCGCTCTTCATCGAGGTGAAGGTCGACCACTTCGTCGACCACGGCCGCAAGGAGGAGATCCAGGCGGCCATGGACGACCCGGACCAGGTCCGGCGGGCCCGTGCCTTCGAGGTGAACCCGTGAGCCGCCGGCCCGTGGACGTGCTGATCCGGCGCGTCGACCCGGACGTCCCGCTTCCGTCGTACGCGCACCCCGGGGACGCGGGGGCCGATCTGCGCACCACCGAGGCGTGCGAACTGGCGCCCGGGGAGCGGGCCGTGCTGCCCACCGGGGTGTCTGTGGCGCTGCCGGAGGGGTACGCGGCCTTCGTGCACCCGCGATCCGGCCTGGCCGCGCGCTGCGGCGTCGCCCTGGTGAATGCCCCGGGGACGGTTGATGCCGGGTACCGTGGGGAGATCAAGGTGATCGTGGTGAATCTCGACCCGCGCGAGGCCGTGCGGTTCGAGCGCTTCGACCGGATCGCCCAACTGGTCGTCCAGCAGGTCGAGAGGGTCCGCTTCCAGGAGGTGGCGGAGCTTCCCGATTCCGCGCGGGCCGAGGGGGGCTTCGGGTCCACCGGAGGGCACGCCGCGGTGGACGGGACGAGCGGCACAAGCGGTCAGGCCGCCCTGGGCGGTCGGACGGGTGGGAATCGATACGCTTCGGTCGTATCCGACCGGGAAGGACAGTGACGTGTTCGGACGTCGCAAGAAGAGGGATGCCGCCGAGGACGCGGCCGGCGAGGCCGAGCAGGTCGTCGACGGTGTCGACACCGAGGCGGACGAAGAGGGCGGGCGCCTGAGGCTCGAGCCGGCGCCGCGCCCCGACGGGCCCTGGGACAGCTCCGAGGTACGCGACCCCGCCGAGGGGCGGGTCGACCTCGGTGGCCTGTTCGTGCCGGGTGTCGACGGCATGGAGCTCAGGGTCGAGGTCGCCGGCGACGCGATCGTCGCGGCGACGGTCGTGCTGCGCGACAGCGCCATCCAGCTGCAGGCCTTCGCCGCACCCAAGCGCGAGGGCATCTGGGGCGAGGTGCGCGAGGAGATCGGCACCGGCATCACCCAGCAGGGCGGCATCGTCGACGAGGTCGAGGGCCCGCTCGGCTGGGAGCTGCGTGCCCAGGTCCCCGTCCAGCTGCCGGACGGCACGGGCGGCTTCCAGGTCGTGCGGTTCGTCGGCGTGGACGGCCCCCGCTGGTTCCTGCGCGGGGTCATCTCGGGCCAGGGCGCGGTGCAGCCGCAGGCCGCCGGGCTGCTGGAGCAGATCTTCCGGGACACGGTCGTGGTCCGCGGCGAGGGCCCGATGGCGCCCCGCGACCCGATCGTCCTGAAGCTGCCCAACGACGCCCAGATGGTCCCCGAGGGCGTGCAGCAGGAGGAGGGCTCCCGTTTCGCGGGCGGAATGGGCCAGCTCCAGCGCGGACCGGAAATCACCGAGGTCCGCTGACCCGCAGAGACACGGCAGAGACACACCAGGGCCGCACCCCACCGGGGGCGCGGCCCTTTCTCGTGCGCGGAACCTTGACGGCGAATTGGTCTGTACCTACCGTCTCCGTCCAGCGCGCCTGTTCATAAAGGCGCTTCACGTTCACATACGAGAACGGAAGGCCCCCCACGCATGCGCAGAACCGCTCTCCTCGCGGCCGCGGCCGCCCTCGTCGCCGGAGTCCTCGCCCGGCCCGCCGGCGCCGCTCCCAGTGCCCCCGCCGCCTTCGTCCACCCCGGAGTCACCGTCTCCCAGGGCCAGCTGGACTTCGCCCGCTCCCAGGTCACCGCCGGCGCCCAGCCCTGGAAGAGCGCCTTCGACCAGATGATGGCGAGCCGGTACGCCGACCTGAACCGCACTCCCAGGCCCCGGGCGGTCGTCGAGTGCGGCTCGTACTCCAACCCCAACCACGGCTGCACCGACGAACGCGAGGACGCGATCGCCGCGTACACCCAGGCCCTGGCCTGGTACGTCACGCGCGACGAACGGCACGCGCGCAAGGCCATCGAGCTGATGGACGCCTGGTCCGCCGTGATCCGCGACCACACCAACAGCAACGCGCCCCTGCAGACCGGCTGGGCCGGCTCCACCTGGCCCAGGGCCGCCGAGATCATCAAGTACACGTACACCGGGACCTGGGCGAACTCCGGCCGCTTCGCCGCCATGCTGCGCACCGTCTACCTGCCGGAGATCATCAACGGCTCGAACTCCAACGGCAACTGGGAGCTGTCGATGATGGAGGCCGCCGTCGGCATCTCCGTCTTCCTGGAGGACGAGGCCTCCTACGACAAGGCCATGGCAAAGTTCCGCACCCGGACGGCCGCCTACGTCTACCTGGAGTCCGACGGCGCGCTGCCGAAGACCGTCCCCAGCCAGAACCTCGACACCCGGGACAAGATCGTCAAGTACTGGCAGGGCCAGTCGACCTTCGTCAACGGGCTCAGCCAGGAGACCTGCCGCGACTTCACCCACACCGGCTACGGCCTCTCTGCCATCTCGCACGTCGCCGAGACCAGCCGGATCCAGGGCCAGGACCTCTACGGCACGGACGTCGGGGAGCGGCTGCGGCACGGGCTGGGCTTCCACGCCAAGTACGAACTCGGCACGGCCGTCCCGAGCTGGCTGTGCGGCGGCTCGCTCAAGCCCGGACTCGGCCCCGTCACCGAGGTCGGCCACAACGCCCTCGCCAACCGCCTCGGGCACGCCATGACCAACACCGGGACGCTGAACCAGCGCGGCCGCCCCGCCGGCAGCAACAACCTCTTCGTCGCCTGGGAGACCCTCACCCACGGCGACAACCCCGCCTGAGGTCCCCGTCCGGCCGGGCGCGTCAGAGTTCCGTCAAGGACGGTCCCGCGGACCCGCCCGGCACCGGCACACCGCCCCGCCCGGCCGTAAGGTCGACGCTGCGCAGGCAGCAGACCGGAAGACAGTCGATGCCGCGCAGGCAGCAGACCGGAAGACAATGGGGCCATGGCACGCGGCAAGCTACGGATCTACCTCGGTGCGGCACCGGGCGTCGGCAAGACGTACGCGATGCTGTCCGAGGCGCACCGCCGCGTCGAGCGGGGCACGGACTGCGTGGTCGCCTTCGTCGAGCACCACGGCCGGTCCCGCACCGAGGTGATGCTGCGCGGTCTCGAACACGTGCCGCTCCGGGAGCTGGAGTACCGCGGGGGCGTCTTCCCCGAGATGGACCTCGACGCCGTGCTCGCCCGCGCGCCCCGGGTCGCCCTGGTGGACGAACTCGCCCACACCAACGTCCCCGGCTCGCGCAACGCCAAGCGCTGGCAGGACGTGGAGGAACTGCTGGCAGCCGGGATCGACGTGGTCTCGACCGTCAACATCCAGCACCTGGAGTCCCTCGGGGACGTCGTCGAGTCGATCACCGGCGTGCGGCAGCAGGAGACCGTGCCGGACGAGGTGGTGCGGCGGGCCGACCAGGTCGAGCTGGTCGACATGTCGCCCGAGGCGCTGCGCCGCCGGATGGCGCACGGCAACATCTACCAGCCCGACAAGGTCGACGCGGCCCTGTCCAACTACTTCCGCCCCGGCAACCTCACCGCCCTGCGCGAGCTGGCCCTGCTGTGGGTGGCCGACCGGGTCGACGCCCACCTCACCCGGTACCGCAGCGAACACCGGGTGTCGCGGATCTGGGGTTCGCGCGAGCGGATCGTGGTCGGCCTGACCGGCGGGCCCGAGGGCCGCACCCTCATCCGCCGTGCCGCCCGGCTGGCCGAGAAGGGCGCCGGCGGCGAGGTGCTCGCCGTCTACATAGCACGCAGCGACGGGCTGACCTCCGCCTCGCCCAAGGAACTGGCCCTGCAGCGGACCCTCGTCGAGGACCTCGGCGGCACCTTCCACCACGTGGTCGGCGACGACATACCGGCCGCGCTGCTGTCCTTCGCCCGCGGCGTGAACGCCACCCAGATCGTGCTGGGCTCCTCCCGCCGCAAGACCTGGCAGTACGTCTTCGGGCCCGGCGTCGGCGCCACCGTCGCGCGGGAGTCCGGACCCGACCTCGACGTGCACATCGTCACCCACGACGAGGTCGCCAAGGGCCGCGGTCTGCCGGTGGCCCGGGGCGCGCGCCTCGGGCGGTCGCGGCGGGTGTGGGGATGGATCACCGGTGTCGCCGGGCCGCCGGTCCTCGCGGCGCTGCTGAGCGCCGTCGACCTCGGCCTCGCCAACGACATGCTGCTGTTCCTGGCGCTGACGGTGGCGGCGGCCCTGCTCGGCGGGCTGCTGCCCGCCCTGGCCTCGGCGGCCGTCGGGTCGCTGCTGCTGAACTACTTCTACACACCGCCCCTGCACCGGTGGACCATCGCC
The DNA here is from genome assembly GCF_043079125.1 of Streptomyces sp. NPDC015242. NCBI lineage: Bacteria > Bacillati > Actinomycetota > Actinomycetes > Kitasatosporales > Streptomycetaceae > Streptomyces > Streptomyces sp. NPDC015242. The sequence continues at coordinate 524,360 of NZ_JBIBUF010000005.1, read as the reverse complement.
GACCCGAAGAACATCGTCGCCATCGTGATCTTCGTGGCGGTGGGCGCGGCCGTGGCCTCCGTGGTCGATCTCGCCGCCCGCCGCACCCACCAGGCGGCCCGGCTGCGCGCCGAGTCGGAGATCCTGTCGTTCCTCGCGGGCAACGTGCTGCGCGGCGAGACCGGCCTGGAGGAGCTGCTGGAACGGGTCCGGGAGACCTTCGGCATGGAGTCGGCGGCCCTGCTGGAACGCGAGAGCGACGTCGAGCCGTGGACCTGCGCGGGGCGCGCCGGCCAGGGGAGTCCCGTCGAGCGTCCCGACCAGGCGGACGTGGACATGCCGGTCGGGGACCACATGGCCCTCGCGCTGACCGGCCGTGTCCTGCCCGCCGAGGACCGCCGGGTGCTGGCCGCCTTCGCCGCCCAGGCCGCCGTCGTCCTGGACCGGCGCCGGCTCCGCGAGGAGGCCGACCGGGCCCGCGGGCTCGCCGAGGGCAACCGCATCCGCACGGCGCTGCTGGCCGCCGTCAGCCACGACCTGCGCACACCGCTGGCCGGCATCAAGGCGGCGGTGTCCTCCTTGCGGTCCGAGGACGTGGAGTGGTCCGAGGAGGACCGGGCCGAGCTGCTGGAGGGCATCGAGGAGGGCGCCGACCGCCTCGACCACCTCGTCGGGAACCTGCTCGACATGTCCCGCCTGCAGACCGGCACCGTCACCCCGCTGATCCGCGAGATCGACCTCGACGAGGTGGCGCCGATGGCGCTCGGCGGGGTGCCCGAGGGCAGCGTCGAGCTGGACGTGCCGGAGAGCCTGCCCATGGTCGAGGTGGACCCCGGGCTGCTGGAGCGGGCGATGGCCAACCTCGTCGAGAACGCCGTCAAGTACGCCCCGCCCGGCGTGCCCGTGCTGGTGGCCGCGAGCGCGCTCGCCGACCGGGTCGAAGTGCGGGTGGTGGACCGGGGGCCGGGCGTCCCCGACCAGGCCAAGGACCGCATCTTCGAACCGTTCCAGCGCTACGGCGACGCCCCCCGCGGGGCCGGCGTGGGGCTCGGGCTCGCGGTCGCCCGCGGCTTCGCCGAGGCCATGGGAGGCACCCTGAACGCCGAGGACACCCCCGGCGGCGGACTCACCATGGTCCTCACCCTCCGCGCGGCCGGAACCCGCCCGGAGCCCCTCGTCCCGCCGGGAGAACCGGAAGAACCCCTGGCAGAACCGGAAAGGCAGGCCTCATGACCCGCGTCCTGGTGGTCGACGACGAGCCGCAGATCGTGCGCGCCCTCGTGATCAACCTCAAGGCACGCACGTACGAGGTCGACGCGGCCCACGACGGTGCCACGGCCCTCCAGCTCGCCGCGGCCCGCCACCCCGACGTGGTCGTCCTCGACCTCGGGCTGCCCGACATGGACGGCGTGGAGGTGATCCGGGGCCTGCGCGGCTGGACCCGGGTGCCGATCCTGGTGCTGTCCGCGCGGCACTCCTCCGACGAGAAGGTCGAGGCGCTGGACGCGGGCGCCGACGACTACGTCACCAAGCCGTTCGGCATGGACGAGCTGCTGGCGCGGCTGCGGGCCGCCGTGCGCCGGGCCGAGCCGGCCGGCGGAGGCGAGGGCGACGTGATCGTGGAGACCGACGAGTTCACCGTCGACCTGGCCGCGAAGAAGGTCCAGCGCGCCGGGAAGGACGTCCGGCTGACGCCCACCGAGTGGCACCTGCTGGAGGTGCTCGTGCGCAACAGCGGCCGTCTGGTCGGGCAGAAGCAGCTGCTCCAGGAGGTGTGGGGGCCGTCCTACGGGACGGAGACCAACTATCTGCGCGTGTACATGGCGCAGCTGCGCAGGAAGCTGGAGGCGGACCCGTCGCATCCGAAGCACTTCGTGACGGAGCCGGGGATGGGCTACCGGTTCGAGAAGTAGGGTCGCCGCCCGGGGCTACGGGGATGCCGGTGGGCCCCGGTACGCTTCAGATATGAGTGCTGTTCCTCGTTCCGAAAAGCCGGCGGGCCGGTTCCGGCGCATGCTCGACCGGCTCTCCTCGTCGCAGGAGGACCTGGAGTCCGAGGAACTGCGTGAGGACACCGCGACGACCGGCTGCACCCGGATCGGAGACTGCCAGGACCGCCAGATAGTCACGGTTACTGGTACCTTGCGCACGGTCACCCTCAGGCCGCGTGCCGGAGTCCCGGCGCTGGAGGCGGAGCTGTTCGACGGCTCGGCCGCGCTGGACGTGGTGTGGCTCGGCCGGCGTTCCATCGTCGGCATAGAGCCGGGCCGGAAGCTGATCGCATCGGGCCGGATCTCGATGAGCCGGGGCCGCCGGGTGCTGTTCAACCCCAAGTACGAACTGAGACCCCTCGGACGGGAGTAGCCGGTGACGTCGCTCGACAAGCCGACCGAAGAGAATTCTGCGGACGACGCCCGGGCGGTGACCGAGGCCGCCCTGTTCGAGGCGTTCGGCGGCGTGCGGGGCATGGTCGAGACGGTGGTGCCCGGCCTGCTCTTCGTCACCATCTACACGATCAACAAGGACCTGCACCTGTCGGCGATCGCGGCGCTGGCCGTCTCGCTCGTGCTGGTCGCGGTCCGGCTGGTGATGAAGGACACCGTCAAGCACGCCTTCAGCGGCGTCTTCGGCGTGGCCTTCGGTGTCGTCTTCGCGATGATGACCGGCAACGCCAAGGACTTCTACCTGCCCGGCATGCTCTACACGCTGGGCCTCGGGCTGGCGTACGTGATCACGGCCGTGTGCGGGGTGCCGCTGATCGGCCTGATCCTCGGGCCGGTCTTCAAGGAGAACCTCTCCTGGCGCACGCGGAACCCGGGGCGCAAGAAGGCGTACACGAAGGCCAGTTACGCCTGGGGCGCCATCCTGCTCGCCAAGTGCGCGATCCTCTTCCCGCTGTACTGGTGGGCCGACACCACGCAGCTGGGCTGGGTCCTGGTCGCCCTGAAGATCCCGCCGTTCCTGCTCGCGGTGTGGCTGACGTGGGTCTTCCTCGCCAAGGCGCCCGCGCCGATCGACGTGTTCGCGGAGATGGAGGCGGAGGAGAAGGCCGCCGAGGAGCGGGAACGGCAGGCCGCGGCCCGGTCCGCCGAGCAGTGAGCCCGCACAGCTGAGCGAAGGGGAAGGGGCGTCCCGGGTGGTCCGGGACGCCCCTTCCGCCTGTCCGGTCCGGTCAGCTCGCCGCGCTGTCCCGGCGCACCGACAGCAGGTCCTCCAGCTGTTCCTCGCGGGCCTGCGCGGCCACGAAGAGGAGTTCGTCGCCGGCCTCCAGGGAGTCCTCCCGGGACGGGGTCAGCACGCGCGTGCCGCGGATGATCGTGACCAGGGAGGTGTCCTCGGGCCACTCGACGTCGCCCACCTGCGTGCCGGCCAGGGCCGACTCCTCCGGCAGGGTCAGCTCGACGAGGTTGGCGTCGCCGTGGCTGAAGCGGAGCAGGCGGACCAGGTCGCCCACGCTCACCGCCTCCTCCACCAGCGCCGACATCAGCCGCGGCGTGGAGACGGCGACGTCCACGCCCCAGGACTCGTTGAACAGCCACTCGTTCTTCGGGTTGTTCACCCGGGCGACGACCCGCGGGACGCCGTACTCCGTCTTGGCCAGCAGGGAGACGACCAGGTTGACCTTGTCGTCGCCCGTCGCGGCGATCACGACGTTGCAGCGCTGGAGCGCCGCCTCGTCCAGGGACGTGATCTCGCACGCGTCGGCCAGCAGCCACTCGGCCTGCGGGACGCGCTCGACCGAGATGGCGGTCGGCGCCTTGTCGATCAGCAGGACCTCGTGGCCGTTCTCCAGCAGTTCGCCCGCGATCGAGCGGCCGACCGCGCCGGCTCCGGCAATGGCGACCCTCATCAGTGACCGCCCTCCTCTTCGGGACCCTTGGCGAACGCCGCCTCGACCTTGTCGACCTCGTCGGTGCGCATCATCACGTGCACCAGGTCGCCCTCCTGCAGCACCGTCTGGGAGGTGGGCAGGACCGCCTCGCCGAGCCGGGTGAGGAACGCCACGCGCACGCCGGTCTCCTCCTGGATCCGGCTGATCTTGTGGCCGACCCAGCCGGTGGAGGTGTGCACCTCGGCGAGCTGGACACCGCCGGTCGGGTCGCGCCACAGCGGCTCGGCGCCGGACGGGAGCAGCCGGCGCAGCATCTGGTCCGCGGTCCAGCGGACGGTCGCGACGGTGGGGATGCCCAGGCGCTGGTAGACCTCGGCGCGGCGGGGGTCGTAGATGCGGGCGGCGACGTTCTCGATGCCGAACATCTCGCGGGCCACGCGGGCGGCGATGATGTTGGAGTTGTCACCGCTGGAGACGGCGGCGAAGGCGCCGGCCTCCTCGATGCCGGCCTCCTTCAGGGTGTCCTGGTCGAAGCCGACCCCGGTGACGCGGCGGCCGCCGAAGGAGGACCCCAGGCGACGGAAGGCGGTGGGGTCCTGGTCGACCACGGCGACGGTGTGGCCCTGCTGCTCCAGGTTCTGGGCCAAGGCGGAGCCGACCCTTCCGCAACCCATGATCACAATATGCATCGCGTCACACCGCGCTTCCTGCAGGCCCTCTGACCTTCATGGATGTCGTGCTCATGTCTCTCTTTCGGCTCGCCAGGCAACACATCGCGGCCTGCGTGCGGGCCGCCGGCAACATCATGCCGGTGAAATCACGCCATGATGCCCTCCGGGGGCGGTGCCGCGTGCGGCTGCCCGAGTCCAACGTATCGGCAAAGCCGCGGGCGTTGCCGGGGACCCTGCCGGGTCCCCGCCGGGCCGCGGGCGGGGAGGACGGGCCATGACCATCGAGATCGACGTGCTGGTGCTGGGCGGCGCGGGCGTGGACACGATCGTGCACGTGCCCGAGCTGCCCGTGCCGTACGCCGACAGCCACATGATCCGGCCCGGGATCGTGACCCGGGCCGGCCAGAGCGGGGACTTCGTCGCGCTGGCGACGAGCGCGCTGGGGCTGCGCACGCACCACCTCGACCTGCTCGGCGACGACCCCGAGGGCGAACTCGTCCGGGCGCTCCACCGCGACCGGGGGATCCCGCTCACGGCCGTCCCGCAGCCGCTCGGCACCAAACGCGCGGTCAACCTCGTCGGCCCCGACGGGCGGCGGCTGTCCCTGTACGACGCCACGCGCTCGGCGGAGACGGACCGGCTGCCCGAAGCCACGCTGCGGGACCTGGCGGCCGTGAGCCGGCACGCCCACGTCGTCATCACCCAGCCGTGCGTGCACGCGCTGCCCGTCCTGCGCGCGGCGGGCGTCACGATCTCCACCGACCTGCACGACTGGGACGGGGCGAACCCGTACCACGAGCCCTTCGCCCACCAGGCCGACCTGGTCTTCCTCTCCGCCGCCGCGCTGGACGACCCGGAAGCGGCCATGCGCCGCATCGCCGGGCGGGGCCGGGCCCGGGCCGTCGTCGCCACGGCCGGGGCGGCCGGGGCGTACCTGCTGGCCGACGGCGAGCTGACCCACGTACCCGCCGCCGTGCCCCCGGCCCCCGTCGTCGACTCCAACGGCGCCGGCGACGCCTTCGCCGCCGCGTTCCTGCACGCCTGGCTCGCCGGCGCACCACCCCGCCGCTGCGCCCTGTACGGCACCGTGGCCGGCGCCTACGCCTGCACCGTGCCGTCGACCCGGACGGACAGCATCGGGCCGGAGGAACTGGAGGCCGGGGTGGCGGCGCTGCTCACCGGCGGCTGATGCTGCGCACGCTCGCCAAGGTGAGGATTCCGAGGACGACGAGTGTGGCTGCGGCGCCGATCAGTTCCGCGGGGGCGTGCATGAGGGCCTCCTGGGGTGGTAACGGCCAGGTCGGGGACGGGCTTAGTCATATAGGCATGGAAGTCGCGTGACCTGCGGAATCCGCAGCCGCAGGAGCCTCTGAATTCACTCGGAGAGCAGAGGGAACGCCGATGAGGGGTGGCGGGTGGGCGGCCCCGCGTTCGAACGCTTACGATCCTCTGTTGTGTCCAAACTGACCGACGTGCCCAAACGGATCCTGATCGGGCGCGCACTGCGCAGTGACCGGCTCGGGGAAACGCTCCTGCCGAAGCGCATCGCACTCCCCGTCTTCGCCTCCGACCCGCTGTCCTCCGTGGCGTACGCACCCGGCGAGGTGCTGCTCGTCCTGTCGATCGCGGGCGTGACGGCGTACCACTTCAGCCCGTGGATCGCGGTCGCGGTCGTCGTGCTGATGTTCACCGTCGTGGCCTCGTACCGGCAGAACGTGCACGCCTACCCCAGCGGCGGCGGCGACTACGAGGTGGCCAACACCAACCTCGGCCCCAAGGCGGGTCTCACGGTCGCCAGCGCGCTGCTCGTCGACTACGTCCTCACCGTCGCGGTCTCGATCTCCTCCGGCATCGAGAACCTCGGCTCCGCGGTCCCGTTCGTCGTCGAGCACAAGGTCGCCTGCGCGATCGGCGTCATCGTGCTGCTGACCCTGATGAACCTGCGCGGGGTCAAGGAGTCCGGCTCGCTCTTCGCGATCCCCACCTACGTCTTCGTCGCCGGCGTCTTCACGATGCTCGCGTGGGGTGCCTTCCGCGGGCTCGTCCTGGACGACACCATGCGGGCACCGACCGCGGACTACGTGATCAAGCCCGAGCACCAGGGCCTGGCCGGTTTCGCCCTGGTCTTCCTGCTGCTGCGCGCCTTCTCCTCCGGCTGCGCCGCCCTCACCGGCGTCGAGGCGATCTCCAACGGCGTCCCGGCCTTCCGCAAGCCCAAGTCGCGGAACGCCGCCACCACCCTGGCGATGATGGGCCTGCTGGCCGTCACCATGTTCTGCGGCATCATCGCGCTGGCCGCCGCCACCGACGTCCGCATGGCCGAGAACCCGGCCAAGGACCTGATCCACAACGGCGTCCCGCTCGGCCCGGACTACGTCCAGAACCCGGTCATCTCCCAGGTCGCCGAGGCCGTCTTCGGCAAGGGCAGCCTCCTGTTCATCGTCCTGGCCGCGGCCACCGCGCTGGTGCTGTTCCTCGCCGCCAACACCGCCTACAACGGCTTCCCGCTGCTCGGCTCGATCCTCGCCCAGGACCGCTACCTGCCGCGGCAGCTGCACACCCGCGGCGACCGGCTGGCCTTCTCCAACGGCATCGTGCTCCTCGCGGGCGCCGCCGCCCTGCTGGTCGGCATCTACGGCGCCGACTCCACGCGCCTGATCCAGCTGTACATCGTCGGCGTGTTCGTGTCCTTCACGCTCAGCCAGACCGGCATGGTCCGGCACTGGAACCGGCACCTGGCCGCCGAGAAGGACCAGGCCAAGCGCCGCCACATGATCCGCTCGCGCGCCATCAACGCCTTCGGCGCGTTCTTCACCGGCCTGGTGCTGGTCGTCGTCCTCGTCACCAAGTTCACCCACGGCGCCTGGGTCGCCCTGCTCGGCATGGTGATCTTCTACGCGACCATGACGGCCATCCGGAAGCACTACGACCGGGTCGCCGCCGAGATCGCCGCCCCCGACGGCCCGAGCGACGACAGCGTCCGGCCCTCCCGCGTCCACTCGGTCGTCCTGATCTCCAAGATCCACCGCCCGACGCTGCGCGCCCTGGCCTACGCCAAGCTGATGCGCTCGGACACCCTGGAGGCCCTCAGTGTCAACGTCGACCCGGCCGAGACCAAGGCGCTCCAGGAGGAGTGGAGCCGGCGCGGCATCGACGTACCGCTGAAGGTCCTGGACTCGCCCTACCGCGAGATCACCCGGCCGGTCATCGAGTACGTCAAGAGCCTGCGCAAGGAGTCGCCGCGCGACGCGGTCTCCGTGATCATCCCCGAGTACGTCGTCGGCCACTGGTACGAGCACCTGCTGCACAACCAGAGCGCCCTGCGCCTGAAGGGCCGGCTGCTGTTCACGCCGGGCATCATGGTGACCTCCGTGCCGTACCAGCTGCAGTCCTCCGAGGCGGCCAAGCGGCGCGCCCGCAGGCAGCAGGAGTGGAACGCGCCCGGGTCGGTGCGCCGGGGCCCCGCGCAGGTGCGGCCGAAGGAGACGACCGAGCACAACCCGTGACCCCACGGCTCGTGTGAAACGGCCGGGCCGCGGCCACGTAGACTGGTGGGCTGTTGTCCGGCCGTTTCCGTACGGCACTTGCCCCTCACGCGTTATGGAGTCACCCCGCCATGCAGGCAGAACCGAGGAAGTCGCTGGTGGGGGAGGAGTACGAGGTCGAGGTCGGCCCCGTCGCCCACGGCGGCCACTGCATCGCCCGTACGTCCGAGGGCCAGGTGTTGTTCGTGCGGCACGCCCTGCCCGGTGAGCGGGTCGTGGCGCGGGTGACCGAGGGCGAGGAGGGCGCGCGCTTCCTGCGGGCCGACGCGGTGCGCGTGCTCGACGCCTCCAAGGACCGCATCGACGAGCCCTGCCCGTACGCCGGGCCGGGCCGCTGCGGCGGCTGCGACTGGCAGCACGCCAAGCCCGGAGCGCAGCGGCGGCTGAAGGCCGACGTGATCGCCGAGCAGCTCCAGCGGCTCGCCGGGCTCACCCCGGAGGAGGTCGGCTGGGACGGCACCGTGGTGCCCGCCGAGGGCGACAAGGTGCCGGCCGGCCAGGTCCCGGCCTGGCGCACGCGCGTCCAGTACGCGGTCACGGCCGACGGCCGGGCCGGTCTGCGTCGCCACCGGTCGCACGAGGTCGAGCCGATCGACCACTGCATGATCGCCGCGGAGGGCGTCAGCGAGCTGGGCGTCGAGAAGCGCGACTGGACCGGCATGGACTCCGTCGAGGCGATCGCGGCGACGGGCTCGCAGGACCGGCAGGTGATCCTCACGCCGAAGCCGGGCGCGCGCCTGCCGCTGGTCGAGCTGGACCGCCCGGTGTCCGTGCTGCGCGTCGACGAGCGCTCCGGCGGTGTCCACCGCGTCCACGGCCGCCCGTTCGTCCGCGAGCGCGCGGACGGACGGACCCACCGGGTCGCCAACGGCGGCTTCTGGCAGGTCCACCCGAAGGCGGCGGACACACTGGTGACGGCGGTCATGCAGGGCCTGCTGCCGCGCAAGGGCGACATGGCGCTCGACCTCTACTGCGGCGTGGGCCTCTTCGCCGGCGCCCTCGCCGACCGGGTCGGCGACCAGGGCGCGGTGCTCGGCATCGAGTCCGGCAAGCGCGCGGTGGAGGACGCCCGGCACAACCTCGCCGACTTCGAGCGTGTGCGGATCGAGCAGGGCAAGGTCGAGAGCGTGCTGCCGCGCACCGGCATCTCGGAGGTCGACCTCATCGTCCTGGACCCGCCGCGGGCCGGGGCCGGGCGCAAGACCGTGGAGCAGCTGTCGTCGCTGGGGGCGCGGCGGATCGCGTACGTGGCGTGCGATCCCGCTGCGCTGGCTCGGGACCTCGGGTACTTCCGGGAGGGCGGATACCGGGTGCGGACGCTGCGGGCGTTCGATCTGTTTCCGATGACGCATCATGTGGAGTGCGTGGCGATTCTGGAGCCTGCTGCAAAGGGACTCTGACCTGCCATTTTCTCGTATTCCGACGGAGCGTCGATGGAGGTCCGGCGCCTTGGCGCCACGGCGCAGAATGAATCAGCGTGCCCCCCCGAGAGCGTCCTGGCGTACCGGCGCGTCCGGGCCGTGATGTCCTCTGCGGTGATGGTGTCAGTGCCGTGCCGCCCTCGCGGGCGATCAGCCGCTGTGTCGCGACAGCCTCCTCGTGCGTGAGGTCGCCGCCGACCACGAGCGCGCCCTCGGCCGCGAACCGCAGCGCTGCGGCCCGGCCCTGACCGCGGGCCGTGCCGGAGATCAGCGCGACCTTCCCCTCCAGCCGCTTCACGAGGCCCTCTCGCGCAGCGCGTCGGAGACCGACTTGACCCCGCCGTGCGCGGTGAGCCCGCCGTCGACGGGGATCTCGGCGCCGGTGATGAACGACGACTCCTCCGACAGCAGGAACACCACCAGCGGGGCGACCTCCCCCACGGTTCCGGTGCGGCCGAGCGGGGTCTCGCGGATGTTGGCCTCACGGAAGGCGGGGGCGGCCGAGGCGGTCATCTCGGTCTCGATGTAGCCGGGGTGGACGGTGTTGACGCGGATGCCGCGCGGCCCGAGTTCCAGCGCCGCCGTCTTCGACAGGCCCCGCAGCGCCCACTTGCTGGCGGTGTAGGCCACCGGGTAGTGGCCCGTGAGGGCTGCCGAGGAGCCGACGTTGACGATCGAGGAGCCGGGCGGCATCAGCGGCGCGAGGTGCTGGATGCCCAGCAGCGGGCCGGTGACGTTGACCGTGTGGACCCGGTCGAAGTCCTCGGCCCGTACGTCGCCGAGACGTGCGCGCCAGGTGACGCCCGCGTTGTTGACCAGGCCGTGCACGTGTCCGTACGACTCCTTCAGCTCGGCGGCGAGGTCGGCCCAGTCCTGTGCGCTGGTCACGTCGAGACGGCGGCAGCCGCCTCCCGGCCGTACGTCGGTGGCGATCACCCGTGCGCCCTTCCGGGTCAGCGCCTCCGCCTCGGCGGCGCCCTGGCCGCGTGCCGCACCGGTGACCACGACCACCTTGCCCAGGAGCCTCGTGGAGCGCAGGTCGCTCACGGCCGCTCCCTCGACCTGCGCCGGCCCGCGGGCAGCGGCACGGGGTCCGCGCCCGGCACGACGGTGTTGGACACACTGCCGATCCCTTCCACGGTGAGGGTGACCGTGTCCCCTGGCTCGAGCGGGGGCGGTGTCTGTTCGCCACGCAGGCCCCACAGCTCGGCAAGACAGCCGCCGTTGCCGCAGGTGCCGGAGCCGAGGACGTCGCCGGGCACGACCCGGGTGCCGCGTGAGGCGTAGGCGGTCATCTCCTCGAAGGTCCAGCTCATGTTGGACAGCAGATCCCGGCCGACGACCTCGCCGTTGACCTCCGCGGTGAGCGCCAGGCGCAGGAAGCCGCCGGCGTCCCGGTACGGCTCCAGTTCGTCGGCGGTGACCAGGTACGGGCCGAGGGTGGTGGCCGTGTCCTTGCCCTTGCACGGACCGAGACCGACCCTCATCTCGGCGGACTGCAGGTCCCTGGCCGACCAGTCGTTGAGGACCGTGTAGCCGACGATGTGGTCGCGGGCCTGCTCGGGGGTGAGGTCGCTGCCCTCCCGGCCGATGACGGCGGCCACTTCGAGTTCGAAGTCGAGGACGGCGGAGCCGGGCGGCACCGGTATCCCCTCGTCCGGGCCGTGGATCGCGTGCGGGTTGGTGAAGTAGAAGGTCGGCGCCGCGTACCACTGCTCCGGCACGCCGGCCGCGCCGTCCACGGACCGCCGTACGCCCTCGACGTGCTCCTCGAAGGTGACGAAGTCCCGGACGGAGGCGGGCTGGAGCGGTGGCAGCAGCCGGACCTCCGACACGTGCGGGCCGGGCGGTACGTCGAGCGCCGCCGCGCCCGCGGTGAGCAGGCCGGGCAGACCGCCCGACTCCCGCAGCAGGCCGGTGAGCGAGGTGACGCCGGGCAGGGGCAGCAGGGTGCCGTCGTCCTCCACGACGGCCACGCGGCGGCGGTGACGGTGTTCGTAGCTGGCGAAACGCATGAGTGCGGCTCCGGGCAGGGGGCGGGATCAGACCGGCGGGGCGACGAACACGCCGCGGTCGGGGTCGTTGAAGGACTCCTTGGCGACGAGTTCGTTCATCGGGTTGGCCGTGCCCCACTGATCGGTGACCTCGGGCTGGGAGAAGTCGTAGACGTGCGGGTGCCAGGTGTCCTCGTCGAGGCACTCCAGCTCGGTGGTGTACTCGACGGTGTTGCCGTGCGGGTCGAGGAAGTACGTGAAGGTGTTGTCGCCCGCCATGTGCCGGCCCGGGCCCCAGATCTTCCGGAACCCGGCGCGGATGACCCGGCCGGAGCCGCGCATGTACTCGTCGAGGCCGCGCATCTCGAAGGAGACGTGGTGCAGGGAGGTGTGCGGTCCCTTGGCCAGCGCCATGGAGTGGTGCTGGTTGGAGATCCGCATGAAGTGCATGACCTCGCCCATGTGGGGTGAGCTGAGGGTGTCGGAGAGGCGGAAGCCGAGGTGGCGCTCGTACCACTCCCGGGTGCGGTTCAGATCGGGGGAGTTGAGGACGACGTGGCTCAGCTTGACCGGGATCGCCTCTTTCTCCTCGATCTTGCGGTGCTGCCGCACCTCGACCTCGGCGGAGACCTCGATGGTGCGGCCGTCGACGTCGAAGAAGCGGAAGCCGTAGCCGCCGCCGGGCGTGTCGACCGTGCCCGGCCGGGTGATCAACTGCACGCCTCCGGCCAGCAGTTGCTCGGCGAGCGCGTCGACGTCGGCGGCGGAGGCGGCGCCGTAGGAGACCAGGTCGAGGCGCTTCTCCTCCGCCTTGCGCAGCCGGACCACGTACTGCTCGGGGGAGCCTTCGGCGGCGAGGAAGGAGATGCCGGAGTCCTCGGCGACCTTGGTCAGGCCCCAGACGCCGGCGTAGAAGTCGAGTTGCCTGTCGTAGTCGGGCACGGCGAGGTCGACGTGCCGCAGGTGGGTGAGCAGGCGCATGAGATCACTCCTTGAAGAGGAGGGCGGAGGCGTTGCCGCCGCTGACGGCGTGGATGTCGGCGTCGGACAGTCCGGCGGCGCGCAGCGCGCCGACGGGGTCCTCGGCGCCCATGTCGAAGGGGAAGTCGGAGCCCAGCAGGACCCGGCCGGCGCCCGCGACCCGGACCAGCTCGCGCAGCACGTGCGGGTCGTGGACGAGGGAGTCGAAGTAGAGCCGCTCGAGATAGCTGCTGGGCAGGTGCGCGCAGCCCGCGCCCGCGTCGGAGCGGGCCGACCAGGCGTGGTCGGAGCGACCGATGTGCGTGGGCAGGTAGCCGCCGCCGTGCGCGGCGATCAGGGTGAGCCCCGGGTGACGGTCCAGGACACCGGAGAAGATCAGATGGGAGAGCGCGACGGCGTTCTCCACCGGCTGACCGACGGTGTTGGACAGGTACCACCGGTCCAGGCGCTCGTCGAGCGTGCATCCGAAGGGGTGCAGGAAGACGATCGCGCCGGTCTGCTCGGCCCGGGACCAGAAGGGCTCGTAGGCCGGGTCGGACAGTTCCCGTCCGGGTGCGTGGCTGGAGATCTCGACGCCCAGCAGCTCCTGGTCCAGCGCGTGATCGAGGGCGCGCACCGCGTGATCAGGATGCTGCAGCGGCGCGAGGCCGAGCCCGCGGAGCCGACCGGGGGCGGCGCGACAGTGCGCGGCCGTCGCCTCGTTGGCGAGCCGGTACACCTTCTCGGCCGTGTCCTCGTCCGCCCAGTAGTGGTAGTGGGAGGGGGAGGGGCTGACCAGTTGCACGTCCACGCCCTGGGCGTCCATCGCGGCCAGCCGCACGGTGGGGTCGGTGAGTTTCGGCATGCGTTCGCGGACCATGGACCCGCTGACGGCGAGCGCCGCCGGACCGTTGCGCCGGGCGTCCAGCGCCTTCGCTTCCGCCAGCCCCGGCAGGCCGGCCACCAGGGCCTCGACCTCGGGGAGCAGCACATGGGCGTGGACGTCGATGGTGGGCGTGCTCACGGCAGCTCCCGCAGCATCGTCATCATGCGGCGCATCAGGCCGGGGAGGTCCGGGTCCTGGACGCCGTCGAGCTGCCACCGGCCGATCTGTACGGAAGCCTCCACGACCGGGCGGACGCGGGCCGCACGCCGCTCGTAGTACGCCTGGAAGAGCGCGTCGTCCCAGGTGTCCGAGGCGGTCAGCAGCTGGGTGAGCACCCAGGCGTCCTCCAGGGAGAGTGCCGCGCCCTGCGCGAGGGTGGGCGGGCAGCAGTGGGCGGCGTCGCCGACGAGGACGACACGGCCGCGGTGCCAGGAGCCCTCGACCAGCAGCCGGTCGAACCAGGTGTAGTTGACCTTCGCCGGGTCGGTGATGTGCGCGGTGATCTCCGGCCAGTGGCCCCCGTAGGCGGAGGCGAGCCGGCGCATCTCGTCGGCGTACGTCTCCGGCGGGATGGAGGCGCGGTCGCGGTTGGCCTCGACGACGTACGCGTAGAGCGTGCTGTCGCTGGTGGGGCAGTAGCCGGCGATGTAGGCCGGCCCGCCGTAGGCGAGGTCGGTGCGGGTCACCCCGGCCGGGCGTGGGGCGGCGACGCGCCAGATGGCCATGCCGGTCGGCTCCGGCTTGTCGGCGATGCCGATCGCCTCGCGGGTCGAGGAACCGAGGCCGTCGGCGGCGACGACGAGGCCGTACCGCCCCTCGGTGCCGTCGGAGAACCGTATCGAGACGCCGTCCGCGTCCTGGCCGAGGATGTCGGCCGTCGTGCCGAGGCGCACCGTGGCGCCACTGGCCCGGACGGCGTCGATCAGGATCCGCTGGAGCTGCGGGCGCTGCATGCCGACCGTGGCGGGCAGGTCGTCACCGCCGGTGCGCAGGTCCTGGGCGACGTGCAGGACGGTGCCGTCGGGGGCGGTGATGCCGACGGAGCCGAAACCGAAGCCGGACTCCTCGACCCTTTTCCAGACGCCGAGTTCGCGCAGGACGCGCAGGGCGTTGCCCTGGAGGGTGATGCCGGAGCCGGCGGTGGCGTTCCAGTCGTCCTTGGCCTCGACCAGATCGACGGCGATGCCGGCGCGGCGCAGGAAGACCGTCGTGGCGTTACCGGCCGCGCCACCGCCGATCACCAGAACCGTGCGGGCTGCGCTCATAAGGGAACTCCCTTGTTCCGTGGGTTACTTGACGGCGATCGGGTTGACGGGGGAGCCGACCGCGCCGGTGATGGGCAGGGGTGCGGCCGTGAGCCAGAACGTGTACACGCCGTCGGCCGCACAGTCCTCGGCCAGCGCGTCCGGGTCCCACATCTCGCCGATCAACAGCCCGATGTTCGGGATGGCGACCTGGTGCAACGGCTGGAAGGCGTGCTCGAACTCGTTCGGACGGACCTCGAAACCCCAGGTGTCGGTGGCGATGGCGGCGATCTCCGTGCGGTGCAGCCAGCCCGCCGCGGTGAACGACAGACCGGGCGCCGGCCCGCCGGCGTAGTCGCCCCAGCCGTCGCGGCGGGCCCGGGTGAGCTGTCCGGTCCGTACGACGACGATGTCGCCGCGGCCCACGGTCACGCCGTGCGCCTCGGCCGTCGTCGTCAGGTGCTCCTCGGTGATCGCGAACCCGTCGGGCAGCTCACCGTCCGGTCCGAGCACCCGGCCCACGTCGAGCAGCACCCCGCGCCCGGCGACGTGCGGCGCCATGTGCTCGATACCGGTGACCAGGTCGCCGTCGGAGGTGACGACCCGCTCGGCCGCCCGCCCGTTCCACGCCTTGCCGTGGTCGAAGATGTGGCCGAGCCCGTCCCACTGGGTCGAGCACTGGAGCGGCATCGCGATCACGTCGTCGGCGCCGCCGATGCCGTGCGGGAAGCCCTGGTTGCCGAGGGCGGCGTCGGTGCCGGTGTCCAGCATGGTGTGCACCGGGTTGGTGCGCCGCCGCCAGCCCTTCTGGGGGCCGTTCATGTCGAAGGACTGGGCGAGGGAGAAGCAGGCACCCCGCCGCACCAGGGCGGCGCCCTCACGGCGCTTGCCCTCGTCCAGGAAGTTGAGGGTGCCGAGCCGGTCGTCCTCGCCCCAGCGCCCCCAGTTGGAGTACGCCTCGGCGGCCTCGGCGATCGCACCCTCCGGGTCGTTGCGGTTCACGTGGCGCCCTCCGCGACGCAACGGGTGCGCTGGACTCCGAGACCGGTGACCGTGCCCTCCATGACGTCGCCGTCGCGCAGCAGCCGGCCCCAGTGCATGCCGTTGCCGGCCGGGGAGCCGGTGAGGACCAGGTCGCCCGGGAGCAGGCGGGCGGTCTGCGAGGCGTACGACACCATCCGCGCGACCTTGAAGATCATGTCCTCGGTCGACTCGTCCTGCATCGTCTCGCCGTTGAGCTTGAGCGTGACGCGCAGGTCGTCGGGGTTCGCGATCGATTCGGCCGGCACGATCCACGGGCCGAGCGGGGTGAACCCGGGCGCGTTCTTGCTGCGCAGCCAGTCGGTGCCGATCTGCGGCATGTCCCGGCGGAAGACGGTCGCGCGGTCGGTCAGGTCGTTGGCGATGGTGTAGCCGGCGATGTACTGCGCGGCTTCCCGCACCGGCACCCGGTGGGCGGGCCTGCCGATGACGACCGCCAGTTCCAGCTCCCAGTCCGGTTGCTCGGCCCACGCCGGCAGGACGACGTCGTCGTAGGGGCCGGTGATCGAGCCGGGCAGGCCGATGAAGACGTACGGCAGGTCCTCGGCGGCCCGCCGGTCCATGATCTCCGCGGCCTCAGCGCGGCGCTCGCTCTCCGGCCGGTCGTCACCGGGGGCGCGGTGGGCGACGTGCAGGTCGATGACGTGCTGCCGGTAGTTGGCGCCCGACTGGAACACCTGGCGCGGGGCCACCGGCGCGTGCACGCGCAGGTCCGTGACGGCCGTGCGGGCCGGACCGGTGTCGGCCGCGAGCGCGCGCAGCCGCGGCAGGGCCGTCTCCCAGCTGTCCAGCACGTCCAGGGTGGTCAGCCGGTCGTCGCCGAAGACGTCCCGCAGGTCGAGGGCCTGGCCGTCGGCGGTGACCAGGGCGGGGAACTCCGGGCCGTCCGGGGCCGAGAGGGTGGCAAGGGCGAACGGTCCGGCGAAGAGAGCGGACGAGGGTTCGGGTCTCACGGACGTGTCCTCCTGATTGCGGTGGGACTAATCTGGACCCGCTCGCCGTGATCAGGGAAATAGATTCTGTGGATGATCGGCATCCACCGGATTTATTCCCGCCGCTCACTCTCCCTGCTCGTCGCCCCGTGCGAGGACCGTCCGTGAACCTGACCCGACTCGACCTCAACCTCGTCGTCGCCCTGCGCGCTCTGCTCGAGGAGCGGAACGTCACCCGCGCCGGGCAGCGTGTCGGTCTCAGCCAGCCCGCGATGAGCGCGGCCCTGGCCCGGCTGCGCCGCCACTTCGACGACGACCTGCTCGCCCGCGTCGGCGGCCACTACGAGCTGACCGCGCTCGGGCAGGTCCTCCTGGACCGCACCGCCACCGCCTACGACGTGCTGGAACGCCTCTTCGCCAGCCAGGCCGACTTCGACCCGGCCGCGGAGAGCCGGGAGTTCCGGCTGGTGGCGTCCGACTACGCGGTGGCCGTCTTCGGCACCGAACTCGCCCGCGTCGTGCACCAGGAGGCCCCCGGCATCCGGCTGCGGTTCACCCAGACTCCGCCGTCCGTCGTCGACGACACCGCCACCCTGCTCAGCGCCACCGACGGCCTGCTCATGCCGCACGGTGTGATCAGCGACTTCCCCGCCACCGACCTCTACGACGACCGCTGGGTGTTCCTCGTCGCCGAGGGCCATCCGGACGTCGGTGACCGGCTCACCCGCCAGGACCTGGCGAGGCTGCCGTGGGTGACGTACCAGCGCACCTACGACGCGCCCGCCGTACGCCAGCTCGGCATGCTCGGCATCGAACCGCGCGTGGAGGTGTCCGTCGACAGCTTCCAGCTCCTGCCTTTGCTGGTCACCGGCACCCGGCGCATCGCGCTGGTCCAGGCACGGCTGGCGCGGACGCTGACGCCGATCGCCGCCGTGCGGACGGTGGAGCCGCCCTACGAGGCGGTGCCGTTGCGTGAGGCGCTGTGGTGGCACCCGGTCCACACGCATGACGCGGCCCACATCTGGCTGCGGGAGACGGCCGCGCGGGTCGGCAGCCGGCTGGCCGGCGTCTCGTAGGCGGGAGCCGTACGCCGGCGCGTGGCGCCTGCGAGAGGGCCGACCGGCCGTCGATGCCACCGGCCGGATTCGGCGCCGACCTGAGTGGTACGAGTGGCCCGCGCCGACCGTGACGGCATGGGCCGTCACGGTCGGGGAGACGGCCGGAGGGGCCTTCCTCGTCCTCGTACTGCTGGCCGGGTCGGGTCCGCTCGCGTTCGACCGCGTTCTCGGTGTCGAAGCGGCCGCGCCGGGGCGTCGCGGGCCCGCTTCCGACCGGCCCTCCGCGGTGCGCGCATCGGTCATCAGCGGCGCGATCGGGGGCGGGATCGGCGCGGTGATGAGCGCCTTGGCCAACTACCTGGTCATCGGCGTGCCTTCCAGCGCCGGCGTGAACGCCGCCAACCACGCCGCGTCCGGATTGATCAGCGGCTTCCTCGCCGGGTTCCTCGGGCTGCTGACGCACCAGCGTCGAACATGGCCCCGGGGCGCGGCCCGCGGTCGGCGGCACCTCGCCCGCACCTGCCGTATCGGCGCTGCCGGTTGATCTGCGAGCTTCGCGGGACTCCGCGTGAGCTGTCGTCAGACCGCTTCGACGGGTCGCATCCCGCCTGAGCGGTCCGTGTACTGCGCTCGGCCGGGGACTCAGGTGGTCCAGGAGAGCGTGGGCGCCTCGGACGGCGAGGGCGACGGACGTCAGCGTGGGCCGGCTCCGGCATCACGGCAACCCTTCGCGCAGCCTGTGACCACAAGGTATCGGATCCGGCCGGTTCGACGGCTGGTATCCGGATTTCCGCGTGAACAGCATGCAAGGAGAACGCCGCCCCATGAACCACCCCACGAACGGCGGGCGCCGCGGGCGTCACCGCCGCCGCTGGACCGCCACCGGTCTGGTGCTCGGTGTGCCCGCCGTCCTCGTGCCGTACCTCCTGTTCGCGCAGGAGGACTCGCAGGCCGCGACGGTCGACGGCGATGCCTACTACCGGCTGGTCTCCGTGCGCAGCGGCAAGGTGCTGGACGTCAACGGCTTCTCCACCGCCGAAGGCACCCGCGTCCAGCAGTGGACCGACGAGAACACCGCCAACCAGCAGTGGAGGCTGCGCCCCACGGGCGACGGCTACTTCGAGCTGGTGAACCGCAACAGCGGCATGGTGCTGGGTATAGCGGGCGATTCCCGGGCTCAGGGGGCCGCCGCAGAGCAGCAGACCGACAGTTCCGCCACGTCCCAGGAGTGGCGGATCAGCGAGGTGAGTGGTTCCGGCGCCGTCACCCTCACCTCCCGCAGGAGCGGGCAGGTCCTGGACGTCTCGCGGGGCTCCACGGCCCAGGGCGCGGCGGTCGTGCAGTATCCGAGCCGGGGTGGCTCCGGTCAGCGGTGGAAGCTCGTGAAGGTGGACCGGACCCCGGCGTCCGGATCCGGCACCGCGCGGACCACGGCCGCGGCAGGACCGTATGTGTGGAGGAACGCCCAAGTCGTGGGCGGCGGTTACGTCACCGGGCTGGTGTTCAACCCGCGGGAGAAGGGTCTGCTGTACGCGCGCACCGACATGGGCGGCGCCTACCGCTGGGACAGTGCGGCCGAGCAGTGGATCCCGCTGACCGACTGGATCGGCGAGAAGGACTGGAACCTGCTGGGGATCGACTCGGTGGCCACCGACCCGGTCGCCCCCGAGCGGCTCTACCTGATGGCGGGCACCTACACCAACGACTGGGCGGGCAACGGCGCGATCCTGCGCTCCACGGACCGGGGCCGCACCTTCAAGCGGACGGACCTGCCGTTCAAGGTGGGCGGCAACGAGGACGGCCGCGGGGCCGGCGAACGGCTCGTGATCGACCCGGCCGACCACGGCACCCTGCTGCTGGGCAGTCGCAGGAACGGCCTGTGGCGCAGCACCGACCACGGCGTGACCTGGCGTCAGGTCGCCTCCTTCCCCGTCAAGGACGGGGCCAGCAGCGGCGCGGGCATCTCCTTCGTGACGTACGGCCCGGCCGGCAGCAAGACGATCTACGTCGGCGTCAACGACAGGGCCACCTCTCTCTACCGCTCCACCGACGGCGGCAGCACCTGGCAGGCCGTCTCCGGGCAGCCCACCGGCCTGCTGCCGCAGCACGGCGTGCTCTCCGGTGACGGCTCGCTGTACCTGACGTACACCGACAACCTCGGGCCCAACGGCGTGACGGCGGGCTCGGTGTGGAAGTACACGCCCAACCGCGGGGCGTGGAAGAACATCTCCCCCTCCCAGGGCGGCTACGGGTTCTCCGGTCTGGCCGTCGATCCGCGCAAGCCTTCCACGGTGATGGTCACCACCCTCGGCCGCTGGTGGCCCGAGGACGAGATCTACCGCAGCACCGACGGCGGCACGACCTGGAAGGCACTGGCCGGCACGTCGAAGCGCAACGCCTCCGCCGCTCCTTACGTCGGCACCCACACCGGGCACTGGATGACCGCCCTGGCCATCGACCCCTTCGACTCCGGGCACGTGCTGTACGGCACCGGCAACGGCATCCTGCGCAGCAAGGACGCAGACGCCTCCGACCGTGGCGGCACCAGCCACTGGAGCATGGGGGCCCGGGGGCTGGAGGAGACCGCGCTGCTGGACGCGATCGCCCCGCCCGGCGGCGCCACCGTCATCACCTCCATGGGCGACCAGGGCGGCTTCCGGCACGACGACCTGACCAAGGTGCCCTCCGGGCGGCTCAAGAACCCGATGATGACCAACAGCACCGACATCGACTTCGCCCAGTCCAAGCCCTCGATGATGGTCCGCGTCGGCCGGGGCGGCGCGCAGGACGGCGCCTACTCCACCGACGGCGGCCTCAGCTGGAACGGCTTCAAGGCGGAACCGGTGGCCGATGCCCAGGACGGCCATGTCGCGCTCGCGGCGGACGGCTCCACCCTCGTCTGGACCCAGGCCGGTCAGGCCCCGTACCGGTCGGCCGACAAGGGCGCGAGCTGGTCGCGCGTCGGCGGTCTGGGCACCGGCGCGGTGGTCGTCGCCGACCGCTCCTCCGCCAGGACCTTCTACTCGCTGTCCGGCGGCACGCTCCACGCCAGCACCGACGGCGGCGCGAGCTTCACCGCCCGCGCCACCGGCCTGCCCGCCGGCCGGCTCACGGCGGTGCCCGGCATCACCGGAGACCTGTGGATCGCCGGCGGCACCAAGGGGCTGCTGCACTCCACCGACGGCGGCCGCACCTTCACCACCCTCAGGTCGGTGCAGTCCGCCTCCGCCCTCGGCTTCGGCAAGGCCAAGCCGGGCACCGGCTACCAGGCCCTGTACCTGATCGGCACCGTCAAGAACGTCACCGGAGTCTTCCGCTCCACCGACAGGGGCGCCACCTGGCTCCGCGTCAACGACGACGCCCACCAGTGGGGCGCCATCGGCGGCGTCGGCGTCATCACCGGTGACCCCGACATCTACGGCCGCGTCTACGTCGGCACCAACGGCCGCGGCCTGCAGTACGGCGACCCGTCCTGACTCGGCACCCGAGCGGGGCCGCAGGCACTCGCGCCTGCGGCCCCGCCGTGGCCGGCGTGCCCGGCTGGGCCGGATGACCACCGGCGTGCCGGTCTCCTTCCTTGAGTGGTCGATATTTCGGACAATGGTCGAACAGTCGCGCATGGGAGTGCGCGGACTGATCACCATCTACATCCGGGTGGGGCGTCAGTTCCGCACGAGGCGCCAGCGGTTGTCCGCGGTGCCGTCGTCCCGGTCCTGGACCGCGAACGCGCCGACAGCGGTGGAGCCGTTCGCGATGGCGAGCAACTTGCCGCTGTGCACGTTGCGGATCTTGTAGGTCCCGTCTCCCTGGTCGAGCAGCGTCCAGCGGTGGTCGGCGGTGCCGTTGTCCGCCCACTGCAGGACGGCCGCGTTGTCCGCCGTGGACATGTCCTGGACACCGAGCACCTTGCCGCTGTGGGCGTTGCGGAAGCGGAACCCGGTTCCGTCGGGGATCATGTGCCAGTCGTGGTCGGCGGTACCCGAGTCGTTCCACTGCAGCGCGCGGCCGCCGTCCGCCGTGGACATGTTCTGGATGCCCAGCACGAGACCGCTGCCCACGTTGGCGAGCCGGACGGTGCCGGTACCGCTGGTGTTCCAGTAGACGGTGTAGTTGTGGCCGTGCGCGTCGTGGAACGGGCCCAGGTCGACGGCGGAGCCGTCGGCGCGGGCGGTGAAGGCGAGCGACGTGCTGCCGGTCCGCCTGATCGAGGAGGTGTCCAGCGCCGGAAGGGAGGTGAGCGCGGAATCGCCGTAGTCGCCGGACAGGACCACCGGGCCGTAGGTGATCGCGGCGACGTTGGCGTCGTCGTTGGCCGCGCGCATGACGACCCGCATGGGCAGACGGACGGTGACCGTGTCGCCGGAGGTCCAGGAGCGGGTCAAGGTGGCGTAACTGCCGGGTGTGGTGGGGATGTTCTGCGCCGTGCCGTTGACGCTGACCGTGGCCCCGGAGGTCCAGCCCGGGATGCGTATGCGCATCGCCCAGGTTCCGCCGGCGTTCCCGGTGACCCGCAGGGTCGTGGTGTCGCTCACGGGATAGGTCGTCGTCTGGGTGACGGTGATGCCGCGCTCCGACCAGTCGAGCACCGAGGGCACGAACAGGTTGACGATCAGCGTGGTGTCACTGCGGTAGTAGACGGAGTCCATCAACCTGGTGTGCATCTCCAGGCCTGTCCCCTGGCAGCACCAGAAGGTGCCGTAGTCGGTGCTCCACGTGCCGCCGCCCCATGCCGGGCCCACGCCACGCCGGCCTCCGGGGTTGAGCGGGGTGAAGTAGGTGACATGGCCGTGGTCGTCCGCGGGGTTCTGCTGGCCGATCATGTGGTTCAGCCACGCCTGCTCGTAGTAGTCGAACAAGGCGGCCCGATCGGGGTCCAGCGCGAACAGCTCCCGGGTGAGGGTGAGCATGTTGAAGGTGTTGCAGCTTTCGCACGTGTCCTTGTTCAGGTAGCCGGCGATGGCGTTCGGGGCGCGGAAGTGCTCCGCCTGGCTGTTGCCGCCGATGGCGTACGTGTGGTTGCCGACGCAGAAGTTCCAGGCATGGGTGGCGATGTCCCGGTACCGGGTCGTGCCGGTGGCCTTGAACTCCCGGGCGGCCCCGATCCACTTGGGTACCTGCGTGTTGGCGTGCAGTCCGCTGAGCCGGTCCTGGTTGGCCGCCAAGGGGTCGAACACCGCGGCGTGATCGAACCGTTGGGCGACGGCGAGCCACCGCGCGTCGCCTGTCTGCTGGTAGAGATCGGCCAGCACGGCATTCATGCCGCCGAACTCCGTCTGCAGCATGGCCTGCATCTGCTGGGCGCTCAGCCGGCCGGTGCGCCGGTCGACCCACCCCGCCAAGGAGAGCAGGACGTCGCGGGCCTGTGTGCTGCCGATGTGGCGCCACACGTCCAGCAGGCCGGCCAGGGTCTTGTGGATGGTGTAGTACGGCACGTTGCCGTTGCTCAGGGTCCGCTGCTCGAGAGCGGTGAAGTCGGACTCGGGGTAGCCGGAGAGATACCCGGCGCCGAACCCGGCGGCACTGTTGTTGGCCTGGCACTTGGCCAGCTCCGCGACCATGTGGGTCGCCTTGTCCCGGCAGACGGTGTCTCCGGTGACCGCGTAGAGCTGCGCCCACGCCGTGAGGAAGTGCCCCTGGGCGTGGGTGCGGAAGGGGAAGGTCGGCGCGTCCCAACCGCCGTTCGCGGCGGCGCCGTTGGTGGACAGGCGGTGGTTGGCGCGGAAGTTGCGCAGCAGCCGGTCGACGTCGACGAACCGCAGGTAGTTCCGCGTACGGTCCTGGTTGTCCAGCCAGCGGCTCGCGGTGAGCCGCACCTGGCCGAGCGCGAAGGGATGCGCGGACACCCCGATGTCCGCCCGTGCGGGAGGGACGGCCGCTCGGGCAGGCGATGCGCCGATGAAGGAACCGGTGGCAGAGGCGGCGGCCGTGGCCCCGGCCACTTGCAGAAGACGCCGTCTGCTGACGGAGGAAGACATCTTGCACCTCTCGGTGGGGGAAGGTGACTGTTTGGTCTTCGGTGCGTTCGCTCACCGGCCGGCCGGCCGGCCGGCCGGCCGGGCGGGCGGTCGGACGCGACGCGTCACGTGCTCGTTTCGACGGGGTCCCGGTCGATCGGCTCCGGTGAGCGATACATGGGATGGATTAACGGCTACGGATGTTGTTCCTGTCCAGTCGTGCGACGCGAAAGACTTGGCTCCTCGCGGGTTTCGTCCGGCTCTCGCCTCTGACGCAGCCCGTCGCGCGCCAGGGCGGCCCGAGCGGGTGTGAGCCCTTCGGGCGGGCTCTCCGCAGCCTGTTGCGCCCCGGGCCTGATCCTTTTCGGTCACGGTGCCGGTTCCTTGCCCCCGTGCGGGGCGGTGGGCATCGTCGATCCGGCCTCCGAGGCCGTCGTTTCCTCCCCCGCTCCGCGCGGCCCCCCGGGGGCCTGTGGGCATGCCGGGCGAGGTGGTGCCCGGTATGACGCGATTGGATCACCTGTGCGATAGCGAATCGGCCATTCGTGCCTGCGTGACGGCCGGATCCCGGGGCGGGATCCGGCCACTCCAGGTACCGGGGAGTTTCGTGGTTGCCCGATGTAAAGGGCAACGAATTCTCGGAAGGGATATTCCGGTCCGGATTACTCGGTGCGAATTCGCACACCTGACCTCTCCGGCAATCCGTGAAAAGGGAAGAGGATTCCCCAATTCCGCGCCGTCGAAGCCCCTGACCTCAGGGACGGCTGGAAAACGCCAGCGAACCCGCCCGGCCGCTCAGGTATTGTCGTCCAGGCGCTCCGGTGAGGACGGTGGGTGGAGTTCTAGGGGGAAACATCCGTGGGCGAGCGGCTCGGTTTCAAGATCCTGGGGCCCCTGTCGGTGACGGCGAACGGCCGTGCGCTCACCGTCGGCGGTGCGCGCCAGCGAACGGTCCTGGCTCTGCTGCTGCTCAACCCTGGCCGGATCGTACCGGTCGACACCCTCGTCGACGGTGTCTGGAACAGCGGCCCGCCCGCCACCGCCCGCACCCAGATCGCGATCGTGATCGCCGCCCTGCGCAAGGCTTTCAAGGCCGAGGGCGTCACCGAGGACATCATCGTCACCGCCCACCCCGGATACGTCCTCAGATCCGAGGGGCACTCGGTCGACTCGGTGGACTTCGCCCGGCTGGTCAAGGACGCCGAGACGGCGGTGGAGCAGGGCCGGTACACCGACGCGGCCGACAGCTACGCCCGTGCCCTCGCCCTGTGGACGGGCCCCGCCTTCGCCGGTATCGCCAGCCCGCTGGTGGAGGACGAGGCCGCCCGGCTCGAAGGCCACCGTCTCAACGCCTACGACGACGCCACCTCCGTCCTGCTGGAACTCGGCAACCACCAGGACCTCGTACCGGAGCTGGCGGCCGTCGTGCGGGAGCATCCGCTGCGCGAGCGCACCCGGCACCATCTGATGCTCGCGCAATACCGGTCCGGGCGGCGGGCCGAGGCGATGGGCACCTTCCGGGAGGCGCGCTCGCAGTTCATCGAGGAACTCGGCATGGAGCCGGGCCCCGACCTCCAGGACCTGCACGACGCGATCCTGCGCGACGACCCCTCCCTCGCCCCCGCA
Source organism: Streptomyces sp. NPDC015242 (assembly GCF_043079125.1). Taxonomy (NCBI): domain Bacteria; kingdom Bacillati; phylum Actinomycetota; class Actinomycetes; order Kitasatosporales; family Streptomycetaceae; genus Streptomyces; species Streptomyces sp. NPDC015242. The sequence goes on along the minus strand of NZ_JBIBUF010000005.1, from coordinate 499,217 downwards.
CCGCCGGTGGTCGCCGCCGACGCGCTGCGCTCCGACTCCGTCATCGTCCCGTCCGAACTTCCGCCGGACGTGCCCGGCTTCACCGGCCGGGAGCCCGAACTGGCCGTACTGGACCTGCTGGTGGCGGACCGGGACCGGCAACAAGGACCCGCCTTCGGGCTGATCACGGGCATCGCGGGCGTCGGCAAGACCGGCCTCGCGGTCCGCTGGGCCCACCGGGCCGCCGCCCACTTCCCGGACGGACGGCTCTTCGCCGACCTGCGCGGCTACGACGAGGAGCACGAGCCGACGATCGCCGCCGACGTCATCAGCCGGTTCCTGCGCTCACTGGGCGTGCCCAGTGACCAGATACCGCCGGAGACGGAGGCGCTCGTCGCGCTGTACCGCAGCGTGCTCGCCGAGCGGCAGGTGCTCGTCGTCCTGGACAACGTCCGCTCCTACGCGCAGCTGCGCACCCTGCTGCCCGGCAGCGGGCGCTGTGCCGTGCTGGTCACCAGCCGGGACCAGCTGGAGGAACTGGTCACCTGGCCGCAGGAGGCCCGGGTGCACCTCGGCGTGCTGCCCGAGCCGGAGGCCGTGGAACTGCTCGGCCGGATCGTCGGCACCGAGCGCATCGCCTCCGCCCGCGCCGACACCGTGCGGCTGGCCGAGCTGTGCGACCGGCTGCCGCTGGCCCTGCGCATCGCCGCCGCCCGGCTCGCCTCCAAACCGCACTGGACCGTACGGCACCTGGTGACCCGGCTCACCGACGAGGCACGCAGGCTGGACGAGCTGAGCCAGGGCGCCTCCCGGGTGCGGGCCAGCTTCGCGCTGTCGTACCGCTATCTGCCCGAGGAGGCGGCGCTGCTCTACCGGCGGCTCGGCCTGCTCGACGTGCCCGACTTCGCGGCCTGGGTCGGCGGCGCGCTGCTCGATGTCGACGTGCTGGACGCCGAGCGGATCATGGAGGACCTCGTCGACGCCCAGTTCCTGGAGGTCGTCGGTGTCGACGCGACCGGCCGGCTGCGCTACCGGCTGCAGAACCTCATGCGCCTGTACGCCCGCGAGCGGGCCTACGCCGAGGAGCCGCCGGACGCCCAGCGGGCCGCCCGCGAGCGCGCCTTCCGCACCTGGCTGACGATCGCGGAGGAGGCCCACCGACGGGAGTACGGAGGCCACTTCAGCGTCGTGCACAGCGAGGTGGCGCGCCGGCCGGTCGACCCCATCCACCTCGACGAACTCCTCGACTCGCCGCTGGAGTGGCTGGAGGCGGAACGCCTGTCGCTGGTCGCCGCGGTCGAGCAGACGGCCGCCCTGGACATGGCCGACCTCGCCTGGGACCTCACGGTCTCGGCGGCGGTGCTCTTCGAGACCCGCCACTACCTGGACGACTGGCGGATCTGCTCGGAGGCGGCGCTGGCCGCGTCCCGCAGGACGGGCAACCTGCGCGGGCAGGCCGCCATGCTGCACCAGCTCGGCGGCGTCGCCCAGTCCTACCGCCGGCTGGAGGAGGCACACGCCCGCTACAGCGAGGCGCTGGAGCTGTTCGAGCAGGCCGGCGAGGAGCACGGGCAGGCGCTGAACCTGCGCAACCTGTCGATCCTGGACCGGTTCCGCGGCAACCTGGACGTCGCCATGGAGCGGCTGCGGACGGCCCGGGACATCCTGCGCCGGGTCGGCGACACCTCCTCCGAGGCGCACACCCTCGACAACATGGCGCAGATCGAACTGGACCGCGGCGCCACCGAGCCGGCGATGAAGCTGAGTCTCGAAGCGGTCCAGCTCATGGAGTCGATCGGCGGCGGCAGCCGGCGCGGCGCCGCCCAGACCCTGCACCGGCTGGGCCGGGTGCATCTGGCCCGGTCGGACTTCGATCTGGCGGAAAAAGCGTTTCAGCAGGTGGTCACGCTCGTCACCGACAAGTCCGACCGGGTGGGGCTCGCCTACGCCCTGCTGGGACTCGGCGAGAGCCGCCTGGGCGCGGACGAGGTGGAGGCCGCCGCGACCACCCTGACCGAGGCGCTGGAGATCGTCGAGCACATCGACTCCCCCCTCGTCGACGGCCGGATCAACCTCGTCCTCGGCGACGCCCTGCGCCGGCTGGCCCGCCTCGACGCGGCGCGGGAACGGCTGACCGCCGCCCATGACGTGTTCGTCCGCGCCGACGCCCCGCAGTGGCGCGCGGAGGCGGAACGCGCGCTGGCCCGGCTGGAGAACGAGGAAGGCTGACCCCGGGCGCCGGCGAGGAGCGCCCGGGTCCGTCACGTGCCGTTGTAGACGGCCGATACCCCACCGATAAGCGGGCTGCCTACGTTCGGCCGGTACCACTGCCAGCCGAAACGTGGAGTACACGATGCCGCCTGTCGCCAAGGCGCCCACCTTCGCCGTGATCTCCGGCGCCCAGGTCCACCGGGTCCTGGCGGGCCGGCACCGGGAGGTGGTGCGTCTGATCGAAACGGCGTACCGCGTCCACGGTGCCGGTGACACCGTCAACCCGCCGTCCTACTTCCTCCGCTTCCCCGACCGGCCCGCCTCCCGCATCATCGCGCTCCCGGCCTCGATCGGCGGCGGCATCGGCGTGGACGGCCTGAAATGGATCTCCAGCTTCCCCGGCAACGTGGCGGCGGGCCTCCCGCGCGCCTCCGCCGTGCTCATCCTCAACGACCCGGAGACCGGCTACCCGCTGGCCTGCCTGGAGAGTTCGATCATCAGCGCGGCCCGTACCGCCGCCTCCGCGGCGCTGGCCGCCGACGCCCTCGGCCGGGCGCGCGGGGACCGGCCGCGCCGGGTCGGTTTCTTCGGCACCGGTCTCATCGCCCGGTACATCCACCAGTATCTGGCGGGCACCGGCTGGGAGTTCGACGAGATCGGCGTGCACGACCTGTCGGCGGAGCACGCCGCCGGGTTCGCCGGGCACCTCGGCCGCTCCGGGGCGGGGGGCCGGGTCACCGTGCACGAGTCGGCCGAGAACCTCGTCCGCGGCAGCGACCTCGTCGTCTTCGCCACCGTCGCCGGCACCCCGCACGTCACCGACCCCGGCTGGTTCGGCCACCACCCGCTGGTGCTGCACGTGTCGCTGCGCGACCTGGCGCCCGAGGTGATCCTCTCCGGCGCCAACTTCGTCGACGACGTCGAGCACTGCCTGAAGGCCGACACCTCCACGCACCTGGCCGAACGGCTGAGCGGCGGACGGGAGTTCATCGACGGCACCCTCCACGACGTGCTCACCGGCGCGGCCCGGGTGCCCGCCGGCCGGCCCGTGTTCTTCTCGCCGTTCGGACTCGGCGTCCTCGACCTGGCCGTCGGCAAGCACGTCTACGACCGGCTGCTCGACTCCGGTGAACTCGCCGTGGAGCAGGACTTCTTCCACGAGCTGCGCCGCTACGGCTGACCATCGCCCGCCACCCTTCTCGAGGATGGGGTACACCTGTGACCACACTGCTCGACTCACCGCCCCGAGCGGCCGGCGCACCACGCCGGCCGCTCACCGTCCAGGTCGACGAGACCGTCCTGCCCCCGCACGACCCGCTGGACCTCTACACGGCCCTGCGCGCCCGCGCCGGCGACGAGGTGTTCCTGCTGGAGAGCCTCGCCGCCCCCGAAGGGGACGGCAACGGCGCCGTGGTCGGCCATGGCCGGCTCGCCGAACTCCAGGTGCACGCCGACCGCGTCACCGTCGACGGGGCCCCCGCCGTCACCGAGGCCCTGCGCGCCGCCGCCGACGACCTGCAGCTGGCCGAACTGCCGGACGGCGCCCGCGCCCTGGCCGACGCCGGCCAGGTGTGGGAGCTGCTGCGGGCCGCCCAGCGGACGTTCGCCGTGGAGACCACGGTGCCCGCGAGCGGATACGCCTTCGGCTTCCTGACCACCGTCGGCTACGGCGCCGCCTGGCACATGGAGCGGCTGCCCGAGCGCACCCCCGACGGCGGCCCCGACCTCGTCCTGACCCTCTTCCGCGAGGTCGTCTGCTACGACCTCGACGCGGGCACCGCGCGCCAACTCACCGCCCACTGCCCGGACTTCCCGCCCGCCGCGGTCCCCGGCCTCGTCGCGACCGTCGCCGCCGGGCTGCATCCGCCCGCCCCCGAGCCCGCCCCGCTGCCCGCGGCGCCCGCCCCGCGCACGGTCCGGGACAGCACCGACGAGCGGGCCTTCCTCGCCCAGGTGGACCGCTGCCTGGCGCACATCGGCGTCGGGGACATCTACCAGATCCAGATCGGTCACCGCATCGACGTGGACACCGCGCTCACCCCGCTGGACGTCTACCGGCGGCTGCGGCACCGCAACCCGTCGCCGTACATGTACCTCGTCCCGCGCGACGGCTCCACGCTCATCGGCGCCAGCCCCGAGGTGCTGTTCCGCACCGAGGGCGACCGGATCGTCATGCGGCCCATCGCCGGCACCACCGCGCGCAGCGGCGACCCGGCGGTCGACGGGCCGCGCATCGAGGCGCTGAGGGCCAGCGAGAAGGAACGCGCCGAGCACGTCATGCTGGTCGACCTGTGCCGCAACGACATCGGCCGGGTCAGTGCGCCGGGCACGCTGGACGTGCAGCGGCTGATGACCGTGGAGCGCTACTCGCACGTCTTCCACCTCGTCTCCACCGTCGAGGGTGTCCTCGCGCCGGGCGAGGACACCTGGTCGGTGCTGCGCGCCACCTTCCCGGCCGGCACGGTCACCGGTGCCCCGAAGATCCGGGCCATGGAGATCATCGACGAGCTGGAGAGCGCGCCCCGGGGGATGTACGCGGGCGCGGTCGGCCTGGTCGACGTGCGCGGCTGGTCCCGGCTCGCCCTGTGCATCCGCACCGTCACCCACGACGGGACGGTGTACTCCACGCAGAGCTGCGCCGGCATCGTCGCCGACTCCGATCCGCTCGCCGAGTGGCACGAGACGCTGCACAAGATGGGCGCCGCCTACTGGGCGCTGACCGGTGAGGAGCTGCTGCCGTGAAGGTCCTGCTCGTCGACGCCTACGACAGCTTCACCCACATCATCGACCAGTACCTGCGCACGCTGGGCGCCGAGACCGACGTGGTGCGCTCCGGCACCCGCACCCCGGCGCAACTGGCGGCCCTGGGCGCGGAGGCGGTGGTGCTGGGGCCCGGGCCGGGGCATCCGGCCGACTCGGGGCACGTGGAGCTGGTGCACACCTTCGCCGGGCGGGTGCCGCTGCTCGGCATCTGCCTCGGCCACCAGGCGATCGGCCTCGCCTACGGGGCGCGGATCGCCGTCGCGGCCCGGCTCAAGCACGGCAAGACCAGCCCCGTCGGGCACGACGGCGCCGGCGTCTTCACCGGCCTCGGCGGCGAGGTCACCGCCACCCGGTACCACTCGCTGGTCGTCGAGGAGCCGCTGCCGCGGGAGCTGGCCGTGACGGCACGGGCCGCCGACGACGGCCATGTCATGGGCCTGCGGCACCGCACGCTCGCCGTGGAGGGGCTGCAGTTCCATCCCGAGTCCATCACGACGGTCGGAGGAATGCGACTGCTGGAGAATTTCCTGCGTACGTCCGAACGGGCCGCCATGCCCGTTCCCTGAATAATTCGAATTTCTGCCTGTGTGGCCCGTGCGGGCTGCGAGGAAGGCCTCCGCGACCTTCGCGGAACCCCTGGAACCTACGGGTCCGAATTTCGCGTTAACCCATGGTGACCTGCGAGTATATCGCCGTTATTGCTCCGGCGGTGATCGCTGAAGCATCTCTGATAATCGACTGAAGCCGTAGCTCCGTAATTTCCTCGGTGTCGGAACGGACGAGCCGGACCGAAACCAAGAGAAAAACATAACGGGGAGACGGAAATGCAGCTCACACAGATCAAGAAGTCCGGGATCCACGCTCTCGTCGCCGCCGGTTTCACGGCCGGCGTCCTGTTCACCGGAGTGGCGGTGGCCGGCCAGGCGCACGCGGCTCCGCACAGCGCGGTGGCGGCCACCCAGGAGGTGGACCCGTGGAGCCGCGTGACCGCCGGTGCGGAGGTGGACCCGTGGAGCGGTGCGACCGCCGGTGCCGACGTGGACCCGTGGAGCGGTGCGACCGCCGGTGCCGACGTGGACCCCTGGAGTGGCGCGGCCGCCGACGCCGATGTGGATCCCTGGAGCTGACGCCCGCGAGGCACTGGTCCGGGACCGGATGACTGAAGGAGAACCGGAGTGAACGCAAGGACCGCACCGGGCGGGCCGCAACGGTCCTGGCCCGAGCTGCTCGGCTCCGTCCTGAACGGTCGCGACCTGTCCGAGCCGGACACCGCGTGGGTGATGGACCAGGTGATGCGGGGCAACGCCTCCGACGCCCTGATCGCCGGCTTCCTGGTGGCGCTGCGCGCCAAGGGGGAGACGACCGGCGAACTGCAGGGGCTGGTACGGGGGATGATGGCGCACGCAGTACACATCGACGTGCCGGGGAGGACCGTCGATGTGGTGGGCACCGGAGGGGACGGCGCGAAGACCGTCAACATCTCCACGATGTCCGCGGTCGTGGCGGCGGGCGCGGGGGCGCGCGTCGTCAAGCACGGCAACCGCGCCTCCAGTTCCGCCTCGGGCTCGGCCGACGTACTGGAGAAGCTCGGGGTGAGCCTGCGGCTGCCGCCGCGGCAGGTGGCGGCACTGGCGGAGGAGGTCGGCATCACGTTCTGCTTCGCCCCCGACTTCCATCCGGCGATGCGCCACGCGGCGGTCGCCCGGCGCGCGCTCGGCATCCCCACCGTCTTCAACGCCCTCGGGCCGCTGACCAACCCGGCGGCCCCCACGGCCCAGGCGGTCGGCGTCGCCGACGCCCGGCTGCTGCCGCTGGTCGCCGGGGTGCTGGCGCGCCGGGGGGCCGACGCGCTGGTGTTCCGCGGCGACGACGGCCTGGACGAACTGACCGTCACCACCACCTCCACCGTCCTCACGGTGGAAGGCGGCACGGTCCGCCAGGAGACGTTCGACCCACGGGCCCTCGGCTTCCGGTACGCCCCCGTCGAGGCGCTGCGCGGGGCGGACGCCGGACACAACGCGGACGTGGCGCGGCGGATCCTCGGCGGTGAACGGGGACCGGTGCGCGACGCCGTCCTGCTCTCGGCCGCCGCCGCCCTGGCCGCGCTGGAGCCGGCCGGCGGACGGACGGTCACCGAGCGCCTCGCCCCGGCCGTCGGCCGGGCCGCCGAGGCGATCGACTCAGGGGCCGCCCGGTCCACCCTCGAACGCTGGGCCCTGGCCAGCGGCGCCCACGCCCTGACACCGGCGGCCTGACCATGGGCCGCCCCGCGACCGCGACGCCCCCGGTCCCCGCCGTGACGGCGGGGACCGGGGGCGCGGGGCCGGGGTGCGCACTCCGGGCGGGGCGTGGGGCGCCGGGCCGCGGATCCGGGCCGGTGTGCGGCGGGCGGGGCGCGGGTCCGGGCCGGCGAGCGGCGGGGGCCGTGGCGCACGTCCGGGCCGGCCGGTACGGAGAACGGCCGCGGCGGGGTGCCGGGCGGGTCCGCCCGGGGCGGGCCGCGTCACGCGGCGGTGACCGGCCGGGGGGCGGGGACGGACGGTTCCGGGGCCGGTCTGCGCAGGAACCAGGTGAGGGCGGGGGAGGTCATGGCCGTGGTGATCAGGGCCATCAGGACCAGGATGGTGAACAGATCGGGGCCGATGACGCCCAGTTCCAGGCCGAGATTGAGGACGACGAGCTCGGTCAGGCCGCGGCAGTTCATCAGCGCGCCGAGCGACAGCGCGTCCCGCCAGGACCGGCCCGACAGCCGGGCCGCCGCCGTGCCGCCGCCGAACTTGCCGAGCAGGGCCACCGCCAGGACGGCGCCGGCCCACAGCCACTGGGTGGCGTCCCCGGTGAGCAGCGAGACATCGGTGCGCAGTCCGGTGCTGACGAAGAACAGCGGCAGCAGCACCGGGACGGTGAACGCCCGCAGCCGGGCCGCGGACAGCTCGACCGCCCGGGAACCGCGCGGCATGACCACACCGAAGAGGAACGCGCCGAACAGGGCGTGGATGCCGATGCCGTCCGTGACGAAGGCCGACACGCACAGGCCGGCGAAGACGAACACCAGGACCGAGCTCTCCGCGGCCTTGCCCGCCTGCCGGGTCAGCCGGTTCAGCGCCGGCCGGACCAGGTACATCATGCAGGCCACGAAGACCAGTGACCAGGCGGCCGTGACGGCCGCCTGCTCCATCGAACCGCTGGTGCTGACGGCCGCGACCAGCGCCAGCAGGCACCACGCGCTGACGTCGTCCACGGCCGCGCACGCCATGGCCAGCGATCCGAGGGGTGTGGTGTAGAGACCGCGGTCGGTGAGGATCCGGGCGAGCACCGGGAACGCCGTGATGCTCATCGCGACGGCGATGAACAGGACGAACGGCAGCCGCCCCACCCCGGCCGGGGCGAACGGGCCGTACATCCCGAGCGCCAGCAGCGCGCCCAGCAGCAGGGGCAGCACCATGCCGGCGTAGGAGACGGCGACGGCGGTACGGCTGTGGCCGCGCAGGGCCGACAGGTCCAGCTCCAGGCCGACCAGGAACATGAAGGCGAGCAGGCCGAGATGGCCCAGCACCAGCAGGTGCGGGAGGATCTCCGCCGGGAACAGCCAGTGCTGGGCGGCGGGGGAGATCCAGCCGAGCAGCGACGGCCCGAGCAGGATGCCGAGGGTGATCTCGCCGATGACGGGCGGCTGCCCGATCCGGCGGAAGAGCAGCGCTCCGAGACCGCACACGCCGATCACCACGGGAACGGCGACGAGCAGGCCCGGCAACGGGTCAGGACCCGACATGGGCTTCTCCTTCGAGGGGTGAGGGCGCGGCGAGCGCGGCTGCGGGCAGGGTGCGGACCGGTGCGGGCCCGGCCTCCGGCGCCGGGGCCGACGCGGCCGCGGACCAGCGCGCGTACCGGCGCCTGCCGTAGAGCAGCGGTGACCGGCCGTCGGTCTGGGTGACGCGGGTGACGCGGCCGAAGACGGCCGTGTGGTCGCCGACCTCGACGGCGTGCACCACCGTGCAGTCCGCGACGGCCAGCGCGGCCTCCGTCAGGTGCGGCCCCGCGGCGCCCAGCGGGAGCCGCCACTCGGCCCGTGCGAACCGGTCGGTGCCGGCCGAGGCGAACAGGTCGGAGACGGACCGTGCCTCCTCGTGCAGCAGGTTCAGGGCGAAGTGCCCGCTGTCCAGGGCGGCACGCAGGGTCGGGCCGGCGGTGCGCAGGCAGACCACCAGGGTCGCCGGGTCGAGCGCCACGCTCGCCAGCGAGCTGCAGGTCATGCCGCGCGGGGCGGAGTCGGCGTCGAGCGCGGTCACCACGCTGACGCCGGAGGGGAAGGACGCCATCAGGGGGCGTATGTCGGTGGGCTCCGGCGCGGCGGCCGGTGCCGTCGAAAGGGCCGCAGCGGTCGGGGGAGTGCTCGTGTGGGTCTCAGCTGTACCGGTCATGCGGTCGGCTCCTGTCGGTAGCAGGATCGGATCCGGAATCGGGACGGTGCGGGTCCGCCCGGCGGACTGCGGGGGCTCAGCGCCGCCGGGCTGATCCGTGGCCGGAGCGGCCGGGGCCTACGCGCCGTGCAGGCGGCGCAGGTAGTCGTGGGCGCTGGGCAGCGTGTCCAGCAGGTGCTGCTGCTCCTGCTTGACCTTGTCGAACAGCGGCTGGGCGCCCGCGACGGACTCCGGCTTGTGGGCGAGCGCGGGCAGCGGCGTGTCCGGTTCCAGGCCGAGGCCGGCGAAGATGCAGTAATAGCTGCCGTTGGTCCAGAAATTGCGGAACTCCGCCTCGAAGTTCCCGTAGTACGTGGACTCGTCGGTGATCGGAGAATTGATCGGGAGCCCCGCCTTGTAGGCCTCGATCTTCCGCTGGATGTTCTCCGGCAGTTTCAGTTCCTTCTGAGCCCGCCAGAACGGCGAGTCGTCGCGCGGCGCGTAGTAGAAGTGCGCCTGGATGAAGTCGCGGGTGTCGTCGAACATCACCTCGATCTCCTGGTTGAAGCTGTCCGCCAGGGCCGGGTTGAAGGTGCGGTCGGGGAAGTGCTTGGCGAGCTGGTGGATCGCGGCGGTGATGAAGTAGATGCCGGTCGACTCCAGCGGCTCCAGGAAGCACGAGGAAAGGCCGATGCTGACCACGTTGTTGACCCAGGCGCGGCGGTTGCGGCCGACCCGGAAACGCACGTGGTTGAACTGTGTCTTTGCGGGGTCCAGCCCCCACAGCTCGCAGAACTCCGCGGTCGCCTCCTCCTGGGAGGTGAACTTGCTGGAGTAGACGTAACCGGACCCGAAACGGCCCAGCATCGGGATCTTCCAGGCCCAGCCGGAGGACATCGCGATGGCCGAGGTGTACGGCTCGACCCCGTTCGCCTCGTCGTCGTGCGGTACGGCGGTGGCCACCGCCCGGTCGCACAGCAGGTGGTCGCTCATGTCGATGAACGGCTCGCCCAGCGCCTTGTTGATGAGCAGCCCGCGGAAGCCCGAGCAGTCCACGAACAGGTCGGCGTCGAGCACCCGGCCGGACTTGGTGTGCAGGGCCGTGACGTAGCCGCGCTCGTCCTGCTCGACCCGCACCATCTCGTCCTGGACGTGCTCCACGCCCTGCTTGTCGGTGGCGAAGCGGCGCAGGAAGTCGGCGACCAGGGCGGCGTCGAAGTGCCAGGCGTAGCGGGTGGACGGGGTGCCGTCGAGCCACTTGGGCGACTTGTTGGCGTCCATCACCGGCGGCTCGCGGAAGCAGGCGTAGTCGAACGGCTCGTCGGTGCGGCCCTCGTGCCGGTTCTTGTACCAGTAGTGGGACAGCGGCGTGTTGTCGTGGTCGGGGAGGATGCCGAACGGGTGGTAGAAGTGGTCCGGCCGGCCGTTGTCCAGGGTGCGCGCCCCGGGCTCCCCGCGGCCCGGGGTGCGCCAGTTGACGAAGCGCACGGCCATCTTGAAGCTGGCGTTGCACTCGCGCATCCACTCCTCCTCGGGTATGCCGAGGTAGTCGAAGAGGACGCGGTGCAGATTCGGCACGGTGGCCTCGCCCACGCCGATCCGGGGAATGGCCGGGGCTTCCAGTACCTGGATGTCGACGGTGCCCTGGAGCGCCTTGCCGAGATAGGCGGCGGTCATCCAGCCGGCCGTGCCGCCGCCGAGGATGACGACTCTGCGGATGCGGGAGTCGTTGTCGGTCGTACCGATGTCGGTCATGGGAAAGCTCATTTCTTCGGTCGGGTGCGTCTGTGAGGCGTTGTGCGCAGCGTCTTTGTGCGCTGTCGAGTGGGATTACACGCCAGAATCGGCTGGCCCGCTATGCGGCATCTATAGGTGGCCAGAATTGCCGCTTGAGCAGGTTCGTATGGGTGAGGTATAGGCGGCTCGGCGATTCTCGGTTGGCGTCGAATACCGCCCCCGCAACTCCCAGCAGAGGATGGCTGCATCAGATGCCGTACGAAGACGGGAAGGCCGTTGCCCCGGGACCGGGCGGACTTCCCGGCATGCCGCTCGCCGAACTCCGGGGAATCCTCGCCGTGGTGGGGAACACTCCGCTCATCGAGCTGGAACGGCTCGCGCCGGACTTACCGGTACGGCTGTTCGCCAAGGCCGAGCGGTTCAATCCCGGCGGCAGCGTCAAGGACCGGTCGGCGCTCTCTATGGTGCTGAACCGGATCCGCTCCGGGGAACTCGTGCCCGGTCGTTCCACCGTGATCGAGTCCAGTTCCGGAAACCTCGCGATCGGACTCGCCCAGATCTGTGCGTACTTCGGACTGCGCTTCATCTGCGTGGTCGACGCGCGCACCACCCAGCAGAACCTCGCGATCCTGCGGGCCTACGGCGCCCGGGTGGAGGTCGTCACCGACCCGGACCCGGTCACCGGGGAGCTGCTGCCCATGCGGCTGCGCAGGGTGGCGGAACTGCTGGCCTCGACACCCGACTCGTACTGGCCCGACCAGTACGCCAACCCGCTCAACCGGCAGGCGCACCTGACCACGATGCGCGAGATCGCCGAGGCGCTGGACGGCCAGGTCGACCACCTGATCCTGGCGGCCGGCACCGGAGGCACCCTGGGCGGCTGCGCCGAGTACATCAGGCAGAACGGCCTGACGACGACCGTGCACGCGGTGGACGCCGTCGGCAGCGTGCTGTTCGGCCGGAGCACCGGCTGCACCCGGCTGGTGCCGGGCCACGGCGCGTCGATCCGGCCCAAGCTGCTGCGGCCCTCGGACGCCGACCACGTCGTCCACGTCACCGACCTGGACTGCGTGAGGGGCTGCCGCCGGCTCGTACGGCGCGAGGCGATCCTCGCGGGCGGCTCCTCCGGAGCCGTGGTCTCCGCGCTGGACCGCATCGCACCGAACCTCGAACCCGGTTCCAACGTCGTGCTGATCCTGCCCGACGGCGGAGACCGCTACCTCGACACGATCTACGACGACGCCTGGGTGCGGCGGCACTTCGGCGAGGTCGCCGAACTGGCACAGGACACCGACCTGCCGTCTCAACTTGCTGCCGAAGCACAGGAGTTGGCGGATATAGGGCACCGATAGCGGGCCCCGCCACCATGAACGCATCCCCGAACACCACCACCCGAGGCCCGCGCGGCCGCACACCGATGCACGGAGGCATCCCATGACCACTCAGCTCCCTGCCCTCGACGACGAGCAGAAGGCGGAGATCAAGGAGATCGTCTGCGACATCCTCGAGCTGGAACTCGACGAGGTCACCGACGTCAGCCTGTTCAAGGAGGAGCACGACGCCGACTCGCTGCGCACCATCGAGATCCTCTCCTCCCTGGAGCGGACCTTCGGCATCGCCCTGACGCAGTCGGAGCTCAGCCGGATGGTCAACCTCGCCGGCGTCTACGCCGTGGTCGCCGAGGCGCAGGTCAAGTGAGCGGGGTCGCGACGCCGGAGGGCGGCCGGCGCGGTGCGCGGCACCGGGTGGTCGTCACCGGCCTCGGCGTGGTGACGAGCATCGGTACCGGTGTCGACGCCTTCGCGGCCGGCCTGCGGGCCGGCCGCAGCGGCGCCAAACCGATCGGTGCCTTCGACACCACCGGTTTCGCGTACTCCAACGCCTGCGAGATCAACGGCTTCGACGCGGCGGCCTGGCTGACCGCCCAGTCCCCGGACGACCTGGGCCGGGCCGCGCAGTTCGCGGTCGCCGCGAGCCGGATGGCGGTCGCCGACGCCGGCCTGACCGCACAGCAGGTGCGCGACGTGCGCTCGTTGGTCTCGGTCGGCACCACCGACGGCGAGTCCCGCGACCTCGACCACCTCACCGCGCTCCAGGTCGCCGAGGGCGACGACGCCCTCGACGAGGTGGCGGCCCGCCGGGTGTGGCCCGGCCGGCTGTCGGCCGGCATCGTCCGCGAGCTCGGCCTGGAGGACGTGGAGACCGTCACGGTGCCCACCGCCTGCGCGGCCGGCAACTACGCGGTCGGCTACGGCTACGACGCGATCAGCTCCGGAGACGTCGAGATGGCGCTGTGCGGCGGCGCGGACGCGCTGTGCCGCAAGACCTTCACCGGCTTCTACCGGCTCGGCACCATCGCGCCCGACGTGTGCCGCCCCTTCGACGCCGACCGGCAGGGCATCCTGACCGGCGAGGGCGCCGGCATCCTGCTGATGGAGTCGCTGGAGTCCGCGCTCGCCCGCGGCGCCCGGATCTACGCCGAGGTCCTCGGCTACGGCCTGTCCTGCGACGCCAGCCACCCGGTCGCCCCCGACCGGGACTCCATCGCCCGCTGCATCACCGCGGCGCACCGCAACGCCGGCATCGAGGCCACGGACGTCGACTTCATCTCCGCGCACGGCACCGGGACCAAGGCCAACGACGTGACCGAAGTCGGCGCCATCCGGCAGGTGTTCGGCGACACCCTGCCGCGCACCGTCTCCATCAAGTCGATGATCGGCCACACCATGGGCGCCGCCAGCGCCCTCGCCTCCGCGGCCTGCGCGCTGGCCCTGCGGGACGGCTTCATCCCCCCGACGATCAACCACCGGTCGACGGACCCCGCGTGCGCGGTCGACTGCGTGCCCAACGAGGCGGTCGAGGCGGAGCTGAAGGTCGTGCAGAACAACGGCCTCGCCTTCGGCGGCAACAACGCCGTCCTGGTGCTCGGCAAGTGGGAGCAGGCGGCGTGAGAGCCGGCGGCAGCAAATTCGAGAGGAGTTGACGAGCATGGCGCTCCAGGCGAACGCCGCCGCGCCCCGGCTGGCGATATCCGGCTGGTCCGTGTCCTCGCCGTACGGACTGGGCAGGCAGAGCTTCACCGAGGGACTCAGGTCCGGGCTGCGGGCGGTCGCGCCGGTGGACGCGGAGACCTGGCCGGTCCCCTACCCGGAGGCCGGGCTGATCCCCGGCTTCGACATCAAGGCCGTCCTCGGCCGCAAGGGCACCCGTTCCATGGACCGGGTCACCGGCATCGCGGCCACCACGGTCGGCATGCTCCTCGACGAGTACGGAACCCGGCTCGCCGCCGACCCGGAGCGCACCGGCCTGGTGCTCGGAACCTCCGGCAGCGTCCAGTCGATCATGGACTTCACCCGGGACGCGCTCACCGGCGACAAGCCCTACCTCGTCGACCCGGCGCGCTTCCCCAACACCGTCATGAACTGCCCCGCCGGGACCAGTGCCATCCGGCACACCCTCAAGGGCCCCAACGTCACCGTCTCCGGCGGCGCCGCCACCGCCCTGCTCGCCCTCCAGTACGCCTCCCGGCTGCTGCGCGGCGGACACGGCACGGCGCTGCTGGCCGGCGCGGCCGAGGAGTTCTCCGTGCAGCGGGCCCGGCTGGAACGGGTCGCCGACCACGACGGCGCCGAACCGCAGCCGCTCGGCGAGGGCGCCGCCCTCTTCCTCCTGGAGGAGGAGGCCGCCGCCCGCGAGGGAGGCCGGCCGGTGCTCGCGTCGGTCCTCGGCTCCCGGTTCCGCGCCTTCCAGGACAAGGGCCGGGCCGGAGCGGCGCTGGAACGCTGCGTCGCCGACGTGCTGGCCGACGCGGACGCCGCCCCCGGCGACGTCGAGCTGATCGTGCCCGGCAATCCGCCCGGCCTGCTCGGCAAGCAGGAGGAGTCCGCCCTCGACGGGCTGACCGGCAACCGGCTCCCGGTGCGCTCCCTGGTGGGCGACGCCGGCGCGGCCTCCGCCGCCTTCCAGCTCGCCGCCGCGCTGGCCGAGGCGGAGAGCGAACCGAGCCCGTTGGACCGGCTCGCCCTGATCACCGCGGCGGACCGCGACGGCACCGTCGGCGCGCTGCTGCTGCGGCTGGCCTGAGACACCCGCGGCCCCCCCGTTCCGTCACCGAGGAAAGAGGCACGTCACATGTCCGACACACCGAGGCCGGTCGCCCTGGTCACCGGCGGTTCGCGCGGGATCGGGCGGGCCGTCGTGGAGACCCTCGCCCGCGACGGCCATGACGTCGCGCTGTGCTACCAGTCGAACGAGGAGGCGGCCGAGCTCGCCGCCAAGTCCGCCGCCGCGCACGGCGCCCGCACCCTGGCCCGCCGCGTCGACGTCACGGACCGGGCCGCCGTGGCCGCGTTCGCGGCCGAGACCGAGGAACTGCTCGGACCGGTGGACGTGGTGGTCACCGCGGCCGGGATCGTCCGCGACCAGCACCTGGCGATGATGGCCGACGAGGACTGGGACGCCGTGCTGCGCACCAACCTCGACGGCACCTACAACGTCGTCCGCACGCTCGCCTTCCCCATGCTCAAGCGCCGCCGCGGCACCGTCGTCACGCTCTCCTCGGTCGCCGCCGCGGGACACGCCACGCAGACCAACTACTCCGCGTCCAAGGCCGGGATCATCGGCTTCACCGCGGCCTTCGCCAAGGAGGCGGGACGCTCCGGCATCCGCGCCAACTCCGTCGCCCCGGGCTTCATCAGCACCGACATGACCGGCGGTCTCTCCGAGAAGCACGCCAAGGAGATGACCCGCCGCATCCCGCTGGGCCGCTTCGGCGAACCCCAGGAGGTCGCGGAACTCGTGTCCTTCCTGGCCGGCGACCGTGCCGCCTACATCACCGGACAGGTCTTCGCCGTCGACGGCGGACTGGTCGTCTGAGAACACCCCATCCGCCTTAGGGAGTCAGCCATGCCACGCGCCGCCCGGCCGCCGCGCTTCTACTTCAACCTGCGCAGCCCCTACAACTTCCTCGCGCTGCGGGAGCTGCGCGAGAACCACCCCGGCCTGCTCGACCGGCTGGAGTGGCGGCCCTTCTGGGAGCCCGACGAGATCAGCCGGAAGCTGCTGGCCGAGGCGGGCGCCGAGTTCCCCTACGTTCCGATGTCCCGGGCCAAGCAGTTCTACATCCTGCGGGACGTACGCCGGCTCGCCGCGGACCGGGGGCTCACCCTGACCTGGCCGGTGGACGCCGACCCGTGGTGGGAGCCCGCGCATCTGACGTGGTTCCTCGCCGAGCGCCGGGGCCTGGGCCGGGCGTGGGTGGAGCGGGCGGGCCGGGCCCGCTGGCTGGAGGGCCGTGACCTGTGCGACCCGGCGACCGTGCGCGAACTGGCCGTCTCCATCGGCCTGGACGCCGAGGAGGCGGGCTCCGTCACCGACGACCCGGAGATCCGGGCGCAAGGTGTCCGTGCCCTGGTGGACGTGGACCGCGACGGTGTGTTCGGGGTGCCGTACTTCATCCACGGCTCGGAGCCCTTCTGGGGCCTGGACCGGGTGGCCGACTTCGCGGCGTCCTTCCCCGGGCCCGCCCCGGCGCCCGCCGCGCAGAAGCCCGGGCCCGGCGTCGCCCTCGTCGGCGGCCCCGCCTCCGACCTGAGCCACGCGGGAGGCTGCGGATGACCTCCACCGTGCGGGCCCTGCCGCTGACCTCGATCCAGGAGTCGATGTGGACCGCGTACCGCATCGCCCCGGACAGCGCCGCCTACAACATCGTGATGCCGCTGCGGCTGAGCGGCCGGGTCGACCCCGCCGCCATGGACGCCGCCGTCACCTCGGTCGGCGAGCGCCAGGAACTGCTGCGCTCCGTCTTCGCCGAGCACGGCGGGCGCCCGGTCCGTGTCGCCTCCGACACCCCCGTCGTACGGCTGGAACTGCGGGACCTCGACGGCATCGACGAGGCCGGGCTGCTGCGCGCCGTCGAGGAGGCCGGGGCCCGGCCGTTCCGGCTGGAGTCGGGGACCTTCCGGGTGGTGCTGCTGCGCCGCGCCGACGACGACTGGGCGCTGGTCACCTCCGCCCACCACATCGTCAGCGACTTCACCTCCCGCTGGCTGCTGGTCCGCGACGTCCTCGTCGCCTACGCGGCCCACGCCGCCGGCACCGCCCCCGACTGGCGTCCGCTGAAGGGCACCTACACCGAGCACGCGGCGGCGGAGCTGGCCCACACCGCCTCCGAGTCCGGGTTGCGGGCCGCCGCCGCCTGGCGGGAGTCCGTCGCCGGATCGGCCCCGGCCGAACTGCCGCTGGACCGGCAGCGCCCCCGGGTGCGCTCGCTGCGCGGCGACACCGTCGTGCGGCGGCTCGCCCCCGAGGCAGCCGACGGGATCGGCGCCGCGGCGGCCGCGGCGGGCGTGACACCCTTCGCCTACCTGCTCGCCGTGTTCCAGTCGCTGACCCACCGCTGGACGGGACAGGACGACTTCCTGCTCGGGGTGCCGGCCTCCAGCCGCTCCGGCCGCGGCCAGCGGGACGTGATCGGCTGCTTCCTCAACACCATCCCGGTACGGGCCGAGTTCGCGCCGGGCACCACCTTCCGGGCCGCCGCCGCGCAGGCCGGCGAGCGGATCATGCGGGGCATGCTGGGTGTGCGCTACCCGTGCGGCCTGGCCTTCCCGCAGGCCACCCTGTTCCGCGCCGCGCTGTTCCTGGTCCACATGGACCGCATGGAACCGCCGGTGCCCAACGTGCCGCCGGGCCAGGCGGTCGGCCGCGCCATCCCGTACGCCGGGCTCGACATCGCCCTGATCGACGTGCCGCAGCAGGAGGGCCAGCTGGACCTGCTGCTGCGCATCGAGCAGACCCCCGAGGGCGTGACCGCGGTCTTCTCCTACGACACCGACGTCCTGGACCGGACGACCGTCGAGCGGTTCGCGGACGGCTACGAGCGGATGCTGACGGCCGCCGTACGGGACCCGGACGCCCGGGTCACCGATGTGGAACTGGCCGCCGACGCCGACCTGGACGCCGTCCTCGCCCTCGGCTCCGGCGAGACCGGCGCGTTCGACGACTTCAACTCCTTCAACTCCTTCGATTCCTTCGAGAAGGCATGGGACCACCGATGACCACCACCACGATCGCGGTGATCGGCGCGGGCATCGGCGGACTCGCCACCGCCGCCGCCCTGCACCGCCGCGGTATCGACGTCCACGTCTATGAGCGGGGCGGCACCCTGCGCGAACAAGGCGTCGGCATGCACCTCGGCCCCAACGGCACCCGGCTGCTGACCCGCATGGGACTGGCCGGGCAGCTAGCCCGGGAGGCGGTGCGGCCCGAGGCGCTGGAGGTCCGCGCCTTCCACGACGGCTCCACGGTGGCCCGGCAGGAGATGGGCGCCGCGTGGGAGGAGCAGTTCGGCGCCCCCTACCTGACGGTGCACCGCGGCGACCTGCACCGGATGCTGGCCTCACTGCTGCCCGCCGAGCGTGTCCACACCGGGCGCGAGCTGACCGGTTACGAGGAGGGCGCCAAGGGCGTCACGCTCCGGTTCGCGGGCGGCACGGTGACCCGGGCCTCCGCGCTGATCGGCGCGGACGGCGTGCACTCCCTGGTGCGCCACCGGCTCGCCGGGCCCGAGCGGCCCGTGTACTCCGGCAACTGCGCGCTGCGGGGCCTGGTCGACGCGGCCGCGCTGCCGGACCTCGACCCCGCGCGGATGTACCTGTTCGCGGGCCCCGCCGGGCGCGTCCTGCTCTACCCGGTCAGCGGCGGACGCCAGTTCACCTACGTCGCCGTCGTCCCGTCGCCCGAGGGATCCGACGAGTCCTGGACGAGCGCGGCCGGGCCCGCCGACCTCGACGCGGCGCTGGCCGGGTGGGCGCCGCAGGTACGGGCCCTCGTCGGCGCGGCGCGGGACGTGCGCCGCTGGGCGCTGTACGACCGGGCGCCGCTGGAGCGGTGGAGCACCGCCCGCACCACGCTGCTCGGCGACGCGGCCCACCCGATGCTCCCGCACCACGGCCAGGGAGCCAACCAGGCCATCGAGGACGCGGTGGCCCTCGCGATCTGCCTCAAGGACGAGGCATCAGGAGCCGCCGGCATCGCCGCCGCGCTCCGCCGCTATGAAGCGACCCGCCGGCCGCACACGACCCGTGTGCAGCTGGGTTCACGGGACGGACAGCCCACCCCGACAGAGAAGAGGAACCCTTCCATGAACAACAACCTCAACAACAACAACGCCAACAACAACACGAACAACAACCGCAACCTCAACAACCGCAACGTCAACCACCAGGCCGCCAACGTGGCGTGGATCCTCGCCAACGACGTCGAGGCCGACCTCAACCGCGGCGACAACAACCCGCTGAACAACGCCGCCTGACCGCTCACCGGCGAACAGTCCGCGGCAACCACGAGCCCCCGGCGCCCCTCGGCGCCGGGGGCTCGCCCCTGTCCACGGTGTCCCAGCGGACCGTATAGGTGGCCGATAAACGCCCGATAGCGCTCCGTTCAACCATGGGCCACACCTCACCGCGCAGAAGGGACACCCCATGGCTGAACACATGAGCGACGAAAACGTGTACCGCGTCGTGCTCAACGACGAGGAGCAGTACTCGATCTGGTGGGCCGACCGCGCCCTGCCCGCCGGCTGGCACGCCGAGGGCACCGAGGGCAGCCGCGAGGAGTGCCTGGAGCGCATCAACGCCCTGTGGACCGACATGCGCCCGCTGAGCCTGCGCCGCCGCATGGCCGAGGCCGGCGCCGGCAGCTGATCCGCACCGCCGATCCCGATGGAGGAGAGATCGTGAACGAGCCTGCGAAGTCGGGACGCGTCCCCGGCCATCTGCTGATACCGCAGCTGTTCCACGCACAGGCCGCCCGCACCCCCGACGCGGCCGCCGTCGTCCGGGCCGACGGCACCGCCGTCACCTACGCCGAACTGGCCGCGCTGGCCGACCGGTTCGCGGCCGGACTGCGGTCGGCCGGGGTGCGTCCCGGCGACTTCGCCGGGGTGTGCCTGCGCCGCGGCCCGGAACTGGTCGCCGCGTTCCTCGGCGTCTGGCTCGCGGGCGCCGCGTACGTGCCGCTGGACCCGCACCACCCGGCGGCCCGCCTGGCCGCGGTCCTGGCGGACACCGGGGACCCGGTCGTCCTCGCCGAGCGCGCCACCACGGACAGCCTGCCCGGCACCGTCCGCACGCTGACCGTCGAGGGCCTGCGGGACACCCCGGGCACCGAGAGCGCCGAAGGCGAACTGCATCACGAGGGAGTGCAGTTCGCCGCCGACGCCGACCACCCCGCCTACGTCCTGCACACCTCCGGATCCACCGGCCGCCCCAAGGGCGTGGTCGTGCCGCACGGCGGCATCGCCAACCGGGTGCGCTGGCTGGCGCACCGGCACGGGGTGGGCCCGGGCGACCGGATGCTGCTCAAGACGACCGTCGGCTTCGACGCCGCCGGCCTCGAACTGTTCGCCCCGCTCGTCGCGGGCGGCGCCGTGGCGCTCGCCCCCGAGGGCGCCGAGCGCGACCCGGCCGCCCTGCTGCGGGCCGTCATCGACGGCGGCGTGACGATTCTGCAGGGCGTGCCGTCCGTCTACCGGCGCCTCGTCGAGGAGCCCGGCTGGGAACGCGCCGGCGCGCTGCGCCTGCTCTTCAGCGCCGGAGAGCCGCTCCACGCCGAGCTGTGCCGTGCCCTGTCCGACCGGGTGCCCGGGGCGCAGATCTGGAACACCTACGGGCCCACCGAGGCGTCCGTCGACATCACCGAGCACCGCTGGGACCCGGCACAGGACACCGGGGCCGTGCCGATCGGGCGGCCCATCGGCAACATGCGCGTCCTCGTCCTGGACCAGGCGGGGCGCCCGGTGCCCGTGGGCGTCCCCGGCGAACTGCACGCGGGCGGCGTCGGTCTCGCCCTCGGCTACCTCGGCCGCCCCGACCTGAGCGCCGAGCGGTTCGTGCCCGACCCGCACCGGCCGGGCGCCCGCCTCTACCGCACCGGCGACCGGGCGCGCTGGCGCACCGACGGCGTCCTGGAGTACCTGGGCCGCCTGGACCACCAGGTCAAGGTCAACGGCGTCCGGATCGAGCCCGGCGAGGTCGAGGCCGCGCTCGCCGCCCACCCCTGGGTGCGCGCCGCCGTCGCGGCCGGCGTGCCCGACGGGCGCGGAGGACACCGGCTGGTCGCCTGGGTGCAGTCGCGCGGCGAGCCGCTCGGCCCGCAGGAGCTGCGCGCCTTCCTGCGCCACTCGCTGCCGGAGCCGCTGGTGCCGGCCGCCTACGTGCCGGTCACCGAGTTCCCGCTCACCCCGAACGGCAAGATCGACCGGTCCGCACTGCCCGACCCGGCGACCGCCGCCGCCGAGACCGCGCACCTCCCGGTCCGCACGCCCGCCGAGCGGGTCGTCGCCGAGGAGTGGACGCGGCTGACCGGCACCCCGGCCGCCGAGATCGGCGCCGACCACGACTTCTTCCAGCTCGGCGGCTCCTCGCTGATGCTCAACCGGCTCGCGGCCGGCCTGTCCCGAGCCGCCGGCCGGCCCATCCCGGCGACCGCGCTGCTGACCGCCACCACCGTGGAGCAGCAGGCCGCGCTGCTCACCCCCGGCCGGGCGGCGGACGGCACCGCCGTCCCCCCGGCGGAGCACTCCGTGACCCCGGTCGCCCGCGACCCGCACGGCCTGCCGCTGTCACCCGGCCAGCAGAGCATGTGGCTGCTGGACCGGCTGCGCCCCGGCAGCGCCGAGTGGAACGCGCCGGTCTTCCTCACCCTGCCCGCCGCGTACGACGACACGGTCGTCCGCGGGGCGCTCACCGCGCTCGCCGCCCGCCACGAGATCCTGCGCACCCGCTATCTGATCCGCGGCACCGAGCCGGTGCAGCTCGCCGACCTGCCGGCCGAGTGGGACGTCCGCTTCGCCCGCGCCGACACGGCCGACGAGCTGAACGCGCTGGTGGAGGCCGAGTTCGCCCTCCCCTTCGACCTGGCGCGAGGGCCGGTGCGCCGGGCCCTCGCGGTGCGCGGCCGGGGCACGCTGACGCTGCTGCTGAGCATCCACCACATCGCCTGCGACGGCTGGACCTCCGTCGTGCTGGAGCGCGACTTCAAGGCGCTCGCCGAGGCCCTGCACACCGGCACCGACGCCCACCTGCCCGCCCTGCCCGTCCAGTACGCCGACCACGCCGTCCACCGGCGCGCCCGGCTGACCGACACCTTCCTCAGGTCCGAACTCGCCCACTGGAAGGACACCCTGGACGGCATCACACCGGTCGACCTGCCCGCCGACCGGCCCCGCCCGGCCACCCGGGACGCGGCCGGCGCCGCGCACGTCTTCACCGTGCCGGCCCCGCTCGCCGAGCAGGCCGCCGCGCTCGGCCGCAGCTGCGGTGCCACCTTGCAGCAGACCCTGCTGACCGCGTTCGCCGCGCTCGTGGCCCGGTTCAGCGGCAGCTGGGACGTCCCGGTCGGGGTGCCGGTCGCCGGACGGCACGGCGACGAGGCCGCCGACGTGGCGGGCTACTTCCTCAACACGCTGGTGCTGCGCTGCGACGCGCCCCCCGGCACACCCTTCAGGAAGGCGCTGGTCCGGGTCCGCGACACCGCCCGGACGGCCTTCGCGCACCAGGAGCTGCCCTTCGACCGGCTGGTGGCGGAGCTGGACGACACCCGCGACCCCGCCCGCACCCCGCTCTACCAGGTCATGTTCGACGTGCACGAGGAGGGCCGCACCGGCACCGCGGTCGACGCCGGTGACGTGGCCGCCTTCCGCGGGGCCTGGCGCACCGCCCGCACCGACCTGACCTTCGTGCTCCAGCGCCGCCCCGACGGCTCGCTGCTCGGTCTCGCCGAGTACGCCACCGCCCTGTTCGACGCGGCCACCGTCGAGCGGCTGGCCGACTGCTGGATCCGGCTGCTGGAGTCGGTCACCGCCGACCCGGACCGCCGTCTTGCCGACGCCGACCTGCTGCCCCCGCCGCTCCGCGCCGAACTGCTCGGCCGCGGTCCCGGCCGGCCGGAGCCCGGCACGGTCACCGGACCCGAGCGGACCGTCGACGCCGCCATCGCCGCGGCGGCCCGGCGCGCGCCGCGGGACACCGCGGTCGAGTGCGGTGGCGAGAGGTGGACGTACGAGCGGCTGGAGCACCGGGCCGAGGCGTTCGCCGCCCGGCTGCGGGCCGCGGGCGCCGGCGAGGGCTCGGTGGTCGCCGTCCTGCTCGGCCGCACCCCCGACCTGGTCGCCGCCTTCCTCGGCGCGTGGCGGGCGGGAGCCGCCTACGTGCCGCTGGACCCGGCCGCCCCGGACGAGCGCACCGCGCACGTCCTGGCGGACGCGGCGGCGACGATCCTGATCACCGACGACACGCACGCCGCCCGGTTCACGGACCGCTTCGCGGGCCGGGTGCTGGACGTGCGCACGGTCGCCGAGACCACGCGTACCGGTGCCGCGGCCGCGCAGCCCGTCCCGGCGGTGGCCGACGACCCCGCCCGCCTCGCCTACCTCATGTACACCTCGGGCTCCACCGGGCGGCCCAAGGGCGTCGCCGTGGAGCACGGCTCGCTGCTCACCATGCTGCGCGCCTCCCAGGCCCACCTGGACTTCGGGCAGGGCCCCGACGACGCCTGGCTGGCGCTGGCCCAGGTCACCTTCGACATCTCCTGCACCGAACTGTTCATGCCGCTGGTGGCCGGAGGACGGGTGGTGCTCGCCCGGGAACAGGAGCAGCGCGACCACGCCGCCCAGCTGCGGATGATCGACACACACGAGGTCAGCCACCTCCAAGTGGCCCCGGCGCACTGGCAGATGCTGCTGGACGCGGGGCTCGGCCGCCGCCCGATCGTCGGCCAGACCGGCGGCGAACCCTGCCCGCCCGCGCTGGCCCGCGAACTCTCGCGCCGGCTCATGCGGTTCATCAACGAGTACGGGCTGACCGAGACCACCATCGCCGCCACCCGCTGGGACGCCGACGACACCGCCACCGGAGTGCCCGTCGGCCACCCCTACCCGCACGTGACGGCGTACGTCCTCGACGACCGTCTGCAGCCCGTGCCGTACGGCGTCACCGGCGAACTGTGCGTCGGCGGCGACGGGCTGGCCCGCGGCTACCACGGCCGCCCCGGCCCGACCGCCGCCGCCTTCGTGCCCGATCCCTACGGCCCCGCCGGGGCACGGCTGTACCGCACCGGCGACCGGGCCCGGATGCGGCCCGACGGCACCCTGGAGTTCGCCGGCCGCGCCGACGGGCAGGTCAAGATCCGCGGTCGCAGGGTGGAGACCGGCGAGGTGCAGGGCGTCCTCGTCGAGCACCCGGCCGTCGCCCACGCGTTCGTCACCGTGCACGGCTCCGGGCCCGAGGCCGCCCTGGTCGGCTACTGGACCCCCGCCCCGGACGCCGGGCCGGTCACCGAGGGCGACCTGCTCGACCACTGCGCCCGCCGGCTGCCCGACTACATGCTGCCCGCCTTGCTGGTGGGCCTGGAACGGCTGCCGCTGACCCGGCACAACAAGGTCGACACCGCCGCGCTGCCCGTGCCCGACCTGGCCGCCGCCCTCGCCGACGAGCCGTACAGCGCGCCCGAGGGACCGGTCGAGGAGGCCCTCGCCGCGATCTGGTCCGACGTGCTGTTTGGCGACGGCGACGGCACCGCCCGGCCGGTCGGGGCCCGCCAGGGCTTCTTCCGCCTCGGCGGCAACTCGGTCCGCGCGACCCGGGTGATCGCCCGCGTCCAGGAGGAGTTCGACGTCGAGCTGCCGCTGAGCGCCGTCTTCGAGCGGCCCACCGTGCGGGGCCTGGCCACCGCCGTGGAAGAGGCCGTACGCGCCGAGATCGAATCGCTCACCGAGGCCGAACTGGCCCTCGCCCACCGGGAGTACCAGCCGTGACCGCACCCACCGCACCGAACCGGGACCAGCTGGCGGCCGAACTGCTGCGCCGCCGGCTGGCCGCCCGCGCCGCAGGCCGCCGCGCGGTCCCGGCCGGCATACCCCGCGCCGACCGCTCGGCACCCCTCGTCCTCTCCGCCGGACAGCGCAGCCTGTGGTTCCTGCACCAGCTCGACCCGGACAGCCCCGAGTACCTGCTGCCGATGGTGTACCGGCTGCGCGGCGCCCTCGACACCGGCGCCCTGCGCCGCGCCTTCGACACCCTGGCCGCCCGCCACGAGATCCTGCGCACCCGGTACGTCCTCGACGGCACCGAGCCCCGCCAGGTGATCGACCCGGCCGGCCCGGTGGACTTCGCCGTCGTCCACGGCGGCGAAGGCGACGGTGACGCCGGCGGCCGCGCCGTCGCCTTCGCGGAGGAGCAGGCCGCGCTGCCCCTCGACCTCGCGACGCGGCAGCCGCTGCGCGTACGGCTGCTGCGGCTCGCCGCCGACGACCACGTGCTGGTCGCGGTGGTGCACCACATCGCCTGCGACGCGATGACCAGACCGCTGCTGCTGTCCGAGCTCTCGGCCCTGTACACGGCCGCCGTCGAGGGCCGCGACCCGGCGGGTGCGCTGCCCGAACCGGCCCTCCAGTACGCCGACTACGCGGCCTGGCGCGCCGAGCGGGACGGCTCACCGGCCGCGGCCGCCGGCCTGGCCTGGTGGCGGGAGCGGCTGGCCGGGCTCGCCCCGCTCGGGCTGCCCACCGACCGGCCCCGGCCCGCCGTCCGCGACGGCGCCGGCGCCGTCGCCCGCTTCGAGGTGCCCGCACCGGTCGCGGAAGGCCTGCGGGGACTCGCCCGGGAGGAGGGCGCCACCGCCTTCATGGCGCTGCTCGCCGCCTGGCAGCTGCTGCTCGGCCGCTACGCCGGCACCACCGACGTGTGCGTCGGCACCGCCTCCTCCGGCCGGACCCGGCCCGAGCTGCACCGGATGGCCGGCTACGCCTACAACACGCTGGCGCTGCGCGCCACCTGGCGGCCCGGGACACCCTTCCGCCGCTTCCTCGCCGACAGCCGTACGGCCGTGCTGGCCGCCTTCGACCACCAGGGCACCCCCTTCGACCGGATCGCCGACGAGGTGGAGCCGGAGCGGGACCTGTCCACCACCCCCGTCTTCCAGGCCATGTTCGACCTGGTCTCCGGCGAGGGCGGCCCCGAGGGTCCCGAACTGCCCGGCGTGGCCGTCGCGCCCGTACCGGCCCGGAGCCGCGTCTCCCGCTTCGACCTCACCCTGCACCTGGCCGAACGGCCGGACGGCAGCCTGCTCGGCAGCCTGGAGTACGCCACCGCCCTCTTCGACGCGGCCACCGCCGAGCGGATCACCCGCCACTACCGCACCCTGCTCACGGCGATAGCCCGGGACCCCGGCACCCCGGTCGCCGACCTCGACGTCCTGGACGCCGCCGAGCGCGCCCTGCTCCTCGACGGCCCGGCCGCCCCCGTCGGCACCGACCGCCCGCTGGAACCGGCCGCCCTGCGCCCGGTCCACGAGACGATCGCCGCGCAGATGGCGGCGACCCCGGACGCGCCCGCCCTGCGGCACGCCGGCACCACCGTCACCTACGCGGAACTCGACGCGCGGGCCGACCGGTTCGCCCGCCGCCTCACCGAGCTGGGCGCCGGCCCCGAGGCCGTCGTCGCCGTCCTCCTCGACCGCGGCCCCGACCTGGTCGCCGCGCTGCTGGGCATCTGGCGGGCGGGCGCCGCCTACCTCCCCGTCGACCCGGCCCACCCGGACGACCGCGTCGCCCACATGCTGGCGCAGACCGCGACCGCCCTGGCCGTCACCGAGACCCGGTACGCCGGCCGCCTGACCGGCGTCCGCACGGTCGTCGTCGACGACCCGGCCGACCGGGCCGCCCTGGAGACGGCCGACGCCGAGCTGCCCGCCGCCCACGACCTCGACCGGCTCGCCTACGTCATCTACACCTCCGGCTCCACCGGGCGCCCCAAGGGCGTCCTGATCGGCCACCGCGGCCTCGCCAACTATCTGGGCTGGACGGTCCAGGCGTACGCGAGCGCGGGCACCGGGGGAGCACCGCTGTTCTCCTCCATCGCCTTCGACCTGGGCGTGCCCGACCTGTACACGCCGCTGATGACCGGACAGCCGGTGCACCTGCTGCCGCAGGACGCCGACACCGCCGGCCTCGGCGCCCTGCTCGCGGCAGGCGGACCGTACGCCTTCATCAAGCTCACCCCGGGCCACCTCAACCTGCTGGTCGAGCAGTTGGGCCCCGAGCAGGTGCACGGCCTGGCCGGACTCGTCATCGCCGCCGGTGACTCCTTCACCGCCCGGCTCGCCGAACGGTGGGCGACGGCGGCGGGCGAGGGCGGCACCCGGCTGGCCGCCGAGTACGGGCCCACCGAGATCACCGTCGGCAACTCCGCCTACTTCCTGCGCGGACCGGTCGCCACCGAGCTGGTCCCCATCGGCCGGGCCGTCCCGAACACCACGATGTACGTCCTGGACGACCGGCTGCGCCCGCTTCCCACCGGCGTCCCCGGCGAGGTGTGGATCGGCGGCACCGGACTGGCCCGCGGGTACGCCGGCCGGCCCGACCTGACCGCCGAACGGTTCGTGCCCGACCCCTTCGGCCCGCCCGGCAGCCGCCTGTACCGCTCCGGCGACCTGGCCCGGGTACTGCCCGACGGCAACCTCGACTTCCTCGCCCGCGTCGACCACCAGGTCAAACTGCGCGGCTACCGCATCGAGCCGGGGGAGGTGGAGACCGCGCTCACCGCGCACCCGGCCGTCGCCGAGGCCGTCGCGCTCGTCCGCGAGGACACCCCCGGCGACAAGCAGCTCGTCGCCTACCTCGTACCGGCCCCCGGCGCCGCTGCCGACGACCTCGGCCCGGCCGCCCTGCGCGCCCACCTCGGCGCGTCGCTGCCGCCGTACATGCTGCCCACCGCCTACCTCACGCTGGACTCGCTGCCGCTGACCGGCAACGGCAAGCTCGACCGGCGCGCGCTGCCCGCGCCCGGCCGCGCCGCCACGGCCGTCGGCGCGCACGTCGAGGCCCGCACCGGCGCCGAACGGGCCATGGCCGCCGTGTGGGCGGAGGTGCTCGGCCTGGACACCGTCGGGGTGCGCGACAACTTCTTCGACCTGGGCGGTGACTCGCTGCGCGCGGTCGGGCTGGTCGGGGCGCTGCGCGCGGCCGGCTGGGAGACCAGCGTCCGGGACGTCTTCGAGCACCGCACCGTCGAACGCCTGGCGGCGGCCGTCGCCCGCACCGGCGCCCCGGACACCGACGCGTCCCGGACCGTCGCACGGTTCGCGCTGATCGACGCCGCCGACCGGGCGCGCCTGCCCGCCGGCGTCACCGACGCCTACCCGGTCTCCCGCATCCAGGCCGGGATGCTCGTCGAGATGCACGGCGGCAGCGGCGAGAACCGCTACCACAACATCACCTCCTTCCGGATCCGCGACGAACTCCCCTTCGACCCGGCCGCGTTCCAGCGGGCCGCCGACCTGATCGCCGAGCGGCACGAGGTGATGCGCACCTCCTTCGCCCTGGCCGGGTACTCCCAGCCGCTCCAGCTGGTGCACGCCGCCGCCCGTATGCCCGTCGTCCACGAGGACCTGCGCCACCTCCCCGAGGACGCCCGGCAGCAGGCCCTGTGGGACTTCGCCGACCGGGACCGGGCCGAGCTGTTCGACCTGACCCGGGCACCGCTGATGCGGATGGCCGTGCACCTCCTGGACGACGAGAGCTGGTGGCTGTCGATCACCGAGTGCCACCCCGTCATCGAGGGCTGGAGCTACCACTCCCAGCTGATGGAGATGCTCCGCGCCTACCGCGCCCTGCGCACCGGCGGCGAGCCCGACCCCGCGCCGCCCGCGCCCGCCGTCCGCTACGCCGACTTCATCGCCGGTGAGCTGCGCGCCCTCGACGACCCGGCCGACCAGGAGTTCTGGCGCGGGATCGTCGAGGGGCACGACAAGGTCACCGTGCCGCCCGGCTGGGCGGGCGACCCGGCGGAACCCGATGAGCGGTACCGCATCGACCTGCCGCTGACCGACCTGGAACCCGGCCTGCGCGCCCTGGCGACCGCCGCCGAGGTGCCGTACAAGAGCGTGCTGCACGCCGCGCACAGCAAGGTGCTGTCGCTGCTCACCCGCTCCGCCGCCTTCCGCGGCGGCATGGTCGCCGACGCGCGCCCCGAGGAGGCCGGCGCCGAGACCGTCTCCGGCATGTACCTCAACTCGGTGCCCTTCCCCTACGAGCGGACCGCCCGCACCTGGGGCGAACTGGCCCGGCAGGTCTTCGCGCACGAGGTCGCGCTGTGGCCGCACCGCCGCTACCCGATGCCCGCCATGCGGGTGCCCGGCGGCGAGGCCCACCTGATCGACGTGCTCTTCCACTACCTGGACTTCCACCAGGTCGACACCGAGCTGATCGACATCATGGCCAGCCGCGACGACAGCCCCAACGAGTTCCCCCTCGTCGTCGGCACCCCCGTCCGCGGCCACCTCTCATTCGCCTCCCGCACCCGCACGCTCTCCCGGCCCGCCGCCGGCCGGCTGGCCGCGCTGTACCGCGCGGTGCTCACCGACATGGCCCGTACGGGCGCCGGCGGCGACAGCACCGGCACCTACCCCGACCGGTACGAGAGCGCCCGCCTCAAGGCGCCCGCCCTGCCCCACCCCGACACCCCGGCCGACGTCCTCGGCGCCTTCGAGGAGCGGGCCGCCCGCACCCCGGCGGCCACCGCCCTGCACGGCGAGGACTTCCGCCTCTCCTACGGCGAGCTCGACGCCCGCGCCAACCGGATCGCCCGCCGGCTGCGCGCCCTCGGCGCCGCCGCCGAGACCCGGGTGGCGGTGCTGCTCGACCGCGGCCCGGACCTCGTCGCCGCCCTGCTCGGCGTGTGGAAGGCGGGCGCCGTGCAGGTGCCCCTCGACCCGTGCGCGCCGGACGCCCGGCTCGCCGGGGCCACGCCGCGGATCGCCGTCACCCAGCGCTCGTACTCCTTCCGGCTGCCCCAGGCGGACGTGCTGCTCGCCGAGGACGCCGCCCACGAGGGCGACGGCTCGCCGCTCGGCCTGCGCCACGACCCGGACCGGCTCGCCTACGTCCTGCACACCTCCGGCTCCACCGGCACCCCCAAGGCCGTCGAGGTCTCCCACCGGGCCCTCGCCCACTACCTCGACTGGGCCGTACGGCAGTACGCCGAGGCCGGTTCCGGCGGAGCGCCCTGGTTCACCCCGGCCGGCTTCGACCTCGGGATGCCCGCGCTGTACGCGCCGCTGATGACCGGGCAGCCCGTACGGGTGCTGCCGCAGAGGTACGGCACGGACGAGTTCGGGCCGCTGCTGCTGCGCGGCGCGCCGTACGCGTTCGTCGGCCTGACGCCGGGCCATCTGGCGCTGCTGGAGCACCAGCTGACCGACCGGGAACTGGCCGGGCTGGCCGCGCTCGCGGTCTGCGCCGGGGACGCCTACCCCACCGTGCAGGCCGGCCGGGTCGCGGCCCGGATCCGCGCCGGCGGCGGGGGCATGGCCCTGGGCGCCGAGTACGGGCCCACCGAGGCCACCGTCGCCGCCACCTACGGCCCCGTGCGCGCCCGGTCCGCGCGCGCACTGGTGCCGCTGGGCGCCCCGCTGCCCGGCGTCCTGGTCCGCGTCCTCGACGCGCAGCTGCGGCCCGTGCCCGACGGCGTCACCGGTGAGGTGTTCCTCGGCGGCGACGGACTCGCCCGCGGCTACGGCGGCCGTCCCGGCCTGACCGCGCTCGCCTTCCTGCCCGACCCGTACGGACTGCCCGGCACCCGCCTCTACCGCACCGGCGACCTGGCCCGGCGACTGCCGGGCGGGCACCTGGAGTTCGCGGGCCGCACCGACAGCCAGGTCAAGATCCGCGGCCACCGGGTGGAGCCCGGCGAGGCCGAGGCCGCCCTCACCGCCGACCCGGCCGTACGGGAGGCGCTGGTCACGGCGGTCCCGGCCGCCGACGGCGGGAAGCGCCTGGCCGCGTGGGTGGTGCCCGCCGAGGACCGCGCCGTCGAGGTCACCGCGCTCCGGGACCGGCTGCACACCCTCCTGCCCGCCGCACTCGTCCCGGCCACCGTCGAGGTCGTCGCCGCCCTGCCGCTCACCGCCCACGGCAAACGCGACCGGGCCGCCGTCGCGGCCCGCGAGGCGACCGGCGCGGGCGCGGCACCCTACACGGCACCGCGCACCGCCACCGAACGGCGGCTCGCCGCGGTCTGGGCCGAGGTGCTCGGCCTCGAACGGGTCGGCGTCGACGACGACTTCCGCGAACTCGGCGGCGACTCGCTGCTCGTGCCGCCGCTGCTGGTCGCCGCCCGCCGCGCGGGCCTCGCCCTCGACCTGGCCACGGCCCTGCGCCACCGCACCGTCGCGCGGCTCGCCGCCGCCCTGGACCACTCCGCAACCAGCTAGGGAAGGCTGACCCATGGAAGTCCCCCGGGACGTGCGCCACGCGCGCCACCTCATCTCCGTCGACGACCTCACCGACCACGAACTGCACCGCGTCGTCGCCCGCGGCGCCGCCTTCTCCGCGGGGCGCGCGGGCCCGGCCCGCCCGCTGGACGGCCTGGTCACCGGCGTCTACTTCGCCAAGACCTCCACCCGCACCCGCACCGCCTTCTCCTCCGGCGCCCTGCGCCTGGGCGCCTCCCTGATCTCCTACGGACCCGGCGACCTCCAGCTCAACACCGGCGAGACCACCGAGGACACCGGCCGGGTGCTGTCCGGCATGCTCGACGTGCTGGTGGCCCGCACCGCGGGACCGGAGGCGGAACTGCGCGGCTGGGCCGGCCAGCACCGGATGGCCGTCGTCAACGCCATGACGTCCGAGGAGCACCCCACCCAGGCGCTGACCGACCTGACCACCCTGCTGCGGCACTTCGGCCGCATCGAGGGCCTGCGCGTCCTGTACGCCGGTGAGGGCAACAACACCGCGGCGGCGCTCGCCCTGGCCCTCGGCCGCTACTCCGGCGTCCACCTCGACCTGCGCACCCCGCCCGGTTACGGGCTCACCCCGTCCGTCGCCGCGCGGGCCGCGGCCCACGCCGCCCGCAGCGGCGCCCGGATCACCGAGCGGCACGACATGGCCGCCCTCGACGGGGCGTACGACGTCATCTACACCACCCGCTGGCAGACCACCGGCACCAGCAAGCCGGACGCGAACTGGCGGGAGATCTTCGCGCCGTTCCAGGTCGACGCCCGGCTGTGGGACGACTCGCCCCGCGCCGTGTTCATGCACGACCTGCCGGCCCACCGCGGCGAGGAGGTCACGGCGGACGTCCTGGACGGCCCGGCGAGCATCGCCTTCGCGCAGGCCACCAACAAGATGCACAGCGCCATGGCGGTCCTGGAGCACGCGTGCGCCCCGCTGACGGCCCGCGTGCCCCAGATCGCCTCCGTCCGATGAGCGGCCCCACGGGTCGTCCGGCCACGGACCCCTCGGAAGTACCGTGGCTGATGACGGAGCAGACGCGCGCAGGCGGCGAGAGCGGGGTGGGTACGGTCACCGAGGCGTCCGAGCCGGCACCGGGCACCGCACCGGACCCGGCGCCCGCCGAGCCCGAGCCCGCGCCCCGCCCGCCGCTGCGCCGCAACCGGGACTTCACCCTGCTGTGGGGCGGGGCCGGGCTGTCGCTGCTGGCCGGGCGGGCGACCGCGGTGGCCTATCCGCTGACCGTGCTGTGGGCCACCGGATCGCCGGGCGACGCCGGACTGGTCGGCACCGCCCTGCTGCTGCCCATGCTGCTGATGCAGCTGCCGGGCGGGGTGCTCGTCGACCGCTACGACCGGCGGCGCATCATGATCGGCGCCGGGCTCGGCCAGGCACTGATCGCCGTGGCGGTGACCGCGCTGCTGCTCAGCGGACGCACCTGGCTGTGGGCGCTGCTGGCCGCCGCGTTCGCCGAGGGCGCCCTCGGCGTGCTCCACCAGCTCGCCGAACGGGCGGCCGTGCCGGCCGTCGTCCCGCGCGAACAGCTGCCCGCCGCGCTCACCGGCAACGAAGCCCGCACCCGCGGCGCCGCCATCGCCGGGCAACCGCTCGGCAGCGGACTCGTCGCGCTCGGCGCCGCACTGCCCTACGCGGCCGCCGCCGTCGCCCAACTGGCGTCCCTCGTCTGCCTGTCCGGAGTACGAGGCAAGCTCCAGCACACCCGCACCGGACCGCCGGCCCGGCTCGGCACCGAGATCCGCGAGGGCCTGGTGTGGATGTGGCGGCAGCCCTTCCTGCGGGCCGTGATGACCGCCGTCGCGGTCACCAACGTCCTCTTCCAGGGCCTCAACCTGGCCGTGATGGCGGGCATCCAGGAGCGCGACGGCACCCCCTTCGAAGTCGGCCTGGTGCTCTCGCTCAGCGGCGCCGGCGGGCTCGTCGGCGCCCTCACCGGCGGCTGGTGGAGCACCCGGTTCCCGCTGCGGACCCTGGTCCTGGGCGGACTGCTCGCCTGGACCGCCTTCATGATCCCGGTGGCCGCCGCCCTGGACACCCCCGTCCTGCTGGGCGCCCTGTTCGCGGCGAGCGGCTACGTCGGCGGGGTCTTCAACGTCGCCGGCGGGGTCCTGCTCGTACGGGCCGCGCCCGACCGGCTGCGCGGCCGCGCCAACTCCGTCGCGAACCTGGTGGGTTCGGGCGCCATGGCGGCCGGGCCGGTCGCCGCGGGCTTCCTCCTGGAGGCCACGGACGCCCTGCGCACCGCCCTGGCCCTCAGTGCCGTCATGGCGCTCACGGCACTGGTGGCGCTGGCCTCGCCCGGCCTGCGCCGGGAGCCGTTCCCCGAGCCGGGGGACACCCCTGCCGGCGACCCCGGGAACACCCCCGCCGGCGACCCCGGGAACACCCCCCGCGAGCGTCCCTGAGAGCTGCCCGGAAACCGGCCCTGACCTGCCGGTTTCCGGTATAGGTCGCCGATAGGGCCGTACGCGAGAGTCATAGCACGCACAGCACTCGGGCCACGGGCCCGCGTCCTCGCCCGACACCCCGTGAACCCGCCCCTTCCGCCCCGTGTAAGGAGAACGCGCATGACGCTCAACACCCTGGACCGCAGGAGCGCGCTGCGGGCCGCCCTCGGCGTCGCCGGAGCAGCCGCCACGGCGTCCCTCGTCGGCGCCACGCCCGCCGAGGCCCACGGCCGCCACCCCTCCCTGCCGCGGGTCCCGGGCATGGTCGGCGACCGCTGGGCGAACGAGTTCTGGTACCAGTACGACGAGATGTCGTACTACACCCCGTCCCAGGAGATGTCGGACGCGGTCTACGCCATCGTCGAGCCGTTCGGCGGCTTCACCAAGACCTACGACGCCTGGGTCGAGACCCGCAAGAGCGGCCGCTACCCGCGCAGCTTCGCTGAGCTGATCAGGCCGAACAAGGCCGCCTTCGAGGTCATCTCCCGCGAGCAGATCAAGGTCTACGACCGGTTCTACGGCCGCGACCCGCGCGGACTGCTCTTCGCCTTCCAGGAGTACGGCCAGGGCACGCTGTTCGACCCGCGCCGTCCGGACGGCCAGAAGGTCCACATGATGAACTACACGCCGCCGTCGCCAACCCACGCCTACCACCGCTGGCACCCGTTCCTGGCCGGCTTCGCGCTCCTCGGCATCAAGCCGCACTACTGGACCCACATCAACCGGCTCGTCGGCGTCGCCTGGGAGCTGCAGTCGCTGGCCCAGCCGATCACGGACCGCGACGACAACCCGCACCTGCCCAAGCGCACCGTCCGCCGCGTCACCGCCAAGTGGATGGGCCGCGACCGCGCCGAGCTCGACAGGGCCTTCGACGTCTGGCCCTTCCCGGCAGACCTCGGCAAGTAGCGGCACGCAGCGGCAGACACCGACCCAACCGGGCAGGGGGCGCCCCCGCGGCGCCCCCACCGGCCCCCGTCCCGACCCGGCTCAGCCCCGTCCCAGCGCAGGAGGCACGTTCACCATGCAGGACACCGCCCGCTCCCTCGGATCCTCTCCCCGTATCGGCGTCTGGCTGGTCGGCGCCCGGGGCTCGGTCGCGACCACCGCCGTCGCGGGCGTGGCCGCCATCGCAGCGGGCCTCGCCTCCGCGACCGGATGCGTCACCGAGTCCCCCGACTTCGCCGGCGCCGGCCTGCCGGACCTCGCCGACCTCGTCTTCGGCGGCCACGACGTGGTCGACGTGCCGCTGACGGTGCGGGCGGGCGAACTGGCCCACGCGGGCGTCCTGCCCGCCCCCGTCGTCGCCGCGGTGCGCCCCGCCCTGGAGACCGCCGACGCCGCGATACGCGACGGCTCGCCGCTGCCCGGTGAGCCGCAGTACACCACCGCCCGCCGCCTCGCGGCCGACATCGACGACTTCCGCACACGGCACGGCCTGGAGCAGGTCGTCGTCGTCAACGTCTCCTCCACCGAACCGCTGCCCGAGCCCGACCCCGCCTTCCTCGACCTCGCCGGCCTCGACAAGGCCCTCGCCGCGAGCACGGACCTGCTGCCGCCGAGCGCGCTGTACGCGTACGCCGCCTTCCACGCCGGCTGCGCCTACGTCAACTTCACCCCGTCCGCCGGTGCCGCGCTGCCCGCCCTGGAGGAACTCGCCCGGCTGCGCGGGGTCCCGCACGCGGGCCGCGACGGCAAGACCGGCGAGACGCTGGTCAAGAGCGCCCTCGCGCCGATGTTCACGCAGCGCGCGCTTCGGCTGCGCTCCTGGTCCGGCACCAACCTGCTCGGCGGCGGCGACGGCGCCACCCTCGCCGACCCCGCCGCCGCGCGCAGCAAGACCGAGTCCAAGCAGCGCGCGCTGGAGGAGACCGTCGGGCACGCCGTCGAAGGCGTCGTGCACATCGACAACGTGCCGGAGCTGGGGGAGTGGAAGACCGCCTGGGACCACATCACCTTCGAGGGCTTCCTCGGCGTGCGCATGACCCTCCAGTTCACCTGGCAGGGCTGCGACTCGGCGCTGGCGGCGCCGCTCGTGGTGGACCTGGTCCGGCTCGCCGCGCTGGCCCGCCGCCGCGGGGAGAGCGGGGCGCTGCCCGCGCTCGGCTTCTTCTTCAAGGACCCGGCGGCCTCGGCGGAGCACAACCTGACCCTGCAGTACGGAGCCCTGACCGCGTGGGCGGCCGTCCCCGCCGAGGCCGCGCGCCGGTCCGGGGTGGCGCGATGACCACCGCGACCGCGCCGCCCCCGGTGGCGGACGCTGCCCCGGCACCCGAGCAGCCGCAGCCGCGCCGTCGCACCCTGCGGGAGATCACCCGCGGTGCCCGCGACACGCTCACGGCGTGCCGCGCCGCGGCCCGGGCGGCGGCGACGGCGTTCCGGACGGCGCGGGAGACCCCTGCCGCTCCTCACCGCCGCCCCCGGTACGACACCGGATACCGGCCCCGTTCCGTCGCGGTACGGCAGCACGCCGCCGCGGTCGCCGAGCTGGTACGGGCGCCCGCCGCGCTCACCGTCCCCGGCGACGTCCTGGCCGGCGCGCTCGCCGCCGGCCGCCCGGCGGGCGGCCGGACCCTGCTCCTGGCCGCCTCCTCCGTGAGCCTGTACTGGGCCGGCATGGCCCTCAACGACTGGGCCGACCGCGAGGAGGACGCGCGCGAACGCCCCGAACGCCCGGTACCGTCCGGGCGGATCAGTGCCGGGGCCGCGCTGGGCATCGCCGGCGGGCTCACCGCCGCGGGCCTCGGCCTGGGCGCGCTCGCCGGCGGCCGCCGCGTCCTGCTGCGCCGGACCCTGCCGCTGGCGGCGACGGTGTGGGCGTACGACCTCGGCCTGAAGCACACCCCGCTGGGACCCGTCGCGATGGCGGCGGCCCGTGCCCTCGACGTGCTGCACGGCACCGGCCCCTCGCCGGCCGGTCCCGCGCTGCGCGCCGCGGCCACGGTCGGCGCCCACACCTGGGCGCTGACCCGGCTCAGCCGCCACGAGGTGAACGGCACGGCGGGCCACGAGCCCCTGCTGTCCCTGGCCGTGACGGCGGCGGTGACCCTGGCGGCGACGGCCGGCACCCCGGGGGCCCGCGAACGCCGGCGTCCGGACTCCGGTGCCGCCGCGGCGCGGCAGGCGTCGAGCGGCCCGCCGGCCACCCCGTCCGCCGTGGCGCGTCACCCGGCCGGCCCGGTGGCGCGTCACCTCCCCCGGCCCGTCGCGCGACACGCCCCCGGCACCGGCGCGCCACGCCCGGCCGGCCGCTCCGCCACGGTGACCGCCGTGACCGCCCTGGCCGCCTCCGGCTACGCCGTCACCTGCGCCCGCGCGCAGTGGGCCGCCTGGCGCGACCCGGACGCCGCGCGGACCCGGGCCGCGGTCGGCGCCGGCATCCACGCCCTCCTGCCCCTCCAAGCGGCCCTCGTCTCGCGCACCGGCGCCACGAAGCTCGCCGCCCTGCTCGCCGCGGTCCTCCCGCAGGCGGCCCGCCTCGCCAGGAAGGTGTCCCCGACATGACAGCCCACCAGGCAGCCCGCCCGGGCGGGACGCCCGGCGCCGCGCTCCCCGCGGACCCGCACCCGGCGGGCACGGGACGCCTCCGCTTCGCCTACGGCACCAACGGCTTCGCCGACCACCGGCTCACCGACGCCCTCGCGGTCCTCGCCGACCTCGGGTACGACGGGGTCTCGCTCACACTCGACCACCAGCACCTCGACCCGTACGCCCCTGCTCTGGCGGCCCGCGTCCGGGAGGCGGGGCGGGCGATCCGGCGGGCCGGTCTGGCCGTGGTCGTCGAGACCGGGGCGCGCTATCTGCTCGACCCGATGCGCAAGCACCGGCCGACGCTGCTGAGCGCCGAGCCCGAGGGGCGGGCCGCCCGGCAGGAGCTGCTGCGGCGCGCGATCGTCATCGGAGCCGAACTGGGCGCCGAGGCCGTGCACTTCTGGAGCGGCACCCCCGACCCCGGCACCACCCGGGACGAGGCATGGAAGCGGCTGGAGGAGGGCTGCGCGACGGCCCTCGCCGACGCCGGACGGGCCGGGGTCCGGCTCGCGTTCGAGCCGGAGCCGGGCATGCTCGTCGCCGACCTGGCCGGGTACCGCAGGCTGTGGCGGTCGCTCGGCGCGCCGGACCGGTTCGGGCTGACCCTGGACATCGGGCACTGCCGGTGCCTGGAGCCGTACCCGGAGCCCCGGTGCGTCGAGCTGGCCGCCGGCACGCTGGCCCATGTGCAGATCGAGGACATGCGGCGGGGCGTGCACGAGCACCTGCCGTTCGGGGCGGGGGAGATCGACTTCCCGCCGGTCCTGGACGCGCTGCGCACGGCCGGGTACCGCGGCCTGGTCTCCGTGGAGCTGCCCCGGCACAGCCACGCCGCGACCGCGACGGCCCGCCACAGCATCGAGTTCCTGCGCGCCGCGGCGGCCCGGACCGCCGTACCCGCGCCCCGCGCTCCCCGTGCGCCCGCACCCCTCTCGAAGGAGGTCACACCGACATGACCGCACCCACACTGACGCAGGCGCCCGGGGCCGTCCACGACGCCCTGACCGTGCGCACACTGAAGGAGTCCCTGCTCTCCGTCCTCTCCACGGACCAGCGGAACCGTTTCGTCCGGGACGCCGTCGCCGTCGCCGACCAGGGCGCCACCGCCCTGGACACCCGCTTCCCCGCGGCCGGCCGGTACTACGGACGCGGCCCGCTGCCCGGCTGGGCCGGCTGGAGCGTGGAGGACGGCGTCCGCACCGCCCTGCTGCTGCGGCTGCCGGCACAGGGCGACGACCTGGCGGCGGAGGTCGCCGACCGCTACCGGGGCGGCGACGCCGCCGAGCGCCGGGGCGTCCTGCGCGCCCTGCCGTTCCTGCGCATCGGTGCCGCCGGCCTGACCCTCACCGACGACGCGCTGCGCACCAACGACACCCGGCTGATCGCGGCCGCCCTCGGCCCGTACGCCCGTGTCCACCTGGACCAGTACCGCTGGCGCCAGGCAGTGCTGAAGTGCCTGTTCACCGGGATCCCGCTGCACCGCGTCGCAGGCCTGCACGAACGCCGTGACGCCGAACTCGCCCGCATGGCCCAGGGGTTCGCCGCCGAGCGGCGGGCCGCCGGCCGGACCGTACCGGCCGACCTGTGGCTCGTCGCCACCCAGGACGCCGCGTCCGCCACCGCGGACCGAGCCCCGTACGACGCCTGACCCACCCACCCCGAGCGGAAGCCACGGCCATGCGCATCTTCGATCCCCACATCCACATGACGTCCCGTACGACGGACGACTACAAGGCGATGCACGCCGCGGGCGTCCGGGCCCTGGTGGAGCCCGCGTTCTGGCTCGGCCAGCCCCGCACCCACCCGGCGAGCTTCACCGACTACTTCGACTCGCTGCTGGGCTGGGAGCCCTACCGCGCCGCCCAGTTCGGCATCCGCCACTACTGCACGATCGGCCTGAACCCCAAGGAGGCCAACGACCCGCGCTGCCTGCCGGTCCTCGACCTGCTGCCGCGCTACCTCGCCAAGGACGGTGTGGTCGCGGTCGGCGAGATCGGCTACGACACCGGCACCGACGCCGAGGAGACCGCCTTCGTCCGGCAGCTGGAGCTCGCGGCGGAGCACGGCCTGCCCGCCCTGGTGCACACCCCGCACCGCGACAAGGCCGGCGGAACCCGGCGCTCCCTGGACGCGGTGCGCGCCTCCGGCATCGACCCGGCCCTGGTCGTCCTGGACCACCTCAACGAGGTCACCGTCGGCGAGGTCGCCGGCAGCGGCTGCTGGATGGGCTTCTCCATCTACCCCGACACCAAGATGACCGCCGAGCGCATGGTCGCCGTCCTGCAGCGCTTCGGCACCGAGCGCGTGCTCGTCAACTCGGCGGCCGACTGGGGCCACAGCGACCCCCTGCTGACCCGCGCCACCGCCGAGGCGATGCTCGCCGCCGGCTTCGACGAGGACGACGTGGACCGGGTCCTGTGGCGCAACCCGGTCAGCTTCTACGGGCAGTCGGGCCGGCTGGACCTCGACGGCTACAACGAGACCCAGGCCGCCGGACTGTTCGCGGGCAACTCCATCGCCCGCGGCGGGAGCTGAGGCCCCCTCATGCGCTTCCGACACCCTGACGGCAGCACCGTCCACCTGGCGTACTGCACCAACGTGCACCCCGCCGAGACCCTCGACGGCATCGTCGGCCAGCTCGCCGCCTACGCCGAGCCCGTGCGCGTCGCCGCCGGTGCCCGGCTGATCGGCATCGGCCTGTGGCTGCCCGCCGAGACGGCCGGCGCGCTCGCCGCCGACCCGGCCGGCGTGGCCCGGCTGCGCCGCGAGCTGAGCAGCCGCGGCCTGGAGACGGTCACCCTCAACGGCTTCCCCTACCGCGGCTTCCACGCCCCCGTCGTCAAACGGGCCGTGTACTACCCGGACTGGTCGGAACCGGCCCGGCTGGAATACACGCTCGACCTGGCCCGGGTGCTCGCCGGACTGCTGCCCGACGGCACGGCGCGCGGCTCGATCTCCACCCTGCCGCTGGCCTGGCGCACGGTGTGGACCTCGGCGCAGCGCACCACCGCGGCCCGGCAACTGGACGCGCTCGCGGAGGGGCTGAAGCAGATCGCCGCCGACACCGGCAAGACCGTACGCGTCGGCATCGAACCGGAGCCCGGCTGCGTGGCCGAGACCACCGAGCAGGCCGTCGACGTGCTGGCCGGCACCGACCCGCAGTGGATCGGCGTCTGCCTCGACGCCTGCCACCTCGCCGTCGCCCACGAGGAACCGGCCGCCGCGCTGGCCCGGCTGCGCGAGGCGGGCATCCCGGTGGTCAAACTCCAGGCGTCCACCGCGCTGGAGGTCCCCGATCCCACGGGAAGCTCCGTACGCGAGGTGCTCGCACCCTTCGCGGAGCGGCGGTTCCTGCACCAGACCAGGGAGGCGGGCCCGGGCGGGGCGCTGCTGGCCTGCGACGACCTCGGGGGCGCCCTCGCCGGCGCGCTGCCGGGCCGGTCGCCCTGGCGCGTCCACTACCACGTGCCCCTGCACCAGGAGCCGCCACCGCCACTGGCCGGAACGCGTGAGGTGCTGCGCGCCACCCTGCGGACGCTGTTCGCGGGGGAGCGGGCGGTCACCGACCACGTCGAGGTGGAGACCTACACCTGGTCCGTGCTGCCCGGCCACCAGGACGACGCCCTCGTGACCGGCCTGGCCGCCGAGATGACCTGGATGCGGGACGAACTGACGGCCCTCGGTATGGCGCAGGTGACGTCGTGACCGGCCACCGGACGGGCCGGCAGGTCGCCGTGCTGTGCACGGTCGGCCTGACGAGGCGGCTGCTCGACGAGATGCCCCAGGTGCGCGCGGTCGGCGAACAGGGCTTCACCGCCCGCCTCGACACCGTCTTCCCGGCCGTCACCGCGACCGTGCAGGCCACCCTGACCACCGGGGCGCTGCCGCGCGAGCACGGGGCGGTGGCCAACGGCTGGTACCACCGGGACCAGGGCGAGGTCATGATGTGGCGCCAGCACAACGGGCTGGTGCACGGCGAGAAGGTCTGGCAGGCGGCCCGCCGCCGCGACCCGGAGCACTCCACCGCCTACCTGTGCTGGTGGTGGGCGATGGGCGCCGGCGTCGACACCGTCCTCACCCCCCGCCCCGTCTACCACCACGACGGCCGCAAGTCCCCGGACTGCTACACCGTCCCGGCCTCCCTGCGCGACGAACTCACCGTCGCCCAGGGCGACTTCCCGCTCTTCCAGTACTGGGGCCCGACCGCGTCGATCGCCTCCACCCGCTGGATCGCGGGCGCCGCCCGCTACGTCGTCGACCGCCGCCGCCCCGACCTCACCTTCGTCTACGTCCCGCACCTCGACTACGACCTCCAGCGGTACGGCCCCGACAGCCCGCAGGCCGTCCGCGCCGCCCGGGAGACCGACGCGGCCCTCGCCCCGCTCCTCGCCGACCTGCGCGAGCGCGGCACGACGGTGGTCGCGCTGAGCGAGTACGGCATCAGCCCGGTGAGCCGGCCCGTCGACATCAACCGCGCCCTGCGCCGCGAGGGACTGCTCTCGGTGTACGCCCAGCGCGGCATGGAGTACCTCGACCCGCACACCTCGCGGGCGTTCGCCGTCGCCGACCACCAGGCCGCGCACGTCTACGTGGCCGACCCCACCGACGTCCCGCGGGTGCGGGACGTGCTGAAGGCACTGGACGGTGTCGACGAGATCTGGGACCGCACCGAGCAGGCCGCGTACGGCATCGACCACCCCAACTCCGGGGAGCTGGTCGCGGTCTCGGAACCGGACGCCTGGTTCACCTACTACTACTGGCTCGACGACGCCCGCGCGCCCGACTTCGCACGCGGCGTCGACATCCACCGCAAGCCGGGCTACGACCCCGCCGAGCTCTTCTTCGACCCGTCGATCCCGGCGGTGAAGGCGAAGGCGGCACTGACCCTGCTGCGCAAGAAGGCCGGGATGCGCGCACCGCTGACCGTGGTGCCGCTCGACCCCGGCCTGGTCAGGGGCAGCCATGGACGGCTGCCCTCCGACGACCGGGACGGGCCGTTGCTGCTGTGCTCCGACCCGGCTCAGGAACGGGACCGCTACCACGCCACCGAGGTGAAGGAACTCCTTCTGCGCCTCAACGGACTGGCC
Organism: Streptomyces sp. NPDC015242; assembly: GCF_043079125.1. Taxonomy (NCBI): domain Bacteria; kingdom Bacillati; phylum Actinomycetota; class Actinomycetes; order Kitasatosporales; family Streptomycetaceae; genus Streptomyces; species Streptomyces sp. NPDC015242. The sequence goes on along the minus strand of NZ_JBIBUF010000005.1, from coordinate 456,757 downwards.
TGAGACCGGCCGTGACGACACGAGAGGAGGAAAGATGTCATCGCTATCGGCCCCGGCCGCCGCGCACATCGATCACGCGGCGGACATCAGCGACGTGTACGTGCCGGAGACGGCACGCGCGGTGGTGGCCCGGCTGGAGGAGAACGGCGCGGCACACGTGTGGTGGTGGCCGCTGGACGAGGCCGTGGACCCGGTCGACTTCGCGCTGCTGGACGAGGCGGAACGGGCCCGTGCCCGCCGCTTCCACGCGGCACGGGACGCGGCGGCCTTCACGACCACCCGGGCGGGCGCGCGCAGGGCGGTGGCGGAACTGCTGGGCGTGGCCCCGCAGTCCGTCCGCTTCGGCCGGCGCGTCTGCCCCGGCTGCGGCGACGCCGAACACGGTCCGCCCGCGGTCGTCCGGCCGCCCGTGCCGCTCGCGGTCAGCCTGTCCCGCACCACCGGCTGCGGTGTGCTGGCGGTCCGGGCGGGCGCCTGGGTGGGCGTCGACGTGGAGGCGTACCGCACCGTGGAGTCCGCGGCACTGGCGGAACTGGTCCTCACGCCGGACGAGCGCGAGCAGCTGCTGTCCCTAGAGGAGGGCCCGGAGCGCACGCGGACCTTCCACCGGGCCTGGACCCGGAAGGAGGCGGTCGTCAAGGCGGTCGGCCTGGGCCTGATGGGCATGCCGCTGAACACCCTGGACGTGAACCCGTCCACGGACGGCCCGCTGACCGTGCGTCACGTGCACCGCGAGCGCACCACCACCTGGCACGTGGAGGACCTGCACCTGCCGGGCCCCTGGTCGGCCTCCCTGTCCCGCCCGTCCGCCGGCCGGCTGGGCCCGGTCCACGTCCATCCGCCCGCCTGACCCCCGTACCGATCCGTCGGTACGGACCCCGCCCCGGGGAGCGTCCCCCGGCTCCCGGGGCACCACGGTTCCCGGCCCCCGGCCCTCCCCGGCGGAGGCCGGGAACCGTCCCGGCCGGCATCACCGCGAGGGAGGAACGATGACCCGCACCACCGGCACCGGCACCCCGGTCCTGACCCCGCCCCCCGAACCCCCGCCGGCCCGTAAGGGCCCCCCGCACACTCCGTCCCCCGGCGCCGCTCTGGTCGGGGGCGGACTCGCCGCGGCCGGTGCCGCCCTGCTGACCGGCGTGCTCGCGGCGGGCGCCCTGCGCGACTTCCTGGACCGGATGGCCGGCGTCGTCGCCCTGGTCGCCCTCTCCGCGGCCGTCGTGCTCGGCCTGGCCACCGCCCTGCGCGGACTGCTGGCGCCCGCGGTCCGCTCGCACGCGCAGCGCCTGCACCGCGCGCTCGGCGCGGTGGGCGTCGGCGCGCTGCTCACCCACATCGGCGTGAAGGTGGCGGGCGGCCGGGTGGACGCCGCGGCGGCCGCGCTCGGCTGGGGCAGCGGCGACGTCCTGGTCGGCCTGGGCACCCTCGCCTGCCACCTCTTCCTGCTCGCCCTGGCCACCGGCATCTGGCGCGGCGTCTTCGCGCGACGCCGCTGGATCCGCCCGTTCCGCTTCCTCCACGGCGCCTCCTACGCCGCCTGGGCCGCCGCCCTGGCCCACGGCCTCACGGCGGGCCGCCCCCCGGCCCCCTGGGTTACGGCCGCCTACCTGACGACGGCCGCGGCGGTGGCGGCGACCCTCATCCTGCGCTGGACCCGGCGCCGCACCTGACGGGAGCGCGGCCCCACCCCCACCACGGCGCCCGCCGGTCCGGCCGAAAGGCCGCCACCGGCGGGCGCCGCGGCCGGTCCGCACGCCAGGCCGCCCGGCCGGTACCGGCACCCGTGCCCCGGCCCGGGCCGGCGCCCTCCGGCCACCGCACCCGCCCACTTTCGGACGATTCTCCGCCGCATCGTCCGAAACCCCTACCTCGATCCACCCCTACGGGTCCTTCCCATAGGGCCGATATAGATCGGACGGCCAGGTTCGATCCGATGCACCTGCGCCGCGGCGGAGGTGCTCACCGCCCCACGCGACGATGGATGGAGAGGACTGGTCACGCATGATGACCGAGAGGACCAACACCGAGCCGCGCAGCGGCACCGTCACCCGGAGCCACGCCCTGCGGCTGGACGAGGTCAGCAAGGTCTACGGAAGGAACGGACGTGGCGTGCGGGCCCTCGACGGCGTTTCCGTGGGCATCGAGCGCGGCTCGTTCACCGCGGTCATGGGCCCGTCCGGTTCCGGCAAGTCGACCTTCCTGCACTGCGCGGCCGGCCTCGACAAGCCGACCTCCGGCCGCGCCTGGATCGGGGACACGGAACTCGGAGGGATGAACGAGAACCAGCTGACCAAGCTGCGCCGCCGGCGCGTCGGCTTCGTCTTCCAGGCGTTCAACCTGATCTCCTCCCTCTCCGTGCGCCAGAACGTCGAACTGCCCCTGCGGCTGGCCGGCGAGCGCCTGGACAAGCGGTGGCTGGAGGAGATCCTGACCCGCGTCGGCCTCAGCGGCCGGGCCGGCCACCGCCCCGCCGAACTCTCCGGCGGCCAGCAGCAGCGCGTCGCCATCGCCCGCGCCCTGATCACCCGCCCCGAGGTCATCTTCGGCGACGAGCCGACCGGCGCCCTGGACACCGTCACGGCGAAGGAGATCCTCTCGCTGCTGCGGTCCTGCGTGGACGACACCGGCCAGACCGTCGTCATGGTCACCCACGACCCCGTCGCCGCCTCGTACGCCGACACCGTCCTGTTCCTCGCCGACGGCCGCCTCGTCGACCGCATGCACGCCCCGACCGCCGAGCGCGTCGCGGACCGGATGACACACCTGGGAGCGTGGGCCTGATGCTGCGTTACGCCTTCCAGACCCTCAAGGCGCGCAAGGGCGGGTTCATCGGCGCGTTCCTGGCGCTGATGTGCGCCGCCGCCCTGGTCACCGCGTGCGGCATCCTCCTGGAGACCGGCCTGCGCGGCACCATCGGCACCGAGCGGTACGCCGCCGCCCCGGTGATCGTCGGCGGCGACCAGAACGTCCACCAGACGACCGTCAAGAAGAAGAAGGGCAAGACCAAGGTCAAGCACAAGGCGAAGCCGCTGTCCGAACGCGTCTGGCTGCCCGCCTCCACCGTCACCGCGCTGGAGAAGGTGCCCGGTGCCCGGGCCGTCGTGCCCGAGATCACCTTCCCCGCCTACGCGGTCGGCCCGGACCACCGCGTCGTCCAGGGCGTCGACGGCAAGCCCTCCTACGGGCACGCCTGGGCCTCCGCCGCCCTCACCCCGTTCAAGCTGGTCGACGGCGCCGCGCCCGCGTCCGCCGCCGATGTCGTCGTGGACCGCGAACTCGCCGGCCGCGCGGGCCTGAAGACGGGCTCGAAGCTCACCGTGCAGTCGACCGACGCCCCCCGCACCTACACCGTCACCGGCATCGCGGCACCCGCCGGCGGCGACCTGAAGCAGCAGACCTCGCTGTTCTTCTCCACCCCCGAGGCCCAGCGGCTCTCCGGCCGCGACGGCCAGGTCACCGCGATCGGCGTGCTGCCCGCCAAGGGCGTCGGCACCGCCGAACTGGCGGACCAGGTGAAGAAGGCGCTGGACGGCACCACCGCCCAGGTCGTCACCGGCGGCGACCGTGGCCCGGTCGAGTTCCTCGACGCGGCGAAGGCCCGCATCAAGCTCGTCTCCATGGGCGGCGCCATCGGCGGCACCTCGCTGCTCGTCGCGATCCTCGTGGTCGTGGGCACCTTCGCCCTCTCCATCCAGCAGCGCTACCGCGAACTCGCCCTGCTGCGCGCCATCGCCGCCACCCCCAAGCAGGTACGGCAGCTGATCGGCCGCGAGGCCCTGATCGTCGGCCTGGGCGCCGGGCTGCTCGGCGCCGCCGCCGGACTGCCGATCGCGTACTGGCTGCACCACAAGTTCGTCGGCTTCGGCACCATCCCCGACACCCTGGAAGTCACCTTCGGCTTCTTCCCGTTCGCCGCCGCCGTCGGCGCCGCCCTGCTGGGCGCCTGGGCCGCGGCCCGCATCTCCGCCCGCCGCACCGCCCGGATCCGGCCCGCCGAGGCGCTCGCCGAATCCGCCATGGAACGGACCGGCTTCGCCTGGGGCCGCTTCCTCGCCGGAGCGCTCACCCTGGCCGGCGGGATCGTGCTGCTGGCCGTCCTGAGCGTGCTGAAGACGGAGCCGGCGTCCACGCCGGTGACGTTCCTGACCGTCGTGGTGCTCGCGGTCGCGGTCGCCCTGCTCGGCCCGGTCATCGCCCGGCTCGCCGTCGCGGTCCTGGGCGTGCCGCTGCGCGCCTCGCGCGTCGCCGGCCACCTCGCCACGGCCAACGTCCGCGCCAACACCAAGCGGATGGCGTCCGCGATCACCCCGCTGGCCCTGCTCGTCGGCATGGCCTGCACAGTGCTTTTCGTGCAGACCACGATGGGCGACGCCGCCTCGGCCCAGGCCAAGGACGGCAACCGGGCCGACTGGGTCGTCGCCTCCTCCGGCCCCGGCGTGCCCGGGCAGGCCGCCGACGCCCTGCGCGACACCCCCGGCGTCACCGCGATCACCGAGGTGGTCCGTACGACGGTCCGCGTCGGCCTCGACAAGTACCCCTCGCAGGGCCTGTCCACGGACGGCCTGCGCGAGAACTGGGACCCGGACGTCAGCGAGGGAACACTGGCCGGCTTCGGCACGCGCAGCGTCGCGCTCAGCGAGGTCGCCGCCGACCACCTCGGCAAGAAGCCCGGCGACTCCCTCAAGATCACCCTCGGTGACGGCACCGTCGTCACCCTGAAGGTGGCCGCCGTCTACGCCCGCGGACTGGGCTTCGGCGACCTGACCATGGCCCACGACCTGGTCGCGCGGCACGTCGACAACCCGCTCGCCTCCTCCGTCCTCGTCCAGACCGCCGACGACGGCTCGGCGGGCCGCGAGCAGCTGCAGAAGGCCGTCGGCGCGTTCCCGGGCGTCGGCGTCCTGGACCGCGGCCAGGTCGAGGACCTCCAGGCGGAGGTGCAGCAGTCCAACGCCGAGGTCAACTACGTCGCCATGGGGCTGATCATCGCGTTCACCGCGATCGCCGTGGTCAACACGCTCGCCATGTCGGTCTCCGACCGCTTCCGCGAGTTCGCCCTGCTGCGCCTGGTCGGCACCACCCGCCGGCAGGTCATGGGCATGCTGCGCATCGAGTCCCTGGTCGTGGTGATCATCGCCGCGGCGCTCGGCAGCGGCATCGCCTTCGCCGTCCTGACCGCGTTCAGCGTCGGCATGACGGGCACCGCGGCTCCCTCCGTCGACCCGTGGATGTACCTGGGTGTCCTCGGCTTCGCCGGTGTCCTGGCCCTGCTGGCGACGGTCGTGCCGGGCCGGCTGTCGCTGACCGGCCGCCCCGCGGACGTCATCGGCTCCCGCCAGTGACGGCACCGCGCCACGGCACGCACGGCTGAAGGGCCGGCCCCGCGGGGCCGGCCCTTCAGCCGTCGTCGGTCGCCTTCGCCCTCCTGCCCTAGTCCAGAACCGGGCCACCGCCCTTGCGGTCCACCCGGCTGCGGCGGTTGTCCAGGTGGGCGTAGACCCGCTCCAGCCAGCGGTCCGCGCCGTCGTAGCGCGGAACGAAGGAGGTACGGCCGTGCACCGCGATGCGGTTGTCCACGACGGCGAAGTCACCGACCCGCAGCCGGTGCGCCGTCATCGTCTCGACGAACGCGTCCCGCAGCGCCGCCAGCGCCGCCTTCGCCGGGTCGTCCAGCGGGTGGGTGGCGGCGAAGTCGACCAGCACGTTGGGGTCCTCCGGGTCGCCCAGGAGCACCGGGTGCGCCGACCGGACGCTGTCGAGGCCGCCGAACGACGGCGGCGGCTCGGTCAGGAACCGCGGCTCGGCGAGCACCCGGCGCGCCTCCTCCGACAGCAGCGGCAGCGCGCGGCGGACGGAGGAGGTGCACAGTTTCGCGTCGCCGGTCGGGTCCTCACGAAGGCAGAGCAGCCCCACGAAATCGGGCCGGTTGTCGTGGAAGGCGTTCTCCACGTGCAATTCCAGAAGAACGGAACCGGCATTGCTCTGCGATTCCTCCCGGCCCGGCACCGGCACCACGTTCTGCACCAGGGCGCCGTTCTTCTCGCTCCGGAAAGAGATCACCTCGCCGAGTTGCAGCATCAGCGAGGTGATGACGGAAGCGGCTGTCGTCGGAACGCGCTCGACGGAATTAGGCACGCTCGGTGTGGGCGGCAGCGGATCGCCCGCCACCACCGGCAGGTTGCGCAGCAGCAGCACCCCGTCCTCACCGGGGTCGTGCCGGAACGCGCGCAGCGTGGCCAGCAGCGTGCGAGGCATCGACGAGGAGGCGGCGAGGGCCGCGCCCAGCCACTCGGGGCTGTCGATGAGCGGATTCCCCGGGCCGGTCAGCCGACGGGTCAGGGCCACCAGCTGCGCCCTTTCCCGTTCGCTGAGTTCGTACCCGGTCACCGTGTCCGAGGCGGTCCGCCCCAGCATCTGGATCTGAGTCATGGAAGAGATTCCTCAGGTGGTCGTCGGCATTGTCCCGGGCAATTCTGGGAGGCCGTCCTATCGCGTCCCTATGGGCCGTCGGTATAGGCCGTCGATAGCCCTGAGGAGGAGGCTCGAGAACAGTGACCGTACGCATCCGAGCACCTCTGAACAGCCCGGTCGCCCCGGCGGACGGGTGCGGAAAGGAGACGCGGGACATGACGCTCCCACGCGATCGAAGCCGGGCTCACACCCCTGGCGGGGCGGAAGAACAGCTCCGCACCACGACGGCCGCCGACGCGGACCCCGCCACCGCCGTCGACCGGATCATCGCCCGGGGCGAGGCACACGTGTGGTGGTGGCGCTGCCCCGAGCGGGTCGACCCCGCCGACCTCGCGCTGCTGGGCACGGACGAGTTCCGGCGGGCCCTCGGCATGCTCGCCGAACGGGACGCCGCCGAGTTCGTGCGCACCCGGGCCGGAGCCCGCCGCGCGCTGGGCGAGCTGCTCGGCATCCCGCCGGCCAGCGCCCGGCTGGGACACCGGCGCTGCCCGGGCTGCGGCGCCGACGACCACGGCCCGCCGCTGCTGGTGCGCCCCGCGCTCCCGCTGGCGATCAGCCTGAGCCGTACGGCCGGCTGGGGCGTCTTCGCGGTCGGCGCCGGCCTCGCCATCGGCGTCGACGCGGAGGCGCTGCGCCCGGTGCGCGAGACCCTGTTCGCCGGGTCCGTGCTGACCGCGGCCGAGCGGCGCCGGCTGGATTCCATGACCCCGGGCCCGGACCGGCACGCCGCGTTCCACCGGGTCTGGACCCGCAAGGAGGCCGTCGTCAAGGCGGTCGGCGTGGGCCTCGTCGGCACGGAACTCGACCAGCTGGAGACCCGCCCCGACCGCGACGGCCCGCTGCGCGTCACCCACCACGGCGTGGGCCGCCCCACCGAGTGGACGGTGCAGGACCTGCGCCTGTCCGACCACCTGGCGGTGGCCCTGGCCCGCGCGGCCGGCCCCGCGGCCCGCGGCCCGGTCCACCTCCACCCGCCCACCGGCCCGTGATCCGGCGGCCCGCCCCTGCCACCCCGGGCCCCGGCCGCAGTCCCGACCGCCCACCGAGAGAGGACGTCACGCATCATGACCACGGAATCCGTCGCACCGCCGGCCCGTCCCGCCGACCTCGGCACCGCACCGCGCGGGCCCCGCGCAGGTCACCTGTCCACCGAGGAACTGACCGCGTACTTCGACACCCTCGCCGAGGCCGCCCAGCGGATCGACCCCGGCCCGTCCGCACCCGGCGGCTGGGAGAACCGGGAGCGGCTGCGCTTCTCCACCTGGGTACGCACGGCCTACGAACATCCCCTGTCGGCCGCCGTGTTCGGCCATCCCGACGCCGGCGCCGCCCGCTGCGCGCAGCACCGCCAGGCCGCCGAGCTCGGGCTGCGCATGGACGTCTCGGGCACCGGCATCCGCCCCGCCCGCCCGGCCCCCCACGTCCGCGCGGCCGCGGCCGTGGCCGCGGTCTGGTCGGTCACCGCGCTGGCCGTCACACAGTCCCCACGGCCCCCGCGCGAGCGCGTCGTCTCCGACGCCTGGCGGATCGCCCAGGAGATCATCGCCCCTGCCCTGCTCACGACCGGCCCCGGCTTCACCCGCGCCCGCGGGGCGTGGTGACGTGCCCGGCGCATCGGACACGGCTGCCGTGCCCGGCTCACCGGACACCGGCGCAGCCGACCGCGAGACCGCGTACAGGCACACGCACACGGGCAGCGCCACGTACAGGCACAGGAACAGGGACAGCGACACGGCCCGGCTCACCCCGCCCCGGTGACGGGCGCGCCCTGCCGGGCCGCGGGTGCGAGCACCGGCGCGGTCTCCTGCTCCCGCGGTCCCCGCGCCTCCCACGGGGCCGCCGCCGCGAGCAGCCGGACCAGCTCGTGGCAGTGGTACAACGGCCGTCCCCGGTCGTCGAGTCCGGACAGTTCGAGGAGCGCGGCGTCGACGAGGGACTCCAGGGCGTTCTCCGCCGTGTGCTCCGGCAGCCCGAGCCGGTCCCCGGCCCAGCGGGCGGGGAACGGCTCGCCGTCCGCTCCGCCGAGCGCCCCGAACACCGCCCGCTCGACCGCTCCGAGCTGCTCCACCGAGGACGCCAGGACCCGGCTCAGGTCGAGGTCGCCGAAGGCGAGTTCGTCCAGCCGGGCGGCGGGGTCGGCGAGCCGGTCGGCCAGCCGGGCCGCCGTCCAGTGCGGCCGGGCCGCAAGCCGGGCGCCCGCGATGGCCAGCGCCAGCGGCAGCCCGCCGCAGTACGCCACCAGGTCCTCGGCCCGGTCCGGGTCCTCCAGCAGCCGCTGCCGTCCCGCGCGGGCGGCCAGCAGGTCCAGGCCCGCCTCCTCCTCCAGCAGCGGCAGGGCGAACGTGTCGCCCGCCGTCACCCGGGCCAGCCGCCGCCTGCTGGTGATGAGGACGGCGGACGGCCCGGCCGGCAGCAGCGGGGCGAGCTGCCGGTCACCGGAGACGTTGTCCAGCACCAGCAGCAGCCGCCGGCCGGCGGTCCGCGTCCGGTACAGCCGCACCAGCTCGTCCAGATCTCCCGCCGGCAGGTTCGGGTCGCCCTCGCCGAGCGCCCGCAGCAACTGCGCGAGCACGGCGCGCGGCGCCCGCGGGGCACCGTCGGAGCCGCACAGCTCGGCGAAGAGCAGCCCGTCGGGGAAGTGCTCGCCGTTCTCGGCGGCGGCCCGGACCGCGAGCGCGGTCTTGCCGATCCCGGCCATGCCGGTCACCAGGATGCGCCGCTGTGCGGGCTCCTCGCGCCCCAGCCGCCCCCGCAGGGCCCGCAACTCCCGCTGCCGTCCGACGAGTTCCCCGTCGGAGGCCGGCAGCATCGAGGGCACAGGACCGGTCCGCCCGGCCCGCGCCCCGGCACTCCGCCCGAGTCCCAGCTCGCCGCCCAGCACGGCCTGGTACGTCGATCCGAGCACCTCGCCGGGGTCGATGCCGAGCTGCTCGGCGAGGACGCCGCGTCCCTCGTAGTAGACGTTCAGCGCGTCCGCCTGCCGGCCGCACCGGTACAGCGCGGTCATCAACTGGGCGCGCAGCCGCTCCCGTACCGGGAACGAGGCGACGAGACCGGTCAGCTCCGCCGTCACCTGCTCGTGCCGCCCCAGCTCCAGATCGGCCTCGATCCGGGACTCCAGGGCGAGCATGCGCTCCTCCTCCAGCGGCGCCAGTTCGGCGTCGAGCAGGTGCTCGGTGACGTTCGCGAGGGCCGGCCCCCGCCACAGCCGCAGTGCCCGGCGCAGCGCGTCCGAGGCCTCCTCGAACCGCCGCTCCGCCAGCGCCCGCCGGCCGTCCCGTTCCAGCCGGCGGAACTCGACCAGGTCGACCGGGGCGCCGGGCGCGCGCAGCACGTACCCCGGGGGCCGCCGTACGATCTCGGCCTCGTCGCCCAGTTGCTTGCGCAGCCGGGACATGTACGTGTAGATCTGCGCGCTCGCCGTCGCCGGCGGATCCCAGCCCCACAGCAGTGAGCTGAGCCGCGCGTCGGACACGACCCGGTCCTGCGCCAGCAGCATGGCGGCGAGCACCGTGTGAATCTTGGACCCGGAGAGGGCAACCCGCTCGCCGTCCCGTACAGCCTCCACCGGCCCTAGGACCCGAAACTCCATGGGGCACCCCCCTTCTGGTGCGGCTATTCCTACAGTTGAAGAAGGTAGGAGACGCGGTTATCGGAGGGTTATCGCCGGGACGGAGTCGCTTTCGCGGGGCCGGCCTCACACCCGGTCGTCACTCGGCGCGGGTTCACCGTCCGGCTCAGGGAGCGCCGGCTGCTGGCCCGTCCGGGCGCGCTCCCTGTCCGCACGGGCATGGATCAGCAGGGCGACCGCCTTGATCACGGCGGCCACGCTCATGCCGACAGCGGTGGTCAGCGCGCCGACGGCGGTGACCACCTGGGCGGTGTCCGACGGTTCCAGGGACGTGCGCGGGGCCTCGAGGAGCGGGCGGCCGGTCACATAGGCCACCACGTACGCGGCGGCCGCGACAGTGACCCGGCGATACAGCCGGCGGATCGCGCGGGGGCGGTCCGGTCCCGGGAAGGCGGTCTCGGCCAGGTGGCGCTGGAGGCGCTGGTGGCGGAATTCGTAGCGGGCGCCGGTCTGGCGCAGTACGCCGAGGCGGTGCGCCTCCTCCAGGAACGCCATCAACCGCCACGGAGCCCTGCCCGTCAGCGCCAGCCAGACGCGGGCCGTGGCCGTGCGGCCCCATGCACTGAGCGCGAGGGCGGAGGTACCGACGGGTACCCACAGCTCGGTGTGCATGGTGCCGAGGGTGCTGTTCCGGCCGGTCACGGCGATCAGCAGCAGGCAGACGGCGCCCGCGAGGAGGGCCGCGACGGCGCTCCGGGCCAGGGTGGCGGTGCGGTCCGTGCGCAGGGTGATGCGGGGCCCCACGGCACGGATGGTGTCGGACGGGGTGTTCAGGGCGCGGTAGACCCCGGACGCGCAGCCGCCGATCGTGCCGACGAGGAAACCGAAGGCCACCAGCGGGCGAACGGCGTCCCGGACGACGGCTGGTGCGGTGCGGTGCACCAGCCACAGCCTGACCTCGGCGGGCAACGCCAGGACCACGTTGTGGGCATCCACCGCCTTGCCCCGCCAGGCGGTGGGTGTCCCCGGCCAGTCCGTCACCCAGCCGCCGTCGTGGGAGTGCCGGATCGTCAGCTATCCCTCGAACCTGCCTGTGGTGCTGTCCTTGTGGATCCGCGCACCCTCTGCCACGACGAACGGGGCGTCCAGCGCCGTCCGTTCGACCAGCAGCACGGCCTGCGGCGTTGTCGAACGGACGGCGCGCTCCCCGTCCGCCGTCTCCATCAGCCGCCAGCCACGGACCTCCGTGCCCGGATCGTGCTTGGGGGCCGAGTCGATCCGTACGGCGGCGAAGGCACCGCTGATGACCCCGACGACCGCCCCGGAGAAGACCCCGATCAGGGTGCAGGCGACGAACCCCCGCAGCAGCCCCCGGGCGAAGCCGCGCAGTGCGGTGGTGGGTGCCACGTAGGACCCGGTCGGGCGACCGCTGCGGCCGAAGCCCGCCATGAGCAGCACCAGTCCCGCCACGACGCAGGTCACCGCTGGGACCGCCGCGCCGGTGTACCCGTGGACCGCCAGTCCGGCGAACACGACCAGCGCGCCCAGTGCGCGCACCGTCCGGGGACCGCTGGGGCTGCCCGACCACGGCAGACTGAGCGGGCCGGGGCGACGGGACAGACCCGCGACGGCGAACATCATGGTCAGGGTCAGGCCGAAGCAGCAGCCGTTCAGGTACCAGGTGGCCCGCGGGGTCAGGACGGCGCCGAGCCGGGAACTGACGAGCGGGGGCGCCAGCAGTCCGAGCCCCACCCCGGCGACCGCCGCCGCGGCTGCCGTCCGCAGGGCCGTTCCGGCCAGCCACCGCGGCCCCTGAGGCGTCTCCGGCGTCGGCGGCAGCAGGTACGCGAGGCCGAAGCACAGGCCGGTCAGGATGCCCGCGAAGTTCAGCACCGCCGAGACCTTGGTGTCCCAGTTGGCGATCACCCCGCCGCCACGGACGGCGAGGGGCACCAGGAGCGCGGCCGTGGCCACCAGCGCCAGTACGGCGGGGCCGACGACACGCAGGGCGCGGGGCATCGCGGCGGGCAGTTCCCACCAGGCCAGGCTCCACCCGGAGCCCGGCAGGTCGCGCGCGAGTCGAGTCAGCCAGCGTTGGGCGGCCTGCGGGTGCCAGCGCGTCCCCGGTCCGCTGAACGCCGCGGGAAGGAACGCTTCCAGCAGGTGTTCCTCGATGTGATCCGCTGTCGGGAAGCGGCCGGCATCGTTCAGCTCGGAAGGGTCACGGGAGGGGTCTTCGTACACCGCACGCGCCAGCGTCACCGTCAGCGGAGTGCGCAGGGCCCGCACCAGCTGCGGCCGCGGAGCCTCCAGGGCCGGTGCCCATGCGCTGCCGTGCCGCGCGGTGCGGGTCAGGTAGGTGCGCGCGGCGGCGAAGTCCAGCGGACGCAGTTCGACCACGTCAGCGGCGGTGAGGACGCCGCCCCGCAGCACCGCGTCAGCCCAGGCGGCGGTGCGGCAGGTGAGCAGGACGGGCAGACGGGCGTCCAGCTCCGAGTTCAGGGAGCGCAGCGCGGCCGCGTGCGCTGCCCGGGGAATCTCGTCGAAGCCGTCGAGGACGGGCAGGATCAGCCCGGCGTCGAGCAGTTCCTGCGCGAGAGTACGGCCGCCACCCACCGGGGCGGCCAGTGAGCCGTAGTCCTTGGCCAGCCGGTCCGCCAGCCAGTCCCGCAACGTGGCCGAGCACGGATCCCAGTCCGCCAGCGGGAACAGCACAGGAACGGGCTCACCCGCCTGCCGTCCCTCCAGGACCCCCAGCACGAACTGAACGGCCACGACGGACTTGCCCGCCCCGGGTGCGCCCAGGACCACCATCCGCCCGGAGCGCACCGCCCGGAAGGCCTCGACGACACGGACCAGTCGCTGATCCCCCTCCCGCTGGGCCGGCACCGCCGCGCCGGCGCGCCGGTCGGCGAGCGGCGGGCCCGAACGCGACCAGTGGACGTCCAGTGGCTCCGGGTCCTGCAGCCGGCGCCCGCGGGCCTCCGCCGACCACTGCACCCGCACGGCCAGGGCAAGGTCGTCGGCCGCCTGCCGCCGCCTGGCCTCCGGCGATTCGGCCGGGCCGGGCTCCTCGGCGTCCGCTCCGCGCACCAGGTCGACGAGGAAGGCGCACACCGACACGACGGCCGACACCACCGACACCCACATGGACGCCGTGTCGGCGTCGCCCCGGTCGCGCACGAGTACGACCGCCAGCGTCACCAGCGCCGCGCACGCCACCGCAAGTCCGGTCCGGCGCACCCTGCGTGCCCGCCGGAAGGATGTCCCCGTCACCACTGCCCCACCGCAACCCGCCGTCCCGTCGTCGGCCACCACGCTGGCACGCCGCCGGGCCGTCCGAAGCGGGATCGGCGCGGAACCGTCTGCCCGGGTGATTGACCGGACATGTGTGCCTCCGCGGGTGGCGTGCCGTGGCCTGCGCGGTCGGCTCCGGCCCGATGACGGACGCAAGCCGGGGGCAGGGGGAGGCGGCATGCGATCGGCCTGTGCTCCCCGCCCCGCCGGCGTGCCCGAAGCGCCGGCCCCCCACCCGGGTGACCGGCCGGTTGCCGCTCCGCCGTCCCGGCCTGGCACGATCCCCGTGGCGCACCACCGGAGTGCGTGACGACAACGGAGGTGCAGCACATGACGGACGGCGACGTCCCCGCGCTCGACGACCCGGTGGGCCAGTCGCTCACGGGCCGGCACGCGCATCTCGCCCGGCACTTCGGCCGGGCCGTGAGCTACGTGCCGGACGTGGCGTCGTTCTGCGCGGTCCCGGCCGACCCGGACGCGGCGGACTGGAACGACCTGGCGAAGCTGCTCGGCCCGGGCGAACTCGCCGACCTGTTCAGTGCTCCGGCCACGCCGCCCCGGGACTGGGAGCCGGTCTTCCACATGGAAGGCCGTCAGATGGTGTGGTCCGGAGACATCCCGCCCGTGCCCGAGGAGAGCGGGACCGCCGTGGTCGAGCTGGGCGCGCGGGACGTGCCCGAGATGCTCGACCTCGTCGCGCGCACCCGGCCGGGTCCGTTCCGCCGGCGCACCCACGCACTCGGCACGTACCTGGGCATCCGCGAACACGGCACGCTGGTGGCGATGGCCGGGGAGCGGTTGCGGCCCCCGGGCTGGGCCGAGATCAGCGCCGTCTGCACCGCCCCCGAGGCGCGCGGGCGCGGGCACGCCGCACGTCTGATCACCGCGGTCGCCGCGCGGGTCACGGCCCGCGGCGACCGTCCGTTCCTGCACGTGGCCGAGGCGAACACCGGTGCGCTCGCCCTCTACGAGCGCCTCGGCCTCACCACCCGCGAACGCGTGACGTTCCGGGGCTTCCGCATCCCCTGACGCGCGGGTGCCTCTCGAACCCCCGCCGCGGCACCGTCGTAATCACGCCGATTTCGCGTCGGGACGCGCAATGAGGTGAGGGACGGCGCGAGGGGCGGAAGAATGAAGAACACCCGGCGAGTTCACGCCCTTTGCTCCGGCGTGACGGCGCCCCCCACGCATCTTCCGCGCATCCCCCCGCCCCCTTCGCGGTGCCCCAGTCCCGCACAACCGTCCGCCGTCCGGACGGAGAGCGTTCCGGAACTGCCGCCGCGGTGACCTCACATCGGCCCGTACGCGCCGGAACGGAGGACCGACCCATGGCCACACCGCTCACCGCCTCCCGGCTCGTCGCCGCGTTGCGCGCCGAGGGCTGCTCCGTGCGCGAGGTCGACGGCTGGCGCACCAACAACCGGAACCACGTGGGCCCTTGGGGGCCCGTGCACGGCGTGATGGTCCACCACACCGTCACCGGCCCCGGCACCGACGTCGTCGGCCTCATCTACCGCGGTCACAGCGCCCTGCCCGGCCCGCTCGCCACCGGCTGCATCACCAAGGACGGGGTCGTCCATCTGACCGGCAACGGCCGCGCCAACCACGCCGGCGGCGGCGACGGCGACGTCCTGAACGCCGTCATCGGCGAGTCGTACGGCACCTACCCGCCCCCGACGCACGAGCACGACGGCTCGGGCGGCGCGATCGACGGCAACGCCCGCTTCTACGGCTGGGAGTGCGAGAACCGCGGCGACGGCAGGGACCCGTGGCCACGGGCGCAGTACCTCGCCATCGTCAAGGCCACCGCCGCGGTCTGCCGCGCCCACGGCTGGGGCCACAAGAGCGCGATAGGCCACCTGGAATGGAGCGACTGGAAGGTCGACCCGCGCGGGTTCGACATGGCCGACTTCCGCCGTGACGTCGCCGACGCCCTGGCCCTCCCGGCGGGCCTGTGGGAAGGAGAGGACATGCCCCAGTACGTCAACCTCGGTATCGCCGGGCCGTACTCCCTCGCGCCCGGCGCCTGGGACTCGGTCGAGTTCGCCGCGGAGTGGACCGACGAGACCGGCGACCACGCCGCCGGCGGCAGCGTGTTCGCACGCGGCCCGGCCCGGTTCAGCGGGACCTTCAGCGTGCACATCGACGGTCTGCCGGCCGGCGCGGTCGTCCAGGCGCGGATGTCGGAGTACCAGGGCGAGGAGCTGCGCGCCGACCATCCGATCCACGAGGTCGCCGGCACCGGCGGCGGCACCTTCGTGGTCCTGCCCGTCACCAAGCGACTGGCGTCCGGCCGCGGCATGCGGGTGCGGCTGCTGAACCAGGCCGCCGTCCCGGTGACCGTCACGAGCGCCGTGCTGACGGTGCTGGTGTGGAAGGAGCCCTGAGCGGCCCCGCGCCCCCGAGCCCGCGAGCGGCCCGGGAACCTTGAGCGGCCCCGGGCTGCGCCGCGCGCGCCGAGCCCGCACGCTGGAGGGACAGCAACCACAGCGTGAGGGAGCACCGGCATGGCGAAGCGCCGCAGCGAGGGCGGGAAACCGAAGAAGGGCGACAAGGTCACCTGGAGCAGTCACGGCAGCCGCACCGAGGGCACCGTGGAACGGGAGATCACCGAGCGGACGGAGGCCGCCGGCCGCACGGTCGACGCCTCGCAGGACGAACCGCAGTACGAGGTGCGCAGCGACAAGTCCGGCCGGACCGCGGTGCACAAGCCGTCCGCGCTCAAGAAG
Organism: Streptomyces sp. NPDC015242; assembly: GCF_043079125.1. NCBI lineage: Bacteria > Bacillati > Actinomycetota > Actinomycetes > Kitasatosporales > Streptomycetaceae > Streptomyces > Streptomyces sp. NPDC015242. Next base: position 440,689 of record NZ_JBIBUF010000005.1, on the reverse strand, counting down.
AAGAAGTGAGGCGGCGTGGACGACCAGGAGCGCGAGGAGACCTGGCACGACTTCCGTGAGCTGGTGAACATGACCCCGGCGGAGCTGGAGAAGTGGCTGGAGTCGGACGAGTCCCGCGACGCCGGGCAGCACCGGGACGGGGGCGAGTCCACCGGGCACGCCTCCGGCCGGCGGATCGTGACCATCCTGCGGGCCAGGAAGGGCGACCTCACGGACGACGACTACCGCCACATGCGCAAGGTCGTCGGCTACGTCCGCCGGCACCTGGCCCAGCGGCCCTCCGGGGACGTACGGGACACACGGTGGCGGCACTCCCTGATGAACTGGGGGCACGACCCGCTCGACGGGTGAGCCGCCGGCCCGCGGTCAGTGCCCGGCGGGCTCCGGCAGGGCCGCGCCGTGCCCGGCGAGCGCCTGGCTCATCTGCTGCTGGGTCTCCTCCGCCACCGCACGGGCCTCCTCGACGACGTCACCGCGTTCGCGTATGAGGCTTTCGTAGATCGGCAGTTCTTCGGTCCGGTACGCGTCGGATTTCACAGCGGTATTCCCATCGATTTCACAGCCGGTTCCTGAGGGGTCCGAGTAAGTCTGCGTCACCGCCCCGCACGGCGTCACCCACCCCCGTGATGTCCATGTCTCGGTCACGTACTCCGCCGATTCCCCACATGTGTGACCGGCACGGCATGGAAAAAGGCCCCGGGAACGGCTTCCCGGGGCCTTCGGCGCGGTGCTCGTCAGAGCGAGGTCGCGCGCACGCCCGCGTGACCGCCCAGCGCGGCGCCCTCCGGCGACAGCGCGCCCTGCACCGAGGCGCAGACCTCGCCGGTCAGCGGTCCGACCAGGCTGGCGGAGAGGCTGCCCACCAGGCCCGCGGAGGCGGCGACGCCCGCGTTGCCGCCGGAGATCTGCTCCAGGTCCGTGTCGGACAGCTCGGCGACGTCGACCCGAGGAGTGAGGTTCATGGGGGTGTTTCCCTTCGCGTGAATGTCTCGCAATGGCGGTGAGCGCCAGGGGGCGGCCGCGATTCTCGAGAATTCCCGAAAACCGGGATTCCGCCCCGGCGGACCCGCCGTGCGCAGGATCAAAGCACTCCCCGGGAAAGAGGGCCAGTCGCCCACCGGCCGTACGCGGCACATTCCGGCGGCCGTCTTCACCGCTGTGACCGCCGGGTCACCCGATATGGCCGTTCCTTCACAGGGCCCGTCGCGCGGCGGCACGCCCGAGGGTTGCGCCCCGCGGGCGGAAACGGGCACATCGGAGCCAAATCCGCGGGCGGCGGCGGGCGGAGGGCGGCGGGCCGCCCCGGCCCGCCGCCCTCCGGCGCGCGGTGTGCAGATGTGCGGGAGGTTCCCTCCGCGCGGCCGTCAGACCGTCGCGGCCGGCTGCATCAGACGGGCCAGCAGGTCGTCCAGCGTGACCAGACCGGAGAGCCGGCCCGAGCCGTCGCGCACCACGGCCAGGGACGACCGGCGGCGGCGCAGCACCTCGATCGCGTCGGCGACCGTCGTGGCCTCCGTCAGCTCGGGAACCGGCCGGGCCAGGTCCCGCGCGGTCGTGGCGCGCCCCCGCGCCCGTGCGACCAGGGCGTCCCGGGCGTGCACGGACCCCAGGACGACGCCGTCCTCCCGGACGAGGAGCCGGGTGCGGTCGTGGTCGGCGGCCAGCCGCAGCAGCGCGTCGACGTCCCAGCCGCCCTCGACCCAGGTGATGTCGGCGGCCGGGATCCGCAGCGCGGCCACCGGCGTCTCCGGCTCGGTCAGCGAGCGGGTCAGCAGCTCCGAGTCGGTGGCGCTGATCAGGCCCAGCCGCTCCGACTCCTCCACCAGGTGCGTCAGCTGCTCCCGGTTGTGCACCGAGGCCAGCTCGTCGCGCGGTGTGACCCGGCACAGCCGTACCAGGGCGTTGCTGACTCGGTTGAGCAGCCGGATCAGCGGGCGCACGGTCCGCACCACCGCCCGGAACGGCGGCGAGAGCAGCATCGCCGACCGCTCGGGGTGGGCGATCGCCCAGGACTTCGGCGCCATCTCGCCGACCACCATGTGCAGGAACACCACGACGACCATCGCCACGGCGAACGCGACGCCGTAGCTCACGGCGCCGGGCAGGCCGAGCTTGTGCAGCAGCGGGTCCAGCTCGTGGGAGATGGCCGGCTTCGACACCGAGCCCAGCCCCAGGGTGCAGACGGTGATGCCCAGCTGGGCACCGGCCAGCATCAGCGACAGCTCGCGCATGCCGGCCAGGGCCGCCCCGGCCCCGCGCCGCCCCTCCGCCGCCGCCTTCTCCATGCGGTGCCGCTTGGCGGCGACCAGGGCGAACTCCGCCGCCACGAAGAAGCCGCTGCCGATCAGCAGCAGCACGGTCACGAAGACCGCCATCGGGAAACTCATGCGCTCTCCTCGGCTTCCTCGGCGGCCCCGGTGCCGGTGAGCACGCTGATCCGGACGCGTTCGGCCACGTGCCGGTCGAGCGTGCGCACGTCGATCACGGCGCGGCCGCCCTCGGGCAGCGTGACCGTGACCCGGTCGCCGACGGTGGGGAAGCGGCCGAGCCGGTCCACGACCAGTCCGGCCACGGTGTCGTAGTCGTCGTCCTCGGGCAGCAGGACGCCGGTCGCCTCGGCGACCTCGTCCAGACGGCGGCCGGCGTCGACCAGCCAGCCGTCGCCGACGGCGACGGCGAGCAGGGTGACCTTGTCGGACTCGTCGGCGATGTCCCCGACCAGTTCCTCGGCGATGTCCTCGTACGTGACGAGGCCCGCCACGCCGCCGTGCTCGTCCAGGACGACCGCGAACTCGTCGTCCTGCTCGCGCATCCGCGCCACCGCGTCGGGCAGCGCCAGGGTGTCCGGCAGCAGCAGCGGACGCCGGGCCACCTCGCCCGCCCGCGCCCCGGCGAGCCGGGCCGCGGGCAGCGCCATCAACTCGCGCACGCCCAGCACGCCCGCGATGTCGTCCGGGTGGTCGCCGAGCACCGGGTAGTTGGAATGGCCGTGCCGGGCGATCAGACCGACCGCCTCGTCGGCGCCGGCGTCCTTGCGGACGAACACGGCGTCGGCACGCGGCACCATCACCTCGTCGAGGGTGCGCTCGGAGAACTCCAGCGCGTGGTCGAGCAGCGCGGCGGTGTCCTTGGGCAGCGCGCCCTGCTCGTGGGACTCGCCGATCAGGTGGCCCAGCTCCTCCAGGGTGGCGCCGTGGTGCAGCTCCTCGACCGGCTCGATGCCGGCCTTGCGCAGCAGCCTGTTCGCCGCGCTGTCGAAGACGTGGACGACGGGTCCGACGACCTTCAGATACGCCAGCGTCGACGGGGCCAGCGCCTTCGCCAGCCGCTCCGGCACGGCGATGGCGAGGTTCTTCGGGGCCAGCTCGCCCAGCACCATCTGCACGACGGTGGCCAGCACGAAGGCCAGCACGACGGCGACGCCGCCGACGGCCGCGTCGGGCAGCCCGAAGCCGGACAGGGCGGGCCTGAGCAGCGCGGACACCGACGGCTCGGCGATGAAGCCGACGACAAGGCCGGTGACGGTGATGCCGAGCTGGGCGCCGGACAGCATGAAGGACAGCCGCTCCAGCACCTTCAGCGCACGGGCGGCCCGGCGGTCCCCGGCGTCGGCCTCACGCGCGAGGGTGAGCCGGTCGGCGGAGACGTAGGCGAACTCCTGGGCGACGAAGTAGCCGGTGCCGGCGGTCAGCAGGAAGACGGCGAACAGGCCCAGCAGGGCCTCGGCGGCACTCATCGAACACCACCCCGCCGTGTGCCGCGATCAGTGATGCCGTGGCGGGATGGTCCGGGACTGTGCCCCGGGGGGTCCGTCGGTCTGGCGGACAAGGACGTGCTCCTCGTGTGTGGTCGGTACCGGGCACAACGCTCCTCGCCGCGCCGGTGTTCCCGAACTCATTCTACGAGGGTGTAGAAAACAGTGCCGGGCGTGTCCGGCCCCGGTCCGGGACGTCCGGACGGGCCGGAACCAGCGGTCAGTACACGTCCCGCACGTACCGCTTGTCCGCCGCCAGCTGCTTCACGTACGCGGCGGCCTCCGTCTCGCTGAGCCCGCCGTGCGCCACCGCGATGTCCCGCAGCGCCCGGTCGACGTCCTTGGCCATCCGGGAGGCGTCCCCGCACACGTAGAACCGGGCGCCGTCGGACAGCCAGTGCCACAGCTCCGGCCCGTGCTCGCGCATCCGGTCCTGCACGTACACCTTGTTGCGCTGGTCGCGGGAGAAGGCCGTGTCCAGCCGGGTCAGGGTGCCCTCGTCGCGCAGGGCGGTCAGCTCGTCCCGGTAGTAGAAGTCCGTCGCGCGGTGCTGCTCGCCGAAGAACAGCCAGTTCGGGGCGCGGTGGCCGAGTGCCCGCCGCTCCTGCAGGAAGCCGACGAAGGGCGCCACCCCGGTGCCGGGGCCGACCATGACCATCGGCGTCGAGGCGTCGGAGGGGGGCCGGAAGTGCGGTGAACGCCGCACGAACACCGGCACCGGCGTGTCCGGCCCGGCGTCGGCGAGGAACGGCGAGCAGACCCCGCCGCGCGCCCGGCCGCGCAGGTTCTCGTAGCGCACCACCGACACCGTCAGCGCCACCAGGTGCGGGTCGACCAGCGGACTGGAGGAGATGGAGTACAGCCGCGGCTGGAGCTTCCTGAGCACCCCGGCCCACTCCCCGGCACTCGCCCGGACCGCGTACTCGGCGACCACGTCCACGGCCTGCCGCCCCCAGCTCCACTGCGCCAGGCCGTCCTGGTTGTCGGGCCGCAGCAGCCTGCGCAGCTCGTGGTCGTCGCGGGCGCGCCCGGCGACGAAGCGGAGCAGGTCGGGGGTGATCCGGGTGATGTCCAGGTGCCGCAGCAGGGCCTCACCGAAGGGGACGTCCCCGGCCCCGCCGACCGGCACCGGCGTCGAGGCGTCCAGCCCCGTCACCGCCAGCCACTCCTCCACCAGCGCGGGCGCGTTCACCGGCCGCACCCCGAGCGCGTCCCCGGCCTCGTAGGTCAGGTCCGTGCCGCTCGTGTCGAAGGTGAACCGCCGGACCTCCTTGCCCGCGCCGGGCCGGCTGAGCAGCCGGTTGCCCACGAGCCGGGCCGTGGTGGCCGCCGGTTCCGGACGGGCGGTGGCGGGCGGGAGCCCGGAGCGGGCCGCGGACCCGGCCGGGGCCGGCGGCCCGGGGCGCTCGGAGACGGTTCCGCCCAGCACCGCGAGCACCTCGTCGAGCCAGGCGCCCGCCAGCGGTCCGTAGTCCGGCTCGCAGTCGGTGCGCGGGGCCAGCCGCACCCCGCCCAGCTCGCCGAGGCGCGCGTCCAGCCGCCGCCCGTGCCCGCAGAAGTCGTCGTACGCGGAGTCGCCGAAGGCCAGCACGGCGTACCGCACCCCGTCCAGCCGCGGGGCGCCGTCCCCGGAGAGGGCGTCCCAGAGGCCGGCGCCGTTGTCGGGCGCGTCGCCGTCCCCGAAGGTGCTCGTGATGAAGAGCAGGTCGGCGGTGCGGGCGAGTGCGCCGACGTCGGCCTCGTCCATGCCGACGAGGGTCGTGCGGTGCCCGGTCGCGGTCAGCCGCTCGGCGGTGGCGGCGGCGAACTCCTCGGCGGTGCCGGTCTGCGAGGCCCACAGCACCACGACCTCACGCCCGGCCGGCTCGCCCGCGGGTCCGGCAGGCGGTGCCGAGCGCGAGTACATGCCGGCGAGGACGCCGTCGACCCACAGGGCGTGCTCGGGGGAGAAGGGCGCGTCCGGCGGCAGCACCGGAACACCCGGGGCACCCGATCCGAGCCCGGCGAGGAAGCCGGTGAGGTACTGGCGCTCCCGCGCGGACAGCACCGGGGGAGGGGAGGGCTCGATCCCGAAGGGGCTCGCGGTGCCGGGCGTGACGGCCGTGGGCGCCAGGGCCTCGCCGGGGGCGGCGGGGGCGGAGCCCGAGGTGACGGACGCCGTCACGTCCGCGGCCGGCGCGCCGGCCGCCGCCCCGGCGGAACGGGTCTGCCCGGAACCCGTCTGCCCGGAGCCGGTCTGCCCGGAGCCGGTCCGGGTGGAACCCGCCCCTGCGGCTGCCGCCACCTTCGCCAGTGACACCGCGCAGACCTTGAACTCCGGCTGGAACGACAGCGGGTCCACCGCGTCGCTCGTCACCGCGTTGACGCTGAGGTACTCGCCGAACAGGTCGTTCCAGTGGAACGGCGCGAAACAGCACCCCGGCCGCACCCGGTCCGTGACCACCGCGGGCAGCACCGCACGGCCGCGCCGGGAGGCCACCTCCACGAGATCGCCCTCGGTGAGCCCGAGCACCGAGGCGTCCCCGGGGTGCACCTCCACGAACGGCCCCGCGTTCAGCCTGTTGAGCTTGGCGACCTTCCCGGTCTTGGTCAGTGTGTGCCACTGGTGCTGCACCCGGCCGGTGTTCAGCGTGAACGGATAGTCGTCGTCGGGCAGTTCCGCGGCCGGCAGATGGGGCCGGGCGAAGAAGACGGCACGCCCGTTCGCCGTCGGGAAACGCAGCTCACCGTCGCCGACGTACCGGATCGGATTGCGCTGGGGGCCGTCCTCGCGCGCGGCCGGCCACTGCACGGGCGTCTCGCGCAGCCGCCGGTAGGTCACCCCGCGCAGGTCCCACCCGGTCGTCGGGTTGTGGAAGCGCCGGATCTCCTCGAAGACCTGCTCGGCGCTGTCGTACGAGAAGCCCTTCCCGTACCCCATCGCGCGGGCGACCTCCGCGATGATCCGCCAGTCGGCCATCGCCTCCCCGGGCGGGTCGGCGGCCGGGGAGGTCAGGGTGAGGTCGCGCTCGCTGTTGACGAAGACGCCCTCCGCCTCGGTCCACATCGCGCCGGGCAGGACGACGTCGGCGTACGCGTTCGTCTCGGTGTCCGCGAAGACGTCCTGCGTCACGACGAACTCCGCGGCCTCCAGCCCCTCGATGACCGTGCGGCGGTTGGCGACCGAGGCGACCGGGTTGGTGCAGATGATCCAGACGGCCCTGATCCCGCCGTCGGCCAGCTGCCGGAACATCTCCACGGTGCCCCTGCCGACGCCGTCGGCGCGCAGGGTGCCCGGCGGCAGCTCCCACACCTCCTCGGTGAACGCCCGCTCCTCGGCCACGAGCACCGACCGCTGCCCCGGCAGGCCCGGGCCCATGTAGCCCATCTCGCGCCCGCCCATGGCGTTCGGCTGGCCGGTCAGGGAGAACGGCCCGGCGCCCGGACGGCAGATCGCGCCCGTCGCCAGATGCAGGTTGACCAGGGCGTTGGTGTTCCAGGTGCCGTGTGTGGACTGGTTCAGGCCCATGGTCCAGCAGCTCATCCACCGGGCACCCGCGTCCCCGATCAGCCGCGCGGCCGCGCGCAGGTCCTCCTCCGCGATGCCGGTGATCCCGGCGACCGCCGCCGGGGCGTAGCCGGCGAGGAAGGCGGGCAGCTCCTCCCAGCCCTCGGTGTGCGCCGCGACGAACTCCGGGTCCGTGTGCCCGCCCTCGTGCAGCAGGTGCAGCAGGCCGTTCAGCAGCGCCAGGTCGGTGCCGGGCGCGACCTGCAGGAACAGGTCGGCCTTGGCGGCGGTGGCGGTCCGGCGCGGATCGACCACGATCAGCTTGGCACCCGCCTTGACCCGCTCCATCATCCGCAGGAAGAGGATCGGATGGCAGTCGGCCATGTTCGAGCCGATGACGAGGAAGAGATCCGCCCGGTCGAAGTCCTCGTAGGAGCCGGGCGGGCCGTCCGCGCCCAGCGACAGCTTGTAGCCGGTGCCCGCGCTCGCCATGCACAGCCGCGAGTTCGACTCGATCCGGTTCGTCCGCACGAACCCCTTGGCCAGCTTGTTCGCCAGGTACTGAGCCTCCAGGCTCAGCTGCCCGGACACGTAGAAGGCGACCGCGTCCGGCCCGTGCTCGTCGACGATGCCCCGCAACCGTGCGGCGGTCGTGGCGATCGCGTCGGCCACCGGCGTCGGGACCGGCTCCTCGCCCCGGTCGCCCCGCACCAGCGCGGTGGTCAGCCGGCCGGGCGCGGCCAGCAGGTCGGCCGTCGTCGCGCCCTTGGTGCACAGCCGGCCGGCGTTCGCCGGGTGCGCCTTGTCGCCGGAGGCCTTCAGGACGGTGCGCCGGCCGTCCGGCCCCCTGGCCACATCGAGCACGAGACCGCAGCCGACACCGCAGTAGGAGCAGACGGTGCGCACCTGCCGCGTGTCCGGCGGGGTCCCGGGGATCGTGGTCATGCCCCGACGGTACGAATCGCCCGTTACGCCACTGTCACGCGGCTCGATCATCGGAAGTTACGCCCGTCACACAGCCGCCGACAGGCCGTTGTGAGGTGCATTGACATCGCGGAGCGTGTCGCAGTTGGGCCGAACGGGTGACTCTGCGCAAGAATTGCCCGATGCAGACAGCCAGTGCGAGCCAGGACGGAGCATGCCGGTGAACAGCCACGATGTCACCGACGAACAGTGGGAGGGGCTCGCCCAGGTCGTGCCGCTGCGGGGCCGGGACGCCTGGCCCTCCTCCGTCGGCCACCGCTCCATACCCGAGGCCGTGACCGAGGCGCGCCGCCGTTTCGTCGTGCTGCGCGTGAACGTCTTCGCCGACGCCCGGGACGTCGCGGAGACCCTGATGGCGGGCGTGCCGGTGCTGCTCGACCTGACCGGCGCGGAGACGGAGGTGGCCAAGCGGGTCCTCGACTTCAGCACGGGCGTCGTCTTCGGCCTGGCGAGCGGGATGCACCGGGTCGACCGGAACGTGTTCCTGCTGACCCCGGCCGGGACCGAGGTGACGGGACTGATGGAGGGCGTCGGGGTTCCCGGGGCGTGACCCGGGGACCGGACCACTGGGAGGGAGTGGTCGCCCGATCGTAGGAACGCCGCGGGGGCGGAACGGTTCGCCCCGCGGGCGGAGTCCTACCGTCCGGATATGACGCCGCCCCTCGATCCCGCCACGCCCTCCCGCCCGGCCGCAGCACCGGCGCCTCCGCCCCCCTCACCGCCCACCCCCCACCCCGCACCACCGCCCGTCCCCGCTCCGGGCGGCCCCGCCGCACCCGGGCATCCCGACCGCCCCCGCGTCACCGAACTGCGCCTGTCCGCCTTCGCCGGCCACCGCGGGGCCGTGCTGCCGCTGGGGCGGCTCACCCTCCTGGCCGGTCCCAGCGGCTCCGGCAAGTCCAGCGCGCTGCGCGCCTACGAGGCACTCGCCCGGCTCGGAGGCGGCGCCGCCCTCGGCGAGGCGTTCCCGGACCTCGCCGTCTGCGTCCCGGAACGGGCCCGGCCCGACGCCCAGCGCCGCCGGGGCTTCCGCATCGGCTGCACCGCGGACGGCCCGGCCGGTCCGGTCCGGCTCGACGTCGCCGTGCAGGCCGAGCCCGAACCCCGCATCGTGGGCGAACGGCTCACCTCCGGCGGACTGGTCCTGCTGGAGACCGCCCTGCGCGACCCGGGCAAACGCGCCGTCCAGGCCGCCTGGCACACGGCCGGGCCGTCCCCGGTGACCCGGGGTCCGCTCCCCGACGACCGGCTCGGCACCGCCCTGCTGCCGTTGCGCGTGGCGGGCCGGACACCCGGGCAGCGCAGCGTACTGGCCGCCGCCGAGCAGATGGTCGTCGCGCTGCGCTCCGTCTTCGCCTGCGACCCCGACCCCGCCCGCATGCGCGGCCCCGTACCGGCCGGGCCCGGCCGCCTGCTGGGCGACTGCGGCAACCTCGCCGAGGTGCTGTGGCGCACCCGGGCCGAGTGCGGGCGGCGGCACGCGCTGTTCGTGGCGGCGGTGCGGGCGGGATGCGCCGGGCCGGTGGCGGACGTGCTCGCCGGGCCCGGCAGCCCCGGGGCCGTCGGGCCGGACGGCGCCAGGGCCGTCCGTGCGGCGCTCGACCGCGGTGACGGCGTCCGTACCGACCTGGGCCGGCTCGGCGACGGCGAACTGCGTTACCTGGCGCTTTCCTTGGTGCTCCTGACCGGTCCCGGTGTCCTGGAGGTCGACCCGGCCTGCGAGGTGCCCGCCGCCCTCCAGACACTCACCGTCCTGGCCGACGGACTCGACCGGGCCCTGGACCCGCGGCAGCGGCGGGAGCTGCTGGCCCTCGCCGCCCGGATGTGCGACCGGGGGCACCTCCGGCTGGTCGGCACGGTCAGCGACGCCTCCTGGGCGGCCGGGGCCGAGGGCGTCACGGTGGTACACCTGGACCGTGACTGAACCCCTGGACGTGGCGACGCTGCAACGCCGGCTGGCCGATTTCGCCGCCGCGCGGAACTGGCAGCAGTACCACACCCCCAAGAACCTGGTCGCCGCGCTCAGCGTGGAGGCGTCCGAACTGGTCGAGATCTTCCAGTGGCTGACGCCGGAGCAGTCGGCGGGCGTGATGTCCGACCCGGACACCGCGCACCGCGTCACGGACGAGGTCGCCGACGTGCTCGCGTATCTGCTGCAACTGTGCGAGGTGCTCGGCATCGACCCGCTGGCAGCGCTGGACGCGAAGATCGACCGCAACGAACGGCGGTTCCCGCTGCCGTAGCGCGCGTCCGGCCCGACCGGGGGAGCCGCACAGTCCACTTGTACTCTGAGTAATCAACTGGCGGCCCGAATCCGAATTGTTGTCCGTTAATTTCCGTCTTCCTCTGGCTTTTGGTCTCACGGGCCTTCACTCTGGGTAGTGAACAAGGGAGTTCGGGCAGGCGGACGCGCGGGGCGCGTCGGACAGACGGGGGCAGCGCATGGACGCGGTGCGGCTCATCGTGACGAGCAGGCGGTCCCTGGCCGCGGGCGGCGAGGCGCGGGAGGTCATGGCCGAGGTGTGGCAGGCGCAGGCCCTCGCGCAGGCGATAGGGAGCCGCCTCGCCGTCGCCGGCCCACCGGAACTGCGCGGTGAGGCGCTGGGGTTGACGGAGCTGGCGGGCCGCGGCTGCGGCGTGCTGGACGCGCCCGAACTGGCCCCCGGAGAGCTCCGGGCCGGCCAGCTCACGGAGCTGGGCGACGCCCGCCACACGCTGATGTACCTCGGCGGCCTGCTCGGGGAGGTCGGCATCGCCCTGGTCGCCCTCGCCTGTGCCGCGGCCGACGAGGGCACGTACTGGCAGTGCATGGAGGCCATCGACGCGGCCGACGAGTCCCGCGACCGCGTCCTGGAGATGCTTCGCAGACTCGCCGACCGCGAACAGGCGTTACCTGAGCGGGAGGCGGGGTGAGGCGGGCGGCGGGGTGAGGGCGGCGGGACCGGCGGACCGCTTGACGGGACCCGCGGGCCGCTTCCGGCGGATGCCGGGCGGACGAGGACGGCAACCGGTCCGAAAGCCTCGGCGGTGAACCGGCCCCTGCGGCCCCGGCGTGAACCGATCAGCCGCTCCAGGCGTGATGGGGCCCTCGTTTCCCCGGCGTGAAGCGGCCCTCGTGCCCCCCCAGGCCTGAACCGGTCCCAGCCCCTCCCGGCGTGCAGCGCTTGAGTCCCGGACAGCCGGCCCCTAGCCGGCCCGGCCCTCCTCCACCGCCTCCCGCCCCGCGTCCCCCGACGCCTGCAGGTCCGCGTCCAGCGCCGACAGGTCCGCGTTCAGCGCCGCCATCAGCTCCTCCATCTGCTGCAGCAGCCCTTTCGGCTGCCCGGTCCCGCCCTGTTGCGGCACGGTCTCTTCGGACATGACGGCCTCCTCGGCCCCTGGCCCCCCGGGGAGGCCGACGCGGGTGACGCCCCGGCGGTGACGGGCCGGTGCGGAAGCCGGGGGCTCCGGCTCCGCCCGAGCCAACGATCACCACCCGGGGCGGTCACTGGCCCGGTCAGGCACGTCCAGCGGTATTGACGTAATTTCACCCGACCGGGGACGGGCCGGGACGGGGGACCGATCGCGTGATCCGGCGCCCCGGCGTGCAGGATGGGAGGCATGGATCTGCGCATCTTCACCGAGCCCCAGCAGGGGGCCACCTACGACACTCTGCTCACCGTCGCCAAGGCCACCGAGGACCTCGGCTTCGACGCCTTCTTCCGCTCCGACCACTACCTGCGCATGGGCAGCGTGGACGGCCTGCCCGGCCCGACCGACGCCTGGATCACGCTGGCCGGCCTCGCCCGCGAGACCAAGCGCATCCGCCTCGGCACGCTGATGACCGCCGGCACCTTCCGGCTGCCCGGCGTCCTCGCCATCCAGGTCGCGCAGGTCGACCAGATGTCCGGCGGCCGTGTCGAACTCGGCCTCGGCGCGGGCTGGTTCGAGGAGGAGCACAAGGCCTACGGCATCCCCTTCCCCAAGGAGAAGTTCGCCCGACTCGAGGAGCAGCTGGAGATCGTCACGGGCCTGTGGGCCACGCCCGCCGGCAAGACCTACGACTTCCACGGCACCTACTACGACCTCACGGACTCGCCCGCGCTGCCCAAGCCGGCCCAGGCGAAGATCCCCGTCCTCGTCGGCGGCCACGGCCCGACCCGCACCCCGCGGCTGGCCGCCCAGTACGCCGACGAGTTCAACATGCCGTTCGCCTCCGTCGAGGACAGCGAGCGCCAGTTCGCCCGGGTGCGCGCCGCCGCCGAGGAGGCCGGCCGCAAGGGCGACGACCTGATCTACTCCAACGCCCTCGTCGTCTGCGTCGGGCGGGACGACCAGGAGGTGGCCCGCCGGGCCGCCGCGATCGGCCGCGAGGTCGACGAGCTCAAGCTCAACGGCCTGGCCGGGTCCCCGGCCGAGGTCGTCGACAAGATCGGCCGTTACGCCGCCGTCGGCTCCCGCCGCATCTACCTCCAGGTCCTCGACCTGGACGACCTGGACCACCTGGAGCTGATCTCCTCACAGGTGCAGTCGCAGCTGTCGTAGCGGCCGGGCCCGTCCGCCGCCGATAAACGAAGGCGCTGGTGGGCACAGGTGTGCGAAGCTGTGGGCGTCGTCCTGCCGGGCCCCCGGGATCACCACTCCTGGGGGCTTTCGCATACGGCACCGCAGTCATCCGACCCGGCCGGAGAGGCCCTCCGCATGTTCCTGACGATCAGTACCACCGGCACCCCAGAGCGTCCCGCGACCGACCTCGGCTACCTGCTGCACAAGCATCCCGACAAGGCGCAGGCGTTCTCCACCTCCTCCGGCACCGCGCACGTCCTCTACCCCGAGGCGGACGCCCGGCGCTGCACGGCGGCCCTGCTGCTGGAAGTGGACACGGTGGCCCTGGTCAGGAAGGGCAAGGGCAAGGGCCGCGGCGGCGCCCCGGACGCGGCGCTCGCCCAGTACGTCAACGACCGCCCCTACGCGGCCTCCTCCCTGCTCGCCGTGGCGCTGGGCAACGTCTTCTCCAGCGCGATGAAGGGTGTCTGCCACGCCCGCCCGGAGCTGCCCGGCCAGGCCAGGCCGCTGCGGATCGAGGTGCCCGCGCTGCCCGCCCGCGGCGGCCCGGCCCTCGTCGCGAAGCTCTTCGAGCCGCTCGGCTGGACGGTCACCGCGGAACCGGTGCCGCTGGACACCGCGTTCCCCGGCTGGGGCGACTCGCGGTACGTGCGTCTCGTCCTCGAATCCGGCACGCTCACCCTCGCCGAGGCCCTGCGCCACCTGTACGTGCTGCTCCCCGTCCTCGACGACGCCAAGCACTACTGGGTCGCCCCCGACGAGGTCGACAAGCTGCTGCGCGCCGGTGAGGGCTGGCTGCCCGGCCACCCGGAGCAGCGGCTGATCACCAGCCGCTACCTCTCCCGCCGCTGGTCGCTGACCCGCCAGGCGACCGAGCGGCTGGAGCTGGTGCGGCTCGCCGAGGCCGACGACAGCGAGGTCGAGACGATCGACAACGCGGTCGAGGCGGAGACCGAGACGGAGGAGAAGCCCACCCCGCTGGCCGTGCGGCGCCGCGAGGCGATCGTCACCGCGCTGCGGAACTCCGGGGCCTCCCGCGTGCTCGACCTGGGCTGCGGCCAGGGCCAGTTGGTGCAGACCCTGCTCAAGGACCCGGCGTTCACCGAGATCGTCGGCGTCGACGTGTCGATGCGCGCCCTCACCATCGCCTCCCGGCGGCTGAAGCTGGACCGCATGGGCGAGCGGCAGGCGTCCCGCGTCACGCTCCTCCAGGGCTCGCTCACCTACACCGACACCCGCCTCAAGGGCTACGACGCCGCCGTGCTCAGCGAGGTCATCGAGCACCTCGACCTGTCCCGGCTGCCCGCCCTGGAGTACGCCGTGTTCGGCGCGGCCCGGCCGCGCACGGTCCTCGTGACGACCCCCAACGTCGAGTACAACGTGCGCTGGGAGACCCTCCCTGCCGGACACGTCCGGCACGGCGACCACCGCTTCGAGTGGACCCGCGACGAATTCCGGGCCTGGGCGCAGGCGGTGGCCGAACGCCACGGCTACACGGTCGCGTACGAGCCCGTGGGACCCGACGACCCCGAGGTGGGACCGCCCACCCAGATGGCCCTGTTCACCCTGACCGGCCCGAAGGAGGCGAAGGCGGCATGACCGACGAGACGCAGGGGCGCGTGCTGCCCGTCACCGACCTGTCCCTGGTGGTGCTCATCGGCGCCTCCGGATCCGGCAAGTCCACCTTCGCCCGCAGGCACTTCAAGCCGACCGAGGTCATCTCGTCCGACTTCTGCCGCGGCCTCGTCTCGGACGACGAGAACGACCAGAGCGCGACCAAGGACGCCTTCGACGTCCTGCACTACATCGCCGGCAAGCGCCTGGCAGCGGGCCGGCGCACGGTCGTGGACGCGACCAGCGTGCAGTCCGAGGCCCGCCGCCAGCTGATCGACCTGGCCCGGCAGTACGACGTGCTGCCCATCGCCATCGTGCTCGACGTGCCCGAGGAGGTGTGCGCCGAGCGCAACGCGGCCCGCACCGACCGCGCCGACATGCCCCGCCGGGTCATCCAGCGCCACACCCGCGAACTGCGCCGCTCCCTCAGGCACCTGGAGCGCGAGGGCTTCCGCAAGGTGCACGTCCTGCGCGGCGTCGACGAGGTCGAGCACGCGACGGTCGTCACCGAGAAGCGCTTCAACGACCTCACCCACCTCACCGGACCGTTCGACATCATCGGCGACATCCACGGCTGCGCCGCCGAACTGGAGGCCCTGCTCGGCAAGCTGGGCTACACCGACGGCGTCCACCCGGAGGGCCGCACGGCCGTCTTCGTCGGCGACCTCGTCGACCGCGGCCCCGACAGCCCCGGCGTGCTGCGCCGCGTGATGTCCATGGTGAAGTCCGGCAACGCGCTGTGCGTGCCCGGCAACCACGAGAACAAGTACGGCCGCTACCTGCGCGGCCGCAACGTCCAGCACACCCACGGGCTCGCGGAGACCATCGAGCAGATGGCCGGCGAGAGCGAGGAGTTCGTCGCCGAGGTGCGGCAGTTCCTCGACGGGCTCGTCAGCCACTACGTCCTCGACGGCGGCCGGCTCGTCGTCTGCCACGCCGGCCTGCCCGAGAAGTACCACGGCCGCACCTCCGGCCGGGTCCGCAGCCACGCCCTGTACGGCGACACGACCGGGGAGACCGACGAGTTCGGCCTGCCGGTGCGCTACCCGTGGGCGGAGGAGTACCGCGGCCGCGCGGCGGTCGTCTACGGCCACACCCCCGTCCCGGAGGCCACCTGGCTCAACAACACCATCTGCCTGGACACCGGCGCCGTCTTCGGCGGCAAGCTCACCGCGCTGCGCTGGCCGGAGCGCGAGCTGGTCGACGTCCCCGCCGAGCGGGTCTGGTACGAGCCGCTGAAGCCGCTGCGCAGCGAGGCGCCCGGCGGGCACGACGGCCGCCCGCTGGACCTCGCGGACGTGCGCGGCCGCCGGGTCGTGGAGACCCGGTACCAGGGCCGCGTCTCGGTCCGCGAGGAGAACGCGGCGGCGGCCCTGGAGGTCATGAGCCGCTTCGCCGTGGACCCACGGCTGCTGCCGTACCTGCCGCCGACCATGGCCCCGACGGCCACGAGCCACGTCGACGGTTACCTGGAGCACCCGGCCGAGGCCTTCGCCCAGTACGAGCGGGACGGTGTCGCGCGGGTCGTGTGCGAGGAGAAGCACATGGGCTCGCGCGCGGTGGCCCTGGTGTGCCGCGACGCGGAGGCGGCCCGCAAGCGCTTCGGCGTGGACGGGCCCACCGGGTCTGTCTACACCCGCACCGGCCGCCCGTTCCTGGACGACGACACGCTCACCGAGGCGGTCCTCGACCGGCTGCGCACGGCGATCGGCGAGGCGGGCCTGTGGGACGAACTGGAGACGGACTGGCTGCTGCTGGACGCCGAGCTGATGCCCTGGTCGCTGAAGGCGTCCGGGCTGCTGCGGTCGCAGTACGCCGCCGTGGGCGCCGCGTCCGGCGCGGTGTTCCCCGGGGCGCTGGACGCGCTGCGGGGCGCCGCCGAGCGGGGCGTGGACGTGTCCGGCCTGCTGGCCCGCACCGGTGAACGCGCCGCCGACGCGGCCGCGTTCACCGCCGCCTACCGCCGCTACTGCTGGACCACCGACGGCCTGGACGGCGTCCGCCTGGCACCGTTCCAGCTCCTCGCGGTCCAGGGCCGCAGCCTGGCCGCCCTGCCGCACGACGAGCAGCTCGCCCTCATCGACCGGCTCGTCGAGCACGACGGCAGCGGCCTGCTCCAGACCACCCGCCGGCTCTACGTCGACACCGCCGACCCCGAGTCGGTCCGGGCCGGTGTCGACTGGTGGCTGGAGATGACCGGCCGCGGCGGCGAGGGCATGGTCGTCAAGCCGGTCGGCGCGGTCGTCCGCGACGGCCAGGGCCGCCTGGTCCAGCCCGGCATCAAGTGCCGTGGCCGGGAGTACCTGCGGATCATCTACGGCCCTGAGTACACCCGCCCGGAGAACCTCGCCCGCCTGCGCTCCCGGTTCCTCAACCACAAGCGCTCCCTGGCGATCCGCGAGTACGCGCTCGGCTTGGAGGCCCTGGACCGGCTGGCCGGGGGTGAACCGCTGTGGCGGGTGCACGAGGCGGTGTTCGCGGTGCTGGCACTGGAGTCGGAGCCGGTGGATCCGCGGCTGTGAGGCGGTCGGGACCCGGTTCCGGCCAGGCTCGTCCCGCCTCGGGCGATCCTGGCCGGACGTCGTCCGCCGGGTCCCGTTCGTCCCTGGTTAACCGCTGGTTGCCGTGCTAACTTCGCTGGTCGGTCAGGCAGGTGTACCGGCTCGGGGGGAAAGTCGGTGGAGAGACACGCGGGGTCCCGCGAACCCGAGGGCGGACCCGGGGGTGTGGACGGCTTACGGCTGCTGCTGGGGCGGCTGACCAACGCGCTCTGCGACCTGGGCTGCATGGAGGACGCGCACGGCCGGCTGCACTTCGGTGTCGTGCTGGGCGACCTGTTGGGGCGTCAGATCGACCTGCGCGGCGTCAAGTTGCGCGAGGACGTGGTGCTGATGGTGCGTGCCGCGCTGAACGTGCCCGGTGGCGAGCGCGTACTGGTCGAGGTGGTGCGCATCCTCGAAGGCGACCTGGCGGGCGACAACCTCGACGACCTGCTCGACCAGTGGCTGAACCCCGCCCCGCCGCCCGTCCTGCACGGCCCCCTCTCCCGCGAGGACGAGGCGAGCGCCCGCGCCCTGCTCGCCGCGGCCGCCCCGCCCGCCGGCCGGCTGCGCGACGCCCTGGTCGAGGAACTCAACGGCGGTGACCTGCCCACCGGCCTCACCCCGGAACAGCTCCTCGCGCACGTCCTCGACCGGAACGCGCAACCGGACGGACTGCCCCCCGCCGTCCTCCTGGCCGACCACGCCGCCGCGCTCTCCGCCGACCCCGGGCACCGCACCGCCCTGACCGGCTGGGTCGACGACTGGGCCCGGCGGGCCGGGCTCACCGGGGCCGTGGACGAACGCCGCCGGGCGCGCCGCACGGCGACGGCCGACCCGGACATCCCGCGCTGTCTGGTCGTCTCCGTCGAGCCCGCACGCGACGGCACCGGCGAGATCGTCGTCCGCCCCTGGCTCAACACCGCGCCCGGGCACTGGGACCCGCAGCCCGGCGAGCCCGCCACGACCACCCTCGACGGACTCGGCGCGGCCGTCCAGGGCGCGTTACGGCAGGGCGCCCGCCTCTGGGCCGCCCCGGGCGAAACCGGCCCGGGTGGACACCCGCAGCCACCGCCGTACATCGAGTTCATCCTTCCGTACGACCTCCTCAACCACGATGTGGCCGGTCTGACCTTCCGGATCGGCGACGGGCAGCCGCTGCCGCTCAGCCTGAAGTACGGGGTGCACCTGCGCAGTCTGGAGCGGATGCGCACGGACGACGTCCTCGTGCGGGACCAGTGGCGGGAACGCTGGCGAACCCTGCGCGAACACGGCGTCCTGGTGCACGGCTGGCGCGAACCGGACGGCGCCCGGCTCGGCGCGTGGCAGGCCGGGCTCGCCGGGGAACCCAGACATACGGCGGTGGTGCTCGACGCCCCGTCCGACATGCCGGCACGGGAGGCCCTCAAGGCCGCCATAGCGGAAGGGATAGGACTGGCGATCTGGGACCGCAGAGGTGTCTTCCGCGAGGAGCGCCGGGAGGTGGTCACCGCCCTCTTCGCGGCCGCGCCCACCCCGGCGAGGATCCCGGTGGCCGTGCACCTGCTGCGCAGGAACGCCGAGAGCGAGGGCCGGGGACCCGGTGAGCTCCTCGGCAGACATATCGGATTCTTCTGGGACGATCCCACGCGTCCCGTGGACGTTCAGCCCACCGACCCCGGCGATCTCGCCAGCGAGGAGGCACCGGCATGAGCACGCAGGAGCAGACGGCCCAGAACGGCTGGCGGATCTTCCACGGCACGGGCGGCGCCCCGGCCGAACCGCCCGCACTGCCCGCGCCGCCGCCCTGGCGCACGTTCCGCGGCGGTCCGCCGCGACCGGTGCCGCCGGCCGACCCCGAGGCGGCGCTCCGCCGGCTCGGCCCCGGCGACGTCACCCCGCAGCTGGGCGAGGAGGAGATCGACGTCGTCAACGCCGCGCTGCTGCTGCGGCGGCCCCTGCTGATCACCGGCCCGCCCGGCGTCGGCAAGTCCACCCTCGCCTACCTCGTCTCGCGGGAGCTCGGTCTCGGCCGCGTCCTGGAGTGGAACATCGTCAGCCGCACCACCCTGCGCGACGGCCTCTACGCCCACGACGCGATGGGCCGGGCCCAGGCCATCGCCGCGTGGCGCGCCGGACTGCGCCACGCCGCCTGGGAGCCCGGGGACGAGCCGCCGGCCGGCGGGCCGGCGGCGGCCGAGGACGTGGAGCCGAGCGGAGGCGTCAACACCGCGCTTACTCAAAATCCTCGTCAACTTCCGCCAGTATTAGGGGACTTCATCACCCTGGGCCCCTTGGGGACGGCGCTGCTGCCCTACGATCGTCCCCGTGTGCTTCTCGTCGACGAACTCGACAAGAGCGACATCGACCTGCCGAACGACCTGTTGCACGTCCTGGAGAACGGAAGCTATGACGTCCCCGAGCTGGTGCGCGACGCCGCGGACACGGCGTACGTCCACACCAGCGACCCCGGGGGCCGCGCCGAGGTGCGCGACGGGCGGGTCGAGTGCCGGGAGTTCCCGGTCGTGGTGATCACCAGCAACGGGGAACGCGAGTTCCCCGCGGCGTTCCGCCGCCGCTGCCTGCCCCTGGAGATGCGCACGCCCAGCCGGGAGCAACTCCTGGCCATGGTCGAAGGCCACCTCGGAACCCGCCCCCAGGGCACGGAAGACCTGGTCGACCTGTTCGTCCAGCGGGTCCAGGCCGGCGGCACCCACTCCCTGGACCAGCTCCTCAACGCCGTCCAGATGACCACCGCCGGTGGTTTCCAGGCGGATGGTGACGGGCGTAAGCTCGTGGAAATGCTCCTGCGCGACCTCGCGAAGGGCCGCTGAATGAAGGGCAATCCCAGGGAGCACGCATCCGGGCCCGGCGACGGCTTCCCCGTGTCGGGGTCGTCGCCCCCTTCGGCGTTCCCCGAGCCCGGCGACCGGGAGCCGGAGCACGCGGCGGAGGTCCCGGCCGCCCCGGACCGGTCCGTCCCGCGCTGGCAGGACGTCGCCGACGCCGTCTGGCTCGCCGCGTACTGGAACCGCCACGGCGGCCCGCCCGCACCCGGCGGGGAGCCTGTTCCGCCGAAGACCGAGCCCCCCTCCCCGGCGGCCCCGCCCAGGGCCGAGGACGGGGACACCGGCGAGCAGGAGACGGCCCGGCCGGCCGGCGGGACAGACGCCGGAGAGACACACGCCGGAGATCCGCATCCCGGAGATCCGCACGCCGGCGACCCGGCAGCCGGCGCCGAGCGGCTTCCGCACCCGCCCGCGGCCCCCGCCCCCCGCCCGGACCCCGCGGACCCGCCCCTGCCGTGGGCCCCCGCCGCCTCCTCGGCGCGGACCACCGGCTCCCGCCTGTTACCCGACGCCGAGGGGCGCTTCACCGTGCGCCTCGGGCAGCCGCTGCTGCCCGCCGGGGACCGCCAGGAGCCCGCGCCGGGACGGATCACCGCCCGGTTCGCCCGCGCCCTGCACCAGCTGGCCCGCCGCGTGCCCTCCCGCGACACGCTCGAACTCGACGAGGACACCACCGCCGAGCAGGGAGTCGTGGACGGCATGTGGATGCCCTTCCTGCGCCCGGCCCGCACGGCGGCCTTCGACCTCGTCCTCCTCGTCGACGACGCGCCGACCCTGCGCATCTGGGAGGAGGCCGTCGCCCGTCTCGCCGAGGCCGCCGAGCAGAGCGGCGCCTTCCGGTCCGTCCGCACGGTCCGCGTGCACGTGCCCCGCACCGGCCCGGCCGCCCTGCGCTGGAGCGCCGGCCGGTCCGCCTGCGACCCGGGAGAACTCCTCGACGGGCGCGGCGACCGGGTCTTCCTCGTGGTCACCGACGGGCTGGCCCACGGCTGGGCCGCCCCCGCCGCCGACGACCTGCTCGGCCGGCTCGCCCACGCCGGCCCCACGGCGCTCGTGCACCTGCTCGCCCCGCATCTGCGCCACCGCACCTCGCTCTACCCCTACCCGGCCGTTCTGGAAGCCGGCGGATTCGGCGCCGCCAACGACGGGCTCGGACACTGGGCGCCGCCCGCCGGACCCGACCCGCTGCGCCCGCTGCCCGACGCCGGGGACGGGTCGGTGGCCGTCCCCGTCCTCTCCCTGAAACCCGCCTCCCTGTCCGCCTGGGCCGACCTCGTCACCGGGGAGCGGGGCGTGCGCCGCGCCCTGCCCGTCGTCCTGGCCGGCACCCTCACCAAGGGGTCGCCGGCGCCGGGGCTGCGCGCCCCGCGCCACCCGCGGGCCGCCCGGGCCGCCGTGCGCCGCTTCTTCACCCTCGCCACCCCCGCCGCGCGCCGGCTCGCCGCCCAACTCGCCGCCGTCCCCTTCGACTTCGACCTGGTGGAACAGCTCAGGCGGCGCACCATGCCGGAGACGGGCCCGGACCACCTCGCGGAGATCCTGATGGGCGGCCTCATCGACTGGGACGGCGGCGGGGAGGGGCGCCCCGAGTTCGCCGACGGGGTCCGTGAGGAACTGCTGGCCACCACCACCCGCAGCCAACTCGCCCACACCGTCAGCGTGGTGGGGGAACTGCCCGCGGCGGGCACCCGCGGGGTCGCCCTGCGCGCCGCCCTGCGCGACCCGATGGGCGCCACGCTTCCCGACCCGTCCGAGCGGGGCTGGGCGCGCAGCGAGCTGGCCGTGATGCGGGCGCTGTCGGGCCCGTACGCCGCACGCGCCCGCCGTATCGAGCCCCGGCTGTCGCGGACCCGCGGGCCCGGCGCCGCCGAACGAGTGAGTCCGGGAATGTCCGGAGTTACACCCTCTGAGGTGAACGGTGCGGCTGATGGGGGATTGTCCGACGGATCGGGAAGTCTGCCACCGTCGAACCGCCCCAACGAAGCTGGAGAACCACCCGTGCCACCTCTGGTATCCGACGCCACCCCACAAGAACCCCTGGAGGCTGAGCCCCCCATGCCGAGCACCCCGACGCCCTCGTCGACGCCCGCCCTGCTGGTGAACGTTCCCCTGCGGAACACCTCGTTCGTCGGCCGGCAGGCGCTGCTGAGTGCCGTGGAGGAGCAGCTCGGGGCGCAGGACACGGCGGCGGTGCTGCCCAACGCCCTGCACGGGCTCGGCGGCGTCGGCAAGTCCCAGCTGGCACTGGAGTACGTCTACACCCACCAGCACGACTACCGGGTGATCTGCTGGATCCCCGCCGAGCGCGAGAGCCTCATCCTCGCCGCGCTGGCCCAGCTGGCCGCGCAGTTGGGCGTGGCCCCGAGCGGGCAGGACAGCCTGGGCGCGCCCGCCGCCAACACGGCCGTGCCGGCCGTACTGGAGGCGCTGCGCACCGGAACGCCCTACGACAACTGGCTGCTCGTCTTCGACAACGCCGAGGACGTCGAGGCGGTGCGTCAGTACTTCCCGACCAACGGCCCGGGCAAGGTCATCGTCACCTCCCGGAACCGCGCCTGGGAGAGGGTGGCCACCTCGTTGCCCGTCAACGTGTTCGAGCGTGCGGAGTCGATCGAGCTCCTGCAGAAGCGGTCGCCGGACCTGTCCGCCGAGGACGCCGACCGGCTCGCCGAGGCCCTGGGCGACCTGCCCCTGGCGGTCGAGCAGGCGGGCGCCTGGCGCGCGGTCACCGGCATGCAGGTCGACGAGTACCTCGACCTGCTCGCCGAGCGCAGCCCCGAGATCCTCGAACTCGACCCGGCCCCCGACTACCCGGTCTCCGTCGCCGCCGCCTGGGACATCTCGCTGGAGCGGATCAAGGCCAACAACCCCGGCGCCCGGCAACTGCTCGACATCTGCGCCAGCATGGCACCCGAGCCCATTCCCCGGGCCATGCTGCGCGGCAGCCGGGGGGTCAACGTCACGCCCGAGGTCGATCCCCTGCTGCGCGAGTCGATCAAACTGAACCGCGCCGTGCGCGACCTCAGCCAGTTCTCCCTCGTCAGGGTCGACCCGCGGTCCGACACCCTCCAGATGCACCGCCTCCTGCAGACCGTGCTCCTGGCCAAACTGAGCCCGGAGGAACGCGAGCGGATGCGGGACGCCGCGCACCAGCTGCTGTCGGCCGCCAAGCCGGGCCCCTACGGCTCGTCGCTGGAATGGCGTGCCTACCAGGCGCTGCTGCCCCATGTGCTCACCTCCCAGGCGGTGACCAGCACCGACACCTACGTGCGGGAACTGGTCTTCGACACCGTGTGGTTCCTCTACTACTGGGGCGACCACGTGGGGGCCGCGGACTTCGCCCGTCAGGCGTGGAGCGCCTGGCTCGCCGCCTCCGGCGAGGAGGACGTCAACGTCCTGCGGATGATGAAGAGCCTCGGCTTCCTGCTGCGCCAGATCGGCCAGGTCCCCGAGTCCATCCCGCTCACCGAGAAGGCCCTGGAGATCTCCCGCCGGACCGAGGTCGACCCGGAGAACCTGATCGACTCGCTGTGCGAGATGGCCGACGCCCACGGCTACCAGGGCCGCTTCGAGGAGGCCAGGGCGCTGACCCAGGAGGCCACCGAACTGGCCCGGTCCCTGTTCGGGCCCGACGACCCGATGACCCTGCGCGCCACCCACGCCTGGGGGGTGGCCCTGCGCCTGTGCGGCCGGTTCAAGGACGCGCTGCCGCTGGACCAGGAGAACGCCCAGCAGCGCGAGCTGCTGTTCGGCCCCGCCAGCTTCTTCACCCTCAACACCCTCAACGCCCTCTCCATCGACATGCGTGAGAGCGGTGACTATCCCGGCGCCCGCGACTTCCAGGAGGACGCCTACCGCCGGGCGCGCGGCGAACTCGGCGAGGAACACCCGCTCACGCTGCGCATCGCCCGGAACCTCGCCGTCTGCCGCCGCCGGGACGGGGCGCACGCGGAAGCGGCCAAGCTCGCCGAGGAGACGCTGCGGCGCTTCATCGCCCGCTACGGCCCCGACCACTTCGACGCCATGTCGTCGGCCACCAACGTGTCCGTCGACCAGCGGCTGGCCGGGGACCTGGAGAGTTCCCGGCAGCTGGCGGAGGTGACGCTGCGCCGCTTCGAGCAGCGCCTCGGCCCGCACCACGCCTACACCCTGCTCACCAAGGCGAACCTGGCCGCCACGCTGCGCGCGCAAGGAGCCCTGGAACAGGCCCAGGAGCTGGAGGACGACGCGGCGCGCAGGCTGACGGACGGGGTGGGGCCCCAGCACGTCACCACCCTGACGGTCGCCCTCGGGCAGGCCAACACGGCCTACGCCCGGGTGGACTTCGAGCGTGCCTTCGAGATCGACCAGGCCAATCTGCCCCGGCTCACCGAGGTCGCGGGCGAGGAGCACCCGCTGACGCTGTCCTGCATGGCCAACCTGGGTCTCGACCTGCGGGGGCTGGGCCGCGCGGCGGAGGCGGACGAGCTCCAGCGCAAGGCCACGGACGGCTTCGCCCGGGTGGTCCGCGCCGACCACCCCTGGCTGCTCGCGGCCCGCCAGCGCCGCCGGATCGAGTGCGACATGGCGCCGATGCCGCTGTAGCGGACGGTCCGGCCGGGGTGGCGCGCGGACGCCGCCCCGGGCCGGTTCAGCCCGCGTCCGCCACCGGCTGCGCGGCGGATCCGTCGGCCGGCTGCCGTGGCGCCTCCTGGGCGGGCCGGTGCGGCGGGCCCGGAACCCGTGCCGCCGCGTCACGGCCCGGGGCGGGTGCCGGTCCGTGTGCCGACAGGCGGCGGACCAGGAGGAGCAGCGGCTGGGTGAACAGGGTCGTGGCGAGCGCCATGAATACCAGCACCGTGTAGAGCGGCTTGCTCAGCAGCCCCGCCTGGAGCCCGGCGTTGAGCGCGATCAGTTCCGTCAGGCCGCGGGCGCTCAGCAGCACGCCGACCGTCCGGGCGTCGTCGCGGCCGAGACCGCCCAGCCGGGCCGCCACCGATCCGCTGCTCACCTTCGTGACGACCGCCAGCACGGTCACCACCAGCAGCGTGAGCCAGCCGGTGGCGTTCATGCCGTTCAGCGCGACCGACTGCCCGGAGAAGACGAAGAAGTAGGGAATCAGCAGCGAGCTGACGACGTGCAAGGGCCGCAGCAGGTCCGGATCCAGCGTCCCGTCCTCCTGGCGCGGGCAGACGAGCCCGGCGAGCAGCGCGCCGCAGATCGCGTGCAGGCCGAGGAACTGCGTGACGGAGGCCGACGCGCAGGCGAAGCCGATGAGCAGCGCCAGCCGCAGGGACGGTTCCATCCGGGTCCGCCACAGCAGCCGCCGCAGCAGCGGCCGGGCCGCGAGCAGCATCAGCAGGGCGAAACCGGTGGCCACGAGTGCCCGCCACTGCCAGGCCAGCGCCTGCTCACCGGTGTCGCCGTCCAGCATCGTCCCGGCCAGCACCGTCCACCCGAGCACGTCCAGCAGCCCGGCGGCGGACACCGCGAGCACGCCCGGCACGGTGTCGGCCAGGCCGTTCTCCCGCACGATGGCCGTCAGGACCGGTACGGCCGTTATCGACAAAGCCACCCCGGCGAACAGCACCGTGCCGACGGTGGGAGCGGGCATGTCCAGAGCCCGCAACTGCTCCCGGAACAGCAGGGCGCAGCCGCTGCCCACGGCCATGGGGACGACGAACGCCGCCAGCGCCACCGTCACCGCCGTGCGGGCCCGGTCGCCCAGGACCTTCAGATCCAGCTCGTAGCCCACCGCGAACAGGAAGACCACCAGGGCGAACTGCGCCAGCCCGGTCAGCGCCGTACCGATCTCTCCGGGGAACAGCAGGGCGTGGGCGCGGGGGGCCATGCCGCCGAGCAGCGAGGGACCCAGGGCGATGCCCGCCGCCAACTGGCCGACGATGTACGGCTGCTTCAGACGCTGTGCCAGCCAGCCGGCGCCATGGCCGGCCACCAGGATCAGGGCCGAGGCGAACAGGAAATGCGTGACCACGGCTTCAGCGCTCACGGCGCCCCCCTGCATCCGGTCGTCGCGGACCCCAACTTACGTATGTTACTGGTAACTTGGCGGCGTATCGGCAGTCGTACACAACTCTGTACCGGTGTCACGGGGGGCACATGGCGACAGTCGTCTTCATCCATGGGACAGGGGTGCGCGAACCAGGCTTCTCGAAGCTTGCGGGGCGCGTGGCGGCCGGCCTGACCGCCCTGCGCGAGGGACTTCGCATCGTGCCGTACTACTGGGGCGGCACGCACGGCGCCACGCTCGCCGCGGGCGGGGCCAGCTTCCCCGCCGGGCCGGGGGGCACGTCCCGGGGCCTCGCCGGGCCCGGCCCGGAGGAGGAGACGGCCGCCGCCTGGGCCGCCCTCTACGCCGATCCCCGGAGCGAACTGCGGCTCGCGGCGGCCGGTGCGCCGCAGGTCACCGAGCGGGCCCCCGGTTCCCTGCCACCGGACCAGGCGATGCGCGCGGCGCTGGCCGGCCTGGCCGCCCAGGGCGACGGCACGGCGGCGGAACTGGGACCGGGCCTGGCGCGCGCCGCCACCGACCTCGCCGCCGATCCGCTGCTCGGGCCGGCCGCCCTCGCACTGGAGACGGACGACCTCGCGGTCCTCGCCGCCCGCGCCCTGGCCGCCCGGGTCATCGCCGATGCCCTGGACTCGGACGTCCCGCTCGTGCCTACAGGCGACCTGCGGGACACCGTCACCGAACGGCTCGCCCGGCGACTCGGCGCACGGCCCGCGGGCACGGAACGCGGCGTGCGCTCGCTCGTGCTCAAGGCCGCGGGTTCGGCGGCATCCCGTGCCGTCCTGCGCCGCCGGCGCGCCCTCACCGAGGCCGCCCACCCCGCCGCCGGTGACATCCTGCGCTACCTCAGCCGCGGCGAGGCCGTCCGCGCCGATCTGCGCCGCCTGGTGGCGGGCTTGGAGCCACCCGTCACCCTCGTCGGCCACAGCCTGGGAGGCATCATCGCGCTGGACACCCTGGTCACCGCCGAACTGCCCCAGGTCCGGCTCCTGGTGACGGCGGGCTCCCAGGCGCCCTTCCTCTACGAGTCCGGATCGCTGCCCTCCCTGGAACATCCGGCACCACTGCCGCCCCACCTGCCCCAGTGGCTGAACCTGTACGACCCGCGCGATCTGCTCTCCTACCTGGGCGCCGGCCTGTTCCCCGGGCGGGTCACCGACGTCGCGGTCGACAGCCGCCAGCCCTTCCCGGCCTCCCACAGCGCCTACTGGACCAACGCCGAGGTCTACCGGCACATCGTGGACCGGCTGCCGTGAACCCCGACCGGGTGCACGCGCTGATCGTCGGCATCGAGCGCTACGACGCCGGCCCGGCCTGGGACCTGCCCGGGCCGGCCCGGGACGCCGTCGCCTTCCACCGGCTGCTGCGCGCGGCCGGGGTGCCGGAGGAGCAACTGCGCCTGCACCTGGCGCCCCTGCCGCCGTTCGTGCCCGCGGTGCCCCACCGGCCCGCCGACCGGACCACCCTGCGCCGGGTCCTCGTCCGGGAACTGCCCCGGGAACAGGGCGACGTCCTGTGGGTGTGGTGGGGCGGGCACGGTGTGCTCGACCGGTCCGGGCACCTGCGGCTGTTCTGCGCCGACGCCACCACGGCCGACAAGCTCGGCATCGACCTCGACTCCGCGCTCGACCGGTACGCCGGGGACGCCGTACCGGGCTTCGGTGAGCAGTTGTGGGTCGTCGACGCCTGCGAGAGCTTCGAGGAGGACCTCGCCTTCCGCGAGCCGCTGCCCCCGGACGCCCTGCCCGCGGGGCGGCGCAACCACGCACACCGGCAGACGCTGCTGCGGGCGGCCGGGCGCGGGCGCGTCGCGGCCAACGACCCCGAGCGGGGGACGGGCCTGTTCTCCGAGATCCTGCTGGGCCTGCTGGCCGAGGGGGCCGCCGCCCTGCCCGCACCCCCCGATCCGGAGGGGCTGTTTCCGGCCGTGAGGTCACGCATCGCCGCCCTCAGGGAAGCGGGACATACTCTGCAGTATCCGGAGATTCGGCTGCAGGGCCCCGAGCGCACCGAGATCGTGGCCCCGGCACCGGCGGCCGCCGTGGCGCGTCCGGCCTCACCGCTGCAGCGGGCCGTGACGGCTCTCCTCGCCTATCCGCTGATGCAGGACCCGGCCGAACGGCAGGCGGTGGTCGCCTCGTTGGACCCGGGCGTCTCGGGCACGCTGGCCCGTCACAGCAAGGCCCGCACGGATGCCGTCGGCATCCTCAACGGGCTGGCGCGGCGCCGGCCGGAAGCGCTGTGGGACGTGTTCGACGCCGTGGTCTCCCTCGACGACGACCCGGAGCTCAAGGACGAACTGGCCGCCGCGCTGCGTGAATTGGAGACGTCCGTGAAGCGCCGGCGCGATCGGAAATGATCGGGTGGCGTGATCGTACGGTTTTCGACCCGGGCAGGAATGGCCATGATGGAGAGGGACGGGCACGGGGCATCGCGTGCCACCGTGCGAGAAGGGGGAGCACCTTGGACCAGCCGCCCGCTCTGTGCCACGCCGAAGCCGCCGCCCGGGAGGCGGCCGTCGCCGCGGGTACCGACGTCTGGGAATCGGACCTCGCCGACCTGGCGGGGCTGCCCCTGACCGAGGTGGACGGTCTCGCCCCGCTGCAGCCCTCCGCCCGTCTGCTCGGCGAGGTACTGCGGGCTCGGGGCAGCATCAGAGGGGGCAGCGAGGGGAGCGCTCGGGCCGAATAGCTCCCCGGCCCCGACGGCAGGCGGCCCGCACGGGGTTCGGCGCCGTGCCGGGGCCCACCCCCGCACCCGCGACCGGAGGTCCCGCATGCCCAGCGAGCCGCGCCACGCCCCGTTCCGCATGCCCGAACGGATCTTCGCGGAACTGGCCGCGGGAGGCGGGTCCCCGGAAGCCGTCGCCTTCCTCGAACGGGCGGAGCGGGCGCGCAGGCTGCTGCTCCTGCGGACCCTGCTGGACCGGCTCGGCACCGTGAGCACGCCGTTGAGCCCCGCCGCCGACGCCTGGGGCGTGCTCAAGGCGGCAGCGGCCGCGGCGCCCGGACCGGTCGACCGGCTGCTGCTGGCCCCGTCGACCGGCGGCTGGATCGCCCACGTCCTGCGCCGGCTGCACGGCACCGCCTCGGGCCCGCCGCTGTGGGCCGAGGCCGGGCACCTGTGCGCCCTCGCGATCGCGGCGTCCCTGCGCGCCGGAACCGAGGCCCGCCTGCGCGTCCCCCTCTCCGACGGCGGGCTGTCCCTGCCGGGCCTGGGGCTGGCCCGGCTCCCCGAGGCCCCGGGCGGGCTGGCGGTCGGTGACGCGCGCACCCGGGACGGCGAACTGTTCCTGTCCGGGCCGGGCCGGGCCGGCGGCGGGGCTCCGGCGGTCACCGTCCGCCCGGCGACGCAGCCGCTGCCGGCGAGAAGGACCGCCGCTCCGGCACCGCCACCGCGGGACACCCCGGTCTGGCTCCCGCTGCGGACCCTCACCCGTCCCGCCCCCGCCGGTTCCGTGGCCATCCCGCTCGAAGACCTCGATCCCTACCGCGACCTCGACGACCCCCTCCCGCCCGCACGCCTCGACCCCGCCGAGGCCGAGGCCTGGCAGCGCCTGTTCGAGGACGCCGTCGCCCTGCTCACCGCGGCGGGCGGTGAGGGGCCCGGCCGGTTCGACGCGGGAGCGATCCGGGCCGTCGTGCCGTGGGGACGCACCCGGGCCCTGCCGCCCCCGCCGCCCACCGTCGTCGTCTCCGCCACCAGCGGCGACTCCTTCGGGGCCATGGTCATCGCCCGCCCCTCGTCCCCCCTCGCCCTGGCCGAGACCCTGGTCCACGAGTTCCAGCACAGCAAGCTCGCGGCCCTGCTCCATCTCTTCCCGCTGCTCGACGACGACCGCGAGGAGCGCTACTACGCGCCGTGGCGGCCCGACCCGCGGCACCTCACCGGCCTGCTGCACGGCGCGTACGCCTTCACGGGCGTCGCCGGGTTCTGGCGGGACCGGCTCGCCCTCGCCGGAGACGAGGCGGCAGCCGAGCGGGCCGGTTACCACTTCGCGCTGCGCCGCCTGCAGAGTCGGCTGGTCGTGCGCACGCTGCTGGCGGAAGGCGCACTCACCCCCCAGGGCCGGGCCCTGGTCTCCGGCCTGGCCCGCACGCTCGACGCCTGGCTGCGCGAACCGGTGCCGCGGGACGCCCTCAGACGCGCCCGCACCGCCGCCGCCCTGCACCGCACCGAGTGGCGTCTGCGCAACGTCGACCCCGCGGCGAAGCCGCCGCCGGACGGCCCTCGCTTCCGCCCCGACCGCACCCCCTGGCCCGACGTCCGCACCCACGTCTTCGCCACCCGCCCGGCCGTCGCGCGCACCGCCGACGCGCATCTCGCGGCCGGGGACGCCGCGGCCGCGCTCGCCGGGTACGCCGCCCGGCTGGCCTCCGACCCGGCGGAGCCGCACGCCCTGGCCGGCTGGATCGTCGCCCGCGCCGCCCTCGCACCCGGACGCGACACCCGCCGCATGCTGGCCCGGCCCGAACTCCTCCAGCCCCTGCCCAGCGGCTGACGCACCGCCGCCTGCCACCGGACCCCGTTGTCGTCATCCGGACGCGAACAGAAGTGCGCCGAAACGTGCGGGGAACGCGTCAAGGCGGGCCCCTGCGGTCAGGATGAAGGCATGGCATACCACGTCCACTCCGAGGCCGGGCGGCTGCGCCGTGTCATCCTGCACCGGCCCGACCTGGAGCTCAAAAGGCTCACCCCGAGCAACAAGACCTCGCTGCTCTTCGACGACGTGCTGTGGGTGCGCAGGGCCCGCGCCGAGCACGACGGGTTCGCCGACGTGCTGCGCGACCGGGGCGTCGCCGTCCACCTCTTCGGTGACCTGCTGGCCGAGACGCTGGAGGTCCCGGAGGCCAGAACCCTCGTCCTGGACCGGGTCTTCGACGAGAAGGAGTACGGCCCGCTGGCCACCGACCACCTCAGAGCCGCCTTCGAGAACCTGCCCGGGCGGGAACTGGCGGAGGTGCTGGTCGGCGGCATGACCAAGCGGGAGTTCCTCGACGTGCACCCCGAGCCGACCTCCGTGCGCTTCCACGTCATGGAGCTCGACGACTTCCTGCTCGGCCCGCTGCCCAACCACCTCTTCACCCGGGACACCTCCGCCTGGATCTACGACGGCGTGTCCATCAACGCGATGCGCTGGCCCGCGCGGCAGCGCGAGACCGTGCACTTCGAGGCGATCTACCGCCACCATCCGCTGTTCCGCGACGAGTCCTTTCGCGTCTGGTCGGAGGGGCAGGCCGACTACCCGTCCACCATCGAGGGCGGGGACGTGCTGGTCATCGGCAACGGAGCCGTGCTCATCGGCATGAGCGAGCGGACCACCCCGCAGGCCGTGGAGATGCTCGCGCACAAGCTGTTCGCCGCCGGCTCGGCCGAGACGATCGTCGCGCTCGACATGCCCAAGCGCCGCGCCTTCATGCACCTCGACACGGTGATGACGATGGTCGACGGCGACACCTTCACCCAGTACGCGGGTCTCGGCATGCTCCGCTCGTACACCATCGAGCCGGGTGTCGGCGAGAAGGAGCTGAAGGTCACCGACCATCCGCCGGAGCACATGCACCGCGCGATCGCCGCGGCGCTCGGCCTGAACGAGATCCGCGTGCTGACCGCCACCCAGGACGTGCACGCGGCCGAGCGCGAGCAGTGGGACGACGGCTGCAACGTGCTGGCCGTCGAGCCCGGCGTCGTCGTCGCCTACGAGCGCAACGCCACCACCAACACCCATCTGCGCAAGCAGGGCATCGAGGTGATAGAGATCCCGGGCAGCGAGCTGGGCCGGGGGAGGGGCGGACCGCGGTGCATGAGCTGCCCCGTGGAGCGGGACCCGGTGTGACGCCCCGGCCCGTCGCCGTATAGGCATGCTGAGTTTCGTATAGTATTCCAGGAGTCTGTGTCCCCGTATCCCTGGAGCGCCCCCATGGCGACAGTCCCGACCGCCCTCGCCGGCCGTCACTTCCTCAAGGAGCTCGACTTCACCGAGGGGGAGTTCCGCGGTCTGGTCGCGCTGGCCGCCGAGCTGAAGGCGGCCAAGAAGGCCGGGACCGAGACGCCGTACCTGCGGGGCCGGAACATCGCGCTGATCTTCGAGAAGACCTCCACCCGCACCCGCTGCGCGTTCGAGGTCGCGGCCGCCGACCAGGGCGCCTCGACCACGTACCTCGACCCCTCCGGCTCCCAGATCGGGCACAAGGAGTCGGTCAAGGACACCGCGCGGGTGCTGGGGCGGATGTACGACGCGATCGAGTACCGGGGGGACAGCCAGCAGAAGGTGGAGGAGCTGGCCGCGCACGCCGGGGTCCCCGTCTACAACGGGCTCACCGACGACTGGCACCCCACCCAGATGCTCGCCGACGTGCTGACCATGACCGAGCACTGCGCCAAGCCGCTGACGGAGATCGCCTTCGCCTACCTCGGCGACGCCCGCTTCAACATGGGCAACTCCTACCTGGTGACCGGCGCCCTGCTCGGCATGGACGTCCGTCTCGTCGCGCCGAAGGCCTACTGGCCGGCGGAGGAGGTCGTCGACCGGGCGCGTGCCCTCGCCGAGAGCAGCGGCGCCCGGATCACCCTCACCGAGACCCTGGACGAGGGCGTGCGCGGTGCCGACTTCGTCGCCACCGACGTGTGGGTCTCCATGGGCGAGCCGAAGGAGGTCTGGGACGAGCGCATCACGGCCCTGGCCCCGTACGCCGTGACCATGGACGTGCTGCGCGCCACCGGCAACCCGGACGTGAAGTTCCTGCACTGCCTGCCCGCCTTCCACGACCTCGGCACGAAGGTCGGCCGGGAGATCCACGCCTCGCACGGCCTGGACCACCTGGAGGTCTCCGACGAGGTCTTCGAGTCGGCCCACTCGGTCGTCTTCGACGAGGCGGAGAACCGGATGCACACCATCAAGGCGGTCATGGTGGCCACCCTGGCCCGAGGCCCTTCCCGCGCCATCGTGGCAACCCCCGCCTGAACAGGCCTTATGCTGACCGGCGGCCCGGAACCACCCCTCCTCCGCGGCCGTCCGCGCGACGCACCCGTCGCACCCCGCACCACCAGAAACGAGCACCACCCGCATGCCCCGCTACAAGTCGCCCCATCTGCTGGTGGCCGAATCCGGCGCCGACCGCGAAGGCCACGGCCTCAAGCGCACGATGGGCCTCTTCCAGCTCGTCTGCTTCGGCGTCGGCGCGATCGTCGGCACCGGCATCTTCGTCGGCCTGTCCGACTCGGTGGCCCAGGCCGGCCCGGCCGTCGTCGTCTCGTTCGTCCTGGCGGCCGTCACCTGCGTCTTCACCGCGTTCGCCTTCGCCGAGCTGGGCGGCGCGATCCCGGTATCCGGCTCCTCGTACTCCTTCGCCTACGCC
This sequence comes from Streptomyces sp. NPDC015242, assembly GCF_043079125.1. Lineage (NCBI taxonomy): Bacteria > Bacillati > Actinomycetota > Actinomycetes > Kitasatosporales > Streptomycetaceae > Streptomyces > Streptomyces sp. NPDC015242. The sequence continues at coordinate 407,569 of NZ_JBIBUF010000005.1, read as the reverse complement.
GGACTCGGCGAGGGCACGGCCTTCCTCGTCGGCTGGTGCCTGCTGCTGGAGTACGGCGTGTCGGTGTCCGCCGTGGCGGTCGGCTGGAGCCAGTACGTCAACGAGCTGCTCGACAGCCTCGTCGGACTGCGGCTCCCCGAGGCCCTGTCGGGCGGCCCCGCCGAAGGCGGCGTGGTCAACCTGCCGGCCGTGATCGTCATCGCCATGGCCGCCGTCCTGCTGGTCCGCGGCGTGCGCGAGAGCGCCCGGGCCACGGCCGCGATGGCCGTCCTCAAGCTGGCCGTGCTCGTCGCCTTCGTCGCGATCGGCTTCACCGCCTTCCGGGACGGCAACCTCACCCCGTTCTCACCGGAGGGCCTGGCCGGCATCGGCGCGGGCACCACCGCCGCCTTCTTCTCGTACATCGGCTTCGACGCGATCACCACGGCCGGCGAGGAGGCGAAGAACCCCCGCCGGGACATCCCGGTCGCGATCCTCGTCTGCATCGGCCTGGTCACCGTGCTCTACTGCGCGGTCGCGCTGGCCGCCATCGGCGCCATCGGCGGCGACGCGGTCGGCGGCCGTCCCGCCGCGCTGTCGTACGTGGTCAACCAGGTCACCGGTTCCACCGTCGGCGGCGGCGTGATCGCCTTCGGCGCGGTCGTCGCCATCGCCTCCGTGGTGCTCGCCGTGATGTACGGCCAGACCCGCATCCTGATGTCGATGTCCCGTGACGGGCTCATCCCGGGGGTCTTCGAGCGGGTCTCGCCGAGGACCTCCACCCCGGTCGCCGGGACGCTGATCGTCGCGCTGGTCTTCGCGCTCCCCGCCGCCTTCGCGCCGCTGGACGCAGTGGTCAACCTGTGCACCATCGGCACGCTCGCCATCATGGCCGTCGTCAACATCGCGGTCATCGCCCTGCGCCGCCGCGAGCCGGAACTCGCCCGCACCTTCCGCGTGCCGCTGTACCCGGTCACGCCGCTGCTCGGCGTCGGCTTCTGCCTGTACCTGATGTACGAGACGGGCCGGGCGACCTGGATCCAGTTCGCGGTGTTCCTGGCGGTGGGTGCCGCCCTGTACCTGCTCTACGGGCGCCGGAACTCGCGGCTCGGCCGCCTCACGCCGACGGGCGCCGCTGAGCGGGAACCGCAGGCAGTCTGAACCACACGGCCTTGCCCGACTCCGTCGGCCGGTGACCGCAGGAGGAGCTGAGGGCGCGGATCAGCAGCAGACCGCGCCCGTGCTCCTGCCAGGGGTCGGGCGGCCCGCCGGCCGGACAGGTGAGGTCGCCGGGCGGGGCCGGGTCGGTGTCGTGCACCTCGACCCGGCAGCCCGACGGCATCAGCTCCACGACCAGCTCTATCGGCGTCTCGCCGGAGGTGTGCTCCACGGCGTTGGCGACCAGCTCCGCCGTGAGCAGCTCGGCGGTGTCGCAGTCCGCCCCGTGCTCCAGCTCGGCCAGCGCCGTACGGACCAGGGCACGGGCCACGGGCACCGCCGCGGCGGTGTGCGGCAGCGCGACGCGCCAGGAGGCGGGGGCTGAGGGGAGTTCGTACAAGGCGGGTCCGTTCATGGAGCAGGACATCCTGCTGACAACCTTATGAATGGTACGGCGCCCCGTTCCGGACACGTCCGAGGGGCACCGGCGGGGGCACCGTCGCCCCCTTGCCGACGGCTTACCCAGGTGAACGCGGTGCCGCGCACGGCTGCTCCCACCGTTACGCCGGTGTGGACGATCTGTGACGGATGTGACCGGCCCAGGCCGGGCGCCGGGCTCACCGGATTCCTACCCGGACGCTCTATCGCGCACTCATGACGACAGTCACGGATGAGTGATAGCTTCGAGGGGTAGAGCTCAGAGAGGCAGTGCCCGCCCGAGGAGGCCGCCCGTCATGAGTCCCTTCACCGGCTCCGCCGCCCGCACCCCCGGCTGGGAGCATCTGCGCGTCGGCGTCACCGACGGCGTCGCGACCGTCACCCTGGCCCGCCCCGCCAAGCTCAACGCGCTCACCTTCGGCGCCTACGCCGACCTGCGCGACCTGCTCGCGGAGCTGTCCCGGGAGCGGTCCGTACGGGCCCTGGTGCTGGCCGGCGAGGGGCGCGGCTTCTGCTCCGGCGGCGACGTCGACGAGATCATCGGCGCCACGCTCGCCCTGGACACCGCCCAGCTGCTCGACTTCAACCGGATGACCGGCCAGGTGGTCCGCGCGATCCGCGAGTGCCCGTTCCCGGTGATCGCCTCCCTGCACGGCGTGGCGGCGGGCGCCGGGGCGGTGCTGGCCCTGGCCGCCGACTTCCGCGTCGCCGACCCCACCACCCGCTTCGCGTTCCTCTTCACCCGCGTCGGCCTGTCCGGCGGCGACATGGGCGCGGCCTACCTCCTGCCCCGGGTCGTCGGCCTGGGCCACGCGACCCGCCTGCTGATGCTGGGCGACGCGGTCCGGGCCCCCGAGGCGGAGCGCATCGGCCTGATCAGCGAACTGACGGAGGAGGGCCGGGCGGACGAGACCGCGCAGCGACTGGCCCGCCGCCTGGCGGAGGGCCCGGCCCTGGCCCACGCCCAGACGAAGGCGCTGCTCACGGCCGAGCTGGACATGCCCCTGGCGGCCTCGGTCGAACTGGACGCCTCCACCCAGGCCCTGCTGATGACCGGGAAGGACTACGCGGAGTTCCACGCGGCCTTCACCGAGAAGCGCCCGCCGAAGTGGAGCGGACGATAATGGACGCACCTCAAGGGGCGCGGGGAACTGCGCGAGCAACCACAGGAGACCCGCAGTCGCACACCGGGCCGGACCACCCCCTGCGCGTCGCCGTCATCGGCGGCGGCCCCGGCGGCCTCTACGCCGCCGCCCTCCTCAAACGCCTCGACCCCACCCGCGACATCACCGTCTGGGAACGCAACGCCCCCGACGACACCTTCGGCTTCGGCGTGGTCCTGTCCGACGAGACCCTCGGCGGCATAGAGCACGCCGACCCCACCGTCTACCGCGCCCTCCAGCGGGACTTCGTCCGCTGGGACGACATCGACATCGTCCACCGCGGCGTACGCCACACCTCCGGCGGCCACGGGTTCGCCGCGCTCGGCCGCCGGCGCCTGCTGGAGATCCTCCACACCCGCTGCCGCGACCTGGGCGTCCGCCTCCGCTTCCGTACCGAGGCGCCCGACGACCTCCCGCACACCCACGACCTGGTCGTCGCCGCGGACGGCATCCACAGCACCACCCGCGACACGTACGCGGACGTCTTCCGGCCCCGGGCCACCGCACACCGCTGCCGCTACATCTGGCTCGCCGCCGACTTCGCCTTCGGCTCCTTCCGCTTCGACATCGCCGAGACCGAACACGGCGTGATGCAGCTCCACGGCTACCCCTACGCGCCGGACGCCTCCACCGTGATCGTCGAGATGCGCGAAGAGGTCTGGCGCGCGGCCGGTTTCGGCGAACTCGACGAGGCCGAGTCGATCGAGCGCTGCGCCAAGATCTTCGCCGAGACGCTCCACGGCCGCCCCCTGCGCTCGAACAACTCCACCTGGACCACCTTCCGCACGGTCGTCAACGAGCGCTGGTCGCACGGCAACGTCGTCCTGCTCGGCGACGCCGCGCACACCGCCCACTTCTCCATCGGCTCCGGCACCAAGCTGGCCGTCGAGGACGCCCTGGCGCTCGCGGCCTGCCTGGAGGAACAGGACTTTCTGCCCGAGGCGCTGGCCGCGTACGAGGCGGAGCGGCGCCCGGTCGTCGCCTCCACGCAGCGCGCGGCCCGCGCCAGCCTGGAGTGGTTCGAGGACATCGCCCACTACCTGGACCAGCCGCCCCGCCAGTTCGCCTTCAACCTGCTCACCCGCAGCCGCCGCGTCACCCATGACAACCTGCGCCTGCGCGACGCGCACTTCACCCGGGCGGTGGAGCGCGAGTTCGGCTGCCCGCCCGGCACGCCCCCGATGTTCACCCCGTTCCGGCTGCGCGGCCTGACCCTGCGCAACCGGGTCGTCGTCTCGCCCATGGACATGTACTCGGCGGCCGACGGCGTTCCCGGCGACTTCCACCTCGTCCACCTGGGGGCGCGGGCACTGGGCGGGGCCGGGCTGGTGATGACCGAGATGGTGTGCGTCGGCGCGGAGGGCCGGATCACGCCCGGCTGCGCCGGCCTCTACACCGGACGGCAGGCCGAGGCCTGGAAGCGGATCACGGACTTCGTGCACGCGCAGGCCCCCGGCACGGCGATCGGCGTGCAGCTCGGCCACAGCGGCCGCAAGGGCTCCACGAAGGTGATGTGGGAGGGCATGGACGAGCCGCTGGAGGAGGGCAACTGGCCGCTCGTGGCCGCGTCGGCGCTGCCGTACAAGTCCTTCAGCCAGACGCCGCGTGAGCTGTCCCGCGCCCAGCTGACCGACCTGCGCGAGCAGTTCGCCGCCGCCGCCGGCCGGGCCGCCCGCGCCGGCTTCGACCTGCTCGAACTGCACTGCGCCCACGGCTATCTGCTCTCCGGTTTCCTCTCCCCGCTGACCAACCGCCGCACCGACGCCTACGGCGGCAGCCTGGACAAGCGGCTCCGCTTCCCGCTGGAGGTGTTCGACGCCGTACGGAACGCCTGGCCGGGGGAGCGGCCGGTGACCGTCCGGATCTCCGCGACGGACTGGGCCGAGGGCGGGACGAGCGCCGAGGAGGCCGTGGAGATCGCCCGGGCCTTCGCCGCGCACGGCGCGGACGCGATCGACGTGTCGACGGGGCAGGTCGTCGCCGACGAACGGCCCGAGTTCGGACGGTCGTACCAGACGCCCTTCGCGGACCGCATCCGCAACGCCACCGGGGTCCCGGTGATCGCGGTCGGCGCGATCTCCTCCTGGGACGACGTCAACTCCCTGATCCTGGCGGGCCGCACCGACCTGTGCGCCCTGGCCCGCCCGCACCTGTACGACCCGCACTGGACCCTGCACGCGGCCGCCGAACAGGGCTACTCGGGCCCGGCCGCCCCCTGGCCGGCCCCCTACGGCGCGGGCAGCCGCCGCCCCCGCACGGGCCGCACGGACGCACCGAAGCCGCGGCTGAGCCTGTGAGACGACGGCGGTTTTGAGCCGAACCACCCGCCGAGGGACGGAGGTTGCCTACCTGGCACCGACCTGTCACTACGCTGAGTTGTCATCCTTTCACTACGGCACCGAAGGACAGACAGCCACCGATGACGGCCATCACCAGCATCCGACTCGACGACGGCTCTGTGCTGCGCGTCGAAACCACAGCACCGGCTTTACCGCGCCCTGTGGCCGAGGACCCCTACGAACCCATCCGCCGGCCGCGTCCGGCGGATGACGTGACGGGTGCGGCGGACACCCTGCGCAGCGCCGTCGACCGGGTCCGCCCGGCGGTCTCGGACATCGTGGACTCCCTGCGCTCCATGCCCCGCCGGCCCGATCGGATCACGCTGGAGTTCGGGGTGAAGGTGACTGCCGAGGCGGGTGTGGTCGTGGCCAGGACCGCGGCCGAGGCACACTTCACCGTCGGCGTCGAGTGGGACGCCGCGAGCGTCGCCGGAACCACCGATGCCGGCTAGTCCCCTGCCGCGCCGGGCACGGTACGAGCGCGGCGCCGCCCGGGTGTTCGCACCCGACGGTGAGCCGGTCGGTGCGGCATTCCTCCTGGACGAGGACGTGCTGTGCACATGCGCCCACGTCGTGGCCGAGCCGGACGGCAGCCGCCCCCTGCAGCCGGTCGTGGTCGACTTCCCCCTGCTCGCCGGTGCGGAAGCGGGCCCACGGGTGGCCGCCGTGGTGGAGTCGTGGCGGCCCGAGGACGACATCGCTCACCTGCGTCTGCAAACCACCGTCGACGGGACGGAGCCGCTCCCCCTCACGGACGGCTCCGCAGGGGAGTGGAACCGGGACATCCGGGCCTTCGGTTTCCCCCCGGGCGTTCCCCGCGGGGTGAACGCGACCGGCACTGTGCGCGGCCGGCAACGCGCCGACCTCATCCAGCTCGACCTGACCGCGCCGGGCGTCCGCATCGGCCCGGGGTTCAGCGGCGCCGCGGTCTGGGACCCTCAGGAAGAAGCAGTCGTCGGCATGCTCACCACGCGGGGCAAGGGGCCGATCAGCGACACCGCCTACCTGCTCGCCGCGGAGCGGCTGTCCGACTCCGACGCGCTGGCCTGCCCGTTCCGCGGCCTGGCCCGGTTCGAGAGCGAACATGCCCGGTACTTCCACGGACGCGAGGAAGAGGTGGGAAAACTGGTGCGGGCGCTGGACGCGCGCCCCCTCACGGTTCTCGTCGGCCCCTCCGGAAGCGGCAAGTCGTCCCTGCTCAGAGCAGGGCTGCTGACAGCGGTCCGTAAGCAAGGGACGCCATGGGCGCTGAGGGTGCCCGAGCCCGCCGACCCGGCCGGCGCACCGGCCGAGGACGCCGACGCCTGGGTCGCCGAAGCGGTCACGGCAGCCTGGCACAACGCCGTTCCGGACGACGGCGCCCGGCGTGACCGCTTCGAGCACGTGCGTGAGGCGTGCGCCGGCGGTGAGACCGCGCGACGTGTGCTGCGGGGCCGGCTCACCCAGGAACTCGGCGCGCGCGGTGCCGTGTTGCTTCTCGACCAGTTCGAGGAGTACGCCGCGGCCTCTCCGAAGGGAGCGCTGCGTGCCTTCCGCGCCCTGTCGGCGCTGACCCAGGCGCCGGACCCGGCCCAGGGCGGTGGCCTGCGCGTCGTGCTGACCGCCCGCTCCGCCACGCTGGAGGCCCTCACCGCCGCTGACACATCGGCGCGGTTGGACGGCGCCGTGCAGTTCCTCGCGCCGATGACCGCCGAAGCCCTGACCCGGGCCGTGGAGGAACCGGTGCGGGCGGTCGCGGGCCTGCGTCTGGAGGAAGGGCTCGCACGGCGTCTGGTGTCCGATGCCGTGGACGAACCGGGCTGCCTGCCGCTGTTGCAGTTCGCTTTGACACGCCTGTGGGAACAGCGCAAGGCGCACACCATGACCCACACCGCCTACGAGCGGACCGGCGGTGTCGTCAAGGCGCTGGCCGAGTACGCGAACGAGGCGCTGCGGGACTGCCTGGCCTCGACCGGGGTCCCGGAGGACACCGCCCGGCGGCTGTTCCGGCAACTGGCCCGGCCCGACGGCCAAGGAGGATTCACCCGGCGTGCCGCGCCGATCCGGCAGCTGTCACCGGGACAGGCGGCGCTGGCCCGCGCCCTGGCCGGGCGCCGGCTGCTCGTGTGGGACGTCGTCGACAGCCCCGGCCCGGCCGGGCGACAGGCCGGCACGGTGCAGGTGGTGCACGAAGCGCTGCTGCGCGAGTGGAAGCGCCCGGCGGCGTGGCTGCACGAAGACGCCGATTTCCTGGAGTGGCACGAACGCACGGCACGGGACGCCGCCGAGTGGGACGGCGCGGGCCGCCCCGACGGGCTGCTGCCCCACGGAGCCCGCCTGGCCGAGGGGTTGCAGTGGCTCGCCGACCGGCCCGACGACCTCACCGGCATCGAGCTGGCCTATCTGGAGGCGGGCCGGCGGCGGCAGCGCCGGGGACTGCGCCGGCTGTGGAGCGTGACCGCCCTGGTGACGGTGCTCGCCGTGCTGGCGTCGACGCTCGCGGTGAGCACGTACCGGGCCCTCCAACGGGACCGGGCACAACTGCGCACGGCCGCCGCAGCCGAACTCGGCACGCTCGCCACCGATGTGGCCGACCGCTCGCCGGACAGCGCGTTCCGCTACGCGGCCGGAGCCTGGACCGCACGGCACACCCCGCAGTCCCAGCAGGCCCTGTTCGGGCAGTATGTCCGCGCCGCGGACGTGACGTCGTCGCACAGCGGACTGTGGCCGGGGACCGCGCAGTGGACGTCGATGTCCCCGGACGGCCGCAGCATGGTGGTGCTCTCGCGCCGGGACGGCGCCGTGGATCTGACGGCGACCGTGGTGACCGGCGCGGCCGGCGGCCGGCCCCACGGAACGCCGCTCCGCGGGGTCCCCACTGGTCTGCGCGTCGGGAACGTCCGTGACGCGCTCAGCGCCGACGGCCGCCGCTACGCCCTGGTCACCTCGGACGGCCGGGTGCTGCTGTGGGATCTGACCGCCGCCGGAGCACCACCGCGGCAGCTGTCCGATGCTGTGCCCGCCCGAGGCGGCCTCGAGTACCCGTACGTCGACTTCTCCGACGACGGCACCCGGCTGCTGCACTTCCTCCCGTTCAAGCAACCACGTCCCGAGGACGACGGCCGCAAGGCGCTCCTGCGGCTGTGGGACACGAGCAGCGGCCGCGCCTTGCGCGTCTCCCAGCGCGTCGTGGCCCAGCGGAACCCGGTCACGGCCTGGCTGCCCGGAGACGGCAGCCGCGTAGCGGTCGCCAGTAGCGAGGGGGGTAAGCAATCCCTGCACCTCTACTCGACCGCCTCCGGTGAGCAGGTCCGCCGCGTCTACGGACCCGTGGACGCCTTGGCCCAGCAGCCGGCCGACCGGGACCGGGGTGTCTGGCTGGATCTGTCGGACGGTCTCCGCTGGTACGCACTGCTTCCGGGCAGGCGTCAGCCGAACGGCACCTACTCCGGGGACGTGAATTCCCGGGACCTGACGGGCTCACACCTGTACCGCGACTCCACATCCGTGTCAGGGGAGACGGGCTACTACCGGACCGTGACGATCCGTGACCCCAGGGAGCGCGACCGTTACTGGTCCGTCACGCTCCCCGGCCGGGACGGCACCAGAACGCTCGGGATCCTCGGAGAGGGGTCCGGGCCCCGCACCGTTCTCTCGGTCCAGGGGGACACCCTGCTCCGTGCGCGCGCCGAGCCCGTCCCCGCGGTCGTGAGTGAACTCTTCTCCCGTGCAGGAGATGCCGCCGCTCTCTCGCCCGACGGCTCGCGTACCGCACGACTGCACGCCGGCCGGCTGGCCGTCACGGGCCCCGGAACCCGCACCCGGCACGCGTCCCTCCCCGAGAAGGCGCGCGAGCTCGAGACCTGGGAACTGCACCTGACCTGGGTCGCCCGTAAGGGCGAGGACGCGCTGCTCGTCTGGTCCGACGACTCCACCGACGCCCGCCTGTACGACACCGAGACCCTCCGCTCGCGCAGGATCACCTGGGACTGCGGCCGGTCCGGTGATCCGACCGCGAACAAGCCCCAGGACATCGTGCAGACGGGCGACGGCGACCTCGTGCTGCTGTGCCTCGGCGACACGCTGGTTCGCCTCGACCCGCGCTCCGGGGTGCAGAGCGGCGGCCCGGTCCGGCTGGAGCACACTCCGGCCGAGCGGGGGATGTTCCAGAACACCGGCCGGCTGACCACCAGGCCGGGCCGTCCTCACCAGGTGGCCGTGGTCACGGGTCCCTGGCGCGAGAGCGGCAGGATCGAGGTGTGGGACGTCCGGCAGGGCACGCGGGTGGCTCGGCTGGAGGGAGGGCCGCTGGGGGGTGGTTCGTTCCTGAAGGAGGACGCGGAACGGTGGGTGGTCTTCACACCCGACGGCAACCGGCTCGCCGCGCTCGACCAGGAGCGGCGCGTGGTGTGGTGGGACGTGGACGGCGAGCGCCGGGAGGAGCCGACCCGTTCCATCAGTGGAGCCACCGGCTTTCTTGGTGTGGCACCCGACGGAACGCTCCTCGTCCACGGGGCGGGCGTCAGCCTGGTCTCCCCGGACGACGGTGAGTCGCTCGGTCGCCTCGAGGACGGGGGCGAGAACGTGCACGCGGCCCGGATCGAAGGGGACACCCTGCATCTGGTCACGGAGAAGGGGGCGCGGACGCTCCGCCTCTCGCCCTCCGCGTGGCACGACACACTGTGCGCGGCCCTGGAGGGCCCCAACACCCGTGCGCAGCGCGCCCGTCCGGTCCTCGACATGGCCAAGGACACACCGCCGTGCCCGTCCACCTGAACGCGGCGAAGGTCACGGGACGGTGTCACAGCCCCACGAACTCGGCCCCCGCGTCCCGCAACCGCTCGTGCAGCCCCCGGAACACCGCCGACGAGCGGCCCCCCGGCCAGTCCGCCGGGAGGAGTTCGGCGGGCAGGCCCGGGTCGGTGTAGGGCAGGTGGCGCCAGGAGTCCAGGGCGAGGAGGTAGTCGCGGTAGGCCTCCTCGGGCGGGGTGTCCTCGCGCTTCTCCCAGGCGCGCAGGACGTGTGCGTGGCGGTCCAGGAACGCCTCGTGCTCCTTGGCGATGGCGGCCAGGTCCCACCAGCGGGCGACGGCGTCGGCGGTCGGGGCGAAGCCGAGGTGGTCGCCGCGGAAGAAGTCGACGTACGTGTCGAGCCGCAGCCGCTGCAGGGTGTGCCGGGTCTCCTCGTACAGCCGCGCGGGCGCGATCCACACGCCCGGGGCGGCCGTGCCGAAGCCGAGGCCGGACAGGCGCGAGCGCAGCACGTGCCGCTTCTGCCGCTCCGACTCGGGCACCGAGAACACCGCCAGCACCCAGCCCTCGTCCTCCGGCGGAGCGGCGGCGTAGACGCGCCGGTCGCCGTCGTCGAGCAACTGGCGCGCGTCCGGGGAGAGTTCGTACCCGGCCGCGCCCTGGGCGGTGCGGGCGGGCACGAGCAGGCCGCGTCTTTTGAGCCGTGACACCGACGAGCGTACGGACGGGGCGTCCACGCTGACCGCGGCCAGCAGCCGGATCAGTTCGGCGACGGGCACGGGGCCCGGGACGAAGCGCCCGTACGCGCCGTAGAGCGTGACGATGAGAGACCGTGGTGCATGCTGGTCGGACACGTTGATCATCTTAGGTCGTACGGGTCAGTCCCGGTGGCCCTCGGTGGGCGGGCGTTCTGCGCCGAGGCCTTCGGCGCGGAGCCGGAACCGCTGGAGCTTGCCGGTGGCCGTGCGCGGCAGCGCGTCCAGGAAGACGATCTCACGCGGGCACTTGTACGGCGCCAGTTCGGCCTTCACGAAGGCGCGCAGCGCCTCGGCGTCCCGGTCGGCGCCCTCCCGCAGTACGGCGAAGGCCACCACGACCTGGCCGCGTTCCTCGTCCGGCCGCCCGACGACCGCCGCCTCGGTCACGTCCGGGTGGCGCAGCAGCGCGTCCTCGACCTCGGGGCCCGCGATGTTGTACCCGGCCGAGATGATCATGTCGTCGGCGCGGGCGACGTACCGGAACCGGCCGTCGGGATCGCGGACGTAGGTGTCCCCGGTGATGTTCCAGCCGTCGCGCACGTACGTCCGCTGCCGCGGGTCGGCGAGGTAGCGGCAGCCGACCGGTCCGCGCACGGCGAGGAACCCCGGCCGCCCGTCGGGCACCGGTGCGCCGTCCGCGTCCTGCACACGTGCCTGCCAGCCCGGCACCGGCAGGCCGGTGGTGCCCGGGCGGATGTCCTCGTCGGCGGCGGAGATGAAGATGTGCAGCAGCTCGGTGGCGCCGATGCCGTTGATCAGGCGCAGCCCGGTGCGTTCGTGCCAGGCCTGCCAGGTCGCGGCGGGCAGGTTCTCGCCGGCCGAGACGCAGCGGCGCAGCGACGAGACGTCGTGGCCGTCGAGTTCGCCGAGCATCGCCCGGTACGCCGTGGGCGCGGTGAACAGCACGGAGACCCGGTGCCGGGCGACGGCCGGCAGCAGCTGCCTCGGGCCCGCCTGCTCCAGCAGGAGCGCGCTCGCCCCCGCCCGCAGCGGGAAGACGACCAGCCCGCCGAGGCCGAAGGTGAAGCCCAGCGGGGGGCTGCCCGTGAAGACGTCGTCCGCGCGCGGGCGCAGCACGTGCCGGGAGAAGGTGTCGGCGATGGCCAGGACGTCCCGGTGGAAGTGCACGCAGCCCTTGGGGCGGCCGGTGGTGCCGGAGGTGAACGCGATCAGCGCCACGTCGTCGGCCGCGGTGCCCACGGCCGCGAACGGGGCCTGGGGCGCGGGGCGGTGGAGGAGGTCGTCCGGCGCGTCGCCGCCGTAGACCGTGATCCGCAGGCCGGGGACCTCCGCCTTGGCCAGGTCGTCCACGGAGCGGATGTCGCACAGCGCGTGCCGCACCCGGGCGATCTCGCACATCGTGCTCAGCTCGTGCGGGCGCTGCTGGGCGAGCACGGTGACCGCGACGGCCCCCGCTTTCAGCACGGCCAGCCAGCAGGCGGCGAGCCAGGGGGTGGTGGGGCCGCGCAGCAGCACCCGGTTGCCGGGGACGACACCGAGTTCACCGGTGAGCAGGTGGGCCACGCGGTCGACCCGGGCGCGCAGATCGGCGTAGGTCCACCGCTCACCGCCGGGGGTGAGGAAGGCGTCGCGGTCGCCGGGCTGGCCGGTGAGCAGTTCGGCGGCGCAGTTGAGGCGTTCGGGGTAGCGCAGCTCCGGCAGGTCGAAGCGGAGCTCGGGCCATTGGTCCGGGGGTGGCAGATGGTCGCGCGTGAAGGTGTCGACGTGGGCCGTGCGCCGTGCGTGCATACGGTTCGCCCCCTCGGCGTGGTGGGCTCGCCCCTGGAGCGTATCGCCTTGGTGACGACAGTCAACGGTACGCGATAGCCTCGGAGTGGCCCGGCCGGAAGCAGGGCGGCGGAGAAGGGACCGGCGATGACCGCATTCTCGCTCGAACCGGCACAACTCGCCTGGTGCGCCGAGCTGCGCGCCCTGGCCGCGGAGCGGCTGCGCCCCCTGGCCGAGAAGGGCGAGCCGGGCCGGGTGAACCGGGCCCTGGTCGCCGAACTGGGCCGGCAGGGCCTGCTCGGACGCCTGTTCACCTCGGGCGCGCTCGGCCTGTGCCTCATGCGCGAGTCCCTCGCCCAGGCCTGCACGGAGGCCGAGACGGCCCTGGCCCTGCAAGGCCTGGGCGCCCATCCGGTCCACGCCTGCGGCACGCCGGCCCAACGCGAGCGCTGGCTCCCCGGCGTGACCGACGGCACCACGATCGCGGCCTTCGCCCTCAGCGAGCCGGGCGCGGGCTCGGACGCGGCGGCCCTGCGACTGACCGCCCACCCCGACGGCCCCGCCCGCTGGCGGCTCACCGGCGACAAGTGCTGGATCTCCAACGCCCCCGAGGCGGACTTCTACACCGTCTTCGCGCGGACCACCCCAGGTGCCGGCGCCCGCGGGATCACGGCGTTCCTGCTGCCCGCCGACCGCCCCGGGCTGACCGGCCGCGGGCTGGACATGCTCTCCCCGCACCCCGTCGGCGCGCTCGGCCTCGACGGCGTACCGGTCACGGCCGACGACGTGCTGGGCGAGGTCGACCGCGGCTTCCGGGTGGCCATGGGCACGCTCAACCTGTTCCGGCCCAGCGTCGGCGCCTTCGCCGTCGGCATGGCCCAGGCGGCGCTCGACGCGACCCTCGCCCACACCGCCCGCCGCGACGCCTTCGGCGGCACGCTGCGCGACCTCCAGGCCGTCGCCCACCAGGTCGCCGAGATGGCCCTGCGCACCGAGGCGGCCCGGCTGATGGTCTACGCGGCGGCGACGGCGTACGACGCGGGCGCGCCGGACGTGCCCGGGCGCTCCGCCATGGCGAAACTGCTCGCCACCGAGACCGCGCAGTACGTCGTCGACACGGCCGTCCAGCTGCACGGCGCGCGGGCGCTGCGCCGCGGCCACCTGCTCGAACACCTCTACCGCGAGGTGCGCGCCCCGCGCATCTACGAGGGCGCGAGCGAGGTCCAGCGCGGCATCATCGCCAAGGAGCTGTACGCCCGTCAGGAGGCCCGGTGAGCACCGACCGCGTCAACCCGCCCCGGCTGTCCCCGCCGGCCGGTTTCGCCCACGCCGTGGTGGCCAGCGGCTCCCGCCTGGTGTTCCTGGCGGGGCAGACCGCCCTGGACGCGGACGGCACGGTGGTCGGGGCGACCCTGCCCGAGCAGTTCGAGCGGGCCCTCGCCAATCTGCTGGCCGCCCTCGCGGCGGCCGGCGGCACCCCGGCCGACCTGGCGCGCGTCACCGTCTACGCCACGGACGTCGCCGCCTACCGCGCCCACGCCCGGGAACTGGGCCGCCGGTGGCGGAAGCTCGCGGGCCGCGACTACCCGGCGATGGCGGTCGTCCAAGTGGTCCGGCTGTGGGACGAGGAGGCGCTGGTCGAACTGGACGGCTTCGCCGTCCTGCCGTGACGCCGCTCGCCCGGACGGCCTCCCCGTCCTGCCGTGAAGCCGCTCGCCCGGACGGCCTCCCCGTCCTGCCGTGACGCCGCTCGCCCGGACCGCCTCCCCGTCCTGCCGTGACGCCGTTGACCGGTCAGGCCGCGGCGGCCACCCGCCGCACGTCCACCCGGCGGGGGCCCACCACCCGTCCGTCCGGCAGCAGTTCACCGCCGTCGTCGAAGACGATCGTCCCGTCGCACAGCAGGCTCCAGCCCTGCTCGGGGCGGGCGGCGACGACGTGCGCGGCGGGGGAGCCGGTCGCGGGGCACAGGGGCTGGTGGGCACACATGGCGCACCTCCACGTCGGTAGGGCCGTCCGAACGGTTCGAACGACGCGTACGTTCCGACCATCCTCCCGCCCCGGACCCGCCGGAACGGCGCGGGCGGAAGTGTGACACGCCCCGGACACTCCCCGGACGGTTCCACGACGCCCGGTGCGGACTCGCCACCGAAGGGGTGAGGGTCACGGGCGGCGGCCCGGAGGGCCGGTACGAGTGGGAGTCGGTCATTCCACTCCTTCCGGGAGGTTTCCCCATGCGTGTACGTCCCCTTCTCGGCGCGGCGGCCGGTGCCGCGCTGCTGGCGCTGACCGGCGCCCAGGCGGCCCCGGCCGCCGCGTCCGCCGTCGCCCCGTACGAGTCCGTGACCGTCGACGCGGTGGGCCGCATCGCCGCCGACGGCACCGTCACCCTGTCCGGCACCTACCGCTGCGCGAGCTCCAGCGGCCCCGTCTTCGTCAGCTCCTCCCTGAGCCAGGGCCTGTCCACCACCCGCTACGGCGTCGGCGGCACCCGGGCCGTGTGTGACGGTGCCGTGCACCGCTGGGTGAACACGGGCCGGCCCGCGCCCGGCGTGCTCGTGCCCGGCGCCGCCCGCGTCGAGGCCACCCTGATGGAACTGCGCACCTTCAGCGGCCTGCCGCTGCCCACGTTCCACGCGACCTCCGGGCAGGACATCACCCTCACCCAGGGCTGAGGCGCCACCTGAACGGACCGGCGGCGGGCCCGGCTTCGGCGCCCGCCGCCGGTCCGTGCGTCGGTGACCTGGCTCCTCCGCGCCACGAGGGTGCGCGACCACCCCCCTTGGCTGTTTAATTGCGAAGTCTTGGCAACAACCTGACTAGCGCAACAAGGGTGTGAGGTCACATGTCGACCCGTCGGATACGAGGGGCCGCCGTCACGGCGGCGCTGGCCGCGGCGGTCACCGCCTGCTCCGCGCCGGGCAGTGGTGGCTCGGGCGACGGCGCGTCCGCCGGATCCGTCGTCATCGGAGTGGCCTCCGAGCCGGACACGCTGAGCCCGCTGCTCGGCTACGGCAAGGACGGCAACTCCAAGATCTTCGACGGGCTCCTCGCCCGCGACGCCGGCCTGAAGCTCAAGCCCGCCCTGGCGGCCGCGCTGCCCGAGGTCACCGACGGCGGCCGCACGTACACCTTCACCCTGCGCGAGGGCGTCGAGTTCAGCGACGGCGAGCCGCTGACGGCCGCCGACGTCGTCTACACCTACCGGACCGTGCTCGACGCGAAGACGAACAACACCTTCAAGAGCGAGCTGGACGCCGTCGAGGAGGTCCGGGCCAAGGGCGACGACCAGGTCGTCTTCACCCTCAAGTACCCCTACGCCCCCTTCGCCGCCCGCACGGTCCTGCCCATCGTCCCCGAGCACCTCGCGGGCAGGCAGGACCCGAACACCGGGTCCTTCAACACCGAGCCGGTCGGCACGGGACCGTACGTGCTGTCGAAGTGGAGCAAGGGCGAGAAGCTCACCTTCAAGGCCAACCCCCGCTACTGGGGCGGCGCGCCGAAGGTGAAGAGCTTCACCATGGCGATCGTCGCCGACGACAACGTCCGCGCCACCCGCCTGCGCTCCGGCGACCTCGACGGCGCCGTCCTCCCGCCCAACCTCGCCGCCACCTTCAAGAACGACGACGGCAAGCGCACCTACCGGGCCCGCTCCTACGACTTCCGGGCCGTCACCCTCCCCACCGCCGGCAAGGTCACCGGCGACCGCGCGATCCGCCGGGCCCTCGACGCCGCCGTCGACCGCGAGGCCATGGTCGACCGGATCCTCGACGGCGCGGGCCGTCCCGCCTACGGGCCGCTGCCCGCCGACGACCCGGCCTTCAGCAAGGCCGTCGAACGCGCCCACGACCTCGGCAGGGCGAAGAAGATCCTGGACGAGGCCGGCTGGAAGCCCGGCGCGGGCGGCATCCGCGCCAAGGATGGACAGCGGGCCTCCTTCACCCTGCTCTACCCCTCCGGCGACAAGGTCCGCCAGGACCACGCCCTCGCCTACGCCTCCGACGCCAAGGAGGCCGGCATCGACGTGCGTGTGGAGAGCGCCACCTGGGAGGTCATCGAGCCGCGCATGAAGGACACCGCCGTCCTCGCCGGCTTCGGCAGCACCGGCGACCCCGACTTCGGCCTGTACACCCTGCTGCACTCCTCCGTCGCCGGTGACGGCTTCAACAACATGGCCCGCTACGACAACCCGGCCGTGGACCGCGCCCTGGACGAGGCCCGCCGCGGCCAGGACCCCGACCAGCGCCGCTCCGCCTACGCCACGGTGCAGCGCGTCCTGGTGCAGGACCCCGGCTACACCTTCCTCACCCACATCGACCACCTCTACGTCCTGGCCGACCGCTGGGACGGCCTGACCACCCAGCTGGAGCCGCACGAGCACGGCTTCGCCAGCGGGCCCTGGTGGAACATCGAGGACTGGCAGCCGAAGAAATGAGCCGTCCGCCCTGGGGAGCCATGGCACGGCTGGCGGGACGGCGGGCCCTGTTCGCCGTCCCCGTCCTGCTCGTCGTCACCTTCGGCGTGTTCGCCATCGCCGCCGCCTCCCCCTTCGACCCCGTCAAGGCCTACGCGGGCACCGCCGCCCTCGGCGCCGACCAGGAGACCCTGGACCGGCTGCGCGACAACCTCGGCGTGGACCGGCCCTTCGCCGCGCGCTGGTGGGACTGGCTGACCTCCGCGCTCACCGGCGACCTCGGCCACTCCAGCGTGCTGCGCCAGCCGGTCGCCCAGGTGATCGGCGAACGGCTCGTGTGGTCCGCGCTGTTGTGCGCGGTCGCCTTCGCCGCCGCCGTGCTGGTGGGCACGCTCCTCGGCGTGCTCGCCGCCCGGCGCCCCGGCTCGGCCGTCGACCGGGCCGTCACCTCCCTCGCCTACACCCTGGAGGCGGCCCCGGTCTTCTGGATCGCGCTGCTCGCGATCTGGCTGTTCGCCCTCCAGTGGGACGTCCTGCCGGCCGGCGGGCTGACCGACACCGGCAGCGAGCGGGTGACGTTCGGTCAGGTCACCAGTCACCTCGTGCTGCCCGCCGGGGTCCTCGCGATCTCCCAGCTGCCCTGGTTCACGCTGTACGTCCGCCAGGGCGTCGGCGACGCGCTCGCCGAGGACCCCGTGCGCGGCGCCCGCGCCCGCGGCCTGAGCGAACGCACCGTGCTGCTCGGGCACGCCCTGCGCTCCGGGCTGCTGCCGGTGCTGACGCTGATCGGCTCCCGCGTGCCCGAACTCATCACCGGTGCGCTGCTGGTGGAGAGCGTCTTCAGCTGGCCGGGCATAGCCGCCGCCACCGTCGAGGCCGCCACCGCCGTCGACTTCCCGCTGCTCGCCGGGCTGACGGCCCTGGCCACCGCCGCCGTGCTCGCCGGAAACCTGCTCGCCGACCTGCTCTACGGACTGTTCGACCCGAGGGTGAAGCTCAGTGACATGTGACGCACCGGCGCCCGCCGCCTCCCCGGCCGAGAGCGCCTGGCGGTCGCACGGACCCAGGCGCCGCTCCACCCGCGCCCTGCGCGTGCGCACCTCCGCCGCGCTGGTGGCCGTGACCGTCCTGGCCGTGTTGCTCGTACCGCCGCTGGCCCAGCTCGACCAGCAGGCCGTCGACCTCGCCGCCAAGCTGCAACCCCCCTCGCCGCGGCACCCGTTCGGTACCGACGAGGTCGGCCGCGACCTGCTGCTGCGCTGCGTCTACGGACTGCGCGTCTCGCTGCTGGTCGGCGTGGCGGCGGCGGTGACCGCGACCGTCGTCGGCACCGCCGTGGGCGCGGCGGCCGGGGCGCTGGGCGGCTGGGCCGACCGGGCCCTGATGCGGGTCGTCGACACGTTCTCCTCCGTGCCGCACCTGCTGCTCGGCATCTTCATCGTCGCGATGTTCCGGCCCGGGGTGTGGCCCGTGGTGATCTCGGTCGCGCTCACGCACTGGCTGTCCACCGCCCGCATCGTGCGCGCCGAGGTGCTGTCGCTGCGCTCGCGGCCCTACATCGACGCGGCCGTCTCCGGCGGGGCGTCCCGGTGGCGGGTGGCCGTACGGCACCTGCTGCCGGCCGTGGTGCCCCAAGCCGCCCTGGCCGCCGTGCTGATGGTGCCGCACGCCATGTGGCACGAGTCGGCCCTGTCCTTCCTCGGCCTCGGCCTGCCCACGCACACGGCGAGCCTCGGCACGCTCGTGCAGACGGCCCGCGGCTCCCTCCTCGCCGGCCAGTGGTGGCCGACCCTCTTCCCCGGCCTCTTCCTCATCGTCCCCACCCTGGCCATCGCCGGCCTGGCGGGGGCGTGGCGGGAGCGGCTGCACCCCCGTCACCGATCGGAGCTGATGCTGTGAGCACCGAGACCGGCCCCGGGCCGGCCGGCACGGAGACCGGCCCCGCCTCCCACCCGGACCCCGTGCTGTCCGTGCGTGACCTCTCCGTGCGGTTCCTCATGCCCGGCGGGCGGCGCGTCGCGGCCGTCACCGGGGCCCGGTTCGACGTGGTGCCGGGGGAGTGCCTCGCCCTCGTCGGGGAGAGCGGCTGCGGCAAGTCGGTGCTGGCCTCCGCGCTGCTGGGACTGCTCCCGGGCAACGCGCAGACCGCCGGGTCCGCCTTCCTCGGCGACCTGGACCTGCTCACGGCCGGGGAGCGCACCCTCGCCCGCACCGTACGGGGCCGGCTCGTCGGTCTCGTGCCGCAGAGCCCGGCCGCCCACCTCACGCCCGTGCGCACCGTCCGCTCCCAGCTTGAGGAGACGGTCGCCGCCCTGACCGCGACCCGGGGCCGCACCGCCCTGCGCGCCGCCGCCGAGGCCGCCGCCGAACGGGCCGCGTTCCCCGCCACCCACCTCGACCGGTACCCGCACGAGCTGTCCGGCGGCCTCGCCCAGCGCGCGGCCACCGCCCTCGCCCTGGTCGGCGACGCCCCCCTGCTGCTCGCCGACGAACCCACCACCGGCCTCGACCGCGACCTGGTGGACCGCACGGTCGACGAACTGCGCCGGCACGTCGACGACCCGGGCGGGACGCACGGCGCAGGCCGGGCCCTGCTGATGATCACCCACGATCTGGCCGCGGCCGAGCGCATCGCCGACCGGGTCGCCGTCATGTACGCCGGGCGGATCGTCGAACTCGCCGACGCCACCGCCTTCTTCGGTGACCCCGGCCCCCGCCACCCCTACAGCCGCGGCCTCCTCCAGGCCCTGCCCGACCGCGCCTTCAGGCCCGTCCCGGGCATGCCGCCCGAACTCGGCGACCTCCCCGGCGGCTGCGCCTTCGCCCCCCGCTGCGCCCGGGCCACCGATCTCTGCACCGGCCAGGCGCCCCCGCCCGGCCCGGTCGCCTGCCACCACCCGCACGTGCCGGAGGACGTCCGTGCTTGAACTGCGCTCCATCACCGCCGGGTACACCAGGAACGCCCCGGTGGTCCGGGACGTCTCCCTGACCCTGGCCCCGGGCGAATCCGTCGGGCTGCTCGGCCCGAGCGGCTGCGGCAAGTCCACCCTGGCCCGGGTCGCGGCCCTGCTGCACCGCCCCGACTCGGGCACCGTCGTGCTGGACGGCACGCCCGTACGGCACTGGCGCCACCGCGCCCCGCGCGATCAGCGCACCGCCTTCGGGGTCGTCTTCCAGCAGGCCAGGCTCTCCGCGGACCCCCGGCTGCCGCTCACCGACCTGATCGCCGAACCCCTGCGCGCCACCGGCCGCGCCCGGGAGATCCCCGGCCGGATCGCCGAGCTGGTCCCCGCCGTCGGCCTCACCCCCGACCTGCTGACCCGACGGCCGCACGAGGTCAGCGACGGCCAGCTGCAGCGCGCCTGCCTGGCCCGCGCCCTGGTGCTGCGCCCGCGGGTGCTGGTGTGCGACGAGATGACCGCCATGCTCGACGCCTCCACCGCCGCCGCCCTGGTCGCCGCCGTCGAGGACTACCGGGCCGCGTCCGGCGCCGCCCTGCTGGCCGTCGGCCACGACCGCACGCTGCTGGAGCGGTGGTGCGACCGCACGGTCCACTGGAGCGGCCTGTCCTGAGACCCGTTCCGGTCAGTGGTCGTCCCAGTGCCCCTCGTGGGCGGCGTGGCGGTGCCCGTCGTGCACGTAGTCGGTGTGGTCGCCGTGCCGTACGGCCAGGTGGCCGCAGGTGTCGCCGTGCTGGTGGTCGTGGTTCTGGTGCACGGTGTGGCCGCCGGGGGCGCACTCGTCGACGTGGTCCCCGTGCATCCGGTGGACATGACCGTCGTGGGCGTAGTCGACGTGGTCGCCGTGCGGGAAGGCGAGGTGGCCGCAGTCGTCGCCGTGGGCGTGCGCGTGGTTCTCGTGGGTGCTGTGCTCGGCGGTGGTCATCGGGGCTCCTCGCGTGGGCTGGTGGCCGCCGGGGGACCGGCAGGGCGGCATCGCCCCGGGGCGCTCCTGGGTCCATGGTCCGGCGGCCCGCCCGCGGCCACCATCCGGCGGCGTCGGACGGGTGAGCCCGGGCGGGTCAGCGGACCGCGACCAGCACGCAGCTCTCGCCGTACTGCCAGACCGGACCGGCCTGCGCGAAGCCCGCCCGCCGGAGCAGGTCCAGGTGCACGGCGAGGGGGAGTTCGGCGGGGTGGCCGGTGCCGGCCGGCTCCGCGCGGCGCCGGCGCTCGGCGAGGAGGTCGGTGAGCTCCGGGTCCTCGGCGACGGCCGCCCACCAGGAACGCCAGTCCTCGTGGGCGAACACCCGCTGCCGCACCGCCCGGCACCGCCCGACATGCGCGGCGATCCCGGCCGGACCCGCCTGGTCCTGGGGGAGGTGGTCGCCGTTGACGAGGACGCCGCCGGGGCGCAGCAGCGCGGCGAGCTGCCGGTAGGTGCGCAGCAGGGTGGCGCGGTCGAGGTAGTGCAGGGCGGTGGTGGAGACGGCCGCGTCCAGCGGGCGGTCCAGGCCGAGGGCCCCGGTCCAGCCGTCGGCGCCGATCTCCGCGTCGACGTAGCGGGCGGCGTCCGGGTGGTGGGTGCGGCCCAGTTCCAGCAGCAGGGGGTCACGGTCCACGGCCACGATCTCCGCGTCCGGCAGCCGCCGGACCAGCCGGGCCGCCAGGGAGCCCGGACCGCAGCCCAGGTCGACCACGAGCGGCCGTCCGGCACGCCCCGCCACGACGTGCTCGACCACGTCGGCGATCACCGTGAACCGCTCCTCGCGGTCCACGGCGTACCGCTGCTGCTGGAGCTCCCAGCGCTCCACCCACCGCTCCGCCGTCGCCAGACTCAGCCCCATCCGGTCGTGCCACCTTGCCGTCTCGCACCTGACTGCTGCCGGGCCCGAGCCTACAGGTGGAAACGGTTCTCATTACGCTCAGCGGCTCCCGTCACTCGAGTGAGGCGAGAACGGACAGCAACCGGTCGATCTCCTCCACGGTGTTGTACACGTGCAGGCTCACCCGCACCGAGCCGGTCTTCTCGCCCGCGTCGCCCTGGCAGTGGTGGTCCGAACGCACCATGAAGCCGTGGCTGAACAGGATGAAGCCCAGATCGCCCGAGTCGACGGCCCGGTGCCGCAGGGAGACGATCCCCCGGCGCCGCTGCACGGGCGAGTCGGCGGCCAGGCTCAGCGGGCAGCCGAGGATCTCGTAGGCGTCCAGTCGGCGCAGCCCGTCGGTGAGCCGGGACGCCAGGTCGGCCGTCCAGCGCTCGATCCGGTCCACCCCCGCCGCGTCCAGCCAGTCCAGCGCCGCTTCGAGCGAGGCGATGCCCACCGTGTTCGGGGTGCCGCTCCACCCGCCGGGCACGAACGCCGGCCCGCGCGCCTGCCGCGCCCACACCGCACCCGAGCCGGGCAGCGCCAGCGCCTTGTGCCCGGAGAAGACCACGAAGTCGACGTCCAGTTCGGCCACCGACACCGGCACATGGCCCACGCTCTGCGCCGCGTCCAGGCAGATCACCGCGTTCGGGCCGACCGCCCGGCGGATGCGCTGCACGTTCATGTCACCGCCGTAGACGTGGTGCACGTGCGTGGTGGCGACGAACCGGGTGCGCGGCCCGGCCCGTTCCGCCAGCGCCCGGTGGTCGTAGTCCCCGGAGCCGCTCTGGTACGGCATCGGCACCACCCGCACCCGCACGCCCTCACGGGCCAGCTGCCGCTGCGCCTCCAGCCAGGGCACGATGTTGGCCTGGTGGTCGGCGTCCGGCACGACGATCTCGTCGCCGTCGCGCAGGAATCCCGGCAGCCAGTCGCGGGCGATCGTGCGCAGCCCCTCGGTCGTGCCGCCGGTGAAGTGCACGGCCGAGCCGCCGGGCCCCGGATCGCCCAGGAACCGGGCGACGCGCTCCCGGGTCCGCTCGACCAGCTCCGTGGTGCGGTTGGCCCACGTGTAGGTGCCGCGCGCGGAGTTGGCGTTGGACGTCGTGAGATAGGTCTGCACGGCGTCCAGCACGGCCCGCGGTTTCTGCGCCGTGGCCGCGCTGTCCAGGTACGCGAGCTCCGGATGGCCGGTGACGATCGGGAACTGGGCGCGCAGCTCCCGCTGCCACGGGCCGAGTTCCCCGCCTGCGGTCAGTGCGGTCACGGCCGTCAGTCCCGCACCAGGGGCGCGCCCGCGTCCCGCCAGGCGATGATGCCGCCCGCCAGGCTGCGCACGTCCGGATGGCCCATCCGGGTCAGCAGCGCCGCGTACCGGGCGGACTGCTCCCCGACCGGGCACGCCAGCAGCACCGGCCGGCTCCGGCTGAACGGCAGCCCGCCCCGCACCAGTTCGGCGAACAGCTCGTCGACGATGTTCACCGACCCGTCGATGTGCAGCGCCGCGTACGCGTAGGAACTGCGCAGGTCGACCACGAGCGGCCGGTCGGTGTCGATCCAGCGCCGGGCCTCGGCCACCGTCACCGACGGCGCGGCACCGACCTCCGCCTCCGACAGGTCGGCCGGCGAGTTCTTCCGCGGCGGGCGGCCCAGCAGATCGGGCCGCCGCTGCCGGACGTAACTCAGGTAGCTCTCCACCCGGTCGCAGACGACGAACACCGCCGTGCGCCGCTCCTCCGACTCCTCGTCCAGGGCGCGCAGATGACGCACCGCGCCGAAGTAGGCGGCCCCGCCGGTCGGCCCGCCCAGGATGCCGCAGCGGCGGTTCAGCGTGAGCATCCCCTCGATCGCCTCGTCGGCGGTGACCGACTCCATCGTGTCGTACGTGTCCGGGTCGAACAGGCCGACCTCCTGCACCTCGTCGATGGTGCGGATCCCGGGGATGAAGTCGGACTTGGCCGCGACCAGCCCGACCACCCGCACCGACGGGTCCTCCTCGCGCAGCGCGCGGGCCACGCCCGTGGAGGACCCGGCCGTGCCCACGCAGGCGACGAACCAGTCCGGGACCCGGCCGTCCAGATCCTTCACGATCTCCGGGCCGGTGCCGGTCAGATGGGCCTCGGTGTTGCGCGGGTTGAAGTACTGGTCGGTGTGCAGATACGCGTCGCCGGACGCCGACAGGGTCCGGTGGAACAGGGTCAGCGGATCGTCCGTCGCGGTCGGGTCCAGGCACTCGCTCTGGCCCGGCAGCTCCTCGATCTCCGCACCGAGCAGCAGCAACAGGTCCTTGATCTCCGGGACCCGCATCCGGTTGGTGACGCTCTTGAAGCGCAGACCGTGCATCCCCGCGACGACGGCCAGGGCCTTCGCCGTGTTCCCGCTGGACAACTCCACGACCTGGCTGCCCCGTGCGACCGCCTCATCCAGCAGGGGCCGGGCCATGTTCCACGCCGCCCGGTCCTTGACCGAGCCGAACGGGTTGAGCATCTCCAGCTTGGCGTACAGGTCGATGTGGCGCAGGCCGTGCACGGCCGGGTCGATCCGCACCAGAGGCGTGTTGCCTATCGCCTCGGTGATGCTGTCGTACCTCACTGGACTCCCCCCGAGGGCGTGATCGGCCAGAACTGGTCGTCGAGGCACCACCGCCAGGCGTCGCCGTCCTGCCAGGCGGCGACCTTGCGGGCGGCGGGCTGCTGCTGTGCGCGGGTGGCGTGGAAGTCCATGGCGTAGCCCGCGGTGTTGGCGAAGGCCAGCAGGTCGCCGGGGGCCGGGCGGCGCGGCAGGAACACCGTGCGCCGCGTGATCAGGTCGCTCTCCAGGCACAGACTGCCGAAGAGGTGCGCGGCGACGGGCCCTTCGCCCGCCGCGACTCCGCTCCGCGGGATGAGCACCGGGTCCATCAGCACGCCGTGGTCCTCCAGGGCGATGTCGTCCGCCTTCGCGGCCAGCCGTACGAGCAGGGCACCGTCGGTCCCATCGGTGCGCACCTCCAGCACCTTCGCGAGCGTCAGCCCGCACTGGTCCAGCAGGGCCCGGCCGGGCTCGGTGTACAGGTCGTACAGGTGCTCCAGCAGCAGCGCGGCCAGCGGACGCCCGCCCAGGGAGGGAGCGGGCTGCGCGAGCAGCTCGTCCAGGTACGCGGCGCCGGCCACCGACCGGAACGCGGGGTACAGGCCGAGCGAGCCGCGCAGGGTGCCGGACTCCTCACGCAGCCCGTAACCGTGCCCGCCCCAGGTCAGCGGCGGACGGCGGCCCATCACCGCCGCGGTGAGCTCACTCGTGTACGTCTCCCACTGCTCCCGCTCGGCGAGGTAACTGACGCCGAACCCGCCGCCCACATCCACGGCCCGGGGCCGCAACCCCCGGCTGCGGCACGCCTCCAGCACCGCCAGGCACCCTTCGAGGGCGGTCGCCTTCTCCGCCACGCTCGTCGTGTCCAGGTGGAAGACCACTCCGGTCGCGTCGACCGCGTCACCGTGCCGCTCGACCGCCTCCAGGAGCAGCTCAGCCTCCCGTACGGGGGTGCCGAAGCGGCTGCGCCGGCTCAGCACGCGCACGCCCGTCGTCTCGAACCCCGACAGCCGAGGCAGGACCCGCACCCTTGCCAGCCCGTACTTGCGTACCAGCGTGGCCAGTTGGTCCAGCTCCGCGGGCCCGTCCACGCCGACCGTGACGCCCGCGCGGGCCGCGAGCCACAGGAACTCCGGGTTCTTCGGCCCCGTGGCCATGATCCGCTCCGGGGAGAAACCGGCCCCCAACGCGTGCTGCAGCTCCTCCAGCGACGCGACGTCCACGCCCGCGTCCGTGGCGGCCAGGCGGCGCAGCAGCGCGCTGGACCGGTTGGCCTTGTGGGCGTAGAAGACCTGCCCGGACAGGTGGTGCGCGCGGTACACGGACCGGAACCGCTCCACGTTCTCCGCGATCTGGTCGGGCACCACGACGTGCAGCGGCGAGCCGAGCGCGTCGGTGAGCGTGTGCAAGATCCCCGCCGCCGCCGTGAGCGACCTCAGCCGTGCCTCCATCCGCGGTTCGAGAAACAAGGGCCGGCCGTCCATGCGCGCTCCCTCCCCTGAAGCCGCTGCGCCCGGCATCCGGGCACGTCGGACACTCCCCGCGTGTCGCCGTATGACCCATATCCATTCTTCGGTCGCTTTACGCCCTGTAAGGCCAGGGCCTGCCCTGCCGGCCGGGGCGAAGCGGATCACGACCGGAGCAGGCGGCGCGCGCCGGGCGCCCGGCCGTGCTCCCGGTCGTCCGTCCGGGAGCACGCCGCACGCATGCACCACACGCACCAGGGGTACCCGGCGGTGCCCGCGCACGACGGGGTGTGACGGAAGCGCGAGCGGGCCGTGTCCCGGGTGCGCGCGACCGATCCGGCCCCTGACCACCGCGGCCGCGACCGATTTTTTCCCCCCGTACGAGCGACCTGGACGGGGACATCCGCGCCGCGTCCCTGCGCGCGGGGTACGCCCCGGCCGCCGTCGCCGCGCTCGGCGAGGTCCCGACTCAGCCGCCCGCCGCCTCCCCTTCATAGCCGTCGTACACGAGCAGCCCGTCGTCCCGCAGCCGTGCACCGGCTGTCGGGGTGTGAGGGGTGAGGCGCCCGTCGTGCATGAGGTGATGGACCGGTACGCCCCGGGCGAGCACCGCGAAGTCGGCGATCAGCCGGCGGTGACACCGCCACCAGACGGCCTCGCTGCACATCACGGCCGTCCGGGCGTCCGCGGCCTCGCGCAGCAGGCGGTCCATCGCACCGACGAACCCGGGGGAGCGGGTGTGGGCGGCGTACCCGCGGAAGGACTTGTTGCGCCAGACCACGTCCGGGCTGTCCGCGGGCAGCGGCCGGAACCCGCCGAGGGCGGGCTCCCACCGGTAGCCGACACCACCGGCCGGCAGCCACTCCCCGAGCCGCTCCCGCAGCAGGTCGGGATCACGCCGGCTGCCGGGGGCGGTCCGCACGTCCACGACGACCGCGACCCCGGCCGCACCCAGCAACTCCGTGATCCGCTCCTGGCCGGCGGTGCTGTGGCCGAAGGTCAGCAGTGATGCGTCCACAGGGGCGGACTTTCCCGTTCGGGTGGGGCTACACCCCAACGGAGTGTGCCGTCGAGTGCTCGGAACCGGCGGACCCCCTGAGCTGCCGCGATGACACCGGTCTCGGGTCGCTGACTGCTCGGATGCAAGGGGAGCAGTTGGAGCGGCCACATACCCATGTCTCACACGACGGGCCGGACCCGGAATGGCTGCCTAGCTTCATCACCCCGCCCGAACAGGCGATGCGAGCCAGCGTGACGGAGTGGCTCAGAGCACACGGAGCCGACGACGACCTCCAGAGGCCTACAGAACTCGAGCCCGCCGACCGACTACGTGCGCGCAACACGGCCGCGCTCGACGCGCTCGCTCCGACGCTGCTCCCCTGGTGACCGCCTGGTGACCGCCTGGTGCCGCCGCCACGGCGTTCAGGTGCCCGCGGAATGGCACGGAGCGGTGCTGATGGAATGCAGGAGTCACATCGACGGGACCGGGCTGGGCGACCTGTTGCCCCTGAGCGAGGAAGAGTTGCTCAACCCCTCGGCCACGACTTCGCGGTCGCCTGGCGTGACACCACTCGGCTGTACGAGGTGGCCCGAGCGATCCGTCCGCCGTCGGGTGGAGTTCGAACTAGGACCGTCCGAGGTGGACGCGGCCCGCGATCACGCCCGCAGCAACCGCTACCGCATCCCGCTGATCACCTCCGCCCTCGTCCCGGAGGAACGCCGCGTCTTCGACCTGCCGAACCCGTTCTCGGCCCAGGGACGCGACCGTCTCAGCATGGTGAGCCGGGGAGTGCGCTATCCATGCTCTTCGGTGAGGAAGGGGTAGCGCGTCCAATCCGTACGGTGTGAGGCGAACCTTGCTCCATCGTGCTCAAGTCGCCATGAGCCGGCGATCCCGGACAGGCCCGCGTCGAGCGAGACGAACCCGTGCCCGTCCTCGGCCGCGTTCCGCCCGCAGCCAGCCGGGCGGGGACGGGCTGACCAGATGCAGCGCCCGCAGGCGCTCGTGGACCTCCGGCGACGACAGCGCGGTGTCAAGCAGCGCGGGCGCCCAGCCGAATGCCTCGCTTCACTCGTCCTCCTCGTCCGTCCCGTCGCCGTCGGACGAGGTGAGCCAGCCGTATGCCCGACTACACGAGCGCGGGCGCCTCCACGCCGGACGCGGTGTGGACGAGCGACCGCAGTTTCTCCCGCGTCTCCGGGTCGGTCGAGTAGATGATCGTGCCGACCATGCCCCGCGTCAGCAGTACTTTGTACGTGTTGCGGATCAGCCGGTCGATCTCGCTGTCCGGCGTCGCCTTGGTGAAGCTCGGGTCCTTCGACGCCGACCGGTCCACGACCCACCGGTCCGTCCGCCACACCAGGTCGGGCCCGATGATCACGCCCGACCAGTCGTACTCGAAGCCCTGCGCGGTGTAAACGCACCCGACCTGGCCGAATCCTTCCGGTTCGGTGGCCCACAGGGGCGCGGGCGGGGCTCCGAACACGGACCGGTCGCCGTACACGTTCCAGGGCCGTGCCCAGTCGCCGATGACGACATCGGTGGGAAGTGCTGTCATCTCGGGCGTGACCTTGGTCGTCCACTTCCAGCAGTAACCGGCCGACATCCGCGCGCCGTAGCCCTCCGCACGCTTCGCGATGAGGAAGTCCTCCAGCTCCTGCGGACTTTCGGCGGTCCGCAGCTCCAACCTGCCATCGGGCCTCCATGGGTGCGGCGTGCCGCCTTCGAGGCCGAGCAGGTCGACGACCCACCTCTCGTAGGCGTCGCTGCCACCGCACCGGAACTGGCCGTCCAGCTCGATCACCGTGCAGTCGAGCCCCTCCGCGGCGGCGGCCCGCCGGATCGCCTCCTTCGTTCCCATCTCGCCGGGCCGCACCACCTGGTGCTGGTCGAGCAGGAACACCGGCACACGAGCCGCGTCGATGAGTTCCGAGACCTGCGGCCGGCCGGTGCGCAGTTCGGCCTTGGTGTAGCGGTTGGCGGAGGTCCTCCGCAACCGGTGCGCCTCGTCGCAGATCAGCACGTCGAGGTCGTTCGGCTCCGCGTCCATGAAGCTATTGAAGTACTTGAACAGTTGTTGCACTTCTCGCTTCTTGTGCCCGGCGACCTTGCGCATCGTCTTGGTGAACGACGCCGACCCGGTGGCGTGCAGAGCGGTCTCCCCACGCCGGTACAGCTCACCCAGCAGCGACATCGCGATGACGCTCTTGCCGGAGCCGGGACCGCCGGTCACCACGATGACCTTCTTGTGGTTGCCGCGCTTGGCCTTGCGTACGGCGGACATCACCATCTCGTAGGCGACCCGTTGCTCGGCGAGGAGGACGAACTGCTCACGGTCGCGGATCTCGGCTGCGGCGACCGCCATCAGCTGCTTCGACGGCCGGATCCTGGCTTCCCTCAGCAGGTCGGCGGCCTCCGCGCCGGACTTGGCGGCCAGCCGGGATCGCAGGAAGTCCAGGAAGGCCCCGCGCTGGTCGGCCGTGTACATCCGGCCGTACTGGTCCTCCTGTACGCTCCGCAGTCCCGCGATCCGGGACTCGGTCGCGTTGTGCAGGAACGCCACCCCGGCCAGCGACCCGGGCATCCGCTCCAAGGCCGCGTTGAACGACAGCAGGTACTCGCAGTAACCCCGCACCTGTTCGATGGGGTTGAGGACGGGCTGCGGGTAGGCGTCGAGCCGGCACAGAAGAGGGTCCTCCTCGTCCGGGTGGGCCTCGCTCCACTGCTTCAGCTCGACGACGACGTATGACGGCTGCCCCGTCGTCGGGTGCACGCCGGCCAGGACGGCGTCGGCGCGCTTGCTGGTAAGGGGCAGGCTGTACTCGATGACCACCTCGACCTCGCCGAGCCCGGCTTCGATGAGGGCGTTGACGAGAGCGGGGAGGCTGCGTTCCCAGGACCGTATCTCCGCCTGTGCGGGCCTGCGCCCGTGCAGGTGAAGGAAGTTCTCGGTCAGCTGCAGTGCCAGCGACCCTTCGAGGATGCGGGTGGCCACGGACGCCGCGGACTCACGGAACAGCAAGGAGATGCCCCCAGGCAGCACGAAGAAGACTCGTGCGGGTGGGGGCATGTCCTGCGGATGTCCGCCGCGCACTGCCGTGAAGCGGGTGCGATGGTGGATCAGGAAGCCCGTCGGGCCGCTGAGATGTGGTGTCGACATCCTAGGTGAGCGCGGCGATCAAGAGGAGGGACTGCCGTACGGGTTCGGCCACGTCCGGTGATGGACGGCACGGTCACCTGATGCTCCGAGGGGAGTGGGCGTTGACCTCGGTGAGGAGGGCGCTCAGCGATACGTCCTGGCTCAGTGCCGGACGGGACGCGGGCCGGCCTCCCACTCACGGCCGCCACCGAGTGGCCGGACCTGGCGGTACGGGACGAGCACACCTCGAGGTGGACGAGCGCGTTCCGGGCATCGTCCTCGCGGTCGGCCACCCGTGGAGTATGGATGTACATCGCCGGGAGCTGGATCCCGGCCGGGCTGAGCGCGGAGGCGAGGACATCACGGGCGGCGAGGGCTTCCTGACGATGCGTGCATCCGCTTGACGCCAGTCGCGGTCACCGACAGCGGGTACCTCCTGGACGGCGGACCAGGGCGGGAGGAGGACGCTCTGCCGCGAGCGGGGCGGACACCCGAACCGCAGGCTCCTGGTCCGCGCGGCGCGGCAGACGGGTGAGCCCGCGGGCCTTCGGACCCGGCTGGTACGCCGGGCAATCGCTCCGAGCGAGGCGCATTTTGACCACTTCGATCCCGGCACCGAGGAGCTCGACCTACGATGTAACCGGGGGGATCCCGGCGTCCCGGCGTGCGCGCTGACAGCCGGAACTCGACGTGCCGTGTGAGTTCCTCCGCGTGACCGAGATCTTCAGCAGCCAGCCAGGAGCGCCCAGTGCCGTACACGGCCGAGATCAGCCGCAGCAATCCGACGAGCATCATCTTCCTCGTCGATCAGTCCACCTCCATGAGCGACCCCATCGGCGGGGAGGTCCCCCAGCAGAAGGCGGACGTCGTCGCTGACGCCATCAACCGCCTGCTGACGGAACTCTCGGTCAAGTGCGCCAAGGAAGAGGGCGTGCGGGACTACTTCCACATCGCCGTCATCGGCTATGGCGCCACGGTGGGCTCGGCGTTCGCGGGCTCGCTCGCCGGCCGTGACATCGTCCCGCTCAGCGAGGTAGCGGACAATCCGGCCCGCGTTGACGAGCGCAGCAAGAAGGTGCCCGACGGCGCCGGTGGACTGGTGGAGACGGTGGTCAACTTCCCGCTGTGGATGGACCCGGTCGCCCATGGCGGAACCCCGATGAACCGGGCCCTCCAGTACGCCGAGAACCTCGTGGCGGGCTGGACGGAGCGCTACCCGGCCGGTTTCCCGCCCATCGTCATCAACCTGACGGACGGCGAGTCGACCGACGGGGACCCCACCGCCGCCGCCGAGGCCATCACCTCGCACGCCACCGCCGACGGCGCGGCGCTCCTGTTCAACCTGCACGTCTCCGCAGCGGGGGGAACCCCCACCGCCTTCCCCGACACGGCCGACGGACTTCCCGACGCCTACGCCCGTACCCTCTTCAACATGTCGAGCCCGCTGCCCAGTCACATGCGCTCGTACGCCGCCTCCCAGGGGCAGAGGGTCAGCGAGACGACCCGCGGCTTCGTCTACAACGCGGACATCACCACGGTCGTGCAGTTCCTCGACATCGGCACCCGAGCCACCGAACTGCGGTGACGACTCCGTTCTCCTGCGTGTACGTCACGCACCTCATCGTCCCTAAGCACGGGAGTACCGAGGACGAATGCGAGGACGCGGTCGCCGTGCTTCCCAGCCGCTCACACGACGACATGCTGCTCGAACCCGTCACCGCGGGCGTCTGTGACGGTGCGACGGAAAGTGCCCTGGCCAAGGACTGGGCCCGATTGCTGTCCCGTGCTGCTGCCGAAAGCGCCTGGCAGCGGCCGGACCTCCTGGCCGGCGGAACCGCCTATGAGGAGTTCGCTTCGTCGGCGGTGGCTCAGTGGGACCCCTGGCTGGCGCAGTACACACAGGCGCGCAGCGCGGAAGGGCGGCCGCTGAAGTGGTACGAACACACCAAGATGGCCGAAGGCGCCTACGCGACGCTGCTCATGGTGCGCGTGGATCCGGACTCCGGTGTCGAGCACGAAGCAACTGAACCGGCGTGGCGGTGGCGGGCTGCCGCCCTGGGGGACAGCTGCCTCTTCCACCTGCGGGACGACCGCCTGGTCCGGGCGTTCCCGGTGCAGGCCGCCGAGGAGTTCGGTACCACTCCTG
Source organism: Streptomyces sp. NPDC015242 (assembly GCF_043079125.1). Taxonomy (NCBI): domain Bacteria; kingdom Bacillati; phylum Actinomycetota; class Actinomycetes; order Kitasatosporales; family Streptomycetaceae; genus Streptomyces; species Streptomyces sp. NPDC015242. The sequence continues at coordinate 375,733 of NZ_JBIBUF010000005.1, read as the reverse complement.
ACCTCTTCGGCAGCCGCAACCACGATGCGGCGCTGCTGGCCTGCCGTACGCGCTTCACCGAAGGACGGTGCGCGCCCGGTGACCGGCTGCTCCTCATGACCGACGCCCTGGCCGCGTGGTTCCTGTCGGCCGCGGATCAGATGGGCGCGCTGCGTCAACTGCTGGAGTTCGCCGGGCCCGACGACCTGGACGGGTTCAAGGAGTGGCTGAACGGCCTGCGGTGTGGCGGCCACCTGCGCAACGACGACGTGGCGGTCGTACGGATCGACTTCGAAGGGCGGTGAACATGGGCTCGGCCTCCGGTCCGCAGAGGCAGTTCCCCAGCGGCGGCGATTACGCGGAGGCACTGCAGCACACGCACCTGTGCTTCCGGCACCCCGAACTCAAAGGCGCCCGGCCGGAACTGACCAAGCTCGGTCTGCCCCGCGCCATCTCCGGCGCCTTCGCCAGTGTGTTCTCGCTGACCTCCGCGACGTCCGGCCAGCGGTACGCGGTCAAATGCTTCACCCGCCACGTTCCCGACCAGGAACGCCGTTACCAGGCCATCAGCTCCCGGCTTGCCCAGTTGGACCCGGCCGAACTCTCCCAACCGTGGGCTCTCGGCTTTGAATACCTTCCCGACGCGATCAGCGTCGGGAAGGAGCGCTATCCGGTCCTGAAGATGGAGTGGTGCGAGGCCGTCACTCTGTCCTCCTGGCTTGACGACAACCACGCCGACCGGTTCGCCGTCGGCCGGCTGGCCGACCGGTTCGAGGCACTCACCCGAGACCTCGCGGAGCATCAGATAGCTCACGGTGACCTCCAGCACGGCAACCTGCTCGTCGCGAGTGATGACACCCTGCGCCTGGTCGACTACGACGGTATGTACGTGCCCGCACTGGCCGGTCTGAACGGTACGGAGCGGGGACACCGCAACTACCAGTCGCCTCTGCGGGGGAACGACGACTTCGGGGACAACCTGGACCGCTTCTCCGCGTGGGTCATCTTTCTGTCGCTCAAGGCGATCGCCGCCGACCCCGCCCTATGGAGCCGGCTGCACGAGCCGAAAGGCGAGTTCCTGCTGCTCACCGAGGAGGACTTCAAGAGTCCCAGCGGTTCCACCGGTCTGCAGACGCTGCTGTCCCACCCCGACCGGATGGTGAGCGGCCTCGCCGACCAGGTGAGGTCGCTGGCCTTTCAGCCTCTGGACGTGCTTCCGCCGCTCGCCGCCGCGGTTCCTGAACAGCGCACCACCGCGACAGGGACCAGGCAAACGGCCGCTTCCCGCGCGGGCACTGCCCCCGCCCCCGCTGCGGGCGGACTGCCCGAATGGATGACAGGACACGTCACTCAGCCGGCCGCGCCACCCTCGGCCGGAATGGTGGTCACCTCACCGGACAGCTTCCGCGTCCGAATGCCGCTGGATGTCTTCACGGCCGTGCTTTGGCCCCTCGTGTTCGCCGCGACGGCCCTGATCGTCGTGGCGGGACTCTCGGCGCCGCTGATCGGGCCGGTTGTGCCCGTTGCCGCCGCCGTCGTGTTCACCGCGTTCGCCCGGGGCCGTCGCGTGGAGCGGGCTCAGGCGCGGGCCGCTCTGGCCCAGCTGACGAAGGAGCTCGCCGGACTCGAGGACCCGGTCAAGGCAGCTGAGAGACTGCGCAAGGAGCGGGCGAAGCTCGACGCGGCCGAGGCGAAGCGGATCGCCGACCACCCGAGAGCCCAGGACAAGGTCAAAGCCCGGTACCACGCGCAGTTGAAGGAGATCGAGAAGCGCAGGGTCCGCAAACAGCGTGACCTCGACAAGAAGATCGACGGCCTTGCGGAGGAACTGCGCAGGGCCTTGAGCAAGGCACTCGCCGACAAGCAGTCCGCATTTGTACGGAACCAGCTCAGCCGTTGCCTGATCGCCCAGTCACCGCCGTCCGGCATCGGACAGAAGCTCGCCGCTCGTCTCGCGGCAGCAGGCATTCGGACGGCGGCCGACTTCAAGGGCTACCGGTCCGTGCAGAACACCAACTTCAACAGCACCGGAGCCGTACTCGTGCTCGACAACGGCCGGCTGGTCGGTGTCCACGGCATCGGCGAGGCCAAAGCCATCGCTCTCGATGCCTGGCGCACAGAACGGGTCGCTTCCGCCAAAGCTCGGCAGCCGACCACGCTCAGCGTGACGGAGCGACAGTCGATCGAGCAGGGCATCGACCACCGACGGTCCCAACTCACCACCCAGCGCAAGGCTGTGGAGTCCGATGCCAGTTCCTCGCGCGCCAAGGCACGCAAGGAACTGGAGGAAGCGCAGGAACGCCTCAGCCGGGAGAACACGCGCGCGGGCGACCGGGCCCGGCAGCAGCGGCAGGAATTCAGCCGGCGCGCCGTCGAACTGCAGCAGAACAGCGCGCTCCACGCAACGCTGAGTGACTCCCTCGAAGCCGCCAAGCGCAGGCAGCGCGGACTGTCGTATGGAAGTTACCTGCGCTTCCTGTACCTCGGGCACTGAGGCCCCCCGCACGAGAGAGCAGGGTCACCGGAACCCTTGACCCGAGGGGCCTGCCCGCAGTGATGCCGCAGGTCGGCAGGATCTGACGGCGCACGATCCTCACACGAACCGCCAGTGAGAGCCGTCAGATGTCCCGGAAGATCTCGATCTGCGCCCCGATCGAGTTCAGCCGCTCCGCCAGGTCCTCGTAACCCCGGTTGATGACATACACGTTGCGCAGCACCGACGTGCCCTCGGCCGCCATCATCGCCAGCAGCACGACCACCGCGGGGCGCAGCGCCGGCGGGCACATCATCTCGGCCGCGCGCCAGCGGGTGGGGCCCTCGACCAGGACGCGGTGGGGGTCCAGCAGCTGGAGGCGCCCGCCGAGGCGGTTCAGGTCCGTGAGGTAGATCGCGCGGTTGTCGTAGACCCAGTCGTGGATGAGGGTCTTGCCCTGGGCGACCGCCGCGATGGCCGCGAAGAACGGGACGTTGTCGATGTTCAGGCCGGGGAACGGCATGGGGTGGATCTTGTCGATCGGCGCCTCCAGCTTGGAGGGGCGGACCGTGAGGTCGACCAGACGGGTGCGGCCGTTGTCGGCGAAGTACTCCGGCGTGCGGTCGTGGTCGAGGCCCATCTCCTCCAGGACCGCCAGCTCGATCTCCAGGAACTCGATGGGCACGCGGCGCACCGTCAGCTCCGACTCGGTGACCACGGCCGCCGCGACCAGGCTCATCGCCTCGACCGGGTCCTCGGAGGGGGAGTAGTCCACGTCGGCGTCGATGGTCGGCACGCCGTGCACGGTGAGCGTGGTGGTGCCGATGCCGTCGACCTTGACGCCGAGCGCCTCCAGGAAGAAGCACAGGTCCTGGACCATGTAGTTGGAGGAGGCGTTGCGGATGACGGTGATGCCGTCGTGCCGGGCGGCGGCGAGCAGCGCGTTCTCGGTGACCGTGTCGCCGCGCTCGGTCAGGACGATCGGGCGGTCGGGGCTGGCGGAGCGGTCCACCTGGGCGTGGTACTGGCCCTCGGTGGCGGCGATGTCCAGGCCGAAGCGCCGCAGGGCGATCATGTGCGGTTCGACCGTGCGGGTACCGAGGTCGCAGCCGCCGGCGTAGGGCAGCTTGAAGTGGTCCATGCGGTGCAGCAGCGGGCCGAGGAACATGATGATGGAGCGGGTGCGGCGGGCCGCGTCGGCGTCGATCGCCGCGAGGTCCAGCTCGGCCGGCGGCACGATCTCCAGGTCGACGCCGTCGTTGATCCAGCGCGTGCGGACGCCGATGGAGTTCAGCACCTCCAGGAGGCGGTACACCTCCTCGATGCGGGCGACGCGGCGCAGAACTGTGCGCCCCTGGTTGAGCAGTGAGGCGCACAGCAGCGCGACGCACGCGTTCTTGCTCGTCTTGACGTCGATGGCGCCGGACAGCCGGCGGCCGCCGACCACCCGCAGATGCATCGGTCCGGCGTAGCCGAGCGAGACGATCTCGCTGTCGAGGGCCTCCCCGATGCGGGCGATCATCTCAAGGCTGATGTTCTGGTTGCCGCGCTCGATCCGGTTCACGGCGCTCTGGCTGGTGCCGAGCGCCTCGGCCAGCTGCGACTGGGTCCAGCCTCGGTGCTGCCGTGCGTCGCGGATGAGCTTGCCGATGCGTACGAGGTAGTCGTCTGCCATGGGATCGAGGTTATCTCAGATATGAGATGGGGCCCGAACGGGGGGTCCGTTCGGGTGACGGGTCGTCAAGCCCGCCCGGTCACCTCAGTGCCGCTTGGACGTCGTGGTGCGCCGCCACCCGAAAGGTCCGGGCAAATCCATCGATGTCGTACGGCGTCCCGTGCTGCTCCGTGTGTACCGGGGACCGTTCTTCCCGCCGCCGGTGGTGATGGACCAGGAGCGCTTGTTGATGTTGAGCCGCACGCCGGGCAGAATCCGGAAACTCTTACGGAACGTGAGGGGCATTCAGGGCCTCCTTTCGGTGTCACCGGGTTTCTCCGGTGCCGTTCGCTTACCCCGAGTTCGCCCTCTGATGGCCCCGCCGGCGGCGCGAGGGGAGTCCCCGCCGTGACGATCCGGCCGTCCCGGGCGCGGCGGGCTCCCGGCCGCCCGCGGCTTCCGTGGGGCGTTTCCGCCGCCTGCGCCGGGGGTGAGGTGGCGCCGGTCCGCCCCCGGCGGGAGCGCACCGGTGTCTTTCGGTCATCGCGGAATCCGGCACGGACGTCGCCCGGGCATGACCAACCGCCCCGGGTGTACTAGAGTTATCTCGACATCGAGATATCTGCCGAGGAGCACCGCAGCCGTCACCCCGGTAAGGGTTACCTAACTTAGCCTTACCTTAGCGGATCGGTCGAGAGGCCATGGCGGCAGGATCGTGGTGGTACGCGCACATCAATGAAGGAGACTGTCGTGTCGGCGAACAGCTTCGACGCCCGCAGCACGCTGCAGGTGGGCGACGAGTCGTACGAGATCTTCCGGCTGGACAAGGTGGAGGGCTCGGCCCGCCTGCCCTACAGCCTCAAGGTCCTGCTGGAGAACCTGCTCCGCACCGAGGACGGCGCGAACATCACCGCCGACCACATCCGTGCCCTCGGCGGCTGGGACTCGCAGGCCCAGCCCAGCCAGGAGATCCAGTTCACGCCGGCCCGCGTGATCATGCAGGACTTCACCGGCGTTCCCTGTGTCGTGGACCTCGCCACCATGCGTGAGGCCGTCAAGGAGCTGGGCGGCGACCCGGCGAAGATCAACCCGCTGGCGCCGGCCGAACTGGTCATCGACCACTCCGTCATCGCCGACAAGTTCGGCACGAACGACGCCTTCAAGCAGAACGTCGACCTGGAGTACGGCCGCAACAAGGAGCGCTACCAGTTCCTGCGCTGGGGCCAGACCGCCTTCGACGAGTTCAAGGTCGTCCCGCCCGGCACCGGCATCGTCCACCAGGTGAACATCGAGCACCTGGCCCGGGTCGTGATGGTCCGCGACGGCAAGGCCTACCCGGACACCCTGGTCGGCACCGACTCGCACACCACCATGGTCAACGGCCTCGGTGTGCTCGGCTGGGGCGTCGGCGGCATCGAGGCCGAGGCCGCCATGCTCGGCCAGCCGGTCTCCATGCTGATCCCGCGCGTCGTCGGCTTCAAGCTGACCGGCGAGCTGCAGCCCGGCACCACCGCCACCGACCTGGTGCTCACCATCACCGAGATGCTGCGCAAGCACGGCGTCGTCGGCAAGTTCGTCGAGTTCTACGGCGAGGGCGTGGCCGCCACCTCCCTGGCCAACCGCGCCACCATCGGCAACATGTCGCCGGAGTTCGGCTCCACCGCCGCGATCTTCCCGATCGACGACGAGACGATCAACTACATGCGGCTCACCGGCCGCAGCGAGCAGCAGCTCGCCCTGGTCGAGGCGTACGCCAAGGAGCAGGGCCTCTGGCTCGACCCGGCCGCCGAGCCCGACTTCTCCGAGAAGCTGGAGCTCGACCTCGCCACGGTCGTCCCGTCCATCGCCGGCCCGAAGCGCCCGCAGGACCGCATCGTCCTCGCCGAGGCCGCCCAGCAGTTCGCCAAGGACGTCCTCAACTACGTCGAGGTCCCCGCCGCGCCGCAGTCCGGCACCGCGGCCTCCCCGGTCGACGAGGCCGGCGACGAGTCCTTCCCGGCCTCCGACGCCCCGGCCTACGGCAGCCAGGAGAACGGCGCCGGCGCCCCGCAGCACGCCGGCGGCACCGGTGCGGGCATCCCGTCCAACCCGGTCACCGTGACCGCCCCCGACGGCACCTCGTACGAGCTGGACCACGGAGCGGTGACGGTCGCGGCCATCACCTCCTGCACCAACACCTCCAACCCGTACGTCATGGTCGCCGCCGCCCTGGTGGCCAAGAAGGCGGTGGAGAAGGGCCTGACCCGCAAGCCGTGGGTCAAGACCACCCTCGCCCCGGGCTCCAAGGTCGTCACCGACTACTTCGAGAAGGCGGGCCTGACCCCCTACCTCGACAAGGTCGGCTTCAACCTCGTCGGCTACGGCTGCACCACCTGCATCGGCAACTCCGGCCCGCTGCCGGAGGAGGTCTCCAAGGCCGTCAACGACCACGACCTCGCGGTCACCTCGGTCCTCTCCGGCAACCGGAACTTCGAGGGCCGCATCAACCCCGACGTCAAGATGAACTACCTGGCGTCCCCGCCGCTGGTCGTGGCCTACGCGCTCGCCGGCTCCATGAAGGTGGACATCACCAAGGACGCCCTGGGCACCGACCAGGACGGCAACCCGGTCTTCCTGAAGGACATCTGGCCCTCCGAGGCCGAGGTGAACGACGTCGTCGCCAACGCCATCGGCGAGGACATGTTCGCCAAGTCCTACGCGGACGTCTTCGCGGGCGACGCCCAGTGGCAGGCGCTGCCCATCCCGACCGGCAACACCTTCGAGTGGGACGCCGAGTCCACCTACGTCCGCAAGCCCCCGTACTTCGAGGGCATGGAGATGGAGCCGGCCCCGGTCCAGGACATCTCCGGCGCCCGGGTGCTCGCCAAGCTCGGCGACTCGGTCACCACCGACCACATCTCCCCGGCCGGTGCCATCAAGGCCGACACCCCGGCCGGCAAGTACCTCACCGAGCACGGTGTGGAGCGCCGTGACTTCAACAGCTACGGCTCGCGCCGCGGCAACCACGAGGTCATGATCCGCGGCACGTTCGCCAACATCCGCCTGCGCAACCAGATCGCGCCGGGCACCGAGGGCGGCTACACCCGTGACTTCACGCAGGACGGCGGCCCGGTCTCCTTCATCTACGACGCCTCGCAGAACTACCAGGCCGCCGGCATCCCGCTGGTCGTCCTGGCCGGCAAGGAGTACGGCTCCGGCTCGTCCCGCGACTGGGCGGCCAAGGGCACCGCGCTCCTCGGCGTCAAGGCCGTCATCGCCGAGTCCTACGAGCGCATCCACCGCTCGAACCTCATCGGCATGGGCGTCCTGCCCCTGCAGTTCCCGGAGGGCCAGTCGGCCTCGTCCCTCGGCCTGACCGGTGAGGAGACCTTCTCCATCTCCGGCGTCACCGAGCTGAACGACGGCACCACCCCGCGCACGGTGAAGGTCACCACCGACACCGGCGTCGAGTTCGACGCGGTCGTCCGCATCGACACCCCGGGTGAGGCGGACTACTACCGCAACGGCGGCATCATGCAGTACGTGCTGCGCAGCCTGATCCGCAAGTAAGCGGAACCGCAGGTCGGTCTGGGGCAGTTCGAGGGCCGCGTTCCCGGGTGACCGGGGGCGCGGCCCGCGCCGTTCACCCGCCCCGGTACTTGGCCGCCGCGGCCTGCGCGAGGTCCTGGGACTTCTCCAGGGCCGCGTCCACCGACTGCCGCCCCGCGATGGCCGCGGCGATCTGCTCCGAGACGGCCGTGCCGAGCACGGCGAACTCGGGGATGTCCAGGAAGCCGATGCCGCCGTAGGGGCGCGGGGCGACGCCGGGGTTGCGCGGGTCGGCGGAGTCGGTGGCCGCCGTGTACTCCTGCCGGTACCAGGCGCCGGCCGCCTGCTGGTACTCCGGATTGGCGTACAGCGACCGGCGGTTCCCGGCGGGCACCGACGTCCAGCCGAGTTCCTCCCCGACCAGCCTCTGGTAGTCCTTGGAGGAGGCCCAGGAGATGAACTCCCAGGCGGCGTCCTTCTGCCGCGAGGCCTGCTGGACGCCCCACGCCCAGGTCCACAGCCAGCCCGCCTTCCCGGTCCTCTCGTGCGGGGCCGGGACGTAGCCCACCCGGCCCTTGACCGCCGAGGTGTCGGCCTCGATGGTCGACGCCAGGGAGGTGGCGTCGTACATCATGGCGCAGCCGCCCTGGACGAAGCGGTCGAGGATCTCCATGACGCCCATCCGCTCGGCGCCGGGCTGGCCGTGGGAGCGCAGCAGCCCGACGTAGAACCCGACGGCTTCCCGGAACTCGGGCGAGGTCAGGCGCGCGTTCCAGTCCGTGTCGTACCAGGCGCCCCCGAAGGTGTTGACGACCGTGTTGACCGGGGCGAGGTTCTGGCCCCAGCCGGGCAGGCCGCGCAGGCAGATGCCGCTCGCGCCGTCCGTGCCGTCGAGCCGGGCCGCCAGGCCGGCGACCTCCCGCCACGTCGGCTCGGCCGGCATGGTCAGGCCGTCCTTGCGGAACAGGTCCTTGCGGTACATCAGGAAGGAGCCCTCGCCGTAGAACGGCTCGGCGTAGAGCTTGCCGTCCTCCCCGGTCAGCGACGCCACCAGGTTCGGGAAGACGTCGTCCTGGTCGAAGTCCTCGTCCGCCTCCACATAGGAGTCCAGCGGGGCGAGCCAGCCGTTGTCCGCGTAGATGGGCACCTCGTACGCGCTGACGCTCGCCACGTCGTAGGTCCCGGCCTGGGTGGCGAACTCGCGGTTCATGCGGTCCCGCGCCTCGTTCTCCGGGAGCAGCGTGTAGTCGACCGTGATGCCGGTCCGCGCGGTGAAGTGCCGCTTGGTGAGCCGCTTCAGGGTCTCCATCTGGGGCGCGTCCGTCGCGAGCACGCGGAGGTCGGCCCGCTGCTCCCCGGCGCCGGGCGGATCGGTGTCACCGCACCCGGCGAGGGCCAGGCCCGCGGCGACCGTGGCGGCCACGGCCACTCTGACGAGGCGGCTCCGTGTCATGACAACCGGCCCTTACCCTTCTCCCGGCTTTCTACTCATAAAGGGTCAAAGCGGGGCTATCCGGCTCGGGTCCGGCCCTTCCGGGCCGCCGACCGTCTGGAGAGGGCGTCGGCCGCGACGGCGGCCAGCAGCACCCCGCCGGTGATCATGAACTGCACGGCGTCCTCCACCCCCAGCAGACCCATGCCCGAGGCGATCGACTGGATGACCAGCACCCCCAGCAGCACCGACCAGGGCGAGCCCCGCCCGCCGAACAGACTCGTGCCGCCGATGACGGCCGCGGCGATCGCGTTGATCAGCAGCATCCCGGAACCGGCGGCCCGTGCCGTGGTGGGGCTCGCCGAGGTCAGCCCCGAGGCCACGAACAGCCCGCCGACCGCGGCCAGCGTCCCCGACACCATGAACATCGCCACCCGCACCCGCTCCACCGCCACCCCCGCGCGCCGCGCCGCCTCGACACCGCCGCCGAGCGCGTACACCCGCCGCCCGTAGCGCGTCCGTCGCAGCACGAGGTCCGAGACCACCAGCACCACCAGGAAGATCAGCAGCGCCAGGGGCAGGCCCTGGAACCGGTTCAGGGTGTGGGCAGCGGCGAACGAGACCACCGCCAGCAGCGCGGTCCGCAGCCAGATCTCGCGCTCCGGCCGGTACGGCATCCCGGCGGCCCGGTGGCGGCCGCGCCGGTGGCGCGCGGCCAGCAGGTACCCGGCCGTGCCGAGCGCCGCGACCGCGTACGCCGCCCCGTCGGCGCCGAAGTACCGGCTGGTCAACGACGCGACCAGCCCCTCCTCGTCGATGTTGATCGTGCCGCTCGCGCCCAGCAGGTACAGGGTCAGGCCGTTCCAGATCAGCAGCCCGGCGAGCGTCACCACGAACGCCGGCACGCCCAGCCAGGCGTGGAAGGAACCGTGGAAGGCCCCGACGGCCGTGCCCGCGGACACCGCGACGAGCACCGCGAGCCACTCGGGCACCCCGTGGTTCACGTTCAGCACGGCGAACGCCGCCCCCGCCAGACCGCTGACCGAGCCGACCGACAGGTCGATCTCCCGGATCAGCAGCACGAACACGATGCCGACGGCGACCAGCCCGGTCCCGACGATGTCCACGCCGATGTTCGACAGGTTGCGCGGCGAGAGGAACTTGTCGTCCAGCGCCTGGAAGACGCACCAGATCACGATCAGCCCGGCGACCACCAGGACCGGCCCGCGCTCGCCCTCGCGCACGCTCCCGCGCACCTCCAGGACGTACCCCCGCAGGTTCCCCTGCCAGCCGCGGCCGTGCCGCTCCCGGCCGGCCGTGACCGGTCCGGCCCCTGTGCCGTCCCGGCGCGGCCCGCCGCCGGTCACGGCCACCCCTCCTCGTCGCCCCTGGCGCGATGGGCCACGGCGTTGTCCGCCGCACCGGTGACCGCCGAGATGATCTGCTCCTGCGTCACGGTGCTCACGTCGAACAGGCCGTTGTTGCGCCCCAGCCGCAGCACCGCCACCCGGTCCGCGACGGCCTTGATGTCGCCCATGTTGTGGCTGATGAGGATGATCGCCATGCCCCGGTCGCGGACCTCCTCGATCAGGTCGAGCAGATGGCTGGTCTGCTCGACGCCCAGCGCGGCCGTGGGCTCGTCGAGCAGCAGGACCTTGGGCGCGGCCATGAGCGAGCGGGAGATCGCCACGGCCTGCCGCTGCCCGGCGGACAGCGCCGCCACCGGCACCCGCACGTCGGGGATGCTGATGGACAGCGTGCGCATCAGCGCGCGGGCGCGCCGCTCCATCTCCACCTCGTCCAGGATGCCCACCCGGTCGATCTCCCGGCCGAGGAAGAGATTGCCGACCACGTCGAGGTTGTCGCACATCGCGAGGTCCTGGTAGACGGTCGCGATGCCCAGGTGGTGGGCGTCGTGCGGCCGCCTGATCTGCACGGGGCGTCCCTCCCACTCGATGACGCCCCGGTCGGCGGGGCTCACCCCGGAGACCACTTTGACCAGCGTGGACTTGCCGGCGCCGTTGTCGCCCGCCAGGGCCACGACCTCGCCGGCCCGCACCTGGAGGTCCACGTCCACCAGGGCCTGGACGCCGCCGAACCGCTTGGAGATGCCGCGCAGCGCCAGCACGGGCGGATGGAGCACGGCGATCGCCTCCTCACCGGGTGAGCCCGATCCGGTCGCAGGCGCGCCGGAGTTCCGGGGTGCAGATCTGGCCGGTCGTGTAGACGCCGTCCCGCACGAGCGTCCGTCCGACGGTGTGCCGCGTGACGGCGGCCGGGGAGAGCAGCACGGCCGGGACGTCCCGGGTGGTGGGGCTGTCCACGGTCGTCGTCACCAGGCCGTCGACGTCGTCACCGCGCGCCAGCGCGACGGCCAGCGCGGCGGCCGCGTCCGTCTCCCGCCGGAAGGGCTTGTACACGGTCATGTACTGCTCGCCCCCGACCACGCGCCGCACCGCGTCGAGGTCCGCGTCCTGACCGGTCACCGGGGGCAGCGGGGACACCCGGGCGCTCTTGAGGGCCGCGATGACGCCGGCGGCGATCGAGTCGTTGGCCGCCAGTACGCCGTCGATCCGGTGCGGGCCCAGGGCGCCGATGGCGGCGGACATGTGGTCGTGCGCGTTCTCCGTGCGCCACCCCAGGGTGTCGTACGACCTCAGGATGCGGACCCTGCCCTTCAGGACGCTCATCGCCCCGGCCTCGTACCAGGCGGCGTTCGGGCTCGACGAGTCGCCGTTCACCATGACGACACCGCCCCCGGCGGCTCGCGGGCCCATCGCCGCGAGCAGCGCCTCGCCCTGGAGCCGGCCGACCCGGGCGCCGTCGAAGCTGACGAAACCCGAGATAGGCCCCTCGGCGAGACGGTCGTAGGCGACCACCGGGATGCCCTCGCGGTGCGCCTTGCGGACCGAGGAGCGCAGCGCCCCGGGATCGACCACGTCCAGGATGAGCACCGAGGCGCCCTTCGTGATCATGGAGTCCATCTGCTGCCGCTGTCTCGCCGCGTCGTTCTCGGCGTTGGCGTACATCACCGTGCAGTCGGCGCACAGTTCCTTCACCCGCTTCTCGATCATGGGCTTGTCGGAGTGCTCCCAGCGGGGCACGGCACGGCTCGGCAGCAGCAGGCCGACGGTCGGCCCGTCCTCGCCCTGCCCGCCGCCGGTGCATCCGGCCGCGAGGAGAACGGCCGCCATCAGGGCCGCGGCGGCCACCCGCCCGGCGCACCCCCTCACGACGGCGCGCCCAGCCATGACGGCCCGCCCAGCCATGACGGCCCGCCCAGCCGTGACGGTCCGGCCTGCCGCGGCGGCCACCCGCCCGTCGCGCCCCCTCACGACGGCCCGCCCTGCCGTGGCGGCCCGCCTTGCCGTGGCGGCCCGCCCAGCCGCGGCGGCCCGCCCTCCCCGTGGCGCCGCAGGGCCGCGGCGGCCACCCGCCCGGCGCGCCCCCTCACGACGGCGCGCCCAGCCATGACGGACCGGCCTGCCGCGGCGGCCACCCGCCCGTCGCGCCTCCTCACGACGGCCCGCCCAGCCGTGGAGGTCCGCCCTCCCCGGGCCGCCCCCGGAGCCGGCCGGGGCCGGCGTCCCGGTGACGGGCGTGACCCGGGTCCGTGGCCCGGGGGAGGGAGCGGCGGCGCCCGGGGTCCCGGTCAGGGGCCTGGTCATGCTCCTCACCGCGGGAGCGGTTCCGGCGCGTGCCCCGACCGGCGCGGCCACCGCGCGCCCGGCCGGGGACGTCGTCGCGTTCCGGAGCGCGGTTCCCGCCCCGGGCACGGCCCGTGCCCCAGCCCCACGCGCCCAACCGCTCGCGGGCACGGGGCCGTGGCGGGGCCTGCCGCCCGGGTTCCGGTTCCGCCTCCGGGCCGGACCCCGGCCCGGGCTCCGCCTCCGCCTCGGGGCGGGAGACGACGATCTCGCTCCACACCTGCTTGCCACCGCCGACCGGCACCGAACCCCAGGCCGCCGACATCGCCTCGACGAGGAACAGGCCGCGCCCGCCCGTCGACTCCCAGTCGACGACCACCGGCTTGGCCGGCGCGCGCGGCGAGGAGTCGTTCACCGTCACCCGCAGCCGGTCGGCCGCGAGGGTCAGATCCAGCCGGACCGCGCCCTGCGTGTGCACCAGCGCGTTGGTGACCAGCTCGGACACCACCAGCAGGACGCTGTCGGCCTCGGCCACCACACCCCACGACCGCAGCGTGCGGGCGCTGAAGCGCCGGGCGTGCATCACCGCGTCCGGCAGCCGCCACACCACCCACCCGGCCCGCACCGGCCTGACCCGCATCCCGTCGTAGCGCAGCAGCAGCACCGCCACGTCGTCCTCTCGGCGCCCGGTCTCGCCCAGCAGGACGTCGGCCATCCGCCCCGGATCGGCGGGATCGGCCGCCGCCAGCGCCTCACGCACCAGGCGCATGCCCTCGTCGAGGTGGAGGTCCGCCGACTCCACCAGACCGTCCGTGACCAGCGCGAGGACCGAGCCCGGTGCCAGTGCGAGCGCCGTCAGCGGGAACTCCGCGTCCGCCAGCACCCCGAGCGGCAGCCCGCCCTCGACCGCGATCTCCGCCGTGCCGCCGTCGGGATGACGCACCAGCGGGGCCAGGTGCCCGGCCCGCACGAACAGCGCGTTGCCCTCCTCCATGTCCAGTTCGACGTAGCAGCACGTGGCGAACAGGTCGGTCTCCATGCCGACCAGCAGCCGGTTGGCGTGCGCGACGACCACGTCCGGCGGATGCCCCTCGACGGCGTAGGCCCGCACGGCGGTACGCATCTGGCCCATGATCGTCGCGGCCCCGGCGCTGTGCCCCTGCACGTCCCCGATGACCAGGGCGACCTTCCCCTCGGTCAGGGCGATCACGTCGTACCAGTCGCCGCCCACCTGCAGTCCGCGCCGGGCGGGCAGGTAACGGGCGACGGCGATGCCGCCCGGCAGCCGGGGCAGGCGGCGGGGGAGCAGGCTGCGCTGGAGCATCGTCGCGAGTTCCTGCTCGGCGTCGTAGGCGTGGGCGCGTTGCAGCGCCTGGCCCACCAGCCCGGCGGTCGCGGTCAGCAGGGCCCGCTCCTCGGGGGCGAAATCGTGCGGGGCGTCCCAGCCGACCAGGCACACCCCGGCCACCCCGGCCTTAGCCGGCAGGGGCAGGACCGCCAGCCCGCCGGGGCCGATCCCGGCCAGCCCCGGTTCCAGCTCGGCGCCCGCGGGCCACAGGCTGATCCGGCCGTCCCGCAGCGCCGCCTGGAGCGTGGGCAGGGCGCTGACCGGCGCGTCGGGCCACTCCGAGCGCCACTCCGAACGCCACAGCTTCGGCCAGGCGCCGGCGCCCGGCGGATCGAGCACCGTGACCGCCAGCCGGTCCTCCAGCACCTCGGCGAGCGCCACACGGCCGGCGCCCAGCGGTTCGCGCAGCGCGGCGACGACCACCCGGCTGACGTCGCGCACCGTCGTTGCGTCGTCGAGCGCGGCGGTCAGCCACTGGAGGCGGGCGACGTCGCCCGCGCCACGACGCAGCACCGGGGCCGCCGTGACCACGCCCAGCACCCGCCGCGGGGCGGCGTCGGGGCCCTTCAGCACACGGCAGTCCAGGCGGAGCCAGCACAGCTCACCGGTGGGCCGGCGGATACGGAACTCCAGCTCGCGGCGGCCCGGGGTCTGCGCGGACGGCTCGATGACCGACAGCAGGGCGGGGACGTCCTCGGGGACGCTGTACGACAGGAGGGTGTCGGTCTTGCCGTCGAAACCGTCGGCGGGGACGCCGACGAGTTCGAGCAGGGCCGGGTCCGTCTCGACCAGCCCGGTGCCGGGGGTGAGGGCGAAGGAGCCGACGCCCATGGCGCGCAGTGCGGAGTCCAGCAGCGGCGAGGGCGCGGCCCGGTCGGCCTCGCCCCGCAGCCGCCCGGCGACGGCCTCGGCGTACCGCTCGAGGAACTCCCGCTGCTCGCCCCCGAAGCCCTCCCCGGCCTCTCCCACCACGGCCAGACATCCCAGCCACCCGCCCGCCGCGCCGAGGGGCAGCGCCCCGAACGGGCCGGGGACGGTCCCGTCTCCTGCCCGTGCGGCGGCTCCGTCCAGCCACACGGCCCGGCCGCGCAGACATGCCTCCACGACGGCGGCCGCCGGGCCGTATCCCTCCGCCGGCCCGCCCGCGGGCGCCGGTCCGGGCGCTCCACCCCCCGGAAGCCGCACGCCGCCGGGCACTCCGTACCGTTCCGGTTCGCCCCCGGCGGACTCCACCATCCGGAGTTCCGCCCCGCTCGCGCCGCGCACGTACACCGCCGCCAGCACCACCCCGGCGAACGCCAGCACCCGTTCCCTCGCGGCGGCCTGCGGCGCCGGGCGAGGCGCACCGGCGGTTCCGCCCACCGGGGCCCGGAGGCGGGGGACCTCGGCCGGGGTCTCGCCGTCATGGGGCATGTCCGCGTCCACCTCCCGTCCGTGCCGCGGCCACCGGCAGGTGGGAGTCCCCGGAACTCAGGCGACGGCGACGCGGGCAGGGACCGGCGGCGCCGGGTCACACCGACACGGCGGAACCACGCCGCACATGAGCGGCAGGGCACCCACCAACAGGGTCGCACAACCGGATATAGGCGACATATGGGGCGGCGGCGAACGCGCGAGGTGGGGGCGCCCCACGGGTGGGTTCCGGTCCACCGAATGGGAGCGCTCCCACCCCGGCTGCTGTGGAAGGTAGCGCCCAGTCGCCCGCCTGTAAACGGCTCGCGCACATCGCGCGAACGCGGGGCCGCAGGCGCGCAACCGGCGGCCACCCGGCGCACGTCGATCTCGGCTGCCCTTCGCTCCGCGGACACCTGCGGGGTGGCGGTCCCGCCCGGGGTGAGCGTGCGGTATCCGCCGGCGGCCGCGCCGCGGAGTCCCCGGTCACGGGGCGACCCGCGCCGGCGCCGAGGGGGCTGCGCCCTGTGTGCCGTCCCGTCCCTCCAGCACCGCCCGCAGCCACAGAAGTTGCCGCCGCACCTGCACCGCGTCCCCGCCCTCGTGCCCGTTGTACGGATACGCGTGCAACTCCTTGCGGGGTTCCTGCCCGGCGAGTTCGCCGTAGCGGTTGAACGCCGCGTACGCCCCGCTCGGCGGGCACACCGTGTCCCGCAGGCCGACTCCGAAGTGGGCCGGGGCCAGGGCGCGGCGGGCGAAGGAGACGCCCTCGACGAAGGAGAGGGTGCGGTGGGCGTCGTGCTCGACGCCCCGGTGGACGGCGAGGTACGCGGTGATCTCGCCGTAGGGGGCGGCGTCCGTGAGGTCGAGACACCGCCGGATCCCGCACAGCAGGGGCGCGGTCACCAGCAGGGCGGCCAGGTCCGGGACCAGCCCCGCGACCGCCAGTGCCAGCCCGCCGCCCTGGCTGTTGCCCGCGGCGGCGATCCGCGCGGGGTCGACGCCCGGCAGTGCGCGCACCGCCGCCACCGCCCGCACCGCGTCGGTGATCAGGCGTCGATAGTAGTAGTCCTCGGGAGTGCGCAGTCCTCGCGTCATCACCCCGGGCCCGCCCGGCACCCCGGCGTGCGGGTCGGGCGTGTCACCGCCGCACCCGTACTGGTCGCCCTGGCCGCGGTTGTCCATGAGCAGGTGCGCGTACCCCGCGTTCACCCAGGTGAGGCGCTCGTGCGGGAGCCCCCGGCCGCGCCCGTACCCGGCGAACTCGACCACCGCGGGCAGGGCCCGGCCGGCCGCGGCAGGTGTGCTGAACCACGCCCGGACCGGATCGCCGGCGAACCCCCGGAACGTCACGTCCCAGGTCCGGGTCAGCCGCAGCCCGGTCTCCACCTCCCGTACGGACACCAGCGGATCGGCCCGCCCGGCCTCCTCCAGCGTGCTCCGCCAGAACGCGTCGAAGCCGCCGGGCTCCTCGACGTCCGGGCGGTAGTGCTCCAGTTCGGTCGGCGGCAGGTCGAACGCGGGCACGACGGCACCTCGCAGGAGTCGGTGGCAGGACAGAAACTTGCGGCGGAGAAGGCGGTGCGGTGCCTGGGGTCTACCCATCCCGGCCGGGGATCCAACGCGCCACAGCCGCCCCTCGGGCTGCCGCGGCACCCATTGACAGCGCTTTCTAGTGGCCCTAAGTTGCCGCGGAGTTACCGGTAAGAGCTCGAAAGTTTCGGATCCACGTGCCCTGTCCACGGGAGGCCCGAGCCATGAGCACGTCGACCACACCGGCCCCACCGGGCACCGGGGAACCGCCTCCGGCCCGGGCCGCGCCCCGGCGCGACGGCCGGGCAGCGTCCAGGACCGGCTGGCGCCGGGCCCTGCGCCGCGACTGGCAGCTGTACTCGCTGGCGATCCTGCCGCTGCTGTTCTTCCTGGTCTTCCGCTACCTGCCGATGATCGGCAACGTGATCGCGTTCCGGCGCTTCGAGCCCGGCGGATCGCTCTTCGGCGAGGAGTGGGTGGGGCTGCGCTATGTGCGGATGTTCCTCGAAGACCCCACGTTCTGGCAGGTGTTCCGCAACACCCTGTGGATCGGCGGGCTCACCCTGCTGTTCTGCTTCCCCGTCCCGATCGTGCTGGCCCTGCTCCTCAACGAGGTGCGCAGACGCTCCCTGAAGCGGTTCGTGCAGTCGGTGTCGTACCTGCCGCACTTCCTGTCGATCGTGATCGTCGCGGGCATCACGCTGCAGATGCTGGCCAGCGACGGACCGGTCAACCACGTGCTCGGCTGGTTCGGCCACGAACCGATCCGCTTCGTGCAGGAACCCGAGTGGTTCCGCGCGATCTACGTGGGCTCGGAGGTCTGGCAGACGGCCGGCTGGGGCACGATCCTCTACCTCGCCGCGCTCACCACCATCGACGAGGACCTCTACGAGGCGGCCCGCATCGACGGAGCGAACCGCTGGCAGCAGATCTGGCACGTCACCCTGCCCGGTATCCGGCCCACCATGGTGACGCTGCTGATCCTGAACATCGGCACCTTCATGGCCGTCGGCTTCGAGAAGGTCCTGCTGCTGTACAACCCCTTGACGTATCCGACCGCCGACGTGATCTCGACGTACGTCTACCGGGCCGGCGTCGAGTCCAACAGCTTCAGCTACGCGGCCGCCATCGGCCTGTTCGAGGCGGTCATCGGCCTGGTCCTCATCACCTCCGCCAACCAGCTCTCGCGCCGCACGGTGGGGACGAGCCTGTGGTGAGGCCGAGCCGCTCCTACCGGGTCTTCCAGGGCGTCAACGGAGTGGTCCTCACCCTCGTGGTGCTGGTCACCCTCTACCCCTTCGTCAACATCCTCGCGCGCTCCTTCAGCGGGGAACGGCACATCCGGGCCGGCGAGGTGACCCTGCTGCCCAAGGGGTTCAACCTCACCACGTACCGGATCGTGTTCCAGGACGCGATGTTCTGGCGGAACTACGGCAACACCGTGCTCTACACGGTCGTCGCGACCACCGTGGCCATGGTGCTGACGACGTGCTACGCCTACGTGCTGTCGAAGAAGCGGCTGAAGGGCCGCGGACTCCTCGTCGGCGTCGCCGTGTTCACCATGTTCTTCACCGGCGGCCTGATCCCGAACTACATCCTGGTCACCAGCCTCGGCCTGAAGAACAGCGTGTGGGCGATCGCCCTGCCGAACGCGATCAGCGTCTTCAACCTGCTGGTGATGAAGGCCTTCTTCGAGAACCTGCCGACGGAGCTGGAGGAGGCCGCGCAGATCGACGGCCTGAGCACGTACGGCATCCTCCTCAGGATCGTGCTGCCGCTGTCCAAGGCGGTCGTGGCGACCATGGTGCTCTTCTACTCCGTGTCCTTCTGGAACTCCTGGTTCAGCGCCTTCCTGTACATGGACCGCACCGAACTGATGCCGGTCACGGTCTACCTGCGCAACCTCATCCAGGGCGCCACCGGCGGCGGCAACGCGGGCGCGGGCACCGAGCAGCTCAGCCAGGTCGGCGCCAACATCCAGTCGGTCACCATCGTGCTCACCGCCCTGCCGATCCTCTGCGTGTACCCGTTCGTCCAGCGCTACTTCGTCTCGGGCGTGATGCTCGGCGCGGTCAAGGGCTGACCCCGCCGCACCGCCGGCCCGCCCACGGAACAAAGGAGTCTCCGTGCAGAACGCAGGACAGTTGTCGCGACGCCAGATGCTCGCCGCCGCCGGGTTCACCGGCCTCGCCGTCCTCACCGGCTGCGGCGGCGGGGACGACGGCGGCAACCCGAAGGACCTCTCCGGCAAGCGGCACGGGGCGATGAAGAACTACCGCGCCGGGCAGCGCTTCAAGGCGGCCGAGCCGCTGTCCTTCTCGGTGCTGCACAACAACAACCCGGTCTACCCCATGAAGGACTCCTGGCTGTTCTGGAAGGAGCTCACCCGCCGCACCGGCGTGACCCTCAAACCCGTCGACGTCCCGCTGGCCGACTACGAGAAGAAGCGCAGCGTGCTCATCGGGGCCGGGGACGCCCCGTTCCTGATCCCCAAGACCTACCACCCGTCCGAGGTCGCCTTCGTCTCCTCCGGCGCGATCCTCCCCGTCAGCGACTACGTCCACCTGATGCCCAACTTCCGGGACAAGGCCCGCAAGTGGAAGCTGGAGCCCGAACTGGACTCGATCCGCCAGTCCGACGGCAAGTACTACCTGCTGCCGGGCCTGCACGAGAAGGCCAAGGCCACCTACTCGCTGTCCCTCCGCACGGACGTCCTCGACCGGCACGGCCTCACCCTGCCCACCACCTGGGACGAGGTGCGCGAAGTCCTCACGGCGCTCAAGGAGGAGTACCCCGGCAGGTATCCCCTCTCCGACCGCTGGAGCACCAACACCCCGTTCCCCTGCGGCGCCCTGTTCGGCTACCTCGGCCAGGCCTTCGGCGTCCGGGCCGGATGGAGCTACGACAACATCAGCTTCGACCCCACGGCAGGCAGGTTCGTCTTCACCGGCGCCCAGGACGGCTACCGCCGGATGGTCGAGTACGTGCGCGGACTCGTCGCCGACAAGCTCATGGATCCCGAGAGCTTCAGCCAGACCGACGACCAGGCGGTGCAGAAGCTGCTCGCCGAGAAGTGCTTCGCGATGAGCGCCAACCCCCAGGAGCTGGTGCAGAACTACCGCTACAACCTGGAGAAGCAGGTCGAGGGCGCGAGGATCGAGATGATCCCGGTGCCGATCGGCCCGGCCGGACCGGTCGTGCTCGGCGGCACCCGGCTGGAGAACGGCGTCATGGTCTCCAGCAAGGCCCTCGACAACGACGGCTTCGTCGCCATGATGCAGTTCCTCGACTGGCTCTGGTACTCCGACGAGGGCCAGAAGTTCTGCAAGTGGGGCGTCGAGGGCGTCACCTACACCGAGCCCGGCGGCCGGCCCCGGCTGAAGCCCGGCATCTCCCTGATGGGCTCGGACCCGGACGCCGCGAAGGATCTCCAGAAGGACTACGGCTTCTTCAACGGCGTCTTCACCTACGGCGGCAGCTGGGAGCTGGTCTCCTCCTCCTTCGGCCCGGACGAGAAGAAGTTCCAGGACGCCATGGCCCGGCGGCGGCAGCTGCCCGTCGACCCCGCCCACCCCTTGCGATCCTTCGAGCAGGAGCAGGCGACCCTGTGGGACACCCCGCTGAAGGACACGGTCATCCAGAACACCCTGAAGTTCGTCCTCGGCAAGCGCCCGCTGTCCGAGTGGGACGACTACGTGGCCGAGCTGGAGGCGAAGAACATGCGGCCCCTCGTCGACCTGCACAACAAGGCGTACGAGCGGTTCGCGAAGGAGAACGGGTGACGGGCGGGGAGGCGGCGGCATGAGCACCGTGCGGGCCGGCGGCTTCGGCACCGGGGCACTCTCGCGCGCCTGCGCCCTGGTCCACACCCTCCTCACCGTCGAGGCGCTGCTGCTGCTCGCCGCCTCCCCGGGCCTGGCCGGACTGCTCCTGCTCGGGCCCGACCCGGCGAACCTCCCCCTGGCGGCGCCGTGTCTGCTGCCCCTCGGCCCGGCCCTGTCCGCCGCGCTCTACGCCCTGCACCACCGCACCCGCGACCTCACCGACCTCCACCCGGCCCGGGCCTTCGTGCGCGGGTGGCGGCTCAACGCCCGCCCGGCACTGGCCCTCTGGACACCCCTGCTGGCCTGGCTGACGGTCATCGCCTTCACCCTCACCCACTTCGCCGCCACGGGCCTGCCCGGCTGGTGGGCGGTGCTGCTCGCGGGAATCGGCACGGGCTCCCTGCTGTGGGGAGCGCACGCGCTCGTCCTCACCTCCCTGTTCACCTTCCGTGCCCGGGACACCGCCCGGCTGGCCGCCTACTTCCTGCTCCGGCACGGCCGCGCCACCCTCGCCGCGGCCTCCCTGCTCGTCCTGACCGCCGCGCTGACCGTCCTGCTGACCGAGGCCCTGCCCGCCCTGCTGGCCGCCCCGCTGCTGCTGTCCCTGCTGCACGGCAGCCGCACGGTGATCACCGAGACCCGCCAGGAGTTCACCGCGTGACCGCGCCCCGCACCCCGGGGCCGGCCGACGCCGAGGACCTCAGGGGCGTCGCCGTCCTTCAGTGGATCCGCCGCCCCCGGGCGTCCGGCACCCCGGACTTGCGGAAGAAGTAGCTGTTGATCTGGTCCCGCCACTCCCGGGCGCTGCGCATCTGCTCCTCGTACCGCTGCGCGACGCGCGCGTGCCACCGCGGCGGGACGAGGTCCCCGAGGCCCGCCCACACCCGGCGGGCCTCCGCCACCTCCTCGACCCCCTCGAAGTGCGTGTCGTAGATGTGCTGGATCACCGTCTTCCCGCTGCGCAGCACATGCCCGTACGGCACGTGGTGGAAGAACAGCAGCAGTTCGTCGGGGCAGGTGTCCGGCGACTCGTACAGCGCGGACCAGGGCTCGCCGTACTGCCCGGCGTACCCGGTGCCGGCCGCCACACTGCGGTCCACGCCGACGCCGTCCCGGTCGGCGAAGTGGTACGTGCCCCAGGGGCTGTACTCGTAGCCGTCGACGCTCGGCCCGTAGTGGTGCCCGGGCTGCACCATGAAGCCCACCCCGAGCGGGGCGGTGTACTTCTCGTACGTGCGCCACGAGCCGTCGAGCACCGCGTGCAGCCCGCCGGACAGCCGCGCCGGGGCGCCGGGGAAGGTGAGGGAGATCCACTCGTCGAGCACCTTGCGCGGCCCCGCGTCCGGCCGCCAGGCGAGCCGCCCGAAGGTGTAGAGGTTCGCCTGGGCCAGCGGATGCCCGGTCCAGAAGGGGTCGTCCCCGGCGTTCGAAACGGCCACGAGCCCGCCCCGGGCCACCTCACCCACGGCCGGTCCGGGCCCGGGCCGGAAGCGCAGCACCTCGCTCCACATCGGTCCCAGCCAGCAGACGTGCCGCTGCTGTCCGGTGTACTCCTGGGTGACCTGGAGCTCCACCGCGAGGCGGGTGCGGGGCACGGCCCCGAGCAGCGGCGAGACGGGCTCGCGCACCTGGAAGTCCATGGGCCCGTGCTTCACCTGGAGCACGGCGTTCGCCGCGAACGCCCCGTCCAGCGGCACGAAGTGGTCGTAGGCGGCCCGGGCCCGGTCGGTCGAACGGTCCCGCCAGTCCTGCCGGTGGTCGTAGACGAAGGCCCGCCAGTGCACCGTGCCGCCGAACGGCTCCAGCGCCGCCGCCAGCACGTTCGCCCCGTCGGCGTGGCTGCGGCCGTACGCGAACGGGCCCGGCTGGCCCTCCGAGTCCGCCTTCACCACGTACCCGCCGAAGTCGGGGATCGCCTCGTACACCCGCCGCGTCGCCCGCGCCCACCAGCCGCGCACCGCCGCGTCCAGCGGATCGGCCGTGGGCAGCCCGCCGAGCAGGACCGGCGCGGCGAAGGAGACCGACAGGTGGGTGCGGATGCCGTAGGGGCGCAACGCGTCGGCGACAGCGGCCACTTCACCGATCCGCCCGGTGAGCAGACGGGCCTCGGTGGCGTGCACGTTGACGTTGTTGACGGCGACGGCGTTGATCCCGCACGCGGCGAGCAGCCTGCCGTACGCCCGCACCCGCTCCAGGTCGCCGCGCGCCCGCCCGTCCTCCCAGAACAGCGAGCCGCCCGCGTACCCGCGCTCGACCTGGCCCATCACCGGGTGCACGGCCACGTTGTCCCAGTGGTCGAGCATGCGCACGGCGAGCGCCGGCCGGTGGAGCTCCCGGGCCCGCTCCCCGCGGAAGGCGTCCTCGCCGAGCCGTACCACGTGGAACAGGCCGTACAGCAGCCCGCGCCCGCCGGACGCCGTGACGGTCGTCGTACCGCCCTCACGGACGCAGGAGAAGCCCTCGTCGCCGAGGCCGCCGGCGCCGAGGGCGAGGACCAGGTCGTACGGGCCGCCGTCCGGCGCGCCGCGCTCGGCCCGGCCCCCGAACCGCCGGCAGGCCTCGGCCACCTCCCCGTGCACCGTCTCCACCAGCGGACCCGATCCGTGGATCAGGGTCCTGCGGCCACCGATCGCCCGGAAGGCGGCGGGCGGCAGCCAGGCCGGGTCGACACCCTCGGGCAGGACGGGCACGGGAAGCGGCACGAGACCCCCAACTCACTCGTTCAGCCGAGCAGTTCCACCTCCGCCAGGGTCGCCTCTCCGTCGAGGACCAGGCGGTACCTCTCGTACGTACCCGGTGACTTCACCGAGAACGCGCGGGTCTGCCGGTCCCAGGCGAAGGCCTCACCGGAGCGCTCGTCGAGCGTCCGCCAGGTCTCGCCGTCCGGGGAGCCCTGGAGCGTCCAGCCGGCCGGCGCCTCGGCCCGGTCCGCCGAGGACGTCAGGGTGTACTGGACGGCCTCGGCGCCCTCGCGGACCGGCAGGTCCACCGACGTCACCGTCGCGTCCGTCGCCGAGGTGTCGTCGAACAGGGCGCCCTCGCGCTTCAGCAGGTCCGCGCGCGGCGCCGGCACCTCGTCGTCCTGGGTGATCGACACGGGCGCGGCGTCCTTGCCCGTGCCCCACGACGACGGCCTCGGGCCCATGTCGAACTCCAGGACACCGCCCTTGGCGACCACGGAGTGCGGCAGGGAAGTCTTCGACCAGGCCCGGCCGTTGACCTTCAGCCCCTGCACGTAGACGTTCTTCGCGCTGTTGCGCGGCGCCTTCACCACCAGCTCGTGCCCGTTCTCCAGGTGCACGGTCGCCTTCGTGAACAGGGGCGAGCCGATCGCGTACTCGCCGCTGCCCATCACCAGCGGGTAGAAGCCGAGCGCGGAGAACAGGTACCAGGCCGACTGCTCGCCGTTGTCCTCGTCGCCGTGGTAGCCCTGCCCGATCTCGCTGCCGGTGTACAGCCGGGACAGCACCTCGCGGACGTTCTTCTGCGTCTTCCAGGGCTGACCGGCCGCGTCGTACATGTAGAGGGCGTGGTGGGCGACCTGGTTGGAGTGCCCGTACATGCCCATCCGGACGTCCCGGGCCTCGGTCATCTCGTGGATGACACCGCCGTAGGAGCCGACGAACTCGGGGGAGGCCGTCTCCGGGGTGGACAGGTACTCGTCGAGCTTGTCCCCGAGGCCCTTGCGCCCGCCGTACAGGTTGGCCAGGCCCCGGCTGTCCTGCGGGGCGGTGAAGGCGTAGCCCCAGCCGTTGGTCTCGGTGTAGTCGTGGCCCCAGACCCGCGGGTCGTACTTCTCGGACGCGACCCGCCAGTCGCCCTTCGCGTCGCGGCCCTGGAAGAACCCGGCCTTGTCGTCGAAGAGGTTCACGTAGTCGCGGGCCCGGTCCAGGAAGTACTCCGACTCCTCCTTGTAGCGCCGCTCGCCGGTCTCCTCGTACAGCTTCCGGCCCATGCGGGAGATGCCGTAGTCGTTGAGGTAGCCCTCCAGCGCCCAGGACAGGCCCTCGTGGGTCTCGGTGCTCGTGTAGCCGAGGAACGGGGACGTGGTCATGCCCTTGCGGCCGACGCCCGAGTTCGGCGGGACGACCGTGGCGTTCTTCACGGCCGCGTCGTAGGCCGCCTTCGCGTCGAAGTCGACGCCCTTGACGTACGCGTCCGCGAACGCCACGTCCGAGGAGGTGCCGGTCATCAGGTCCGCGTAGCCGGGGGAGGACCAGCGCGACGTCCAGCCGCCGTCCTTGTACTGCTGCACGAACCCGTCGACCAGCTCACCGGCCTGGGAGGGGGTCAGGAAGGAGTAGGCGGGCCAGGTCGTGCGGTAGGTGTCCCAGAAGCCGTTGTTGACGTACACCTTGCCGTCGACGATCTTCGCGCCGGTGTGGGTCGGGGTGTCCGGGTTCGGCATGCGGGAGAACGGCGAGGCGTACTGGTACTTCCCGTCGACCTTCTCGAACCCGGAGTTCGGGTACAGGTACAGCCGGTACAGGCTGGAGTACAGCGTCGTCAGCTGGTCGGGGGTCGCGCCCTCGACCTCCACCTTGCCGAGGAGCCGGTCCCACTGGCGCTGGGCGCTCTTCTTGACCGCCTCGAAGGACCGGCCCTCGGGGATCTCCTGGCGCAGGTTGTCCTTGGCCTGGTCGACGCTGATGAGCGAGGTCGCAAGGCGCAGGGTGACGGTCCGGTCGTCGCCGGCCCGGAAGCGCAGATGGCCCTTCACACCGCTGGAGTCGCCCTCGGCCACCGGCTTGTCGAACGCGCCGTAGACGAACAGCCGGGTGGCGCCCGTGGACAGCCCGGACTTCACGTCCGAGTAGCCGGTGACGATCCCGTTCTCCTTGTCGAGGGTCAGCCCCGCCTGGTCGGTCACGTTGTCGAACAGGACGCTCGCGTCGTCACCGGGGTAGGTGAAGCGCAGCGCCGCCGCGTGGTCCGTCGGCGCCATCTCGGCCTTCAGCCCGTTCTCGAACCGCACCCCGTAGTAGTAGGGCCGCGCGATCTCGTTCTCGTGCCGGAAGGCCAGCTCCCGCGCCTCTCGCCCGTACTCCGGGGTCCCGGCGGCCACGGACGGCATCACCTGGAAGGTCTGCCGGTCGCCCATCCACGGGCTCGGCTCGTGGCTGGCGCTGAACGCCTGGATCGTCGGCAGGTTGTCCGCGTTGTTGGAGCGCGCGTAGTCGTACAGCCAGCTCAGCGAACCGGCGTTGGTCACCGGCGTCCAGAAGTTGAACCCGTGCGGGACCGCCGTAGCCGGGAAGTTGTTGCCGCGGGAGAAGCCGCCGCTGGAGTTGGTGCCGCGGGTCGTCACCGCGTAGTCCGACAGATGCGCCTTGGGCCGCTCGGGCGCGACCGAGGCGATGCTCACGTCGTCCAGCCAGCCGCGGAACTTGGCCGGGCCCTTGGGGGAGTCGTAGGCCACCAGGATCCGGTCCACGGTCTTCCCGGCCGCGACCGAGCCGATCCGCGAGGCCACGTTGTTCCACTGGTTGACGTACAGGATCTTGGAGGCGCCCTGCCCCTGCGGGGTCAGCGGGAAGCCGTGCTGGTCGGTGGCGCGCAGCTCGCTCAGGTGGGTGCCGTCGGTGAAGGCCAGGTCGACGGAGACGTTCGTGGCGTCGTAGTCGAGGTCGCCGTCGGCCATCGACGGGAAGATCCGGTAGGACAGCTGCGTGTTCCGGCCGACGGCCACGTTCACGTCGAAGACCTTGTTGTACGAGTACGCCCGCCCCCCGGCGTTGTGCCGGCCGGCGTAGCGCAGCGCCTTCTTGCCGGTGAACCCGGCGCCCGCCTTGGCGGTCGGGGAGCCGCTCGGGCCGCGGTCGACCAGCGAGAGCATGTCCTGCGGGACCGGCCCGTCGCTGCCGCCCGTGGACAGCTGGAGGTCGGCGAGCTGCAGGATGCCGCCGCCGTTGTTCCGGGTGACCTCCAGGCGGAAGTGCCGGTACTCGGCGGGCTCGGCCAGGTCGTACGTCTTCGTCTGGAACCGCTCCTGGAAGGACTCCCCGGAGCGGGTGTCGAGCGTCCTCCACTCCTTGCCGTCGGACGAGCCCTTCAGGGTCCAGTCCCTGGGGTCGCGCTCGTCGGCGTCATTGGCCGACGTCAGCGCGTAGCGCGCCAGCTTGACCGGTTCGTCCAGGTCGAACTCCACCCAGCCCGTGGGCTCGAAGGCGAGCCACTTGGTGCTCGGTTCGAGGTCGACCAGGTTCTCCTTCACCTCGCCACCGCCCGTGTTCTCGGCGCTGGCCCGGACGTCGGTGACCTGGCCGGTCACATTGCCCGGTATGCCGCTGCTGTAGCCGCCGTCCACGCCCGAGGCGCGCTTCTCGCCCCCGGGGCCGGTGTCGACGGTGTTCAGCCAGTCCGGAAGCGGGTCGTCCGCCTCGAAGGACGACGTGAACCCCCGATCGGGTCTCTCCGGGGCCTGGGGCAGTGCGACCGCAACGCCCTGTGAACCCAGGGTCAAAGCGAAGGCGGTCGCCGACACGACCGCCGAACCCCATCTGTACCGAGCTTTCCGCTGCATCAACGGGTACCCTCCCTGCGCAGTGGACAACGTTGTCACCTTCGATGCGCAAGGACCAGTAGTTGCTCAAGTGCCACCATGTGTCAAGGGTGTTGCCTGTGGCATTCGGGGGCGACGACCGGGATTTTTCCGTCGCGAAACACACAGGCCGCTCATACTTCCGCGAGGTCTCAACTCGGATAAGACCCGTGGCCAACCTTGTGTTCGATCTTGCTCCGCTGGCGGGAAGTGGACTATACCTGTCGGGCGATTCACCCCATCAGCACGTCACCACCCGCACTTTCCTGCACGACCCAGCGTGACCCGATCGCGGTGCCGGCAAGGATCCGGTTCACCGCCTGAGTCCTGGAGAAGGCGAGGACTTGAGCATGGGATCCACTTCCGCCGAGCAGCACGGCACCGAGGGTGTCGGCCGCCGTGATCTGATCAAAAGGTCCGCCGCGCTCGGGCTGATCTCCGTCCCCACCATGAGCTTCCTCTCCGCGTGCGCGAGCAGCGGCGGGGACGACAGCGGGGACAAGGCCAAGGCCGGCAAGAAGACCGCGAAGAACCCGCTCGCCGTCAATGACACGGCGGGCATGGAATTCGTCCTGTTCGACGGCGGTTTCGGCAAGGAGTACGCCGAGGACGCCGTGAAGATCTACGAGAAGAACTTCCCCAAGGCCTCGGTGAAGTTCTCCGCCACCCAGAAGATCCAGTCCACGCTGCAGCCCCGCTTCAACCAGGGCACCCCGCCGGACCTCATCGACAACTCCGGCGCCGAGCAGATGGACATGGGCGTCCTGGTCGGCAAGAACCAGCTCACCGACCTCACCCCGCTGCTGGACGCGCCCTCCTACGACGACCCGGCCAAGAAGGTCCGCGACACGCTGCGCCCCGGCATCGTGGAGATGGGCCAGTTCGACGGCGAGAAGGTCTGGATCCTGTACTACGCCTACACGGTCTACGGCGTCTGGTACTCGCAGAAGGCCCTGGACTCGCTCGACGAGCAGTACCCGGAGACCTGGGACCAGATGCTCGCGGTCTGCGCCAAGGCCAAGAAGAAGGGCATGGCGGGCTGGACGTACGCGGGCAAGTACCCCTACTACATCCCCTTCTCGCTCTACCCGATGATCGGCAAGGTCGGCGGCCGTGAAGTCCTCGACGCCATCGACAACCTGGAGCCGAACGCCTGGAAGCACCCGGCCGTCAAGGCCTGCTTCGAGGCCTACTACGAGCTCTACAAGAAGGGTTACGTCCTCAAGGGCACCCCGGGCCTGGACCACATCCAGTCGCAGACCGCCTGGGCCGAGGGCAAGGCGCTGTTCATCCCGAACGGCTCCTGGGTGGAGAACGAGTCGGCGAACGTCATCCCGAAGGACTTCGACCTGGCCGTCTCCGCGCCCACCGGCCTCGACAGCTCCGACAAGATGCCCTTCGGCACCATCTGGGCCTCCGGCGGCGAGCCCTTCATCGTCCCGGCCAAGGCGAAGAACGCCCCCGGCGGCATGGAGCAGCTGCGCATCATGCTCAGCGAGGCGTCCTCGAAGAACTTCACCAGCAAGGTGAAGTCGCTGACCGCGTACAACGGCGGCACCGACGGCATCCCCCTCACCCCCGGCCTCAAGTCGGGCGTCGCGGCGCTGGAGAAGGCCGGCGAGAACGTGGTGAACCCCCGGCTGCAGGACTGGTACGTGCAGTTGCAGAAGGAGAAGATCGGTGTTTCCGGTCTCGGCGAGATGATGGCCGGGCGCCTCACCCCCGCCGAGGCCATCAACAAGATCCAGGGCTTCGCCGACGAGGCCGCCAAGGACGATTCCATCAAGCACTACAAGCACCAGTAACGGCACCGGAAACCCAATTTCCGCAACGGCACCGGAGTGGCGATGCAGCACGGCAAGTACCGGTTCATCGTGGGCTTCCTCGCGCTGCCCCTGGGACTGTACGCGCTCTTCGTGATCTGGCCGTTCATCCAGTCCATCTATTACTCGTTCACGGACTGGACCGGCCTGAGTCCCGAATTCAAGATGGTCGGTTTCGACAACTACAGCCGGATGCTGGACGACGACATCTTCTGGAAGTCGTTGCAGCACAGCCTGCTGTTCGCCCTCCTGCTGCCGGTGGTGACGATCGGCCTGGCGCTGTTCTTCGCCTTCATGATCAACGTGGGCGGCAGAAAGAGGAAGAACGGCCCGGTCGTCACCGGCGTCCGCGGCTCGTCCTTCTACAAGATCGTCTACTTCTTCCCGCAGGTCCTCTCGATCGCCATCGTCGCGCTGCTGTTCGCGTTCGCGTACAACCCGGACAGCGGCGCGATCAACTCGGTCCTGCGCGGCATCGGCCTCGGCGACGTCCAGCCGCTCTGGCTGGGCGACCCCGACCTGGCCCTGTGGGCCGTGATGGCGGTCCTCGTCTGGTCCACGGTCGGCTTCTTCGTGGTCCTCTTCTCCGCCGGCATGGCCTCCATCCCGGCGGAGATGTACGAGGCGGCCCTGCTGGACGGCGCGAGCCGCTTCACCACGTTCTTCCGCATCACCCTGCCCCTGCTGTGGGACACCGTGCAGTCGGGCTGGGTCTACATGGGCATCCTCGCCCTGGGCGCCGAGTCGTTCGCGGTCGTGCAGATCATGACGACCGGGCCGGGCGGCCCCGACTACTCGACCACCGTCATGGTCCTGTACGTCTACCAGAAGGCGTTCCGGGACGGGCAGGCCGCCTACGCCACCACCATCGGTGTCGCCCTGCTCGTCGTCACGCTGGCCTTCGCCGCCGTGGTGATGCGGCTGGGCCGTCGCGAGCGGCTGGAGTACTGATGAAGACGACCGAAACCCCCGCTCCGCTCCCCGCCGAGTCCGGCGCCGTCCTCACCAAGGAGGACCTGCCGCCGGCCGTACCGCCCAAGGAGAAGAAAGAGGGCACGGTCCTCAACGTCTTCTCCCACGGCGTCCTGGTCATCTGGGCGATCATGGTGGTCATGCCGCTGCTCTGGGCGGTCATGACGTCCTTCAAGGACGACCGCTCCATCTTCAGCTCGCCCTGGTCGCTGCCGGACTCGCTGCACTTCGACAACTGGTCGCGGGCGTGGACCCAGGCCAACATGAGCGACTACTTCCTCAACACGGTCCTCGTGGTCGGCGGTTCGCTCATCGGCACGCTCGTCCTGGGCTCGATGGCCGCCTATGTCCTGGCCCGCTTCGACTTCCCGGGCAACCGCTTCATCTACTACCTGTTCATCGGCGGCATGAGCTTCCCGATCATGCTGGCGCTGGTCCCGCTGTTCTACGTCGTGAACAACATGGGCCTGCTGAACACCATCCACGGCCTGATCCTGGTCTACATCGCGTACTCGCTGCCGTTCACGGTCTTCTTCCTGACGGCGTTCTTCCGCACCCTCCCCACCTCGATCGCCGAGGCGGCCTTCGTCGACGGCGCCTCCCACAGCCGCACGTTCTTCCAGATCATGCTGCCCATGGCCAAGCCGGGCCTGATCAGCGTGGGCATCTTCAACTTCCTGGGCCAGTGGAACCAGTACATGCTCCCCACGGTCCTGAACACCGACCCCGACAAGCGGGTCCTCACCCAGGGCCTCGTCCAGCTGGCGGTGAGCCAGGGCTACAAGGGCGACTGGTCGGGCCTGTTCGCGGGCCTGGTCATGGCGATGCTGCCGGTCCTGGCCGCGTACATCATCTTCCAGCGGCAGGTGGTGCAGGGGCTGACCGCGGGGGCGCTGAAGTAAACCCTGGCCGCCCCCCAGCGCCACGCATGCCCGCAGCGGGGGCGGCCCGCACCCGCCGGACGACGCAAGGGGCCGTGCCGGGGGGTGTCCGCCCGCAGCGGTTGGCGCGTCAACGGGGAGTCAGCCGGCACGCAACCCCATCGCGCCGTTCCGAGGACGGGCACCCCCCGGCACCG
>NZ_JBIBUF010000005.1:109354-344501 GCF_043079125.1 Streptomyces sp. NPDC015242 | reverse complement strand
GCTGGGTGGGGGGGGGGGGGGGGGTGCGCCCCGGGGGGGGGGGGGGTCTCAGCGGGGTTGTGCCGCCCCCACAAAGCCCGGGGGGGGGGGGGGGGGGGCGCCCCCCCCCCCCCACGGCCCCGACCCACCCCCCACCGTCAGGCGAAGACGCGCACCCCACCCACCCGCACAGGCCACCGCAGGCAGAAAGCGCGTACCCCCACATAGCGCTCCGCGACGACCCGCGCACACCCCGGAATCAGTTCAACCTCTTGACGGGAGGCAACCCGAACGGCTCAGCTTAGAGTTCACTAGTTGGACATAGACGGGGCCTCATCGATGCGGCCCCGTGCGCAGGAGGTCGTCGTGGAGACTCCGGGGTCGCAGTCGTCGCTGCACCGAGCCAACCTGGAGCGGGTCGTACGAGCCGTGCGCCTGGCGGGCTCCCTCACCCAGGCCGAGATCGCCCGGACGACGGGCCTGTCCGCCGCGACGGTCTCCAACATCGTCCGGGAACTGAAGGACGGCGGCACGGTCGAGGTCACCCCGACCTCCGCCGGCGGCCGCCGCGCCCGCAGCGTGTCGCTCAGCGGCGACGCCGGCATCGTCATCGGCGTCGACTTCGGCCACACCCACCTCCGGGTGGCGATCGGCAACCTCGCCCACCAGGTCCTGGCCGAGGAGTCCGAGCCGCTCGACGTCGACGCCTCGTCGACCCAGGGCTTCGACCGCGCGGAACAGCTGGTCACCCGCCTGGTGGAGGCCACCGGCGTCGACCGCTCCAAGATCGCCGGCGTCGGTCTCGGCGTCCCGGGCCCCATCGACGTCGAGTCCGGCACCCTCGGCTCCACCGCCATCCTCCCGGGCTGGACCGGCACCAAGCCCGCCGAGGAGCTGCGCGACCGCCTCGGCGTGCCCGTGCACGTCGACAACGACGCCAATCTCGGCGCCCTCGGCGAGATGGTCTGGGGCAGCGGCCGGGGCGTTCGCGACCTGGCCTACATCAAGGTCGCGAGCGGTGTCGGCGCCGGTCTGGTGATCAGCGGGAAGATCTACCGCGGCCCCGGAGGCACCGCCGGAGAAATAGGACATATTACACTCGATGAATCCGGCCCGGTCTGCCGCTGCGGCAACCGCGGCTGCCTGGAGACCTTCGCGGCCGCGCGCTACGTGCTCCCGCTCCTCCAGTCCAGCCACGGCACCGACCTGACCATGGAAGGCGTCGTGCGGCTCGCCCGGGACGGAGACCCGGGCTGCCGTCGGGTGATCGCCGACGTCGGCCGCCACATCGGCAGTGGAGTGGCCAATCTCTGCAACCTGCTGAACCCGAGCCGTGTGGTCCTCGGCGGTGATCTCGCCGAGGCCGGTGAGCTGGTGCTCGGGCCGATCCGGGAGTCCGTCGGCCGCTACGCCATCCCCAGTGCGGCGCGCCAGCTGTCCGTTCTCCCCGGGGCCCTCGGCGGCCGTGCGGAGGTGCTCGGAGCGCTCGCCCTCGCCCTCAGCGAGATGGGCGATTCGACCCTTCTGGACGGAACTGCCGCCGGCCCGCTGAAGGCGACCACCCCTGCCTTCACTTAGAGAACGGATGGCACCGTTGCCATCTCGTTAAGGATTTACTTCTTGACGTCGCACGTGTGGCCGAGTTGACTTCCAGCCACCTCGGCCGCAACGTCGCGGCCTCGTCAGGGAGGTTTCTGAAGTGAACACGCGTATGCGTCGCGCCGCCGTTGCTGTGGCCGCCGGTGTGATGGCTGTTTCGCTTGCTGCCTGTGGCAGCGCCAAGGAGTCCGGCGACAACGCCGACTCCACCGCGGGGTCCGCCAAGAAGGGCGACGACATCAAGGTCGGTCTGCTCCTTCCCGAGAACGCGACCGCCCGTTACGAGAAGTTCGACCGGCCGCTCATCGAGAAGAAGGTCAAGGAACTCACCAACGGCAAGGGCGAGGTCGTCTACGCCAACGCCAAGCAGGACGCCAGCACCCAGAACCAGCAGGTCGACACGATGGTGACCAACAAGGTCGACGTGCTGATCGTGGACGCGGTGGACTCCAAGGCGATCGCCGGCTCGGTGAAGAAGGCCAAGGACGCGGGCATCCCCGTCGTCGCCTACGACCGCCTGGCCGAGGGCCCGATCGACGCCTACACCTCGTTCGACAACGAGACCGTCGGCAAGACCCAGGGCGAGGCCCTGCTGAAGGCCCTGGGCGACAAGGCCAAGGACGGCCAGATCGTCATGATGAACGGGTCCTCCACCGACCCGAACGCCGCCCAGTTCAAGAAGGGCGCGCACTCCGTGCTCGACGGCAAGGTGAAGATCGGCCGCGAGTACGACACCAAGGAGTGGAAGCCGGAGAACGCCAACTCCAACATGGAGGGCGCGATCTCGGCTCTGGGCAAGGACAAGATCGTCGGCGTCTACTCCGCCAACGACGGCATGGCGGGCGGCATCATCACCGCCCTGAAGGCCGCCGGCATCGCCGACATCCCGGTCACCGGCCAGGACGCCGAGCTCGCGGGCGTGCAGCGCATCGTCACCGGTGAGCAGTACATGAGCGTCTACAAGCCCTACCCCCAGGAGGCGGACGTCGCGGCCGAGATGGCCGTCGCCCTCGCCCAGGGCAAGTCGCTCGACTCGATCGCCAAGGACAAGGTCGACAGCCCGACCACCAAGGCCGTCCCGTCCGTCCTGGTCCCGGTCGTCTCGCTGACCAAGGACAACATCAACGACACCGTCATCAAGGACGGCATCTACACCGTGAACGAGATCTGCGCGGGCAAGTACAAGGCCGCCTGCGACAAGATCGGTCTCAAGTAAGCAGCCGCCAGATCCGTGGCCCGCGCCGGGAGTCCGCCGAGGACTCCCGGGACGCGCACGGACCGGCTGCCCCGAGTTCCTCCGGCGCCCCGCCACACCAGCCCCGCAAGCTCCGCGGGGCGCCGGAGTGATCGCTCGCTCCTCCCACACTTCTGCACAACCTCCCGCCGGGTCAGGCGGCGAAGGAGATGGTTCACGTGTCCGCTACGCCCGTGCTGGCGTTGCGCGGGGTCTCCAAGCGGTTCGGTGCCGTACAGGCGCTCACCGACGTAGAGCTTGAGGTCCACGCCGGTGAGGTGGTCGCCCTGGTGGGCGACAACGGCGCCGGAAAGTCCACGCTGGTCAAGACGATCGCCGGCGTGCACCCCATCGATGAGGGCGTCATCGAATGGGACGGCAGGTCCGTCCAGATCAACAAGCCGCACGACGCCCAGAACCTGGGCATCGCGACCGTCTACCAGGACCTCGCGCTGTGCGACAACATCGACGTCGTCGGCAACCTCTACCTGGGCCGGGAGCTGCGCAAGCGCGGCGTCCTGGACGAGGTGGAGATGGAGCGCCGCTCCCGCGAGCTCCTCGACACGCTGTCGATCCGCATCCCCAGCGTGCGCATCCCGATCGCCTCGCTCTCCGGCGGTCAGCGCCAGACCGTGGCCATCGCCCGGTCCATGCTCGGAGAGCCCAAGCTGGTCATCCTCGACGAGCCCACCGCCGCGCTCGGCGTCGAGCAGACCGCCCAGGTCCTCGACCTGGTCGAGCGGCTGCGCGAACGCGGCCACGCCGTGATCCTCATCAGCCACAACATGGCCGACGTCAAGGCCGTGGCGGACAAGGTCGCCGTACTGCGCCTCGGGCGCAACAACGGCGTCTTCGAGGTCAAGTCGACCTCGCAGGAAGAGATCATCTCCGCCATCACCGGCGCCACCGACAACGCCGTGACCCGCCGTGCGGCGCGCACGAACGGGGAGGTTTCCAAGTGAGCATCGACAAGACCTCCGCGGCTCCGGAAGAACACGTCGTGGAGAACCCCGAGGCGGCCAAGGCCGCCGTCACGGTCGTCGACCCCCGGCTGCTGGTGCGCGAGCAGGGCCTCGCCGGCTACGTCACCGAGTTCAAGCGGAAGATGAAGTCCGGTGACCTGGGTTCCATCCCGGTCGTCATCGGCCTGGCGATCATCTGGCTCATCTTCACGAGCCTGAACTCCAACTTCCTCACCGCGGGCAACCTGTCCGACATGTCCGTCGCCATGGTCGGCACGGGCATGATCGCCGTCGGCATCGTGTTCGTTCTGCTGCTCGGCGAGATCGACCTGTCGGTCGGCTCGGTGTCCGGTGTCGCGGGCGCCACGTTCGCGGTGTTCAACGTCACCAACGGCATGAACGAGTGGCTGGCCTTCGTGCTCGCCATCCTCACCGGCACGGTCGCCGGCGTGCTGCACGGCTTCTTCTTCGCGAAGATCGGCGTCCCCGCGTTCGCCGTCACCCTGGCCGGTCTGCTGTTCTGGAACGGCTTCATGCTCCAGATCCTGGGCGACAACGGCACGATCAACCTCGACCCGGACGGGGTCGTGGCCCAGCTGACCAGCTACTACTTCTCCGACGTGGCCGCCGCCTACGGGCTGGCCGCGGTGGTGACCGCCGGGTACTTCCTCAGCTCCTTCTTCGGCAACCGCCGCCGTGAGGCCGCGGGCGTGCCGTCCCGGCCGCTGAGCGAGACCATCGTGCGCACGGCGCTGCTGGCGGTCCTCGCCTTCGCCGTCGCGATCGTCTTCAACCAGTACAAGGGCCTGCCCCTGGCCGTGGTGATCTTCATCGTGGTGCTGCTGGTCACGGACTTCGTGCTGCGGCGCACCGCGTACGGCCGCAAGGTGTTCGCGCTCGGCGGCAGCGTCGAGGCCTCGCGCCGCGCCGGCATCAACGTGGAGATGGTCCGGATCTCGGTCTTCGCGATCTCCGGCACCTTCGCCGCGGTGGGCGGTCTGTTCATCGCCTCGAAGATCGCGGCGGCCAACCAGGGCGCCGGCGGCGGTGACCTGCTGATGAACGCGATCGCCGCGGCGGTGATCGGCGGCACGTCCCTCTTCGGTGGCCGCGGCCGCACGTGGAACGCCCTGCTGGGTGTGCTGGTGATCGTCTCGATCCAGTACGGCCTCGCCCTGGAGGGCATCGCCTCCCCGGTGCAGTACATGATCACCGGTGGCGTGCTCCTCGCCACGGTCGTGATCGACGCGGTGACGCGCAAGACGCAGAAGACCGCGGGTCGCGCGTAGCGCGGCAGACCCTCACTGTGCCCGGCGCCGTCAGGTGCCGGGCACAGTCGTGTCGTAGGCGGGGCACAAGGTGGGTACAGCCGAATGCGTGACGTATGACGCACGGCCTCGGCGCAGTCCTCCAGGGCGGAACATTAGACTCGACACGCCCGGCAACAGCTCGATCAGCTCTACTGCAAGGAGGCACGGGTGCCGCTGCTGACCCGCATCACGGGACCGCGCGATCTGGACCGGCTCAGCCTGGAGGAGCTGAACCAGCTGGCGGAGGAGATCCGCACCTTCCTGGTCGAGGCGGTCTCCAAGACCGGCGGTCACCTGGGCCCCAACCTCGGCGTGGTGGAGCTCACCATCGCCCTGCACCGGGTCTTCGAATCGCCCAGGGACAAGGTGCTCTGGGACACCGGTCACCAGTCCTACGTCCACAAGCTGCTCACCGGCCGCCAGGACTTCTCCCGGCTGAAGATGAAGGGCGGCCTGTCCGGCTACCCCTCGCAGGCCGAGTCCGAGCACGACGTCATCGAGAACTCGCACGCCTCGACCGTCCTTGGCTGGGCCGACGGCATCGCCAAGGCCAACCAGCTGATGAAACGGGACGACCACGTCGTGGCCGTCATCGGCGACGGCGCCCTGACCGGCGGCATGGCCTGGGAGGCGCTGAACAACATCGCCGACGCCAAGGACCGCCCGCTCGTCATCGTCGTCAACGACAACGAGCGCTCCTACGCCCCCACCATCGGCGGCCTCGCCAACCACCTGGCGACCCTGCGCACCACCGACGGCTACGAGCGCTTCCTGGCCCGCACCAAGGAGGTCCTGGAGCGCACCCCGGTCGTCGGCCGGCCGCTCTACGACACCCTGCACGGCGCCAAGAAGGGCCTGAAGGACTTCA
This sequence comes from Streptomyces sp. NPDC015242, assembly GCF_043079125.1. Classification (NCBI taxonomy): domain Bacteria; kingdom Bacillati; phylum Actinomycetota; class Actinomycetes; order Kitasatosporales; family Streptomycetaceae; genus Streptomyces; species Streptomyces sp. NPDC015242. Next base: position 338,549 of record NZ_JBIBUF010000005.1, on the reverse strand, counting down.
TCGCCCCGCAGGGCATGTTCGAGGACCTCGGCCTGAAGTACGTCGGCCCGATCGACGGCCACGACATCGAGGCCCTGGAGTCCGCCCTGGCCCGCGCCAAGCGGTTCGGCGGGCCCGTCATCGTGCACTGCCTCACCGAGAAGGGCCGCGGCTACCAGCCGGCCCTCCAGGACGAGGCGGACCGCTTCCACGCCGTCGGCAAGATCCACCCCGACACGGGCCTGCCGATCGCCAGCTCAGGCGCCGACTGGACCTCGGTCTTCGGCGAGGAGATGGTCAGGCTCGGCGAGGAGCGCGAGGACATCGTCGCCATCACGGCCGCGATGCTCCAGCCGGTGGGCCTCGACAAGTTCGCCAAGCGCTTCCCGGAGCGGGTCTACGACGTCGGCATCGCCGAGCAGCACGGCGCCGTCTCCGCGGCCGGTCTGGCGACGGGCGGTGTGCACCCGGTGTTCGCCGTGTACGCCACCTTCCTCAACCGCGCCTTCGACCAGGTCCTGATGGACGTGGCCCTGCACAAGTGCGGCGTCACCTTCGTCCTGGACCGGGCCGGCATCACCGGCACCGACGGCGCCTCCCACAACGGCATGTGGGACATGTCGATCCTCCAGGTCGTCCCCGGGCTGCGGCTGGCCGCGCCGCGCGACGCCGACCAGGTCCGCGCCCAGCTGCGCGAGGCCGTCGCCGTCGAGGACGCGCCGACCGTGGTCCGCTTCTCCAAGGGCGCCGTCGGCCCCGCCGTACCGGCCGTGCGCCGTGTCGGTGGCATGGACGTGCTGCGCGAGCCGGGCACCGACCGTCCCGACGTGCTCCTGGTCTCCGTCGGCGCCCTGGCCCCGATGTGCCTGGAGGTCGCCGGCCTCCTCGACAAGCAGGGCATCTCCACGACCGTCGTCGACCCGCGCTGGGTCAAGCCCGTCGACGAGGCCATGGCCCCGCTCGCCGAGCGGCACCGCGTGGTCGTCACCGTCGAGGACAACAGCCGGGTCGGCGGTGTCGGCTCGGCGATCGCCCAGGCGCTGCGCGACGCGGGCGTCGACGTGCCGCTGCGCGACTTCGGCATCCCGCCGCGCTTCCTCGACCACGCCTCGCGCGCCGAGGTGCTCGCCGAGATCGGCCTCACCGCGCCGGACATCGCCCGGCAGGTGACCGGCCTGGTCGCCAAGCTGGACGGGAAGTACGAGCGGTCCGCCGTGGAGTCCGTGGAGACCGCGCGCGACTGACGCCGCCCCGGTACCGCCGAATGGGCCGGTTCCACCACCGTCGAGGGTGGTGAAACCGGCCCATTGGCGTGAATGCATCGCTGCCGGGGCATACGGATGGTGCCCCCTCTCGATCATGTCGAGGACGACAAGCGTGGGAGGTACCCCGTGACCAGCACCCTCTTCCGGACGAAGAAGGTCGAGCAGTCCATCCTCGACACCGAGGAGCCAGAGCACGCGCTCAAGAAGTCCTTGTCCGCGCTGGATCTGACCGTCTTCGGCGTCGGCGTGATCATCGGCACCGGAATCTTCGTCCTCACCGGCACCGTCGCGAAGGACAACGCCGGGCCCGCGGTGGCCCTGGCGTTCGTGGCGGCCGGCGTCGCCTGCGCGCTGGCCGCCCTGTGTTACGCCGAGTTCGCCTCCACGGTCCCGGTCGCCGGGTCCGCCTACACGTTCTCGTACGCCTCCCTCGGGGAACTGCCCGCCTGGATCATCGGCTGGGACCTGGTCCTGGAGTTCGCGCTGGGGACGGCGGTGGTGGCCGTCGGCTGGTCGGGGTACATCCAGTCGCTCATGGACAACGCGGGCTGGCAGATGCCGGCCGCCCTGGGCAGCCGGGAGGGCTCGGACGTCTTCGGGTTCGACATCCTCGCCGCCGCGCTGGTCCTGGTCCTCACGGTCATCCTCGTGCTCGGCATGAAGCTGTCCGCGCGCATCACGTCGCTGGTCGTCGCCGTCAAGGTGACCGTCGTGCTCGTCGTGATCATCGCGGGGGCGTTCCTGATCAAGGGCGAGAACTACGACCCGTTCATCCCGAAGGAGAAGCCGGTCGAGGCGGGGTCGAGTCTGGACTCGCCGCTGATCCAGCTGATGTTCGGCTGGGCGCCGTCCAACTTCGGCGTGATGGGCATCTTCACCGCCGCGTCGGTGGTGTTCTTCGCCTTCATCGGCTTCGACGTCGTCGCCACGGCCGCCGAGGAGACGCGCAACCCGCAGCGCGACATGCCCCGCGGCATCCTCGGCTCGCTGCTGATCTGCACGACGCTGTACGTGCTCGTCTCGATCGTCGTCACGGGCATGCAGCACTACAGCAAGCTGTCCGTGGACGCGCCGCTGGCCGACGCGTTCAAGGAGACCGGGCATCCGTGGTTCGCCGGCTTCATCAGCTTCGGCGCCGCGGTCGGCCTGACGACGGTGTGCATGATCCTGCTGCTCGGGCAGACCCGGGTGTTCTTCGCGATGAGCCGTGACGGGCTGCTGCCGCGGTTCTTCTCGCGCGTCCACCCGCGCTTCAAGACACCGCACCGCCCGACCATCCTGCTCGGCGTGATCATCGCGGTCCTGGCCGGGTTCACGCCGCTGACGGAACTCGCCGCGCTGGTGAACATCGGCACGCTGTTCGCCTTCGTGGTCGTGGCGATCGGCGTGATCATCCTCCGCCGCACCCGCCCCGACCTGCCCCGGGCGTTCCGCACCCCCTGGGTCCCGGTCATCCCGATCCTGTCGGTGTGCGCCTCCCTGTGGCTGATGATCAACCTGCCCGCGGAGACGTGGGTCCGCTTCGGCATCTGGATGGCGGCCGGCTTCGTCGTGTACTTCCTCTACGGCCGCGGCCACAGCCGCCTGGCCCGCGGCGGCAGGGCCGAGGAACAGCCGGCGGCGGGCGGCGGCACGACGGCGCCGTAGCCGCCCCCGGAACAGTGCCGGGCCGTCACGGGCGCACCGTACGCGGCCCGGCCACCTCCGCGCCCAGGGCGCCGACCCGTCGGCGCAGCTCGCGGTCGGCCGTGACCACCAGCACGGGGCGGTCGCCGGCCGCGGCCACCGTCTCGACGATGTGGTCGTCGCCGCTGCCGGGCGCCGACGTCACCCGGACCCCGGGCACCGGCTCCACGCCCCGGGCCGCCCCCTCCACGACGAGCACGATCTCCACCGGCCCGGGCACCCCCGGCACCCCGTCCGACGCCAGGTTGTCCCGCAGCCGCTCCGCGGCCCCGCGCCGGTCCCGCCACCAGCCGTCCGGTACCGATCCGACGACGTTGGCGGCGTCGACCACGACGAGGAGAGGCGCAACGGCGTTCATCCGGCCAGGGTCGCACGGCCGGTGCCCCGGCACACGGGGGTGGGCCCGCGCCGGGCCGCCCGGCCCGCATAAAGTGAACTGGTGAACGGCGACTGGCTCATCCGCGGCCGCGACGGCCGCCTCACCGTCTACCTGCCCTCCGGCGAAGCCGTCCTGTGCCGGGCGGAACGCGGGCCCGGCGGCCCCTGGGAGGACGCCCCGCGCACCGTCGGCGGCACCCAGAAGGTGCACCCCGGCGCGGCCGTCGGGCAGGGCGCCGACCGTTACGCCCACCTGGCGGCCTGGCGGCCCACCGTGCCGGGGGAGTCGGGGCTCGTGCACACCACGCACTTCCGGCCCCTGCTGGCGGCCCTGGACTGGGTGCCGATCGGCCACCCGGACAAGAAGGGCGACCGGACCGGACCCCCGGCCGTGGCCGTCGACGGCGCGGGACGCGGCTATGTCTTCGTCCGCAACGCGGGCGGCGGGGTGAGCCTGCGCAACCAGAAGGTGAAGGGCGGCTGGGGCGGCTGGCTGGACCTCGGCGGGCAGGACGTCGAGGAGCGGCTGGCGCCCGTGGCGGGGGAGTCGGGGCTGGTCGAGCTCTACGCCTGCGCGCCCGGCACGCTGCTGCACTGGCGGCAGGAGGGGGACGGGAAGAAGCCGGTGCCGGCCGGGGACGTCGAGGCCGACGTCCGCCCCGGGACCCTGCGCGCCCTCGCCACGTCGGCCGAGCACACCACGGTGTTCTTCACGGACACCTCCGGGGACCTGTGCGCCTGGCGGCCCGGTGAGAAGCCGGTGCCCCTTCTCGCCGCCGCCGGGCCGGGGCCGGTTTCCGCGGTGCGCTGCGTCATCGAGGGCCACGACTGCACGGTGCTCGCGCAGCGCTCGGCGAGCGGCCGGGTCGCCTTCGCGGCGTATCCGACCGAGCAGGAGTCCGCGGGTGCCTGGTGGACCGAGTCCGGCCCGCGGCTGCCGGCCGACGCCCTGGTGGCGGTGGCGCTGGACGAGCACGAGGAGGTCGTCGCCGCCTCCCTCGCGCCCTCCACGGGCACCCTGCTCCTGACCCGCCGCAAGGACGAGCCGGGGCTCGCCCTGGAGGCCTGGCGGGAGATCTGAGACCGCCGGGAACCGGAACGGACCGGTTCGTTCTGAGGTTCTTGACGCAGCAGACACACAAGACGTGTCAAGGGTTGTATGGATGTGTGCGTGACAAGAGGCACCTCGTATGAACATGGTCAAAAAGTGAAGGTCTTGTTAGCCTCCTCTGACTTGTTCGATTTTGCTCGGGGGGCCGGTTGCTGCTGCGTCTGGCCGACGCCGTGGCAACGGGGTTGGGGAATGATGTCGTGAGCAGATCCTCCACGGTGGATCTTGTCGTTGTCGGACTCGGTTACGTGGGGCTGCCGCTGGCCAGATCCGCCGCAGCCGCGGGTCTGAAGGTGGTCGGCCTCGACCGCAGCCGGCGCGTGGTCGACGGACTGAACGCCGGTCGTTCGCACGTCGACGACATCACCGACGCCGAAGTGCGCGCCATGCTGGAGCAGGGCTTCCGGGCCGTCGACGAGGCCGGCGTCATCGCCGACGCCGCGGCGGTGGTGGTGTGCGTGCCGACCCCGCTCACCGACCACGGCGCCCCCGACCTCGGCGCGGTGCACGCCGCCGTCGACGACATCGCCGCCCACCTCAGGGCCGGCACCCTCGTCGTGCTGGAGTCGACGACGTACCCCGGCACGACCGACGAGGTCGTCCGTCCGCGCCTGGAGGCCAGCGGTCTGCGGGTCGGCGTCGACTTCCACCTCGCCTTCTCCCCGGAGCGGATCGACCCGGGCAACCCCTCCTTCGGCCTGGAGAACACGCCCAAGGTCGTCGGCGGCATCACGGCCGACTGCACCAAGGCCGCCCGCGCCCTGTACGAGCGGTTCGTGAACCGTGTCGTCGAGGCCAAGGGCACCCGCGAGGCCGAGATGGCCAAGCTGCTGGAGAACACCTACCGGCACGTCAACATCGCCCTCGTCAACGAGATGTCGATGTTCTGCCGCGAGATCGGCGTCGACCTCTGGGACGCCATCCGGTGCGCCTCCACGAAGCCGTTCGGGTTCGCGCCCTTCTACCCCGGCCCCGGCGTCGGCGGGCACTGCATCCCGATCGACCCCAACTACCTGTCGTACAAGGTGCGTTCGCTGGGCATCCCGTTCCGGTTCGTGGAGCTGGCGCAGGAGATCAACCAGCGGATGCCCGTGCACGTCGTCAACCGCGCGGCCGACCTGCTCAACGACCAGGGCAAGGCCGTGCGCGGCTCGCGCGTGCTGCTGCTCGGCGTGACGTACAAGCCGGACATCTCCGACCAGCGGGAGAGCCCGGCGCTGGCCGTCGCCGAGAACCTCCTCGCGCGCGGCGCCGAACTCGTCTACTTCGACCCGCGGGTCGAGGACTGGCAGGTCGACGGCGCCTCCGTCGAGCGGGCCGGGGACTACCTGGCCGCCGCCGAGGAGGCCGACCTGACCATCCTGCTCCAGCCGCACCGCGAGATCGACCTGGACGCCCTTGCCGACCGGGCCCGGGCGCTGTTCGACACCCGGGGCAAGTCCGCCGACCACCCGCGGGTGGTCAAGCTGTGACTGCCGACGATACGTACATACCGGGAGCCGTCGACTCCGGTGGCCGTCGGGCCCACCGCAAGCGGCGGCACCTGAAGGTCTCGTACTTCGTCTTCCTGGGCCTGGCCGCGCTGATCGCCACCCGGCTCGACGCCGGCTCGCTCCACCTGTACTCCATGGGCGCCATGGGCCTGCTGGCCCTGAAGATGATCGGCGCCCTGTTCTACCGTCCGGCCAAGGCCGGGCGGGAGGAGCTGGAGTACCTGGAGAACGCCTGGGTCACCGCGGTCATCCCGATCTACAACGAGGACCCGGTGATGTTCGAGCAGGGCATGCGCAGCCTCCTCGCGCAGAGCCGCCTGCCCAACGAGATCCACATCATCGACGACGCCAGCGCCAACGACTCCGGCATCCGCGCGGCCAAGAAGCTGCGCCGCGAGTTCGAGGCCAAGGGCGTCAAGTACACCGTCAGCGTGCAGCCCGAGAACAAGGGCAAGCGCGAGGCGCTGGCGCTGGGCTTCGAGGCCGCGCCGTACTCCGACATCTTCCTGTGCGTCGACTCGGACACCGTGCTGTCCCGGGACACCGTGCGCGAGCTGCTGCTGCCGCTGGCCGACGAGAAGATCATGGCCTCCACGGGCATGGTGCTGGCGCTCAACCACGACAGCAACATCTTCACGCGCCTGCAGGACCTGCGCTACGGCAACTCGTTCCTCTTCGAGCGGGCCGCCTACTCGCGGCTGAAGTCGGTGCTGTGCTGCTGCGGCGCGCTCTCCGCCTACCGCGGCACGCTGGTGCGCAAGTACCTGCCGGACTTCCTCAACCAGCAGTTCCTGGGCAAGCCGGCCGTCTTCGGCGACGACCGCCGTATGACCAACTACTGCCTGATGGAGGGCCAGGTCGTCTTCCAGGAGACGGCCGTGGGCTACACCGCCGTCCCCGAGAAGCTGCCGCACTTCCTGCGCCAGCAGGTCCGCTGGAACAAGTCCTTCTTCCGCGAGTCCCTGTGGGCGTTCCGCCACCAGAAGAAGTACCGCCCGGCCTTCTGGCTGACCTGCATGGAGCTCGCGCTCTGGCTGGTCTTCGGCTCGGCGATGTTCTACTCGATGGTCATCCTGCCCATCATCAAGCCGCAGCAGTTCCTGAACCACATCGGGGACTACCTGATCTTCATGGTGCTCATGGGGTACCTGCGCAACGTCCGTTACCTGGACTTCCCGCGCCGCGGCATGGGCTTCGTCAAGCGCTTCGGCATGTTCCTGCTCGCGCCGATCTACGGCGTGATCCAGCTGACGCTGCTCACCCCGCTGCGCTTCTACGCCCTGTTCACCCTGCACAAGGGCAGCTGGGGCACCCGCCAGGGCGGAGTCGAGGTGTCCGTGGCCGGTGACCACGAGCACGACGTGACGGAGATCTTCGAGGAAGAGGACCCGTACTCCGACAAGAAGGTCACCGAGACGCTCCAGCTGATGCGCCTGGAGGGCGTCGCCCTGCGCACCCGGCCCCGCCCGGCGGGCGGCATCCCCTCCCAGCCGCAGCCGATCCCGGGCTACGACGAGCAGCACCACCCGGCGGTCCCGCAGCAGCGGGTGTCCTGGGGAGCCCCGGCACCGGCCGGCCAGCAGCAGTGGCAGGGCGGCGGCTACGGCGGCCACCCGGACCCGTACCAGCAGCCGTACCCGGCCCAGGGACACGACCCCCAGCAGGGCGGCTACCCGTACCAGGACCCGTCCTGGCAGCAGGGCCAGGAGCAGGGCCAGGGGCAGGGCTACGGGCAGGGCGGCGGCTGGTAGCCGCCGCGGCTGAACGGACACACAGGAGAGGGGCGGCCGGGGGGCCGCCCCTCTCCTGTGTGTCCCCGGGCTCGGGCCTCAGGTGTAGGAGGCCATCGCTTCCTCGACCGTCAGCACCGGGATGTCCCGGTCGTCGATCGCCTTCATCAGCGTCTCCAGGCCGGCCTTGCCGATCTCGGTGCTGGTGGCCGGCGGGCCCTCGGTGACCTTGTGCAGGCAGAGGATCAGCCAGTCGCCGCTGTTGACGCACCGGTCGAGCTTGCCGCCCGCGCCCGTGAGCTTCGACAGCGCCGTACCGCCGATGCCCGTGCCGTCGTTGATGCCGGTCAGCGCCTTGAGGCGGTAGGGCATCGCCGGGGCGAAGGACTCGATGGTCTCGGAGATGATCGACCGGGCGGTGGTGAAGTGCCGGCTGGCGATCTGGTCCACCGGGACACCGTCGGACGTCTTCTGGAACGCGCCGTGCGGGTAGGCGAAGTGCTCGCTGGTGAAGCCGTTGGACACCAGCCACTCGCGCAGCTTGCGGAAGTCGTCGTCGGCCTGCTCGGCGGTCAGCTTGGGATAGCTGGCCGTGTGCACGGCGTTGGCGTACGAGTGGCCCGCCATCTCCCAGCCGGAGAAGTCCTGCATGGAGCGCATCTGACCCAGCGTCAGGAAGCTGCCGGTGCCGATGGCGTCGGCGATGTTGTAGACCGTGCCGGGGAAGCCGAAGCGGTCCATGACCGGCCGGGCCAGGTCGTGGATCGACTTGTGGGAGTCGTCGAAGGTGATGGAGACGACGCCCTTGGGGAAGACCGAGACGGTGTCCGGGATCAGCTCCACCGCCTGCAGCCGGTAGGTCACCGGCCCGCCCGCGTTGTCGTACACGGCGAACGACATGTCCGTGAAGCCGGTCTTCGTCGACGGCTTGCCGTCGGCGCCGATGGAGTAGGACCCGGCCGCCGCGTTGACGTCCGCCCACTGGAGGTGGACCGTGACCCACTCGCCGGACTGGACGTAGTTGGCCGACGTCTTGGTGTGGACGTGGAAGGTCCAGGCGAAGTGGTTCGCCAGCGAGCCGCTGCCCAGGTAGAAGACCATCTTGGCCAGGTTGGCGACGTCGTCGACGCGGAAGACCAGCCGGATCATCTTGCCGCTGAGGCTCATCGCGGTCATGCCGGTCCTGCGGACGTAGGACTGCTTGCCGGTGCCGTTGGTGGTCACCCGGACCGACTGGGTGCCGCGCACGAACTGGGTCGCGTCGTTCGCCTCGGCCGAGGCCGTGCCCGCGCCGCCGGGCGTCCAGCCGTGGCCCGACTGGAACTGCTGGGACCAGCTGGCCCGGCGGTACTTGGGGCGGCGCCCGGAAGGGGCGTACAGAGGAGGCGTGGCGAGGCCTCCGATGGCGCCCTCGGCGGCGGGGGCGGCGGCCGGCTGGGCCATCACCTTGCCCATCCACGCGCCCGCTCCGGCCATCGCGACGCCCCCCGCGCCGCCCATCAGCAGCGCGGAACGCCTGCTCACCACCGGTTTGTCCTCCGTTGCCTCGGCAGCGTGCCTGTGGGCGCCGGACCGCCTGTTCCTCACCGGGTCTCCCGAACCGTGTCGAAGTAGTTCATGCCCTCGTCGGTGAAGCCGGTCACCTGGGACCGGACCTCCTCCGCCGACAGGGTGTCGTTCGCGTTGTAGTAGAGCCAGTCGACCTTCATGTCCCAGGCGCGTTCGCCCTTGAACGGCAGGTCGATGAACCAGTGGTTGAAGTTCACGGACATGTCCGCGCGCGGCGCGTACTTGCCGTTGCTCAGGAAGAGCTTCTTGCCGTCGAGCCAGTAGGCGACCACGCCGTCCTTCACCCGGATCAGCACGGTGTGCCAGGCGTCGAGGCTCTTGTTGGTGGTCTCGTAGACCCGGTCGTTGGTCTTGTGGTCGAACCAGGTCACGGTGTCGAGCTTGGGGCCGGGGCGGCCCCAGCCGCCGTTGGGCATGTACTCGTTGTCCAGCTCGCTGTACTTCGAGCCCTTGCCGCCGATGGTGTAGAAGGTCTGGTTGACGTGGTCGCCGGCCTCGCCGGTGGCGGGTCCGTCGCTGAAGTGGATGCGGGCCGCGTAGGTGCCGTCGCGGAACTTGCTCGCGGCCGTGCCGAGGCTCGCCTGCTTGGTCCCGGCCTTGGTGCCGTCCGTGCTCGCGCGCAGGTTGAGCACCTGTCCGTCCGCGTGGGAGCCCTCGGCGGTGGGGAAGCTGACGCCCTCAGCCGACCAGGTGTTCTCGATGCCGGGGCCGCCCTTGCTGGTGCGGACCAGCCAGCCGTGCTTGAACAGCGCCGGGTCCTTGGGGCCCAGGTAGCTGAAGTCGTCGAACAGCACCCCGGCCGGCGGGGCGGCCAGCGCCTCGGGCGCCGTCTTCGCCGTGGCCTTCTTCTCGTCGCTCGCCTTCGTGCCGTCCGGCTCCTCGCCCCAGGCGAGGACGCCCCGCTTGTACGCGGTGACCTCCTCGGCCTCCTTGTAGGACGTCTTCTCCGCGTCGAAGGAGCGGTCGTCGGACTGCTTCACCTTCGCGTGGTCGGTGCGGAACAGCTGGACGTCGATGCCCTTGCTGTTCGCGCCGGGCTTCAGGTCGCCGGCGCCCTCGGTGAACCTCAGTTCCAGGTAGTGGTCGGCGGTGTCGGTGGGCTTGTCCATCGCGACGATCCGCCCGGCCACGTGCGAGCAGCCGAAGACGGCGTTCACACAGTTGAAGGCGTAGGAGGCGGAGTCCTCGGCGGTGAACCAGTACCGGAGCGTGACATCGCTCAACGGCAGGGGCTTGCCGGTGTCGTTGAAGACTTCCAGCGACGGCTTGGCCGCCGCGGCCGTGGCCGGGGTGTCGGTGCGGTAGCGGACCTTCAGCTCGGGCGGGTCCGGGTTGGCCGCCTTCCACACCGGGTACAGCGCCGTGCCGCCGGCCGCCACCACGGCCACGAGGAGCAGGAGCCTGATCTTGGGCCACACCCGGCGTCCGGGCGGTCGGCGGCGGGAGGACGCCACGGAAGACTCCTTCGAGGACCCCGGCGGCCTTGGGTGGAGACCGTCGGAGCCAGGTAAACAATGGTCGGATTGTGTGAGGATCCTATCCGCGCAGGCATACGCAAAGGGGGGCGGGTGCACGGATTGTTACCGTACGCCCCACCCCCCTCAGGGGTTACGCGTTACGCCGGGACGCTCGCGACGCCCGGAGCCAGGAACCTCTTGCCGTTGACGCGCTCGGAGACGCCCTCGCGGTCCAGGTACGGCGTGATGCCGCCCAGGTGGAACGGCCAGCCGGCGCCCGTGATGAGGCACAGGTCGATGTCCTGCGCCTCGGCGACGACGCCCTCGTCGAGCATGAGCCCGATCTCCTGCGCCACCGCGTCGAGCACCCGCTCGCGGACCTGCTCCTCCGTCAGGACGGTGTCGCCCTGCTTCAGCAGCGCGGCCACCTCGGGGTCCAGCTCCGGCTTGCCGGAGTCGTAGACGTAGAAGCCGCGCTTGCCCGCCTCGACGACCGCCTTGAGGTTCGGGGAGACCGTGAAGCGGTCCGGGAACGCCCGGTTGAGCGTCTCGGAGACGTGCAGGCCGATGGCCGGGCCGACCAGCTCCAGCAGGACCAGCGGCGACATCGGCAGACCGAGCGGCTCGACGGCCTTCTCGGCGACCTCGACCGGGGTGCCCTCGTCGATGACGTTCTGGATCTCGCCCATGAAGCGGGTCAGGATGCGGTTCACGACGAACGCCGGGGCGTCCTTCACCAGCACCGCGGTCTTCTTCAGCTTCTTGGCGACACCGAACGCCGTGGCCAGGGAGGCGTCGTCGGTCTGCTCGCCGCGGACGATCTCCAGCAGCGGCAGGACGGCGACCGGGTTGAAGAAGTGGAAGCCCACGACCCGCTCGGGGTGCTTGAGCTTCGAGGCCATCTCCGACACCGACAGCGAGGAGGTGTTGGTGGCGAGGATCGCGTGCGCCGGGGCGACCGCCTCGACCTCCGCGAACACCTGCTGCTTGACGCCCATCTCCTCGAAGACCGCTTCGATGATGAAGTCGGCGTCCGCGAAGCCCTCGGCCTTGTCCAGCACACCGGTGACCAGAGCCTTGAGGCGGTTGGCCTTGTCCTGGTTGACGCGGCCCTTGCCGAGCAGCTTGTCGATCTCGGCGTGGACGTAGCCCACGCCCTTGTCGACGCGCTCCTGGTCGATGTCGGTCAGCACGACCGGCACCTCCAGGCGGCGCAGGAACAGCAGCGCGAGCTGGCTGGCCATCAGACCGGCGCCGACGACACCGACCTTGGTGACCGGGCGGGCCAGGGACTTGTCCGGGGCGCCCGCGGGGCGCTTGCCGCGCTTCTGCACCAGGTTGAAGGCGTAGATGCCGGCGCGCAGTTCGCCGCCCATGATGAGGTCGGCCAGGGCCTGGTCCTCGGCGTCGTAGCCCTGCTGCAGGTCGCCGTTCTTGGCGGCGGCGATGATGTCCAGGGCGCGGTAGGCGGCCGGGGCGGCGCCGTGCACCTTGGAGTCGGCGATGAAGCGGCCCTTGGCGACGGCCTGGTCCCAGGCCTCGCCGCGGTCGATCACCGGGCGCTCGATCTTCAGCTCGCCCTTGAGGACGGCGGAGGTCCAGATCAGCGACTGCTCCAGGAAGTCAGCGCCCTCGAAGATCGCGTCGGCGATCCCGAGCTCGTAGACCTGCTTGCCCTTGAGCTGCTTGTTCTGGTTGAGGCTGTTCTCGATGATCACCGAGACGGCCTTCTCGGGGCCGATCAGGTTCGGCAGGATCGTGCAGCCGCCCCAGCCGGGGACCAGGCCGAGGAAGACCTCGGGCAGGGAGAACGCCGGCACGGCCGCGGAGACGGTGCGGTAGGTGCAGTGCAGACCGACCTCGACGCCGCCGCCCATGGCGGCGCCGTTGTAGTACGCGAAGGTCGGCACGGCCAGCTGCGACAGCCGCTTGAAGACCTCGTGGCCGCCCTTGCCGATGGCGAGCGCGTGCTCGTGCTCCTTGAGGATCTCCACGCCCTTGAGGTCGGCGCCGACCGCGAAGATGAACGGCTTGCCGGTGATGCCGACGCCGACGATCTCGCCGTCCGCCGCCTCCTTCTCGACCTGGTCGATGGCGGTGTTCAGGTTCGCCAGCGAGGCCGGGCCGAAGGTGGTCGGCTTGGTGTGGTCGTGGCCGTTGTCCAGGGTGATCAGCGCGAAGCGCCCGGCACCCAGGGGGAGGTCGAAGTGGCGTACGTGCGCACTCGTGACGACCTCGTCCGGGAACAGTTCGGAAGCCTGCTTCAGCAGCTCGGCGGTGGTGCTCACTTGTCCCCCTCGAAGTGCGGGTTCTCCCAGATGACCGTCGCGCCCATGCCGAAGCCGACGCACATGGTGGTCAGGCCGTAGCGGACGTGCGGCTGCTCCTCGAACTGGCGGGCCAGCTGCGTCATCAGGCGGACGCCGGAGGAGGCCAGCGGGTGGCCGAAGGCGATGGCGCCGCCGTACTGGTTGACGCGCTCGTCGTCGTCGGCGATGCCGTAGTGGTCGAGGAAGGCCAGGACCTGGACGGCGAAGGCCTCGTTGATCTCGAACAGGCCGATGTCGGAGATCGACAGACCGGCCTGCGCCAGGGCCTTCTCCGTGGCCGGGATCGGGCCGTAGCCCATGACCTCCGGCTCAACGCCCGCGAAGGAGTAGGAGACCAGGCGCATCTTCACGGGGAGGCCGTTCTCCCGCGCGAAGTCCTCGGAGGCGATCAGCGAGGCGGTGGCGCCGTCGTTCAGACCGGCCGCGTTGCCGGCGGTGACCCGGCCGTGGACGCGGAACGGGGTCTTCAGGCCCTGGAGGTTCTCCAGGGTCGTGCCCGGGCGCATCGGCTCGTCGGCGGTGACCAGGCCCCAGCCCGTCTCACCGGCCTCGGCGTTGGTGCGGCGGACCGAGATCGGCACCAGGTCGGCCTGGATCTTGCCGTTGGCGTACGCCTTGGCGGCCTTCTCCTGGGAGCGCACGGCGTACTCGTCGGCGCGCAGCTTGGTGATCTGCGGGTAACGGTCGTGCAGGTTCTCGGCGGTCATGCCCATGAAGAGGGCGGACTCGTCGACCAGCTTCTCGGAGACGAACCGCGGGTTGGGGTCGACGCCCTCGCCCATGGGGTGGCGGCCCATGTGCTCGACACCGCCCGCGATGGCGATGTCGTAGGCGCCGAAGGCGACGGAGCCGGCGACCGTGGTGACGGCGGTCAGCGCGCCGGCGCACATGCGGTCGATGCTGTAGCCCGGGACGGACTGCGGCAGGCCGGCCAGGATGCCCGCGGTGCGGCCGATGGTCAGGCCCTGGTCACCGATCTGCGTGGTCGCGGCGATGGCGACCTCGTCGATCTTCTTGGGGTCCAGGCCGGGGTTGCGGCGCAGCAGCTCCCGGATCGCCTTCACGACGAGGTCGTCGGCTCGGGTCTCGTGGTAGATGCCCTTCGGGCCCGCCTTGCCGAACGGGGTGCGGACGCCGTCGACGAAGACGACGTCCCTGACGGTACGAGGCACGATGGCTCTCCTCCAGGGTCAGGATTGCAGTGCTGCTGCGATGCGCTGAGCGCGCGCTCAGTCCCATGCTACTTGTGGGTAACGTAGCTGCACAGTCCTGACAGGCGGAGCGGTGAAGGTCACACCTTCGGCGGTGCCGTGGACCCCCGGGGCGTCAGGACGGGCGTGGGCACCGGATGCGAGACCACTCCTTCGCCGCCGGCGATCACCGAGAACAGGGTCCGGGCCACCTCCGCCCCGAATCCGTGCACGTCATGGCTCATCGCGGACAGCGTCGGATGCGTCAGCCGGCACAGCTGCGAGTCGTCCCACGCCAGCAGCGACACGTCGTCCGGCACCCGCAGCCCCATCTCCGCCGCCACCGAAAGACCGGCCACCGCCATGATGTCGTTGTCGTACACGATCGCCGTCGGCCGGTCCGGCGGCGCGGCCGTCAGCAGCGACCGCGTCGCCCGCGCCCCGGCGTCGCCCGAGAAGTCCGTCGCCACCTGCCACGCCCCGGCCAGGGCCAGCGCCCCCGCCGCCTCGTCGAACGCCGCCGTCCGGATCGAGGTGTGCCCGAGGTCCGCCGCCCCGCCCACCCGGGCGATCCGCCGGTGCCCCAGCGCGGCCAGATACCGCACGGCCTCCGTCACGGCCGTGGCGTCGTCGGTCCACACCGAGACGAGCCCCCCGGTCAGTGCGGGATGCCCGACCGCGACGGCCGGCAGCCCGAGCCGCTCCACCAGACCCACCCGGGGATCGTCGGCCCGGAAGTCGACCAGGATCGAGCCGCCGACCTGCCGCCCCCGCCACCACGCCTCCTGCACCCCCAGCTCCTCGTCCAGACCGCGCACGAGCCGCAGCAGCAACGAGCAGGAGTGCTCGGCGAGCACGCTCTCCACGCCCGAGACGAACTCCATGTACCAGGGCTCCAGGCCGAGCATCCGGGCCGGCCGGCACACCGCGAGCCCCACCACGTCCACCCGCGACCCGGCCAGCGTCCGGGCCGTCAGGCTCGGCGCCCAGCCGAGCTCCCGCGCCGCCCGGAAGATCCGGTCCCGGGTCGCCTCGGACAGGCCCGGCTTGTGGTTGAACGCGAGGGACACGGCACCCTTGGACACACCGGCGCGCGCGGCGACGTCCTTGATGGTGACGCGGGGGGTCGGCGTTGCCGTCATCGGGTGGGCTCCACGCAGTACAGGGCGGACCGGGCACGTTCCGCGTCCGGAGTCTTCCAGCCGCGCACCCCGATGGTCACCTCTTCGCCCGGCAGCAGCGTGACCAGCCCCCGGTCGGCCCGTGCCCCCGGATCGAGCCGGTCGGCCTGCAGCAGCAGGTCACGCACCAGTGTGCGCGCGGTCACCCTGATCCCCTCCGGGACGAGCGCGACCTCGAACTCCGGGTCCGGGTAGGCGACCTCGCGGTCGGGCACCGGGAAGTGCACCGCCCGCAGCCCGTCCGCGTCCGCGACCAGGAACTCCTCGGGACCGGCAGGCGTCAGCCCGTCCGGCACCCCCACCCGGCCCACGCTCCGCGCCCCGGCCGCCAGGGGCAGCTCCCGCCGCCCCAGCACCTTGCCCTCGACGGACATCCGCCGCAGCGTCAGCGCCGCCGTCCAGGCCCCGGCCGCCTGGTTCACCGCGGCCAGCTCCAGCCGGCCGTCCGCGGCCTCCCGGACCGTCAGCAACCGGTCCGCGTACAGCCGCTTCAGCTCCTGGAACAGCGGCTTCTCCCGCCCGTCCCCGTCGATCGCCGCCCAAGAGGTCACCGGCCAGCAGTCGTTGAGCTGCCAGACGACCGTGCCCGCGCACACCGGCCAGTGCGAGCGCCAGTGCTCGATCCCGGCCGCGACCGCCCGGGCCTGGTTGAGCTGCGTGAGGTAGTGCCAGCGGTCGAAGTCCCCGTCCGGCACGGCGAAGTGCCGCGCGAGCCCCCGCTCCAGCTTCCCGTTGCCGTCGTCGGCCTTCTGGTGGTGCAGCATGCCGGGGGAGTCCGGCGCGAGCTCCTCCCCGGGCAGCGCCCGGCGCAGTGTGGCGTGGGCGGGCGGGGCCTGCCAGCCGAACTCGGCGACGAACCGGGGCACGCCGCGCCGGTAGCCGGCGTAGTCCTCGCGGTTCCACACCTCCCAGGAGTGGTGGGTGCCGTGCGCGGGGTCGTTCGGGTGGTGCCGCCACGACCCGGACCAGGGGCTGCCCGCCGTGTACGGCCGGGTCGGGTCGAGTTCGGCCACCACCCGCGGCAGCAGGCCCAGGTAGTAGCCCTCGCCCCAGGAGTCCCCGGCCAGCCGCGGCTCCCATCCCCAGTCCCGGAACCCCCACAGGTTCTCGTTGTTGCCGTTCCACAGCACCAGCGACGGATGCGGCATCAGCCGTACGACGTTCTCCCGCGCCTCGGCCTCCACCTCACCGCGCAACGGCTGCTCCTCCGGGTAGGCCGCGCAGGCGAACGGGAAGTCCTGCCACACCAGCAGGCCGAGGGCGTCGCAGGCGTCGTAGAAGTCCTCGCTCTCGTAGATGCCGCCGCCCCACACGCGCACCAGGTCCACGCCCGCGGCGGCGGCCTGCTCCAGCCGTTCCCGGTAGCGCGCTCGGGTGATCCGGGACGGGAAGACGTCGTCCGGGATCCAGTTGACGCCCCGCGCGAAGAGCCGTTCGCCGTTCACGACGAGGGTGAAGCCGGTGCCGTGGGCGTCCGGCCTGCGGTCCAGCTCCACCGTCCTGAAGCCGATGCGCCGCCGCCATTCGTCCAGCGCCTCGTCACCGTGCAGCAGTGTCAACTGCAGCTCGTAGAGGGGCTGTTCGCCGTAGCCGCGCGGCCACCACAGCTGCGGGTCCGGCACCCGCAGGCGCAGCGTCCCGCCCGTTCCCCGGATCTCCGTGCGGGCCCGCGCCCCGGCGACCGACGCCTCCAGGACGAGCGGCGCCTCCACCCGGGTCCGTTCCACGTCCACGGCCAGCTCGACCACCCCGGTGCCCTCCTCGACGGTCACCAGGGGCCGCGCCCGGGCGATCCGGGCCGTCGACCAGTGCTCCAGCCGCACCGGCCGCCAGATCCCGGCCGTGACCAGCGTGGGCCCCCAGTCCCAGCCGAAGGAACAGGCCATCTTGCGCAGGTACGGGTACGGCTCGGCGTAGGCGGCGGGCCGCTCGCCGAGCCGCTCCCGCACCGCCTCGGCCTCCGCGTAGGCGGAGACGAACCGCACGGCCAGCCGCCCGGTCAGCCCCGTCACGTCGAACCGGTGGGAGCGGTGCATGTTCCGCACCGTCCCCAGCGGCCGCCCGTCCAGGGAGACCTCGGCGACGGTGTCGAGCCCGTCGAAGACCAGGTCGGTCTGCTCCTGCGCCGACGAGTCGCCGAGCAGCCGCTCGTAGGTCCAGTCCCGGCGCCCCACCCACGCCACCTCGGTCTCGTTGTGGCCGAGGAAGGGGTCCGGGATCACCCCGGCCGCCATCAGGTCGGTGTGCACGCAGCCCGGCACGGTGGCCGGCAGCCTGTCCGAGCCGTGCCGCAGGGTCCATCCCTCGCCGAGCGGTGTGACCTCCAGCATGCGCACTCCCTAAACCGGTGTAGTAAAGAGCCGAGTGTCGGTTTCGCATCCTTGGCGGGAATGGGACTTTACCGGTTGAGCAAGCACTGTCAGAGTGCCGAACCAGCCATACCGCACGTGCTCGTCCGTCCCGAGTCCTTCTCCGCGAACGGAGCTGATGCACATGAACCGCCGTACCGCCCTCGCCCTGGCCGTGGGAGCCGCTCTGCTGGCCTCCGGTTGCACCGGCACCGGAGGCGGCGCGAAAGGCGCGGACGCCGAGGCGCCCGACGATCCCTCCCGGGTCAGCGGGACCATCACGGTCCTCACCCACC
Source organism: Streptomyces sp. NPDC015242 (assembly GCF_043079125.1). Classification (NCBI taxonomy): domain Bacteria; kingdom Bacillati; phylum Actinomycetota; class Actinomycetes; order Kitasatosporales; family Streptomycetaceae; genus Streptomyces; species Streptomyces sp. NPDC015242. The sequence goes on along the minus strand of NZ_JBIBUF010000005.1, from coordinate 320,536 downwards.
GGACCGACCTCGTGCAGGACGGAACGATGAAGAAGTACGCCGCCGAGTTCCGCAGGACCCACCCCGGGGTGAAGGTCGAGTTCGACGCCGTCACCGACTACGAGGGCGAAGTCAAGATCCGGATGAACACGGAGAACTACGGCGACGTCCTCATGATCCCGGGCGTGATCGAGAAGAAGGACTACCCCCGGTTCTTCGCCTCGCTGGGCAGCCGGGCCGAGCGCGCGGGCACGTACCGCTTCACCGACTACACCACCGTGAACGGCAAGGTCTACGGCCAGAGCCCGCTCGGCGCGGTCCCCGGCTTCGTCTACAACAAGAAGGTCTGGCGGCGGGCCGGCGTCACCGGCTGGCCGAAGACCCCGGCCGAGTTCCTCGCCGCCCTGAAGGCGATCAGGTCGAAGACGGACGCGGTCCCGTACTACACCAACTTCAAGGACATGTGGCCGCTCACCCAGTGGACCCAGGTCAACGGCTCGGTCAGCTGTGACGAACAGGCCACCACCCGGCTCGCCGAGGGCAACCCGTGGGCGGAGGGCTCCGACCTGCGCACCGCCGACACGCTGCTGTACGACATCGTGCGCGCCGGGCTCGCCGAGAAGGACCCGACCACCACCAACTGGGAGGCCTCCAAACCCCGGCTGGCCAAGGGCGAGATCGCCACCATGTGGCTCGGCTCCTGGGCCGTCATCCAAATGCGGGGCGCCGCCGAGCAGGCCGGCGCGGACCCCGACGACATCGGGTTCATGCCCTTCCCGGCACAGAAGGACGGCAGGTTCTGCGCGGTGGCGCTGCCCGACTACAACCAGGCCGTCAACATCCACTCCGAGCACAAGGCCGCCGCCCGCGCCTGGATCGACTGGTTCACCGACAAGTCCGGCTACGCCCGGGACAACCTGGCCCTGTCCCCGCTGAAGGCCGACCCGCTGCCCGAGGTGCTCCAGCCCTACGAGGAGGCGGGCGTGAAGCTCCTCGACCTGGACGACTCCCAGGGCGCCGAGGTGAAGTCCATCGACAACCGTTCCGAGGTCGGCATCAACAAGCCCGACTACCGCCAGGACCTGATCGACCTGGCCCGCGGCGCCACCAAGGGCAGCCTGGACGACTTCCTGGACGGCCTGGCGAAAAGGTGGACCGAGACCCAGCAGTCCCTGGGGTCCTGATGACGCAGACCACCGAGAGGGCGGCCGTCCGGCCCGATCCCGGCCCGCCCGCCCCGGCACCGGTCCCGCGCACGGCACGCCTGTGGCGCGGGGCCACCCCCTGGCTGTTCCTGCTGGCCCCGCTCACGCTCCTGATCGTCTTCACCTACGCGCCGATCGCCAACACGGTCGCCTACAGCTTCACCGACTGGGACGGCGTGAGCCCCGAACTGCGCTACACGGGCACCGGGAACTACGAGGAACTGTTCACCCGCCCCGACCTGTTCGAGGTCTTCTGGGTCAGCGGCTACTACCTGGCCGCCTCCGTCGTCCAGATCGTCGCCGCCCTCTACTTCGCGACGGTCCTCAGCTTCCACGTCCGCTTCCGCACCTTCTTCAAGGGCGTGCTGTTCTTCCCGTACCTGATCAACGGCGTGGCGATCGGCTTCGTCTTCCTCTACTTCTTCCAGGACGGCGGCACCCTCGACTCCGTCCTCGCCCTGTTCGGCGCGGAGAGCGACCGCGCCTGGCTGGACACCCCGGAGTCGGCGAACACCTCCCTGGCGGCCGTATCGGTCTGGCGCCACCTGGGCCTGAACTTCGTCCTCTTCCTCGGCGCGATCCAGTCGATCCCGGGGGACCTGTACGAGGCGGCGGAGCTGGACGGCGCCAACCGCTGGCAGCAGTTCCGGCACATCATCGCGCCGGGCATCAAGCCCGTGCTGTCCCTGACGGTGATCCTGTCGATCTCGGGCTCCCTGTCGGTCTTCGAGATCCCGTACATCATGACCGGCGGCGCGACCGGCACCGAGACCTTCGTGATCCAGACGGTGAAGCTGGCCTTCCAGTTCAACAAGACGGGGCTCGCCTCGGCGGCCGCGCTCGTGCTGCTGCTGATCGTCCTGGCCGTGACCTGGGTGCAGCGGCGCCTCGTCCCCGACGACAAGGTGGACCTCACATGACCCGCCGCGCAGTGGCCCGCGCCCTGATGTACGCGTCCCTGCTCGCCGCGACCGCGGTGGTGCTGCTCCCGCTGGCGGCCGTCCTCCTGACGTCCCTGAAGTCGGAGCGGGAGCTGGCGAACGGCAGCGGGGCCCTGGCGCTCCCCGACGACCCGCTCGACCTCCACAACTACGTGACGGCGTTCCAGGACGGCCGGATGCTCTCCGCGTTCGCCAACACCGCGGTCATCCTGGTGGCCGCCATCGGCGGCACGGTTCTGATCGGCTCGATGACGGCCTACGCGATCGACCGCTTCCGCTTCCGCCTCCGGAAGCCGGTCCTGGCCCTGTTCCTGGTGGCCGCGCTGGTGCCCGGCGTCACGACACAGGTGGCGACCTTCCAGATCGTGAACAGCTTCGGCATGTTCGACAGCCTGTGGGCGCCGATCGCCCTCTACATGGGCACGGACATCGTCTCGATCTACATCTTCCTGCAGTTCGTGCGGTCCATCCCCACCTCCCTGGACGAGGCGGCCCGCCTGGACGGCGCCAGCGCCTTCACGATCTACCGCAGGATCATCCTGCCGCTGCTGAAGCCGGCGATCGCCACGGTGGTGATCGTCAAGGGGATCACCACCTACAACGACTTCTACATCCCGTTCCTCTACATGCCCTCGGAAGATCTTGGCGTGATCTCGACGTCGCTGTTCCGCTTCAAGGGCCCCTTCGGCGCCCACTGGGAGACCATCTCGGCAGGGACGATCCTGGTGATCCTCCCCACCCTGATCGTCTTCCTCGGCCTCCAGCGCTACATCTACAACGGCTTCACCCAGGGAGCGAGCCGGTGAGCGGGCGGCACCCCCCGCGGCCCCTCACGGCGCCCCGGCGGACAACGCCGCCACCAGAACCGGGGTGACCTGCTCCACCTGCCACGGCCGCGCTCCGTACCCGGCCAGCGCCGCCGCGACGGACTCCGCGTCCACCACCGCCGGCGGCTCCCAGCACACCCGCCGCACGGTGTCCGGCGTGATCAGGTTCTCCTGCGGCATGTTCAGTTCCTCGGCGAGCGCGGACACCCCGGCCCGGGCGGCGGACAGCCGCGCCGCCGCGGCGGGGTCCTTGTCGGCCCAGGCCCGGGGCGGCGGCGGCCCGGCCACCGGCTGCCCAGGCTGCGGCAGCTGCGCCTCGCTCAGCGCCTTCGCCCGGTCCACCGCGGCCTGCCACTGCTCCAGCTGCCGCTTGCCCATGCGGTGCCCGAATCCGTTCAGCGCGGCCAGCGCGTGCACGTTGGCCGGAAGGGCGAGCGCGGCCTCTACGATGGCCGCGTCCCCGAGCACCTTGCCGGGCGAGACGTCCCGCCGCTGCGCGATCCGGTCCCGGGCCAGCCACAGCTCCCGCACCACGGCCAGCTGCCGCCGCCGGCGCACCTTGTGCATGCCGGACGTACGGCGCCAGGGGTCCTTGCGGGGCTCGGGCGGGGGAGCCGAGGCGATCGCGTCGAACTCCTGCCGGGCCCACTCCAGCTTGCCCTGCCGGTCCAGCTCCTTCTCCAGCGCGTCGCGCAGGTCGACCAGCAGCTCGACGTCCAGCGCCGCGTACCGCAGCCAGGGCTCGGGCAGCGGCCGGGTGGACCAGTCGACGGCGGAGTGGCCCTTCTCCAGGACGAAGCCCAGCACGCTCTCGACCATCGCGCCGAGGCCGACCCGGGGGAACCCCGCGAGCCGCCCGGCCAGCTCCGTGTCGAACAGCCGCGTCGGCACCATGCCTATCTCGCGCAGGCAGGGCAGGTCCTGGGTGGCGGCGTGCAGCACCCACTCGACGCCGGACAGGGCCTCGCCCAGCGCGGACAGGTCGGGGCAGGCGACGGGGTCGATCAGCGCCGTGCCGGCGCCCTCGCGGCGCAGCTGCACGAGGTAGGCGCGCTGGCCGTAGCGGTAGCCGGACGCCCGCTCGGCGTCGACGGCGACCGGGCCGGAGCCCGCCTCGAAGGCGGCGATGACGCGGGCCAGGGCCGCCTCGTCCGCGATCACGGGCGGAATGCCCTCGCGCGGCTCCAGCAGGGGGATCGGCGCCTCCGTAGCAGAAGATCGGCCGTCGTCCGGAGGGGCGCCTCCGGTGGTTCGCAGTGGGCTGTCTGCTGCGGTGTCGTGGGCGTCGGTCACCTGTCAAGGGTATCCATGTATGGACAGCGCCCGCCGACGGAACGTTCCGTCGGCGGGCGCTCGAGGGTCGCAAACCAGTCATGCCGGGGAAGGGGCGGGTTCACGAGCCGCGCGTGAGGGTGAAGGGGACCGGTGGGGATCCCGTTCAGGCGGGTGAGGGGGCACGGAGGGCCGGGGTGCGGCGGACCGGGGCGGTCCGGAGCGGGTCGGGGGCGATCCGGGGCGGGTGGACGTCGGGGGTCAGTGGATGATGCCGGTCCGCAGCGCCACCGCCACCATCCCGGCGCGGTCTCCCGTGCCGAGCTTGCGGGCGATGCGGGCGAGGTGGCTCTTGACGGTCAGCGCGGACAGGCCCATCGAGACGCCGATGGCCTTGTTCGACTGGCCTTCCGCGACCAGCCGCAGCACCTCCACCTCGCGGCCGGACAGCTCGCGGTAGCCGCCCGGGTGGCTCGGGGCACCCGGGGGGCGGCGGTGCAGGCGCGCGGCGGCGGCGCCGATGGGGGCGGCGCCCGGCCGGGTGGGGAGCCCGACGTTGGTGCGCGTGCCGGTGACGACGTAGCCCTTCACACCACCGGCGAGCGCGTTGCGCACGGCGCCGATGTCGTCGGCCGCGGAGAGGGCGAGGCCGTTGGGCCAGCCCGCCGCGCGGGTCTCCGACAGGAGGGTCAGGCCGGAGCCGTCCGGCAGATGGACGTCGGCGACGCAGATGTCGCGGGGGTTGCCGATGCGGGGACGAGCCTCCGCGATGGACGAGGCCTCGATGACATCGCGCACACCGAGCGCCCACAGATGGCGGGTGACGGTGGAGCGGACGCGCGGGTCGGCCACGACCACCATGGCGGTCGGCTTGTTCGGGCGGTAGGCGACCAGGCTTGCGGGCTGCTCGAGGAGAACGGACACCAGGCCTCCTGGGGTGCGGGACGGGGCCGGCTCGTGGGGGTGAAGCCGGGACGAACCGTGCTTTCAAGGTCACAGTCGTCTTCGGCACCCGACCCGTCCGCCTTTAGAGAATGATCACGATTCGGTGATAACAATCCGTGCAATTCGGACACGCGGTCGATCATTCGAAGGCCGGACGGTTTCGGTCTGCGTCGCTACGCGGTCGAAAGTGGCCGTATCGACAAAGTGATTCGGCCAAGAGGGGGACGCAGGTGTGATCGTCGGCAGGGCAGCGTTGACCACCCCGTACAAGTTCGGTCAGTACGGGGTGGGAAGGGGTTCGATCAGCGGGACTGGGGTCCGCGCCGCTGCGGCAGCGACACCACCGAGGCGTCGCCCGGACCGGCCGGGGGCAGCCCCGCGACCTGGGCGAGCAGATCGCACCACGACGCCAGGTGCGCCGCCGTGTCCGGCACCCCGCCCAGGCCCTCGCGCGGCGTCCACGAGGCGCGGATCTCGATCTGCGAGGCGGCGGGGCGCGCCGACAGGCCGCCGAAGTAGTGGGAGCTCGCCCGGGTGACCGTGCCGCTCGGCTCTCCGTAGGCCAGCCCGCGCGCCTGCAGCGCGCCGGTCAGCCAGGACCAGCACACCTCCGGCAGCAGCGGGTCCGCGGCCATCTCCGGCTCCAGCTCCGCGCGGACCAGGGTCACCAGGCGGAAGGTGCCCCGCCAGGCGTCGTGCCCGGCCGGGTCGTGCAGCAGCACCAGACGGCCGTCGGCCAGGTCCTCGTCGCCGTCGACGACCGCGGCCTCCAGCGCGTAGGCGTAGGGAGCGAGCCGCTTCGGCGCCGGTGTCGGCTCGACCTCGACCCTGGGCCGCAGCCGCGCCGTCCTGAGCGCGTCGACGGCGGCCCGGAAGGGCAGCGGGGCGGAGTCCGCCTCCCGCCGGTCGTCCTCGGTGTCCTTCGCTTCGTCCATCCCGCCAGCGCCGTCCGACAGTCGTCCCTGAGCCGCAGCCATGCCGGAAGATTACGGGGCCCCGGGCCCGGGCGCCGGGCTAGACACCCCGCGCCCGTCCAGGGGCTGGATCGCGCTGTCCGGGAGCGTGCGAAACTTGGGCCCGTGAGTGCCAACGACGCCCCCCGGGCCCCGCAGCCGTCCGCCCCGTACGACTCCGCCTTCCTCAAGGCGTGCCGGCGCGAGCCCGTGCCGCACACGCCGGTGTGGTTCATGCGGCAGGCCGGGCGCTCGCTGCCGGAGTACCGCAAGGTGCGCGAAGGCATCCCGATGCTGGAGTCCTGCATGCGGCCCGACCTGGTCACCGAGATCACGCTGCAGCCGGTCCGCCGGCACGGCGTGGACGCGGCGATCTTCTTCAGCGACATCGTCGTCCCGCTCAAGGCCATCGGCATCGACCTCGACATCAAGCCCGGCGTCGGCCCGGTCGTGGAGCGCCCGATCCGCACCCGCGCCGACCTCGCCCAGCTGCGCGGCCTGACCCCCGAGGACGTCTCCTACGTCACCGAGGCCATCGGCCTGCTCACCCGCGAGCTCGGCGCCACGCCCCTGATCGGCTTCGCCGGAGCCCCCTTCACTCTCGCCAGCTACCTCGTCGAGGGCGGGCCGTCCCGCACGTACGAGAACGCCAAGGCGATGATGTACGGCGACCCGGAGCTCTGGGCCGACCTGCTCGACCGGCTCGCGGACATCACGGCCGCGTTCCTCAGGGTGCAGATCGAGGCGGGCGCCTCGGCCGTGCAGCTGTTCGACTCCTGGGCCGGTGCCCTGGCCCCGGTCGACTACCGGCGCTCGGTGCTGCCGGCGTCGGCGAAGGTCTTCGAGGCCGTGGCCGGCTACGGCGTCCCGCGCATCCACTTCGGCGTCGGCACCGGCGAGCTGCTCGGCCTCATGGGCGAGGCCGGCGCGGACGTCGTCGGCGTCGACTGGCGCGTCCCGATGGACGAGGCCGCCCGCCGTGTCGGCCCCGGCAAGGCGCTCCAGGGCAACCTCGACCCGACCGTGCTGTTCGCCCCGGCCGAGGCCGTCGAGGCCAAGACCCGGGAGGTCCTGGAGTCGGCGGCGGGCCTGGAGGGCCACGTCTTCAACCTCGGCCACGGCGTCATGCCGTCCACGGACCCCGACGCGCTGACCCGGCTCGTGGAGTACGTGCACACGCACACCGCCCGCTGACCCCGCCCGGCCCGGGGCTCACCACCCCGGCCGGGCCCGCCGGCCGAACAGGATGCCGCGCGGTTCCGGAGGGGGCGGTGTGCCGGGGCGCAGCGGCAGGGCGAGCAGCAGGCCGACGACGAATCCGGCCACGTGCGCCGCGTACGCCACCGTGCCGGCGTCGGAGACGCCCCCGCCGGAGGAGTACACCGCCTGCAGCACGAACCACAGGCCCAGCACGATCCAGGCCGGCAGCCGCAGCGGCAGGAAGATCAGGAACGGGACGAGCACCCAGACCCGGGCCCTCGGGTACAGCACCAGATAGGCGCCGAGCACCCCGGCGATCGCTCCGGAGGCGCCGATCAGCGGGGCGGCCGAGCCGGTGTCGAGGAGCGCGAAGCCGTAGGCGGCCGCGATGCCGCAGACCGCGTAGAACAGCAGGAAGCGCAGATGTCCCATGCGGTCCTCGATGTTGTTGCCGAAGATCCACAGGAACAGCATGTTGCCCAGCAGGTGCATCCAGCCGCCGTGCAGGAACATCGCCGTCAGCACGCTCAGTTCCGGCGACTTGTCGTAGGACGCCGGGCCGACCACGCAGCCCGGCCCCTGCGGACCCACCCCCACCTCACCGGTGGGCACCAGACGCGGCATCTGATGGTGGATCAGCTCCCGCGGCACCGCCGCCCAGTGGTCCAGGAACGCCTGGAGGTGGCAGAGCTGCGCCAGGCTGCTCTCGCCCGTGAGGGAGCCGGCCATGCCGGGAGTGAGCAGGAACACGACGACGTTGGCCGCCAGCAGCGCGTACGTGACCCAGGGGGTGCGCCGCACCGGGTTCACGTCATGGACGGGGATCACCACACCCGACGTGTGCCCTGGGCGGCGGCGGTGAATCGGCGGGGCGGCTGAACGCGGCCGTCCGGGCGTGCGTATGTGTCGGCAACCGCCCGCGGCGCGGGGAAGGCGGGTCGCGGGGCCGACGTGAGGAACAGGCGATGAACGACCGAGTGACTCCGCCCATGCACGCGCTGCCGGACGGTGAGGCGGAGCTGACGCTGGTGGTGCGGCTGCCCTGGGAGGACGTGGCCCGCCTCGGCCAGGACGCGGGGCGGCTGGCCGCGCAGTGGCGGCGGCCGGTGACGCTGGAGGAGGCGGTGAGCCACCGGCTGCGGTCCTCCCGGGTGGCCGCGCACGCCAAGCCGGCGGGGGAGCAGCCGCCGGCGGTGACCGCCGCGTCGGCGTCGGTGTCGTCCCTGCCGGCCCGGCCGCCGGCCGAGCAGGCGCGGCAGGCCATCGACCGGATCAACGGGACGGCCGGGACGGCCTAGGACGCGCCGCCGGGGTGCGGGGCGGGTCGTCGCCGGGCGCGGGTCCGTCGTGGCTCCTCGCGCCCACGCGGCACAGCCGCACGTCGGCCCGGCCCCGCGCCCGTTCAGGGCGCGACCGAACCGCGTACCTTCGCGGCCGCCTTGCGGGCCGCCACCAGGACCGGGTCCCAGACCGGGGAGAACGGCGGGGCGTACCCGAGATCGAGGGTGGTCATCTGCTCCGCCGTCATGCCCGCCGTGAGGGCGACCGCCGCGACGTCGACGCGTTTGCCCGCGCCCTCCCTGCCGACGATCTGCACGCCGAGCAGGCGGCCCGTGCGCAGTTCGGCGAGCATCTTGACCGTCATCGGGGAGGCGTCCGGGTAGTAGCCCGCGCGGCTGGTCGACTCGATGGTGACCGCCTCGAAGCGGAGCCCGACGCGGCGGGCGTCCTTCTCGCGCAGGCCCGTGCGGGCGATCTCCAGGTCGCACACCTTGCTGACCGCCGTGCCGACCACGCCCGGGAACGTGGCGTAGCCGCCGCCGACGTTGGTGCCGATGACCTGGCCGTGCTTGTTGGCGTGGGTGCCGAGCGCGATGTGCCGCTCCTGGCCGGAGACCAGATCGAGGACCTCGACGCAGTCGCCGCCCGCCCACACGTCCTCATGGCCGCGCACCCGCATCGAACGGTCCGTGAGCAGCCCGCCGTGGGTGCCCAGGGGAAGGCCGGCCGACCGCGCGAGAGCCGTCTCGGGGCGCACGCCGATGCCGAGCACGACCACGTCCGCCGGGAACTCCCGGTCCTGCGTGGCCACCGCCCGGACCCGGCCGTCGTCCCCGGTCAGGATCTTCGTCACCTCGGCGTCGTTCACCATCGTGATGCCCAGGCCCTCCATGGCCTCGTGCACCAGGCGGCCCATGTCCGGGTCGAGGGTCGACATGGGCTCGCTGCCCCGGTTGACGACCGTCACCTCGTAGCCGCGGTTGAGGAGCGCCTCGGCCATCTCCACGCCGATGTAACCGGCTCCGACGACCACCGCGCGACGACCCGGCGTGCGCGCCAGCGTGTCGAGCAGGGCCTGGCCGTCGTCCAGCGTCTGCACGCCGTGCACCCCGGGCGCGTCGGCCCCGGGCAGGTCCGGCCGGATCGGCCGGGCCCCGGTCGCGATCACGAGCTTGTCGTACGGCGTCCAGGACTCGGCGCCCGTGCCGAGGTCCCGGGCACGGACCCGCCGCCCGTCGAGGTCGAGCTCCGTCACCTCGGTGCGCAGCCGCAGGTCGATGTCCCGCGCGCGGTGCTCCTCCGGGGTGCGGGCGATGAGCCGGTCCCGGTCGGTGACGTCGCCGCCCACCCAGTAGGGGATGCCGCACGCCGAGTACGACGTGAAGTGGCCGCGTTCGAACGCCACGATCTCCAGCTCGTCCGGGCCTTTCAGACGGCGGGCCTGTGACGCCGCGGACATGCCCGCGGCGTCGCCGCCGACGACGACCAGTCGCTCTCTGCGCGTACGGCTCATGTTCATGCGAACACGCTACGGGAGCAGGCGATTTCAGTCCTGCTCGCCCGGGGTCCGCGGCTGCGCGGCCTCCGGCGCCGGGCGGGCCGTCGGCAGCGGGCCGAGCGCACTCGCCGCGGGCACGGGCGCGGGCCGGCGCGGCAGCCGGGGCCGTACGACACGCAGCCACAGCAGCGCGAGTGCGACCGCCACCGCCGCGAACGGCAGGATCGCGCCGAACGCCACCGCCAGCCAGCGCAGCATGGTCACGAAGGCGTTCCAGCCGCCCGCGAGCGCGTCCGTGAAGCCCGGGTCGTCGTCCTCCTTCGCCTCCTTATTCACCGGTGTCTCGGACAGCGTCAGGGTGATGGTGGCCAGGCTCGTGCGCTCCTTCAGGGACGCCTGCCGGGCGAGCAGCGCCTCCAGGTCGGCCTGCCGGCTGCTCAGCTCGCCCTCCAGGGTCACCACGTCGCTGAGCTTGTCCGCCCGGTCCATCAGCTCCCGGATCCGGGCCACGCTGGCCCGCTGCGAGGTGATCCGGCTCTCCACGTCCACGACCTGGTCGGTGACGTCCTCGGCCTTCGCGCTGCGGTCGAGGAGCTTGCCCGCGCCCTCCAGACCGGCCAGGACCGCGTCGTACTTCTCGGCGGGCACGCGCAGCACGACCCGGGTGCGCTCGCGGCCCTCCGCGTCCCGCGTGGTGGTCTCGTTGCCGATGTAGCCGCCCGCGTTCTCGGTGCTGGTGCGGGCCTCGTCCAGGGCCTTGGGGACGTCCTTGACCTGAACGGTCAGCGAGGCGGTGCGGATGATGTGCTGCGCGGGCAGCTTCGCCGGCGCGGTCGCCCGGGCCCCGCTGCCGGTGCCGCCGGGCGCCGCCTCCTTGGCACCGGCCCCGGCCCCGTCCTGCGCGAGGCCCCGGTCGGCGGCCGAACTCCCGGTGGAGTCATCACCGGCGCCGCTGCACCCGGTGAGGGCGAGGACGGCGGCCAGCAGGAGGGCCGGCAGGGCCGTGGCGGGGCGGCGGGCTGATCGTCGTGTACGCATGCGGGCATCCCCCGAGGGTCGATGGTGCTGACGTCTCTTCGACGCACGAGCCGTGCCGGACGTTTGGCGCGGGACGGTTCCGATGCGGTCACGGTCGGGACTCGCGGCGGACACCGGGGGGCCGCGGCACCGCCGGCGGGGTCTGAGAGGCTGGGGACATGCGCGAAGTTCAGGGCCGTGGTGTCACGGGGCAGGTCGTCGTCGTCGGGGCGGGCATCGCGGGGCTGGCCGCCGCGCACCGGCTGCTGGAGCGGGGGGCGCGGGTGACCGTGCTGGAGGCCTCGGGACGGGTCGGCGGCAAGCTGCTGGCCGGGGAGATCGCCGGTGCCCGGGTGGACCTCGGCGCGGAGTCGATGCTGGCCCGGCGGCCCGAGGCGGTGGCGCTCGCGCGCGAGGTGGGCCTGGCCGGCCGGCTCCAGCCGCCCGCGACCGCGACGGCCTCCCTCTGGACCCGCGGCGCCCTGCGCCCCATGCCCAAGGGCCATGTGATGGGCGTGCCCGGCACCGCGGCCGCCCTGTCCGGGGTGCTGTCCGAGGAGGGCCTCGCCCGCATCGAGCGCGACGCCGGCCTGCCGCGCACGGAGGTCGGGGACGACGTGGCCGTCGGGGAGTACGTGGCGGCGCGCCTCGGCCGCGAGGTCGTCGACCGGCTGGTGGAGCCCCTGCTGGGCGGGGTGTACGCGGGCGACGCCTACCGCATCTCGATGCGCTCGGCGGTCCCGCAGCTCTTCGAGGCCGCCCGGAGCCACGCCTCCCTCACCGAGGGCGTCCGCGAGATCCAGGCCAGGGCCGCCGCCGCGCGGCAGACCGGCCCCGTCTTCATGGGGATCCGCGGCGGCGTCGGCAGCCTGCCCCTCGCGGTGGCCGAGTCGGTCCGGGCCCGCGGCGGCGAGATCGTCACCGGCGCCGAGGTGACGGAGCTGCGCAGGCAGGCACCGCGGCCGGGCGGTCCCGGGCCGGGTGAGGGCGCGTCGGCCGGGCTGTGGCGGGTGGTGGCCGGCGACCGGGTGCTGGAGGCCGACGCGGTGGTGCTCGCGGTGCCCGCCCCGGCCGCCGCCCGGCTGCTGCGCGCCGAGAGTCCCGGGGCCGCCGCCGAGCTGGCCACCGTCGAGTACGCCTCCATGGCGCTGGTCACCCTCGCCTACCGCCGCGCCGGGACGGACCTGCCCGACGGCAGCGGTTTCCTCGTGCCGCCGGTCGACGGGCGCACCATCAAGGCGTCCACCTTCGCCTCGCAGAAGTGGGGCTGGATCGCCGAGGAGAACCCGGACCTGGTCGTCCTGCGCACCTCCGTGGGCCGCTACGGCGAGACGGAGATCCTCCGGCGCGACGACGACGAGCTGGTGGAGGTCTCCCGGCACGACCTGAAGGCCGCGACCGGCCTGGACGCCGCACCCGTCGCCGCCCGCGTCACCCGCTGGGACGACGGCCTGCCGCAGTACCCGGTCGGGCACCACGCGCGCGTGGCCCGCATCCGCGAGCGGGTCGCCCTGCTGCCCGGCCTCGCCGTCTGCGGCGCCCCCTACGACGGCGTCGGCATCCCCGCCTGCGTCGCGAGCGCCTGGGCCGCCGTCGACCAGATCCACGGCGACCTGCGGGGTGTGCAGGAGCTCACCGCCCACCCGGTGCAGAGTCTGCACGGCGGAGCGGGAGAATGAGGAGCATGAGTGACGACGCCTCCACCACCCCCTCCGGCACCGCGCCCGACCGCATCCCGAACAAGGGCAAGCTGGCCAAGGACCTCAACGAGGTCATCCGCTACACGCTCTGGTCCGTCTTCAAGCTCAAGGACGTGCTCCCCGAGGACCGCGCCGGGTACGCCGACGAGGTCCAGGAGCTGTTCGACCAGCTCGCCGCCAAGGACGTGACCGTCCGCGGCACCTACGACGTCTCCGGCCTGCGCGCCGACGCCGACGTCATGATCTGGTGGCACGCGGAGACCAGCGACGCGCTGCAGGAGGCGTACAACCTCTTCCGCCGCACGAGGCTGGGCCGCGCCCTGGAGCCGGTCTGGTCGAACATGGCACTGCACCGCCCCGCCGAGTTCAACCGCTCGCACATCCCGGCGTTCCTCGCCGACGAGACGCCCCGCGCCTACGTGAGCGTCTACCCCTTCGTGCGCTCCTACGACTGGTACCTGCTGCCCGACGAGGACCGCCGCCGCATGCTCGCCGACCACGGCAAGATGGCCCGCGGCTACCCGGACGTGCGCGCCAACACCGTCGCCTCCTTCTCGCTGGGCGACTACGAGTGGATCCTCGCCTTCGAGGCCGACGAGCTGTACCGCATCGTCGACCTCATGCGTCACCTGCGCGGCTCGGAGGCCCGGATGCACGTCCGCGAGGAGGTCCCGTTCTACACGGGCCGCCGCAAGGACGTCGCCGAACTGGTCGCGGGTCTCGCCTGATCAGCGGGCGCGGGCGGCGGCCTCGTCCGGGGCCGCCGGCCGCGGTGCGGCGTGCGGCGCGCACTGCGCACGCCGTCCGGGCAGCCGCCCGTCCAGCAGGTACGCCTCCAGGTGCCCGTTGACGCAGGCGTTCGGCCCGCCCGCGAGGCCGTGGGCCCCGGCGTCCCGTTCCGTCACCAGCGCCGAACCCTCCAGCCGGCGGTGGAGTTCCAGGGCGCCGCGGTACGGCGTGGCCGCGTCCCGCTCGGCCGCCAGGATCAGCGTCGGCGGCAGTTCGCCCGGCCCGGCGCCGACGTCCAGCGGCCGTTGCCGGGGCGCCGGCCAGAAGGCGCACGGCAGGTTCGTCCACACGTTGTCCCAGGTCTCGAAGGGCGCCACCCGCGCGAGCCGGGTGTTGTCCCGGTCCCAGACCTCCCAGTCCGTCGGCCAGGGAGCGTCGTTGCACTCGACGGCCACGTAGACCGCCCGGGAGTTCTCCGCCTCCACGGCCGCCTCGGGGTGCTGTTCCGCCTGCTCGACCAGGGGCCGCGGGTCGCCCCTGAGATACGCCGACAGGGCGTGCGCCCGGTGCGGCCACTGGTCGTCGTAGTAACCGGCCTGCAGGAAGGCCCCCTGCAACTGCCCCGGCCCGACCTTCCCGCCCGCGGGCTCGGCGGCCAGCCGCGCCCGTGCCCGTTCGTAGCTGCGCAGCACCTCCCGGGCGGTCCGGCCCAGTCCGTACACGCCGTGGTGCCGGGCGGCCCACTCCCGGAAGTCCCGCCAGCGGTGCTCGAACGCGGCCGACTGGGCGAGGTTGTTGCGGTACCAGACGCGCGCCGGGTCGGGGTCGACGACGGAGTCGAACACCATGCGCCGCACGTGGGAGGGGAACAGAGTCGCGTACAGGGCCCCGAAGTACGTGCCGTACGACGAGCCGAGGAACGTCAGCCGCTCCTCGCCGAGCGCGGCGCGCAGCACGTCCAGGTCGCGGGCGTTGTTCAGTGAGTGGTAGTGCCGCAGCGCGTCACCGGCGCGTTCGGCGCAGCCGCGCGCGTACGCCTCCGCCCGCGCGCGACGCTCCTTCTTGTACGCCTCGGAGGGGTGCGTCGGCGCCTGGGACGGCCCGTTGAAGAACTGCCGCGGGTCCTTGCACGACAGCGGCGCCGACGGGGCGACCCCGCGCGGGGCGTAGCCGACCAGGTCGTAGGCGGCCGCGATCCGCTTCCACTCGGGGAGCAGGCCGATGAGCGGGAAGTACAGGCCGGTGGCGCCGGGCCCGCCGGGGTTGTACACCAGGCTGCCCTGCCGCAGGACCTGGCGTTCGCCGCGCGGCTCCTTGCGGGTGGCCGGGGCACGGCTGACGGTGAGTTCGATCTGCCGCCCGTCCGGCCGGGCGTAGTCCAGCGGGACCTTCACGGTGCCGCACCGCATGCTGCCCGGCAGATCCTGTGCGTCGGGGCACGGGCCGAAGTCGATCCCGGCCGCCCTCGCCCGGGCCGCGGCCACCGCCGTGCCGCGCATCTCGGCGGCCCCGGTCCGGGCCTCGGCGTCCGGGACGGCTGTGAGGGCGCTCAGCAGCAGGGACCCCGCGGCCGAGTAGAGGAGGGCGGCTCGCATCGATGTCCCTTCGCTGCACGGTGGCGACGCAAGGGATGTTTCGTGCGCGGAGGGGGGAAGGCAAGCACCGTCCGCCGGTGTCGGCGCCGATGCCCCCCGTGCGCCCCCGGGTCCGTCAGTCGCGTGCCCCGCGGTGTGTGAAGGCGGCGCGCAGGTCCGGCTCGCCGATCGCGCTGACCCCGCGCACCGCCACGGAGGTGAGGTACGTACGGTCGTTGGCGGCGCCGTCCGCGGTGCGGGCCAGGGAGCCGAGCAGCCGCTGACCGGCCGGGGAGGCCCAGCGCGCGTACGGGTGCACCTCGATGCGCGCCACGGCGAGACAGCTCAGGGTGAGGGCGAGCGGCAGCGCGAACCACAGGGCGACCAGATGGCGCGGCATGTCCGGCGGGAGCGGGGTCAGCAGCGCGGCGACGCCGAGGGCGAGCACGGCGACGGCCGCTCCGCGCACCTGACGGACCGCAGCCGTCACCGTCGTACGGGCGCTGTCGGGAACGGCGAGACCCGCGCGCACCAGCCCGTCGGCGATGCCGCGCACCGCGTCCGCCGCGGCGGCACCGGCCCGCACGGGCGCGATGCGGGACTGCCCGTCCGGCCCGATGGCCCCTATCACCGACCGCTCCATCTCGTCGCGCCCGCGAGGATCGACCACCGTCGCCCAGCCGGTGCGGGCCAGCAGCAGACGCCGCTGGCGCGCCATGGCGACCAGGGTCACGTCGGCGACGCGCCGGGGACCGCCGGAGAGGAACGCGGCCTCGTACAGGGTGAGTTCGCGGACGGGGCCGGTGTCCGTCTCCCCGGCCGCGGCACGGACGGCGGCCAGGCACAGACGGGTGCACGCCGTGCCGGCCACGGCCCAGGCCGCCAGCAGGAAAAGAACCCAGAGCATATGTTGTTTGTATGTGACACGGTTGCGGGAGCACCATGCCTTGTTCACGATCCGGACGGAGTGTTGTCGGTATGTGACGTTCCGTTTCCGGCGCCGTGGGGCGACCCGCCCGGTGGCCTCGAAGGCGCGGGCGTCAGCGGCGCAGCAGCACCCTGCGCGTCGCGCGGGCCAGCCGGTGGACGGGCCGTCCGGAGCGCGGCGCGGGGCCCGAGCGCTCCAGCCACCACTCCCTGAGCTCCCGCCGGGCCGGTGCGTGCCCGGGGCGGCCGGTGGTGAGCAGGTGCTCCGCGAAGGTGAGGGCGTCGCGCCGGTAGCCGCCGGCCAGGGGCTGGGTCTGGGCGTAACCGAGGAAGGCCGGGCGGTAGTCCCCGCCCAGGATCACCGGCAGTTCGGGCGCGACCTTCGCCACGATGTCCGCCCGCTTCGCCGCGAGCGCCCGGGCCTGGACGCCGATCCGGACCCGGTCGAACCCCTCGGGCACGGGCGTCCCGGCGACCAGCGCCGACAGCAGGGCGGCCTGAGCGAGCCCGAGCCGCTGCCGGGCCTCGCCGGTGTCCATGCGCCCCGCACCGTCCGCACGCAGTCCTCCGGACGACTGCCGGGCTTCCTCGGTGGCGCCGGGGTGGGGCGGGCCGAAGGCGCCCCGTGTCGCCTCGGCCGCCCCGGTCTCCTCGCCCCGCGCCGGGACGCCCGTCCCGGCGCGGGGCAGCTCCGCTCGTGTCCCGGACACCGCCGCTTCCGCCCGAGGAACCCGCGCCCCCGGCCCGGATCCGGCGGCCGCCTCCGCCCCCGGGCCGGACAGGCCCGCTCGCCCGGCGGTCCGGCCCGCCTCGCGCAGACGCGTCTTCACCCGCTCCACGGCCCCCGCCTCCAGCGCCCGGCGGATCGAGGCCAGCTCGTCCCGCAGCTCCGCCGGTTCCGGGAAGTTCTCGTCCCGTTCCAGCAGCACGCCCGGCGGGCTGACGCGGGACGCCAGGTCGGTCAGGATGTCGAGGACCGGCTGCGGCACGGGGTGGGCGTGGCTGTCGTGCCAGACGCCGTCGCGCGCGAAACCGCCCGCCACATGGACGTAGGCGATCGCCTCGAGCGGCAGCTCCGCCAGGGCCTTGGCGGGGTCCTCGCCGCGGTTGACGTGGTTGGTGTGCAGGTTCGCCACGTCGATGAGCAGACCCACCCCCGTGCGGTCGGCCAGCTCGTAAAGGAACTGGCCCTCCGTCATCTCCTCGCCCGGCCAGGAGATCAGCGCCGCGATGTTCTCCACGGCCAGCGGCACCGGCAGCGCGTCCTGCGCGATCCGCACGTTCTCGCACAGCACGTCCAGCGCGTCCCGGGTCCGGGGGACGGGCAGCAGATGGCCCGCCTCCAGCCGCGGGGACGCCGTCAGGGCGCCGCCCGCCCGGACGAACGCGATGTGCTCGGTGACCAGCGGCGAGCCCAGTGCCTCCGCCCGCTCGGCCAGCATGGCCAGCCGGCCCCCCTCGGGCCGCTCCGCGCCCCCCAGCCCCAGCGAGACACCGTGCGGCACCACCGTGACGCCGCGCTCGCGCAGCCGCCGCAGCGACTCGGGCAGATGCCCGGGGCAGACGTTCTCGGCCACGGCCTCGACCCAGTCGATCCCCGGCATGCGCTCCACGGCGTCCGCGATCTCCGGCCGCCACCCGATGCCCGTCCCCAGTCGCCGCATGGTCCCCTCCTCCACCGCCCCGGTCACCGGACGTGAGGGGGGTATGGCCCAGCCGCACGCCGCCGAACCGCGCCCGGGCCGCCTTCAGAGCAACATTTGAGGTTCCGCCCCCCCCACCGACGGACTCCCCGGGCCCGGCAGGCCGCGCCGCCGAGGTGCCGGAAGGGCCCTAGACGACGCGGGTGGAACGGTAGTTGAACACCGACCACAGCACGAACAGACCGGTCACGATCATGATGATCGACCAGAAGGGCTGGTAGGGCAGCCACATGAAGTTCGCGATCAGCGCCAGCCCGACCACGACCGCGCCCACCATCCGGGCCCAGGTGGCCCCGGTGAACAGACCGAACCCGGCCGCGACCACCAGCACGCCGACGATCAGGTGGATCCAGCCCCACGCGGTCAGGTCGAACTCGAAGACGTAGTCGCCGAAGCTCGTGTACACCTCGTCGTCGGCGATCGCCGCGATGCCCTGCAGCACCGCGAACAGGCCGTAGACGACCATCAGGGTGCCGCCGAGCGCGAGACCCCCGGCCGCCCACGAGTCGTCGGAACCGCGCGGACCGCCCCCACCGGGCGGCATCCGGTCGTCGGGCGCGGGAGGGGCGGGGGGAGGGGGCGCGGCGCTGCTCATGGCTGCCTCCTGGGTCGGGGTTGTCTGGTAACCCACTGGAGCACCCGCCCGCCGCCGCCGCGCCCGCGGTTACTCCGAACGGGTGGCCACCGGGCCGCCGGTGCCGTGCGGCTCCCGGCGCAGCGCGGGGTGGTCCGCGACGACCGTGCACGAGCCGGGCGCGATCTCCGTGAACCCGGCGTCCCGGACCAACGGCAGCCCGCTGCCGGTCAGTTCCGGCCAGCGGGCCGGGTCGGCCGTACGTACGGCGAGCGGGAAGCCCGCGCCCTGCCAGGCCGCCCGCTCCGCGTCGGACAGCTCCCACCAGGCCAGCTGGGCGGCGTGCCCGGCCTGGGCCATCGCCTTGCCCGCCGACATGTCCAGCCCGGGGTTGAGCCACAGCACGGGAGCGGCCGGGTCGGCGTCCCCCGGCGCCCGCGGGTCGTCCAGGTCGGTGCCCGAGACCTGGAGCCGGGCGAGGTCCTTGGGCCAGCCGTCGAGCGGGACGGGCGGGAAGACACGCACCTCGGCCGAGGTGCCGGTGACCGTGATGCCGGGCAGGGCACCGGCCCGCCGCCACTCGGCACCGCGCGCCCGGCGCACCACCTTGCGGATCCGGGCGTCCTGCCAGTCCCGCATCGCCCGCGCCCACACGCCGTCGCCGGACGACCGCTCGTCGGCCAGGATCGTCAGGACCGCCCGCGCGGCCGTCTCCAGCGCGTCGGTGCGCGCCGGCGGCTCCGCCCGCTCGATCCGCACGACCAGCGGCAGCACGAACTGCGGTGCGGCGTCGCGCGCGGAGGGATCGGACCGGAAGGGGCTGTCGTTCACGGGCGTGGGGTCTTCGCTCACGCATCCCAGTGTGCCAGCCGCACGATCATGGCAGTCCCGGCCCGGTGGCCGCCCGGGCGGCCACCGCCGGTCTCCCGCGCGTCAGCCCGAGCAGGCCGTGCGCTGGGCCTCCTGCCACTCGCAGACCGGGCAGAGCGTGATGCCCTTGTACGCCTCCGGGTACTCCGTGGGCTCCCGGCACAGCACACACTCCGCGTACGGCGGCCCCTCCGCCCGGGGCGGCCTGGCCGCGTCGATCAGGCAGTAGTCGTCCTCGCTCATGTCTCCAGCCTAGGCCGGTCGGGGCCGTCCGCCCACGGCCCGCTCAGATGTCCCGCCGTTCCAGCGGCTTGGTCGCCGGGCCCTGGATCACCTTGCCGTCGGTGTCGAAGCGCGAGCCGTGGCAGGGGCACTCCCAGGCCCGTTCGGCGGCGTTGAAGTCGACCAGGCAGCCCAGGTGGGTGCAGCGCGCGGAGACGGCGTGCAGGGCTCCGTCGTCGTCGCGGTACACCGCGACGCGGTGGCCGTCGGCGCGGACCACGGCACCCTCGCCGGGCGGCAGGGACTCCACCGGCGGCGAGGGCCGCAGCCGGTCGCCCACGAAGTGCCCGGCCACCTTGGCCTGCGTCTTGAGGAACGACGGCGCCTCCCGCACGGCGGGCTTGACCCGGCGCGGGTCGTACAGCGCGCTCCACTCGCACTCCTCGCCGGTGATCTGCGCGCTCAGGAGACGGCCCGCCATCATGCCGCCGCTCATGCCCCAGCCGCCGAACCCGGTGGCCACGTACGTGTGCCGGGCGCCGGGGTGCAGCGGGCCGACCATCGGGACGGTGTCGGTGGGGCTGTTGTCCTGCGTGGCCCACCGGTGGGTGACGTCCAGGCCGGGGAAGTGCCGGGTGGCCCAGGCGGTGAGGCGCTCCACCCGCTCCCGGGTGTCGCCGGTGCCCGGTGTGAAGTGCTCACCGGTGACGATGAGCAGGCGCCGGTCCGCGTCGTACGGGGCCGTGCGCACCGAGCGGGTGTTCTCGTCGGGCGTGATGAACATGCCGTCCGGGTCCTGGCCCGCGGGAATGGTCCCGGCGACGACCAGCTCGCGCTTCGGCGTCAGCCGGGTGAACAGCAGGGCCCGGTCGAAGATCGGGTAGTGCGTGGCGACGACGACGTCCCGCGCCCGGACCGTCGCCCCGGTCGTGGTCGACAGCCGGCAGGGCTCGCCCTCGTCCAGGCCGAGGACGGTCGTGTCCTCGAAGATCCGCCCGCCGTGCTCGACCAGGTCGGCGGCGAGCGCCAGCAGGTACTTGCGGGGATGGAACTGCGCCTGCCCGGTGACCCGGACCGCGCCCGCCACCTCGAAGGGCAGCCCGGTCTCCGTCACGAACTCGGCGGGCAGCCCGGCCTCGGCGGCCGCCCGGGCCTCGGCCCGCAGTTCCTCGGCCTTGCCCGGGTCGCGCGCGTATGTGTACGCGCTCTTGGCCTCCCAGTCGCAGTCGATGCCGAGTTCCACGGCGATGCCCGCCGCGCGCTCGATCGCCTCGGACTGGGAACGGGCGTACAGGCGCGCCCCGTCGGGGCCCCGGGTGCGGCGCAGCTTGTCGTAGACGAGTGAGTGCAGGGCGGTGACCTTGGCGGTGGTGTGCCCGGTGACGCCGGCCGCGACCCGGCCCGCCTCCAGGACCGCCACGCTCCGCCCCGCCCGTGCCAGTTCCCACGCCGTGCACAGGCCGGCGATGCCGGCGCCGATCACCGCGACGTCGACGTCCAGGTCCTCCGCCAGCGCCGGGTGGCGGCCCTGCGGTGCCGTGTCGAGCCAGTAGGAGCTGCTGACCTGTGGCTTCTCGCTCATGCGGCTCCGAGTACCCCGGTGCGCCCGCGTCAGTGCCGGGCGCGATCGCTTTACAGGAGACCCCGGCGGAGCTAACGTACAACCAAATGGTTGTAGATGAGGTGAGCGACGAGACCGTGGACCGGCTGTTCCACGCCCTGGCCGACGCCACGCGCCGGGACATACTGCGCCGCTGCGTGCGCGGGGAGCTGTCGGTCTCCCGGCTGGCCGAGGCCTATCCGATGAGCTTCGCGGCGGTGCAGAAGCACGTCGCGGTGCTGGAGCGGGCGGGCCTGGTCACCAAGCAGCGCAGCGGACGGGAGCAACTCGTGCGCACCGACCCGGAGGCGGTGGCGCGTGCCCGCCTGGCGCTCGACGAGCTCGAGGCGGCGTGGCGCGGGCGGGTGGACCGGATGGCCCGGCTGCTCGCCGAGGACCCCGGCGCCGAAGAGCCCGGAACCCGGCCGTCCGCAACCGGCCGGAACGACAGCACGGAAGGGCCCGAGCAATGAGTGTCACCACGGTCGACAAGGACCTCGACCACCTGACCCTGACCCTGGTCGCCGACTTCGCCGCTCCCGTGGAGCGGGTCTGGCGGCTGTGGGCCGATCCCCGGCAGCTGGAGCGCTGGTGGGGCCCGCCGTCCTACCCGGCGTCCGTGGAGGAGCACGACCTGACGCCCGGCGGCGAGGTCACCTACTTCATGACCGGACCGGAGGGCGACCGGCACCGCGGCTGGTGGCGGATCACCTCGGTCACCGAGCCGACGGCCCTGGAGTTCACCGACGGTTTCGCCGACGACGACGGCAAGCCGAAGGACGACATGCCGACCATGTCCGTGTCGGTGCGGCTCACCGAGCGCGAGGGCGGCACCCGCATGGAGATGCGCTCCCTCTTCGACTCCCGCGAGCAGATGGAGCAGCTGATCACGATGGGCATGGAGGAGGGCCTGAAGGAGGCCGTCGGCCAGATCGACGCCCTGCTGGCCGCCTGACCCCGAGGGCGCCCCTGGTGCCCGCCGGGACCCCGCTCGCCGGCCGGGCGCTCCCGGCCGGCGGGCGGGCGGACGGCTACCTCCGCCAGGGCCCGGTCACCGCGAACGTGGTGCCGGGGGCGTAGCAGTTGACGTACATCGTGTCGCCGTCGGGCGAGAAGGTCACCCCGGCGAACTCGCCCCACTCGGGCTCCTCGGCGGTGCCGATGTTCTGCCGGTTGCGGGCCACCGCGTAGACCTCGCCGCGCCGGGTCACGCCGTACACGTGCTGGGCGCCGCTGCCGTCCTCGCAGACCATGAGGCCGCCGCCGGGCGCCAGGCAGATGTTGTCCGGCGACTCGCCCGGCAGCCGCACGTCGGTGTCCGGGCCGAACACGACGACCAGGGTCAGCCGGCGGCGCTCGGGGTCGTAGCGCCAGACCTGCCCGTAGTGGTCGGCCGCCGAGCCGTCCCCGGTGCGCGCGAAGGACGACACGAAGTACACCGACCGGCCGCCCCAGTAGCAGCCCTCCAGCTTCTGCGCGTGCGTGATGCCCCCGCGCCCGAAGTCCTGGAACCGGATCGGGGTCTGCGCGGCCTGCGGATCCGGCACGTCCACCCACTCGATGCCGTCGAACGCGGCACCGATGTCCTGGATCGTGGACAGGTCGGGCACGCCGGGCACCCGCATCGCCTGGAGGCGGCCACCCGCCCGCAGCGAACCCCGGCCGCCCAGCGGCCGGTCCGGCAGGAAGCGGTAGAAGAGGCCGAAGGGCCGCTCGAAGGCGTCCTCGGTCTCGTAGACCACGCCCCGCCTCGGGTCGACGGCGATCGCCTCGTGCTGGAACCGGCCCATCGCGGTCAGCGGCACGGCCCCGGTGCGGCGCGGGTCGGCCGGGTCCACCTCGAAGATGAAGCCGTGGTCCTTGGTGTAGCCATTGGTGCCCGCCTTGTCCTCGTTCTCCTCGCAGGTCAGCCAGGTGCCCCACGGGGTGGGACCGCCCGCGCAGTTGACGGCCGTGCCGGCGATCGCGACGCGCTCCGACAGCACGTGGTTGCGGGAGTCCAGCGTCAGGGCCGTACAGCCGCCCTTGGCGGCCGGGTCGTAGGTCAGGCCCTCGACCGCCGGCACCGGGACCTTGCCGGTGTGGCGGTTCTCGTGGTTGCGGACCAGGTGGACCCGGCCGCCTCTGCCCTCGAAGGCCGACATGCCGTCGTGGTTGGAGGGGACCGCGCCCTCACCGGAGCGGAGCGGGTCGCCCTCGCGGGAGAGGACCCGGTAGCGGAAGCCCTCCGGCAGGTCGAGGAGGCCCTTCGGATCGGGGACGAGGGGGCCGTAGCCGGCGTGGCCGGTGGTCTGGGCGGCGGCGGTGCCGGTGAAGAGTTCGGACAGGGCGCCGGAGAACGCGACCCCGAGGCCCAGGGCACCCGTACCGGCGAGCACCTGACGCCGGGTGGCGGTGGGACCGGTTTCGGTCATGGGGAAACCTTCCTGCTGGCGGACAGGAACTGTGATCCCGCTGTGTCTACCACCTGCCGCCGGTCGCGGGAACCACGCGCGTAGCGCGCGTCACTGCTCGACCGCGTGCCGCAGCTCCTCCATGGCCTCCCGCGCCTGCTCCGCGCGGTCGGCGGTCCGCTCCACCGGTCCCGGCGTGCCGCCCTGCCCGCCCGCCTCGTGTCCCCGCTCCAGGAAGCGCAGCAGCTCCACCGGGATGGGCAGCACCAGCGTCGAGTTCTTCTCCGCCGCGACGGCCATCACGGTCTGCAGCAGCCGCAGTTGCAGCGCCGAGGGCGTGTCGGCCATCTGGTGGGCGGCCTGGGCCAGCTTCTTGGACGCCTGGTACTCGGCGTCGGCGTTGATCAGCCGGGCCCGCCGCTCCCGGTCGGCCTCGGCCTGCCGGGCCATGGAGCGCTTCATCGTGTCCGGCAGGGACACGTC
Organism: Streptomyces sp. NPDC015242; assembly: GCF_043079125.1. NCBI lineage: Bacteria > Bacillati > Actinomycetota > Actinomycetes > Kitasatosporales > Streptomycetaceae > Streptomyces > Streptomyces sp. NPDC015242. Next base: position 296,643 of record NZ_JBIBUF010000005.1, on the reverse strand, counting down.
CTTGATCTCCACCCGGTCGATGGTCACGCCCCACTCCACGGCCGGGCTGTCGATCATCAGCTCCAGGCCCTGGTTGAGCTTCTCCCGGTTGGACAGCAGGTCGTCCAGCTCGCTCTTGCCGATGATCGAGCGCAGCGAGGTCTGGGCCATCTGCGACACCGCGAAGCGGTAGTCCTCGACGTTGACGACAGCGGCCGCCGCGTCCACGACCTTGAAGTACACCACCGCGTCCACCCGCACGGTGACGTTGTCGCGGGTGATGCCCTCCTGGGCGGGGACCGGCATGGTCACGATCTGCATGTTGACCTTGCGCATCCGGTCCACCGCGGGGATGACGGTGGTGAAGCCGGGCCGCCGCACGTCGCCGTGCAGACGCCCGAGCCGGAAGACCACCCCGCGTTCGTACTGCTTGACGACCCGCGCCGCCGCCGCCAGGTAGACCGCCCCGCCGGCGCAGACCGCCACCGCCGCCCCGATCAGCTCCTCGACCATGCCGACCTCCCCGCTCAGAGGCCCCGTTCCGGGTACTTCTGCAACGATATGCCGGGATCGGGGGTCGGGGCCATGCCCTGCGCGGCCCCCGCCGGACGCACGAGGACGCACGAGGACGCACGAGGTCCGGGGTGCGCCGGCGGCGCACCCCGGACCGGAAACCGGCGGCGTCCGGCTAGGCCGCCGTGACCTTCTCGCTCCGCGGTGCCGGCACGGCCTCCGTGACCTTCACCGGCTCCGTGCCCGACGCGCTGTGACGTGCGGCCCAGTTCTCCAGGGCCGTGCGGCAGGCGTGGTCGAGGTGGTGCAGACCCGACAGGTCCAGCTCGACCGGGCGGTCCTGGGGCAGCGCCTCCAGGCCGTCCATGATCTTCGGCAGCCGCAGGAAGGTCGCGTTGCCCGAGGCGTACACCTGGATCGGGCCCGCGCCCTTGTCGATGACCTCCAGCTTGACGTGCGAGGCCTCCCAGGCGGTCTTGACGACCGACAGGGCCAGACCGATCAGCACACCCTCGAACATGTTCACCGCGACGATCGACACGGCCGTGACGACGAGGATCAGCGCCTCGCCCTTGTGGGCCCGCCACAGCGCCGTGATCTGGCGGAACGGGATGAGCTTCCAGCCGGCGTGCACCAGGATGCCGGCCAGGGCGGGGATCGGGATCAGGGCCAGGGCCCACGGCATCGCCGCGGCGAACAGCAGCAGCCACACGCCGTGCAGCACCCGGGACGCCTTGGTCCGGGCGCCCGCGCTGACGTTGGCGGAGCTGCGGACGATGACCGCGGTCATGGGCAGCGCGCCGAGCAGGCCGCACAGGGTGTTGCCCGCGCCCTGGGCGATCATCTCCTTGTTGTACTCGGTGCGCGGACCGTTGTGCAGCCGGTCCACGGCCGCCGCGCTGAACAGGCTCTCCGCGGAGGCGATCAGCGCGAAGGCGATGATCGTGCCCCAGACGGCCGGGCCCGCCAGCTCGCCGAAGGCCTCGGAACCGGGCGGCTGGACGACGCCCAGCAGACCCTCCACCTGGACGGTGGCGACGGGCAGGCCGAAGGCGAGCGTGACGGCCGTGGCCAGGACGACCGCCGCGAGGGCGCCGGGGACGGTACGGACCGCCTTGGGCATCCGCTTCCACAGCACGATGACGGCGATGGTGCCCGCGCCGATCGCGAGCGAGGTGAGCGCCTTGGTGCTGCCCACCGTGTCGGCGAGGGCCCCGGGCAGGCCCGCGATCTTGCCGAGGCCGGAATCCGGGGCCTTCAGGCCCGCCGCCGCGTAGATCTGGCCGGCGATGATCACCAGGCCGATGCCGCAGAGCATGCCCTCGACCACCGAGACGGATATCGCCCGGAACCAGCGGCCTATGCCGAAGAAGCCCATGGCGAGCTGGAGCAGCCCGGCGATCAGCACGATCACGCCGAGGGTGGCCACGCCGAACTCGGTGACGGCCTCGAAGACCAGCACGGTGAGTCCGGCGGCGGGCCCGGACACCTGCAGGCTGCTGCCGGGCAGCATGCCGGTGACGAGCCCTCCCACGATGCCGGTGACGAGACCCAGCTCCGCGGGGACGCCGGAGGCGACCGCCACGCCGACGCACAGCGGCACGGCGACGAGGAAGACGACGATCGAGGCGAGGAAGTCCTGCCTCAGATGAGGGAACTTGGACAGCATGTCACCGGCCCCCTCAGAGCGTCTCGAACGTGTCGGACTCCGCGCGGTGTTCCCGCACGACGCCGGTGTGCACCTCGTAGTACCAGCCGTGCAGGTGCAGTTCGCCCGCGGCGAGGCGCTTCTCCACGCACGGGTAGGAGCGCAGCCGCATCAACTGCGTGAGCACGTGGTGCTGTACGGCCTCGGCGACCGTCGGGTCCTTGGGGTCGGAGCACGGGGGCTCGTCCGCCGCGTGGGCGAGCCAGTCGCGCACGGCGGGGACGGCGGTGAGGTCGTCGTGGCGCACGACGGCACCGACGGCGCCGCAGTGGGAGTGGCCGCAGACCACGATGTGCCGGACGCCGAGGACCTGGACGGCGTATTCGATGGTGGCCGCCTCGCCGGTGGGGGTGGCGGAGGTGTGGGGCGGAACCACGTTGCCGGCGGTGCGCAGCTCGAAGAGCTCGCCGGGGCGGGCGCCCGTGATCAGGGCCGGTACGACCCTGGAGTCGGAGCAGGTGATGAACAGGACGTCGGGGGACTGGCCCTCGGCGAGGCGGGCGAACTCCTCAGGGCGCTGTCCGAACATGCGGGCGTTGTCGATGAGGGGCTGCATGAGTGTGGTGACTCCTCCTGGCGCGCAGTGGGGGCGCGTCGGACGGGCATGACAGAGGTGGGGGGTACTGCTCTGCTGCTCAGCAGCGGAAGACCTGCAGCGCTGCCGGCGTGTGCGACGCCGAGGATCTCGGCGTGCGGTGGTGCGCGGTGCCGCGGCCGGCCGGTTCGTCCGCCGTCGGCCGGGTGTGCCGGGACAGCGGCCGATCGGGCGCCGAGGGCGCGGAGTCGGCGGTGTGGGACCGGTCGCGGGTGCGCAGGGGACCGGTCGGGTCCCCGGGGTGCCCGGCGCGGCAGCCGGCGATCTCGTCGCGCAGCGCCATGCCGGAGGGGGTGCTCCCGGGTTGGGCTTTGGCCTCCGCATGACTCCGGGTGTGCGCGGATGCGAAGGATGCCGTCGGTGCGAAGAACTGAAGGGCGAGCAGCACGGCGGCGAGGAGCGAGACCACGGTCCGTGCCGTCGGACCTCGACGCATACGCCCCCCTCCAGCTGTCTCACACGTCTAGCGCCGACCAACAGTTGGTCAACGGCTGGTCAAGAAACACGTTAACCCTGCAAAGTCGTTTGCAGGGTTAACTTAACGTTTCGAGCTGAAGAGAGCCTGAAAACCGTAGGTCGGCTGGCCGGAACCACGCCTTGCCGCACGGCAGTCGAGACGATATTGGAAGCGGGGTTACCGCCCGGTCGGCAACGAGGCCGCGTCGCGGGCCAGGGCGGTGAGCCGGGAGATGGCCCGGAAGTACTTCTTGCGGTAGCCGCCGTTGAGCATCTCGTCACTGAACAGCTGGTCGAACGGCACGCCCGAGGCCTTCACGGGCACCTCGCGGTCGTAGAGCCGGTCCGCCAGGACGACCAGCCTGAGGGCCGTCGACTGGTCGGGAACGGGCCGCACACCGGTGAGGCACACCGCCTTGATCCCGTCCGTCAGCGCGCCGTACCGGCTGGGGTGGACCCGGGCGAGGTGGTCCAGCAGGGGCGAGAACGAGTCGAGGGAGGCGCCCTCGGTGGCGTGCGCCGTCGCGGTCACCTGTTCGTCGGAGTAGGGCGGCGGCGCCTCGGGCAGACCGCGGTGGCGGTAGTCCTCGCCGTCGATGCGCAGGGCGCGGAAGTGGGCCGACAGGCCCTGGATCTCGCGCAGGAAGTCGGCCGCGGCGAACCGGCCCTCGCCGAGCTTGCCCGGCAGCGTGTTGGAGGTGGCGGCGAGCGCGACGCCCGCGTCCACCAGCTTGCCCAGCAGCGTGGAGACCAGGACCGTGTCGCCGGGGTCGTCGAGCTCGAACTCGTCGATGCACAGCAGACGGTGGCCGGACAGCGTCCGGACCGTCTGCTGGAAGCCGAGGGCCCCGACCAGGTTGGTCAGCTCCACGAACGTGCCGAACGCCTTGAGCGCGGGCTCGGCCGGGGTGGCGTGCCAGAGGGAGGCGAGCAGATGGGTCTTGCCGACGCCGTAGCCGCCGTCCAGGTAGACGCCGCGCGGTCCCGCGGGGGCCTTCCGCGCCGCCCTGCCGAAACCGAACAGCCGCCGCCTGCCCGGCTCGGCGCCCTCGCCCAGGCCGGCCGCGAAGCCTTCCAGGGCCCGCACCGCCTCGGTCTGGCTGGGCTGGTTCGGGTCCGGTATGTACGTGCTGAACCGCACGGAGTCGAACCGCGGCGGCGGCACCATCTCGGCGACCAGCCGGTCCGCGGGGACGTGCGGCTCACGGGCGCACAGCGACAGCGGGGCCGGGTCGGTCACGGGGCCGGTTCCGGAAGGGGCGGGGGAAGAGGACACGGTTCACCATGCTACGGCGCGTGGAACACTGCACGGCATGCGACGCCTGTTCCCTGTGACCGACGAAACAGCAGCTCCGGCCCCGGACGGCCCGTCCGGTGAGGGGGCCGGGCGGGAGTGGAGCCTGGCCGAGCTGGCCGCCGCGTACGCCTATCCCGAGCCCGGGCCCGCCGGGCCGGCGCCGTACCTGCGCGCCAACATGGTCTCGACGCTGGACGGCGCCGCCCAGCACGACGGGCGCTCCCAGCCCATCTCCAGCGCCGCCGACATGCGAATCTTCGGCACCCTGCGGGCGCTGGCCGACGTCGTGGTCGTCGGGGCGGAGACCGTGCGCCGGGAGGGTTACCGCCCGGCCCGGGCGCGGGCCGAGTTCGCGGCGCTGCGGGAGGCGGCCGGGCAGGCGCCCGCGCCCGCGATCGCGGTGGTCACCGCGAGCCTGGACCTGGACTTCTCGCTGCCGCTGTTCACCTCGCCCCTGGTGCCCACCCTGATTCTCACGGGGGCCGCGGCCGCCCCCGGCCGCGTCGCCGCCGCGGAACAGGCCGGCGCGCGGGTGGTGACCGCCGGGGACGGCATGGGCGTGGACCCCGCCCGTGCCGTGGCCGCCCTCGCCGGACTCGGCCACACCCGGCTGCTGACCGAGGGCGGCCCCCGGCTGCTGGGCCAGATGGTGGCGGCCGGCGTCCTGGACGAGCTGTGCCTGACCGTCTCCCCGATGCTCACCGCGGGCGACGCGCAGCGCATCGCCGGGGGGCCGGCCGTGGCCGTACCGCAGCGCTTCTCTCTGCTGTCGCTGCTGGAGCAGGACGGCTTCCTGTTCACCCGGTACGGGCGGTCCTGACGTGCTGAACCGCCCGGCCCGGGGTACAAGGGGGCGGCGGTCGGCGCATCCGGACGGCCGGTGCGCGCGGAAGAGATGAGGGCCGCAGCCGGGCCGCTCATCAGCGGAATATGCCGTTCTGCTCGGGTTTCGGGGGGCACACTGGACTCGCAGTGCCCCTGCTGACACGGGGCAGGACGGTTTCCGCGGGGCCCGGTGCGGCCTGTGGAGGAGTGGGGCCCGAGGCCCCCGGAGCAGAAGGGCGCCTGGTGTTCACAAGCGTTTTGATGATCGAGAAGGCCCTGACGTCCGCCGACGTGGAGTTCGTCACGACCTTGCACGGGGAGGAGGAGGTCGCCTTCCACGTGCTGCTCCAGCCGCGGGGCGAGCAGGCGGACCGGTTGCTGCGGGCCATCGACGACGTGGCGCTCGGTGAGCTCGACGAGGCCGTGCGGGAAGGCGAGACGCCCGAGGGGGAGGAGGCGCTGAGCGTGGGGCAGCGCGCCCTGGAGGTCTCCCTCGCGGCGTTGCGGTCCTCGGGCAGCGCGGCCGAGGGACGGCTGATCGAGGACCATCCGCTGGACGCGCTGAAGTCCCTGGTCGAGGAGGTCGGCGCCGACGAGGTCATCGTCCTGACCGATCCGCACTACGTCGAGGAGTTCTTCCACCGGGACTGGGCCTCGCGGGCCCGCCACAAGGTGGGCGTGCCGGTGCTGAAGCTGTTCTCGCACAGCAAGGCGTAGCCGCCGGCGGTGGCGGCACCGGTGAGCGCTTCGGCATAGGCTGTGCCGCTGAACGTTCCGCACACGTACAGGGAGACACGCATGGCACCCGGCCTTCCCACCGCCATGGACCGACCGCACTTCATCGGGATCGGTGGGGCCGGGATGTCGGGGATCGCGAAGATCCTCGCGCAGCGCGGGGCCGCCGTCGCGGGCAGCGACGCCAAGGAGTCCGCCACGGCCGAGGCGCTGCGGGCGCTGGGCGTGACCGTGCACATCGGGCACGCCGCCGAGCACCTGGCCGACGACGCGAGCTGCGTGGTCGTGTCGTCGGCGATCCGGCAGGACAACCCGGAGCTGGCCCGCGCGGCCGAGCTGGGCATCCCCGTCGTGCACCGCTCCGACGCGCTGGCCGCCCTGATGGATGGGCTGCGCCCGATCGCGGTCGCCGGCACGCACGGCAAGACGACCACCACCTCGATGCTGGCCGTGTCGCTGAGCGAGCTGGGCCTGAAGCCGTCCTACGCCATCGGCGGCGACCTGGACGCGCCCGGCTCCAACGCGCTGCACGGCGAGGGTGAGATCTTCGTCGCCGAGGCCGACGAGTCGGACCGCAGCTTCCACAAGTACGCGCCCGAGGTGGCGATCGTCCTCAACGTCGAGCTCGACCACCATGCCAACTACGCGTCGATGGACGAGATCTACGCGTCGTTCGAGACGTTCGTGGACCGGATCACCGAGGGCGGCACGCTGGTGATCTCCGCCGACCACGAGGGCGCGCGCGAGCTGACCCGGCGGGTCGCCGGACGCGGTGTGCGGGTGGTGACCTACGGCGAGTCCGCGGACGCCGCGGTGCGCGTGCTGTCGGTCGTGCCGCAGGGGCTGAGGAGCGAGGTCACCGTGGTGCTGGAGGGCCAGGAGCTGACCTTCGCGGTCTCCGTGCCCGGCCGTCACTACGCGCACAACGCCGTCGCCGCCCTGGCAGCCGGTGTGGCCCTCGGCGTCCCCGCGGCCGAGCTGGCCCCGGCGCTCGCCGCCTACACGGGGGTGAAGCGGCGGCTGCAGCTCAAGGGCGAGGCGGCCGGCGTCCAGGTCATCGACTCCTACGCCCACCACCCCACCGAGATGACCGCCGACCTGGAGGCCATGCGCGGCGCGGCGGGCGAGGCGCGCATCCTGGTCGTCTTCCAGCCGCACCTGTTCTCGCGGACGCAGGAGCTCGGCAAGGAGATGGGCCAGTCGCTGGCCCTCGCGGACGCATCGGTCGTGCTCGACATCTACCCGGCCCGCGAGGACCCGATCCCCGGTGTGACCAGCGAGCTGATCATCGAGGCGGCCCGTGCGGCGGGCGCCGACGTGACGCCCGTGCACGATGCGGCCCAGGTCCCCTCGGCCGTCGCGGGAATGGCGAAGCCCGGTGATCTCGTTCTCACCATGGGAGCGGGCGACGTCACCGACCTCGGCCCGCGGATCCTGGACCGTCTGTCGAACTGAAGGGCTGGAGGCTCATGCCGTACGACGTCGAGAAGCCGGACGAGCAGTGGCGCGCGGAGCTGAGCCCGGGCGAGTACGCCGTGCTGCGCCAGGCGGCCACCGAGCCCGCCTTCACCGGTGAGTACACGGACACCAAGACGCAGGGCGTCTACTCCTGCCGCGCCTGCGGTGCGGAGCTGTTCACCTCGGACACCAAGTTCGAGTCGCACTGCGGCTGGCCGTCCTTCTTCGACCCGAAGGACTCCGACGCGGTGGAGCTGATCGAGGACCGTTCGCACGGCATGGTGCGGACCGAGGTGCGGTGCGCGCGCTGCGGCTCGCACCTCGGGCACGTCTTCGAGGGCGAGGGGTACCCCACGCCCACCGACCAGCGCTACTGCATCAACAGCATCGCGCTGCGGCTGACGCCCGACGCGGGCTGAGCGCCGCTCAGCGCCCGATCGGGCACTCCGCACGGGTGAGCGGGGCCGTGTCCCCCGCGGTGCGGCGGCACACCACGCGGGTCGAGGAGGTGCCGTCGCCGGCGCGGCTCACCTCCTTCAGGACGATGCTGTGCCCGGTGCGGTCCCCGTAGAGCGGGGCACCGGTGAAGTCGATGGTGCCGGTGGCCATGCCCTCGATCTTGACGTTGCGCAGGTTCACCCAGGTCGAGGCGCGGCTCTGCGGCCGGTCGTCGCGGCTGGCCGCCCAGAACAGGGCGCGGGTCGCGTCATGGGCGAGGGCCGTCTGGCCGCTGGCCAGGGCCGGGCTGTCGTGGCGCAGACGCCGGCCCGCCAGGCCCGGCAGGTGCTTGGCGGCGTCCAGGTAGAAGGCCGTGCGGGTGGCGGCCCGCTCCAGCTCCGCGAGGGCTGCGTGGTACAGCGTGACCTTCGGCGCCACGGACTGCCCGCCGGCCGTGAAGTCGGCCTTGGACAGGTCGTCGCCGGTGAGGATGGCCAGGGGCCTTCCGGCGCAGCCGGGCTCGGTGCCCAGCTGGGTCATCAGCGGGTCGACGTCCTCCACCCGGCCGGCGAAGTAGATCACCGACGGGACCCGCTCGCCCCGGCAGATCTCCTGCGCGTGCGAGCGCAGTTCGGGCGTGCCGCCGGTGAGCCGGTAGCGGCGCCGGTCCAGCAGGGTGAAGCCCTGCCGCCGCAGCATCTGCCCGCCGTAACGGGCCTGTTCGTCGGTGTAGAGGTCGTCGGTCCGTGCCGTGTCGCGGGCCAGGACGAGGGCGTACTGCCGCCGCTTCGGCGTGCGCAACTGGGCGGCTATCAGGCCCAGTTGGCGGGTCTGCCACTCGTCGGTGGCGGCCAGGCTGAACCAGTTGGCGAACTCGCGCGGCAGATACGTGGCGGAGTTGGTGCCGGACACGACCGGCAGGCCCGCCTCCATCAGGATGCGGGTCGTGGCCCTGCTGGACTTCAGGTCGCGGCCGGTGCCGATCACCCCCACCACGGTCGGGTCGTGCGCGGCGTACGCGGCGATCGCCTCGGCCATCCGCTCCTGGTGCCCCAGGTCCACGCCGCCGTTGGCGATCAGCACGCGCAGCTTCACGCTGGAGTTCTCGTTGACGACGGCCTGCGCCAGGTACACGCCCGCCAGTTCCTCGGCGCCCTTCACCAGTGAGGAGCCGGACCGGTCGGCGCTCAGCGGCCCGGCGTAGACGACCGTGACGTACGTACCGGAGTGCCGGGCGAGGACGTCCGCGTTCTGCCGGGCGATGCGGTCCTCCAGGTCGGCGACCGTCCAGGGTCTGTCCTCGCCGTCCGTCAGGGCCGTGACCGCGCCGCCGGACGGGGCCGCGGGCAGCCAGTCGGCGAAGCGGACACCGCCCGTCGCTATGCCGATGCACTCGGTGCCGCCGCCGGGCGCCGGGGCGCGCCGGGTGTCGCGGTTGGCGGTCAGCAGGGACGCCGAGCAGTACCGGTCGTGCAGGGCGTCGGCCCACATCACGGTGCCGGCGGCCAGCACGGCCACCACCAGGACCAGGGTGTGCAGGGCCCACACCAGCCGGGCGAGCGTCGGCCGGGTGGAGGCCCGCAGATGCCGGCGTCGCTCCTCCACGGGGGCGAGCTGGTCGTGCGGCAGCGGGATCTTCATCACCCACGGCAGGACGGACCGCTCCCGGCTGGGGGACTGCTCGGCGCGCAGGTTGTGCGCCCACTCCCGGTACCAGGTGCGCAGCCGCTCGCCGAACTTGGGCGTGGCCGGGCCGGGATCGGGTGCGCTCGGGACCACGCTGCGTTCCAGGTGCGGCACGTCCTGCGCGCGCACCGCGGCCACCACGAGCAGCGGGTCCAGCTCGCTGCGCCGGCTGCGGACGTCGCTGACGGCGCGGATCAGCTCGATACCGCCGTTGCGGGCGTCCGCGTGCGGCAGGAACAGCATCGGCGGGCGCGGCCGCTTGAAGCCGCGCAGGTCCCAGCTCCAGCGGCGGTGGTTGTCCCGCAGGTCCTCCCGCAGCGCCAGCACGCACAGCTGGAGGTGGAAGTCGCCGCCCGCATTGAGGGCCTCGGCCACGTCGTACGCCCGGGCGGCGCTCGCCTTCCAGGACCGCACCGGCCGCAGCAGCGAGACCTCGGTCGGCTCGTCCTGGTCCGCGGCCCGCAGGAAGGTCGTCGTCATGAACCAGCGGCTCTCGCGGCGCAGCCACAGGAAGATCGGCGCCCGGCCGGGCAGGACGTAGTTGAGGACGGTCAGCAGCAGCAGGAAGACGAGACCGGCCCCCACCGCCACGTACCACTCGCTGCGGGCCAGCAGCGCCGCCAGCACGGTGACCAGACTCGCCGGGAGGATGTGCGCCATGTCGAACAGCGGCAGGCCCGAGCGCCAGCGCGCGGGGCTGCGCGGCCGCCAGCGCTGCTGCGCCAACTGGTTGAGCAGCAGCTGCCGCTGGTCGTGGCCGGCCCCGGGGCTGCCCGGGGCGGGCGCCGGCCGGCCGGCGCCGAGCGCGGCGACGGCGTCGTCGATGGCGTGCACCAGCCGCAGCCGCGGGAACGCGTAGCGGCGGTAGACCGCCTTCGGGCCGCCCCACTTCTTCGGGTCGCTCAGCGCGCGCACCAGAGCCGCGGCCCTGCGCACCTCCGTCGCGCCCTCGTAGGCGTCCTGCACCACCGCGCAGCGCGTGCCGTGCGCCTCCTGGCCGGCGTACAGCTGCCGGACCAGCCCGGCCACCGCGGCGTCGTCGGCGCCCTCCTGCGCGTGCACGACGAACACCGGCACGGGCGGCTCGGCGCTCGTGCGGAAGTCCTGGATGAGCATCTCGAGCTGGTCCTGGAGATGCAGCCCGGCGCCGCACTCGGGCATGCCGTCGTGTCCCCCAGGGCAGTCCGGCGGCGTGCGATCAGCGTTCACCATGGGCAACCCCCGTTCGCCTTCGGTGACTTACGAGGCTAACCGCTGCGGCTGGGACGGGAGTGGGTGACGCGGGAACCAGGGGAACGTTTCCGCCGGTCGCGCGGCGCCCCCGACGCCGGCCCGCGGAGGTCACGCGCCTGGGCGGAGGACGACGACGGCCACGGCCGGGGTGACGTACGGCGAGTGCAGCAGTCCGCGCGAGCCGGCGGCCGTCACCGGCACGGACGCGCTCCCCCTGCCGCCGGGCGCGCACGCCCCGCACCGGGCGGACGGACCGCGTTCCGCTCGGGCCCGGGACGTGAGGGTGCTGCGCGAGGAGCCCGAGTGGCAACCGTCGCTCATGTCAAGGGAGTTCCGTCCGTGCGTCGGCTGGGCATCGTGTCAGGGGCGTGGGCCGCGCCGTCCCGGAGGGGGAGCGGGCGGGCCGTGCCGGCCGGCGAAGGGATGGGAAGCCATGACGTCACCGCTGCCCCCGCACGAGACGCTGTCACAGCCGCTGCTGAACCCACCGGCCTCGGTCGCCGTGTTCCTGGTCGCCACGATCGAGCCCGGAGGCGAACCCGCCGTGCGGGAGGTGCTGGGCTCGCTCGCGGGCCTGGTGCGGTCCGTCGGTTTCCCCAGCCCCGACGGCGGGCTGGGGTGCGTCGCCGGGATCGGGTCCCGTGCCTGGGCCCGGGTGATCGGCGGTCCGCGGCCCGCCGAGCTGCATCCGTTCCGCGAGCTGGCCGGGCCCCGGCACCACGCCCCGGCCACCCCGGGCGACCTGTTCTTCCACCTCAGGGCCGCCCGCACCGACCTGTGCTTCGCCCTCGCCGCCGAACTCGTCCGGCGGCTGCGCGGGGCGGTCACCGTGCGGGACGAGACGCAGGCCTTCTCCACCTTCGACGCGCGCAACCTCCTCGGCTTCGTCGACGGTACCGAGAACCCCGTCGGCCGGGCCGCCGCCGACGCGGCGCTCGTCGGGGACGAGGACCCCGGCTTCCGCGGCGGCGCCTACGCGATCGTGCAGAAGTACCTGCACGACGTGGACGCCTGGGACGCCCTCGCCGTCGAGGCCCAGGAGAAGATCATCGGCCGCACCAAGCTCACCAACCTCGAACTCGACGCGCCCGGCTCCCACAAGGACGTCAACACCGTCCTCGGACCGGACGGCTCCGAGCAGAAGATACTGCGCTCGGCGATGCCGTTCGGCAGGCCGGGGCACGGCGAGTTCGGCACGTACTTCGTGGCCTACGCGCGCACCCCGGAGATACCCGAGACGATGCTGCGCAAGATGTACCTGGGCGGGCCGGGCGCGGGCCCCGACCCGCTGCTCGACTACGCGCGGGCCGTCACCGGGAACCTGTTCTTCGTGCCACCGGCCGCTGTCCTCGATGCCCTGCCGGACAGCTGAGCGGGGCCGTTCACAGCACCTCGCGGTGCAGCAGGGCCGACAGCACGAGCGCGCCCGGCAGCATCGGCAGCCACACGGTCAGGACGCGGTAGCCGATGACGGTGGCGGTGGCCGTGCCGACGGGTGCGCCGAACGCGGCCATCGTGAGCACGAGCGCCGCGTCCACGGGGCCGATCCCGCCCGGCACGGGCACGGCCCCGGCCGCGGCGCCGGCCACCAGCAGCGCGAGGACCACCTGCGCCCAGGACAGCGGCAGCCCCAGCGAGAACCCGACCGCGGCGATCACACTGCCCTGCAGCAGCGGGGTCGCCGCCGCCCCGCCCCACAGGGCGAGCACGCGCGCCGGGCGCCGGTGCAGGGCGCGCGCGTCGGTCAGGGCGGTGCGCAGGAAACCGAGGACGGGCCGGCGCAGGGACCGCACGGACACCAGCGCCACGGCGGACGCGAGGAGGACCACCGCAGCCGCCCCGGCCGCGAGCAGGAGCGTGCCGCCGCCGGGAACGAGCGCGGACAGCCGCAGCACGTCGGGGAACGCCACCAGGAACGCCAGCAGCACCAGGGTCTTGGCGACCGGCCTGACCAGGGAGTACAGGGCGAGCGACGCGGTGGCCCGGGGGAGCGGGACGCCCTGGCGCCGCAGGAAGCGCAAGGTCACCGCGTGCGCGCCGAGCCCGGCCGGCAGCACCTGGTTCGCGGCGCCGGCGGCGAACTGCGACGCCACCAGCAACCCCGGCGGCAGCCGCTCCGGCAGCGCGCCCTGCCGGACACAGGCGGCGGCCACCCAGGTCAGGAAGGTGAACAGGGACGCGGCGAGCAGCCACCACGGGTCGGCGGCCGCAAGCCGCGCGACGCCCTCGGCGGCGCCCGCCGGTCGGCCATCGCCCACGCCCCGACGAGCACCAGCGGGAGCAGGACCAGGACGGGCCTGAGGTACCGGGAGGCGGCGGGGGAGCGCCGGGCGGGGGTGGCGAGGCGGGAGGCGGCGGGAAGCGGGGCGGGGAGCGTTTCGAGGAGCTGCGACACGGCGTGGGTCGTCCTTCCGGGTGCCGCCCGGGGACGGGGCGGCCGGGCACAGGGCGGGGACGGCCGAAACGTGCCCGGCCGGCGTGACGCCACGGTGTCCGGGACGGAAAGGACGGCGGGCCGGTGAGCGACACGGCAGGTCGGGAGGGCCCGGGCCACGGGTGAGGCCCACCGGTGGGTAGCCACGGGTGGGCCCCACACTTGGGCTGCCGCAGTTGGGTCGGCAGAGGTGGGCCACGGCAGCCGCCCGGCACGGGTGGGCCGCGGCAGAGGGCCGACGCGGGTGGGCAGCCTCAGGTGGGCCGACACGGGTGGGCCGCGGCGGCGGGCCGGCGCGGGTGGCCGCCCCAGGTAGGCCGCCACCGCCGGTTCCCGTGCCGCCCCCGGCCGCCCTACGCCGCCGCCGGGAAGCCCTCGCTGCGCAGCACCCTTCTGTCCGCGTCCACCGCGAACACCTCGCAGGACTGCCGGGACGCCGCCCAGGCCACGCCCTCCGGGCCCAGGGCGAACGCCGCCGTGGCCACCGCGTCCGCCTCGGTCAGGGTCGGGGCCACCACCGTCATGCTGAGCAGGCCGGTCGCCGGGCGGCCCGTGCGGGCGTCGAGGATGTGGTCGCCGCGTGCGTAGCGGGCGGAGGTGGCGACGGCGCGGTCCGTGAGGTCCAGCACCGCGCACAGCCGGCCGGCCTGCTCGGGATGACGGACCCCGACGCGCCAGGGGCCGCCGACGGTGACCACGTCACCACCCGCGTTGAGGCAGAAGCGCCGTGCCCCGGCGGCTTTCAGCCGCTCCGCCGCCCGCTGCACCGACCAGCCCTTCACCACGGCACAGGGGTCGAGTCCCCGGCCGGGCAGCCGCACGTCGAACGCGCCCCCGGACGCGATCCGGTACTCCTCGCACAGCTCCAGGACCTCCCGGAGGTCCGGGCCGGGCTCGGCCTGCTCACCCCGGTCCAGCCGCGACACCTCGCTGTCCGGGCGGAACGGGCTGAACCGGGCGTCGACCTCCCGCAGCCACGCGAACAGGCCGTCCACCGGTGCCTCGGGGAAGTCCTCGTCGTCGATCCGCACCGAGACCGGGAACCCCATGACGTGTTCGACGCGCCGCATCCCTCAGTCCTTCGCGTCGAGGGCGGCCTGGAGCGACTCCCGGTAGCCGTCGCTGGTGACCGTGGCACCGGAGACCGTGTCGATGTCGGCGCTCTGCGCCCGCAGCGTCTCCTCGATCAGCTTCGGCACGGCGGCGGTGGTCTGCGGGTGGCCGGGCTGCCGCAGCATCCGCACCGAGGCGATCCTGTCGCCCTCGAAGGTGACCTCGACCTGCACCGGTCCCTTCTCCGTGTCGACCGTGGGCCCGGACACGACCGTCGACGTGGTGCCGCCGGGCCCCGCGGACGACGACACCGAGGGCGCCGGCGCCGGGGCAGCGGTCCCGGTGCCGGCATCGGCCTCCTGGGAGGGTGCGTAGCGCCAGACGGGGATCAGGCCCGCGACGCTCAGGACGAGGACGGGCAGGGCTCGCTTCACGACAGTCTCCTCGTCATCCGGCCAGGCTGAAGCGTTCGAAGTGGATCTGCGCCTTGGGCACGCCCAGCTCGCGCAGGCTGCCCAGCACGGCGTTCATCATCGGCGGCGGACCGCACAGGTAGACGTCCCGCCCGGTGAGGTCCGGCACCAGCCGCGCCAGCTCCCCGGGGGCCAGCCGGTCGGGCACCGGCGGGCCCGTGACCAGGTGCAGTTCGGCGCCGCGGGCGAGCGCCAGGTCGCGCAGCTCGTCGTGGAGGACGGCGTCGCGGTCGGTGGCGACCCGGTAGATCACGACCGCGTGGCCGCGCAGTTCCTCCAGCAGGGCCCGGATGGGCGTGACACCGACGCCGCCGGCGATGAGCAGGGCGTCCGGGCGGGTGCGGTGCAGGGCGGTGAAGGCGCCGTAGGGGCCCTCGGCGAAGACGCGGGTGCCGGGCTTCAGGTGCCGCAGGGCCGCGCTGCCGTCGCCCGCCCGCTTGACGGTCAGCCGCAGGGTGCGGCCGTCGGGCGCGGCGGACAGCGAGAACGGGTTCGCCTGCCACCAGCGGTCCTTCGTCAGGAACCGCCACAGGAAGAACTGCCCCGCCCGCGCGGGCAGCCGGTCCAGGTCGCGGCCGGTGAGGTAGACCGAGACCACGTCGTCGTTCTCGGGGACGACGGCCGTCACCCGCAGCCGGTGGCGCGCGTTCCGCCACAGCGGAAGCGCCAGCCGGCCGGCGAACACCGACGCGAGGGCCGCGCCCCACAGCGTGTACCAGTACGCCGTCGCCACCGGCGAGGCGGTGAACGTCGTCCCGGCCGCGACCTGGTGCGTGAAGGCCAGCACCACCGCCACGTAGGTGTACAGGTGGATGAAGTGCCAGGTCTCGTAGGCCAGCCGCCGCCGGGCCGAGCGGGCCGAGACGGCCCCGGCCACGACGATGATCGCGAGCGCGACGATGGCCCGCAGTACGCCCTCGACCGTCTCGGCGAGGTGCACCAGCTGGTTCACCGGGTCGAGGGAGGACGACCCGGCGTATCCCAGGACGATGAACACGGCGTGCGCCAGCAGCAGCCACAGCACCGAGAAGCCCGTCCAGCGGTGCCAGGACGTCAGCCGGTCCATGCCGATCCGCCGGTCGAACCACGGCAGCCGGGCCACCAGCAGCAGCTGGAACGCCATCAGCAGCGCCGCGTACAGCCCGGTCAGCCGGCCCAGCACGATCAGCGCGTTCGCGGCGAAACCGGCCTGGACGAAGAGGACGGCCACCACGGCCGCGTTGGCGAGCAGTACCGCGTACAGGCCGGTGCGGCCGACCACGTTCGGCCGCACCCCGGGGCGGGCCGCCACGGGAGGTTGTCGGAGGGTCGTCACGGTGGGCAGCTCCTTGATCGGATCCGGGGATTCGAGCTTGGCGCCGGGGAGCTGTCGGGAAGCTGTCGCTCAACTTTCAAGTTTTTATCGATCCCGCCACGGGAGGGCGGGCGGCTATGGCGGCCCGTGACGGGTGCAGCACTATGAGGGCGTGGAGAAAGTACGACTTCTCGTCGTCGACGACGACCCGCCCATCGCCGACCTCGTCGCGACCGTCGCCCGCTACGAGGGCTGGGAGGCGGTCACCGCGTACACCGGCGAGGACGCGCTGCGGCGGGCCGCCGAGTTCCACCCGGACATCGTGGTGCTGGACCTGATGCTGCCCGGCGTGGACGGCTTCGGCGTCCTGGACCGGCTGCGCGCCTCCGGCACGATGGTGCCGGTGGTGTTCCTGACCGCCCGTGACGGTGTCGCCGACCGGGTCGCCGGCCTCACCCGGGGCGGCGACGACTACCTGGTCAAGCCGTTCGCCGTGGAGGAGCTGATGGCCCGGCTGCGCACCGTGCTGCGGCGCAGCGCCGGCCCCGCCTTCCAGCGGTCCGTGCTCC
The DNA here is from genome assembly GCF_043079125.1 of Streptomyces sp. NPDC015242. Lineage (NCBI taxonomy): Bacteria > Bacillati > Actinomycetota > Actinomycetes > Kitasatosporales > Streptomycetaceae > Streptomyces > Streptomyces sp. NPDC015242. The sequence goes on along the minus strand of NZ_JBIBUF010000005.1, from coordinate 279,897 downwards.
GGGTCGGCGACCTCACCATGGACGAGGACACCCGCGAGGTGCGGCGCGGCGAGCGGCTGCTGTCGCTGACCCCGACCGAGTACGAGGTGCTGCGCTACCTCATGCGCAAGTCGCCCACCGTGCTCACCAAGGCGCAGATCCTCGACCACGTGTGGGAGTACGGCTTCGGCGGCCGCTCCAACGTCGTCGAGCTGGTCGTCAGCCGGCTGCGCCGCAAGCTGGACGAGACCGACGACGACGGCGGCGCGCCTCTGATCCACACCGTGCGCGGCTTCGGGTACGTGCTGCGGCAGGCCGCCGAGTGATCGCCCGGCTGCGGCGGACCTACCGCAGGATGCGCCTGGGCACCCGGCTGGCCCTGGGCCTGGGGGCCCTGTCGCTGGTGGTGTTCGCGGTGGTGGGCACGGCCCTGACCACCTCCATGCGCGACTACCTGTCGGCCCAGCTCGACACCCAGCTCGCCCAGGCGCAGATCGCCCAGTCCAAGAGCATCGCCGACTACGGCACGCTGTCGGGCAAGAAGTACTACAGCTGGTTCTACGCCGTGTACGACGTCAGGGACGGCGGGCCCGAGCTGCGCCGGCCCGAGGACCCGGCGGACCTGCCGAAGGACGTCGACGACTTCACCGCGCTGGCCTCGGCACAGACCGCCGCCCACGAGGAGCTGCTGCGCACCGAGCACCTCAGGGGCGCCGGCACCTACCGGCTGCGCGCCTGCGAGGTCGAGCCCGGCGTGGTCCTGGTCAGCGCCGCGCCCATGGACGAGATCCAGGACACGGTCGGGCAGCTGATCACCCTCCAGGTCGTCACCTTCGCCCTCGCGCTGCTCGCCCTGGTCGTCTTCGGCCGCCGGATGCTGCGCCGCGGCCTGAAGCCGCTCAGCGACATGGCCACCACCGCCCACGGCATCGCCTCGCACGATCTGACCGAGTCCGCGGCCCGGCTGCCGCTGCGCGCCGACGGCCGGGACGGCGGACCGGAGGTGGACGAGCTGCGCACCGCCTTCAACACGATGCTGGAGCACATCGACGACTCCCTCGCCGTGCGCGCGGAGGCCGAGCAGCGGCTGCGCCGGTTCGTCGCCGACGCCTCGCACGAACTGCGCACCCCGCTGATGTCGGTGCGCGGATACGCCGACCTCTTCCAGTACGCCGCCGCCAACGCCCCCGAGGAACGCGACCGGCACCTGGCCCGGTTGCGCGCCGAGGCCGCCCGGATGGGTGTGCTCCTGGACGACCTGCTGCTGCTCGCCCGGCTCGACGCGGCCGAGGTGGAGACCCCGTTGCGGCTGCAGGAGGCCGACCTGGCGGAACTGGTGGGCCAGGCCGCCGACGCCTTCCGCGCGGGCCACCCCGACCACCCGCTGACCGTGCACGCGAGTCCCGGCCCGGTGGAGCTGCGCATGGACCCGCTGCGCATCCGCCAGGTCGTCGACAACCTCCTCACCAACGCCGCCGTGCACACCCCTGCCGGGACGAAGGTCTCCGTCGCGGTGCGCGTCACGCCCGGCACCGCCGAGGTGCGGGTCGCCGACACCGGCCCCGGCATCCCGCCCGGCGACCGGGCCCGGGTCTTCGACCGCTTCTACCGCGTCGACAAGGCCCGCAGCCGCGACCGCGGCGGCAGCGGCCTCGGCCTGGCGGTGGCCCGGTCGCTGATCCGGGCGCACGGTGGCCGGATCGAGCTGGACAGCGCGCCCGGAGCGACGGTGTTCACCGTGTCTCTGCCCCTCGACGGCGCGGGCCCCGCAGGGCGTTGACCCGGGCCCTCTAGACTCGTCCGGCAACAGCCCGCACGACCATGGCCAGAAGTCTCCGCCAACCCGAAGGGCCCCGGCGTCTTGATACGGATGGAATCAGTCACCAAGCGGTACTCGGACGGCACGGTGGCGGTCGACCGGCTCTCGTTGGAGATACCCGACCGCTCGATCACCGTCCTCGTCGGACCGTCGGGCTGCGGCAAGACGACCACCCTGCGGATGATCAACCGGATGGTCGAACCCAGCGACGGGACGATCCTGCTCGACGGCGAGGACATCCAGCGCCGGCCCGTCACCACCCTGCGCCGGTCGATGGGGTACGTCATCCAGAACGCCGGCCTCTTCCAGCACCGCACGATCCTCGACAACATCGCGACCGTGCCCCGCATGCTCGGCTGGGGCAAGCGCAAGGCCCGCGCCCGCGCGGCCGAACTCATGGAGCGGGTGGGCCTCGACGCCGCCCTCGCCGAGCGGTACCCGTACCAGCTCTCCGGCGGTCAGCAGCAGCGCGTCGGGGTGGCCCGGGCACTCGCCGCCGACCCGCCGGTGCTGCTCATGGACGAGCCCTTCTCGGCGGTCGACCCGGTGGTCCGCAAGGGACTCCAGGACGAACTGCTGCGCATCCAGGACGAGCTGGGCAAGACCATCGTCTTCGTCACCCACGACATCGACGAGGCGATCAAGCTCGGCACCATGGTCGCCGTGCTGCGCGAGGGCGGCCGGCTCGCCCAGTACGCGCCGCCCGCCGAGCTGCTGGCCGCCCCCGCCGACGACTTCGTCGAGGACTTCCTCGGCGCCGACCGCGGCATCCGGCGGCTGTCCTTCTTCCCCTCCACCGGACTCCCGCTGAACGACGGGCCGGTGATCCCGCTCGACGCCACCGCCGAGCAGATCGCCGCCGCCGGCGCCCCCTGGCTGCTGGTGACCGACGCCGACGGCCGCCCGCTCGGCTGGGCCGAGCCGCGCACCCTGACGGCCGGCGCCGTCACCCCCGGCGAACTCCTCCCGCACGGACGGCCGTTCGTGCCGGGCACCGACTCGCTGCGGACCGCCCTCGACAGCGCCGTGCTCTCCCCGGCCGGTCACGCCGTCGCCGTCGACGACGCCGGGCGGGTGACCGGCGTAGTGTCGCAGACGGCCATCGGCGAGGCCATCCGCGGTGCCCACGCCGCCGACCGGGCCGACGAGGCCAAGGTCGCCTCGTGAACCTCGACCGCCTCTTCGACATCCCGAGCGACCTCCAGCACAGCTGGGCGGGCCTGATCGGACTGCATCTGCGCGAGGCCCTGCTGCCGGTGCTGGCCGGACTGCTGCTCGCCCTGCCGGTCGCCCAGCTGTGCGTCCGCTTCCGCTGGCTCTACCCGCCGGTGCTCGGCGCCACCACCGTCCTGTACGCCGTGCCGTCGCTGGCCTTCTTCGTCGTCCTCATCGACTACACCGGCCAGACCGAGCTGACCGTGATGATCCCGCTGGCCGTGTACAGCCTCGTGGTGCTCGTCCCGGCCATCGTCGACGGTGTGCGCTCCGTGCCGCAGGAGACCCTCGCCGCGGCCACCGCCATGGGCTTCGGGCCCCTGCGCCGCTACGCGCAGGTGCAGTTGCCGATCGCCGTGCCCGCCATCATGGCCGGGCTGCGGGTCGCCACCGTCTCCAGCATCTCCCTGGTCAGCGTCGGCGCCCTGATCGGCAACCAGGGCGCGCTCGGCAACCTGCTCGCCGCCGCGCAGAAGTACGACCGCCCCGAACTGGCCCTGAACTCCGTGCTCACCACCGCCGCCCTGGCCCTCGTCTGCGACGTCCTGCTGGTCCTGCTCCGCATCGGGCTGACCCCGTGGATGCCCGGCGGCAGACGCCCGAAACCGGCCCCGCGGCAGCGGCCCCTGCCCCAGGACGTGATCCGGTGAACGTACTGAACTTCATCCAGGCCTTCTTCGGCGACAGCGCCCACTGGCACGGCTACGACGGCATCCCGCAACGCCTGCTGGAGCACGTGCGGTACTCGCTGCTGGCGCTGGCCCTGGCCGCCGCGATCGGCCTGCCGGTCGGGCTGCTGACCGGGCACACCGGGCGGGGCGGCAACGCCCTCGCCTTCCTCGCCAACGCGGCCCGCGCGCTGCCCAGTTTCGGCCTGCTGGTGCTCATCGTCATCCTGATGGGCTTCGGCCTGCTGCCGGTGATGATCCCGCTGGTCGTCCTCGCCGTCCCGCCGATCCTGGTGACGACCTACGAGGCGGTCCGCTCCGTCGACCCGTCCCCGGTGGACGCCGCCCGCGGCATGGGCATGCGCGAGTCACGGATCCTCTTCCAGGTCGAACTGCCCGTCGCCCTGCCCCTGATCCTCAGCGGCCTGCGCTCGGCGGCCATCCAGATCGTCTCCACCGCCACCATCGCCGCGTACGTGAGCCTCGGCGGCCTCGGCCGGTACATCGTCGACGGCCTCTACCAGCGCGACTACGAGAAGGTCGTCGGCGGTGCCACGCTCGTGGCGGCGCTGGCGCTCGTCACGCTGGCGGTGTTCTGGGCGGCGGGCCGCCTGGCGGTGTCACCGGGCGTGCGCAGACGATGAGTTCCTGACGATACGTCAGAAACCGTAACAAGGCCGCCCTTGACTGATCACAAAGCGGCTGGATTGGATCGGTGGATGACTTCCACCGCGAAAAGCAGCTGGTCCAGGACGAGGCACACCGGCGCGGCGGCCGTCGCGCTCACCGCCGCCACGGCGCTGCTCGCGGGCTGTTCGTCCGGCGACACCTCCGACAACCCCCTGGCGGGCGAGAAGGCGAAGGCGGGCACCGTCGTCGTCGGCAGCAACAACTTCGCCGAGAGCACCCTGCTCGCCGACATCTACGGCGAGGCGCTCAAGGCCAAGGGCATCGAGGTCACCTACAAGCACAACATCGGCAGCCGCGAGACCTCCTACGGCCTGCTGAAGAACGGCTCCGTCACCGTGCTCCCGGAGTACAACGGCTCCCTGCTCGCCTACCTGGACCCCGAGGCCGAGCAGAAGTCCGCCGAGGCGGTGAACGTGGCGGTCAAGGCCAAGCTGGACAAGAAGCTGACGCTGCTGCGCTCCTCGCCCGCCGAGGACAAGGACTCGGTCACCGTCAACGCCCGGACCGCGAAGAAGTACAAGCTGACGTCCTCCTCCACCCTCGCCGACCTCAAGGACGCCGCCCCCGACCTGGTGATCGGCGGATCGCCCGAGTTCCAGACCCGGCACCAGGGCCTGAAGGGCCTGAAGTCGGTGTACGGCCTGGAGTTCAAGTCCTTCAAGGCGCTCGACGCGGGCGGTCCGCTGACCCAGGCGGCGCTGACCCGCAACACCGTCCAGGCCGCGGACATCTTCACCACGGACCCGACCATCGTCAAGGAGAAGTTCGTCGTCCTGAAGGACCCCGAGAACCTCTTCGGCTTCGCCAACGTGACGCCGCTGGTGCACCGGAGCGGCCTGCCGGAGGAGGGCGTCGAGGCGCTCGACGCCGTCTCCGCGAAGCTGGACACGAAGACGCTCCTGGAGCTCGACGCGCAGGTGCAGCTGGAGAAGAAGGACCCGCTGGACGTGGCGAAGACGTGGCTGAAGTCGGCGGGCCTTCTCTGACCCGGCCGCCCGTCACGATGCGGTAACGGCGGCGGCCGGATTCCCGGAGGACCGAACGCGGGCGGGTGCCGGGGCGTCCCAGGGACGGAACCGTCCCCGCCCGCCGCCGACCCCTGGGAGCGCCATGCGCACCGATCCGGCCCGCACCACCCGCCTGCTGCTCGTCCTCGTCCTGTCCGCCACCGCCGGTGCCGCCACCGGGTGCGGCACGCAGGAGGCCGGCGGGACCCCACCGGCCCCGCGCTCCGCCGGCCGGCCGGACCCCGTCGCGGCGGCGCGCGCCCGGCAGGTCGCCGACGCCTGGGACGGCTCCCGCGCCGCCGCACAGTGGCGCGCGGGTTACCACCCCGTGGCGCCGGCCGTCCGGCTGCCCGGGGACGGCCCGCTCCACGACGACGGCGACCGGCGCGCCTACGAGATCGGGAACTTCGACCTGCGCGGCGAGCTCCCCGCCGCACCGGCCGGGAGCGGCCGGGTGACCTGGCGCGGCGGGAAGTCGCTCGGCGCGCCGCTGCTGGACGCCGAGCAGGTCTACCGGGACCTGGACCGTGCCGACAGCCCCGGGCCGCGCCTGACCGTGACCGGCGCGCGGCTGGGCGAGATGACCCTGGACACCAGCCGCGGCCCGGCCACCGTGCCCGCCTGGCTGTTCACGCTGCAGGGCTACGACCGCCCCCTCGCCCGCGCCGCGGTGCGCCCCTCCGCGGAGCCCGCACCGCCCGTCGAGCCGCTGGGGCCGGACGTGGACGCGAGCGTGCTGGCGCCGCTCGGCGGCCTCACGGGGATCGCGGGCGGCGGCCGGTCCCTCACCGTCGTGGCCCACCACGGCTCCTGCGACGACGGCCCCGCGGTGACCGCGCACGAGACGGACGGCAGCGTCGTGCTGTCCGCGGCCGTGCGGGGCGTCCATGACGGCCCCTGCACCTCCGAACTGCGCGGCAAGAGGGTCACGGTGGAGCTGGACCGGCCGGTCGGCGACCGGGTGGTCCTGGACGCCTTCACGGGCCGCCCCGTGCCGTACACCGGCCGGCCGGGCGCCGAACCCGCCCCGGACTGAGCCGCGTCAGGCCTGTACCGCCGACGCGATCAGCTGGTCGATCAGCGCGATCAGCACGTCCCGGCACGACTCCCGGTCCCGCGCGTCGCACAGCAGCACCTGCACGTGCTCCGGCACCGCGAGGGCCTCCCGGATGTCCTCGGGCGGATACGGGTGCTCGCCGTAGAAGCCGTTGACGCCCACCACGAACGGGATGCCCCGGCGTTCGAAGAAGTCGATCGCGGCGAAGCTCGACTCGGGTCTGCGCACGTCCACCAGGACCACGGCGCCCAGCGCGCCGAGGGCCAGGTCGTTCCACATGAACCAGAACCGCTGCTGCCCCGGCGTGCCGAACAGGTACAGCACCAGGTCCCGGCTGATGGTGATGCGGCCGAAGTCCAGGGCCACGGTCGTGGCCCGCTTCTCCTCGATGCCGTCGAGGTCGTCGACGCCCAGACCGGCCATGGTCAGGGGTTCCTCGGTGCGCAGCGGGACGATCTCGCTGACCGACCCGACCATGGTGGTCTTGCCCACGCCGAAGCCCCCGGCGATGAGGATCTTGACCGTGTCGGGTGCCGAGGACGCGTCGGTGGCAAGGTCAGAGCCGGCCAAGGCCGTCCCTCACTTTCTGCAGCAGGTCCAGGTCCGGGGAGGTACGGGAGACGGGGCGCGGCGGGCGGACGGTGATCCGGCCCGCCTCCAGCAGGTCGCAGAGCAGGATGGCCACCACGCTCACCGGGAGGTCGAGCCGGGCGGCCAGCTCCGCCACGGCGACCGGCTCGGCGCACAGCCGCAGGATGCGGGTGTGCTCCGGCTGCGGCCGGGCCGCGTCGGCGGGCGGCGGATCGACCGCGGTGACCGTCGCGATCAGTGTGAAGTCGGCGCAACTGGGCCGCGTCCGCCCACCGGTCAGCGCGAACGGCCGTACGAGCCGGCCCGCCGTATCGCCTCCGCCCACCTCACGCGCCGGGGTCGACGACGGGTCCGGCCACGCCCCGCGGAGCCGCGCTGAGGTGCTCGCCGATCTTCTTCACCAGCATGTTCATCTGGTACGCGACCACGCCGACGTCGGCGCCCGGCCCGGTCAGCACGACCAGGTGCGCGCCCGGGCCCGCGGAGGTCAGGATCAGGTAGCTGTTGGCCATCTCGATGAGCGCCTGGCGCACCGGGCCGCCGCGGAAGTCCATGCTGACGCCCTTGCTGAGGCTCATCAGACCGGACGCGGTCGCCGCGAGCCGCTCGGCGTCGTCGCGCAGGAAGCCGGTGGACTTGCTCACCACCAGGCCGTCCTCGGAGAGCACCACGGCCTGGTTCACGTCGGCGACCCGCTCCACGAGTCCGGTCAGCAGCTGGTCGAGCTGGGTGTGGGTGGCGGGGATGGGGCGTGTCATGGCGGTGTCCTTCGTCAGCGGTCGGCGGGCGGAGTCGAGGGGACGGGATCGGCGGCGACCTGCCGGGGCGGTGCGGCCGCCTCCTCCGGGTACGGCGGTTCGGCGTCGTCGTCACGGGCCCGGAGCGTGCCGCGCTGGAAGCCGGCCAGCGAGGAGGCGGCGGCCTCCGCGGTGAACTCGCCGGCGGAGGCGTCGTCAGGGGCGGGCGGGGCCTCCTCGCGCAGCTCCTCCACCAGGCTGGTCTGCGGCACCCGGCGGGGGAGCGGGGCGAGCCCGTCCCGGCGCGGGACGACCTCGCGGGGCGCGGGCCGGGGCGCGGGGGCGGAGGCCGCGGTGCGGGCGGCGACGAGCGGACGCGGCTCCCGCGGGGAGGTCTCCCCGCCCCGCGTGCCCGCGGTGCCCGGGGACGCCCCGGTGCCGCGGGGCGCCGCCCTCCCCTGTGACGTCTCGCCGGCCCCGGAAGACGCCGTGGCGTGGCCGTTCGCCGGCACCGGTCCGTCCGCCGGCGGCCGTACGTCCTCCGGGGCCGGGGCGCCTGCGGCCGCGCGGCCGTTCGCGCCGGGTCCGTCCCCGGTGCCCGGCACCTCGGGGGCCACCCCGTCCGCCACCTCGCGCACCACGATGTCGTGCGGGACCAGCACGATCGCCGTGGTCCCGCCGTACGGCGAGGCGCGCAGGGTGACGGCGATGCCGTGCCGGTGCGCCAGCTGGGCGATCACGAACATGCCGAGCCGCAGGTCGTCGGCGAGCGCCACCACGTCGAACTGCGGAGGCACCGCCAGCTGTTCGTTGAAGGAGGCGTAGTCCTCCTCCGACATGCCGAGGCCGCGGTCCTCCACCTCGACCGCCAGCCCCTTGGCCACCATCGCGGCCCGTACGGTGACCGGGCTCGGCGCGGGGGAGTAGGCGGTGGCGTTGTCGATGAGCTCGGCCAGCAGGTGGATGACGTCGGCCACGGCGGGCGGGGCGACGTACACCTCCTCGTCGGTGTGCACCTCCACGCGCTGGTACTCGGCGACCTCCCCGATCGCGCTGCGCAGGATGTCGATCAGCGCCACCGGCTCGCTCCAGCTGCGGCCCGGCCGCTCCCCGCTGACGATGACCAGGTTCTCCTCGTAGCGGCGCAACTGGCTGGCCGTGGAGTCCAGTTCGTACAGGCCCTTGAGGATGTCCGGGTCGGTGTGCTCGCGCTCCAGCGTGTCGAGCTTGCTCAGCTGGAGGTTGACCAGGTTCTGGCTCTGCCGGGCGATGCCGAGGATGACCTTCTGGAAGCCGCGCCGGGTGTCGGCGAGTTCGACCGCGGTGTGCACGGCCGTGCGCTGCGCGGTGTTGAACGCCTGCGCCACCTGCCCGAGTTCGTCGTGGCCGTAGTCCAGCTCGGGCGTCGCCGACTCCGGGTCGACCGTCTCGCCCCGTTCCAGCCGGGCCACCACGTCGGGCAGCCGTTCCTGCGCCAGGCTCACGGCGGCCCGGCGCAGTCCGCGCAGCCGCCGGGACAGCGAGCGGGTGATCCGCCAGGACACGCCGACGCACACCAGCAGCGCGAGCAGCCCGCCGGCGCTCAGCAGCGCCGCCTTGAGCAGCAGCGCGTCCGCCTTGTCGGCGCTGCGCTCCAGCAGGCCCGTGGTCTGCTGCTGGATGAGCCCCGCGTACTGCTCGGACAGCTTGTCCATGGCGGCGTCCCACCGCTGCCGGGAGTCCGGCAGGGCGATCCGGTCCGTGCCGTCACCGGAGTTCCGCGCGGCCAGCACCCGGTCCTCGATCGACTGCAGCGTCCGCCACTCGGGACCCGCCATGATCCGCTCGGTCTGCGCCTTGGCCTCGCCGGTCAGCTGCGGCACGACCTGGTCCTGCACCAGCCAGCGCCGGGTGTGCACCAGCTCCGCGAACTGCGTCCAGGCCGCGTCGTCCAGGTGCCCCGACGGCCAGGCCAGCGTCAGCTGCGCGTCCGCCCGGGAGACCAGCTCCGCCGTGTGCTCCAGCGCCACGAGGGGACCGGCCTGCGAGGTGAGGTCGCCGTCGTCGACCTGCGACAGCTCCTGGAAGGCGTGGATCTGATCGTCGATGATCGAGGAGTACTGGTCGAGCGCCTGCTGCGGCGTGATGTCGGTGGGGTTGTCGACCTGGTCGCGGTAGTACTCCAGGCTGCCCACCGAGCCGAGCACCGAGTACAGCCGGTCCGAGATGCGGGAGGGCGCCTTCTCGATCGCGTCGGCCTGCCCGACCAGCTTCGCGACGGCCCGGTCGGTCTCCTCGCGCTGCGCGTCCAGGGCGGCCCGGGAGCCGCGGGGCGAGGCCAGCCAGGCGGCCGACAGGCTGCGCTCGCGCTGCAGGGCGAGCGTCGCGTCGGTGCCCATGGCGCCGGTCGACCGGCTCAGCTCGGTCTGGTCGCGCAGCCGCAGCCCCTCCGAGAACATCTGGATCGTCGTCACGCCCCACATGGCGGCGAGGGTGACGCCGGGCACCAGGGCCAGCAGCACCAGGGAGAGGCGTATGGAACCGAGACGGCGCCGGGCACCTGTCCGTCGAGACATCGTCGTCCTAGGGCGATCAGCGGGGGGTGAGGAACGGGAGGGCGAAACGGTCGGGGAAGGCGGGGGACGGGCGCGGGGGTGCGGATGTGCCGGGAGCGGCACCTGAGATGGCCAGGATGTTATCCGTACATGTGGACGTTCGGGCGGGCCCTGACCGAATCTTTGGTGACACCCCCATGTGAGGGGGCCGGTCCCGGGTGCCGGTCACCTGGTCCCGGCGGCGGCGAACCGGGCCACCGCGGACACGTTCGACCGGGTCACGAAGGCGGGCCCGGTGAGCACCGGCGCCGCCCCGCCGCCGCTGACGTTGCCGTTGGTCCGGTACAGCCACAGGGCGTCCACCGCGAGGTAGCCCTGCAGGTAGGGCTGCTGGTCCACGGCGAACTGCACGGAACCGTCGCGCACCGCCTCGACCAGGTCCTTGTCGAGGTCGAAGGTGGCGACCTCGGCCCTGCTCCCGGCCTGCCGCACGGCCTTGACCGCGGTGAGGGCGTACTGGGCGCCGTTGGTGACGACCTCGTCGATGGTTCTGTCCTGCCGCAGCCGGGCGGCGATCGTGGCGGTGACCGCGTTCATGTCGGTGCCGTCCACGTAGAGGTTGTCGGTGTCGCCGCCGAAGGTGTTCCTCACGCCGGCGCAGCGGGCCTCCAGCGCCACGTTGCCCCGCTCGTGCACCACGCACAGGGCGTGCTTGGCCTTGAGGTCGTCCAGCTTGTCGCCGACGGCCCGGCCCGCGACGGACTCGTCCTGGCCGAAGTACTCCAGCAGGCCCGCCGGCCGCCAGGCGTCGATGCCGGAGTTGAGCCCGACGACCGGTATGCCGGCCGCTCTGGCCTGGGCGACCGGGCCCCGCATCGCCGCCGGTTTGGCCAGCGTCACCGCGATACCGTCGACCTTGTCACGGACCGCGTCGCGCACCAGGTCGGCCTGCGCGGCCGGGTCGGCGTCGCCGGCGTACGTCAGGTCGATGCCGTCCTTGGCGGCCGCCGCCTCGGCTCCCCGGCGCACCCGGTCCCAGAAGGCGTCGCCCTCGCCGCCGTGGGTGACCAGGGCGACCCGCATCCCCGATCCGGACCCCGCCGCGTCCCGGTCCGGCGCGTCGTCGGTGGCGCCGAGGGCGGAGCAGCCGGACACCAGCAGGCACAGGGCGGACGCCAGGGCCGCGGCGCGGACGAGTCTCGCTGGGGTGAGCGGCGGGGGCGGAGTGTTCATGGGGGCGGGACCTCGCTGTGCGGCCGAGCTGGAGCAGGGTGAGAGCGCAGGCGGGCCGCGGGGTGTGCCCCGGCCGGCCGACTCTCGCTGGCCCGGAGCCAACCGTGTGTGACCACACCCCGTCAAGTGAGCAGCCACATGCCGTGAGTTGATGCTGCCGCATCGTGATGATCTGTCCGACCGGTCGAACAGCGGGGGCCGGGCGGCCGCGCCGCCGGCCCCGCCGCGCGGCTAGGGCTGCACCGTCGCCCCTGTCGGTGAGTGCCCCGCCGCCTGTGCCGGTGGCTGCTCCGAAGCCTGTGCCGGTGGCTGCTCCGAAGCCTGTGCCGGTCGTTGCTCCGCGCGTGCCGCCCGGGCCTCCTTCCGGCGGCGCCGGCGGCTGACGCGCGGCTCCTGGTCCGGCAGCCAGCCGAAGGCGAGGCAGCTGCCGACCACGCCCAGGAGCAGGCCGACGAAGAAGCCGCCGAGGTTGGACGTCAGCCAGGAGCCCAGGGAGACCAGCACGCCGACGACCGAGTAGAACAGCCGCTGCGCCGGGTTGAAGAGGATCAGCACCCCGCACAGCAGCATCACCACGGGCAGCAGGTAGCCGGCCAGGCCCTGCATGCCGACGTGCAGGACGACGTCCAGCGAGGCTCTCAGGGTGAGCAGGATCTCCGCCCCGCCCAGGGCGAGCAGCAGCCCGCCCCAGAACGGCCGGCCGGCCCGCCAGCGCCGGAAGGCGGGCCGGAGCCCGCCGCGCGGGCCGGGCATCAGCAGCCCGACCCGCTGAAGCCCAGTTTCAGACCGGGCAGCTTGAACACGCCTGCGGTCGTGGCGTAGTTGGTCTGCCGCAGGTTGGCGATGTGCACGGTGTCGGACTGCTGGCTGAACACGCCCTTGGGGCCGCGGCCCTTCGGCCCGGCCTTGTCGAGGGTGCTCGCGTCGTTGCCGATCTCGATGTTGTTGAACGCGGCGTCGCCGGACAGCTGGGTCGAGTCGGTCGTCAGATCGCTGGCGGTGACCTTCTGCGCGCCCTCTCCGGCCCGGATGACCAGGTTCGTGCCGCCCAGGTCCACGCTCTGGCACAGCTTGGTGAGCGTGGCGTTCTTGATCACGGAGGTGACGACCAGCACCTGGCCGCCGGTGTCACCGGCGTTCGGGCTGCCCTCGGCCATCTCGTCCAGGCCGCCGAACTGCGCGAAGCCGGTGCCGTTCAGCTCCGTCGCGGTGACCGTGAACGGCATGCCCGAGATGGCGAACTGCACACCCAGCGCCCCCTCGGCCGTGAGGATCGCGAGGCCCGCGGCGACCGCGGCGGCCGGCACCGCCATCACCGCGGCCCGGCGCGCCCTGACCCGCCCGCGGCGCACGGGGGCGTCACCGGGGTCCGGGGCGAGGGAGCCGTCCGGTCTGTCGGAGGTGTGCTCGGCGGAGGAGGTCATGTCTGCTCCCGGTGCTGTGGGTGCGGATCGGACATCGGTGGCACGTTGCCCTGGCGCGGACACCGGCCGCGTACGTGGCCCCGCAACTCCCGTCGGTCGCAAGGGCTTTCTGGTTACGCCGCGGTAGCCGACCAGGAAGTTACCGGGGGTTACATGAAGGGTCAAGGGATGTGTGGACAAAGAGTGCCGACGGTGTGCCGCAGGTGAGTCGCCGCCTTCCGGAAACGCTCACCGACCGCACAACTCGCTTACGCGGCCTTGACGTTGATGGACCGCCAGGTCTACAACTCTGCTCGTCCCACTGGATCCGTGGCGCCGGATCCGCTAGCACGGCACCGGCCGCGCATCCCGGACCGCCCGTCCCGGACGGGCGTCCTGCCGCCCGGTGTTCCAGCACGGGCTTTCCCTCGCACGAGTCGCACTCCGGCACGGCCGCTTCCTGTGACGCCGTGTCCGCAGCCACCCCCCGCCCGGCCCGGCCGGAGACCTGTCCCCGTGCACGTCTCCGGCCGCTCACCGGCCTGCCGTCGCCGGCCCGTCACGTACGGAGAAGGCGTGACGGGCGGGCGGCGGCGGGGCGCGGGGTGGTCCCCCACCCCCGCTGACGAAAGAGGTACACCCGCATGCGTACGCGCACCCTTGTCACCCTCACCGCCGCCGTGGCCGCCCTGGGCCTCGCCGCCCCCGCCTCGGCGGCCGACACCCCGGTCCTCACCACCGCCGACGGCGCGGCCGTCGCCGTCGGCGACGTGCTCGACGCGTCCCTCGCGACCGGCACGGCCGCCACCTTCTACTCCAGCGCGACCGGCACCAGCGGCATCTCCTGCACCAAGTCCGCGTTCGCCGCCACCGTCACCGGCAACCCGGCCGCCCCCGGCGTCGCGACCGAGTCCCTCACCGCGCACAGCTTCGACGCCGCCAGCTGCACCACCAACGTCGTCGGCGTGCTCGGCGTCAGCGGCATCACCGTCGACAACCTGCCCTACTCGACCAGCGTGTCCTCCGGCGGCACCGTCTCCGTGACCCCGGCCGCCGGCTCCACCGTCCAGTCCACGGTCAAGCTGCGCACCCTGCTCGGCACGATCACCTGCGTCTACCAGGCCCCCGGCCTGACCGGCACGGCGAGCAACGCCGACCACAGCATCTCCTTCAGCAACCAGCAGTTCACCAAGGTGTCCGGCTCGTCGCTGTGTTTCGCCAACGCGTTCTTCACCGCCAAGTACGCCCCGGTGACGAAGGGCGGTGTCGCGGTCAACGTCAACTGACGGCGCACGGCGAGCGGTTCAGCGCCGCCGCAGCCGTAGGGCCAGGGCGGCGCCGCCGGTGAGCACCAGCACCGCCGCGGCGCCGCCCGCCAGCACGGGCGTGTTCGGGCCGGCCGCGCGCTCCGCCCGCTGCGTCGCGGCGGCGGGCTCCTGCCGCGCCGGCACCTCCCGGCCTCCCGGCGCGCCCCGGTCCTCCGGCGCGGCCTCCTTCTCCGGAGTCCTTTCCGGCGTCCTCTCCTGCGGCGTCCCCGCCCGCGCCGGCTCCTTCTGCCGCTCCCGGTCCCTCGCCTGCTCTCCCTGCGGCTCCCGCACCTCTTCCGGGAACACCACGTCGGAGCACGAGTAATAGGTGTCCGGCGTGCTGGTGTTCTGCCACACCGTGTACAGCACATGCCGCCCCGCGCGATCGGACGGCAGGGTCACCTTCATGCGGTACGCGCCGTCCGTCGGCGCCGGGTCCGTCACCCGCGCGAACGGCTCGGCCGGCAGGTCCGACCAGGACAGCGGTCCGGCCGGGTCGTAGCCGGGCTTCGTCAGGTACATCCGGAACGTGCCGGTGTGCGGGATCGTCGACGCGTAGCGCACGGTCAGCGTCGCGCCGGGCGCCACCCTGGTCGACGGCCAGTCCGCGCGGGCGAGGTCGAGGCCCCGGTAGCCGGGCAGGCCCCCGCTGCACAACTCGCCGTCCGGTACGACCTGCCGGTCCCGGCCGTCCACGTTCGCCAGCCGCAGGTCGTCCCAGGCCGCCAGGGGCCCGCCGTTGGCCGCCGCCGCGGCCCGGCACGCAGCCGAGTCCGCTCGCGCGCCGCCCTCGGGGGAGCAGGCCACGGCCCGGCTCACGGGATCCGTCGGCGCCCCGTGTGCGGCGGCCGGGCACGCCGCCCACAACGGCAGCAGCAGCGGGGGCGCCAGGGCGGCCGCGAGCGCGGTGCGGCGTGCAGTCGTAGGGGGCATGGGGCTGCGTCTCCTCGGCCGGGGCGGCGACGTTCGGTGTGCAGTACGGGAGGACGGCCCGACGCGTTCACCTCGCCACCAGCCGTTCGAAAAGGGGCACATGGGCGGGCGAGGGCCCGCCATCGAGGGTGGACCCCCGGCCGGATCGAGGGTTTCCCCCGTATCCCGATGACCTGCCCTTTGCCTATCGTTCCTGCACAGCTGACCCACAGGTAACCCCGAACGGTCCGCTTCTGTCTCGCGCCTGGCCGGCCACCGCGTCGCTCCCGCTTTTCGAACGACCCCCCTCCGCTTCGACGACGAAGCGACTGAACCGCCGCTCCGCGCAGCCCGGAGTCCGGCCACGAAAGGCAGACTGTGCGTACCTCCCCAACGCTCAGACGGAAGCTGATATCCGTCGCCGCCGTCTCCGCCGCCCTGCTGACCGCCGCCCCCGCCGCGGTCGCCGTCGCCCAGGAATCCGCCCCCACCCCGTCGGCCGTCCCCGCCGCGCAGACCGAGGCCGCCCCCGGCACCACGGCCGAGCGCCTCATCGTCGGCTACAAGTCCGGCGCCACCGAGGCGAAGTCCGACAAGGCCGCGGCCTCCGACGCCGCCGCCAAGGCCGAGAAGACCGGCGAGGACGTCGGCTTCCAGCGCCGCCTCGGCACCGGCGCCGCCCTCGTCGACCTGGGCACCGGCCCCACCCGGGCGTCCGTCGCCGACGTCGTCGCCGCGTACCGGGCCGACCCGCAGGTCGCCTACGTCGTCCCCGACCGCCTGAACAAGCCGGCGGCCGTCACCCCGAACGACACCGACTACGGCAAGCAGTGGGATCTGTTCGAGTCCACCGCGGGCATGAACGTCCCCACCGCCTGGGACACCAGCACCGGCACCGGCGTGACCGTCGCCGTCATCGACACCGGCTACGTCGCCCACTCCGACCTGGCCGCGAACATCGTCGGCGGCTACGACTTCATCTCCGACACCGCCGTCTCCGTCGACGGCAACGGCCGTGACAGCAACCCGGCCGACCCGGGCGACTGGTACAACGCCGGCGAGTGCGGCGCGGGCGTCCCGGCCTCGAACTCCTCCTGGCACGGCACCCACGTGGCCGGCACCATCGCCGCCGCCACCCACAACGGCAAGGGGATCGCCGGCATCGCGTACGGCGCGAAGATCTCCCCGGTCCGCGTCCTCGGCAAGTGCGGCGGCTACGACTCGGACATCATCGACGCCATCACGTGGGCGTCCGGCGGCACCGTCTCGGGCGTGCCCGCCAACACCAACGTCGCCAAGGTCATCAACATGAGCCTCGGCGGGGGCGGCGCCTGCTCCACCGCCACCCAGAGCGCCATCAACGGCGCCGTGAACCGCGGCACCACGGTCGTCGTCGCGGCAGGCAACGAGAACACCAACGCCTCCAGCTCGTCCCCGGCGAACTGCGCCAACGTCATCACCGTCGCCGCGACCAACCGCGCCGGCAGCCGCGCCTCGTACTCCAACTACGGCACGGTCGTCGACATCGCGGCCCCCGGCGGCGAGACCCGCACCACCACCGCCAACGGCATCCTCTCCACGCTGAACTCCGGCACGAAGACGCCGTCGACCGAGAACTACGCCTACTACCAGGGCACCAGCATGGCCACCCCGCACGTCGCGGGCCTCGCCGCCCTGATGAAGTCGGCCAACTCCGCCCTCACCCCGGCGCAGATCGAGTCAGCCATCAAGACCAACGCCCGTCCGCTGCCCGGCACCTGCTCCGGCGGCTGCGGCGCCGGCCTCGCGGACGCCGCCAGGACGGTCCAGGCCGTCAAGGGCGGTACGTCCACCGGCACGACCTTCACCAGCACCACGGCCGTCGCCATCCCGGACAACGCCGGTGCGATCGAGTCCCCGATCACCGTCAGCGGCCGCAGCGGCAACGCCCCCTCGGCCCTCCAGGTCGGGGTCGACATCACCCACACCTACCGCGGCGACCTCGTCATCGACCTGATCGCGCCGGACGGCTCGGCGTACCGGCTGAAGTCGGCCGCCTCGGACTCCGCGGACAACGTGAACACCACCTACACCGTGAACGCCTCCAGCGAGGTCGCCAACGGCACCTGGAAGCTGCGTGTCCAGGACACCGCGGCCCAGGACACGGGCACGCTCAACAGCTGGAAGCTGACCTTCTGATCCTGACTCGGGAACGCTGAACGGGGCAGGCCGCGAACGGGCGGGCCGGCCGGTGCGGATGGGGCACCGGCCGGCCCGCCTTCACGTGTGCCCGCACATCCATCGCGGTTAGATACCGAACGCGCTGTTTTCTTTGGCCGGTTGCGCCGGTTCTGCCCGAAGTGCGCCCACGCTTCGGCACACCGGTGTGATGAGTGCCGTCTCAGGGTGAGTTATCGTGTACGGCGGGTAAAAACAAACGGCATGACCCGTTCATTTCCGTCCCGGGAGAGTGCAGTCGATGGCGAGGCAGTTGCGAGCCGAGCAGACCCGCTCGACGATCATCACGGCCGCCGCCGACCTGTTCGACCGTCGCGGCTACGAGTCGACCAGTCTCAGCGACATCGTGGAGCACGCCCAGGTCACCAAGGGCGCCCTGTACTTCCACTTCGCGGCCAAGGAGGATCTGGCGCACGCCATCCTCGAACTCCAGTCGCACACCGCCCGGCGGCTGGCGGCGGAGACCGACCAGCGCGGGCACACCTCCCTCGAGGCGCTGATGCGCCTCACGTTCGGCATCACCCGCCTGTCCGTCGAGGACCCGGTCCTGCGGGCGGGGCTGCGGCTGTCCACCGGCGGGATCCGCCCCCGGCCGCCGCTCAGCCACCCCTTCACGGAGTGGCTGGACATCGTCACGGCCCGGCTCGTGGGCGCGGTGAAGGAGTCCGACGTCCATCCCGACATCGACATCGACGTCGTGGCCCACTCCCTCGTCTGCTTCTTCGTCGGCACCCGGGTGGTGGGCCGCTCCCGCGAACCGGTCGCACGCCAGCCCCGCCGGACCGCGGAGATGTGGACCATACTCATCCGGGGCCTGGTCCCGGTCACCCGCCGCGCCCGCTACCTGAGCCTGGCGGCCCGCCTGGAACGGGAGATCGTGCCGGTCTGACCCCGGCCCGCATTACGGTGAGGCCATGCCCGACACCCCCACCGCACCCGTGCTCCTCGGCAACCGGCCGGGCTCGTTCCCGCACAGCGTGCTCGCCGAGCGGCACCCCGCCGTGATCGAGCAGGTCCGCGAGGCCTTCCCGTACGAACCGGCGCAGCACCGCGCGCTCGACGCACTGCTGGCGAACTGCACCGAGGGCGTGATCGAACCCCTCCCCGCCCACGCGCAGGACCGGCGACGCTGGGACGACTGGGGGCTGCGTGCGTACACCGGCCGGTCCTGGTTCGACGTGCCGTGGCTGTGGTCCGAGAGCTGGTTCTACCGGCGGCTGCTCGACGCCGTCGGCTGGTTCGGCCCCGGACCCTGGCAGGGCATCGACCCCTTCCGCCCCTTCAAGCTGGCCGAACTCGACTCCGCCGCGACCGGCGAGGAACTGGCCGCCCTCGACGACCTGACCGGCCGATCCCCCGAGGACAGGGCGCGGGCCCTGCTGCACGGCTCCCTCTGGGGCAACCGCGCCGACCTCGGCTTCCGGCTCTCCGCCCAAGGTGCCCGGGACGCGGACGCCGTGCCCGGCCTGGTGGCCGACGACAGCGACCGGCTCTGGTCCCTGCTGGGCCCCGCGGGTGCCGGTACCGGCACCCTGTGCCTGGTCGCCGACAACGCCGGACGGGAACTCGTCCCCGACCTGCTGCTGATCGCCCACCTCCTGGCCGAGGGGCGGATCGGACGCGCGGTCCTGCACGTCAAGCCCTACCCGTACTACGTCTCGGACGCCACCACCGCCGACGTCGTCGACGCCCTGCGCCGGCTGACCGGTGCCGGGGGAGCGGCCGCCGCCTTCGGACGGCTGCTGTGGACCGCCCTGGCCGACGGCCGTCTCGCCCTGCGGGCCCACCCCTTCTCCAGCGCCCCGCTGCCGTACGAGGAAATGCCCGGTGACCTGCGCGCCGAGTTCGCTGCGGCCACGCTCACGATCGTCAAGGGCGACCTCAACTACCGGCGCCTCGTGGGCGACCGGCTCTGGGCGCCCACCACGCCGTTCGCGGACGTCACGGGCTACTTCCCCGGCCCGGTCGCCGCGCTGCGCACTCTGAAGTCCGACGTGATCACCGGCCTCGACGCACGCACCGAGGCGGCCCTGGACGCGGCGGAGGGCCGGCGCTGGCGGACCGGCGGCACCCACGCGCTGATCCAGGTCGCGTAGGAGCGGGCCCAACGGGCGCTTCGGCGGCGCGATTCACGCGATGGTGTGATCATGTCCGGCCCCGCGGATGCCGTAGCGGGGCGCCGGGTAGGGCCCGGCCATGACGCAGCCGTTCGTACTCCCGCACTTCTACATGCCGCACCCCGCGCGGCTGAACCCCCATCTCGACGAGGCCCGGGCGCACTCGACGGTGTGGGCACGCGAGATGGGCATGCTGGAGGGATCCGGCGTCTGGGACCAGGCCGACCTCGACGCGCACGACTACGGTCTGCTCTGCGCCTACACCCACCCCGACTGCGACGGCCCCGCGCTCTCCCTCATCACCGACTGGTACGTGTGGGTCTTCTTCTTCGACGACCACTTCCTGGAGATGTACAAGCGCAGCCAGGACCGCGCCGCGGGCAAGGCGCACCTGGACCGGCTCCCCCTGTTCATGCCGCTGGACCTCGCGACCCCCGTGCCGGAGCCGCAGAACCCGGTCGAGGCGGGCCTGGCCGACCTCTGGGCGCGTACGGTGCCCGCCATGTCCGCGGACTGGCGCCGCCGCTTCGCCGTGGCCACCGAGCACCTGCTGAACGAATCGATGTGGGAGCTGTCCAACATCAACGAGGGGCGGATCGCCAACCCCGTCGAGTACATCGAGATGCGCCGCAAGGTCGGCGGGGCCCCGTGGTCGGCCGGGCTCGTGGAGTACGCCACCGCCGAAGTACCCGCCTCCGTCGCCGGGTCCAGGCCGCTGCGGGTGCTGATGGAGACGTTCTCCGACGCCGTGCACCTGCGCAACGACCTGTTCTCCTACCAGCGCGAGGTCGAGGAGGAGGGCGAGAACAGCAACGGCGTGCTCGTGCTGGAAACCTTCTTCGGCTGCACCACCCAGGAGGCCGCCGACACCGTCAACGACGTCCTCACCTCCCGCCTCCACCAGTTCGAGCACACGGCGTTCACCGAAGTGCCCGCGCTGGCCCTGGAGAAGGGCCTCACGCCGGACGAGGTCGCGGCCGTGGCGGCGTACACCAAGGGCCTGCAGGACTGGCAGTCCGGCGGCCACGAGTGGCATCTGCGCTCCAGCCGCTACATGAACGAGAACGCGGTGCGCGGCGGCAGCCCGTGGCCGGGGTGCAGCGGCCTGGGCACCTCCGCCGCCGACGTGCGCGCCCTGCTCGCCTCGGCCGGCGCCGAGCGCATGCGCTCCTACACGCACGTGCCGTACCAGAAGGTGGGACCGGCGCGGATCCCCGACATCCGGATGCCGTTCCCGCTGGAGCTCAGCCCGCATCTCGACCGTTCCCGCCGGACGTTGAGCGACTGGGTGACCCGGATGGGCATCCTCGCCGAGGGCGTCTGGGACGCGGACAAGCTCAGGGCCTACGACCTGCCCCTGTGCGCGGCCGGCCTCGACCCGGACGCCGACCCCGAGGCCCTCGACCTCAGCTCGCAGTGGCTCGCCTGGGGCACCTACGGCGACGACTACTACCCCCTGGTGTACGGCCACCGCCGCGACCTGGCCGCCGCCCGGCTGACCACGGCCCGCCTGTCCGACTGCATGCCGGTCGACGGCGCCGAGCCGCCGGTCCCGGTCAACGCCATGGAACGCGGCCTGATCGACCTGTGGCTGCGCACCACCGCGGACATGACGCCCGACGCCCGGCGTACGCTCAAGGCCGCGATCGACGACATGACCGAGAGCTGGGTGTGGGAGCTGTCCAACCAGCTGCAGAACCGCATCCCCGACCCGGTCGACTACCTGGAGATGCGCCGGGCCACCTTCGGCTCCGACCTCACCCTGAGCCTGTGCCGGCTGGGCCACGGCCCGGCCGTCCCGCCCGAGGTCTACCGCAGCGGCCCCGTCCGGTCGCTGGAGAACGCCGCGATGGACTTCGCGTGCCTGCTCAACGACGTCTTCTCGTACCAGAAGGAGATCGAGTTCGAGGGCGAGATCCACAACGCGATCCTCGTCGTGCAGAACTTCTTCGGCTGCGACTACCCGACCGGCCTCGGCATCGTGCACGACCTGATGAGCCAGCGCATGCGGCAGTTCGAGCACGTCGTGGAGCACGAACTGCCCGTCCTCTACGACGACTTCCGGCTCGGCCGGGAGGCCCGTGCCGCCATGGGCACCTACGTGGCCGACCTGCGGAACTGGATGTCCGGCATCCTCAACTGGCACCGGCAGGTGGACCGTTACAAGGACGAGTGGCTCTCCCGGCGTGCCCACGGCTTCCTTCCCGACCGGCCGCCGGCCGTGCCCGTGCCCGCCCGCGGCTGAGGCGGGCGCCGACGGGCGGCGTTTTCCAGCCGAATCATCCCGGAACGGGACAGGACGGAACCCCCGGTGGTGCGCCGGGGGTCTTCCCGTGTGCGAGGACACCAGACGAACACACGGAGGGATCGCCCTGCGCCCTGCCTGGGTGCGCCTGCAAGTGGAGCTTCCTCAACCTCGCGCCCATCGTCCACCCGATGCACATCCACCTGGCCGACTTCCAGCTGCTCGGCCGTGACGCCTACGACGTCTCCGGCTTCGACCCGGCGGTGGGCGGCACCCGCACCCTGCTGGAGCACGAGGACATGGGCATGATGCGGCCCTTCGTCGTGATGCCCGCCCCGGTGCTGAGGTTCGACCACGGCGGAGCCCACGGCGGCCATGGAGAGGGACACACGGGCTGACACCCCGGGCGGCGCCGGTCAGTCTCACTCGTTCGTGGCTCGTCGGCCGCCGGCGTGCCGGGTAGAGCACCTGCCGAGATCGTTCCGGCGTCCGCCGGAGGCGATCGGCACCACCCGGAGGCGAGTCATGGAACGAACCGCGCTGCGACCCAAGCCGATGCCCGGCCAGGACCCCGAGCCGTCGCCGGCGACGGGGTCCGGACCGCCGCGGCGGCGTCCGCACGCCGCCCGGCGGCGCGGCCGGCGGCTGCTCAACGTGCTGCTCGCCGGGTTCGCCGGAGCCGTCCTGGTCCTGTCCGGAATCGGCCTGGGGGCGATGGGCGCGACGGTGACCGGCGAGGGCGGGCTCCTCGACCCGCGCGGGCGGCACACGCCCCCGCTCACCCGCCCCTCGCCGTCCGCCACGGCGTCCCCGCCCCCCGCCGCGACCCTCGGCGTGCAGGTCATGGACGCGCGCAAGCCCGGAGCCGTGGTCGTCGGGCTCCACGTGCCCGGTCCGGCGCAGCAGGCGGGCCTGGTGCGCGGCGACGTCCTGCTGAATTTCGGCACGACCCGGATCGACACGGCCGCCGACCTGCTGCGAGCCGTCGCCCGGGCCCGTCCGGGCCAGAAGGTGAAACTGACGGTGCGGCACCGCGGCGGCGGCTACGAGCAGGTGACGGTCGTCCCGGCCCTCGCCACGTGACGGCCCGCGGGCCCCGCGACCGGCGACCGCCCCGCGCACGAGCGGACCGGCGGGCAGCGGGCGTGGCCGGTGATCAGCGAGGCGATCGCCGGGCGGCGCCCGGCTCTCCATCGCCTTGAACGCCTTGAGCGCCTTGATCGCCGCGGTCGCCGCAGTCGTCTCGATCGCCGCGGTCGTCGCGGTCGCCGGAGTCGTCGTGGCCGGGGACGCCGGAGCCGCGGGGCAGCACGGCGGCGGCGCGGACGGGCACGCGGCCGGCCGTCGTCCCCGGTGACCGGCAGCGCGTCCATCCGCAGGGCCACCCCTAGGCAGCCGGCCGCGCCCCCTGACGGGAACACCGCCGTCGGGCATCGTGCGCGGGTGAAAGCCCGCAGACCGCTCGCGCCGCCCCCCGAGGCCGGGCAGGATGCTGCCCGTAGCCCTTCGTCCGTCCTGGGAGGCCCGGATGACCGGAAGCACGGCCGCGTCCTTCACCGCCGACGACTACCGGGCCCGCATGGAGCGCGCCGCGCGGACCGCCGCCGAGGCCGGGCTCGCGGGGCTGCTCGTCGCCCCGGGACCGGACCTGGTGTGGCTGACCGGGTACACGCCCCCGGCGGTCACCGAGCGGCTCACCCTGCTGGTCCTCGCGGCCGGGCAGGACCCCGTCCTCGTCGTCCCCGCGCTGGAGGCCCCGGACGCCCTCCGGGCCGCCGGCGCGCCCGCGCTGACCCTGCGCGACTGGACCGACGGCAAGGACCCCTACGCCGCCACCGCCGCGCTCCTCGACCCGGCGGGCCGGTTCGGCGTCAGCGACAACGCCTGGGCGCTGCACCTGCTGGCCCTCCAGCGGGCCCTGCCGGGCAGCTCCTGGGCCTCGCTCACCGACGCCCTGCCGATGCTGCGCGCCGTCAAGGACGCGGCCGAGCTCCAGCTCATGGCGGCCGCGGGCGCCGCCGCCGACGCCGCCTTCGAGGAGATCCGCGACGTCCCCTTCGCCGGCCGCCGGGAGTCGGAGGTGGCGGCGGACCTGGACCGGTTGCTGCGCCGGCACGGCCACGAACAGGTCGACTTCACCATCGTCGCCTCCGGCCCGAACGGCGCCGACCCCCACCACGAGGCCGGCGACCGGGTCATCGGACACGGCGACATGGTCGTCCTCGACTTCGGCGGCCTCAAGGACGGCTACGGCTCCGACACCTCCCGCACGGTCCACGTCGGCGCGCCCACCGACGAGGAGCGCCGGGTGCACGACGTCGTGCGCGCGGCCCAGGAGGCCGGGTTCCGCGCCGTGCGGCCCGGAGCCGCCTGCCAGGACGTCGACCGGGCCGCCCGCGCGGTCATCGCCGAGGCCGGCTACGGCGAGTACTTCATCCACCGCACCGGCCACGGCATCGGCGTCACCACCCACGAGCCGCCCTACATGATCGAGGGCGAGGAACGGCCCCTGGTGCCCGGCATGTGCTTCTCCGTGGAACCCGGCATCTACCTGCCCGGCCGGTTCGGCGTGCGGATCGAGGACATCGTCACCGTCACCGAGGACGGCGGGCGGCGCCTGAACGGCACGACCCGCGAGCTGGTCATAGTGGAGTGAGGCCCCGATGTCCCCCGCACGCCTCCCGAACGGCAACGGCGCGACCATGACCCAGGCACCCACTCCCACCGCGGACACCGTCCACCGGCTGGTCCGCTCCCTGCTGAAGGACAGCGCGGCGGGCAGGACCGGCCCGGCCGGCCGCCCGGACCGGCCCGAGGGCGGCACCGTGCGGTCCGGCCCCGACGTCCGGCCCGTCACGGAGGGCGCCGAACCCACCACCTGGTGGGTCGGCACCCGTCACGTACTGCGCCTGGCCCTCGACCGCGACGCCTCCGTGCGCCTGCGCCGCGAGCTGCGCCTGCGCGACCTCGTCCGCCCGCACGTCCCGGTGGCGGTCCCGGCCGGTGTCGCGCACGGCGAGTGGGCACCCGGGCTGGCCTACACGCTGGACACCCGGCTGCCCGGCGGGTCGGGCGAACGGCACGACGTGTCCGCCGTGGGCGAGGCCGACCTCGCCGGAGTGCTCACGGGCCTGCGCGAGGTGCCGCTCCGGCAGGCGGAGACCCTCGGTGTGCCGCGCGCCGCGCCGCGTTCCCTGGAGGTGCTGCGCCGGGCCGCGGTCCAGGCCGCGCGGCGGCTCGCCGACGCCGACGAGTTCGACGCCGCCCGGCTGCACCAGCTCACCCCGCCCGCGGCGGCCCAGCTGGCCGCCCAGGCCGGGGCGGCGGTCCTCACCCACCACGCCCTGACGGCAGGTCACCTCCTGGTCGGCGCGGACGGGCGGGTGCGCGGCGTCCTGGGCTGGTCGGCGGCGGTCGTCGGCGACCCGGCCGAGGACATCGCGGGCCTCGCGCTCGCGCTCGGCGCGCCCGCCGCGGTACGCGCCGCCACCCTCGCCGGCTACGGCGCCCGGCCCTGCCTGCGCGGCCTGTGGCTCGCCCGCTGCGACGCCGTCCTCGGCCTGGCGGAGGCCCTCGCCGCCCAGGACGCCACCCTGCCGCGGACCCGGCTGCGCCACGCCTGGGAGCCGATCCTGCTGGAACGGGTGACGGACCTGGGGGCCCCGGACGAGGCCCTGTGACGGGCCTCGCTCACTCCTGCAGCAGCACCACGGCCGACTCCCCGGCCAGCCGCACGACCCCGTCGGCCCCGGGTGTCTCCACGGGCTCCCACGCGGCCAGCACGCGCGCGTGGGGCACGCCCAGCGACAGCGCGGCCGGCTCCGGGGCCAGGTTCACCGCCACGAGGACGTCCCCGCGCCGGAAGGCGATCCAGCGCCGCTCGTCGTCGTAGGCCACCTTCGTGTCGGCGAGGTCCGGATCGGTCAGGTCGGGCTGCTCGCGGCGCAGGGTGAGCAGGCGGCGGTACCAGTCCAGCACGCGCGCGTGGGGCTCGCGTTCCGGCTCGGACCAGTCCAGGCAGGAGCGGTCCCGGGTCGCCGGGTCCTGCGGGTCGGGCACGTCCTCCTCCTTCCAGCCGTGCGCGGCGAACTCCCGCCGCCGGCCCCGGCGTACGGCGTCCGCGAGTTCCGGGTCGGTGTGGTCGGTGAAGAACTGCCAGGGCGTGCCCGCCGCCCACTCCTCGCCCATGAAGAGCATCGGCGTGAACGGCGCCGTCAGCACCAGCGCCGCCGCACAGGCCACCAGGCCGGGGGAGAGCAGCGCCGAAAGGCGGTCGCCCTGGGCGCGGTTGCCGACCTGGTCGTGGGTCTGGCTGTAGCCGAGCAGCCGGTGCCCGGCCACCCGGGTGCGGTCCAGCGGCCGCCCGTGGTGGCGTTCGCGGAAGCTGGAGTACGACCCGTCGTGGAAGTACCCGCCGGTGAGGGTCTTGGCGAGGCCGCCGAGGGAAGCGCGCGCGAAGTCGGCGTAGTAGCCCTGGGACTCGCCCGTGAGGACGGTGTGCAGGGCGTGGTGGAAGTCGTCGTTCCACTGCGCGTGCAGCCCGAGGCCCCCCTCGGAGCGGGCGGTGATCAGCCGAGGGTCGTTCAGGTCCGACTCGGCGACCAGGAACAGCGGCCGCTCCACCTCGGCGGACAGGGCGTCCACGGCCGTCGACAGCTCCTCCAGGAAGTGCAGCGCGCGCGTGTCCACCAGGGCGTGCACCGCGTCCAGCCGCAGCCCGTCCAGCCGGTAGTCGCGCAGCCAGGCCAGGGCGCTGCCGATCAGGAACGCGCGCACCTCGTCCGAGCCGGGCGCGTCGAGGTTGACGGCGGCGCCCCAGGGCGTGTGGTGGGTGTCCGTGAGGTACGGGCCGAAGACGGGCAGGTAGTTGCCGGACGGGCCGAAGTGGTTGTGCACCACGTCGAGGACCACGCCCAGACCCAGTTCGTGGGCCCGGTCGACGAAGCGTTTCAGCGCGGCGGGGCCGCCGTACGGCTCGTGCACCGCCCACAGGGAGACGCCCTCGTAGCCCCAGCCGTGGGTGCCGGGGAAGGGCGTGAGCGGCATCAGTTCCACGTGCGTGACGCCCAGTTCGGCGAGATGGCCGAGCCGCGCGGCGGCCGCGTCCAGGGTGCCCTCGGGTGTGTACGTCCCCACGTGCAGTTCGTACAGCACCGCCCCGGGCAGCGGCCGCCCCTGCCAGGGCACGCGCCACGCGTGCCGCTCGTGCTCGACGACGGCGCTCAGCCCGTCCGGGCCGTCCGGCTGGCGGCGCGAGCGCGGGTCGGGCAGCACCGGCCCGTCGTCCAGCGCGAAGCCGTACCGGGACCCGTCGCGCGCCTCCGCCTCGCCCCACCACCATCCCGCCCGTTCCGGATCGCGCTCCAGCGCGTGGCTGACGCCGTCGCACTGGAGTGTCACTCGGCCGGCCTGCGGTGCCCACACCTCGAACTGCACGGACGGTTCCCCTTCGTCTGCTCACCGTGATGTAGCCCGTCCATGGTGCGTCAAACACGATCAATCCGCTGGTGCATCCACCCTTTTGCGGCGGGTCTCACCGGGTACGGGCGCGTGGCGGGCGTTCACCCGTTTCCTGGACAGCCCGGCCGCGCTGCCCGACAATCACGAGCGTGACGTCGTCCTTCGAGTTCAACACGTATCCCGCGCGGCTCTCCGACGCGGAGCGCGACAGGGCGCTGCGGGTGCTCCGGGACGGCGTCGCCGTGGGCCGGCTGTCCCACGACACGTTCATCCGCCGCATGGAACTGGCGCTCGCCGCCCGCCGCGCGGACGAGCTGGCGGTGCTCACCGCCGACCTGCCCACGGAGAACCGGCTCTCCCGGCTGCTGTTCGGGTCCGTCGAGGCGGTCTCCGGATTCACCGTGCGGCTGCGCCGGGCCTGGCAGGCCGAGCGGCTGCCCAAGCTGCTGCTGCCGCATCCGGCGCACGGCCATCCGCTGCGCATAGGCCGCGACCCCGCCAGCGGGCTGCGGCTCAACCACGAGACGGTCTCGCGCGTGCACGCCGAACTGCGCCGCCAGGGCGGCCTGTGGGTGCTGCGCGACCTCGGTTCCACCAACGGCACGACGGTGAACGGACGGCGGGTCGTCGGCGCGGCCGTCGTACGGGAGGGCGACCAGGTGGGTTTCGGGCACATGCTGTTCCGGCTGTCCGCCACCTGACCGAAAACCGCACCACGTCTCGGCCCTGGCCTCGGGCTCACCGGCCGCCGCTCCTTCCGGAGTGGCCGAAACCCCATTGTGCGCCGCGGTGTTGACGTACCCCCGAAGTCGTGACTGACTGTGCGTACGCCATGCACTCCTGGTGAACCGACGGCGCCGCATCGGAGGTGTGCCCTGCCGCCCCTCCCGCGCTACCCGACCGTCGACGAACTGGGCACCCGGGCCGCCGCGCTCGTCGCCCGCCACCCCCGTGACGCCCGGCTGCGCCGCGTCGGGACCTCCCGCGCGGGCACGCCCCTGTGGCTGCTGTCCGTCGGCCACGGCGACCGCCAGGCCCTCGTCGTCGCCGGACCCCACGCCAACGAACCCGTGGGCGGCGCCACCGTGCTGCGCCTGGCCGAGCGGGCCCTGGCCGACCCGCGCCTCACCGAGGGCGCCGACGCCACCTGGAACCTGCTGCTCAGCCTCGACCCGGACGGCCTGCGCCGCAACGAGGGCTGGCTGACCGGCCCCTACAGCCTCGGCCGCTACTTCCGGAACTTCTTCCGGCCCGGCTTCCTGGAGCAGCCCGAATGGCTGCCCGACGGCGCGGCCGCCGCCGCCCTGCCGGAGACCCGCGCCCTCCTCGACGTCCAGGACGAACTGCGGCCCTTCCTCCAGTGCTCCCTGCACGGCGTCGACGTCGGCGGCGGCTTCGTCGAGCTCACGCACGACCTGCCCGGTCTCGACCGGCGCCTCGCCCACATCGCCGCCCGGCTCGGCATCCCCCGCGAACTGGGCGCCTACGACGCGCTGTACTGGCCCGGCCTCGGACCCGCCGTCTACCGCATCCCGCCGCCGCGCCGGGGCGAT
The DNA here is from genome assembly GCF_043079125.1 of Streptomyces sp. NPDC015242. Classification (NCBI taxonomy): domain Bacteria; kingdom Bacillati; phylum Actinomycetota; class Actinomycetes; order Kitasatosporales; family Streptomycetaceae; genus Streptomyces; species Streptomyces sp. NPDC015242. Next base: position 251,153 of record NZ_JBIBUF010000005.1, on the reverse strand, counting down.
CTGGCCGCCGCCATCACGGAGGCCGCCGTCGAGTCCACCTGGTTCCACCCGTACCGGCACGGCACCGTCACCGCGGTCGTCGAGGCACCCATGTGGGGCGTGACGGCCGTGTCGGACGGCGCGCCGCCCGGCAACCGGGACGCGGTGCTGCGGGCCGTCAGCCACACCCTGCGCCACGACACGGGCCTGCTGCGCGACCTGCTGGCCCTGATCAGGCCGCATCTGTCCGGCGCACGCGACGCGGCGCGCCTGCTCGCCCCGGTCGACGACTACCTCCTGGTCTGCCCCGGCCTCGCCGACGCCTGGGACCCCGGCACCGGCAGCGGCGCGGCCCACCCGCTGCCGTCCCTCAGCGCCGCCCACCTGGCCGCCCTGCGCATCTCCGGGCGGCGGCTGGCCCTGCGCACCGCCGGGCTGCTGCACCAGCTCGTGCGGGCGGCCGGCCGCGATCCCGCCGGGGCGCTGCCGGAACTGGACCGGCTCATCGACGCGTGGTGCGCCGACTACCGCGACGGCTGCGGGGCGCGCTGGATCCCGGTGGCCCGCCAAGCGGAGTACCAGACGCGGGTGGTGCTCGCGGCGTTCGAACTGGCCGGACGGCACCCGGGCACGGGCACCGGCACGGGGGAGCCGGGGGTGGCCGTCCCGGGCGGCGGCGCCGACGCCGCGGGGACGGCGACGCCCTGACCCGAAGGGTCTAACCGGTGCCCTCGCGGGCGTGCAGGGCCGCCGCGACCACCGTCCGGGACTGGTGCTCGACCTGGTGCTCCAGGGGCACCCAGCGGGCACGGAACCGTGCCGCGAAGGCGTCGCTCCAGGTCGCCACGAGGTTCTCCAGTTGCTTCGCCGCCCGCTCGTCGGTGCCGCGGAGCACCCGCCGCAGCATGGCCGCCGCCCGCAGCGGCACCCGCCGCGCGAACGCGTCCACGCTGCCGACGTACGCCATCGTCCGGTCGGCGGGCGGGGTGTGCACCAGGTCGGCCGCCAGACCCGGCACCAGCTCCAGACCCCACCGGGCGGCCCGCAGCAGCGGCCCGTCCAGGTCCGCGAGCCGGGGCAGCGCGTCCTCCAGCACGCGCGTCACCTCCAGCGCGTCGCTCTGCAGGCGCCGCGCGAGCCGCCCGATCGCCGCCGCCGGGGCCGGATGCGGGGCCGGGTCGTCCACCAGGTCGCTCGCCCACATCGGCACCTCGACCACGGCGGTGAGGCCGCCGTAGCGGTGGGCGTGGAACCAGGTGCTGTGCCGCGCGTCGTCCGGCAGGCTCGGGTACGCCGGCCCGATCCCGGGCGCGGGCATCACGTGCACGCCCGGCCCCGAGGCGGGCCAGCCCGCTGCGTCGGAGGCCCCCGTCTCCACCGGGATGTGCAGCTCCGCCGCGGACTTGGCGAACGGCTCGGCCAGCCCCGGCACGTCCTTCGTCAGCTGCACCCAGCTGCCGCCCAGGTCCGTGCCGTGCAGGGTCACCTGCAGATAGGGGCGCAGCTCGTCGATGACGCCGGTCAGCGCGCGGGTCTCGGGCGGCAGCCGGTCGGGCGGCAGCACCGACGGCGCCCACTCCGGCTGCTCCGGTCCCGCGGGCCGGAAGAAGCCGAGGTGGTAGTCGAACAGGCTGCGCGGCGCCGGCGTCACGTGCAGACTCGCCCCGTCGGGGTCGGCGCACAGCAGGAAGTGCCAGGAGATGCCGTCGCGCAACTCCCGCTGGTCCAGCACCCGCCGGGCGAGCGCGAGCAGGGTGCAGGAGCCGGTCGGCTCGTTGGCGTGGGCGCCCGCGACCACCAGGACGGCGCGGCGGGCCCGGCCCACGGACAGCAGGTGCAGGGGCCGCCCGGCCCGCGAGGCACCCACCTGCCGCAGGGTGCACACGCCGGGGCGCTGGGCGGTCAACGCCCGGGCGGCATCGGCCTGTTCGGTCACCGTCGGGTAGCGCAGCTCCGGCAGGACACTCACCCCCGTCACATCCGCCCGAGTTCGCCCTCGCAGTACCCCACGGCCGTCAGGCGGTGTCAAGGGCGCGACCGGGGAGGCTCCCGGGGGCGCCCGGAAGCACGGACCCGCCGGGCCCGGGCCCCGCCCGCGTGCTGCCGGTCACGACCAGGCGCGCGGGGGCCGCCCCGGGGACGGCCCCCCAAGTGCCCGGAATCAGTCGTCCACCTTCTCCAGGAGCGCCACCGGACGTTCCGCGAACAGCTCCGCCACGGGCGCGTGTCCCGTGAACGCACGGTCCGGCCGCAGGACGTCCGCCCAGCGCCCGGGCGGCAGCGGCAGCACGGTGTCCCGCCAGCCGCCCGCCTCGGCGAGCCGCAGCGACAGGCGCGTCACGGCCGTCACCACCTCACCGGACCGGGCGAAGGCCAGGCAGTGCCCCGCCGCCGGTCCCTCGGCCGGCAACGCCGCGTAGGTGGCCGTGTCACCGAACGCGCCGGGCCGCCGCGCCCGCAGCCCCAGCGCCGCGCGGGTCACCGCGGCCTTCTCCGCCGACGTGCCGCCGGAGTCCGCGGGCGGGAAGGCCACCGCCCGCCGGTTGTCGGGGTCGACCAGGGCCAGGTACTCGGCCTCGGTGCCCTGGTAGACGTCGGGCACGCCCGGCATCGTCAGCTGCACCAGGGCCGTGCCCAGCACGTTGGCCCGGATGTGCGGGGCGAGCGACTCCCGGAAGGCGGCGATCCGTTCGCCCGGCGCCCCGCACGGCCCGGCCGCCACGAACCGCGCCACCGCCTCCTCGTACGGCGGCTCCTGCTCGGTCCAGCTGGTGTACAGGCCCGCCTCACGCACGTGCTTGAGCAGCGCCTCCTGCACCCGCTCGGCCGCCGCCGGGCCCAGCCCGAACACCGTCTGCCAGGCCGCCCACGCCAGCTGCGCGTCCGGCACGCCCTCGCCGGAACGGGTCACCTCGGCCAGCACGTCCGCCCAGCGCTCCGGGCACTCGGTGAGCACGTGCAGCGCGGCCCGCACGTCCGCGCTGCGCTTGGTGTCGTGGGTCGAGGCGACCGTCCCGGTCAGCGGCCAGTCGCGCTGCACGCGCGCGCAGTACGCGTGGAACTCCTCCGGCGACAGCGCGGGAGCGCCCGGGTCGCCGCCCACCTCGGTCGCGGACAGCAGCGGCACGTACCGGTAGAAGGCCGTGTCCTCGACGGACTTCGCCCGCAGCGCCGACGAGGTCTGCGCGAACCGCGTCCGGAACTCCACCTGGGCGGGCCCGTCCCCGTACCGCCCGAGCACCAGATCGCGGACGACGTCGACCGCGCCGGCCTCCTCCGGCACCGCGAACGCGTGCCGGGCCTCGGCCGCCGCCTCCTCGGTCACCACGGACCCGGCGTCGACGGACTCGTACGGCCGGTAGACCTCCATGCGGACCAGCAGCTCCTGGAGCGCCGTGCGCAGCGCCCAGGGCGCGCGGTCGCGCAGGGCCGGCTCCGGCGAGGTCGCGCACAGCCGGGTCACCACCCGCGTCAGGCGCTCCGTCTCGGTCGCCAGCTCGTGCGTGAGCACCTTGTACGCCGCGCGCCGCACCGTCGCGTCCCACTGCCCGCCCCGGTCCGTCTGCGGGGCCGCGAAGCGCCGGTACCGGCCGAGCAGCTCCCCGAACCCGGCCGGGTCCGTGAAGAGCCCGTCGACGTGCCGCAGGGCGTCGTAGCCGGTGGTGCCCGCGACGGGCCAGGACGCCGGCAGCTGCTCGCCGTCGGCCAGGATCTTCTCCACGACCGTCCAGCGCCCGCCGGTCGCCTCGTGCAGCCGGCGCAGATAGCCGTCGGGGTCGGCGAGCCCGTCGGGGTGGTCGATGCGCAGGCCGTCGATCACGCCCTCGTGCAGCAGCCGGAGGATCTTGCCGTGGGTGGCCTCGAAGACCTCGGGGTCCTCCACCCGCACCCCGATGAGCTCGGAGATGCTGAAGAAGCGCCGGTAGTTGAGTTCGGTGCGGGCCAGCCGCCACCACACGGGCCGGTACCACTGCGCGTCCAGCAGGTGCGGCAGCGGCAGGTCCTCGGTGCCCTCGCGCAGCGGGAACACGTGGTCGTAGTAGCGCAGGACGTCCCCGTCGACGCGCAGTTCGTCGAGCACCTCGCCCAGGGGCCCGCCGAGCACGGGCAGCAGCACCTGGCCGTCCTGGGCCTCCCAGTCGATGTCGAACCAGCGCGCGTACGGCGACTTCGGGCCCTCGCGCAGCACCTCCCACAGGGCCCGGTTGTGCCGCGGTGACATGGCCATGTGGTTCGGGACGATGTCCACCACCAGGCCGAGTCCGTGCCCGGCCGCCGTGCGCGCCAGCGCCCGCAGCCCGTCCTCGCCGCCCAGCTCCTCACGCACGCGCGCGTGGTCGACGACGTCGTAGCCGTGCGTCGAGCCGGGCACCGCCTCCAGGACGGGGGACAGGTGCAGGTGCGAGACGCCGAGCGAGGCCAGGTACGGCACGACGGCCGCGGCGGCTCCGAACGGGAACTGGGGCTGCAGCTGCAGCCGGTACGTGGCCGTGGGCACCACCGGGTCAGGACGCTCAGGTGTCATGGAGACGTACGTACCCGCCCCGCGGCGGTTCGTGCCCCCGGGTCCCTCCGGGTGCGCGGCGCGTCGCCCGGACGAGTGGCTCTGTCCGGGCGACGCGTGGCGGGACGGCCCCGTGGGGCGCGGGGCGGCTACACGGGCCGCTGGAGCACGGTCATGCTCCGGTCGGTGAGGGTCAGCCGGTCCCCGGCCTGCACCTTCTGACCGGTGTCCGACGGCACGCCCTCCGGCAGCGCCGTGTCGACCACGACCTCCCACTGCCGCCCGTGGTTGACCGGGACGACGAACTCCAGCGGCTTGGGGGAGGCGTTGAACATCAGCAGGAACGAGTCGTCCGTGATGCGCTCCCCGCGTGCTCCCGGCTCCGAGATCGCGTTGCCGTTGAGGAACACGGTCAGCGCCGAGGCCTGCGCCGAGTCCCAGTCCCGCTGGGTCATCTCCCGGCCGTCCGGGGTGAACCACGCGATGTCGGACAGGTCGTCGTGCGTGCCCTCCACGGGCCGCCCGTGGAAGAAGCGCCGGCGGCGGAAGACCGGGTGGTTGCGGCGCAGCCACACCATCGCGCGCGTGAAGCCCAGCAGCTCCCTGCTCAGGCCCCCCTCGCCGCCGTCCTCCGTCTCCTCGGGCCACTCCACCCAGGCCAGCTCGTTGTCCTGGCAGTAGGCGTTGTTGTTGCCGCGCTGGGTGCGGGCGAACTCGTCGCCGTGGCTGATCATGGGCACGCCCTGGGACAGCATCAGCGTGGCGATGAAGTTGCGCATCTGCCGGGCCCGCAGCCGCAGCACGTCCGGGTCGTCGGTCTCGCCCTCGGCGCCGCAGTTCCAGGACCGGTTGTGACTCTCGCCGTCGCGGTTGTCCTCGCCGTTGGCCTCGTTGTGCTTGTCGTTGTAGGCCACCAGGTCGTGCAAGGTGAAGCCGTCGTGGCAGGTCACGAAGTTGATCGAGGCCAGCGGGCGGCGCCCGTCGTCCTGGTACAGGTCGGAGGAGCCGGTCAGCCGGGAGGCGAACTCCGCGAGGGTGCGCTGCTCGCCCCGCCACAGGTCGCGCACGGTGTCCCGGTACTTGCCGTTCCACTCCGTCCACAGCGGCGGGAAGTTCCCCACCTGGTAGCCGCCCTCGCCCACGTCCCACGGCTCGGCGATCAGCTTCACCTGGGAGACCACCGGGTCCTGCTGCACCAGGTCGAAGAACGACGACAGCCGGTCCACCTCGTGGAACTGCCGGGCCAGCGTCGCGGCCAGGTCGAAGCGGAACCCGTCGACGTGCATGTCCGTGACCCAGTACCGCAGCGAGTCCATGATCAGCTGGAGCACGTGCGGGGACCGCATGAGCAGGGAGTTTCCCGTCCCTGTCGTGTCCATGTAGTAGCGGGGGTCGTCCGTCAGCCGGTAGTAGCGCGGGTTGTCCAGGCCCTTGAAGGACAGGGTCGGGCCCAGGTGGTTGCCCTCGGCGGTGTGGTTGTAGACCACGTCGAGGATCACCTCGATCCCGGCCTCGTGCAGCGCCTTCACGGCCGACTTGAACTCCAGCACCTGCTGGCCCCGGTCGCCCCAGGACGCGTAGGCGTTGTGCGGGGCGAAGAAGCCGATGGTGTTGTAGCCCCAGTAGTTGTTGAGGCCCATGTCGACCAGGCGGTGGTCGTTCACGAACTGGTGTACGGGCATGAGCTCCAGCGCGGTGACGCCGAGCTCGGTGAGGTGCTCGATGATCGCCGGGTGCGCGAGGGCCGCGTAGGTGCCGCGCAGCTCCTCGGGGAGCCCCGGGTGGCGCATGGTGAGGCCCTTGACGTGGGCCTCGTAGAGCACCGTGTGGTGGTACTCGGTGCGCGGACGCCGGTCGTCGCCCCAGTCGAAGTAGGGATTGACGACGACCGAGGTCATCATGTGCGGCGCCGAGTCGAGATCGTTGCGCCGGTCGGGATCGTCGAAGTGGTAGCCGTAGACCTCCTCACCCCAGCGGATCGAACCGCTGATCGCACGCGCGTACGGATCGAGCAGCAGCTTCGCGGAATTGCACCGCAGCCCGTGCTCCGGTGCGTACGGACCGTGCACCCGGAACCCGTACCGCTGCCCGGGCATGATGCCCGGCAGGTACGCGTGCCGCACGAACGCGTCGCTCTCGCGGAGCTCGATCGCCGTCTCCGAGCCGTCGTCGTGCAGCAGACACAGCTCTACTCGGTCCGCGGCCTCCGTGAAGACCGCGAAATTGGTACCGGCGCCGTCGTACGTGGCACCGAGTGGATACGCCTCGCCAGGCCAGACCTGCATGGATACGACTCTTTCAGGTGTACGGCGCCGGTGGGGACGCCTTGGCCCCCGAGTCTCCCCGGAAGTCGGGGAACCTCCTGTGACTTATGCCCCTCATACCGAGTGACCAGTGCAGACGATCTATGCCGAACCAGTGGGGCAAAGGCGCACTCCCGGGGCTGTGGGGGAGCAGGGGGAACGTGCGCACCCTAGTCCACCGCCACCTGGGCGAGGTGGTGGCGGGCGCGGGGCGGCGCCGAGCGTGCCGCCGGACGCCGTCGAGGGGCCGCCCGCGCGGCGGACCGGGAGGGCCGCCCCAGCCGGATGCCGTTCCAGGGCAGCGGGGGCGCCGACGGTGAGCGCGGCCCGCAGCTCCGCGGCACCGCCCTCGCCGAGCCCGGCCCCGGCGCGGTGATCACCAAGGAACCCGCGGGGGGCATCAGGAACCGGTGCTGGTGGCGCGTGGTCGGCGCGACCGGCGAGAACAAGGACGGACACGCGCGCTCCTACGAGATCGTCCCGGGGCCGACCACCAGGTACCCGGGACGCGGCTGTGCCAAGCACGATCTCCACGTCCCGCAGTACAGCCCGTGCGGGAAGACCGCCGGCCACAGCCCCGGGTCCGCTCACTCCGGCCGGGCCCGGCCGGCGGAACGGGCACCGGCGGCCGCGCCGTTGACAACGATGCTGCCCATCGGGCTGCACCGCCGACCGCTCCCGGAGTACCCTTCCTTGATCGTTGACAAGGGGAGTGCTCGGGGGAGCGGAAGGCGGTGCGCGGGTGGGCTCGGGAGGGCTGGAGCTGCCCCCTGGTGACGAGGGTCACGAGGGGAACTCCGCAGACGTCCCGACCGGTGCCGTGTCCCTGGCACGGCCGATGGACGCGTCGGGCTCGATCGGTCCGGAACTGGACTGGGACGCCGAAGCCTGGCGTGAGGTGCGCACCCGCGCCCAGCGGGCCGGCCGGGCCTACATCTGGCTGAACCTCGTCGAGCAGCGGCTGCGCGCGGTCGTGGCCGCCGTGCTGCGGCCGGTCTACGAACCCGTGCACGGCGACGACTGGGTGGTGGCCGCCGCCGGACCCGCGGGCCAGGAGTGGGTGCAGCGCGCGGTCGCCGTACGCGAGGTCAGCCGCCGCAAGGGCTACCTGCTCGACCCGGCCGACGACAACGTGCTGTCCTTCCTCACCCTGCCCCAGCTGCGCGAGCTGATGGTGCAGCACTGGCCCTGCTTCGAGCCGTACTTCGACGACCGGCGGGACGTCGAACTTGCCCTGGACGAGCTGGAGGTGACCCGTAACGTCGTCTCCCGCAACCGGGCGCTGTCGGAGGCCGTGCTGAACCAGGCCGAGCGGGCCTCGGCCCGGCTGCTCGAGATGCTCGGCGCGGGCGGTGACGTGCCCTCCGCGCGCCGGCTGCCCGTCGACGCGGTCGAGGACCTGATCGGCGACCGGTACGCGGACGTGGTCGCCGTCCACCCCGACCGGGTGCGGCTGATGCGGCAGTTCCCGGCCGAGGACATCTTCGGCGGCGCCCGCCGCCTGGACGCCATCGGCATCGGACTCAACCTGCTCGTGCAGAACTTCTCCGGCCGCCGCCTGGTCCGGCTCGCGGAGTCCGGCTGCCGGGTGCGGCTGCTGTTCCTCAACCCGGCCTCCAGCGCGGTCAAGCGGCGCGAGCGCGAACTCGGCATCAAACGCGGCGAGCTCAGCCGCGCCGTCGAGATGAACATCCTGCACATGCGCCGGGTGCGGGCCCGGCTGCGCGACCCGGGCGCCTTCGAGATCCAGGTCTTCGACGAGACGCCCCGCTTCACCGCCTACCTCGTCGACGGCGACGGCGCGGACGGCATCGCGGTCGTGCAGAACTACCTGCGCCGGACCCGCGGCATGGAGGCGCCGGTCTTCGTGCTGCGCAACAGCGGCAAGGTGGTCAAGTCGGGCGAGCAGGACGAAAGCGGCCTCTTCCCCACGTACCGCGAGGAGTTCGAAGTGATGTGGGCGGATTCGCGGCCCGTGTCGTGAACGGCGCCGTACGGCGGGGAGGTCCGGCGGGTGCCGCGCCCGCCGAACGGAACGCGGTCCTCTGATTGTCAGTGGCGCATGCGAAGGTGGAGGCCACTGGGGGAACGCACCACAAGAAGGGGGGCCCGCCCATGGGCTGGCACCGGGAGCTGCTGATCGGCTTCGACCTGGAGACGACGGGCACGGATCCGCGCGAGGCGCGCATCGTCACGGCGGCCGTGATCGAGGTCAAGGGCGGAGAGCCGCTGGGGCGCCGGGAGTGGCTGGCCGACCCCGGGGTGGAGATCCCCGAGGACGCCGTGGCGGTGCACGGCATCAGCAACGAACGGGCGGCCGCCGAGGGCAGACCGGCCGACCGGGTGGCGGACGCCCTCGCCGACGTCCTGACCTCCTACTGGAAGACGGGCGTGCCGGTCGTCGCCTACAACGCCGCCTTCGACCTCACCCTGCTCTCCGCCGAACTGCGCCGCCACGGCCTGCCGTCGCTGCGCGACCGCCTGGGCGGCGCGGACCCGGCCCCGGTCGTCGACCCGTACACCATCGACCGCTGGGTCGACCGCTACCGCCGCGGCAAACGCAACCTGGAAGCGGTCTGCGCCGAGTACGGCGTCGTCCTGGACTCCGCCCACGACGCCCTGGCCGACGCCCTGGCGGCGGCCCGTCTGGCCGGCGCGATAGCCGAGCGCCACCCCAAGATCGCCATGCTCGGCCCGGCGGAGCTGCACCACCGCCAGATCGAGTGGTACGCGCAGTGGGCGGCGGACTTCCAGAGCTTCCTGCGCGGCAAGGGGGACAGCACGGCCCTCGTCGACGGGGCATGGCCGCTGCGCGAGCCGGCCGGCGACCGGGCCTGAGGGCGGGCCACCCGGCCCTCAGAACGGATACCAGCGCACCGTCTCGTCCCCCTCCCGCAAGGACGCCACCCGACGCCGGAACTCGGCCAGCGCCTTCGGGTTGCCCGGCGCGTGCTGCGCCACCCAGGCACAGCTGGCGGTCTCCCGCGCTCCGCGCAGCACCGAGCAGCCCTCCCACTCCCGCACGTCCCAGCCGTAGGCCCGCGTGAACGAGGCGTACGCCGCGTCGGGGAGCCCGTACCGGTCGTGGGACAGGGCCATCACCACCAGATCGTGCTCGCGCAGGTCCGAGGAGACCGTCTCCAGGTCGACCAGGACCGGACCGTCCGGTCCGACGTGCACATTGCGCGGCAGCGCGTCGCCGTGGATCGCTCCGGGCGGCAGATGCGGCGTCAGGGCGGCGGCCTGCGCGGCGAAGGCGTCCCGCCGCTGACGCAGATACGCCGCGTCCGCCGGATCGACGGCGTCCCCCGCGAGCCGCAGCCAGCGTTCGACACCACCCAGCAGATCACGTCCCGGAAGCGCGAAGGGAGGAGGCGGCGTGGCGTGCAGCACCCGCAGCAGTCCGGCCAGATCCGCCGGCTCGGCCGGCCGTACGGCGTCCGGCAGCCGGTGCCACACGGTCACCGGATGCCCCTCGACCAGCAGCGCCTTCGGCTCGGCCGCCCGCACCGCCGGCACGCCGGCCTCCGCGAGCCACACCGCGACGTCCAGCTCGCGGCGTGCCCGGTCGAGGAGTTCGGCGTCGCGGCCGACCTTGACGACCAGGTCACCGGCGGCGAACACCGCGTTCTCGCCCAGGGCGAGCAGCCGTGCCTCGCGGGCCGCGCCGGGCAGCACCCGCGCCGCCGCCAGTACGTCCCGTGCCCGTGCCTCGTCCATCGTGCGCCTCCGTCGTCCGTCCCGCTGCCGCCGGGTTCCGGCCATCCTGCGGTCAGTCTCGCATCGGCGCAGATCGTCAGGCGTGCGCGGCCCCTCGACGAGGCAGACCGCCTTCATGAGCATGACGTCGCCACCCAGCTGTGCGAAGGGGATGATTCCGTGACATCGGTGACCGGGACGTCGCCACCGAGGAGACCGGCCGGCCACGGGGCCTGGTTCCTGGTACTGCCCGCCCTCATCCCCGTCCTCGTCCTCAGCGTCGGACCGCTGCTCTACGGAATCCTGCTCGCCTTCACCGACGCCCAGTCGGGCCGCACCGAGCCCACGCAGTGGATCGGCGCCCTCAACTTCCGGGACCTGCTGCACGACACGCTGTTCTGGGAGTCGTTCCGCATCGGGCTGGTGTGGGCGGTCGGGGTGACCGTGCCGCAGTTCCTGCTCGCCCTCGGCCTCGCCCTGCTGCTGAACCAGGACCTCCGGCTGCGGTGGGCCGCCCGCGCCCTGGCCATCGTGCCCTGGGCGATGCCCGAGGTCGTCGTGGGCATCATGTGGCGGCTCGTCTACCACCCCGACGCGGGCATCCTGAACGAGACCCTGCGCGACGTGGGCCTCGGCGGCGGCCGGGACTGGCTGAGCGGGCTCACCACCGCACTGCCCGCCGTGATCGTCGTCGGCGTCTGGGCGGGCATGCCCCAGACGACGGTGGCGCTGCTCGCCGGGCTGCAGAACACCCCGCGCGAACTCCACGAGGCGGCGGCCGTGGACGGAGCGGGCCCCTGGCGCCGCTTCCGCACGGTCACCTGGCCCGCCCTGAGGCCCGTCGCCCTCGCCATCACGGCGCTCAACCTCATCTGGAACTTCAACGCCTTCGCCCTGGTCTACGTGCTCACCAGCGGCGGCCCCGGCGGCCGGACCCGGCTGCCCATGCTCTTCGCCTACGAAGAGGCTTTCCGCTACGGCCAGTTCGGCTACGCGGCGGCCATGGGCTGCGTCATGGTCGCCGCGATCTCCCTCGCCCTGGCCGTGTTCCTCGCCGGCCGCCTCCGGAAAGGTGACGACACGTGAGGACCGCCACCCCCGCCCGCGTCGGCCAGTACACCGCGCTGCTCGCGTACCTGGTCTTCCTGGCCTTCCCGCTGCTGTGGCTGCTCTCCACCGCGTTCAAACCGCCGCGCGAGCTGAGCAGCCTGCACCCCACCTGGCTCCCCGAGGACCCCACCCTCGCCAACTTCCGGCAGGCCTTCGACGAGCAGCCGCTGCTGCACGCCGCCCTCAACTCCCTGCTCGCCGCGCTCGGCGCGGCGGTCGTCGCCGTCCTGATCGCCACACCGGCGGCCTACGTCGTCGCGCGGCGCCGCACCCGGCTCGCCAAGGCCGTGACGGGCTGGGTGGTGGTCAGCCAGGCGTTCCCGTTCGTGCTGCTGATCATCCCGCTGTTCCTCCTGCTGAAGAACCTGAGAATGATCGACTTCGTGCCGGGGCTGGTGCTGGTGTACGTGGTCTGGGCGCTGCCGTTCGCGCTGTGGATGCTCGCCGGATACGTGCGGGCCGTGCCGCGCGAGCTGGAGGAGGCCGCGGCGGTCGACGGGGCGGGCCGGCTGCGGACGCTGGTGTCGGTGACCGCGCCACTGCTCGCGCCGGGCATCGTGGCGACCGGCCTGTTCGCGTTCGTCACCGCGTGGAACGAGTTCTTCTTCGCGCTCGTGCTGCTGAAGACACCGGAGAAGCAGACCCTGCCGGTGGTGCTCACGCACTTCATCGGCGCCGAGGGCGTCGCCGACCTCGGCCCGCTCGCGGCGGCCGCCTTCCTCGCGACCCTGCCCTCCCTGGCCGTCTTCGCGCTGATCCAGCGCCGCCTGACGGGCGGCATGCTCACCGGGGCGGTGAAGAGCTGATGCGTGCCCGCCCGCTGGTCCTCGTCCTGCTGCTGCTTCTCGCCGGGTGCTCCTCCGGCGGCACCCGCGACGACGGCCGGATCACCCTGCGCTTCCAGTCCCTGGCCTGGCAGGCGGAGTCCGTCGAGGTCACCAGGGAGCTGGTGGCGGAGTGGAACGCCGCCCATCCGGACGTCCGCGTCGAGTACGTGCAGGGCTCCTGGGACAGCGTCCACGACCAGCTCCTGACCGCCTTCGAGGGCGGCGAGGCGCCCGACATCGTCCACGACGCCTCCGACGACCTCGCCGACTTCGCCTACGGCGGCCGTCTGGCCGACCTCACGGGACTGCTGCCGGCCGAGCTGATGTCGGACATCCCGCACCGCAGTTGGGAGACCACGACCTTCGGCGACGGCGTCTACGGCGTGCCGTTCCTCCAGGAACCACGCGTGCTGATCGCCAACGCGGCCTGGCTGAGGGAGTCCGGCGTGCGGATCCCGACGCCCGGGAAGCCGTGGAGCTGGGACGAGTTCCGCCGGATCACCGACCGGCTCAGCGGGCCCGGGAAGTACGGCGTCGCCTGGCCGCTGAAGGACCCCGTCTCCGCCACGCTCAACCTCTCCCTCTCGGCGGGCGGGCAGCTCTTCCACCGCGGGGCGGACGGCAAGGTGACGATCCGGTTCGAAGCGGCCGACCGGGTCGTGCCGCGCACCGTCCACGAGCAGATCAACACCGACCGCAGCGCCTCGCCCACGACCCTCGGCAGCGGCGGCTCCGACACCCTGCCCGGCTTCTTCGGCGGCCGCTACGCGATGGTCCCGCTGGGGTTCTCCTACCGGCAGCAGATCGCCCAGCAGGCCCCGGACGGCTTCGACTGGCGGGTGCTGCCCGCCCCGGCCGGCGCCGGCGGACTCACGCAGGGGGTCAGCCCGCAGACCCTCTCCATCGCCGAGGACTGCCCGCACAAGAAGGAGGCCGCGGCCTTCCTCGGCTTCCTGCTGCGCCCGCGGAACATGGTCCGCCTCGCCCTCGGCGACTGGATGCTGCCCACCGGCACCCGTGCGCTGAGGGACCCCGCCCTGCACACCGCGCGGCACGGCTGGGCCACCGGCACGGCCCTCGCCGCCCACCTGCGTCCCGCCCCGGCGCAGCAGGTCCGGGGCTACCCCGAGTGGAAGGACAAGGTGGCGACACCGGCCCTGCAGGAGTACTACAGCGGCGCCATCGGCCTCGGCGCGCTGCGCGAACGGCTGGAGGAGGACGGCAACCTGGTCCTCGCCCGGTACCAGCGCTGACCCGGGGGAGACCTGGAAGGACCCTATATCGGTTGCACGAGACGTATCGTCTCGCCTAGCCTCGGCGCATGACCAGTCGCGCGCACATCGCCATGTTCTCCATCGCCGCCCACGGCCACGTGAATCCGAGCCTGGAGGTGATCCGCGAGCTGGTGGCGCGCGGCCACCGGGTGACCTACGCGATCCCGCCGGTCTTCGCCGAGAAGGTCGCGGCGACCGGCGCCGAGGTGAAGCCCTGGACGTCGACCCTGCCCTCGCCCGACGACGACCCGGAGGCGTGGGGAAGCACGCTGCTGGACAACGTGGAGCCGTTCCTCGACGACGCGATCCAGGCCCTCCCGCAGCTGATCGCGGCGTACGAGGGCGACGAGCCGGACCTCGTGCTGCACGACATCGCCGCGTACCCGGGCCGCGTGCTCGCCCACCGCTGGGGCGTGCCCGCCATCTCGCTGTCGCCGGCCATGGTCGCCTGGGAGGGCTACGAGGAGGAGGTCGCTGAGCCCCTCTGGGCGGAGCCGCGGAAGACCGAACGCGGCCGCGCCTACTACGCCCGCTTCCGCTCCTGGCTGGAGGAGAACGGGATCACGCTGCACCCCGACGCCTTCGGAGGGCGGCCCGACCGCTCGATCGTGCTGATCCCCAGGGCCCTGCAGCCGCACGCGGACCGGGTCGACGAAAGCGTCCACTCCTTCGTCGGCCCCTGCCAGGGCGACCGCTCGGCCGAGGGCGGCTGGCAGCGGCCGGCCGGCGCGGAGAAGGTCGCGCTCGTCTCCCTCGGGTCCGCCTTCACCAAGCAGCCGGACTTCTACCGGGAGTGCGTGAAGGCGTTCGGCGACCTGCCCGGCTGGCATCTGGTGCTCTCGGTCGGCAAGCACGTCGACCCGGCCGGGCTCGGGGCGGTCCCCGCCAACGTCGAGGTGCACTCCTGGGTGCCGCAACTGGCCGTCCTGAAGCAGGCCGACCTGTTCGTCACACACGCCGGCGCGGGCGGCAGCCAGGAAGGCCTGGCGACGGCCACGCCGATGATCGCCGTACCGCAGGCGGCGGACCAGTTCGGCAACGCCGAGACGCTGTGCGCCCTCGGCGTCGCCCGGCACCTGCCGACGGAGGAGGCGACCGGCGAGGCCCTGCGCGAGGCGGCGCTCGCCCTGGTGGACGACCCGGAGGTCGCGCGCCGCCTGAAGGAGATCCAGGCGCGGACGGTCCAGGAGGGCGGTACGCGCCGTGCCGCCGACCTCATCGAGGCGGAACTGGCCGCGCACCGGGGCTAGTTCGCACCGCGCGCCGGGCCGTGGCCGGACACGGCGACGGCTTGGGGCCCGCCGCTCCCTGCGGAGCGACGGGCCCCTGTGAGTCAGGGAGTCGCCGGACCGGTGAGCCGTCAGACCCTGACGGGTTCGCCCTCGTCGTCCCGTGCCGCCGGCCCCGCGATCGCCTGCGGCGTCTCGTCGTGGGTGAGGTCGGGCAGCCGGTGCAGCCACTTCGGCAGGTACCAGTTGCGCTCGCCGAGCAGTGCCATCACCGCCGGCAGCAGCACCCCGCGGATGATCGTCGCGTCGATGAGCACCGCGGCCGCCAGGCCGACGCCCATCTGCTTCATGGACTGCATGGACAGCGTGCCGAAGATGGCGAACACTGCGACCATGATGACCGCGGCGCTCGTGACCACCCCGGCCGTGGTGACCACGCCGTGCCGGATCGCGTCCTTCGTCTCCATGCCCCGCAGCCGGGCCTCGCGGATCCGGGAGACCACGAACACGTGGTAGTCCATCGATAGACCGAACAGGATCACGAAGAGGAACAGCGGCAGCCAGGTGATGATCGCGCCGACCCCCTCCGCGCCCACCAGGGACGCGCCCCAGCCGTGCTGGAACACCCCGACGAGGATGCCGTACGCGGCGCCCACCGACAGCAGGTTCAGCGCGATCGACGTGACCGCGATGGTCAGCGAACGGAACGACAGCAGCATCAGCGCGAAGGCGAACACCACGACGAACGCGAACACCGGGACGACGGCACCGGCCAGCTGGTCGTTGAAGTCCTTGGACCCGGCCACCTGCCCGGTGATCGGCGCCTCCACCCCGTCGACCCGGCCGAGCGTGGCCGGACGCACCTCGTCGCGCAGCTTGTCCAGGCTCACCCCGGCCTTGTCCAGGTCGGAGCCGCCCACCAGCGGCACGTAGACGAACGCCACGTCCTGCGCGTCATGCAGCCTGATCTCCACCGGTCCGCGCGAGGCACCCGAACTGATCGCCCGCGCACGGAAGTCGGCCAGCGCGGACTGCACCTCGGGCGCGTTGATGTCGTCCGCCTTGACAACCACCTCGGCCGGTTCCGAACCGCCCGGGAAGGCCTCGTTGAGCCGGTTGTACGTCTGCACGATCGGCAGCGAGTCGCCGAACTCCTGGTCCAGCGTGAGCTGCTGGGTCTTCATGCCGAGCGCGGGCGCCGCGATGGCCAGCAGCGCGCCGGCCGCCACCACCACCGAGACCACGGGCCGGGCCAGGACGCGCCGCAGCACGGCCGTCCAGAACCGGCTGTCCTGGCCCGCGCCCCGCTTGCGCCGGCGCAGGAACGGTATGCGGCCCTTCTCCACGCGCTCGCCCAGCAGCGACAGCAGCGCGGGCAGGACGGTGACCGAACCCACCATCGCCACCGCGACGACCATCAGCGAGGCCAGCCCCATCGCCTCGAACTCGGCGAGCCCGGTGAACAGCATGCCCGCCATGGCCACGCACACCGTGACACCCGAGACCACGATCGCCCGGCCACTGGTCGCGGCGGCGATCCGGAGGGCGGTCTGCGCGTCCCGTCCGGCCTCGCGCTCCTCGCGCTCACGGCGCAGGTAGAACAGGCAGTAGTCGACGCCGACCGCCAGACCCACCAGCAGCATCACGGAGTTGGCGGTCTCACTCATCGGCATCACATGACTGACGACGCCCATCAGGCCCATCGTCGCCATGATCGCCGTGATCGCGAGCGCCACCGGCAGCAGCGCCGCGACCAGCGCGCCGAACGCGATCAGCAGGATGCCGAGCGCGACCGGCACGGCCGAGTACTCGGCCTTCTTGAAGTCGTCCCCGAAGGCGTCGTCGAACGTCTTCATCATGCTGGCGCCGCCGATCTCCTCGATCCGCAGCGACCCGTACTCCCGCTGGACGTCCTCCACGGCCTTCAGCACCGGCTCGACCCGCTCACCGGCCGTGTCCGACTCGCCCCGCATGTCGAACTGCACGAGCGCGCTGCGCCCGTCCTTGGAGATGGTCTTCGCGTCGTACGGCGAGGTCACGTCGGTGACCTCGCCCGTCTTCCCGACGGCCCGGACGACCGCCGCGACGGCGTCCCGGAACTCGGGGTCCGTCGCCCGCAGCCCTTCGCCCTTGGCCTGGATCAGCACCGTCTCACTGGCCGGCTCCTCGATCCCCGCGTCCTCGATGATCCGGGCGGCGGTGTGCGTCTCTCCCTTGAGCTGGTCGCTGTCCTTGACGTCGACCCGGCCGGCCGCCGAACCGAGGCCCATGGCCAGGACCACGAACAGGACCCAGATGCCCACGGCAGCCCATCGGTGCCGGGCGCTCCAGCCACCGGCCCGGGCGGCGAGGCCCCGCACCCGTGTTTCTCCGTTCCCCATGACGGGCTTGCCCCCTCGTGACGCGGCGGCGGCCCCCTGCCGCCCCCTTCCGTATCGAAGGTAGGGGCCGGATAAAGCCATCTCGTCGTGCTCTCCGGTGAAGCCGCGGGGCCGGAACTCATCCCCGTGGACCCGGTCCCCTCCGCACTGGGGATGACCCCCGCGGACTGTGGTCCCTTACACCTATCGCGGCACATTCCGGGCTCCCCGGGTGTGTGGATCCTGAGCAGACGGTTGTGCCCCGCGATGACCGGTGAGTAATTTACGGGGCCGGGCAGCCGCCCGCCCGCGGTCGTCGTGCCCACCCCCACGGGGCACGACGACCGCCCTAGGGTGAGCGGATGACGACGATGTACGCGGCCCTGCTGCGCGGGATCAACGTGGGCGGCAGCCGGAAGGTCCCCATGGCCGAGCTGCGCGCCCTCATGCAGCAGCTCGGCTACGACGACGTACGGACGTACCTGCAGAGCGGCCAGGCCGCCTTCTCCAGCGGGCACGGCGACGAGGAGTCGCTGGCCGCCGAACTCGCGCACGGCATCGCGCGGCGCTTCGGCTTCGACGTCGACGTGATCGTGCGCGACCACGCCTACCTGCGGGCGATCGCCGGCGCCTGCCCGTTCCCGGCCGCCGCCCTGGAACCCAGGCAGCTCCACGTCACCTACTTCTCCGCGCCGGTCACCCCCGGGCGCTTCGCGGAGATCGACCCCGCCGCCCACCTCCCCGAGGAGTTCCGCCTCGGCGACCGCGCCCTGTACCTGTACGCCCCGAACGGCCTGGGCCGCTCCAGGCTGGCCGAGCAGCTGGCGAAGCCGCGCTTCACCAAGGGCGTCGTCGCCACGACCCGCAACTGGAACACCGTGCTCAAGCTGGTGGAGATGACGGCGCCGGCCGGGTGACCCTCCGGGCCGGTGTTCGCGTGAACATCCGCGCCGCCACCGCCGTACCTACGGACGCAGGGACGGCAGGAGAACGGAGTCTCGCGCAGGGACGCGCACGGCCACCGACAGGAGCCCGGACCATGACCGACAGCCACCCCGTCTACGCCTACGCGGTCCTGCGCCGCACCCCCGAGGCCACCGCGGTGGCCGCGCAACTGCGCGGTCTCGCCGGAGAACCGATCCACCTGGTCGGCCCGCCGACCGCCACCCCGCCGCTGGCCTTCGCCGTCGGCCGTGTGCCGTCCGCCGACTACGGCGACGCCCCGCTGCGGGCCCACCTCGAAGACCTGGACTGGATGGAGTCCACCGTCCGGTCCCACCACGCGGTCGTGTCCGCCCTGGCCGCCTCCGGCGCCGCCGTCCTCCCGCTGCGCCTCGCCACCGTCTACCGTGACGAGGCAGACGCCCGCGAGGCCCTCGACACCCGCCGCGCCTACTTCCTCTCCCTGCTGGACCGCCTCACCGGGCACGTCGAGCTCGGCGTCAAGATCTACGCCACCCCTGACATCACCCCACCCGAAGCGGCCCCCGAACCGGCCCGGGACACGGTCACCGGCCTCGGCGTCGGACGCGCCTGCCTGGCGATCCGCCGCCGCAGACACCGCAGGAACGAGGAGGCCTGGCGCGCGGTCGTCCAGGCGGCGGCCCGCCTCACCGAGACCGCCGGCGCGCTCGCCGTCGACCGCGTCGCGCACACCCCCGAACGCGGCAGCCTGGCGGGCTCCGCCCCCGGCACCAACATGGGCAACGACGCCTACCTCGTGCCCAGGGAGCGCGTCGGCGCCTTCCGCACGGGCGTCCTGGCCGCCGCCCGCGGCGTTCCCGGCCTGCGCGTGGAGGTCACCGGCCCCTGGGCCCCGTACTCCTTCGCGCTGCAGCCGGAACCGGCGGCGTAGGCCGCGCGGAGCCGGCCGGGTCAGGCGCTGACGGCCGCCAGGGCCGGCCTCCGCGCGGCCTCGTACCGCTCCAGCACCACCCGCGCCACCTCCGGCGCCGCGCCCAGGACGTCCGCCAGGACGTCCGCCTGCGCCGCGCCCCGGGCGATGCGGTCGGGGAGGAAGCCGGGCGCCAGGACGTAGGGGGCGACCGCGACACGGGCGCAGCCGAGGGCGCGGAGGGCGCGGACGGCGTCCTCGGTGCGCGGGAACCCCGCGGGAGAACCAGCGGAGGCGAACGCAGGCCGCACGGCGCACCAACCGGTGTGCCGCCACTCCCGCGCGATGTCTGCGATCACTGCGATCGCCTCCGGGTCGGTGGACCCCGCCGAGGCCAGCACGACCCCGGTCGAGGACTTGTCGGCGGGGGTCAGCCCCGCCTCGTGCAGGCGCCGTTCCAGGGCCGCCAGCAGCAGGGGCGACGGGCCCAGGACGTCCGCCTGGCGGATGCGCAGCTGCGGCGGCGCGTCCGCCAGGACCGCGGGGATGTCCGCCTTCGCGTGGAACGCGCGGGTGAGCAGGAGCGGCAGGGCGACCACGTCACGGACGCCCTGCACCGCCAGGGATTCCAGCACGCCCTGCACCGAGGGCACGTTGAAGTCCAGGAAGCCGGTCTCCACCCGGACGTCGGGGCGCAGCGCGCGCACCCGGCGCACCAGGGCGTGCACCGTCGCGGCGTGCCGCGGGTCGCGGCTGCCGTGGGCGATGACGAGGAGGACGGGCCGGTCGGACATGGTCACTTCACCAGCAGACCACGACTGCGCAGCACCCACCGCTCCAGCGGGCTGAAGATCAGCAGGTCGATGGCGATGCCGACGATCAGGATGAGCAGGATCGCCTCGAACACCATGGCCATGTCGCTGGCGTTGCGGCCGTTCTCCAGCAGCTGGCCGAGTCCCACGCCGAGGTCCGGGAAGGACGCGATGATCTCCGCGGCCATCAGCGAGCGCCAGGAGAACGCCCAGCCCTGCTTCAGGCCCGCCACGTAACCGGGCAGGGCGGCCGGCAGCACGACGTGCCAGGTGCCCTTCAGCCCGGTCGCGCCCATCGTGCGGCCGGCCCGCAGGAACAGCGGCGGGACCTGGTCGACGCCGGAGACGAGGCCGTTGGCGATCGACGGGACCGCGCCGAGCAGGATCACCGCGTACATCATCGAGTTGTTCAGGCCCAGCCAGATCACCGCCGGCGGCACCCAGGCCACCGAGGGCAGCGACTGCAGTCCGGACAGGATCGGGCCGATCGCCGCCCGCACGAACTTCACCCGCGCCACCAGCAGGCCCAGCGGGGTGCCGATGAGCAGGGCGAAGAAGAAGCCGAGCAGGCCGCGCGAGACGCTGGTCCAGATGTAGCCGAGGAGTTCGCCCTCCAGCCACGCCTGCCGCACCACGTCCCACACCGCGCCCGGCGAGGGCAGCTTGCTCGGGTCGTCGACGATCTCGAACGAGACCAGCGCCTGCCACACCACCAGCACCAGGGCGATGGCGGTCAGGGGCGGCAGCACCTTCTCCCGGAGGACCTGCCCGAACGGCTTGCGGGTCTGCTGCACCGTCTCCAGCGCGTCGAGGCCCGCCTCCAGACCGGCGAGGTCGTTGCCGTCCTTGGTGGCGGCCGTCGTGTCAGTGCTGGCCATGTCGGCGGATCTCCCCCCGCAGTTGTTCGGTGATCTCGACGGACAGCTCCGCCACGGCGGTGTCCTCGATGCGGCGCGGATGCGGGATGTCCACCGTCCACTCGCGCGCGATGCGCCCGGGACGGGAGGACAGCAGGATCACCCGCTGCGCGAGACGGACCGCCTCGCGCACGTTGTGCGTGACGAACAGGACGGACACCCGCGTCTCCCGCCAGATGCGGGTCAGCTCGTCGTGGAGCACGTCACGGGTGATGGCGTCGAGCGCCGCGAACGGCTCGTCCATCAGCAGCAGGTTGCTCTCCTGCGCCAGCGCGCGCGCCAGCGCGACGCGCTGGCGCATGCCGCCGGACAGTTCGTGCACCCGCTTGCCGTGGGCGCCCTTGAGCCGGACGAGCTCCAGGAGCTCCTCCGCCCGCTCGCGCCGCTCGTTCTTGGCGACGCCCCGCAGCTTCAGGGCGAGTTCGATGTTCTTGCCCGCGGTCAGCCACGGGAACAGGGCGTGCTCCTGGAACATCAGGGCGGGCCGCCCGTCCGTGGTGATCTCGCCGGCGGTGGGGCCGTCCAGGCCCGCCACCAGGTTGAGCAGGGTGGACTTGCCGCAGCCCGAGGCCCCCAGGAGGGTGACGAACTCGCCGGGAGCGACATCGAGGCTGATGTCGTCCAGGACGAGTTGCTGCCCGGCGGGGCCCGGGAAGGACTTCGAGACGTGCTCGATGCGGGCGGCGTGGGTGGCCGTCGCGGTGCCGTCGCCGGCCTTGGCGAGGGTCGTGGCCATGGTCGTCACCTCCTGGGAACGATCGGGAACGGCTTACTTCGCGCCGAGACCGGCGTCGTCGACCCGGCTCTCACCCGCGGCCGCGAGGACCTTGTTGAGCAGCGTGAGGTCGTAGATGCCGTCCAGGTTCGGCTTGTCCAGCAGGCCGGCCTTGACCGCGTGCTCCGCCTCGGTGTTGAGGGTGGAGGCCAGCGGGTCGTTGATGAAGTCGATCGACTTCCACGCCGGGTCCAGCACCTCGGCCGGCAGCGCCTTGCCGGAGTCGGCCTCCAGCTGCTTGTTGGCGGACGCCTTCGCCTTGTCGGGGTTGGCCTTGATCCACGCGTTGGTCTCGACCGACGCCTTCAGCACCGCCTCGACGGCCTTCGGGTGGTCCCTGAGGAACTTCTGCGACACGATGATGTTCGTGATCACGAACTTCCCGTCGGGCCACAGCGTCTTCTCGTCGAGCAGCACCTTGCCGCCCTCGGCGACCAGCTTCGACGCGGTCGGCTCCGGCACCCAGGCGCCGTCGATCGAACCGGCCTTGTAGGCGTCCGGGGTGACCTTGTTGTCGCTGCGGACGACCGTGACGTCGCCCTTGCCGCTCTCGGCGTCGACCTTCCAGCCCTGCTCGGTCGCCCAGTTCAGGAACGCCACGTCCTGGGTGTTGCCGTGCTGCGGGGTGGCGATCCGCTTGCCCTTGACGTCCTTCAGGGACTTGATCTTCGCCGGGTTGACGACGAGCTTCACCCCGCCGGACGCCGAACCGCCGATGATGCGCAGGTTCTTGCCGGCGGACTTGGTGTAGCCGTTGATCGCCGGGGAGGGGCCGATCCAGCCGATGTCGATGGAGCCGGAGTTCAGCGCCTCGATCTCGGACGGACCCGCGTTGAAGGTGGCGTACTCCGCCTTGGTGGCGCCCAGCGCCTTCTGGAAGAAGCCCTGCTCGCGGCCGACCAGAGCGGTGCCGTGGGTCAGGTTGCCGAAGTACCCGATCTTCACGGCGTCGAGGCCGTCGATCTTCTTCGCCCCGGCGGCGACTTCCTGGTTGGCGCCCTCCTCCTTGGCCTCGGAGCCGTAGCCGCAGGCGGCCAGGGTGAGCAGGGGAAGCGCGGCGGCGACCGCGAGGCTGCGGCGCAGAACGGATGTAGCAGGCACGGGAGGTGTTCCTCTCGTTGGCCCGGCGGTCACGGTCTTTCAGGTCGTGGCCGGGAGGTCGGCAGGTTTGCGTCTACGGCGGTGGGGGGTGCGGGCGCGCAAGCGGTGCGCGTACGTCAGCGCACACATCGCGCGACTCCGCCCTGCCCGCTGCCGAGCGCACCGCTGCCGACGCGGCCGCCCTCCTTGGCGAACGTGGAGTAGAAGTCGGGGGAGTTCATGTCAGAAGTCCCACCCGTCGTCCCCGGACTCGTCCTTGACCGGCTCGGGGGCGGCGAAGGACTCGCCGACCATGCCCGCGGTCAGGGTCGTGCCGTCGTTCGGGTCGATCAGGATGAAGGAGCCGGTGCGCCGCGAGTCGGCGTAGGAGTCGACCGGCAGCGGCTCGGCGGTGCGGATCTTGACCCGGCCGATGTCGTTGGCGACGAGCTGCCCCGGGTGCGGGTGCAGGGACAGGTCGTCCAGTGTGAGCCGGGACGGGATGTCCTTGACGATCGCCTTGACCGTGCGCGTGCCGTGCTTGAGCAGCACCCGGTGCCCGACGGTCAGCGGGGCGTCCGCGACGTGGCAGACGGTCGCCTCGATGTCCTGGGTGGTGGGCGGCGCGTCCTTGCTGGGCACGATCAGGTCACCGCGCGAGATGTCGATGTCGTCCTCCAGCAGGAGGGTCACCGACTGGGTGGTCCAGGCGACGTCGACCGGCTCGCCGAGCAGGTCGATGCCGGAGATCTTCGTGGAGCGGCCCGACGGCAGCACGGTGACCTGCTCGCCCACGCGGAACGAACCGGCCGCGATCTGGCCGGCGTAGCCCCGGTAGTCGGGGTGGTCCGCGCTCTGCGGCCGGATCACGTACTGCACGGGAAGCCGGGCGTGGCAGTGGCTCAGGTCGTGGCTGACCGGCACCGTCTCAAGGTGCTCCAGCACGGTCGGGCCGCCGTACCAGTCCATGTGCGAGGACGGCTCCACCACGTTGTCGCCGACCAGCGCCGAGATCGGGATCGCGGTGACCTCGGGGACGCCCAGCTCGGTCGCGTACGCCGTGAACTCCTCGGCGATCGCCGCGAACACCTTCTCCTCGTAGCCGACGAGGTCCATCTTGTTGACCGCGAGGACCACGTGCGGCACGCGCAGCAGGGCGGCGATGGCGGCGTGCCGGCGGGTCTGCTCGACGACGCCGTTGCGGGCGTCGACCAGGACCACCGTCAGTTCGGCCGTGGAGGCGCCGGTGACCATGTTCCGCGTGTACTGCACGTGCCCGGGGGTGTCGGCGAGGATGAACCGCCGCCGGGGCGTGGCGAAGTAGCGGTACGCCACGTCGATGGTGATGCCCTGCTCCCGCTCGGCCCGCAGACCGTCCGTCAGCAGCGCGAGGTCGGGGGCGTCCTGGCCGCGGCTCGCGGAGGCGCGCTCCACGGCCTCCAGCTGGTCGGTCAGGACCGACTTGGAGTCGTGCAGCAGCCGGCCCACCAGGGTGGACTTGCCGTCGTCGACGGAACCGGCGGTGGCGAACCGCAGCAGGGTGGTGGCCGAGAGCTCCTCGGTCGTGATCGTGCTCATCTCTAGAAGTACCCCTCGCGCTTGCGGTCTTCCATCGCGGCCTCGGACATCTTGTCGTCGGCGCGGGTGGCGCCGCGCTCGGTGAGCCGGGAGGCGGCGATCTCCACGATCACCTTCTCGATCGTGTCGGCGTCGGAGTCCACCGCGCCGGTGCAGGACATGTCACCGACGGTCCGGTAGCGCACCAGCCGCTTCTCGACGGTCTCGCCGTCCTTGGGACCGCCCCACTCGCCGGCGGTCAGCCACATGCCGGCGCGCCGGAACACCTCGCGCTCGTGCGCGTAGTAGATCTCCGGCAGTTCGATGCCCTCGCGGGCGATGTACTGCCACACGTCCAGCTCGGTCCAGTTGGACAGCGGGAAGACGCGCACGTGCTCGCCGGGGGCGTGGCGGCCGTTGTACAGGTTCCACAGCTCGGGGCGCTGGCGGCGCGGGTCCCACTGGGAGAACTCGTCGCGCAGCGAGAACACCCGCTCCTTGGCGCGGGCCTTCTCCTCGTCGCGGCGCCCGCCGCCGAAGACGGCGTCGAACCTCTCCGCCTGGATCTTCTCGGTCAGCGGCAGCGTCTGCAGCGGGTTGCGGGTGCCGTCCGGGCGCTCCTTGAGCACACCGCGGTCGATGTAGTCCTGCACGGAGGCCACGTGCAGCCGCAGCCCGTGCTTCGCGACCGTGCGGTCGCGGTAGTCGAGGACCTCGGGGAAGTTGTGCCCGGTGTCCACGTGCAGCAGCGAGAACGGCACCGCCGCCGGGCGGAACGCCTTCAGCGCCAGGTGCAGCATGACGATGGAGTCCTTGCCGCCGGAGAAGAGGATCACCGGCCGCTCGAACTCGCCCGCCACCTCGCGGAAGATGTGCACCGCCTCGGACTCGAGGGCGTCGAGGTGGGACAGCGCGTACGGGCTGCCGGTCTCCTCGGACACGGTGGCGACGGTGGTCGTCATGCCAGTCCCCTTTCGGTCAGCAGGGCGTACACCGACGCCGCGGACTCCTGCACGGTCTGGTGCTGCGACTCGATGCGCAGATCGGGCGACTCGGGCGCCTCGTACGGGTCGTCGACCCCGGTGAGCCCGGTCAGCTCGCCCGCGGCCTGCTTGGCGTACAGGCCCTTCACGTCCCGCTCGCTGCACACCTCGACCGGGGTCGCCACGTGCACCTCGACGTACGCCGTGCCGTTCGCCTGGTGGCGCTTGCGCACCGCCTCGCGGCTGTGCCGGTAGGGCGCGATCACCGGGACGAGGGCCAGCACGCCGTTGCGGGCGAGCAGTTCGGCGACGAAGCCGATGCGCTGCACGTTGGTGTGCCGGTCCTCGCGGCTGAAGCCGAGGCCCGCGGAGAGGAATTCGCGGATCTCGTCGCCGTCGAGCACCTCGACCCGGCGGCCCTGCTCGCGCAGCCGGCCGGCCAGTTCGTGGGCGATGGTGGTCTTGCCCGCACTCGGCAGACCCGTGAGCCAGACGGTGGCTCCGGTCGTCACGTGAGTCTCCTGAATGGTCTGAGTCGTCTGAGTCGTCCGAGGCGCCGTCATCCGTGCAGCCCGCACTCGGTCTTGGCCCGGCCCGCCCAGCGGCCGGCCCGGGCGTCCTCGCCCTCCAGCACCCGGCGGGTGCAGGGGGCGCAGCCGACGGAGGCGTAGCCGTCCATCAGCAGCGGGTTGGTCAGTACGCCGTGCTCGGTGACGTAGGCGTCCACGTCGTCCTGGGTCCAGCGGGCGATCGGGGAGATCTTGACCTTCCGCCGCTTCTCGTCCCAGCCGACCACCGGGGTGTTCGCCCGGGTCGGGGACTCGTCGCGGCGCAGGCCGGTCGCCCAGGCCTGGTAGCCCTTGAGGCCCTCTTCCAGCGGCCGGACCTTGCGCAGCTTGCAGCACAGGTCGGGGTTCCGGTCGTGCAGCTTGGGGCCGTACTCGGCGTCCTGCTCGGCGACCGTCTGACGCGGGGTGAGCGTGATGACGTTGACGTCCATCACGGCGTCGACCGCGTCGCGGGTGCCGATGGTCTCCTCGAAGTGGTAACCGGTGTCGAGGAAGACGACGTCGACGCCGGGCATGGCACGGGAGGCGAGGTGGGCGACCACCGCGTCCTCCATGGACGAGGTCACGCAGAAGCGCTTGCCGAACGTCTCGGCGGCCCACTGGAGGATCTCCGGCGCGGAGGCGTCCTCCAGGTCGCGGCCCGCCTGCTCGGCGAGCGCCTTCAGCTCTTCGGTGGTGCGCTCTTCCTGAGTGGTCGTCATATCCGTTCCCCTCCGGAGTCGGCTCGCTTCGGCCCCGGGGCCAGCAGCCCCAGGAACTTCAGCTGAAAGGCCCGGCTGCACGCCGCGCATTCCCACGCGCCGTGCCCCTCCTCGCTCGGCCGCAGGTCCTCGTCCCCGCAGTACGGGCAGTAGAACGGGGCCATCCGCTCGCTCACGACAGGGCCTCCTCGCCGGCCCGGGCCGCCCAGGCGGCGAACCGCTCGCCGTCCTCGCGCTCGGCCTGGAACCGCTTCAGGACGCGCTCGATGTAGTCCGGCAGCTCGTCGGAGGTGACCTTCAGGCCGCGCACCTTGCGGCCGAAACCGGCCTCCAGGCCGAGCGCGCCGCCCAGGTGCACCTGGTAGCCCTCGACCTGCTCGCCCTGGTCGTTCAGGACCAGCTGGCCCTTGAGACCGATGTCCGCGACCTGGATGCGGGCGCAGGCGTTGGGGCAGCCGTTGAGGTTGATGGTGAGCGGCTCGTCGAACTCCGGCAGTCGCCGCTCCAGTTCGTCGATGAGCTGCGCGCCGCGCTGCTTGGTCTCGACGATGGCCAGCTTGCAGAACTCGATGCCGGTGCACGCCATGGTGCCGCGCCGGAAGGTGGACGGCCGGGCGGTCAGGTCGAGCGCCTCCAGGCCCTCCACGAGCGAGTCGACCCGGTCCTGCTCGACGTCGAGGACGATCATCTTCTGCTCGACGGTGGTGCGCACCCGGCCCGAGCCGTGGGCCTCGGCGAGGTCGGCGATCTTCGTGAGCGTCGCACCGTCGACGCGACCCACGCGCGGGGCGAAGCCGACGTAGAAGCGGCCGTCCTTCTGCCGGTGCACCCCGATGTGGTCGCGCCACTGGCTGGACGGCTGCTCCGGGGCGGGCCCGTCGGTCAGCTTGCGCCCCAGGTACTCGTCCTCCAGCACCTGCCGGAACTTCTCCGCACCCCAGTCGGCGACGAGGAACTTCAGGCGGGCGCGGTTGCGCAGCCGGCGGTAGCCGTAGTCGCGGAAGATCGAGATGACGCCCTCGTAGACGTCCGGGACGTCGTCGATCGGCACCCAGGCGCCCAGCCGCACCCCCAGCTTGGGGTTGGTGGACAGCCCGCCGCCGACCCACACGTCGAACCCGGGGCCGTGCTCGGGGTGGCGGACGCCGACGAACGCGACGTCGTTGATCTCGTGCACCACGTCCAGCAGCGGCGAGCCCGAGATGGCCGTCTTGAACTTACGGGGGAGGTTGGAGTACGCCGGGTTGTTCAGGACCCGGCGCTTCATCTCCTCCAGCGCCGGGGTGGCGTCGATGATCTCGTCCTCGGCGATGCCCGCCACCGGGGAGCCGATCATCACGCGCGGGGTGTCGCCGCAGGCGGTCACCGTGGACAGGCCCACGCCCTCCAGGCGGTTCCAGATCTCGGGCACGTCCTCGATCCGGATCCAGTGGTACTGGACGTTCTGCCGGTCGGTGATGTCGGCCGTCCCGCGCGCGAACTCCTGCGAGACCTCGCCGATGACCCGCAGTTGCCGCGTGGTCAGCGCCCCGCCGTCGATGCGCACCCGCAGCATGAAGTACTCGTCGTCCAGCTCCTCGGGCTCCAGGATCGCGGTCTTGCCGCCGTCGATCCCGGGCTTGCGCTGGGTGTACAGACCCCACCAGCGCATCCGGCCGCGCAGGTCGTTCGGGTCGATCGAGTCGAAGCCGCGCTTGGAGTAGATCGTCTCAATGCGTGTCCGCACATTGAGACCGTCGTCGTCCTTCTTGAACTGCTCGTTGCCGTTCAGCGGGGTGAAGTGCCCCGCGGCCCACTGGCCCTCACCGCGGTGACGGCTCACCTTGCGGCGGGGAGTCGCGGCGGCAGGCTTCTGCGGGGTGGCGGCCATGGTGGATACGTCCTTCGGGACAGGCGGGAAAGCGGCTCTGACCTGCGCGTGCGGGCGCATGGGCATACGTGCGCGTCATTGCGCGGGAACGAGAGGAGAAAAGGGGATGCCGGGCGTGTGCTGAGTGCTCTCAGTGCGCCGGACAGATGGCGCTGGACATGCGGCCGAGGTCGACGTGCCGTCGACTCACCAAGGCGATTCCAGTTCCAGACATGGCGGAAGCGTGTCATGGCGATCTGGACACAGTCCAGCTTTGTCCGAGATGCGGACACCCTTGTCTCGCAGAGCAAGACAAGGGTGTTCTGGGTCACATCGGGCCGTATGCAGGTGTCCGGGCAGGTCAGGCGGGGAAGGCCCCAGGCCACGGTCCCGGAGCGGCAACCTCCGCTTCCTCCTCGACCTTGGTGTCGAACAGCTTGAAGCCGCGCCGCTGGTAGTTGTCCATCGCGTGCTCCCCGTCCTTGCTGCAGGTGTGCAGCCAGACCCGCTTCGTCGGCGCCAGGCCCGCCCAGCGGTCGGCGAGGTCCCAGGCCCGGGCCGCGCCGTACGACAGCAGGTGCCCGCCGATGCGCCGGCCGCGGAACGCGGGCAGCAGCCCGAAGTACACGATCTCCACGACCGCGTCGTCCTGCGCCTCCAGCTCCACGTACCCGGCGGGCGTGCCCCGGTCGTACGCCACCCACGTCTCCACGCCGGGCCGCTCCAGGTGCTCGCGCCAGCGGGCGTACGACCAGCTCAGCCGGTCCGTCCAGCGGATGTCGCCGCCCACCGAGGCGTACAGGAAACGGCTGAACTCGGGGGAGGGCACCTCGGAGCGGACGATCCGCACGTCCCCCTCCGGGGCGGCGGCCGGCAGCAGATCGGTCGGCGCGGTCTGCTCCAGGGACCAGGTGGTCACGGCGATGGTCGTCATGCGGGCCAGACAACCATCCGGCCTACTCGTCTGTCGATCCGCCCACGGCCCGGTCGACGGAGGCCAGCGGCAGCGCGAACAGCATCCGGCCGGACTGCGACCACACCTCGCCGGTCTCCTCCCAGTAGGACAGCGCACCCGAGCCGCCGCTCCAGCAGTGCCGGGTCGCGTCCGGACCGCACTCCGTCGCCCGGGCGCCCTCCGCGTCCTGGCGCCACAGCGTCCCGTGCCCGCCCGGGGAGCCCGCCGCGCGGTCCAGATACCAGGCCGAACGGTAGGCCAGCACTCCGCGCAGGTCGGCCGTCTCCGACTCGTACGCCTCGACCGGCTCCGCGCGGTGCGCGGAGTCCGTGGCGAGCAGGCCGGAGCGGGCCGGGGCGCGGCTGAGAGCGTAGCGCCACAGCCGGGTCGGCCGGTCGCTGTCGGCCGGCACCCACTCGCCCGCCACCAGGCTGTCCGGCGCGGTGCTGCGGTCGAGGGAGACGGTGGCCGGGCGCGGCACGTCACCGCCGCCGGACAGGGTGTACGAGCCGACGGCCGGCAGGACGTACCGGGAGCCGTGCGCCGCCCAGCCGCCGCGCACCCGCCCGACCGCCTCGGCGTCGACGGTGGCGCGCTGGATGCGGTCCAGGTCGTACACGTACAGCGCGTCCCGGTCGCCCTCGCGGGTCGTCACCAGCAGTTTGTCCTGGTACCAGACCATTCCGGACAGCGGGGAGGCCAGGCCCCGGTAGTCCCGGCCGCCGTCCACCGGCACGGCCAGCAGCGCCCAGGTGTAGCGCAGCCGGGCGGGGTCGTTCGCGTCGACGAAGGCGACCTTGGCCAGGCCCTGCCCGGGGTCCGGGCCGTCGAGGGACCCGGCCCCGCCGCCGCGGGTCCAGCCCGAGAGGATCACCCGGTTCTCCGCCCAGCGGCCGTCGTCGTCGGCGTCGCCCGAGGTGGTGACCGCGCCGGGCCGCCAGCCCCGGGTGTCGGAGGCGCCGAAGCAGTAGGCGCGCGTGGCCGCCGGCTCGACCGGCAGGCTGCGCTTCTCGGGGGCCGTGCACGCGGCCGCCTCGCGCAGCGGGAGGTCGGCGCCCTCCAGTACCGCGCCGACACCGACGGGCCGGCCCATCCGCGACGCCAGCCGGTCCAGCCACCGCCCGGGCACCCGCTCCTCGGTCAGCGGCAGCCGCCCGGCCTCGGTGGACACCCCCACCGGCCGCAGGGGGCCCGGGTCGTCGACGGTGGCCTGCGAGGCGCTGATCATGGTGGCGGCGGCGGTGAGCGCGAGGGCCGTCCCGGCCAGGGTCGCGCGCAGCGCCCTGCCCCGCCTGCGCCGCCGGTGTCTGCCGCGATGCTTCATAACGTCCTCCCGAGACGGGCCAACTGCGCCCTGTGATCCGTACGTTGACGGAGGAGCAGGTGGGGTGGCCCGTACGGCGATGCTACGGCAGGGGGAGGGGGCGGCGGACGAAGACCCCGCAAATATGCGAAAGATGCACCCCTCGGGGCGGCCCGGACGCCACGGTGCGTGAACCTCAGGGCGCCGGAGCGGACCGGCGCAGCCGCGCCACCGCCGGCGCGGCCGAGTGCGGCAGCAGATCGCCCGGGTCGTCCGGCAGCAGCACCTCGACCTCGGCGTCCTCGGCGAACCGGTACGGCCGGTGCTCCAGCAGCGTCCCCAGATACCGCCGTACCCGCGACATCTCGGCACGCACCGTCACCGTGCGGTCCGGGTCGCCGAACACGTCCGCGGCCAGATTCGAGGCGCTGCGCCCGGCGCGGTGGACGGTCAGCAGGTACAGCAACTCGGCGTGCCGCGGACTCAGTTCCCTGGCCCAGGAGCCCGCCCCGCCGGACACCTCCACCGACCAGCGGCGCGCCTGCCTGAGGTCCAGCACGATCCTGGTCCCGCCGCGCGGCACCGGCTCGTCGGCCGCGGCCCGCAGCAACCAGCCCCCGGCCAGCGGCTCGACCGAGCACAGCCCGAGCGCCGGCATCCAGCGCGGCCCCGCCGACAGCGACTTCGGCAGCGCCACCCGGCGCGTGTACGGCATCCCGCTCACGGCGGCCGTCCAGCCGTTCGCGTCGACGACCAGGGCGCGCCCGCCGAGCCGGGCCAGCACCGGCGACGCCACCGCGCGCAGCCGCTCCAGCGACTCCAGGTGCATCTCCCGCAGCCGGGCCTCGGCGAGCTTGGCCACCGAGTCCACCCAGGAGAGCGTGGCCGGATGCATCGTCTCCAGCGGTCCGCTGACGTCCACCACTCCCAGCAGCCGGCCGTCGCGCGGGTCGGTCAGCGGGGCGCCCGCGCACGTCCAGCCGGCCTGCGAGCGCACGAAGTGCTCGGAGGCGAAGACCTGCACGGGCCGGCGCACCACCGCCGGGGTTCCCAGCCCGTTGGTTCCGACGACGCTTTCCCGCCAGTCCGCGCCCAGTTCGAAACCGAGCCCGTCCGCCCGGCGCAGCACCGGCGCGCTGCCCTCGCGCCACAGCACCCGGCCGTCCTCGTCGGCCACGACCATGATGTGGTGGGCGACGTCGGCCGCCGCCAGCAGGCCCTCCCGCAGCACCGGCAGCACATGGCGCAGCGCCGACGTCTCGCGCCGCCGCTGCACCTCCTCGCGGGTGAGGGGATCCGCCCGGACGTCACGCTCCGGGTCGACGCCGCTGCGCAGCATGCGCTCCCAGGACTGCTCGATCACGGGGCGCGGCGGCACGGGGGCGGGCTGCCCGGACAGCCGAGCGGACCGGACCTTGCTGAGGAGCCGGGCCGCTCGTGTGGTGTCGACAGCGGCCAGGTGAGTGACGTCCATGCGCCTGCGCCCCCCGGAGTTGCTTCTTTGACCGTCTGTCTCATAGTGCCGTCTGCCCCGGGGGTGTGCGCACAGTCCCCGCACAGTCACCAGCAAGTTGCAACCCCCTGCAACCCTGGTGGACGGCCCTGCCGTGTCCGAAACTTGAGCCGCGCCGTCCCGAGCGGCGTTCAGCGGCTCGAACGGGCCAGTGCGGCGGGGGTGGTGCCGTGTCGGCGCAGCACCACCCCCGCTTCCCGCAGCCCTGTCAGGACGCCGGGTCGTGCTCCGGCCGGGCCCGCTCCACCACCGACGCCAGGTCGAGCGTGTGCGGCAGCGTCCCGAAGGCCGCGCCCCCGTCACCGCCCAGCCGCGCGGCACAGAACGCGTCGGCGACCTCCGGTGGCGCGAAACGGACCAGCAGCGACCCCTGGAGCACCAGCGCGAGCCGCTCCGCCAGGCGCCGCGCCCGGCCCTCCACGCCGCCCAGGTCGGCGAGTTCGGTCAGCAGGTTCTTGATCGCCCCGTCCAGCCGGTGGTCGGCGCCGCGCGCCTGGCCGACCTCCCGCAGGTAGGCGTCGAGCGCCCCCGGCTCCCGGCGCAGCGCCCGCAGCACGTCGAGGGCCTGGACGTTGCCCGCGCCCTCCCAAATCGAGTTCAGCGGCGACTCGCGCACCAGCCGCGGCATCCCGGACTCCTCGACGTACCCGTTGCCGCCCAGGCACTCCGCCGCCTCCACCGCGACCGCCGGACACCGCTTGGTCACCCAGTACTTGGCCGCCGGCACCGCGATGCGCAGCAGGGCCCGCTCCTGCTCGCCGCCGTCGTCGCAGGCGGCCGCCAGCCGCAGCGCCAGCGTCGTCGCCGCCTCCGATTCGATCGCCAGGTCGGCGAGGACGTTGCGCATCAGCGGCTTGTCGGCGAGCTTCCCGCCGAACGCCTCGCGGTGGGTGCAGTGGTGCACGGCCTGCGCCACCGCCTGCCGCATCAGCCCGGCCGAGCCGAGCACGCAGTCGAGCCGGGTCGCCGCGACCATCTCGATGATGGTGCGCACCCCGCGCCCCTCCTCGCCGACCCGGCGCGCCCAGGTCCCGTCGAACTCGACCTCCGCGGAGGCGTTCGACCGGTTACCGAGCTTGTCCTTCAGACGCTGGAGGCGGAACACGTTGCGCGTGCCGTCCGGCAGCACCCGGGGCACCAGGAAGCAGGTCAGCCCCTCCGGGGCCTGCGCCAGCACCAGGAAGCCGTCGGACATCGGCGCCGAGCAGAACCACTTGTGCCCGGTCAGCTCGTACGTTCCCGCCTCGGCGAGCGGCCGCGCCACGGTGGTGTTGGCCCGGACGTCGCTGCCGCCCTGCTTCTCCGTCATGGCCATCCCGAACAGCGCCCCGGCCTTGAGGTGCGCGGGCCGCAGCTCCCGGTCGTAGATCATCGACGTCAGCCGCGGCTCCCACTCGGCGGCCAGGTCCGGATCCGCGCGCAACGCGGGCACGGCCGCGTGCGTCATCGACAGCGGGCAGCCGTTGCCGGCCTCGACCTGTGTCCACACCACGAAGGCGGCGGCCCGCCGCAGATGTCCCGCGGGCCTGCCCCAGGCCGCGGTCAGACCGGCCGAGACGCCCTTGCCGAGCAGCCGGTGCCAGGCCGGGTGGAACTCCACCTCGTCGATCCGGTGGCCGTACCGGTCGTGCGTGCGCAGCCGCGGCGGGTTCTCGTTCGCCTGCGCGCCCCACTCCTGCACCTGGGCCGAGCCGGAGGTCCGCCCGAGCGCCGACAGCTCGCCGAGCACCTCCTCGCGCAGCTCCGGCTCCAGATGCCGTTCGACCGCGGCGGCCAGGGCCCGGTCCGCGGAGAAGACGTCGTACCCGACCAGCGGCGGGACCTGGTTCGTCACGAGGTGCGTGCTGCCTGCCATGGTGCGAACGTACCCCGCGGTAGCACCTCGGTCACCAGCGGACCCGGCCCGGTCGGCGAAGAGGCGGCCTGTGGGTGAGTGGGGCCGGGGACGACGGATACCGTTAGGGGGTGCAGCCAGCAAGTGAAACCCCCGACACGCCCTCCGGGCGCCTCCACCGGGCACGGGCCCTCTACCGCAACGTCTCCAAGCGCAAAACCGCCTGGCTGCTGCTCAAGGACACCGTCAACTCCTGCATCGAGTACCGCATCCTCGGTCTCGCCGCCGAGGCCGCGTTCTTCACCCTGCTGTCGGTGCCGCCGCTGCTGCTGAGCATGATCGGGCTGCTCGGCTACGTCGACGCCTGGACCGGCGCCGACACCATCCAGAGCCTGCGCACCAACCTCCTGGAGGCCTCGCGCACGGTGCTGTCCGACCGCGGCGTGCGGGAGATCGCCGAGCCGATCCTGCACGACGTGATGAAGGGCGGCCGGGTCGACGTCATCTCCCTCGGCTTCCTCATCGCGCTGTGGTCGGGCTCCCGCGCGGTGAACGTCTTCATCGACACCATCACCGTGATGTACGGCCTCGACGGCGTGCGGGGCATCGTCAAGACCCGCCTGCTGGCCTTCCTGCTGTTCATCGTCGCCCTGCTGATCGGCTCGGTCGCGCTGCCGCTGATGGTGGCGGGGCCGGACGCGATGGTGGACATCCTGCCCTGGTCGACGACGGTGGTGCAGGTCCTGTACTGGCCGGTGGTGATACTGCTGTCCATCGCCTTCCTCACCACGCTCTACCACGTGTCCGTGCCGGTGCGCTCCCCGTGGATCGAGGACGTGCCCGGCGCGCTGGTCGCCCTCGGCATGTGGGTGCTGGGCAGCTTCCTGCTGCGGATCTACCTGCAGAACACCGTCGAGGGCGCCACCATCTACGGCTCGCTCGCCGCCGCCGTCGCCGTGCTGCTGTGGATCGGCGTGTCCGCGTTCGCCGTGCTCGTCGGGGCCGCGGTGAACGCCGCCATCGACCGGGTCTGGCCGGCCGCCGCGACGGCCGCGGCCCGCGAGGCCAACGAGCGGATGCGGCAGGCCCAGGTCGCCGAGTACGTGGCGCGCGCCGCCGCCCGCGGCGAGGCCGACCCCGACATGCCCTCCGAGTTCCCCGAGCGCTGGTCCCGCTTCCTGCCCCCGGAGGACGTCACGGCCCGGCTGCGCACCCACGTCAAGTCCACCCCCGCCAAGAACGGCCACGGCAACGGCGAGGGGCAGCCGCCCGCCGAGAAGTGACGCGCCGGCCGGTCTCAGGCCTTCCAGGTGCCGGCCGCCACCGCCTCCCGGACGAAGCCGGAGAAGTCTCCGGGCGCCCGGCCCAGCACCTCCCGCACCCCGTCCGAGAGGTGGGCGTTGCGGCCGTCGAGAAGAGTGCCGAAGATCCCGGTCAGGGCCTCCGCCTCGCGCGGCGGCACCCCGAAGGCGGCCAGGGCCTCGCCGTAGTCCCGCGTCGCGACGGACCGGTACGCCAGCGGCCGCCCGGTCGCCGCCGCGATCTCCGCGACCGCCTCCCCGAAGGTCAGCAGCCGCCCGCCGGACAGGGCGAGGGTCCGCCCCGCGTACCGGTCCCCGGCCGTCAGCGCGGCGACCACCACGTCCGCGACGTCCCGCACGTCGACGAACGGCTCGCGCACCTCACCGGCCGGGAACACCAGCTCGCCGCGGTCCCGCAGCTCCGCCGCCAGCGGGCCCTCGCTGAAGTTCTGCGCGAACCACGCGGACCGCACCACCGTCCAGTCCGCGCCCGAGGCGCGCAGCGCCTCCTCGGTGGGCAGCGCCTGGTCCTCGCCCCGCGCGGACAGCAGCACCAGCCGCCGCACGCCGAGCCCCACCGCCTCCCGAGCGAGTTCCCCGACCGCCTCCGCGGCACCCGGTGCCCCGACGTCCGAAGGGACGGCGAGATAGGCGGCGTCGGCGCCGCGCAGGGCGTCCGCCCAGGTTGCGGGGTCCCACCAGTCGAACCCGGTCGCCCGGGACGCCGCCCGCACCGTCAGCCCGGCGGCCGCGGCCGCCCGCGCCACCCGGCTGCCCGTACGGCCCGAGGCGCCCGTCACCACCAGCGTCATGCCCGGGGTGCCGCCCGTCGTGTTCCGTGTCGCGTTCCGCGCTGTGTCCGTCATGCCGCCGAGTCAACTCCCGCTCGGGGCCCGGAACCATCGCCGAACGGCTCATTCCCATACGCCCGCGTCTACGCTGGCCGCATGGACGCTCTCGCAGGCCTGCTCGAAGGCCCCCGGGCACGGGGCGCGTTCATGATCAGGGCGTGCTTCGACCCGCCCTGGGCGGTCCGGGTGGAGGACCGCGCGCCGCTCACCGTGATGCTCGCCGTGCGCGGTGAGGCCTGGGTCCTGCCCGACCGGGGCGAGAGCACGCGGCTGCGCGCGGGCGACCTCGCCATCGCCCGCGGCCCCGACCCGTACACCTGCGCCGACGCCCCCGGAACGGCACCGCAGGCGCTGATCCTGCCGGGCCAGGAGTGCCGGCGGCCCGACGGACGGCCCCTCAACGGCTCCATGGATCTCGGCGTGCGCGCCTGGGGCGACCGGCTCGACGGCGCCACCGTCCTGCTGATCGGCACCTACCCGATGCCGGGCGAGATCGGCGGGCGGCTGCTGGACGCCCTGCCGCCGCTGCTCACGCTGACGCCCGAGGTGTGGGACTGCCCCCTCACCCCGTACCTCTGCGCGGAGATAGAGCGGGACGCGCCCGGCCAGGAGGTCGTCCTGGACCGCCTGCTCGACCTGCTCGTCATCGCCGCGCTGCGCGCGTGGTTCGCGCGCCCGGAGGCGGCGGCGCCGGCCTGGTACCGGGCACTGGCCGACCCGGTCGTCGGCGGGGTGCTGCGCCTGCTCCAGGACGACCCCGCGCACCCGTGGACGGTCGCCGGGCTCGCCGCCAAGGCCGGGGTGTCCCGGGCCGCGCTCGCCCGCCGCTTCACGGACCTGGTCGGCGAACCGCCGATGACGTACCTCACCGGCTGGCGCCTCGCCCTCGCCGCCGACCGCCTGCGCGCCTCCGGCGACACGCTCGACGCGGTGGCCCGCAGGGTGGGGTACGGCAGCGCCTTCGCCCTGTCCACGGCGTTCAAGCGGGTGTACGGGGTGAGTCCGGCGGAGTACCGGGGACGGTCGGGGTAGGGCCGGACACCCGGATCCGGCGGCCGGCGTGCGGGGATCCGGCTCGCGGCGCGGAAGGGGGAAGGACGAGGGGGACCGGGCGCCGTGCGGGGTGGCGGTGGTGGGTGTGTGCGGGTGCGTTGTGGTCGTTCGCGCAGTTCCCCGTGCCCCTGGGGTGGGGTTCGTATCGGACGTGGATGCGGAGCTGGGAGCCGGTGGGTGGGTTGTGGGTGATCATGCGCTGCGGTCCGTGCAGAGGGGGACCGGGCGCCGTGCGGGGTGGTGGCGGTGGGTGTGTGCGGGTGCGTTGTGGTCGTTCGCGTAGTTCCCCGCGCCCCTGGGGTGGGGCGCGCGCCGGCGGCGTAGCCTGGCACGCGTGTATGCGGAACGGGCGTCGCGGCTCGCGGGGGCGGCCGTGTGGACCAACACCCCGCGATCGCCGGGGGCGGGGCGGGTGCTGCCGGACGGGTGCATGGATCTGCTGTGGCACGACGGGCGGCTGCTGGTCGCCGGACCCGACACCCGGGCGTACCTCACGGACGGTGACGGCGGGCCCTGGTCAGGCATCCGCTTCCCGCCGGGCACGGCCCCGGCCCTTCTCGGCGTTCCGGCGCACGAGCTGCGCGACCGCCGGGTCGCGCTCGCGGACCTGTGGCCCACCTCCGAGGTGCGGCGGCTGACCGCCCGCGTGCACGCGGCCCCCGACGCGGCCAGCGGCCTGGAGGAGCTGGCGCTGCGGTGGGCGGCCGACGCGGAGCCCCCGGACCCGCTGCTGCGGCGGGTCGTCGCCGCCCTCGACGCGGGCCGCCCGGTCGCCGCCACCGCGGACGCACTCGGCATCGGTGCGCGCCGGCTGCACCGCCGCTCCCTGGCCGCGTTCGGCTACGGACCCAAGACCCTGGCCCGCATCCTGCGGCTGCGCCGCGCCCTCGCACTGGCCCGGGCCGGGACGCCCTTCGTGGAGACGGCCGCCCGGGCCGGGTACGCCGACCAGGCGCATATGGCGCGCGACGTCAAGGAGTTGGCCGGGCTGCCGCTGAGCGAGCTACTGCCCCGCGGCGGCTAGGAGGGTGTCTCGGCAACCGGCGATCAGGCCGCGTCCGGAGCCCGACACAATGCGGCGCCGACCGGTGGGCCGCCGGTACACCGGCGGCACGCCGGCCAGCGCCGTCGCGGTTACGCGTTCCCGGGGGGCTCTGGGAAGGGCCCGGTCATCGCAAGGCGTCGTCGGTGCGGGCCGTCCAGATCGCCAGGACGGCGAGCAGGGCGCAGGCGCCGCCCAGCCACAGCACGCCCTGGAGGGTGAGCGAGTCGACGATGACACCGCCGGCCAGCGCACCGAGGCCGATGGACAGGTTGAACACCGCCACCCACAGCGAGGAAGCCGCTTCCACCGCCTGTGGGGCGGCCTTGATCATCCACGTCTGAAGGCCCACGGACACACCGCCGTAGGACAGACCCCAGACGATCAGCAGGACGACGCCGCCGACCGCGGTCCGGCCCAGCAGCAGGAAGAGCGGCATCGCGACCGCGAGGGCCACGGAGATGACCAGCACGCTCCGGTGCACCCGACGGGAGAGCGCCGAGCCGGCGACGAAGTTCCCGATGGTGCCGGCCGCACCGAACCCGAACAGCAGCGGACCGACGTAGCGCTCGTCGATCCCCGACAGCTTCTGCAGTGCCGGGCTCACGAACGTATAGGCGGCGAAGTGCCCGAACACGATCAGCACCGTTGCGATGATGCCGACGCGCACACCGGGATTGCGGAACTGCTCCATCAGCAGCTTCGGCCGGATGACCTGCGACGCGACCAGCCGCGGCAGCACCACCAGCAAGGCGATGAGGGTGACGAGCGCCAGGGCGCTCAGCGAGCAGAAGGCAGTGCGCCAGCCGGTGAGGTCACCGGCCAGGGTGCCGAGCGGGACACCGAACACGTTCGCGGCTCCGACGCCGCCGAAGACGACCGCGGTGGCTCGCGGCACGTCCGCGGGGGCGACGAGCCGGACGGCCAGGCCGCCGGCGATGGCCCAGAAGCCGCCGATCGCGACACCGACCAGCACCCGGGAGCCCACCAGGACGGCGAAGTTCGGAGCAAGGGCCGAGGCCAGGTTGGAGACGGTCATCAGGGCCATCAGTCCGAGCAGCAGGATGCGCCGGTCCATCGCCCCGACGAGCATCGGGACCAGCGGCGCCGCGAACGCGGCGACGATGCTGGGCACCGTCACCATCAGCCCCGCCGTCCCCTCGGAGACCGACAGCGCGGACCCGACGGAGGTCAGCAGACCGATCGGCAGCTGCTCGGCGGTCACCAGCAGGAAGGTGCCAAGAGCCACCGCGGAGACCGCCGTCCAGCGACTGCTCTCCGGGGTCTCTGATTCCTGCGCCGGGGCGGGGGGCTGTTCTGCGGTCGTCAACGGAGCCTCCTTCACCAGTTCGGGAGCGATCGCTCCCGAACTGGGGACACTAGTATGGGAGCGATCGCTCCACAAGTTGGGTAAGATGAACACATGGCACGCCCGCGACAGTTCGACGAGAAGAACGCCGTCACGTCGGCGACCGAGCTGTTCTGGCGACGCGGTTACCACGCCACCTCGGTGCGCGACCTGGGTGACGAGCTGAAGCTCACGCCCAGCAGCCTGTACCGGACGTTCACGGACAAGCACACGCTGTTCCTGCGCGCGCTCGACCACTACCGGGCCACCGAGTCGGCTGAGGCCCGGCAGCGGCTGGACGCGGCGGACCATCCCGTTCGGGAGGTGCTGCGGGAATGGATGCTGTGGCTGGTCACCTGCCCGGCCGACGGCACGCCCGGCCGCGGGTGCTTCGTGGTCAACACGGCCGCCGAGCTCGGCACCGGCGACGAAGAGGTCCGTCAGCGGACCGAGGCCGCCTTCGAGGTCACCCGGCGGGCCCTGCGGTCCGTGCTGGCCGAGGGCCGTGACCGTGGCGAACTGTCCGCCGGTCTCGACATCGACGGCGCCGTGGAACTGCTGTTCACCACGGTGCTCGGCCTGCGGGTGCGAGAACGCGCCGGCCACGGCATCGAGCGTCTGACCGCCGCGATCGATTGCGCGATCCGCGCCCTGGGGCCTGCGCCCGCGGCACCTGCCTGACGGCACCGGGATGTGCCGGCAGCGGCAACGCGCGTGTGTCTGGTGATCACGCGTACGGGATGAGCCCGGTGTACGTGTCCCGCCGATCACGACCGCCCGGCTGCTCGCCGATCACTGAGACAGGCTCCCGAGCGGCGCGAACAGGTCCACCCCGTTGCCGTCCGGGTCGAGCACCACCGCGTACCGCTGCCCCCAGAAGGCGTCCCAGGGCTTCAGCTCACCGTGGTACCCGGCGCCGGTCAGCTCCGCGTACAGCGCGTCCACCTCGTCCGGCCCGTCGCACCGCAGGGCCAGCGAGGTCCTGCCCCCACCCGCCGGCGGCCGCCACCCGGGGAGGAAGGAGCGGACCGTCTCCTCGGTGTCGAGCATCAGCCGCGACCCCCCTGGCAGTCCGGCCTCCGTGTGCGGCTGCCGCCCGGCGTCCTCGGGGAAGGCGAACCCGAGCCGGCGGTAGAAGGCGACGGAGGCGGCCATGTCGGAGACGACCAGCCCGATGGCGTCGAATCGTGCGGTCACGCACCCACCGTAGGCAGGCCCGCGACGGCCGGTCTTGCAGGAAACGGACACCGGCCGCGGCCCGTCCGATCCGTTCAAGACCGCTGTGCGGCCGGCCCCGTAACCTCGCCGCCATGACGACCACGACACGCACATCGAGGCACCTGAGCGTCTTCGTCGACCGCCCGTGCCAGGAGGTCTACGACTACGCGCGCGACCCCGCCAACATCCCCGCCTGGGCCCCCGGACTGGCGAGTTCCCTGCGGCCGGTGGACGGCCGCTGGGTGGGGGAGTCGCCCCTGGGGCGGATCGTCGTGGACTTCACGCCCCGCAACGACTTCGGCGTCCTCGACCACGACGTCACGCTGCCCTCGGGGCGGACCGTGCGCAACCCGATGCGGGTGATCGCCGACGGGGCCGGCTGTGAGGTGGTGTTCACGCTGCGCCGGCAGCCGGGGACGAGCGACGAGGAGTTCCGCCGCGACGCCGAGGCGGTCTCGGCCGACCTCGCCGCGCTGAAGCGGGTGATGGAGCAGCGCTGAGAACATGGGTGAGCCGGGGGCGGGGGTGCCGGAAACCTTCGGTGCCGCGACAGCCCCCGGGCGGCCCTCACCTCTCGTAGGTTCGGATGTCATGGCACCCCGACTGCTCGTCCACACCCGCACCACCGAGTACCGGCACGCGTCCATCCCGGCCGGGATCGCCGCCCTGCGCGCCCTCGGTGACTTCGAGATCGACGCCACCGAGGACCCGGCGGCCCTGGAACAGCCCCTGGACGGCTACGCGGCCGTCGTCTTCCTCTCCACCAGCGGCGACATCCTGACCCCGGCCGGGCGGCAGCGGCTCGCCGCCTACGTGGAGTCGGGCGGCGGCTTCGCCGGCGTCCACGCGGCCGCCTGCACGGAGTACGACTGGCCGTACTACGGCGAGCTGCTGGGCACGTGGTTCGACCGGCACCCGCGCCACCAGCCGGGCAAGGCCGTCGTCGAGGACCACGACCACCCGGCGACCCGGCACCTGCCCGCCGTCTGGGACTTCACCGACGAGTGGTACGACTTCCGCACCAACCCGCGAGGCCGCGTGCGGGTCCTGGTCACCGCCGACGAGTCCTCCTACGAGGGCGGGGGCATGGGCGCGGACCACCCGCTGGTGTGGTGCCGCGACCACGGACGGGGCCGGGTTTTCTACACGGCCCTCGGACACGCCGCCGAGGCCTACGAGGACCCCGCCTTCCGGGCCCACCTGCGGGGCGGTATCGCCTGGGCGGCCGCGCTCGACCTGCCCTGACGGCGGCCGCGGCCGCCGGGGCGCAGGGCGCGTCCCGGCAGCGCGGCCCACGAAGTCCCCGGCGACCCACCCCGGTCCGTGGACGCCGGACGGGCTCCTCGCGGCCGGTGCCGGCCCGTGAGGCTGTGCGGTGCCCGACCTCCCCGCCGCATCGTTCGACGCCGATCGGTTCCGGCCAGATCCCCCTCGCGACGGGCGCGCGGCGCGCACGGGGGGCACCGGCCGGGTGGCCCCGGCGGCTCGCGTGCCCCCCTGCCCCGCGGTGCCCCGCCGCCCCCCGTGCGCGCCGGGGGCGCCGGGGCGGCCGTGAGCCGCCAGCCGGAAATCGGAGGCCGGGGAGGGCCGGGTTCAGCCGGCGTCCGGCGCGGGGCGGATCGCCACCGCGTCGACCTCGAACAGCATCCCCGGCAGGGCCAGCGCCGCGACCCCGCTCAGCGTCTGCGCCGGAAGCCGGTCGCCGAAGCGGGCGTGCAGGGCCTTGCCGAGGACCTCCAGCTTGCCGGGGTCGTGGTCCACGACGAACGTGCCGAGCCGGACGACGTGTTCCCAGCCGAGCCCGACCCCCTCCAGCGCCGACCGCAGCCGGTCGAAGGCCAGGTCCACCTGCGCGGCGAAGTCCCCCGGCACGGGCGCGCCGGTGGCGTCGGAGGCGTACTGGCCGGCGATGAAGACGGTCTCGCCTGAGGCGGAGAC
Organism: Streptomyces sp. NPDC015242; assembly: GCF_043079125.1. Classification (NCBI taxonomy): domain Bacteria; kingdom Bacillati; phylum Actinomycetota; class Actinomycetes; order Kitasatosporales; family Streptomycetaceae; genus Streptomyces; species Streptomyces sp. NPDC015242. The sequence continues at coordinate 208,435 of NZ_JBIBUF010000005.1, read as the reverse complement.
GGCGTGGCTGTACCCGAACGGCGTGGGGTCGTGGAGCGTGGCCGGGTTGGTGATCGTGCGCGAGTCGCGCGTCATGACCTGGCAGTCCTTTCACGGAGTACGGCCGCCGCCTGCGACGGCCCTGTCCTCCCTGCCAACTCCGCGCTGCGGCGAGGGCATTCCGCGCGGCCTGCTCCCCGCGCCCCCCCCGCACGACGGGCCCCCGCGCGACGGGCCCTCGCGCGACGGGCCCCTGCACGACGGGCCCCGCGCGACGGGCCCCTGCACGACAGGCCCCCGCACGACAGGCCCCCGCGTGACGGGCCCTCCGCCCTCCGGCGTATCCGCGTCACGCCGCTCGCCGTGCACCGGAGGCAGACGTCCCCTACGCTCCCGGTGCCGCCGTGCTCGCCCGTTCCACCAGCCGTGTCGACAGCTCCGTCCGCGTGCTCTCGGGCCGGTGCCCGTCCATCATGCGCAGCAGCGAGCGCAGCGCCGTCGCGGCCATCTCCGCCAGCGGCTGACGGACCGTGGTCAGGGGCGGGGAGGCCCAGCGCGCCTCGGGAAGGTCGTCGAAACCGACCACGCTCACATCACCCGGGACCCTCAACTCCCTTTCCGCGAGGGCCGCGTAGACTCCCAGGGCCATCCGGTCCGAGCAGACGAACACGGCCGTCGGCGGCTCCGGCAGGTCGAGGAGTTCCAGCATGCGGCGCCGGGCCTGGCCCTCGTCGAAGCCGGCGTGCCGGACGTACTCCGAGCGCTGCCGGACCCCGGCGGAGGCGAGCGCCGAGCGGTAGCCGGCGACCCGTGCGCTGCTGCACATCGTCCGCCGGGACCCCGCGATGACGGCGATCCGCTCGTGCCCCAGGGACAGCAGGTGTTCGGTGGCCGTCAGGCCGCCCTGCCAGTTCGCGGCCCCCACCGACACCACGCCCTCCGGCGGTTCCTGCACCGGGTCGATCATCACGAACGGGATGCGGTGCTGCTCCAGCCAGCCGTACTGCGAGGCGCTCAGCTCGGCCAGGTTGAACAGCACGCCGGAGGAGCCCCGCGCGACCAGCTTGTCGAGCCAGCCCCGCTCGGGACGTCCGGCCCGGGAACGGGTCAGCGCCGCCGAGACCACGACCTCCAGACCCGCGTCGTGCGCCGCTTCCTCCGCCCCGTGCAGCACCGCGCCCGACCACGAACTCTCCAGCGAGTGCACGACCAGGTCGACGAGCCGGGGTGCCTTCGCGGGGTCGAAGCGGGGCCGGCGCACGTAACCGAGCCGGTCGAGCGCCTCGGTGACGCGGCGGCGGGTCTCGGGAGCGACGTCCTCGCGGCCGTTGACCACCTTCGAGGCGGTGGGCACCGAGACCCCCGCCTCGCGGGCCACGACCGCCAGCGTCGGGCCGGCCGCCGCGCTCGCACTCGCCGTTCGGACCATCGGGAACCCACCTCTCCGGCCCGCCCCGGGCCGTGGAAAGTTTCGACCAGCGCTGCCCGCGACGGTTCGGCTCCGACGGGCAGAAAGCGCTTCCTACTGTAGGTGGGGCGCAGGACGGCGGGAAGACGGGTGAGTTGGCGGGTTCGCGCCGGTCAAAAACTTTCGAAACCCCGAACGTCCGCGGACGCGGAGTCCGGGGCCGCACCGGGCGCCCGGGTACTCCGGACAGCCCGCCCACCGCCCCCGCGCCGGAATACCGGGCCATCATGAGGTGCTCTGATCCTCACGGTGCACGGGCGCGGTGAGGAGGCTGGAGGACGGATGACGGCGGACCTGGCGGACCCCCTGGTGAGCACGCCCCACGGTGCCCTGCGGGGCAGACACGAGCGGGGCGTCGCGGTCTTCCGCGGCATCCCCTACGCGGCACCGCCCTTCGGCCCCCGCCGCTTCCGGCCGCCCGGGCCCCCGCCCCGCTGGGACGGCGTCCGCGACGCCGGTGCGTTCGGCCCGACCCCGCCCAAGCCCCCGTACTCCAGCGCCTTCGCCCGCTACCTCTCCGACCCCGTCGTCCCCGGCGACGACATCCTCAACCTCAACGTGTGGACCCCCGACCCGGACCCCGCGGCCCGGCTCCCCGTCCTCGTCTGGCTGCACGGCGGCGCCCTGACCCGGGGTTCCTCCGCCGTACCCGTCTACGACGGCCACGCCTTCGCCCGGGACGGCGTGGTCTGCGTCTCCGTCAACTACCGCCTGGGCGTCGAGGGTTACGGACTGTTCCCCGGCACGCCCCCCAACCCCGGACTGCGCGACCAGCTCGCCGCGCTGACCTGGGTGCACGAGACCATCGAGGCCTTCGGCGGCGACCCCGGCCGCGTCACCCTCGCCGGGCAGTCCGCCGGGGCCATCAGCGCCGCCGCCCTCCTCGCCGCCCCGCAGGCCCGGGGCCTGGTCCGCCGGGGCGTCCTGCAGAGCGGCCCGCCCGAGGCGTCCGAGCGGGCGAAGGTGCGGCGGATGGTGCGCAGGATGGCGTCCCGGCTGAAGGTCCCCGCCACCGCCGAGGCCTTCGCCGCCGTCGACCGGGGCCTGCTGCTGCGCACACAGGCCGAGGTGGGCCGGCTCAGCAGCCCGGTGGTGGGCGGCCCCGCCTTCGGCATCGTCGTCGACGGCGACGTCGTCCCGCGCGACCCCCTGGACGCCCTCGTCGACGGAGCCGCACCCGGCGTGGAGTTGCTGATGGGCTGGACCCGCGACGAGCACCGGCTCTGGCTGGTCCCGGGCGGTCTCCAGGAGCGCGTCGACCGCCTCGGTGCCGTCGCGCTGGCCGGTGCCATGGCCCGCTGCCACTGCGGCAGCGAGGTGCCGCGCGGCTACCGCGCCCTGCACCCCGGGGACGGCCCGGCGGACCTCGCCGGCCGGCTCGTCACCGACCACCTGCTGCGCCTTCCCCTGCACCGGCTGGCCGACGCCCGCGCGGAACCGTCGTACGTCTACGAGTTCGCCTGGCCCTCCCGCCTGCCCGGCCTCGGCGCCTGCCACGCCCTGGAGCTCGGCTTCGTCTTCGACACCGGGGAGGTCCCGGACGCCCGGAAACTCGCCGGCGAGGACGCGCCGCAGGAACTCGCCGACGCGATGCACACGGCCTGGGTGCGCTTCGCGACGGAGGGGGACCCGGGCTGGGAACGCTGGGACGCCACGCACCCGGTGCGGGTGTTCGGGGACAGCGCCCCGGACGCGGAACACGCCGTGGCCTACACCGCCCGGGGCCCCCGGGACCGGGAACTCGCCCTCTGGGCACGGGACGCCGCGATCCCCGACACGTTCACCGCGGGCCCGGCCCCCGCCGGCTCCCCGGGCCCGCGCGGCACGGAACTGCGCACGGCGATACGACGACTGCGCCGCCCGGGGGCACTGCGCCGCAACTGAGCCGGGTTCCGGCGCGATGCGGCGGCGGGACCACGGCGGACCCATCGGCGTGGCGCGGCGCGGTGCGGCCTGGCGCCGGCAGGCGGAAGGCCGGCTCCATGAGCGTGTTCGAAGCCACCGGCAAGATGCCCTACGACTTCTCCCCGGCCCGTCTGCGCTGTATGGAACTCGCGGAGGAACTGTCCGCCCAGGACTCCCGCGCCCCCACGTGAGAGGGCGTCAGGAGGCCGCCGTCAGCGTCCTCGCGATCCCCGAGATCGCCTCCGGCCCCACCCGGCAGCAGCCGCCGATCAGCCGGGCGCCCGCGTGCCGCCAGCTCTCCACCTGCCCGGCGGTGAAGGTCGGGCGGCCGGACCAGGCGCGGGCGGCGGCGTCCCACGTCTCGCCGCTGTTGGGGTAGACGACGACCGGCTTGCCGGTCACCCGCGCCGCCGTCGCCGCGGCGGCCTCGACGTCCCCGGGCGCGCAGCAGTTCACCCCGACCGCGATCACCTCGTCCGCGTCGGCGGCCACGGCGAAGGCCTCCTCCAGCGGCTGCCCGGCCCGCGTGCGGTCCCCGGCGACCGAGTACGTCAGCCAGGCCGGCACCCCGAGCCCGCGCACCGCTCGCAGCAGCGCCGCGGCCTCGTCGGCGTCCGGGACCGTCTCCAGCGCCAGGACGTCGGGGCCCGCGGCGGCCAGCACCTCGAGACGCGGGCGGTGGAAGCGCTCCAGCTCGCCGGCGGTCAGACCGTAACGGCCCCGGTACTCCGACCCGTCCGCCAGCATCGCCCCGTACGGGCCCGCGGAGGCCGCCACCCACAGGGGCCGGGAGGCCCGGGCCCGCCGCGCCGCCTCCCGCGCCAGGTCCACGCTCAGGGCCATGAGCCGGGCAGCGCGGTCGCGGCCGATCCCGCGCCGGCCGAAGCCCTCGAACGTGGCCTGGTAGCTGGCCGTGATCGCCACGTCCGCGCCCGCCCGGAAGTAGGCCAGGTGCGCCTCGGTGACCGCCTCCGGCCGCTCGGCGAGCAGCCGCGCGGACCACAGCTCGTCGCTCAGGTCGTGCCCGGCCGCCTCGAGCTGGTTGGACAGACCGCCGTCCAGGACGGCCGTCCCGGCGGCGAGGGCCTCGGCGAGGGGAGGAGTGCTGGTCATGCGGTCGACGGTAGTCGACGTCCCGCGCCGGTGGCGCTCCCCGCCCGGGGCCCGCCCGTGCTCAGCCGATCGACCGGGCCTCCGCCGACTCCCGGAAGTCGACGACGGCTTCGCCGTGGGTCCGCGCCCACGCGGTCAGCGCCACGATCGGTTCCTGGAGCGTGCGGCCGAGCGCGGTCAGGCCGTACTCGACCCGTGGCGGTGCCTCGGCGTACACCCGCCGTTCGACCAGGCCGTTGCGCTGCAGGTGGCGAAGGGTCTGTGTCAAGACCTTGCGCGAGATCCCGCCGGACACCGCGACGAGTTCGCTGTGTCTTCTGGGTCCGCCGGTGAGAGCGAACAGCACGACCACGGACCACTTGCTGGCGATGATCTCGATCGCCAGCCGGGCGGGGCAGTCGGCGAGGAACACCGTGCCCGCTTCCAGTTCCTCCGCCGCGCTCGCCAGGTCGGCTGCGGTCATGTCCATGAGCCGAAGGTTACCGATCGGTCCCTGTCGGCTCCCTACCGTCGACGCCATGGAACTTCACTCCGGCCCACGCCGCCCCACGGCCACGCTCGGCCGTCGGGTCTTCGCCGTCAAGCCCGTCGCCGTCCCCACCAGCGGGCGCGGCATCGGCCTGCAGGTCAAGGTCACCGCACCGGTCGACGGCCGAGACCTGCCCGTCATCGTCTTCTCCCACGGCAACGCCTGGTCGATGGACGGCTACGAGCCCCTCGCCGACCGCTGGGCCGCCGCCGGGTTCGTCGTGGTGCAGCCCACCCATCTGGACTCCCGCCGCCATGGGATCGGCTTCGACGATCCCCGTTTCGCCACCATCTGGCGCGTGCGCATCGCCGATCTGCACCGTGTCCTGGACAGCCTCGATGACATCCTCGCCCAGGTCGGCGGCCCGGCCGCGCGCGCCGACCGCGACCGCGTCGCCGTCGCCGGGCACTCCTGGGGAGCGCAGACCGCCGGAGCCCTGCTGGGCGCCCGCGTCCTCGACGCCGAGGGCAACCCGGGTGAGGACTTCTCCCACCCCGCCGTCAAGGCGGGCGCGCTCCTCGCGGCGGCCGGTGCCGGGGACGCCCTGACGCCCTTCGCGCTGGCTCATCTCCCGTTCGCCCGCCCCGACTTCTCCACCATGACGGCCCCCGCCCTGGTCGTCGCCGGGGGAAGGGACCAGTCGGTGATGACCACCCGCGGACCGGAATGGTTCACCGATGCCTACCACCTCAGCCCGGGTCCGAAGCGACTGCTCACCATCGCCGAGGGCGAGCACCTCCTCGGCGGAATCTCCGGCGAGGCCACCAAGGACACCACCGACGAGGACCCCGCCCGTGTCGCCCTCGTCGCCGACGCCGTCGCGGCCTACCTGCACGACGTCCTCGGCGCCGACGCGCGCGGCTGGCAGGCCCTGCAGGACCGGATCGGCCGCAGCGCCGGAGCCTTCGGCGTCGAGAGCAAGTAGGTGGCGCACGGTCCGGCCCGTCCACGCAGCGAGGCCGCGAGCGGCCGTCGCCGGAATCCCGGCGGGTGGGGCCGCGCAGCCGCGGGGACAGGGCCGGGGCGTCGGCATAGCATCGGGGGATGCCCGAGGTCGCTGTCGCAGAAGCCGAGATCCGTGAGGTGCTGGGGGTTCCGGCGGACCGGGCGGTGTGCGAGCCGCTCCCGCACAACCCGTCGAACGGTGTCACGGCCGGGGTGTGGCGGGTCACCGGCGGCGGCCGTACGGCCGTGCTGAAGGTGCTGACGCGGACCGGGGAGACCGGCGTCGCCTGGGCCGCCTCCAACGACCCGAGGCACTGGACCTTCTGGCGGCGTGAGGCCTACGTCTACCGGTCCGGGCTCGCCCGGGTCTGGGAGCGGCACGGCATCCGCGCCCCGGAGCTGCTGGAGTGCGTCGAACGACCCGACGGGGACGTGGCGTTGTGGCTGGAGGACGTGCCGGGCACACCGGCCACGGCCTGGTCCCCGTCCCGCCACGCCGACCACGCCTACCGGCTCGGCACCGCCCAGGGGGAGGTGGGCGTGGGGCGGGACCACCCGTGGCTGTCCCAGCGCTTCCTGCGGGACCGCACGGCCGGCAGGGCCACGGGCGAGGACCTGCTCGACGACGACGAGGCCTGGCGCCACCCCCTGGTGCGGCGGCACTTCCCGCCCGGCCTGCGCGCGGACATGGCGCGTCTGCGCCACGACCGGGAGTGGTTCCTGACCGTGATGGAGTCGCTCCCGCGCGCCCTGTCGCACCTCGACCACTCCCCGGCCAACGTCGTCGCCGGCGGCCCCGGCAGCAGCGTCCTGCTGGACTGGGCGTTCACCGGCGACGGCGCCCTCGGCGAGGACCTCGGCACCTATCTGCCCGACTGCGTCCTCGACCGTTGCCTGCCCGCCGCCGACCTCCCCGGTCTGGCCAAGGAGGCGTACGACGCCTACCTGCACGGCCTGCGCGCGAGCGGCTGGCGCGGCGACGAGCACCTCGTCCGCCTCGGCGTGTGCGCCTCCGCGGTCAAGTACGGCTCGCTCACCGCGCTGATGCCGGCCCGGGCGGACGGCGAGCCGGTGGCGTATGGCGGCGCGGGCGGCGTCCCGGCCGGCCTCCGCCCCCGCGAACGGGGGTTGGTCCTGGCGTTCCTGGCCGAGTGGGCGGCCGAGGCCAGAGCGCTGGCCCACCGGCTGGGTTTCCCGCCGGCGCCGAGCGGCCGCTGACACCGGGCGCGTCCGAGGGGTGACCAACGCCCCGAACGCCTTTGTCCCGTCGGACCCGTTGACCTCCCCGTGACACACCCTTACCTTTTCGGCGTTCGTGATTACAGATGGCGTCCGAGATGTCGAACGACGTCGCGTGTTCCCCCCCATGAGCCGTGTGTTCCCCCCCATGAGAGGCAGGCCGCATGAGCCGCGACCCCGCTCTGCCCGAACCCCCCAGCCGCAGGCTGCTGCTGAAGGGTGCCGCAGCCGCCGGCGCCCTGGCCGCCGTCCCCGCCGCCCCCGCCGCCGCCCGGCCGGCCGAGCCGGCCCGGCCCCCGAAGCCCGCCCCCTTCGTCAACCCGCTCGTGCGCAACCGCGCCGACCCGCACATCCACCGGCACAAGGACGGCCGCTACTACTTCACCGCCACCGCCCCCGAGTACGACCGCATCGTCCTGCGCCGCTCCCGCACCCTGAACGGCCTGGGCGCGGCCGCAGAGTCGGTGATCTGGCGCGCCCACCCGACGGGCCCCATGGGCGCGCACATCTGGGCACCGGAACTGCACCGCATCGGCGGCAAGTGGTACGTCTACTTCGCCTCCGCGCCCGCCGAGGACGTCTGGGCCATCCGCATCTGGGTGCTGGAGAACGCCCACCCCGACCCCTTCCAGGGCACCTGGGTGGAGAAGGGCCAGGTCAAGACCGCCTGGGAGACCTTCTCCCTGGACGCCACCACCTTCACCCACCGCGGCAGGCGCTACCTCGCCTGGGCGCAGCACGAGCCCGGCATGGACAACAACACCGGCATCTTCCTGTCCGAGATGGCGAATCCGTGGACCCTGAAGGGCCCGCAGGTGCGCCTGTCGACCCCCGAGTACGACTGGGAGTGCGTCGGCTTCAAGGTCAACGAGGGCCCGTACGTCCTCAAGCGCAACGGCCGCCTGTTCATGACCTATTCGGCCAGCGCCACCGACGCCAACTACTGCGTGGGCCTGCTCACCGCCGACGCCGACAGCCACCTGCTGGACCCCCTGAGCTGGTCCAAGTCGCCGACCCCCGTCTTCACCAGCGACGACACCACCAGGCAGTACGGCCCCGGCCACAACTGCTTCACGGTCGCCGAGGACGGCCGTACCGACGTCCTCGTCTACCACGCCCGCCAGTACAAGGAGATCGCCGGCGACCCGCTGAACGACCCCAACCGCCACACCCGCGTCCAGACGTTCGGCTGGAAGCCGGACGGCACCCCCGACTTCGGCACGCCGGTCGCCGACACGGCCACGGCAGGGGGCTGACATGAGACGCGCGTACGCCGCCCTCCTCGCCCTGTGCCTCGGTCTGTCCGGCGCCCTCGCCACCGCCGGTCCGGCACAGGCCGCTCCCGCGACGATCGCCAACGGCACCCAGTTCACGGGCACGTCGGGCCATCCCGTGCACGCGCACGGGGGCGGGGTCCTCAAGGTCGGCGCCTACTACTACTGGTTCGGCGAACACCGCAACGCCGACAACACCTTCCGCTACGTCGACGCCTACCGCTCGACCGACCTCAAGAACTGGGAGTTCCGCAACCACGTCCTGACCGAGGCGAGCGACCCGGAGCTGGCGACCGCCAACATCGAGCGGCCGAAGGTCGTGTACAACGCGGCCACCGGCAGGTTCGTGATGTGGATGCACAAGGAGAACGGCACCGACTACAGCGAGGCCCGCGCCGCCGTCGCCGTCTCCGACACCGTCGACGGGAACTACACCTGGAAGGGCAGCTTCCGGCCGCTCGGACAGCACATGTCCCGTGACATCACGGTCTTCACCGACACCGACGGCACCGGATACATGATCTCCGCCGCGCGGGAGAACTACGACCTCCACATCTACCGCCTCACCGCCGACTACACCGGCATCGCGAGCCTGGTGGCCAACCCCTGGCCCGGCGGCCACCGCGAGGCCCCCGCCCTGTTCAAGCGGAACGGCGTGTACTTCATGCTGACCTCGGGCGCCACCGGCTGGAACCCCAACCAGCAGCAGTACGCCACCGCCACGAACCTCGCCGGCCCCTGGTCGGCCATGAGGAACATCGGCGACGCGACGGCGTTCGGCTCGCAGACCGCGTTCGTCCTGCCCGTGCAGGGCACCTCGGGCACCTCCTACCTGTACCTGGGCGACCGGTGGGGCAACTCCTTCGGCGGCACCGTCAACGACTCCCGGTACGTGTGGCTGCCGCTGGCCTTCTCCGACGCGACCACGATGTCGATGTCCTGGTCTCCCGAAGTCACCGTCGACACCGCCGCCGGGACCGTCTCCGGCACCGGCGCCACGTACCAGACCCTGATCGCCCGGCACTCCGCCCGGTGCGCGGACGTGACCAGCCAGTCGCTGTGGCAGGGCGCCCAGATCAAGCAGTACGACTGCAACGGCGGCGGCAACCAGAAGTACTGGTTCAGGTCCGTCGGCGGCGGCTACCACCAGCTGGTGGTCAGGAACAGCTCGCTGTGCCTGCGGGAGAACGCGAACACCGTCACGCAGGAGAACTGCGACGCCTCCGCCACGAGCCAGCAGTGGTCGCTGACCACGACCGGCTCGTACGTGAACGTCCGGTCGCGGGCGAGCGGTGAGTGCCTGGACGTGAACGGCGGCTCCACCGCCAACGGCGCCGCGATCATCACGTACACGTGCAACGGCGGTACCAACCAGCAGTGGACGCGCGGCAGCTGACCGCCTCCCGGGGAGCGAGCAGGCTCCGCCCGGGGTACCGCCCGCGCTCTGGAAAGCGCTTGCCGCGGGCGGTACGGTCCACCCTCAGATCCTGTCGTCCGCCGGAGGAGCCACGAGTGAGACGTCTCAGCATCGCCGTCGTGGCGGCGGTGGCCCTGGCGGCCGCGCTGCCGCCCACCCCCGCCCCGGCCGCCGGGGCCCCCGCCCCGTGCGCCGGCGGAGTCTGCCACTTCGACCTGCCGCCGGGCACGTACGACGTGCGCGTCGAGCTCGGCGGACCGGCCGCGTCCCGCACGAGCGTCAGCGGCGAGACACGCCGCGCCCTGCTGCCCGAGACGGCCGTGGCCGCGGGCGAGCGCGTCATCCGCGCCTTCACGGTGAACGTCCGTACCCCCGAGGGCGAGCCCACCGGCCCCGACGGAACCCCCGGCCTCGACCTGCGGATCGAGGGCTCCGCGCCCGCCCTCGCCGGCATCCGGGTCACCCCCGCCCGGCACACCCGGCAGATCCTCCTGATCGGCGACTCCACCGTCTGCGACCAGCCCGGCGCCCCGTACTCCGGCTGGGGCCAGCAGCTGCCCCAGTACCTCCGCAGGGGCGTCTCCGTGGCCAACTACGCCGATTCCGGGGAGAGTACGGTCTCCTATCTCGGGAACCCGCGACTGTGGGCCACCGTGCGGCCCCTGATCCGCCCCGGTGACACGGTGCTCGTCCAGCTCGCGCACAACGACAAGACCACGGACGAGGCCACCTACCGGGCCAACCTGGAGACCCTGGTGGCGGGCGTCCGGGAGCGGGGCGGACAGCCGGTCCTTGTCACTCCGATCGTGCGCCGCTGGTTCAACGCCGACGGCACCCTCGACAACGGAACCGCCCTGCTGGTCAACGGCCTCGGCGTCGACCACCCGGCGGTCGTCCGCTCGGTTGCCGCCGCGCGGGACGTCCCGCTGATCGACCTCACGGCGAAGACGAAGGAACTCGTGGAGTCCCTGGGCGTGGAAGCCTCCAAGGCGCTGTACCTCACCGGCGAGGCGAGGGACAACACCCACACCTCCGTACGCGGGGCCACCCGCTACGCGGGTCTGGTCCGCGACGCACTCGTCACCCGGCACCTGGTGCCGCCGGGCACGGTGCGGGTGGGATGAACCCCTGGGGCGCCCCGACCGGAACCGGGGCGCCCCAGGCCCGGCCCGTTCCGGCCGGGCACGACGACGAGAGAGAGCCGATGCAGCTGCCCCCCGCCGACCGCACGGCGTCCCCGTACACCGGCTGGACCCGCGCCCACTGGGAGGCGGCCGCCGACGCCCTCCTCGCGGCCGTGGAGCCCTACGCGACCGGGGACCACGCGCTCTACCACCTGCCCGGCGACCGCACCAGCTGGTCCGGCCGCCTCTCCGACGGGCTGGAGGGATACGCCCGCACCCTGCTGCTGGCCGCCTTCCGCCGCGACGAGAAGGCCCTGGAGCGCTACGCGACCGGCCTCGCCGCCGGCGTCTCGGGCGTCTGGCCGCGCATCGAGGACCGCGGTCAGCCCCTGGTGGAGGCGGCGTCCATCGCCCTGGCCCTGCGCCTGACCCGCGACCTGCTCTGGGACCGCCTGGACGACGGTGTACGGCAGCGGGCGGCGGCCTGGCTGGCCGACGCGCTCACCGCCGAACCCTGGCCGTGCAACTGGGAGTTGTTCCCCGTCACGGTCGGCGGCTTCCTCGCGGAGACGGGCCACGAGGTGGAGGCGTCCCGCGCGGCGATCGACCGCGGCCTGGAGCGCGTCGAGCAGTGGTACCGGGGTGACGGCTGGTACACCGACGGCGACGGCCGCAAGTACGACTACTACAACGGCTGGGCGATGCACCTCTACCCGGTGCTGCACGCCTGGCTGGAGCGGGACGAGCGCCTGCTGGAGCTGTACGGGGCCCGCCTGGAGCGGCATCTGGCCGACTACGCCCGCCTGTTCGGCGGCGACGGCGCCCCGATGCACCAGGGGCGTTCCCTGACGTACCGCTTCGCGACGACCGCACCGCTGTGGCTGGGCGCGCTCACCGGCCGTACCCCGCTGGAGCCGGGCGAGACGAGGCGCCTGGCGTCGGGCGCGCTGCGGTACTTCCTGGAGCGGGGAGCGGTCGACGACCGCGGGCTGCTGACCCTCGGGTGGCACGGCCCCGACCCGTCCGTCCTCCAGGGATACTCGGGCCCGGCCTCCCCGTACTGGGCGAGCAAGGGTTTCCTCGGTCTGCTGCTGCCGCCGGAGCACGAGGTGTGGACGGCGCCGGAACGCCCCGGGCCGGCCGAGCGCGAGGACGCCGTCACGCCCGTCGGACCCCCCAACTGGCTGCTGCAGTCCACCCGTTCCGACGGCCTGGTCCGCCTGCACAACCACGGCAGCGAGGACGTCCGCTACGACCCGTACTACACGCGCCTCGCCTACTCGACCGTGACGGCCCCGGCCGCGACGCACGACAACAGCGTCTTCGTCGGCGGCGATCCGGGCCGGTCGGGCATCGAGCCGCTGGGCGCCGGGGAGGGCTGGGCGGCCTCGCGGCACACGGCGGGCGGGGGAGCGCGGGTGACGAACCTGGTGCTGGCACGCGGGGCGGTGGAGGTACGCGCCCACCTGGTCGCGGGAGCCGGGCCCGGGACGGCGGTGCGCGTGACCGGGTGGAGCGCGCCGCAGGGCGTCCGCGCGGAACTCCTGCCCGCCGTCGGCCTCGACGACGACCTCGGCGGCGTCACAGCCCGCGACGCCACCTTGTTCGTCGCGCTGGCCCGGCTCACCGCCGAGCCGGACCCGGTGCCGCTGGCGGAGGCGGTACGGGTCGACGCGGACGACGACGGCACACTGACGGTCCGCTGGAGCGGCGGGGACGAGGTGCGCGTACGGCTGGACGACGAGGCGGGGGTGCAGGTGAGCGGCCCCTCGTCGTGACCGGCGGGACGCCGGCCGACGGGTACGCGAGTCGGCGTGTGCCTCAGCTGCCAGGTGCGTGAGCCGGTCCGCACCGCACGGGACCCGGCCCGCACCCGTCGGATGTGTCCGTGCCCGGCGCGTATGCCCCACCCGGCGCGTATGCCCCACCCGACGGGTGTGCCCGCGCCCGGCGGGTGTGCCCCACCCGGCGGGTGTGCCCGCGCGCCGCCGGGTGCCCGGCCCGGCGCGTGTGCCCCACCCGGCGGGTGTGCCCGCACCCGTCGGGTGTGCCCGTGCCCGGCGCGTATGCCCCACCCGGCGGGTGTCCGTGCCCGGCGGGTGTGTCCCACCCGGCGGGTGTGTCCGTGCCCGGCGCGTATGCCCCACCCGGCGGGTGTGCCCGCGCGCCGCCGGGGGCCCGGCCCGGCGTGGGCGTGCGCGCAGGCCCGGGCGCGCGTGTGCACCGGGCCGGCACCTCCGGCCGTCCCTTCGGTGCCGGCCGAAACGACCCGGCCCTAGCGTGGCGGCATGACCGAGAGCCCCCGGCGGCCCACGCCCGTCACCGCCTTCGCCGCGCTCCACCACGGCGATGAGCCGCTGCTGCTGCCCAACGCCTGGGACTTCGCCTCCGCACGGGCCTTCGCCGGGCAGGGCTTCCGGGCGGTGGCGACGACGAGCCTCGGCGTCGCCGCCGTCGCGGGCCTGCCCGACGGCGCGGCCGCGACCCGTGAGGAGACGCTCCGGCTGGCCCTCGCCCTCGGCTCGCAGCCGCTGCTGCTGTCCGTCGACGCCGAGGGCGGCTTCAGCGACGACCCCGACGAGGTCGCGCGGTTCGCGGCCGAGCTGTACGCCGTCGGCGTCGTCGGCATCAACCTGGAGGACGGCCTCGGGCCCCCCGAACGGCTCGCCGCGAAGATCACCGCGGTGAAGCGCGCCGTGCCCGCTCTCTTCGTCAACGCCCGCACCGACACCCACTGGCTGGGCGACGGCGACACCGCGGACACGCTCGCCCGTCTCGACGCGTACCAGGCGGCCGGCGCGGACGGCGTGTTCGTCCCCGGCCTCACCGACCTGCGCCGGATCACCGTCCTGGCGCGGTGCCTGGACGTTCCCCTCAACGTCCTCTACGCGCCCACCGGCCCGCCCGTCCGGCAGCTCGCCGACGCCGGAGCCCGCCGGATCAGCCTCGGCTCACTGCTGTACCGCACGGCCCTGGGCGCCGCCCTGGAGGCCGTGGCCGACGTCCGGGCGGGCCGGGCCCCCGGCGGGGCGGCACCGTCGTACGGCGACGTGGCGGGGCTGCTCCCGCCGCCCGGCTGACCGGGCCCGCCGTCAGGGGCCGGAGGGCCGGTCGTCGCGGGGCCAGTTGAGCAGCAGCACGTGCAGGGCACCGATCGCCTTGTCCCAGGAGGCCTGCACGTCCCGTGGAGCGCCGAAGGCACCGGTGGACTCCAGGGCGCAGTAGCCGTGGAACGCGCTGCGCAGCAGGCGCACGGCGTCGGTGAGGTCGGGTTCCTCCAAGCCGTAGGCGCGCAGCATGCCGTAGGTGACCTCGGCGGTGCGGCGCAGGGCGGTGGAGCCGGTGGCCAGGGCCTCGTCCAGGGGGAGCTGCGTCGCCGCGTACCGGCCGGGATGCTCCAGGGCGTAGGCCCGGTAGGCGCCCGCGAAGGCGGCGAGCGCGTCCCGGCCGGTGCGTCCGGCGACCGCCGCCGCGATCCGGTCGATCATCTCGCCGCCCGCGAGCAGGGCCATCCGGGTGCGCAGATCCCGCAGGCTCCTGACGTGCGAGTACAGGCTCGCGTCCTTCACCCCGAAACGGCGTGCGAGCGCGGACAGGGTGACCTGTTCCAGGCCCGCCTCGTCGGCGAGGTCGGCCGCCGCGGCGACGAGACGGTCGGGGGTGAGGCCGGCTCTGGGCATGGGGCTCGGCCTCCTTGTCGGACGGTGCCGTGTCGGCTGGGGCGGTGTGATCGTAGCGGGCGCCGGGCCCCCGGCCGCTCAGCGGACGGGAGCGTAGATCACCCCCAGCTTGTCGATCTCGGAGCCCGCGCGGCCCGTGAAGCCCACGATGCGGTGGCCGGAGGGGGCGGTGAAGGTCCTCGCGTCGGACGTGGCGGTGCCGGCGGCCAGGGTGCGGCCCCGGCCGGTGGTGAAGGACGCCGAGAAGATCCTGGTCCGGCCGTCCTTCTGGCCCTGGGTCAGGGTCACCGAGGTCAGGTGCTCACCGGCCGCCAGGGTCAGGGACCTGGCCGTGCCGCCCGTGCCGCCGTGGGTGAGGACCGTGCCGCCGTCGTGGGTGAGGGACAGCGCGTCCAGGCGCGCGTCGCCGCGCAGGGTGAGGGTGCGGGGTGCCGGGGTCGCGGGCAGGTCGTCCGCGTCGTTGAACGCCGTGCCGTGCGGGCCGCCGAAGAAGTCGCTCGCGCGCAGCGCGGAGTGGAGCGTGTAGGAGAAGCCGGCCGTGTGCGGGAAGTGGTCGGACAGGTGCTTGCCGTCCGGGCGCAGGAAGGACCGCCAGTCGTTGGCGTACCCGGTGGCGGTGAGGTCCACGAGCGCGCCGCCGCGGTAGAGGACCTTGTCCACGACCTCGCAGTCGTCCGTGGGGGCCGCCGCGTCGCACACCAGCGCGTCACCGCCCTGCGCCGGCGGGGTGCCGCCGCGCACCCGCTCGACCCACGCGTCCGTCAGGCCGTTCTCCGCCAGCAGGGTGCGGATGTTGTCGCCGGTGCGGGTGTACCGGGTGTTGGTGTCACCCATGACGATCACCGCGTTGCCGGACGAGTTGGCCTGGATGAAGTCGGAGAGCTGCTCGATGTTGGCCCGGCGCGCGGCCAGCGCGTCGTCCGTGGAGTCGGCGTTGGTGTGGACGTTGTAGAGGTCGACGTAGGCGCCCTCGGCCAGCCGGACCCGTGCCAGGCTGAAGCCCTTGGGAGTGAGGCAGTTGGTGCCGGTGCACTGGTTCCACTTCACCCGCTGGAAGTCCTCGAAGGGGAAGTCCGACAGGGTGTTGAGGCCGTCGCCGAAGGCCGCGCCGCCGCTGGTCGCGGTGCGGTACGGGTGCCGGTCGGCGGCGTACAGCGACGCGTGGTAGTTGAAGTCCTCCTGCACGTTGACGATGTCGTACGCCCCGAGCCGCTGACCGATGAGCGGGGTGTTGGTCTCGGGGTCGCTGTCGCCGAGGCCGAGGGGCAGACCGGCGATGTTGTAGGTCAGGACGTTGAAGGACCCGGTGGGCGCGGCCGCGGCGGCGGGCGCCGCGGCCACGGGCGTCGTGGTGGCCGCGGTGAGCCCGGTGAGGGCCAGGGCGGCGGCGGTGAGGGTGCCGAGGAGTCGTCTCATGGTGGGGGTGTCTCCGGTCGGGGAGGCGCGACGGAACCTGAACGATGCTCAGGTTGAGCGCCGACCAGTGTGACGAACAAGGCGAGTTGAGGAAACAGTGAGAGACGGGGAGATCCGCCGTGCCGGGGCCGCCCGCCGCTCATCCCCTGGTCGTTCAACGTTCACCTTTCGCCTCGATCCTCCACACGCGGCGTGGCCACACGCCGCGGAAGGCAGCCGCCGCACCGGTGGCACACAGGAGGCGCTTCAATGGGACACGGGCACGCACACGGCCATCACCACCACGGGCACGACCACGAGCACGAGGCCGCACCGGCCCTGCCCGCCGCCTTCGACACCTCCGTCCCCGACGAGGCCCTCACCCCCGAGCAGGCCTCGCGCCGCTCGCTGCTGCGCCGCGCCGGCCTGCTCGGCGCCGGCCTCGCGGCCGGCAGCGTCCTCGCCCAGGCCGGGCCCGCCGCCGCCTCGTCCGGCGGCCGCCGGGGCGGTTTCCTCTGGCTCGCCGGCGACCACCACATCCACACCCAGTACAGCAGCGACGGCAAGTACCGCGTCGTCGACCAGGTCCGCCAGGGCGCCAGGCACGGCATGGACTGGCTCGTCATCACCGACCACGGCAGCGCCACCCACGCGAGGATCGGCGTGGAGAAGGTCAACCCCGACATCCAGGCGGCCCGCTCCGCCCACCGCGACACCCTCGTCTTCCAGGGCCTGGAGTGGAACATCCCGGCCGCCGAGCACGGCACCGTCTTCGTGCACCCGGGCAAGAACGAGGTCGCCGTCCTCAAGCAGTTCGAGACCGACTACGACGGCAGCGTCAAGAACGCCTCCGACTCCACGCCCGCCAACGAGGCGCTCGCCGTCGCGGGCCTGAGCTTCCTCGCCGAGCAGGTCAGGCGCCGCAAGGTCAAGGACGCCCTGATGCTCGCCAACCACCCGGCCCGGCGCGGCGTCGACTCCCCGCACGAGATCCGGGCCTGGCGTGATGCCTCCGGCCCCGGCCGGCAGATCGCCGTCGGCTTCGAGGGCGCCCCCGGCCACCAGGCCGCCGGCCTGCCCGCCCCGCTCGGCATGGGCCGCGCACGCGGCATCTACGACAACAACCCCGGCGCCAACTCCTTCCCCGGCTATCCGCCGGAGAGCTACCGCACCTGGGGCGGCTTCGACTGGATGACCGCCACCGTCGGCGGCCTGTGGGACAGCCTCCTCGCCGAGGGCAAGCCCTGGTGGATCACCGCCAACTCCGACTCCCACCAGGTCTACGCCGACACCGCGGTGCGCGGCCCCGGCGGCGACTTCAACGCCAACGGCCGCTACGAGGACCCCGTCTACGGCGGGAAGATCGACATCACCCAGGGCGACTACTGGCCCGGCCAGTACAGCCGCACCCACGTCGGCGCCGACGGCTTCTCCTACGCCGCCGTGATGGACGGCATCCGCGCCGGCCGCGTCTGGGTCGACCACGGGCAGCTCGTCGACGCCGTGGACGTACGCGTGTCGGGCGGCGGCCGCTGGGCCACGCTCGGCGGCGCGCTGCACGTCAGGAAGGGCACCCGGGTCACGCTCACCGTCGACGTGACCCCGGCCGGCGGCCCCAACTGGGCCGGGTTCCTCCCCGAACTGGCCCGCGTCGACGTCATCCAGGGCGACGTGACGGGCCCGGTCGCCGACCGGGACACCTTCACCGCCCCGACCGCGAAGGTCGTCAAGGCGTACGACGTCAGCAAGGCCACCGGCACCGTCCGCCTCACCCTCGACCTCGGCCGCGTGGAGAAGCCCGTGTACCTCCGGCTGCGCGGCACCGACGGCAACCGGTCCGCGGTCGGCGCCCTCGGCGCGGCCGTCGACCCGGCGGGCCCCGCGCTCGACGTCGTCGGCGACGCCGACCCCTGGCGCGACCTGTGGTTCTACACCAACCCGGTGTGGGTCCTGCCCTCGTGACGCCGTACACCCTCACCGTCGACCCGCGGCTGCGGGAACTGCGCGCGGCCGACCACCTGCTGCGCACCCTGGCGGCCGGACTCGCCCTCCCGGAGGACGCGTTCGGCTGCACCCACCTGGTGCGGGGCGACCGGCCCCGGGTCGTGCTGTCCCTCGCCCTGCCCTCGGAGCCGCTGCACCGCACCGCCGTGGAGCGGCTCACGGGCCTGGGACACCCGGTGTCGCCGGGCGTTCCCGACCGGATGGGGCGCGCGGTGCTCTACCCGGGCGCCGGGGCGCTCACCGGCACGCTGACGGTCGCGGACCTGCTGGCCCGGTCCGCGATCGACCGGGTGGCCGTCCTCGGCACACCGGAGCCGCCCGCGCCCGCCACCCCGCTGGCGACCCGGGACCACGTGCGCCCCCAGTGGCAGGACGGCCTGCTCGTCCTGACCGCCATGCCCGCCGCGGGCGGCACCCTCGTCCCCTTCGAGGTGCCGGACCCGACCCCGTGCTGCGCGGACCACTGACACCGGCCCGGGCGGGACCGCTCCTCGCCGTGGTCCGGGGCACGACCCCGGTCGCCCCGGCCGCAGGGGCGATCCGCCTCCCGCTCGCCGGGGCCACGCTGTCCACCCCGGTCCGGGGGCCGGGCCGGCCGGCGGCCACGGAAACGGCCGGCCGGCCGTCGCGGCCGTCCCGTCTCACCCGGTGGTCGAGAACACGAACGAGAACTCCGCGGGCTCGGCGTTCAGGTAGTACTGCGGCAGCGGGCCGGGGCCGCACGACTGTGAACCGATGCCGTGCTGCCCGTGGTCGAGGTTGACCCACACCGTGTCGCCGGGCACGAGGTCGGTGCGGTGCCGGGCCGCGTCCAGCTGCTCCGTCGTCCAGCGCCGCGCGGTGAACCAGAACTCCGGGTCGCCCTCGATCCGCAGCCCGCCGAGCTCGACCCAGCGCACGTCGGCCCGGGCGCCGTTCTCCTGCGGCCGGACGTACGGCGTCTGCAGCCCGTCCACCGTCGACCGCCAGCGGCCCACCATGGACGCCGCCCGCGTGTCCGGGTACGCCTCGCCGGGACCGCCGCCGAACCACTCCACCGCTTCGGCCTCCGGCAGGCCGAAGCGCACCCCGAGCCGGGGCAGCGGCACCGTCCAGTCGCCCTCGGGCGTCACGGACACGGACAGCCGCAGCCGCTCGCCGTCGGACGTCCAGCGGTACACCGTGCCCAGGCCCACCTCGCGGGCGGCGGGCGCCACCCGGGTGCGGACCGTCAGCGCGTCGTCGCCCGCCTCGACGGACACCAGGCGGTGGCGCATCCGGTGCAGGCCGAGCGTGCGCCACAGATGGCCGTAGCGGGTGTCCGACTGCCATACGGCGCCGTCGTCGTTGTCGGTCGTCGCCCGCCACACGTCCAGACGCGGTGTCGCCCCGACCGCCACCGCGCCGATCGAGAGCAGCGCCCCGGTCCGGGCGTCGAACACGGCCGGTCCGAGCGTGATCCGGTCCCCGTCGGGCACGGGCTTGTCGGTCGCGGGGAAGGTCGGCAGCGGCCGTGCCCCGACGGCGAACTGGCCCCAGGCCACGACGTGGTCCTTCGCGGCCCAGGAGGCGTCGTCCGCGAGCAGCGCACGCACCGTCCACTGGCGTTCGCCGCCCCGGCCGTCCGCGGGCGGCTCGGGCAGCTTGACCTCGGCGCTCTCGCCCGGCGCGAGCGCCGGCACCGCGAGGGAACCCGACTCGACGGTCTCGCCGTCCACCTGGCAGGACCACTCGAAGGCCAGCGCGGACAGGTCGGCGAAGTCGTGCTTGTTGGTGATCCGCACCGTGCCGTCGGCCCCGTCGCCCTCGATGCGGACGGGCTCGATGACCTTCTTGTACTCGATCAGGCCCGGCGACGGCGTCCGGTCCGGGAAGAGCAGCCCGTCGCAGACGAAGTTGCCGTCGTGCAGTTCCTCGCCGAAGTCGCCGCCGTAGGCGTAGCCCAGCCCGGGGTGCTCGACGCCGTGGTCGATCCACTCCCAGATGAAACCGCCCTGGAGCCGCTCGTGCTTCTCGAACAGCTCCTGGTAGTCGGCGAGTCCGCCCGGCCCGTTGCCCATCGCGTGCCCGTACTCGCACTGGATGAACGGCAGTTCGCGTCGCCTGCGGGTGCCGCCGTCGAGCCGCCGGCCGATCCGGTCGACCTCGTCGTGGAAGGCGTACATCCGCGAGTAGACGTCCGTGTCGCGGCAGTTCCAGTCGCCCTCGTAGTGCACGAGCCGCTCGGGGTCGCGCGCGTGGATCCACTCGGCCATGGCGGTGAGCCCCCGGCCGGTGCCGGCCTCGTTGCCCAGCGACCAGAACACGACCGACGGGTGGTTCTTGTCCCGCTCGACCATCCGCGCGGCCCGGTCCAGCAGGGCCGGCGTCCAGCGGTCGTCGTCGACGGGGTTGTCCCGCCAGTCCTGCTCGGTGAAGCCGTGGGTCTCCAGGTCGCACTCGTCGACGACCCACAGCCCGTACTCGTCGCACAGGTCCAGGAAGGCCGGGTGCGGCGGATAGTGCGAGGTGCGCACGGCGTTGAGGTTGTGCCGCTTCATCAGCAGCACGTCCTCGCGCATGGTCTCCAGGTCGAGCGCGCGGCCCGTCCGCGGGTGCCACTCGTGCCGGTTGACGCCCTTGAAGAGGACCGGCCTGCCGTTGACCTTGACCAGCCCGTCCTCCAGGACGACCGTGCGGAACCCGACGCGCAGCGGGATCCGCTCGCCCCCGGTGTCCAGCACACCGTCGTACAGCTTCGGCGTCTCGGCGGTCCACGGCTCGACGGCGACGGTGACCGGCTCGCCGGTGGCGACATCGATGTCCAGGGCCGGGACGGTCACCCGCCCGTCGACGTCGCAGTCGACACGCAGGGTGCCCTCGCCGGTGGTGTGGTCGTAGGAGGCGTGCACGAAGAAGTCGCCCGCGGAGCCGGCCGGGCGGTGCAGCAGCGTCACGTCACGGAAGATGCCGGGCAGCCACCACTGGTCCTGGTCCTCCAGGTAGGACCCCGCCGACCACTGGTGGACCCGGACCGCGAGCACGTTGCGCCCCGGCTTCAGCAGGTGCCCGACCGCGAACTCGTGCGGCAGCCGGGAGCCCTTGAACTCGCCGAGCTCCGTGCCGTTCAGCCACACCCGGGCGCAGGACTCGACGCCGTCGAAGCGCACCACCGCACCGCCGTCCGACGGCCAGTCGGACGGCAGCTCGAAGACGCGCAGGTGGTCACCGGTCGGGTTCTCCGTCGGCACGTGCGGCGGATCCACCGGGAAGGGGTAGAGGTGGTTGGTGTAGATCGGGGACCCGAACGCCCCGTCGCCCTGGAGGACCCAGTGCCCGGGGACCGTGACCTCGGCCCAGTCCCCGGCGTCGTGGCCCTCCTCGGCGAACGAGTCGTCCTCGGCGCCGGCCGTGGCCGACAGCCGGAAGCGCCAACTGCCGTTCAGCGACAGCGACCGCGCGTCCGAGGACGCGTACCAGGCACGCGGCGGCAGGGTCCCGCGGCCCGGGGAGACGTCCTCGACGTAGTCGGCGGAGGGGGTCGTGCGGAAAGACATCGGTCTCCTAGCTCAGCCCTTGATGCCGGTCTGCGCGATCCCCTGCACCAGCCAGCGCTGGAGGAAGAGGAAGACGAGGACCAGGGGCAGGATCGAGATGGCCGTGGCCATGAAGATCAGGTGGTAGTTGACGGTCTGGTTCGTCATGTACGACGACAGCGCCACCTGGACGGTCCAGGCGCTCGGGTCCTGGCCGATGACCAGGGGCCACAGGAAGGAGTTCCAGCCGTTGATGAAGGTGATCGTGGCGATGGCCGCGAAGAAGTTCAGCGAGTTCGGCACGACGACACGCCAGTACGCGCCCCAGTAGCCGAGCCCGTCCACGCGCGCCGCCTCCTCAAGCTCCTTCGGGAACCCCAGGAAGTACTGCCGGAACAGGAAGCACGTGAAACCACTGAAGAGGCCCGGGATGATGAGCCCCCGGTAACTGTCGACCCAGCCGAGGGACGACACCAGGACGAAGCTCGGCACGAACGTGACCGCCGTGGGCACCATCAGGGTCGCCAGGACGGCGTAGAACACCTTGTTGGCGTGCTTGTACGGGATCCGGGCGAGGCCGTACCCGGCGAGCGAGCAGATCAGCAGGATGCCGGCGGTGTGCAGGACGGCGACGACCACGGAGTTCCACAGGGACCGGGCGAAGTCGACGGTGACGTCGTCGAAGGGCTCGGTGAAGTTGCTCCACTGGACGGAGCCGGGGAACCACTTCCACTCCTCGCCCGTGATCTCGGGGTCCGTCATCAGCGCGTTGCGCACGATCAGGTAGAAGGGGACCAGGAAGAGGACCGCGGCGACACCGGTCGCGAGGTACAGGCCGGTGTTGCCGAGGACGCCGCCCCGCCTGCCCCTGACCGGCTCCGTGGCCTTGTCGAGGTCGGGTGCTGTGATGGTCACTTGGACTCCTCACCCCTTCCGAAGCCCATGAGCTTGCCCTGGAACAGCGTGACGACGCAGATGAGCAGGGTGAGGACGACCGCGCCCGCGCTGCCCACGCCGTAGTTCTGGTTCTCGCCCAGCGCCATCTTGTACAGCTCGACCAGCGGCGGCTGGCCCCAGGTGGCCTTGGGCAGCAGGTTCCAGAACTCGTCGAACGCCTGGTAGGCGGCGACGAGCAGGAGCAGGATCACCGCGGTCGAGGTCGCCCGCAGCTGGGGCAGCGTGATGTGCCGGAAGGTCTGCCAGCCCGGCTTGGCGCCGTCGATGGCCGCGGCCTCGTACAGCTCCCGCGGGATGTTCTGCAGCGCCGCGATGAACAGGATCATGTAGAAGCCCGACTGGAGCCAGAGGCGGACGGTCACGATGACCAGCCAGTACCAGGGCGGATCGGGGTTGGCCAGCCAGGCGACGTTGTCGATGCCGACCCAGCCGAGCACGGTGTTGGCCAGACCGAAGCGGACGCCGTTGAAGATGGACATCTTCCAGATCAGCGCGGCGGCGACATAACTGACCGCGGTGGGCAGGAAGAACACCGACCGGAAGAACGCCCGCATGAAGGTCAGCCGGTTCACCAGCAGGGCGAGCCCCAGCGACATCGCCCAGGTGGCGGGCACGATGAACGCGGCGAACACGGTGAAGGTGACGAGCGAGCTGAGGAAGTCGTCGTCCGTCAGGATCGACGCGTAGTTCTCGAAGCCCACGAACTCGCTCGGCGTGACCGTGAAGCGGGCCTCGAAGAAGCTGAGCCAGATGCTCCAGCCGATGGGCACGAAGACGAAGATCACCAGGCCGAGGAGGAACGGGCCGGTGAAGAGCCAGAAGTTGAAGGTGCTGCTCGCCCTGAGGCCCCGCCGCGGCCGGCCCTCGGAGCCCTTGGCCGGGGCGGGGGAGGCGACCCCGCGTGTGGTGGTGGTCGACATGTCGAGATCCGTCCGGTGGCCTATCCGAAGAGCTTCTTGAGCTCGGCGTCGACCTTCTTCTCGGCGGCGGCCAGCTGGGCCTTGGGGTCGCCGTCCTTGCGGACGGTGTTGGCGATCACGTCCCAGAACGCGGCGATCATGGACTGCGTCCAGCCGATGTTGTCGAAGTGGCCGAACTCGTTGAAGAGCTTGACTCCTTCGGCCGGCAGACCGGACTTCAGCTTGTCCGCGGACCGGGCGAGGGAGGTGCGCGGCGGGATGTGGAAGCCGTAGGAGGTGGCGAAGTCCTCCTGGTACTGCTTCTGGTCGATCCACAGCCACTTGACGTATTCCTTGGCAGCTTCGACGTTCTTGCCCTTGGCGTTGACGAACATCGACCAGCCGCCGTTGTAGACCGACTGCTTGCCGGCCGAGCCGACCTTGGGGAACGGGAAGATGCCGATGTCGTCGCCGAGCGCCTTCTGCATGGCCGGCATGGCCCACATGCCGCACCACTGGATCGCGGTGAGGCCCTGGATGAAGGCCGACGGGTCCCAGGAGTCGGCGGGGGCGTCGAGGAGCAGGTTGCCACTGGTGAAGAGAGCGCGCAGCTGCTTGAGGCCGTCGGCGACGGCGTCGGTGTTGAAGGCGGGCTTGTTGTCCGCGGTGAGGGTGTCGGCGCCGGCCGACCAGATCAGCGGGCGGTCGATCGACGTCAGGTCGTTGCCGAGGAAGATGCCCTTGACCTTGCTGGTGGTCAGCTTGTCGGCGGCCTCGAGCAGTTCCTCGAGCGTGGTCGGGACCTCGATTCTCGCTTTCTCGAACAGCGAGGGCCGGTAGAAGAGGAACTGCGGGTCGTCGATCATCCGGACGCCGTATATCTTGCCGTCGACCGTGTGGGACGTGATGTCGGCCTGGTTGAAGTCGTCCTTGACCGGCTCGATGATGTCGGTCAGGTCGGCCACCTGCCCGCTCTTGACGAGCTGGATCTGCGGGTGGAACTCGAAGACGTCGGGCGCGTTGTCGGTGAGCAGCGCGGCGAAGAGCTTCTGCTCGAAGTTGTTGCCCGTGATCCACCGGGTGGTCACGTCGGCGTCCTGGTAGGCCTTGGCGTAGCGCTTGACGGCCTGTTCGACGCCGGTTTCGCCGTACGCGTGGAAGTACTGCACCAGGTTCTTGCCCGAACCGGACCCGCCGCCCCGTCCGGTGTTGCTGCCGCAGGCGGCCAGTCCGCCGGCGGCGGCCAGGCCCATCGCGGCCCGCAGTACGGTTCGGCGGTCCCAGTTGCTGTTGCTCGATGCCGACATGCTGACGTCCTTGTCTCGAGTACGGCTGCGGCTCAGGGGGTGCGGTGCGGGACGCTAGAGCTTCGGCTAAGGCTTCGGCAAGGGGTTGGACGAAGTCGGTGCGAAGCGTTGTCTCCGGTTCGCTATATCGAACACCCGAAGGGCGTGGGGGAGTGCCGGCGCCGCTACGAGGGCGGCGCGGTGGCCCGGCCGCGCACGGCGGCGCGCGTGCCGTTCTTCTGCCCGACCGCCTGCAGCGCGCCCTCCAGGGCGAACGTCGCCGCGCCCAGGCACACCGAGTCGGTGGGGATGGGCGAGAGGACGATCTGCGTGGCGGCCAGCGGCCGGGGCAGCGCGTGCCGGGTCACGGCGTCGCGCACCTCGCGCAGCAGCGGCTCGCCCAGGGTGCGGGCGACCCAGCTGCTCAGCACGACGATCTCGGGGTTGAAGAGGTTCACCAGGTCGGCGATCCCGGCGCCCAGATAGCGGGCGGTCTCGTGGACGGCCCGGAGGGCCACCGGGTCGCCCGCGACCACGCCCCGGGCCAGCGCGTCGATGGTCGCCGTCTGGTCCTCGGGGTGGAGCAGCGCGCTGCCGGGGCCGATCTCGCGCAGGTTCAGCATGATGCCGCGCGCGCCCACATAGGCCTCGACGCAGCCGTGGTTGCCGCACCGGCACAGCCGTCCGTCCAGCACCATCGTGGTGTGGCCCCACTCGCCGGCGCTGTTGCTCACGCCCCGGTGCAGCCCGCCGCCCAGCACCAGCCCGGCGCCCACCCCCGTGCCCAGGTTGACGATCACGGCGTTGCCGCGCCCGCGCGCGGCCCCGAACCACAGCTCGGCCACCGCGCTGGCGCGCAGCGGATTGTCCAGGTACAGCGGGTAGGCGATGTGCTCGGTGAGCAGGTCGAGCAGCGGCACGTCGTGCCAGTCCCAGTTGGGGGCGTACTCCGCGATGCCGGTGGCCCGGTCCACCTGTCCCGGTACGCTCACGCCGACCCCGAGCACCCGGGCGCCCTCGACGCCGGCCTGGGCGACCACCGAGCCCACGGCGGTGGCGACGTGGCCCACCACCTGCTCGGGCAGGCTCTCGCCGGGCCGGACGTCCTCCTCGGCGCGGGCCAGCACGTTCAGCCCCAGGTCGAACAGCTCGACGTGGACGTACGTCTCGGCGATGTCGACGCCGATCAGCGCGCCCCCGGTGGTGTTGACCGCGACCAGGCCCCGGGGGCGGCCGCCCGCGGAGTCCTCGAAACCGACCTCCGTGATCATGCGCAGGTCGAGCAGTTCACCGACGAGGGTGGCGACCGTCGCGAGACTGAGGCCGGTGGCGGCCGCCAGTTCCTGCCGTGAGGTGGGGGACGCCGCGATGATCTGGCGCAGCACCTCGTAACGGTTCGCGGTGCGGATGTCGCGTGATGTGCGCTTCACCGGGGTGCCCATCCCTTCCCAGGCCGGCTCGTGCCGGGGCGGCATCGGCACCGGCGCGGCGCAAGGCTATGGGGCCGCCGCACCTTTCGACAAGGGGTTTGGAAAGGGGCTTTATAAAGTACCGGCCGCGGTGTCGCGGAGTGTCGTGCGGTGGCGTGCCCATGATGCCCCAGGGGGAGAGGCCGGCCGCCTCAGGGGTGCGGTGCGGAGGTGTTCGGCGTGCCGGTGGTTCGCGGGTGCCGGGCGTTCAGAGCGCCGCCGGCCGGGTGGCCGCGGCGGGCACACCGCCCTCCGGCCGGACGGGTGCGTGCCCCGCCTCCGCGAAGAGGTCCCTCGTGCCGGTCAGGTCGAGCAGGCGTCCCACGGCACTCCCGGCGGAGCGGACGGTGACCGTCCGGCCCCCGGCGAGGGCGTGGGCGCGCAGTTCCAGCAGCACGCCGAGGCCGGCGCAGTCGCAGAACGCCACCGCGTCCAGGAAGAGGTCGACGCCGCTCGTCGACGAGGCGAGGGCCCGCTGGAGATCCGGGAGGAGGCGCCGGCTGCCCAGGTCCAGTCCGCCCGACAGCATCACGGCCGTCCGGTCGCCGTCCGGCCTGACCTGCAGGCCGGCCGTGCAGGGCGGCAGCGCCGCGGACACATCGTCGCTCGCGGTCCATGCGGCGCCCCTCCCGGGCCCGGACCGCGCGGCGTACGCAGGCTCCGGCATGGCTGTCGCTCCCTCTTCCGCTCGCCCCGCCTTCGTCTCCCAAGCGTTGCCCGTCCACCCCACGCACGTCAACCGATACATGAAATGAAGTACGTGTTTTTGGGTGCGCGAATGTCCGGTCGGTAAAGTGTGGGCCATGGATGGAGTGCCCGAGCCACACACCGGATGGACGTTCCTCACCAACCACGCCCGCGTGCTGGCGGCCATCGCCGACAACCACAGCGTCCGGATCAGGGACATCGCGGCCCACTGCCGGCTCACCGAACGCGCTGTCCAGAAGATCATCTCGGACCTGGAGCGGGACGGCTACCTCTCCCACACCCGCGAGGGCCGCACCAACACCTACCGGATCGACCCCGGCAAGGTGCTGCGGCACCCCGCCGAGGCCGGCCTGACCGTGGCGTCCCTGCTCTCGCTGCTGCTGCGGGACGAGGCGGACCGCACGGTGCCCCCGGGCACGCCGAGCCGCCCGCACGCCACGGCGTGAGCTACGCCTCCGCGAGCACGTCCCGCACGAACGCGTTGGCGAACGTGCCGCGCGGGTCGAGGTCCCGGGCCAGTGCGCGGAAGTCGTCGAGCCGCGGGTAGAGCCCGCGCAGCGCCGACGCGGGCAGGGCGAAGACCTTGCCCCAGTGCGGCCTCGCCCCGAAGGGGGCCAGTGCCTCCTCCACCCGCCGCACCACCGGCAGCACCGCCCGCGTGTCCGCCACCCACGTGAAGTGGGCCGCCACGGTGTCCCGCCCGTGGGACGGGCTCAGCCACTGGTCGTCGGCGGCCACCGTGCGCACCTCGCAGGTCTGCAGGACCGGGGCGACGGTGTCCCGGATCGCGTCCAGGGCCCGCAGCATGTCCACGGCGTGCCCGCGCGGCAGCAGGTACTCCGACTGCAGTTCCTCCCCGCTGCTCGGCACGAACTCCGCCCGGAAGTGCGGCAGTCGCTCGTGCCACGGCCCGGGCACGCCGAACTGCTCGGTGCAGTTCACGGCCGGCATGCCCGGCACCGGGTGCATCTTCTCGGTGGCGGGCGCGGCCCACGGGAAGGCGGGCAGCGGCTGGTCGGCGCGCCGCTTGAGCCACACCTGCCGGAAGCCCGGCGCCCGCCAGTCGGTGAACAGGCTGACGCTGTACGCCGTCGCCATGACCGTTTCGAACGCCCCCGCGTCCAGCCCCTCCAGCGGCAGTTCGGTGAACACGTGCTGCTCCACCTCGTAGGCCGGCTCCAGGTCGAGGGTGAGCGCGGTGACCACGCCCAGCGCGCCGAGCGACGTCACGGCCCCGCCGAACCGCTCCTCGTCCCGGCCTATGGTCACCGTCGACCCGTCGGCCGTGACCAGCTCCACCTCGCGGACGGGCGCCGAGAGCGGCCCGTTGAGCACCCCGGAGCCGTGCGTGCCGGTCGCGACCGACCCGGCGACCGAGATGTGCGGCAGGGACGCCATGTTGGGCAGCGCGAGCCCCTGCGCGTGCACCCGCCGGGCCAGCTCGGCGTAGCGCACACCGCCGCCGACCCGGACCGTGCTGGCCGCCGTGTCGACCTCCACCTGTGGCGGCAGCTCCGCCAGCGACAGCAGGACGCCCTCGGTGCCCGGCTCGGCTATCGCGTTGAACGAGTGCCCGCTGCCCAGCACCCGCACCCGGTCGCTGTCCGCCACGAGCGCGCGCAGTGCGTCCAGCGAGCCAGGCCGGTGCAGTTCCTTCGCCGCGTAGGTGATGTTGCCCGCCCAGTTGGTCACGGTCCCGTTCATCGCGTCGTCCTTCCCCGAGGCAGCGAGGGCCGGGAAGGCCCCCGCCGGAACCTACCCCGGCCGCCGTGCGTTGCCGCCGCCGCCCGGGTCGGCCTACCGTGGAGACGTTGCAGAGAGCGGTTTCTGCCCGGTCGTCGAGGACCGCTCCCGCGTGTCACGAGTGGGAAGGTCACCTCCTTGAGCCAGCGCCCCCCGGCACTGTTCGCTATGACCGCCGAGCACGTGCCCCAGGTCTTCCCGCCCGGCGTCCTGGCCCGGCTGCGGGCGTCGGTGGACCTCGACCCCGGTCTCGTGGCGGAGGACTTCGGCGACCCCGCCGTCCTCGGCGCCCTCGCCCGGACCGAGATCCTGGTGACCGGCTGGGGCTGTCCCCGGCTCGACGAGGCGGTCCTGGACGCGGCCCCCCGGCTGCGGGCGGTGCTGCACTCGGCCGGTTCGGTGAAGTCCTTCACCACCCCGGCGCTCTGGGAGCGCGGCATCGCCGTCTCCTCGGCGGCCGCGGCCAACGCGCTGCCGGTCGCCGAGTACACCCTCGCCATGATCCTGCTCGCCGGGAAGGACGTGCTCGCCGCCCGCGAGCGGCTGCGCGCCACCCGGGCGCCGGCCGGCTGGGGCGTCGTCCCCGGCATCGGCAACCACGGCCGGCGCGTCGGCGTGATCGGCGCCTCCCGCATCGGCCGCCGCGTCCTCGAACTGCTCCGCCCCTTCGACCTGCGCCCGGTCCTCACCGACCCCTACGTCGACGAGCCGGAGGCCGCCGCGCTCGGCGTCCCCTTGCTGCCGCTCGACGAGCTGCTGCGCACCAGCGGCATCGTCACCGTGCACGCCCCCGAGACGCCCGAGACCCGCCACCTGATCGGCCGCCGTGAGCTGGCCCTCATGCCCGACGGGGCCACGCTGATCAACACCGCCCGGGGCTCGCTGGTCGACCACGATGCCCTGGTGGCGGAGGTGCGCGCCGGGCGCCTGACCGCGGTCCTCGACGTCACCGACCCCGAGCCGCTCCCCGCCGGCTCGCCCCTGTACGACCTGCCCGGGGCGTTCGTCACCCCGCACCTCGCGGGCTCCCAGGGCAACGAGCTGGCCCGGCTCGGCCTGGCCGTGACGCGGGAGGCGGAACGGCTGCTGGCCGGGGACGGCCTGGCCCACGCCGTCGACCCCGCGGCCCTGTCGCACACGGCCTGACGGCGGCCCCGGGGTCACGAACCGGGCGATTCCCGGCAGAGGTGCCGGCCCGGGGGGACCCGGTACCGCTCACGCGCACCCATGGGCATACCGTGAGGAGTCGTACGTCCGAGCCGGGAGGAGACACGGGATGGGCAGCGGCAGCCGTACCGCGCTGGTCGAGGATCTGATGGAGCGGTTCCCGCACGTCCCGCGGGAAGCCGTCTTCAAGGAGGACCTGCTCCGCGGCGGTGTGGCCTTCGACCCGTCGGCGCTCAGCGACAACGAGGACGGCGAGGTCAAGCCGAAGTCGTACTTCATCTTCTCCTTCGACCACGGCACCCTGCCCGAGCTGGGCGAGGCCGCGCTGCGCCGCCCGCCCGAGGAGATCATCCTCACTGGCGGCCCCTACGACCTGCGCCGCACGGTCGTCTCGGTCCGGGTGAACCCCGCCTCGCCCTACCGCGTCGCCGCGAACGAGGACGGCGTGCTCGGCCTCTACCTCGACGGCAGGCGCATCTCCGACGTCGGCGTGCCGCCGATGCCCGAGTACTACCGGCACACCCTGGCCAACGGGAAGTCGGTCATGGAGGTCGCCCCGACCATCCAGTGGGGCTACCTGATCTACCTCACGGTCTTCCGCGTCTGCCAGTACTTCGGCGCCAAGGAGGAGTGCCAGTACTGCGACATCAACCACAACTGGCGCCAGCACAAGGCCGCGGGCCGCCCCTACACCGGCGTCAAGGACGTGGAGGAGGTGCTGGAGGCCCTGGAGATCATCGACCGCTACGACACGGCGAAGACCTCCACCGCCTACACCCTCACCGGCGGCGCCATCACCAAGACGGTCTCCGGCCGCGACGAGGCCGACTTCTACGGCCACTACGCCAAGGCCATCGAGGAGCGCTTCCCCGGCCGCTGGATCGGCAAGGTCGTGGCCCAGGCCCTGCCGCGCGACGACGTCCAGCGGTTCAAGGACTACGGCGTGCAGATCTACCACCCCAACTACGAGGTGTGGGACGAGTACCTGTTCAAGATGTACTGCCCCGGCAAGGAGCGGTACGTCGGGCGCGACGAGTGGCACAGGCGCATCCTCGACTCCGCCGAGGTCTTCGGCGCCCGCAACGTCATCCCGAACTTCGTCGCCGGAGTCGAGATGGCCGAGCCCTTCGGCTTCAAGACGGTCGACGAGGCCATCGCCTCCACCACCGAGGGCCTGCGCTTCTTCATGTCGCACGGCATCACGCCCCGCTTCACCACCTGGTGCCCGGAGCCCACGACGCCGCTCGGCAAGGCCAACCCGCAAGGCGCGCCCCTGGAGTACCACATCCGCCTGCTCCAGGCGTACCGGCAGACCATGGAGGACTTCGGCCTCTCCTCGCCCCCCGGCTACGGCCCGCCCGGTGCCGGCAACGCGGTCTTCTCGGTCAGCTCCTTCATGGACAGCCTGCCCGCGGACGAACCCGTCGAGGTCTGACCCGCCCCGCTCGAGACGGACCGGCCTCCGGTGCGTATACAGTCCCGTCGGCCGGGCTCCGGGATTCGAATACGCGGCTTGTCAGTTGTGTCGGAAGCGTGAAAAACTCCTCCCCGCCCCGAGGTTCCCCCCAACTCCATTGCCGACATGGTGAGTTGACCTCGTTTGCGGATGCAGGAGACTCATGCCCGACCTGCCGACCCCTCAGGACGCCACCGAGGCCGCGCTGTTCTCCGAGTGCTGGGACGCGGTCCTCGCCTACGCCGACCTGTGCACGTCCGGCTCCACGGCCGCCGCACAGCTCGGCCGCGAGGCGTTCGCACACGGCATGCGCGAGGCCCGCGCGGCGGAGGCCGGGCCCGTACGGGGCGCCGGCCGCCGCCCCGCCCGGCTGCCCCGCATCCCGCTGCTGCTGACCGCCGTGCGCACCACCGCGGCGGCCTGGGAGGAGGACGGGCAGGGACACAAGCTCGACCCCGACCTGCGGCTGTGGCTCAACTCGGACAAGGCCGCCCGCTACACGGGGCCGCCCCTGCGGCGCCCGCTCGCGCTGCGCGGCCTGCGCGACCTGCAGCAGGCCGACGCCGAACTGCTGTGGCTGGCCGAGGTGGAGGCGCTGCCGCTGTCCCTCGTCGCGCGGCGCCTGGGCCTCGACCCGGCGACCGCCGCCGAGGAACTCGAGCAGGTCCGCACCCTGTTCCGGGACCGCTGCCACCGCAACCACCTCGACACCCCGATGGACGCCGAGTGCCGCAGCTACGCCCGGCTGCTGGACGCCGTCACGCGCGCCCCCGCCGCCGACACCCCGGGCGACCTGTCCCGGCACCTCGCCACGTGCGTGGAGTGCGCCGAGGCCGCCGCCTGCCTGCGCCTGCACGGCGGCGGACTGCCCGGGGCGCTGGCCGGCGGGGTGATCGGCTGGGGCGGTCTCGCCTATCTGGAGCGCCGCCGCCGCGCGGCCGAGGTGCGGCTCGGCACCGGCCGTCCGGGCACGCCGCACCGGGCGGCCGACGACCCGGAGGACGGGACGCAGAAGGCCCGCGTCGCCCGCAACGGCCTCCTCGTCGCCGCCGTCCTCGTCTCCGCTCTGGCGCTCGGCGTGTCCCTGATGCCCTTCGGCGGCTCCGGCGACGAGTTCGGGGCCCGCGACGACGCCGGCCGCCAGCCCGTGGCCGACCCCGGCCCGTCCCTGCCGTCCGCCCCGTCGCTGCCGCCCGCCACGTCGCAGCCGGCCGGCCGTGCCGCGGGTGGCACCGAGGAGCCGGACCCGCCCCGCTCGTCGGAGAGCGGCGACCGCCGCACCGGCCCGCAGGGCACCGCCTCGCCCACCGAGCGGGCCGCACCCGCCGAGCGCGAACGGTCCACCTGCCGGGTCGAGTACGACCTGGTGAACCAATGGCCCGACGGCTTCCAGGCCACGGTCAGCCTCACCAGCACCACCGCCCTCGACTCCTGGCGGGTGTCCTGGTCCTTCCGCGACGGCCAGCAGGTCGGCCAGATGTGGGACGCCTCCGTCTCCCAGGACGGCTCCCGCGTCACCGCCACCGCCGCCGACTACAACAAGTCCGTTCCCGCCGGAGGCGACCTGGCCTTCGGCTTCATCGCCTCCTGGCGCGGCACGAACTCCCCGCCGTACGACTTCACGCTGAACGGCCGGGAGTGCGTGAAAAGCGGTTGACGCGCCCGCGGCCCGGCGGGATACGGTGACGCCGGTCGCTGCCGCAGGAGCACGACCGGTCGAGGAACGAGGAGGTGTTGACCGATGGCTGTCTTTGCGATGAGCGCTGCCCGCATCCAGTCCTTCACGTCCACCTCCATGGCCACCGGCTGATCCGACCGTCGTCGAGCCGGGGCCGACCTTGGAAAGGGTCACCCTTGACTTCCAGCTCCGCTTCCTCCGTTTCCCGCGCGCTCAGCCCCTACGGCTGGGACGACGCGTGGGCGGACGAGTTCGCCCCCTACGCCGCCGAAGGGCTGCTGCCCGGACGCGTGATCCGGGTCGACCGCGGGCAGTGCGACGTCGTCACCGCAGGCGGGACGCTGCGGGCCGACACCGCGTTCGTCACCCCGCACGACCCGATGCGGGTCGTCTGCACCGGTGACTGGGTCGCCGTCGAACCCGGCGGCAACCCCCGCTACGTCCGCGCGTACCTGCCCCGCCGCACCGCGTTCGTCCGCTCCACCTCCTCCAAGCGGTCCGAGGGACAGATCCTCGCGGCCAACGTCGACCACGCCGTCGTCGCCGTGTCCCTCGCCGTCGAACTCGACCTCGGCCGCATCGAGCGGTTCCTGGCCCTCGCCTGGGAGTCCGGGGCACAGCCCGTCGTCGTCCTCACCAAGGCCGACCTCGTCCCCGACGCCGTGACCCGCTCCCACCTGGTGCAGGACGTCGAGACCAGCGCACCCGGCGTGCCGGTCGTGCCCGTCAGCGCGCGGGACGGGGACGGGCTCGACGTGGTCGTCGCGCTCGTCTCCGGCGGTACGTCCGTGCTGCTCGGCCAGTCCGGCGCGGGCAAGTCGACCCTCGCCAACGCGCTCCTCGGCGAGGACGTCATGGACGTCCGGGCCACCCGCGACGTCGACGGCAAGGGCCGCCACACCACCACCACCCGCAACCTGCTCGCCCTGCCCGGCGGCGGCGTCCTCATCGACACGCCCGGACTGCGGGGCGTGGGGCTGTGGGACGCCGAGAGCGGCGTCGGGCAGGTGTTCTCGGAGATCGAGGACCTGGCCGAGCGGTGCCGCTTCCACGACTGCGCGCACGAGGCCGAACCCGGCTGTGCCGTGCTGGCCGCCGTGGATTCCGGTGAACTGCCGGAACGGCGGCTGCACAGCTACCGCAAGCTGCTGCGCGAGAACCAGCGCATCGTCGCCAAGACCGACGCCCGCCTCCGGGCCGAGATCCGCAAGGAATGGAAGCGGAAGGGGGCGATCGGCAAGGCCGCGCTGGAGGCCAAGGGGGCGACCGGCAGGGCCGCGCTGGAGGCCGGGCGGGGAGCGCACCGGCGCTCCTGATCACGGTGTCCGATTTCCGCCAGCGGCGGCCGGGCCGACGGCGGAGACTGGACCCGTGAGCAACCACGCAACGGACGAGGACACCAGGTACGAGGCCGTGCGCAGCCGGGACGCCCGTTTCGACGGCGTGTTCTTCTTCGCCGTCGAGACGACCGGCATCTACTGCCGGCCCAGCTGCCCCGCGGTCACCCCGAAGCGGGCCAACGTACGGTTCTTCGCCACGGCCGCCGCCGCGCAGGGCGCGGGCTTCCGGGCCTGCCGGCGGTGCCGCCCGGACGCCGTACCCGGCTCCGCCGAGTGGAACGTCCGCGCGGACGCGGTCGGCCGCGCCGTGCGGCTGATCGCCGACGGCGTCGTCGACCGGGAGGGCGTCGCCGGGCTCGCGGCACGGCTCGGCTACAGCGCACGGCAGGTGCAGCGGCAGCTCACCGCCGAGCTCGGCGCCGGCCCGGTCGCCCTCGCCCGGGCCCAGCGGGCCCACACCGCGCGCCTGCTGGTGCAGACCACCGAGCTGCCGATCACGGAGATCGCGTTCGCTTCGGGCTTCTCCAGCGTGCGGCAGTTCAACGACACGATCCGCGCGATCTACGCCTCCACCCCGAGCCAGTTGCGCGCCGCCGCGCCGCGCGGCGGCCGGGCCCGGCGCACGGCCACCCCCGGCGCCGGGATCCCGCTGCGGCTCGCCCACCGCGGCCCCTACCAGGCCGGCCCCGTCTTCGACCTGCTGCAACACGAGGCCGTGCCCGGCATCGAGGAGGTGAGCGGCCCGCCCGGCGCGCGCACCTACCGGCGCACCCTGCGCCTGCCGTACGGCACCGGCATCGTCGCCGTCGGCGAACGTCCCGGCACCTCCCGCACCGGCACCGGCGCCCACCCGGGCGGCTGGCTCGACGCCCGGCTGCACCTGACCGACCCCCGCGACCTGACCACCGCCGTCCAGCGGCTGCGGCGGCTGTTCGACCTCGACGCCGACCCCTACGCCGTCGACGAGCGGCTCGGCGCCGACCCACGGCTCGCGCCCCTGGTCGCCGC
Organism: Streptomyces sp. NPDC015242; assembly: GCF_043079125.1. NCBI lineage: Bacteria > Bacillati > Actinomycetota > Actinomycetes > Kitasatosporales > Streptomycetaceae > Streptomyces > Streptomyces sp. NPDC015242. The sequence continues at coordinate 173,158 of NZ_JBIBUF010000005.1, read as the reverse complement.
CCGGCCCGGCCTGCGCTCACCCGGCGCCGCCGACCCGGAGGAACTCGCGGTGCGCGCGGTGGCCGGACGCACGGACGCGGAACGCCTCGTCCGCCGCTACGGCAAGGCCCTCGACGCGCCCTGCGGCAGCCTCACACACCTGTTCCCCGAGCCTGCCGTCCTCGCGGAGGCCGAACCCGGCGGCACGCTCGGGGCCCTCACCGCCGCCCTCGCCGACGGCGCCGTGCGCCTCGGCCCGGGCGCCGACCGGGACGGCGCGCACGACGCCCTGCTGGCCGTGCCCGGCCTGGACGCCCGGACCGTCGCCGAGATCCGCACCCGCGCCCTCGGCGACCCGGACGTCGCCCCGCCCGGCCCCGACATCCCCGGCACGTGGCGCCCCTGGCGCTCGTACGCCCTGAACCACCTGCGCGCAGCAGGGGAGTGGGAGCTTCGATGACCCATCCGGCCTACTGGACGAGCGTGCCCAGCCCCGTCGGGCCGCTTCTGCTCACCGCCGCCCCGACCGGCGAGCTGACCTCGCTGTCCGTGCCCGGGCAGAAGGGCGCACGCGTGGTGCGGGACGACTGGCGGCGGGACCCGGGACCCTTCCGCGCGGCACGGGAGCAACTGGCCGCGTACTTCGCCGGCGAACTGAAGGAGTTCCGGCTCGCCTGGCGCACCGAGGGCACCCCCTTCCGGGAGAAGGTGTGGGCCGCCCTGGACGACATCCCCTACGGCGCGACCGTGACGTACGGCGAGATCGCCCGGCGCATCGGCGCGCCCCGGGCGGCCGTGCGGGCCGTCGGCGGCGCGATCGGCGCCAATCCGCTGCTCGTGGTCCGCCCCTGCCACCGGGTCGTCGGTGCCGACGGCACGCTGACCGGATACGCGGGCGGCCTGGACCGCAAGGTGCGGCTGCTGACGCACGAGGGAGTGCTCTGACGTTCCCGCGGGAGGGCGTGCGCGGCCGCTCAGCCCCACAGGACCGCGCCGAGCCACGCCGCCGCGATCAGCTGGCAGGTGAACAGTTCGGCCAGGATGCCGGAGCCGCCCGAGCGCATGACCGTGCGCAGGGCGGACATCGCCTCGGCGCGGCGGCCCAGCCGGACCCGTTCGAAGAGGTAGACACCGGCCAGGAAGCCCGGGATCGCGCCCACGACGGGGACGACGACGAACCCGGCGGTGCAGCCGGCCCCGGCGCAGGCCAGCATGCGGCGGCTGGTGCGGTTCGCCCGCAGGCGCCGGGGCGGCAGCGCCCAGCGCACGGCCTGGGAGACGAGCATGAGCACCGTGGCCCCCACCAGCACCCACCAGGCCACGGGCCGCGGGTCCTTCAGCGCCCACCACAGGACCGCGGCCCACACGAACAGCGACCCCGGCATCGCGGGCAGCAGCACTCCGCACAGGCCGAGCAGGATGACCAGCCCGACCAGCAGGAGGTCCCACACTCCCATCTGACCAGACTGCCGGAACATCGCAGAAGGCGCAGGTCAGCAGCGTGACCGGGCCCCGGAGCCGCAGGTCAGCCGCCTCCCGGCCCGGGACGTCCGGTATCGCTCGGACGTTCTACGGCTCACTCGACGCGCCGGGTAGGGCGGGGTGGCGGGCCGGTTTTTTCCACAAGCCCCGTTTTCATCCGGCTCACGCGGTGGACAATTAGGGGCATGAGCCAGCAGGGGGGAAGGCCCACCGGTCACGAGGACGACTGGTGGGGGCAGTTGTACGACGACTCCACCGGCGACACGGGCCCCGCACCGGCCCCCGATTCCCTGGACGACCGCTTCGCCTCGGCGGCGGGGACGGTCGGGGGCCCGGGGGAGAGCGGATCCGCCGGGCCCGGCCGGAGACTCGGCTCGCAGGACGCCCCGCCGACCCGGTCCGCCGGGAGGCAGCCGGGGACGCCGACGCGGCCTGCCGGCCCGGAGCCGGTGGTGCCGCCGCGTGCCGCCGGGCCCGAGCCGGTGGTGCCCGCCCCCCGGTCCTCCGGAGCGGACGACGCACCGGACGGTCCGCGCCCCGGTGGCCGGACTCCGCAGCGGGCCCCCTGGGAACCGCCCCCCGCACGGGCCACGGGCCCCGTGACCTTCCCGACGGCGTCCCGTCCGCCGGGCCGCGCCGAGGCCGACCCCAGGAGACCACCACGCCCCACGGGCCCGCCGCCCCCACCCGCGGGTGGCGGTACCGCCCCGGCAGGCCCGGGCGGTACGGCTCCGGGCGCGCCGGCGGGGCCCCCCGCGGCGCCGGTCCCTCCCACCGGGAGGCCGGCCGGCCCGGTGAGCCCACCGGGCCGGGCCGGCGGTCCACCGCCCGGGGAGCCGGATGACGCCTCCGGGCCGTCGGCCCGGGCCCCGGGCACGCCCCTGGGCACCGCGCCCTCCGGGGACGGCACGCCCCCGGACGACCCCGGGAAGACGCGCAAGGCGGCGATCCCGGCCGCGCGGACACCTCCGGGCCCACCGCCCGTCCCACCCCTGCCCGCCGGCCCTCCCGGCCGGCGCGACCCCGGGCGGCCGTCCGGCACGTCCGCCGGCCCGCCCCGGGACGCCACGCCCCCGACGGCCGCCGGCTGGCTCGCCCCGCCGGTCCCGGCCGGCCCGCCGCCCACGCCACCGGCGGCCGCCGGTCCCACGTCCGCGTCCAGCGGGTCCCTCACCTCCTGGTCGGGGCCGCACCCGGACGAGGCGCCGCCCGTGTCTCCCGCCGCCTCCGGGCCGCCGTCCGTGCCTCCCGCCTCCGGTGAGCCGCTGCCCGGCCCGCCGCCCGGATTCGCCCCCGGGCCCGGCGGCTCCGGCCCGCGGATCGAGCCGCCCGAGTCCGTCCCCCGCGCCCGGGGCCACGTCGGTTCGCGGCCGCCGACCTACGACGCAGAACCCACCGCCCTCCCGCCGGCCGACCCGGACGACCTCGGTGACCTGGTCGCCGACACCGTGCTCGACGGGGCCCGCTACGGGGTCTGCACGCTGCGCGCGGCGTCCGTGCGCGGCGACTCCGCGCGGTACCGGGGCGAGCCGCGCCGGGACTCGCTGCTCACCGCCCGGTTCGGCACCGGCGAGCACGCCCTGCTGCTCGTGGCGATGGCGACCGGCGCCCGGACGGCACCCGGGGCGCACCGGGCCGCCGTCGAGGCCTGCCACTGGATCGGACGGGCCGTCGGGCGCAGCCACGCACGGCTCGTCGAGGACATAAGGGGCGGCCGGCGCGGCGACCTCAAGTCCGGTCTGCACCGTCTCACCGACCGCAGCCTCGGCAAGCTCCGTGCCAGCGCCGCCGAACAGGGCGTCGCCCCGGAGGAGTACGCGGCGGGCCTGCGCTGCCTGCTGCTGCCCGCCGACCCCGAGTGCCGTACCCGGGTGTTCTTCGGCGTCGGCCCTGGCGGCCTGTTCCGGCTGCGGGAGGGGGAGTGGCAGGACATCGAGCCGCAGGTCGCCGACGTCAGGGGCGAAGCGGTCGTGGGCTACGGCTCGCCGCCCTCCGAGACCCCCGAGGGCGACCGGCTCACCATGGACCTGGGCATCCCGACCCCGCCCAGCCCCTACGAACCCGCCCCGGAACCGCCCCGCGAACCCTTCCGCTTCCGCACCTCCGTCGCCCGCCCGGGTGACACGCTCCTGATGTGCAGCGCCGGCCTGGCCGACCCGCTGCGCGGCGAGCCCGAACTGGGCGAGTACCTCGCCGAGCGGTGGTCCCGGCCCGAACCGCCCGGCCTCGCCGCGTTCCTCGCCGACTCCCAAGTGCGGGTCAAGGGTTATGCAGACGACCGTACGGCGGCGGCCGTGTGGGAGGCGTGAGCGCCCGCCCTGTGACTTGATGGAACCCGGAGGGATCCCAGGAGACCGAAGGGGCAGACGAGAACCATGGCCAAACAGAACGTCGCGGAACAGTTCGTCGACATCCTGACCCGTGCCGGAGTGAAACGCCTCTACGGCGTCGTCGGCGACAGCCTCAACCCGATCGTCGACGCCGTCCGCCGCAACTCCGCCATCGACTGGATCCACGTCCGGCACGAGGAGACCGCCGCCTTCGCCGCCAGTGCCGAGGCCCAGATCACCGGCGGTCTCGCCGCCTGCGCCGGCTCCTGCGGCCCCGGCAACCTGCACCTCATCAACGGCCTCTACGACGCCCACCGCTCCATGGCCCCGGTCCTCGCGCTCGCCTCGCACATCCCCTCCAGCGAGATCGGTCTCGGCTACTTCCAGGAGACCCACCCCGACCGGCTGTTCGCCGAGTGCAGCCACTACAGCGAGATGATCTCCAGCCCGCAGCAGATGCCGCGGCTGCTGCAGACCGCCATCCAGAACGCCGTCGGGCGCGGCGGCGTCAGCGTCGTCACCCTGCCCGGGGACATCGCCGACCTGCCCGCCCCGGAGAAGACCGCCGAGACCGCACTCGTCACCTCCCGGCCCACGGTCCGCCCCGGCGACGCCGAGATCGACCGGCTCGTCGAGATGATCGACGAGGCCGGCAAGGTCACCCTCTTCTGCGGCAGCGGCACCGCGGGCGCGCACGCCGAGGTCATGGAGTTCGCCGGGAAGATCAAGTCACCGGTCGGGCACGCCCTGCGCGGCAAGGAGTGGATCCAGTACGACAACCCCTACGACGTCGGCATGAGCGGACTGCTCGGCTACGGCGCCGCCTACGAGGCCACCCACGAGTGCGACCTGCTGATCCTGCTGGGCACGGACTTCCCGTACAACGCGTTCCTCCCCGACGACGTCAAGATCGCCCAGATCGACGTCCGGCCCGAACACCTCGGCCGCCGCTCGAAACTGGACCTCGCGGTCTGGGGCGACGTGCGGGAGACGCTGCGCTGCCTGATCCCGCGCGTGCGGGAGAAGAAGAACCGCCGCTTCCTCGACCGGATGCTGAAGAAGCACGCCGACGCGCTGGAAGGCGTGGTGAAGGCGTACACCCGCAAGGTCGAGAAGCACACACCGATCCACCCCGAGTACGTGGCATCCGTGCTGGACGAAGTCGCCGCCGACGACGCCGTGTTCACCGTCGACACCGGCATGTGCAACGTCTGGGCCGCCCGCTACATCTCACCCAACGGCCGCCGCCGCGTCATCGGTTCCTTCTCCCACGGCTCGATGGCCAACGCCCTGCCCATGGCGATCGGCGCGCAGTTCACCGACCCGAAGCGGCAGGTCGTGTCGATGTCGGGCGACGGCGGCTTCTCCATGCTGATGGGCGACTTCCTGACGCTGGTGCAGTACGACCTCCCGGTCAAGGTCGTCCTCTTCAACAACTCCTCCCTCGGCATGGTCGAGTTGGAGATGCTGGTCGCCGGGCTGCCCTCGCACGGCACGGCCAACAAGAACCCCGACTTCGCGGCCGTCGCCCGCGCCTGCGGCGCCTACGGTGTGCGCGTCGAGAAGCCGAAGGACCTCGCCGGTGCCCTCAAGGACGCGTTCAAGCACAAGGGCCCGGCCCTCGTCGACGTCGTCACCGACCCCAACGCGCTGTCCATCCCGCCGAAGATCAAGGCGGAGATGGTGACCGGGTTCGCCCTGTCCGCGTCCAAGATCGTGCTGGACGGCGGGGTCGGCCGGATGCTGCAGATGGCCCGCTCCAACCTGCGCAATGTGCCCCGGCCCTGACACCTGACATCTGTCAGGACCGGCCCGGCCGGCATCCTCCTAGCCTGGTCCTCGCTTCGTCCCTGTCCCTTTCTTCTGGCTGGTTCGGTGTCGTGTCGATGGCTGCAGGTAATGAGGCTGAGCCCAGCATTCACCAATTACGTCTGTTCATCGTTCTCGGGGAAATGCGCCATTTCGGGCGCGCCGCCGCCTCTCTTTTCATCACCCAGTCCGCGTTGAGCCAGCAGATTCGTGGTCTGGAGAAACGCCTGGGGGTGCGCTTGTTCGAGCGCACCAACCGGATGGTCGATCTCACGGACGCCGGGCGGACACTGCTGCCCGCGGCCCGGGCGGCGGTCGACGCCATGGTCCAGGTGCGCCGCACCGCCGAGTCACAGGTGCGGCGCGTCTCGGGCCGGCTCGTCGTCGGCACCGTCGGGGCGGAGGCCGCCATGCCTCATACGCACGCCGTACTGCGGGCCCTGCAGGAGGCGGGCCATCCGCTGCTGACGGTGCACATGGTGACCCTGGACGCCTACCGGTTCGCCGCCGCCCTGCGGGACAAGGAGGTCGACGTGGTGTTCGTGCGACCTCCCGTGCCGGCGGGCATCGAACAACAGCATCTCGCCACGGAGCCCCGGGTGGCGTGTCTCCCGGCCGGTCATCCCCTGGCCGGGACGGCCGACGCCGCTCTCGCCCAGTTCGCCGGCCACCCCGTGGTCGACTGGCCCGGCCAGGTGCCGCGTGCCTGGAAGGAGTTCTGGTCCGTCGATCCCCGCCCTGACGGCAGCCCCGTGCGGTACGGGCCCGTCGTCACGGACATGGAGACGCTGCTGCACACCGTGGCCCGGGGGGAAGCCATGTCCTTCCTGCCGGCCGCGGCCCGCGACCTGTTTCCCCGTCCGGGCGTGCGCTACGTCGATGTCAGGGACCTGCCGCCCTCCACATCGGCCCTGGCCTGGCTCGCCGAGCGACGCGACGAGCCCGCCATCACGGCTGTCCGGCGAGCCGCCCGCACCGCCGCCCGCACCGCCGCCCGCACCGCCGCCCGGAGCGGCGGACTCCAGGAGGCGGGCGGCCGGTGAAGGGACGGTCCGTCAGACGCTCGACACCCGGTAGGCGCTGACCCACGCGCCGATGGCGTAGTAGCCGGAGCCGTCGATGACGATCGAGCCACCGGTGCAGTCGGCGTTGTCCCACAACTCCACCCGGGTGGTGGCGGTCGACGACTTGGCGGACCGGGTCTTGTCGTTCCAGTTGTCACCGACGTACTTGCACTCGCCCACCTCCCCGGTGAACGTCGTGTCCGGACCCGAGAAGTTGGTCCCGGTGTAGGCGCGCCAGCTGCCGCTCGCCTGGGTCTGGGCGACGGCGGGCTGGCTGGTGAGGGCGATTCCGGCCAGAGCCGCAACCGTGAGCATGGTCTTCCGCATGGGGGGCAAGACATCTCCTTCTTGATGACGCGGTGCCCGAATGAGGAACTGCGAAAGGGATGGGTTATCCGCCATCCGCCTTTCGCCAGTTCTTCCGGTGCCGTGCTCGAATGATTTCAGCCCGGGCGCACCGTTGTCAGTGGCCGTGATCAGACATCATTCCCTCCGGTTGATAAGTCTCCGTTTATGACCGCAGGTCACGGAAGCGGAGACGCCGCCGCGGTGGGTATTTCCGCCTCGGCGGGGTCGAGTATTCGCCAGCCGACTTGTTTTCTTTCTTGTGTCTTGTTTCGCTGTCTAGCGGTACGGCTTCCACTGGCGTGCCGAGGTGTCGTAGAGGTAGCGGGGCAGACCCGCGATGCCGCTGGTGCGGAACGGGCGGCCGCCGTCGTCGATGCGGACCGTGCCGCTGCGGCCCTGCGAGGACCAGTCCAGTTCCAGGTACCAGCGGCAGTCGCAGCCCCGCGTCCGGGCGTTGACGAGCAGCACCTCGGGGTCCCGCGCCGAGACGCGGTACGGCATGCTCACCGCCGGGATCGGCGTACCGGCGTCGCTCCCGGCGACCGCGCGGGCGATGGGGCGGTCCTTGTCCAGGTCCACGTCGAAGGACCGCGGGGTGATCGAACCGCCGCAGCCCTGGTCCATGGCGTAGGCGTTGCCCTGGACGGGTGCGGCCCGCCCGACCACGCGCACGCGCAGGGCGTCCAGCACGACGGCCGTGTCGCTGCGGCCCTGCACGGACAGCCGCACAAGCGTCTCGCCGCCGTGCACCGCGTTCTCGGACGCCGCCCACGCCCCGGCGTCCTGCGGGACCGGCGGTGGCGGGACCTGGGCCGGCGGCCTGGTGATCACGTAGTCGTGACCGCAGCCGAGCTTCCACGCCTGGGAGTCCGCGGACCAGGTGAGCGGTGCCGCCGGGGCCGTCCCGCTGCGCGGCGGGGCGGTGGTGCGGCCGGAGGGCGCGGGGCCGGGCTTCCCCTTTTCGTTCCCCTTCTCCCTCTCTTCCGTCTTCCCCTTCTCTTCCGGGTCCGCGGAGGGTGAGGAACCCTCGGGGGTGGGGGAGGCGCTCGGCGAGCGGGAGGCACCGCCCCGCTCGGATGCCCCCGCCCCCGGCGCTCCGGGTGTGACCGAACCCGTCGCGCGGGCGCGGTCGCCTGCGGCCGCGCGCCGCCCGTCCGGCAGTGCGGCCAGACTCCCGAGCGTCGCGAACACGGCGCAGGCGGCGGCCAGCCCGACCGCGAGACGCCTGCGGCGGTACCAGGGGCGACGGGGGAGGGCGCCCTCAGCGACCGGCCCTACGACCGGTTCCCCCACGACCGGTTCCCTCACGACCGGTTCGCCGACAGGTTCCCTCACGACCGGCTCCCCGGCGGCCGCCGCCGTTGCGTCGTCCTCCTCCTTCTCCGAGGCACCCGTGTCCCGAGCCGCGCCCGGTTCCTGCCCGTGCGCCGTGTCCGCGCTCTCTCCGCGCGCCGTGTCCGCGCCCTGTGCCGCGCCCGCGCTGTGCGGGGCGCTTCCCGCGTGCGCCGCGCGCCCGTTCTCTGGTGTGCTCGGCGCGTTCGCGGCGTCCTCGCTTCCGTTCGCGCCCTCTCCGCGCGCCGGGTCCGCTTCCTCCGCCGAGCGGTCCGCGGCCGCGCCCCGCGGGCGCTGACGGGCCGCCACCGCGAGAAGCCAGTGGCGGTGGAGGTCCAGGCGTTCGTCGGGCGAGGCCCCGCACAGTGCAGCGAACCGTTCCACCGGGGCGAAGTCCACGGGGACCGCCTCGCCCGCGCAGTAGCGGTGCAGCGTCGAGGTGTTCATGGCCAGGCGGCGGGCCAGCGAACCGTAGCTGCGGTCCGTGCGCTCCTTCAGTGCCCTCAGCAGCGCCGCGAACCGCGCGACGTCGTCCTGTTCCGCCACCGTGCCCCCGTCTCCTTGGTGCGAACCGGCCGGGGACGGCATCCCAGGCACTCATGTACCTGCACGTCAGAGGGGCTGGGATGGTTCCACCCCGGTGGATCGGGCGCCGGCTGTTGCGTCCGCCCGCTGTGACCGCTGATGCTTCTGGTGTCGCCGCCGACCGGGCCCGAGCCGACCGCCGGGCGTCGCGGCGACCTCACATCCACGCACCACATCACGGGGGGACACCCATGCCCATGCGCATCCGCACCAGCGTGCTCACCGCACTCACCGCCGCCGCCCTCGCGGCCGGCGCGGTCCTCACGGCACCGGCCGCCGGCGCCGCGCCGAAGGCCGCCGCACCCAAGTTCCTGTCGGCGTCCCAGCTGCCGCCGCACCCGACGTCGTCCTGGACGGCCGGGCCCGTCACCGAAGGGTTCCCGGAGGCCCTCGGCTTCTGCGTGAGCACCGAGGGCGTGCCCTCCTACGACTACCGGCACCGGGAGTTCCGGACCGACCTGGACACCGGCGCCGTGCAGCTGACCGTCGTGGCGGACACGCCCGCCCTGGCCAAGGCTCTGGCGAAGCACTACGACGACCTGATCCGCACCTGTGCGGACCGCATCGAGAAGGCCGACCCGGACATCGAGGCCGAGGGCCGCGACTACGGCTCGCTGCCCGTCGAGGAAGGCGCCCGCGTCCGGGGCCTGCACACCGAGACCTCCTGGGGCGCCACCGACATCGACCTGCTGTCCGTCGGGCGGGACGGCAGGACCGTCACCGTCGTGCAGTGGGGACAGCTGGGCGACTTCGACGACGCGCCCGTGGCCGCCTTCAAGAAGACGACGACCACCGCCGTCAACAAGCTCTACTGACGGGCGCGCACCGGTTGAGCCGGGGCCGTCCTCCCGCCACGGGGGTGGGGAGGACGGTCCCGTACCGGTCGGTGCCCCGGAATAACCGTCGTACTTCGGCCAACTTCGGCGGACCGGCGAGCACGGGGCCGTGGCGCCCCGGCCCTCCGCCGCGTACGCAACCGTCGGCAGCCGGCCGTCGGCCCATCGTCCGATCCCGGGCGGTCAGCCTCCGTCCGGGGCCCTGAACCGGCTGCCCTCTTGTCCCCCGATCCGCCCCGGCCGCACCGCCCCGCGCCCCTCCGGCCGCGCATCCGGCCGCCCGTGGGTGGCCGAACACCCGGTCGTTGACGATGCGACATGACTGCCGCGTGCCCGAACGGGCATGGATCCCCGTGAACGTGTTCGAGCAGGAGGGGAACCGACATCGGCGCGCGGGCGGGGGTCATGGAGAGGCAGGCACGAGGAGGCGGTCCCATAACGATCGGGGCCTTCTCGGCGGAAACGGCGGAGGACGGGACCGACGACGTCACGGAGCGGGCGCCGGCGCCTCAGCTGAGGCGCAGACTGGGAAGGGCGGACCTGCGAGCCGTGCCGGAAGCCCGCAGGGCCCTGCGGGAGTTGCTCGGGCAATGGGGGAGGCCGGGACGGCCGGACATCTCCGACGTGGCGGAGCTGCTCACCAGCGAGCTCGTCACCAACGCGATCGTCCACACGGACCACGACGCGGTCCTGACGGCCACCGTGGGCCCGCGCGGACTGCACGTGGAGGTACGGGACTTCGTGGCCCGCAGGCCACGGTTGCGCATGCCGGCCGCCGACGAGGGCACGAACGGCAGGGGCCTGTTCCTCGTGCAGTCCCTCGCGGACGCCTGGGGGGTCCGCCCGCACGGCGTGGGCAAGGCCGTCTGGTTCGAGCTGGAGGCCGAGGCGGCGTGACGGCCGAAGGGGCGCGGCCCGCAGGCCACGCCCCCTCGCCGTACCGGTGCGGCTCGGTCAGCCGAACTGCTGCTCCAGATCCTTGAGCTTGCGCTCCAGCGAGTCGAGGCGCGGCAGTGCCATGGTGTCGTCCTCCGCGGTGAGGTCGACGGTCACCGGCTCACTCCCTTTGCGCACGGGCTGCAGGGAGGGACGCGAGCGTACGGGCAGTTCCGGCCCGGATATGGCAGGCTCCGCGGTGACCTGCGAGGAGCCGCGCTCCACCTGCACCTCGAGCTCCCGGCCGCCGCCGCGGCCCAGGAGGTGGCCGCGGTGGCCGCGGCTGATCGCCTTCAGCTGGGCCCGCTCCACGCGCTGCTGGTCGCGGCGCCGCTGCCGTTCGGCGTCCTTCTTGCGCTTGTCCTCGCGCACCTCGTCGACCGCCTCGTCCAGGCTGCGCACACCCTCCAGCAGCATCAGCGACCAGGCCTTGTAGGTCTCCCGGGGCGCCCGCAGCCAGCGCACGATGCGGATCTGCGGCAGCGGCCGGGGCACCAAGCCCTGCTCGCGCAGCGCGGCCCGGCGGGTCTGCTTCAGCGCGCGGTCGAACAGGACCGCGGCGGAGAGGGACATGCCGGCGAAGAAGTGGGGGGCGCCGTCGTGTCCGACGCCCCGGGGCGCGTGCACCCAGTTGAACCAGGCGGCGGCCAGCGCGAACGTCCAGACCAGTATCCGGGAACCGAGCGCCGCGTCACCGTGGCTGGCCTCGCGCACCGCGAGCACGGAGCAGAACATCGCCGCGCCGTCCAGGCCGAACGGGACGAGGTACTGCCAGCCGCCGGTCAGGCCGAGGTTCTGCTCGCCGAAGCCGACCAGGCCGTGGAAGGAGAGCGCGGCGGCGACGGCCGCGCAGCAGAACAGCAGGACATAGGAAACAGTGCCGTAGATCGCTTCCTTGCGTCTGCGGCGTTCCTCGCTGCGCTCCCAGGAATCGTCCGCGCTCGTGTCCTTGACCGAGGAGCGCTTGCCGCGCGCGAGCACCGCCACCGCCGCCAGCATGCCCAGGAGAAGCACGGCGCCCGGAAGCAGCCAGTTCAGCGATATGTCGGTCAGTCTCATGTGGGTGGTCCCTTGCATGGGGATAGGGCGTAACGCCCGCCATAGTGGCCCAATCCCACCGGCCCTCAGGGGGTTTCGGGGCAAGAGGCCGCCAAGGAAGTGCAAGGGGATGCCCAGGGCGGCGTTCTGCTCGAACTGCCGCTTGAGGGGCGGGAGTTGAGTTCGAACAAGACTACCCGTACGAGTGGTTCTCCGGAAAGTTCCCGTGACGCGTGAGGGAGTTGTGAATCGCCTGTGGGCGTGCGGGTGCCCGGTTCCGTGATGATCCTACGGGACGCGGGCCGGTGCGTTGTCCGACGGTGCGTCAACTGGCCGTGGCGAGCAGCTTGCTGACCCGGTCCGTGTCGCAGGTGCGGGGGCAGGTGGCGCAGGTGTCCTCGGGGCGCAGCGTGTAGAACATGCAGCAGCTCGCGCGGTCCCGGGTGCGCAGCGGCTCGCCGCCGGGGCCGGTCAGTTCGCGGAACGCCGCCGTGCCGACGTACGGCTTGGTCGCGCCGGGCAGCAGCAGCTCCAGTTCACGCATGGCGCGCCGCTCCTCGAGCTCGCCGAACAACTGGCCGACGTACCACAGGCCCTCGACGATCTCGTCGGTCGCCATGCCCCACAGGGCCCGGCCGCGGCGCCGCATCCGGGGGCCGAAACCGGTCAGGACCGGCTCCAGGTGCTCGGCGACCGCCGAGCGCACCTCGGCACGCAGGGCCTCCTCGTCCGGGACGACCCGGGCGCCGGGCAGCGCGGCGGCCTCGTCGCCGGGCAGGCAGGCGAAACCGGCCGGGCGGACGGCCAGGTGGCCGAGGGCGTGGGCCGGGTCGGTGCGGTCGTACGAGACGTGCGTCACGGGGTAGCGGGGGACACGGCGCTGCAGGAACCACGGCACGGTGATCAGCAGGCAGGCGGGCCAGGCGTAGCGGTGCAGGCCGAAGCTGGCGACGACGTCGGGGCGGGCCTGCCGGTCGTAGTCCCGCCGGATCTGGGCCTCGTCCCAGGCGAGGTAGGCGTCGAGGCCGGACCCGGCCGCGGCGAGGCCGGCGGCGGTGACCCAGCCGCCGCCGTGCGGGGCCGGCTGCTCCGGGGCGAGTTCGGTGACGGTGAGTCCCGGGAGGACCTCGGCCAGGCGGGCGTAGGCGCCGGAGACGGCCGAACGGGTCGCGGGCATGTGATCACCGATCCATGTGTGTAGACGGTCCCGTGAGGACAAGTCCTGAAGGTAAGCCTTACCTTACCGAAGATCGCCGGGATTTGAACTGGGGGCCGGTGCGCTTATCGTGCTTGACGGGCGAGTAACAACCCGCCGTAATGACCCCAAGTACCGATACGTCCGGAGGAGGACCCGTGAAGCAGGGTGCGCAGGGCTCCGCCGGGACGGGGGTTCCGCAGATCCGCGCGGAGGCTCAGCGGGTCCCGGGGCAGGCGGCCGGGCAGGCCGGGGTGGTGCGGCAGGCCGGGGCCGTGCGCGGGGAGCACACGCACTCCGAGCCCCCGGCGCCGCCTGTCACCCGGGGGCGGCCGGTGGTGCAGCGCTCCTCGGTGCGGGGGCAGATCCTCGACGCGCTGCGGGCCGCGCTGGTGGCGGGTGACCTGCGGCCCGGGGAGGTGTACTCCGCGCCGGTGCTGGGGGAGCGCTTCGGGGTGTCGGCGACGCCGGTGCGCGAGGCGATGCAGCAGCTGGCGCTGGAGGGCGCGGTCGAGGTGGTGCCGAACCGCGGCTTCCGGGTCGTCGAGCGGGGAACGCGGGACCTGGCGGAGCTGGCCGAGGTCCGGGCGCTGATCGAGGTGCCCGTGATGCTGCGGCTGGCCCGGACGGTGCCCGCCGAGCGGTGGGCCGAACTGCGCCCGCTGGCCGAGGCGACGGTGCGCGCGGCGTCCTCGGGCTGCCGGGCGACCTACGCGGAGTCGGACCGTCACTTCCACCGGGCGGTGCTGTCCCTGTCCGGGAACCGGCAGCTGGTCCGGATCGCGGAGGACCTGCACCGCAGGGCGCAGTGGCCGCTGGTCGGGGGCGGGCCCGGAGTCCGGGGGCGCGCGGACCTGGTGGCGGACGCGCACGAGCACACGGCGCTGCTGGACGCGCTGATCGCGCGGGACCTGGACGTGGTGCGGGCACTGGTGGGGGAGCACTTCGCGGGGGCGGCCGCGGGGTAGCGCCTGACGGTGGGGTCGCTGTGGGGTGGCGCCTGACGGTGGAGTGGCTGTGGGGTGGCGCCTGGCGGTGGGGTGCCTTCGGGGTAGCGCCTGACGGTGGGGTAGCGCCTGGCGGTGGGGTGCGGGTCGGGGCCGTGCCGGGGGTGTCCGTCCCCGGAACGGCGCGACGGGGTTGCGTGCCGACTGACTGTCCGTTGACGCGCCAACCGCTGCGGGCGGACACCCCCGGCACGGCCCCTTCCGCGCGCCGGCGGGTGCGGGTGCGCCCAGCCGCGGGCCTGCGTGCCGCGGGGTGCCCCTCAGGCCGTGGCCGCCGGAGGCGCCGGTGAGAGACGGCGTGCCAGCCATGTCGGCACGCCCCCGAGCAGCCGGTACAGCCGCCGAGCCTCCTCCCGCAGCCGGGACGCCTCCGGTTCCGTCTCCGTGTCGGCCAGGGACACCAGCGCCGGGGCCGTGCCCACCAGGTAGCCCAGTTCCTCGCGGATGCGCAGGGACTCGGCGAAGCCGTGCCGGGCCTCCGCCAGCTCGCCCTCGCGCAGGGCCAGTCCGGCGAGGTGGCGCCACGTGAAGGAGAGCAGCAGCGGGTCGGCGTGGGCCGTGGCGCCCGCGTGGGCGCGGCGGTACGCGGCCCGCGCGGCCTGGGGCGCGCTCGTCAGGTTCTCCGCCAGCAGGCCCCGGCGGAAGTCCAGCAGGGCCCGCTGCGGAACCCCCGGAGGGATCAGCGCCGCCGCCCGGCCCAGCGCGGCCCGCGCCTCGTCGGCCCGGTCCCGCACCGCCAGCAGGGTCGCCGCGTAGGCCAAGTACCCGCGTTCACAAGCGGCCGCGCCCCGCTCGTCGTCGCTGTGGGCCAGCGCCTCGGCCGTGCGCAGCGCGTCCTCGGCCTCCTCCCAGCCCTCCTCGGTGTACAGACACCGTTCGACCAGGAGCGCCGCGCGTTGCAGCGCCGCCGCCGGGGTGGCGGGCAGCAGCAGCGCGGCCGCGTCGCCCCAGCACCCGCGGGAGCGCAGCCGCCATACCGCGGTCTGGAGGGGATCGTCACCGGCGGTCGTTCCGTTACCAGACATGGCGGTATGCGCCACGTTGCCCTCCCCGAGCACGCCATCGAGCTGTTGAGTGGTGGCGGCATCTCAGCACGAATCGCGGGGCCGGGCCAAGAGGGTGGGTGAAGGATTTCACAAAGTCGTGGGACTGGGGGGCGTCCCGGGTTTGGGACGGGACACCCCCGTCTTTCAGCTCATCCGCAGCGCCAGGAAGAAGTCCAGCTTGTCCTCGAGCCGCGACAGGTCACGGCTCGTCAACTGCTCGATCCGGCCCACCCGGTAGCGCAGCGTGTTGACGTGCAGGTGCAGACGCGTGGCGCAGCGGGTCCAGGAGCCGTCGCAGTCGAGGAAGGCCTCCAGTGTCGGGATCAGCTCGGCACGGTGGCGTTGGTCGTAGTCGCGCAGCGGGTCCAGCAGACGGGCCGTGAAGGCGCGGCGGACGTCGTCCGGGACGAACGGCAGCAGCAGGACGTGGGAGGCCAGTTCCTGGTGGCCGGCCGCGCAGACCCGGCCCGGGCGGGCCGCCGCGACGCGCCGGGCGTGGCGGGCCTCCTCCAGCGCGCCGCGCAACCCCTCCGCGGAATGCACGGCCGCGCTGACACCGAGGGTGAGGCGGCCGTCGTCGTCCAGGCCGGCCGAGAGGGGGGATCGGACGGCTTGCAGGAGCGCGTCCGCGAGGACGCCGCTCTCCGAGCCGTCGTGCTCGGCGGAGACGGCGGGGAGGGGGACCAGGGCTACGGCCTCGTCGCCGGTGTGGGCCACCGCGATGCGGTCGGAGTGCTCCGGGCCGGACGACTGGGGGTCGACGAGGATCTCCTCCAGCAGGGCCTGCGCGACCGGGCCGGTCTCGGCCCCGGCGCCGTCCCAGTCGACCCGGGCGACGACGACCTGCCAGTGCGGCGCGGCGCCCAGCCCGGGCAGCAGCACCGGAGCGGCCACGCGCAGGCGGGCGGCGATCTCGGCGGGGGCCGCGCCCGTCTGGACCAGCTCCAGCACCTCCTGGGCGAGACGGCGGCGGACCGTACGGGCGGCGTCCCGGCGGTCCCGCTCGACGGCGATCAGCTGCGTGACGCCGTGCAGCAGGTCCAGGCGCTCCTCGGCCCAGTCACCGGCGTCCGCCTCGACCGCCAGCAGCCAGTCGGACAGCACGGTCTCCCGGACGTCCCGGGCGCCCTGCGGGGCACGGCCCGTCGAGCGGACCGGGAAGAGCGAGTAGGTGGTGGAGCCGAGGATGACGCGGTGGGGGCCGCGGCGGCCGGTGCGGGTGGCGGACAGGTGCTCCGCCGCGAGGCGCGCGCAG
This sequence comes from Streptomyces sp. NPDC015242, assembly GCF_043079125.1. Taxonomy (NCBI): domain Bacteria; kingdom Bacillati; phylum Actinomycetota; class Actinomycetes; order Kitasatosporales; family Streptomycetaceae; genus Streptomyces; species Streptomyces sp. NPDC015242. The sequence continues at coordinate 156,916 of NZ_JBIBUF010000005.1, read as the reverse complement.
GCCTCGGCGGGCAGGGCCGGGCCCGCGGCCTTCGAGCCCGCGATGAGGCGGCCGGTCGGGGACAGGACCCAGGCCCGCAGGTCGAGGTCCGAGCCGAGCAGATCCAGGACCACGTCCGGGCCGCCGCCCGCCGGGCCCGAGGTCATCATCCGGCGGTGCCGGTCCACCACCGCCGCGAGGTCGCCGGCCCGTTCGCCGGAGACCTGCCGCACGACGTGCTCGGTGATCGTCGCGAAGGCCACCGACTCGTGCACCGCGAACAGCGGCAGGCGGTGACGGGCACAGGCCACGACCAGGTCCTCCGGCACGTCGCCCAGCTCGGCCTCGCCCGCGGCCAGGGCCGCCACCCCGGCCTGCACCAGGATGCGCACGAACGGTTCGGAGTCGGCGGCGTCCCGGCGCCAGGCCAGCCCCGTGAGCACCAGCTCGCCGCCCGAGAGGTAGCGGCTCGGGTCACGCAGGTCGGTGGTCATCACGCCGCGCACGGCGCGGTCCAGCTCGTCCTCGCCGCCGAGCAGCTTGAGGCCCAGCGCGTCCGTGTCCAGCAGTGCGCGCAGCCGCATTCTCGTCGCCGCCGTTCCTTGTCTCGAAATCTATGGTGGATCTTGGTGGGGGTACGGAGGGGCCGCCCGTTCGGCGGGCTGGTGAGCGGCGCTCGCCGTCCCCGCACCGGGTCCCGGTCTGTGTCCCAGGTCACGCGGTCCTGTCGCGCGTTTCCACAGGAGAACGAGGAGGTTTCCGATGGCCTCCGTTCATACGAATCTACAAGATGCCTCTTCTGGCCAGCCAACTCCTTCATGGTTTCCGTGACTGACCCCGTCGGAGTACCGCGCTGTGTACTGAGGCCACTACGCGTTAACAGCACATGAACGAGCCGGGACCGCCGCACACGGATTGGCTCAATCTGAACGCCCCACGAGAAGACGAAGAAGAGAGCCGGTCATGGACTTCCTTCGCCCCGCCAGCTGGGAGGAGGCGCTCGCCGCGAAAGCCGAGCACCCCACCGCTGTGCCGATTGCGGGTGGCACCGACGTGATGGTCGAGATCAACTTCGACCATCGCCGGCCCGAGTACCTCATGGACCTGAACCGCGTCGGCGACCTCTCCGAGTGGGAGGTCGGCGAGGAGAGCGTGCGGCTCGGTGCCTCCGTGCCCTACACGAGGATCATGGAGAACCTGCGCACCGAGCTGCCGGGGCTCGCTCTCGCCTCGCACACGGTCGCCTCCCCGCAGATCCGCAACCGCGGCGGCGTCGGCGGCAACCTCGGCACCGCCTCCCCGGCCGGCGACGCCCACCCCGCCCTGCTCGCCGCGGGCGCCGAGGTGGAGGTCGAGTCGGTGCGCGGGTCGCGCCGCATCCCGATCGACGCGTTCTACACGGGCGTGAAGCGCAACGCGCTCCAGCCCGACGAGCTGATCCGCGCCGTGCACATCAAGAAGGCCGACGGACCCCAGCAGTTCTCCAAGGTAGGCACCCGCAACGCCATGGTCATCGCCGTGTGCGCCTTCGGGCTCGCCCTGCACCCCGCGACCCGCACCGTGCGCACCGGCATCGGCTCGGCGGCCCCGACGCCCGTACGGGCCAAGGCCGCCGAGGAGTTCCTCAACGCCGCGCTGGAGGAAGGCGGCTTCTGGGACAACGGCAAGATCATCACCCCGTCGGTCGCCAAGCAGTTCGCGGACCTGTGCTCCGCCGCCTGCAACCCGATCGACGACGTCCGGGGCACGGCGAGCTACCGCCGGCACGCGGTCGGCGTCATGGCCCGCCGCACGCTGACCTGGACCTGGGAGTCCTACCGCGGCGCCCGCCGCGCCTCGGAGGGAGCTGCGTAATGCGCGTCAACTTCACGGTCAACGGCCGTCCGCAGGAAGCCGACGACGTGTGGGAGGGCGAGTCCCTGCTGTACGTGCTCCGGGAGCGGCTCGGACTGCCCGGTTCCAAGAACGCCTGCGAGCAGGGCGAGTGCGGCTCGTGCACGGTCCGCCTGGACGGCGTGCCGGTGTGCTCGTGCCTGGTCGCCGCCGGGCAGGTGGAGGGCCGCGAGGTCGTCACCGTCGAGGGCCTCGCCGAGTACGCCAGGCAGCGCGCCGAGGGCGGCTGCGCCTCCGGGGCGTGCGGCACCGGGCTGCAGGACGCCCAGGCGTGGCAGGCCAGGGGCACCGACTCGCAGACCGGCGAGGGCACCGAACTCTCCCCGATCCAGCAGGCGTTCATCGACGCCGGCGCCGTCCAGTGCGGCTTCTGCACGCCCGGTCTGCTGGTCGCCGCCGACGAGATGCTGGAGCGCAACCCCAACCCCAGCGACGCGGACATCCGCGAGGCCCTCTCGGGCAACCTGTGCCGCTGCACCGGCTACGAGAAGATCATGGACGCGGTCCGCCTGGCGGCCGCCCGGCAGGGAGAGGCGGTCTGAGCATGTCTTCCCCCAGCGGAACCCCCACCAAGATCACCCAGGGCTCGCAGACCAAGGGCGGCATCGGCGAGTCCACGCTCCGCCCGGACGGCACCCTCAAGGTCACCGGCGAGTTCGCGTACTCCTCCGACATGTGGCACGAGGACATGCTGTGGGGCCAGATCCTGCGCTCCACGGTCGCGCACGCCGAGATCGTCTCCATCGACACCGGGGAGGCGCTGGCCACGCCGGGCGTGTACGCCGTGCTGACGTACGACGACCTGCCGACCGACGTGAAGAACTACGGCCTGGAGATCCAGGACACCCCGGTCCTCGCCCACGGCAAGGTCCGCCACCACGGAGAGCCGGTCGCCCTGGTCGCCGCCGACCACCCGGAGACCGCGCGCCGCGCCGCGGCGAAGATCAAGGTGGAGTACAAGGAGCTGCCCGTCGTCACCGACGAGGCCTCCGCGACCGCCCCGGACGCGATCCTCGTCCACGAGAACCGCGACGACCACCACAGCGGTCACGTCCCGCACCCGAACATCGTGCACCGCCAGCCGATCGTGCGCGGCGACGTGCGGGAGGCACGCGAGCGGGCCGACGTGATCGTCGAGGGCGAGTACACCTTCGGCATGCAGGACCAGGCCTTCCTCGGCCCCGAGTCCGGGCTCGCCGTGCCGGAGGAGGACGGCGGCGTGCACCTCTACATCGCCACCCAGTGGCTGCACAGCGACCTGCGGCAGATCGCGCCCGTGCTGGGCCTGCCCGAGGACAAGGTGCGCATGACGCTGTCCGGCGTCGGCGGCGCGTTCGGCGGCCGCGAGGACCTGTCCATGCAAATCCACGCCTGCCTGCTGGCGCTGCGCACCGGCAAGCCCGTGAAGATCGTCTACAACCGCTTCGAGTCCTTCTTCGGGCACGTCCACCGCCACCCCGCGAAGCTGTACTACGAGCACGGCGCCACTAAGGACGGCAAGCTCACCCACATGAAGTGCCGGATCGTCCTGGACGGCGGCGCCTACGCGTCGGCCTCCCCGGCGGTCGTCGGCAACGCCTCCTCCCTGTCCGTCGGCCCCTACGTGATCGACGACGTGGACATCGAGGCGATCGCCCTCTACACCAACAACCCGCCCTGCGGCGCCATGCGCGGCTTCGGCGCGGTCCAGGCCTGCTTCGCCTACGAGGCGCAGATGGACAAGCTCGCGGCGCGGCTCGGCATGGACCCGGTCGAGTTCCGGCAGCTCAACGCCATGGAGCAGGGCACCCTGATGCCGACGGGCCAGCCCGTCGACTCCCCGGCCCCGGTCGCCGAACTGCTGCGCCGCGTCAAGGCGATGCCGATGCCGCCGGAGCGCCAGTGGGAGTCCAGCGAGGGCGCCGACGTACGGCAGCTGCCGGGCGGCCTGTCCAACACCACGCACGGCGAGGGCGTCGTCCGCGGGGTCGGCTACGCCGTCGGCATCAAGAACGTCGGCTTCTCCGAGGGCTTCGACGACTACTCCACCGCCAAGGTCCGCATGGAGGTCGTGGGCGGCGAACCCGTCGCCACCGTCCACACGGCCATGGCGGAGGTCGGCCAGGGCGGCGTCACCGTCCACGCGCAGATCGCCCGCACCGAACTCGGCGTCACGCAGGTGACCATCCACCCGGCCGACACCCAGGTCGGCAGCGCCGGTTCGACGTCGGCCTCGCGGCAGACGTACGTCACCGGCGGCGCCGTGAAGAACGCCTGCGAACTCGTCCGGGAGAAGGTCCTGGAGATCGGCCGCCGCAAGTTCGGCTCCTACCACCCGGCCTGGGCCACGGCCGAGCTGCTCCTGGAGGGCGGCAAGGTCGTCATCGACGCCGGCGAGGTCCTCGGCGACCTGGCAGACGTCCTGGAGGGCGAGGTCGTGGAGGTCGAGGAGGAGTGGCGGCACCGGCCGACCGAAGCCTTCGACCTGCGCACCGGCCAGGGCAACGGGCACGTGCAGTACTCCTTCGCCGCGCACCGGGCCGTCGTCGAGGTGGACACCGAACTCGGCCTGGTGAAGGTGATCGAGCTGGCCTGCGCCCAGGACGTCGGCAAGGCGCTCAACCCGCTCTCCGTCGTCGGCCAGATCCAGGGCGGCACGACCCAGGGCCTGGGCGTGGCGGTCATGGAGGAGATCGTCGTCGACCCGAAGACGGCGAAGGTCAAGAACCCCTCCTTCACCGACTACCTGATCCCCACCATCCTCGACACGCCGACCATCCCGGTCGACGTGCTCGAACTCGCCGACGACCACGCCCCGTACGGGCTGCGGGGCATCGGCGAGGCCCCCACCCTGTCGTCCACCCCGGCCGTGCTCGCGGCGATCCGCGCGGCGACCGGGCTGGAGCTGAACAGGACGCCGGTCCGCCCCGAGCACCTGACCGGCACCGCGTGAGAGCTCTCCGGGCGGCGCACCGGAACGTCACACTTCCGCGCCGCCCGGAGGACCGGGCACCGCACCGCTCGCGGTCCCCGGTGACCGACTGATCGTTCGTCTCGGGCCGTCCCCCGGGTCGTGCGGCCGAAGCACCTTCCCAAATCCCGCACGTCGACCCGACGAGCCGCGGGTGCCCCTGTGAACCTTGGGAGTAGGCCCACATGACCCAGCAGTCAGTAGAGCCGAGGACCACAGCCGACGACGCGGGCGAAGGCACCCGCGTCCCGGCCGGACGGTCCTGGCTCGACCGGTACTTCCACATATCCCACCGAGGGTCCACCGTCGCCCGCGAAGTGCGCGGCGGCGTCACGACCTTCATGGCGATGGCGTACATCCTCCTGCTCAACCCCGTGATCCTGTCCGGCAGGGACGCGGCCGGGGACACGCTCGCCCAGCAGCCCCTGATCACCGCGACCGCGTTCGCGGCGGCCCTCACCACCCTGCTGATGGGCCTCGTCGGCAAGGTGCCGCTCGCCCTCGCCGCCGGCCTGTCCGTCTCCGGGGTTCTCGCCTCCCAGGTCGCGCCCGAGATGACCTGGCCGCAGGCGATGGGCATGTGCGTGATGTACGGCGTCGTCATCATGCTGCTGGTCGTCACCGGCCTGCGCGAGATGATCATGAACGCGATCCCGCTCGCGCTCAAGCACGGCATCACCATGGGCATCGGCCTGTTCATCGCCCTCATCGGCTTCTACAAGTCCGGCTTCGTGCACCAGGGCGAGGCCACCCCCGTCACGCTCGGCCCGGCGGGCGAACTCGCCGGCTGGCCGGTCCTGCTCTTCGCCGGCACCCTGCTGCTGATCTTCATGCTCCAGGCCCGGCACATCCCGGGCGCCATCCTCATCGGCATCGTCGGCGGCACTGTCGTCGCCGCGATCCTGAACGCCGCCGGCGTCATCGACCCCGAGCAGTGGGCGGCCGGCGCCCCCGAACTGCACGGCAGCGCCGTGTCCATGCCCGACTTCTCGCTCTTCGGCGACGTCGAGTTCGGCGGCTGGGGCCAGGTCGGCGCGATGACCGTCGGCATGATCGTCTTCACCCTGGTGCTCGCCGGGTTCTTCGACGCCATGGCGACCATCATCGGCGTCGGCACCGAGGCGAAGCTCGCCGACGACAAGGGCCGGATGCCGGGCCTGTCCAAGGCGCTGTTCATCGACGGCGCGGGCGGCGCGATCGGCGGTGTGTCGGGCGGCTCCGGCCAGACGGTGTTCATCGAGTCGGCGACCGGGGTCGGCGAGGGTGCCCGCACCGGCCTCGCCTCGGTCGTCACCGGGCTGTTCTTCGCGGCCTGCCTGTTCTTCACCCCGCTCACCGCGATCGTGCCGCAGGAGGTGGCGTCCGCCGCCCTCGTCGTCATCGGCGCGATGATGCTGATGAACGCCCGGCACGTCGACTGGGCCGACCGCGCCACCGCCATCCCGGTGTTCCTCACGGTCGTGCTGATGCCGTTCACCTACACCATCACCACCGGTGTCGCCGCGGGCGTCATCTCCTACGTCGCCATCAAGACCGCCCAGGGCAAGTGGCGCGAGATCGGCACCTTCATGTGGATCCTCACCGCGGTGTTCCTCGTCTACTTCGCTCTCAACCCCATCGAGAGCTGGCTGGGCGTGCACTGACGCCCTCCGCAGCACCCTCCAGGACGCCACGACCTCAAGGAGACCGAGACAGATGCTGGACATCGCCGAGGAGCTGAACCGGTGGGTCGAGCAGGGCCGTGACTTCGCCGTCGCCACCGTGGTGGCCGTCGGCGGCAGCGCGCCCCGGCAGCCCGGCGCCGCGCTCGCGGTGGACACCGAGGGCACGGCCGTCGGCTCGGTCTCCGGCGGGTGCGTGGAGGGTGCGGTCTACGAGCTGTGCGAACAGGCGCTGCGGGACGGCGAGAGCGTCCTGGAGCGCTTCGGCTACAGCGACGACGACGCCTTCGCCGTGGGCCTGACCTGCGGCGGCGTCATCGACATCCTGGTCACCCCGGTACGGTCCGGCGATCCGGTCCGGCCGGTGGTGCGGGCCGCGCTCGCCGCCGCCGCGCGCGGGGAGGCGGCGGCGGTGGCGCGGATCGTGTCGGGCCCGGGCGACCTGACCGGCCGCGCCCTGCTGGTCCGCCCCGACGGCTCCCGGCACGGCGGCTTCGGCGCCCACCCGGAACTGGACCGCACGGTCGCGGCCGAGGCGCGCGCCTTCCTGGACGCCGGGCGCACCGGCACCCTGGAGATCGGGGAGGGGGGCTCCCGCTGCGGAGCGCCGCTCACGGTCCTGGTCGAGTCCTCCGTCCCCGCGCCGCGCATGATCGTGTTCGGCGCCATCGACTTCGCCTCCGCCCTGGTCCGCGTCGGCAAGTTCCTCGGCTACCACGTCACGGTGTGCGACGCCCGCCCCGTCTTCGCGACCCGCGCGCGCTTTCCCGAGGCCGACGAGATCGTCGTCGACTGGCCCCACCGCTACCTGGAACGCACGGACGTCGACGCCCGCACGGTGCTGTGCGTGCTGACCCACGACGCCAAGTTCGACGTGCCCCTGCTGAGGCTGGCGCTGCGGCTGCCGGTGGCGTACGTCGGCGCCATGGGCTCCCGGCGCACCCACCTGGACCGCAACGCCCGCCTGCGTGAAGTCGGCGTCACGGAGCTGGAGTTGAGCCGCCTGCACTCGCCGATCGGCCTCGACCTCGGCGCCCGTACCCCCGAGGAGACGGCCCTGTCGATCGCGGCGGAGATCGTCGCCGGGCGGCGCGGCGGCAGCGGAATGCCGCTGACGGGCGCGCACACGCCGATCCACCACGAGCCGGGGCCCGGCACGGTGGGGCGGATCGGCTCGGTGGCCTGAGCCCCCCACCGGTCGGCGGGCCGCCGCCTGCAGCAGCGAGAACGGCTCCGCGCCCGGCGGCGGGGTGACCGGGAGCAGGGCAGGACCGGGCCGTCCCGGACGACGGTCCCGCCCCGGGTCACGGACGGCGGAGCAGCTGGTTCAGCGCCCGGCCGAACACGTACCGCGACGAACGGCGCACCACGCCGTCGAAGAGCGGCGGCAGGAAGCGCAGGCGGATCTCCTCCCGCCACACCACGCGGGTGCGCCCGCCCGGGCCCGGCCGCACCTCCAGTTCCGCCCAGCCGAGGACCACGCGCCCGCGCTTCTCCAGCCGGCACCTCCCCGGGCCCCCGTCCACGGGTGGCTGCCAGAGGGTGACCTCCATGGGGTCGTCGAAGGCGAACGGCCCGACGCCCGAGCGGGCCACGACGCGCGTGCCCTGCCGCGTCGGGCCGTCCGGGTCCACCCGGACCACCGTCAGCGGCACGACGTCACCGTGCCGGTGCCACGCCGTGATCCGGCGCCACGCCTCGTCGAGGGGGAGCGGGGCCGTGCGCTGGAGCTCGATGTTCGCCACGCCACGATCGTAGGCAACCCGCCCCGCCCACCGACCCGGCCGCGGCCCCGTTCACCCGTCGGGTCCAGCCCCCGGCCGGACCGTCACCGGTACACGGCCCCCGGCTCCGCCCTCCCCGGCGCCAGCAGCTGCGGCACCGTCACGAAGACATAGCCCCGTTCCTTCAGCGCGTCGACGATCCCGGGCACGGCCGGCACCGTGCCGTCGTAGATGTCGTGCAGCAGGATGATCCCGTCCCGGGACGCCTGCTCCAGGACGCGGCGGCCGATGAGGTCCGAGTCGGTGGTCGTGTAGTCCTTCGCCGTCACGGTCCACAGCACCTCCGACAGGCCGAGGTCGCGGCAGATCTCGTGCACGGTGTCGTTCGTGCGGCCCTGCGGCGGGCGCATCAGGGTGGGGCGGCGGCCGGTGAGGCGCTCTATCTCCCGGTTCGGCCGCTCCAGTTCCTCACGTATCCGCTCGGGCGCCAGATCGGTCAGGATCTTGTGGTCCCAGGTGTGGCTGGCCACCTCGTGGCCCTCGCCGGCCATCCGCCGCACCAGCTCGGGGTACTTCTCGATGTGCCGCTCGCCCAGCAGGAAGAAGGTCGCCGGGACCTGCTTCTCCTTCAGGATGTCCAGCAGCCGCGCCGAGTGCTCGCTCGGCCCGGCGTCGAAGGTGAGCGCGATGCACTTCGCCTTGCGGCAGTCGACGGTGCCGAACCGGGCCGCCGGGGCGCCGGCGGCCGGCTCGGCGCGGACGGCGCTGGGGGCGGTCGTGTCGAGGCCCGAGCAGCCGCTCAGGGCGAGGGTGAGGGCGGCGGCCGCCGCGAGCGTTCCGATCGTCCGGAACGCGGTCCCCGTTTTCTTCATCTTCTTGGTCGGAGAAGGCATGCCGGGACTATACACAGCGTGTATACGTGTGGTTCATAGTTTTCGGTGGTCCGCCTGGGCGCCGGCGGTCGGCACGCGCGCACGGCTACAAAGAGCGACAAATCGGTACTTTCGTCACAAGTAGCCATCAAGTGTTTAATTCAGCTCACTCGCGGCACTCGCCAGCACCGTAGTCCTCCCACCCCACGGGAAGGTGCACCCGGCTCATGCGCATCCTCGGTATCAACGCCCTGCTCCCCACGCCCCGGCGTGGCAGGAGGAGGTGACCCTGTGAACCGCGCCCACCCCGTGAAGGCCGTGCTGTTCGACCGGGACGGCACACTCGTCGAGGACGTCCCCTACAACGGCGACCCCGACCTGGTCCGCCCCGTCGCGGGCGCCCGCGAGGCGCTCGCCGGCCTGCGCGAACGCGGCATCGCCACCGGCGTCGTCACCAACCAGTCCGGCGTCGCGCGCGGCCTGCTCACCGAGGCCGACGTCCGCCGCGTCAACCACCGCGTCGACGAACTCCTCGGCCCCTTCGACGTGTTCGCCGTCTGCCCGCACGGCCCCGACGACGGCTGCCGATGCCGCAAGCCGCAGCCGGGCATGGTGCTCTGGGCGGCCGGACGCGTCTGCGCCCACCCCGCCGACGTGGTCGTCATCGGCGACATCGGCGCCGACGTGGAGGCCGCCCGCCGGGCCGGCGCCCACGGCATCCTCGTCCCCAACGCCCAGACCCGCCCCGAGGAGGTCGCGGACGCCGACCACGTCGCCCCCGACCTCACGACCGCCGTCCGCGCCGTGCTCGGCGGAGTGCCGCGGGGCCGCGTCCTGGCCGACGAACGACCCGTCCAGGAGGCCTTCACCAGCGGCCCCGGACACCGGAGGTGCCGGTGAAAGCCCTCGTGACCCGACTCGACAGCTTCGGCGACGTGCTGCTCGCCGGTCCCGCGATCCGCGCCGTCGCCGCCCGCGCCGACACCGTCACCGTGCTGTGCGGACCGCGCGGCGCGCCCGCCGCCCGGCTGCTGCCCGGCGTCGACGACATCCTGGTGTGGGACGCGCCCTGGGTGGGCTTCACACCGCCGCCCGTCGGCCGCGGCGAGGTCGACCAGCTCATCGACACCATCGACGCCGACACCGCGCTGATCCTCACCTCCTTCCACCAGTCGCCGCTGCCCGCCGCCCTGCTGCTGCGCCTGGCCGGCGTCGGCTTCATCGCCGCCGACAGCGAGGACTACCCCGGCTCCCTGCTCGACGTGCGCCACCACCGCGCCCCGCACGCCCACGAGGCCGAGGCCGCCCTCGACCTCGCCGAGGCCGCCGGGTTCCCCGCACCCGACGACGGCCGGCTGCGCGTGCTCGAACCGCCCCCGACCGCAGGCCTCACCGGCCCCGGCCCCTACGTCGTCGTGCACCCCGGGGCCAGCGTCCCCGCCCGCGCCTGGAGCCCCGGGCGCTGCGCCGAGGCGGTGCGCGAACTGGCCGCCGCCGGCCACCGGGTGGTGGTCACCGGCGGCGCGGCGGAGAGCGACCTGACCGCGTTCGTCGCGGGCGAGCAGGCCCTCGACCTCGGCGGCCGCACCGGCGCCGCGGAACTGTCCGGCGTCCTCGCGGGCGCCGACGCCGTCGTCACCGGCAACACCGGCCCCGCCCACCTCGCCGCCGCCGTCGGCACCCCCGTCGTCTCCCTGTTCGCGCCGGTCGTGCCCGCCGAACGCTGGCGGCCCCACGGCGTCCCGTACGTGCTGCTCGGCGACCAGGACGCGCCCTGCGCGGACAGCAGGGCCCGGCACTGCCCCGTGCCCGGCCATCCCTGCCTGGACACCGTCACCGCGCACGACGTGGTCACCGCCGTCGAGAAGCTGCGGGGGGAGACGTGAGGATCCTCCTGTGGCACGTGCACGGCTCATGGACCACCGCCTTCGTGCAGGGCCCGCACACCTACGTCGTCCCCGTCACCCGCGACCGCGGCCCCGACGGCCTCGGCCGCGCCCGCACCTGGGACTGGCCCGGCAGCGTCGTCGAGGTGCCGCCCGAGCGGCTGCGCGACGAGCACATCGACGTCGTCGTCCTGCAGCGCCCGCACGAACTCGGCCTGGTCGACCGGTGGCTGGGCCGCCGCCCGCCGCTGGTGTACCTGGAGCACAACGCCCCGCACGGCGACGTGCCCGACACCCGCCACCCCGCCGCCGGGATCCCCGGCGCCACCCTCGTCCACGTCACGCACTTCAACCGGCTGATGTGGGACGCCGGCCCGACGCCCAGCACGGTCATCGAACACGGCATCGTCGACCCCGGCCCGCTGTGGACCGGGGAGCTGGAGCGCGCCGCCGTCGCCGTCAACGAGCCGCTGCGGCGCGGCCGCACCACCGGCACCGACCTGCTGCCCGTCTTCGCCGAGGCCGCCCCGCTGGACGTCTTCGGCATGGGCACCGACGGCCTGGCCGGCCGGCTCGGCATCCCCGCCGGACGCTGCCGCTCCCACGAGCTCACCCAGGCCGTACTGCACACGCAGATGGCCCGCCGCCGCGTCTACGTGCACCCCGTGCGCTGGACCTCCCTCGGCCTGTCCCTGCTGGAGGCCATGCACCTGGGCATGCCCGTGGTCGCCCTCGCCACCACCGAGGTCACCGAGGCCGTACCGCCCACCGCCGGAGTGGTCTCCAACAAGATCGACGAACTGACCGGCGCCGTACGCGACTTCCTCGCCGACCCGCTCCACGCGCGCACGGCCGGCGAGGCAGCCCGGGCGGCGGCCCTCGCCCGCTACGGGCTGAACCGCTTCCTGGACGACTGGGAGCGGCTGCTGAAGGAGGTGGCCCGATGAGGATCGCCATGGTCTCCGAGCACGCGAGCCCGCTCGCCGCGCTCGGCGGCGTCGACGCCGGCGGCCAGAACGTGTACGTGGCCCGCCTGAGCGAGGAACTCGCCCGGCGCGGCCACGAGGTGACGGTCTACACCCGCCGTGACGCGCCCGGCCTGCCCGACCGGGTGCCGCTGCCCGGCGGCGCCGTCGTCGCGCACGTCCCGGCCGGACCGGCCCGGGCCGTCCCCAAGGACGAACTCTTCCCGTACATGCCCGAGTTCGGCGCCTGGCTGGCCCGTGTCTGGGCCCGTGAGCGGCCGGACGTGGCACACGCCCACTTCTGGATGTCCGGCATGGCGGCCCGGATCGGCGCCCACCCGCACGGCGTGCCCGTCGTCCAGACCTTCCACGCCCTCGGCACCGTCAAGCGCCGCCACCAGGGCCGGCTCGACACCAGCCCGCCCGAACGCGTCGGCGTCGAGCGGCAGATCGGCCGCGGCTGCGCCCGGGTCCTGGCCACCTGCTCCGACGAGGTGCGCGAACTCGCCGAGATGGGCGTGCCGCCGCGGCGGGTGTCCGTCGTGCCCTGCGGGGTGGACGCGGAGCAGTTCCGGCCCGGCGTGCCACCCGGCCGCGTCCCGCCGCGCACCGCACGCCACCGGCTCCTCGCCTGCGGCCGGTTCGTCCCGCGCAAGGGCTACGACCAGGCCATCCAGGCCCTCGCCCGGATCCCGGACGCCGAACTGGTCATCGCCGGCGGTCCCGCCGCCGCACTGCTCGCCGACGACCCCGAGGCCCGGCGGCTGCGGCGCCTCGCCCGGCGCATCGGCGTGGCGGACCGGGTCCTGATGCCCGGCGCGGTCGACCCGGCCGCCATGCCCGCCCTGATCGGCAGCGCCGACCTGGTGCTGTGCACCCCCGCCTACGAGCCGTTCGGCATCGTGCCGCTGGAGGCCATGGCCTGCGGCGTCCCCGTCGTCGCCACTGACGTCGGCGGCCACCGCGACAGTGTCGCCGACGGCACCACGGGCCGGCTCGTCCCGCCGCAGGACCCCGAGGCGGTCGCCGCCGCCGTCCGCGCCCTCCTCGCCGACGACGCGCTGCGCGCACGCTACGGCACCGCCGGCCGCACCCGTGTCCTGACCCACTACACCTGGCAGCGCGTCGCCGGCGGCGTCGAGCAGGTCCACCGCCAGGTCCTCGCCGGACCCGCACAGCAGAAGGAGGTGGCGTGATGACCGTGCACCCGCCCGTCACCGGGCACTGCGACGAACTCCAGGACGCCCTGACCGCGTTCCGCGCCTCGGCGCACCTCACCGAACGGTGGGGCGAGCACCTCGCCGCCGTCCTCACCGGCGGCGGCCGGCTGCTGGCCGCGGGCAACGGCGGCAGCGCCGCCCAGGCCCAGCATCTGACCGCCGAACTCGTCGGCCGTTACCGCGACGACCGGCCGCCGTTCTCCGCGCTCGCCCTGCACGCCGACACCTCCTCCACCACCGCCATCGCCAACGACTACGGCGTGGACGAGGTGTTCGCCCGCCAGGTACGCGCCCACGGCCGCTCCGGCGACGTGCTGATGCTGCTGTCCACCTCCGGCGCCAGCGCCAACCTGCTGTCCGCCGCCGACGCGGCCCGCGCGGCCGGCATCCGGGTGTGGGCCCTCACCGGTCCGGCCCCCAACCCGCTGCTCGCGGGCAGCGACGAGTCCCTGTGCGTCGACGCGCCGGCCGCCGCGACCGTGCAGGAACTCCACCTCGTGGCGGTCCACATGGTGTGCGCGGCGTTCGACGCGGCGGTGGAACGCGGCACCCGGCGGCACGGCGGCGGGAGCTGACATGGAGCGCAAGGCACCGCTGGTGGTGGTCGGCGACGCGCTCCTCGACCGGGACGTCACCGGGCACGCCGAACGGCTCGCGCCCGACGCGCCCGTGCCGGTGGTCGACGACTGCGGGGAGCGGACCCGGCCCGGCGGGGCCGCGCTCGCCGCCTACCTCGCGGCCCGCGACGGCCGGGACGTCACCCTGGTCACCGGCCTGGGCGACGACCCCGCTAGCCGCGAGCTGCGCCGCCTGCTCGAACCCTGGCTCACCCTGGTCCCGCTGCCCTTGACCGGCCCCCTGTCCGAGAAGACCCGTGTCCTCGCGCAGGACCGGCCGGTGGTCCGCCTCGACCGGGGCGCGGGCCGCACCCGCGAGGCCACCGGCGCCGCCCGCGAGCTCGTCCGCCGCGCACCCGCCGTGCTCGTCTCCGACTACGGCCGTGGCACCGCCGACGCCCTGCGCGACGACCTCGCCGCCCGGCCGCCCCTGGTCTGGGACCCGCACCCGCGCGGCGGTGCGCCCGTCCCCGGCACCCGGCTGGTGACCCCCGCGGAGAAGGAGGCCCACGTCCTCGCCCCGCGGGACGGCACCCCGCGCCGGGACCTGCACGCCGCCGCCCACAGCGCCGCAGCCCTCGTCCGGCGGTGGCGGGCCGCCGCCGTCGCGGTCACCCTCGGCGCGCGCGGCGCCCTGCTCTCCTACGGCGAGCACCCGCTGCTCGTCCCCGCGCCCGCCGGCCACCCCGGCGACAGCTGCGGGGCCGGCGACCGGTTCGCCGCCACGGCGGCCGGACTGCTCGCCGACGGCGTCCTGGTCGCCGAGGCGGTGGAAGGCGCCGTGACCGCCGCGAGCGCCTTCGTCGCGGCCGGCGGCGCAGCCGCCGTGCCGGCCACCGACACCCCCCGTGTCCCTCCGCCCGACGACGACCCCCACGCGCTGGCCGCCCGGGTCCGCTCGGCGCACGGCACCGTCGTCGCCGCCGGCGGCTGCTTCGACCTGCTGCACGCGGGCCACGTCGGCCTCCTCCAGGCCGCCCGGCGGCTCGGCGACTGCCTGGTGGTGTGCGTCAACTCCGACGCCTCGGTGCGGCGCCGCAAGGGCGACGGGCGCCCCGTCAACCCGCTCGCCGACCGGGTCCGCGTCCTGCGCGCCCTGGCCTGCGTCGACGCGGTCGCCGTGTTCGACGAGGACACCCCCGAGCGCCTCCTGGCCGGCCTGCGGCCCGACGTCTGGGTCAAGGGCGGCGACTACGCGGCCGCCGACCTCCCGGAGGCCGCCCTGCTGGAGCGCTGGGGCGGCCAGGCGGTCCTGCTGCCCTATCTCGACGGCCGCTCCTCGACGGCCCTGATGGAGCGGGCGGCGGAAGGAGCACGATGACGCACCCGATGAGCCGGGCCACGGGAGCGGACCCCGGCGAACCACGGCAGGCTGCTGCCATGACATCCGCCCTGCCGCCCGACGCGGCGCCTGACGCGGTGCCCGCCCAGGTGCCTACCCCGGTGCCCGATCCGCCGTCTGCCCGGGCGGCTGCCCCGGTGCCTGATGCGGTGCCCGATCCGCCGTCTGCCCGGGCGGCTGCCCAGGTGCCTGATGCGGTGCCCGATCCGCCGTCTGCCCGGGCGGCTGCCCAGGTGCCTGATGCGGTGCCCGATCCGCCGTCTGCCCGGGCTCCTGCCCTGGTGCCCCATGCGGCGCCGGCCCCGACGCCCGCCCCACCACCCGCCCCGGCGCCGCCCCGCCTCCTCGTTCTGCGTGCCCTGGGGCTCGGTGACCTGCTCGCCGGTGTGCCCGCCCTGCGGGCCCTGCGCCGGGCGTACCCGCGCCACGAACTCGTCCTGGCCGCGCCCGCCGAGCTCGCACCGGTCGCCGCGGCGACGGGCGCCGTGGACCGGCTGCTGCCCGCCGCCGCCCCGGGGCGCGCGGTGCCGCGCTCGCTCGACTGGACCGGACCGCCCCCGGACGTCGCCGTCGACCTGCACGGCAACGGCCCGCCCAGCCACCGGCTGCTGATGGACCTGCGTCCGCTGAAGCTGCTCGCCTTCGCCCACCCGGACACCCCGGAGGTCGACGGCCCGCCCTGGTACGCCGACGAACACGAGCGCGACCGCTGGTGCCGGCTGCTGCGGGCGTACGGCATCGAAGCCGACCCCGCCGACCTCCACCTGCCCCGCCCGGGCAGCGCCTCCCCGGCACCCGGCGCGGCCGTGCTGCACCCCGGCGCCGGATCCCCCGCCCGCTGCTGGCCGGTGGAGCGCTACGCCGCCGTCGCGACGGAACTGCGCGCCCGGGGCCTCCGGGTCGTCGTCACCGGCGGCCCCGACGAAGGCGACCTCGTGGCCCGGCTCGCCAAGCAGGCCGGGCTGCCCGACACGGACGTCTTCGGCGGCGGGCTGCCCTTCGGCCGGCTGTCCGCGCTCGTCGCCGACGCACAGGTCGTGATCAGCGGCGACACCGGCATCGCCCACCTCGCGGTCGCCCACGCCACGCGCTCCGTCACCCTCTTCGGGCCGGTCGCGCCGAGCCGCTGGGGCCCGCCGCCCGGCCCGCGCCACCGCGCGCTGTGGTACGGCCCGGAGGGCGACCCGCACGGCCGCCGCACCGACCCCGCGCTGCTGCGTGTCACCGTCGACGACGTCCTCGACGCCGTCGACGCGCTGCCCGGCATCCGGCATCCGTGAGGAGGGGACACCGCACCATGGCCATCGCGCGCCCGGACCCGGGCCCCGTCGGCATCGTCATCGCCACCCGCAACCGCTCCGCCACGCTCGCCGAGGCCTTGCAGCGGCTGCGCGCCCTCCCGGAGCGCCCCGAGATCCTCGTCGTCGACAACGCCTCCACCGACGACACCCGCACGCGGCTCGCCCGCGACTTCCCGGACGTCCGCGTCCTGGCGCTGCCGCTGAACCACGGCGCCCTCGCCCGCACCCACGGCGCCCGGCTCCTGGACACGCCGTACGTGGCGTTCAGCGACGACGACTCCTGGTGGGCGCCCGGCGCCCTGGACACCGCCGTCCGCCTCTTCGAGGACCATCCACGCCTCGGCCTGATCGCCGCCCGCACCCTGGTCGGCCCCGCCGCCGACCCCGACCCCCTCAACGAGGTGCTGGCCGGCTCGCCCCTCGGGCGGGTCGACGACCTTCCGGGCACCCAGGTCCTCGGCTTCCTCGCCTGCGCCTCCGTGGTCCGCCGCACCGCCTACCTCGACGCGGGCGGCTTCCACCGCCTGCTGTTCTTCGGCGGCGAGGAGACCCTCCTCGCCTACGACCTGGCCGCCCGCGGCTGGGGCGTCACCCACTGCCCGGACGTCGTCGCCCACCACCATCCCGCACCCGCGCCCCGCACCGGCCGCCCGGTCGTCCAGCGCCGCAACGAACTGCTCACCGCCTGGCTGCGCCGCCCCGTGCCGTACGCCCTCGCCCGCACCCGCGAACTCGCCGCCGAGGCCCGGCACGACGACCACGCCCGGCGCGCGCTGCGCGGCACGCTGGTCCGGCTGCCCGCCGCGCTGCGCGAGCGCAGGCCCCTGCCGCCGCACGTCGAGCGGGCCGCGCGCCTGCTGGAGGGAGTGTCCGCGTGACCGATCACCGCACCACCGTCGTGGTCATCACCCACAACCGGCGCCAGGAGCTGCTGCGCACGCTCGACCGTCTCGCCGAACTGCCCGAGCGGCCGCCGGTGATCGTCACCGACAACGGTTCCACGGACGGCACCGCCGACGCCGTGGCCCGCCACCACCCGTGGGTACGGCTGCTGCGGCCCGGCCGCAACCTGGGCGCCGTCGGCCGCAACCTGGCGATCCGGCAGGTCACCACGCCCTACGTCGCGTTCTGCGACGACGACTCCTGGTGGGCGCCCGGCGCGCTGGCCGGGGCCGCCGACCTGCTGGACCGGCATCCGGCGCTGGGGTCCGTCACGGCGCGGATCGTCGTCGAACCCGGCGGCACCGACGACCCGATCGTCGAGGAACTGCGCAACTCGCCCGTCCCCGGGCCGAGCTGGCTGCCCGGTCCCGCGCTCGGCTCGTTCCTGGCCGCCGCGACCGTGCTGCGCGCCGACGCCTTCCGGGCCGCCGGCGGTTTCCATCCCCGGCTGTGGCTGGGCGGCGAGGAGGAGCTGCTCGCGGCGGACCTGGCGGCCGACGGCTGGTGGCTGACGTACGCCGACCACCTGGCGGTGCACCACCACCCCTCGGTGGCCCGGGACGCGACCCTGCGCCGCTCCCACGGCATCCGCAACACCCTGTGGTTCACCTGGCTGCGCCGCCCGGCCGGACCCGCCCTGCGGCGGACCGCCCACCTGGCCCGCACGGTGCCGCGTGACACGGCGTCCCTGCGCGCGTTCGCCGAGGCGGCGGCCGCCCTGCCCTGGGTGCTGCGCGAACGCCGGGTCCTGCCCCGTGAGGTGGAGTCCCGGCTGCGTCTGCTGGAACCGGCCCAGCGCGCCTCGAAGGCCCGCCGCTACCTGGGCTGAGGCCGTACCGCGGCGGCCGGCGACGTGCCGTCGCCCGGGGCCGTCCCGCGGTGCCTCAGCCGCCGCGTCGGCGTCCCGCCGCGCCTCAGCCGCCGCACCAGCGGCACATCAGCCGGAACCCGGCGAACAGCGTCAGGGGCCACAGGGCGGCGAACGCCCAGATCACGGCGGGCTCGGAGGTGACCATCCCGGCCACCATCAGACCCGTCGACACCGCGAACAGCACCGCCACGGTCAGCACGCGGGGCCGGTAGGCGGCGAGCCGGGCCAGCACCCCGGCCGGATCCGGGCGGCGGCCCGGCCGCAGGGTGCGCATGCGCCGGTCCAGACGGCGGTCGCGGCGCAGGACGCGCTCCATCTCGTCGAGGATGCGCTGCTCGTGATCGGGGAGTCGGCCGATGGACACGCGGTTCTCCTTCCGGGCGGCCGGACCGTGGTTCCTCCCGGGACGCGCGGCGGCGACGTACGGCGGGGGACTGACCAGCGGGTGCCCCGCGGGGCCGGGAAGCTAACCGGGAACCGGCCGCGCCAGCGCCTCGACGAGCCGGTCCGCGCTGTCCGGCGCGACGCCCTCGCGGAACGCGTCCCGGATCTGCCGGGCGGTCACCCGCCCGCCGGTCAGGCACCAGTCCCACCAACGGTCCAGCTGCCGCACACCGAGCCGCTCGGCGGGTACCAGCGCGGGCCAGCCGCAGGCCCGGGCCTGCGCGCTCATCTTGGCGCCGCCCGCGACCGGGTCGACGGCGAGCACCGGGGTGCCCACCCGCAGCGCGATCACCAGTCCGTGCAGCCGGTCGGTGACCACCAGGTCGAGACGGGCCAGCACCGACTGCAGCTGCGCGGGCGTGGCGCTGAGGTGCCAGTCGTGGGTGTCGAGCCGGGTCTCCAGCTCCAGCCGGGCGCAGTCCTTCGCGGCGAGCCAGCGCGTCACCTCCTCGGCGACCTGCCCGTGCCGCCGCAGCTGCCCGTACTCCTCCTGCCCGTGCGTCAGGATCACCCCGACCACCGGACGGGCGGGCACCTCGGGGGCGCGGGCGGCCAGGTCCTCCACCGGCTCGCTGTCCGGCGCGTCCCGGGGCAGCACCCGGTGGAAGCCGGTCACGGCGGCACTGGCGGGGTCGATCACCGAGGTGCCGACGGCGATCCGCACGCAGTGCGCGAACCGCCGGTGCAACTCCTCGACCTGCGGCCCGTGCAGCGGGCCGCAGACGAAGACCAGGTGGCTGTAGTCCCCGGGCCACAGCCGGTCCAGATGCAGGGCCTCCGGCCGGAAGCCGGGACTCCAGGCGATGTCGTAGGGGATGCCCGTGCCCCGCAGTACGTCCTCGACCCGGCGCAGGGCCAGCACGTCCCCGGCGGTGGCCTCCCCGTCCCGGAAGCTGAACCACCCGGTGAGCAGCACTCTGCGCGGTCGCTTGCCCTCTCGTGTCTGCACACGCCCTGAGTGCCCGCCCACCGGGAGGACAATCAGGGCATTACGCGCATATCGCAGGACGTCACTGGGCGTAGAAGGTGGCGTCCGCCCGGCCGGTGGCCGTGCTCACCGCCTGCACGTGCAGCAAGTACTCCCAGTGCCGCACGTACCGCCCCGGGTGGCTGTACGACTCGAACGAGACGCCCGCGGGGTCGGCGAGCCCGGCGCGCCGGTGGAAGGTGGCGTCGGCGGCGAACTGCGCGCTTCCGTCGTTCCGCTGCAGCCACACCTCGAACTCGTCGTGCCGCAGGTAGTACCCGGGGAAGTTCGCCGACTCCAGCGAGACGGTGCCGCCGCCGGCGAGACCGGGCACGACCCGGAACTGCGAGTCGGCGAGCTTGGTCACGTTCGCCTCGATCCGGGCCCGGTAGTCGTAGTGCCGCACGAACCGGTCAGGGAAGTTGTACGAGGAGAAGCGCTGCGGGGTGACCCCGTCGGCCACGGGGATGCCGAAGTTCGGGGTGCCGTCGGCGTTCCAGTACACCTTCTGCACGCGGGTGCGGCGGTTGGGGTCGTCGAGCGGGTCCCCGCTGATGTCCTTGTAGCTGCGGTCGTGGTAGACGAGGATGTCGCTCCTGCCGTCCTCGGAGACCGTGAAGGAGTTGTGGCCCGGCCCGTACTGGCCGGTCGCGGCGCTGCTGGCGAAGACGGGGGTGGGGCTCTTGCTCCAGGACGCCTGGCTGAGCAGGTTCGCGCTCGCGGACGCGGTGAGCATGCCGAGGCAGTAGTTGCTGTCGGTGGCGCTCGCGGAGTACGTCATGAACACCTTGCCGCCGCGCTGGATGACGGCCGGGCCCTCGTTGACCTTGTAGCCGACGGTCTCCCAGGAGTAGGTGGGCCGCGACAGCATCACCGGAGTCCCGGTGATGGTCCATGGGTTGGCCATCCGGGCCAGGTAGAGGTCGGTGTTGTTGTTCACGGACGGGTCGCGCTGTGCCCAGGCCAGGTAGCGCACGCCGTTCACGACGAAGGTCGTGGCGTCCAGGGAGAAACTCTCCCACTGGGTCCTGATCTGGCCCTTCTCCGTCCAGGCCGCGGTGAGGGGGTTGGCGCCGGTGCCCTCCAGGACGTACATCCGGATCGCCCAGACGTCGTCGGTGGCGCCCGCGGCGAAGTACACGTACCACTTGCCGTCGATGAAGTGGATCTCCGGCGCCCAGATGTGCGCGCCCATCACGCCACTGGCGTGCCTGGTCCAGATCGTCGTCTCCGGCGCCGACTTCAGCCCCTGGACGGTGGTGGCCCGGCGCAGCACGATGCGGTCGTACTCCGGGACGGTCGCGGTGAAGTAGTAGTAGCCGTCGGTGTGCTTGAAGATGTGCGGGTCGGCGCGCTTCTCCGCGAGCGGGTTGGTGTACGTGACGGCGGGGGAGTCGGGCACGGCGGCCTGTGCGGGCGCGCCCGCGAGACAGGTCGCCAGGGCGACGAGGACCGCCAGGAGCAGCCGTACTGCTGTGCGTCTCAAGGGAGTTCTCCGTGGGCTGGAGGGGAGGAGACCGGCTCTGTCCGAGATGCCGAACGTGGTTCGTGAATTCGGCCATGAACGCGGTCAGAAGATAGGGGGAGCCCTCACCCTCGTCAACGGTTCGGACGCGGGACGGCCGCGCGGCGGGCGGCGGCCCGCCCCGCGGCCGGTCGCCGGTGACCCGGTCACCGGCCGGTCGTCGCCCGGGTCCGGTCAGCCGGGGAAGCGGGCCGTGCCCGTCAGCACGCGGACGTCCAGGTCGGTGACCCCGCCCGCGGTCAGCCGTGCGGTGAACTCGGCCCGCACCCGCGCCACGGCGTCCGGTGCCAGGCCGTCCAGCATCCGGCGCGTCCCGCTGCCGGTGGCCAGCGTCCAGGCCGTGTCCGGGGACAGCGGGGCGTCGAACCGCCGCCGGGTGACCTGCGGCGCGTCTCCGCCGAGGTCCGTGAGCCAGGCCGCGAGGGTGGCCGGGCTGTCGATCCGGGCCAGTTGGTCCCGCTGCGGCGGCCGGGGCACGGGGCGCTCGGTCTCGACGGCGCCCACGAGCGCCGACTGCCAGCCGCCGAGCGCCCCCTTCTCCCAGACGGTCACGACGAACCGGCCGCCGGGGCGCAGTTTCCGCGTCAGGGCGGCGGAGTCCCGGTCCATGTCGGGGAAGAAGAACACGCCGAGCGCGCACTGCACGACGTCGTAACCGGCCCCGCGCGCGGACCAGGAGGTGACGTCGTGCCGGTGGAAGCGGAGGTGCTCCAGGCCCGCCTCGCGCGCCCGGCGCTCACCGATCGCCAGCAGCCCGGCCGCGAGGTCGACAGCGTCCACCCGGCCCCCGGGCCCGACGGCGCGTGCGGCCGGCAGCGCCGAGGCCCCGGCCCCGCAACAGGCGTCCAGCACCGACTCCCCGCCGGCCGGGGCGGCAACGGCGGCGGTGGCCTCGCCGATCGGGTCCCACAGCACCGGCGACCACCGGTGGAACTCCTCCGCTCCCGCGCTGAAGACGTCCCCGACGGTGTTCTCTCCCGCGCTCTCTCCGGTGGTCACCCGCACCCGCCCCCTCGTCCGTTGGGCCGCCGAGTCTAGGTCCGGCGGCTCAGTCCCGCACGGTGATTCCCGCGGGGCAGGGCGAGCCGGACGGTGGGACGCGGCGGCCCGAGGCCGGCGCCCGCGCGCCGCGCAGACACCCGACGGAGGGGACTGTACCCGGTCGCCGACCAGCCCTACGGACAGCGCGGCGGCCGGCTCGCCGCCCCCTTCGGCCACCTGTGGATGATCTCCCAGCCCCTTGAGGAGCTCACCCCGGAACAGATCCAGGAGCGCACGACCAGGATGTTCTCGTCCTGTGGGGCACTTACCGCCGAACGTCCCTCACGGCAACCCCCCGGTCGTGTGAGGACGACCTCTCCGGCCGTGTGACCACGGTCCGCCACGGAAGCCGCGTCGAAGGTGCAGGATGCGGGCACCAAGGAGGACAGGCACACGAAGACGGGAGAGGCAGACGATGGCCCCAGCGGAACCAGAACCCCAGAGGATCGGCGTCCCGGCCGAATCCACTGCGGGCGAGACCAGGGCGGCGGCGACACCCGCCACCGTGGGGAGACTTGTCGCGCTCGGGTACGACGTGGTGGTCGAACCGGGAGCGGGAGCCTCGTCCCGCTTCTCCGACGCCGCGTACGAGGAGGCGGGTGCGCGGCTCGGCGACCCGTGGGCGGCCGAGATCGTCCTGAAGGTCAACGCCCCCTCGGCCGAGGAGACCGGCAGGCTCCGTGACGGCGCCACGCTGATCGCGCTGATCGGCCCGGCCCACAACCCGGAGCTGGTCGAGGAACTGGCCCGGCGGCCGATCACCGTGCTCGCCATGGACGCCGTGCCGCGCATCTCGCGCGCCCAGTCCCTGGACGTGCTCAGCTCGATGGCGAACATCGCCGGCTACCGGGCCGTGGTCGAGGCGGCGCACGCCTTCGGCCGCTTCTTCACCGGGCAGGTGACCGCCGCGGGCAAGGTGCCGCCCGCCAAGGTCCTGGTGGCCGGCGCGGGCGTGGCCGGGCTCGCGGCGATCGGCGCGGCCCGCAGCCTCGGCGCCGTGGTCCGCGCCACGGACCCCCGGCCCGAGGTCGCCGAGCAGGTCCGTTCCCTCGGCGGCGAGTTCCTGACGGTCTCCGACGAGCAGGAGGTCAGCACCGACGGCTACGCCAAGGCCACTTCCGAGGATTACGACCGGCTCGCCGCGCAGCTGTACGCCGAGCAGGCCGCCGACGTCGACATCATCATCACCACCGCGCTCATCCCGGGCCGCCCGGCGCCGCGGCTGATCACCGCCGAGCACGTGGCGCGCATGAAGCCCGGCAGCGTCATCGTCGACATGGCCGCGGCCCAGGGCGGCAACGTCGAGGGCACGGTCCCCGGCAAGGCAGTCGTCACCGGCAACGACGTGACGATCATCGGCTACACCGATCTGCCCGGCCGGCTCCCGGCCCAGGCCTCGCAGCTGTACGGCACCAACATCGTCAACCTGATGAAGCTGCTCACGCCCGGCAAGGACGGCCGGCTGGTCCTCGACTTCGACGACGTGGTGCAGCGTTCGATCACCGTGGTCCGCGAGGGCGAGAAGACCTGGCCGCCGCCCCCGGTGCAGGTGTCCGCCGCCCCGGCCCCCGCCGCCGCGAAGGACACGGCGGCCGCCGCCCCCGAGGCGACGGCGAAGCCCGCCCGGCCCGCGTGGGCCTCCTACGCCCTCGTCGCCGCCGGGGCGCTCGCGCTGTTCCTCGTGACGGCCTTCTCCCCGAGCGAACTCCTCGGCCACTTCACGGTGTTCGTCCTGGCGATCGTCATCGGCTTCTACGTCATCGGCAATGTGCACCACGCCCTGCACACCCCGCTGATGTCGGTCACCAACGCCATCTCGGGCATCGTCGTGGTCGGCGCGCTGCTGCAGATCGGGCAGGGCGACACGGCCGTCACCGTGCTGTCGTTCGCCGCGATCCTGCTGGCGAGCATCAACATCTTCGGCGGTTTCGCCGTCACGCGCCGCATGCTCGGCATGTTCTCGAAGGGCTGATCAGGGATGACCACAGACACGGCCGCACAGGCCGCCTACGTCGTCGCGGCGCTGTTGTTCATCCTCAGCCTCGCCGGCCTCTCGCAGCACCGCACCTCCCGCGCCGGCGTCGTCTGGGGCATCGCCGGGATGGTCGTCGCGCTGGCCGCGACGGTCGGACTCGCCTCCCGGAGCATCAGCGCCACCGGGCTGGTGCTGATCGCCGTCGCCACCGCCGTCGGCGCGGGCATCGGGCTCTGGCGTGCCAAGGTCGTCGAGATGACCGGCATGCCCGAGCTGATCGCCATCATGCACAGCCTCGTCGGCCTGGCCGCCACGCTCGTCGGCTGGAACGGCTACCTCGACGTCGACGCCGAGCTGTCCGGCTCCCTGCTCGGCATCCACCACGCCGAGGTGTTCATCGGCGTGTTCATCGGCGCCGTCACCTTCACCGGCTCGGTCGTCGCCTACCTGAAGCTGTCGGCGCGCATCCCCTCCGCGCCGCTGACGCTGCCCGGCAAGCACGTGCTGAACATCGGCGCGCTGGTCGCCTTCCTGGGGCTGACCATCGCGTTCGTGGCCCGTCCGGACATGGGCCTGCTCATCGCGGTCACCGTGATCGCCCTCGCCCTCGGCGCGCACCTGGTCGCCTCCATCGGCGGCGGTGACATGCCGGTCGTGGTCTCCATGCTGAACAGCTACTCGGGCTGGGCGGCGGCCGCCTCGGGCTTCCTGCTCTCCAACAACCTGCTCATCGTCACCGGCGCGCTGGTCGGCTCCTCCGGTGCGTACCTGTCGTACATCATGTGCAAGGCGATGAACCGGTCGTTCATCTCGGTGATCGCCGGCGGCTTCGGCACTCCCGCCGCCGCGTCCGACGAGGGCGAGCAGGGCGAGCACCGGGAGATCAGCGCCGAGGAGACCGCGGAACTCCTGCGCGACGCCTCCTCGGTGATCATCACCCCGGGCTATGGCATGGCCGTCGCCCAGGCCCAGTACCCGGTCGCCGAACTCGCCCGCAAGCTGCGCGAGCGGGGCGTCGAGGTGCGCTTCGGCATCCACCCGGTGGCCGGCCGGCTGCCCGGCCACATGAACGTGCTGCTCGCCGAGGCGAACGTGCCGTACGACATCGTCCTGGAGATGGACGAGATCAACGACGACTTCGCCGCGACCTCGGTCGTGCTGGTCATCGGCGCCAACGACACGGTCAACCCGGCCGCCACGGACAACCCGTCCAGTCCCATCGCGGGCATGCCGGTGCTGCACGTGTGGGAGGCGGCGAACGTGGTCGTCTTCAAGCGGTCGATGGCCGCTGGGTACGCGGGCGTGCAGAACCCGCTGTTCTTCCGCGAGAACACCCAGATGCTGTTCGGCGACGCCAAGCAGCGGGTGGAGGACATCCTGCGCGGCCTGGACGCCCTGGACACCCCCGTCCGGGAGATGGCGGGCACGTCCCGCTGAACCACCGGGCACGGACACGGGAAGGCCGGCTCGACACCGTCGAGCCGGCCTTCCCGTGTCCGTCCGTGCGGTCAGTCCGTGCCGGACTCCATCGCCGCCCGGTCCAGCCAGGCGTCCTCCTCCGAGACCTCGCCGCGGGAGGCGATGGCCTCGGCGCCGCCCTCGGGCAGCTCCGGCATGGTGCCGATCAGACCGGTCGCGGCGGCCTGGGAGGCGCCGATGGTGGGGCTGCCGGTGCCGATCAGGCCGATGCCGGCGTACTGCTCCAGCTTGGCGCGCGAGTCGGCGATGTCCAGGTTGCGCATGGTGAGCTGGCCGATCCGGTCCACCGGGCCGAACGCGGAGTCCTCGGTGCGCTCCATGGACAGCTTGTCCGGGTGGTAGCTGAACGCGGGGCCGGTGGTGTCGAGGATCGAGTAGTCCTCGCCGCGCCGCAGCCGCAGCGTCACCTCGCCGGTGACGGCGGCCCCGACCCAGCGCTGGAGCGACTCGCGGATCATCAGCGCCTGCGGGTCCAGCCAGCGGCCCTCGTACATCAGCCGGCCGAGCCGCCGGCCCTCGGTGTGGTACTGGGCGAGGGTGTCCTCGTTGTGGATCGCGTTGACCAGCCGCTCGTACGCGGCGTGCAGCAGGGCCATGCCCGGGGCCTCGTAGATGCCTCGGCTCTTCGCCTCGATGATCCGGTTCTCGATCTGGTCGGACATGCCCAGGCCGTGCCGGCCGCCGATGGCGTTGGCCTCCATGACCAGGTCGACGGCGGTGGCGAACTCCTTGCCGTTGATCGACACCGGGCGGCCCTGGTCGAAGCCGATCGTCACGTCCTCGGTGGCGATCTCGACCTCGGGGTCCCAGAACTTCACGCCCATGATGGGCTCGACCGTCTCGATGCCGGTGTCCAGGTGCTCCAGGGTCTTGGCCTCGTGCGTGGCGCCCCAGATGTTGGCGTCGGTGGAGTACGCCTTCTCCGTGGAGTCCCGGTAGGGCAGCCCGTGGGCGAGCAGCCACTCGGACATCTCCTTGCGGCCACCCAGCTCGGTCACGAACGCCGCGTCCAGCCAGGGCTTGTAGATCCTCAGGTGCGGGTTGGCGAGCAGGCCGTAGCGGTAGAACCGCTCGATGTCGTTGCCCTTGAAGGTCGAGCCGTCGCCCCAGATCTGGACGTCGTCCTCCAGCATCGCCCGCACCAGGAGCGTGCCGGTGACGGCCCGGCCGAGCGGGGTGGTGTTGAAGTAGGCCCGCCCGCCCGAGCGGATGTGGAACGCGCCGCAGGTCAGCGCGGCCAGGCCCTCCTCGACCAGCGCGGCCCGGCAGTCGACCAGACGCGCGATCTCGGCCCCGTAGGTCTGGGCGCGGCCGGGCACCGAGGCGATGTCGGGCTCGTCGTACTGGCCGATGTCGGCGGTGTAGGTGCACGGGACGGCGCCCTTGTCGCGCATCCACGCGACCGCGACGGACGTGTCGAGGCCGCCCGAGAAGGCGATGCCGACGCGCTCGCCGGCGGGCAGGGAGGTGAGGACCTTGGACATAGAAAGAGTATGTCTCACTTTGCATATTCATGCAAGCGGGGTATGCGGAATTCCCGGTCCCGCCGGTCCGGAGTCAGGCAGGCGTCGTACCGGAACCGTCGAGCGCGCCCAGGATCCGCTCGGCCGCCAGGGTCGGCGTCAGCTCGCCCTCCCGGACCCGCCGCTCCAGGACCGGCGCCAGGGACCGCACCGCCGGATCGGCCTGCAGCCGGCCGAGGAGTTCGTCGCGGACCATGCTCCAGGTCCAGTCGACCTGCTGGTCGCGGCGCTTGGCGGTGAGCCGGCCCGTCGAGTCCAGCAGCGTGCGGTGCTGCTCCAGGCGCTCCCACACCGCGTCCAGACCGGTCGACTCGCGGGCGCTGCAGTGCAGCACGGGAGGCGTCCAGAACGCGTCCTTGCCGTGCATCAGCCGCAGCGCGCCCGCCAGTTCGCGGGCGGCGGCCCGGGCGTCGCGCTCGTGCGGCCCGTCCGCCTTGTTGACGGCGATCACGTCGGCCAGCTCCAGCACGCCCTTCTTGATGCCCTGGAGCTGGTCGCCGGTGCGGGCGAGGGTGAGCAGCAGGAAGGTGTCGACCATGTTCGCCACGGCCGTCTCGGACTGGCCGACGCCGACCGTCTCGACGAGGACCACGTCGTAGCCGGCCGCCTCCATCACCACGATCGACTCGCGGGTGGCCTTGGCGACCCCGCCGAGCGTGCCCGCGGTGGGGGAGGGGCGCACGAACGCCGCCGGGTCCACGGCCAGGCGCTCCATGCGGGTCTTGTCGCCCAGGATGGAGCCGCCCGTGCGGCTGGAGGACGGGTCGACGGCCAGCACCGCCACCCGGTGCCCGAGCCCGGTGAGCATCGTGCCGAACGCGTCGATGAACGTCGACTTGCCCACCCCCGGCACCCCGCTGATCCCGATACGGCGGGCCCGGCCGCTGTGCGGCAG
This sequence comes from Streptomyces sp. NPDC015242, assembly GCF_043079125.1. Taxonomy (NCBI): domain Bacteria; kingdom Bacillati; phylum Actinomycetota; class Actinomycetes; order Kitasatosporales; family Streptomycetaceae; genus Streptomyces; species Streptomyces sp. NPDC015242. Next base: position 128,844 of record NZ_JBIBUF010000005.1, on the reverse strand, counting down.
CAGTGCCGTCAGCAACTCCTGGGCCAGCGCGCGGTGTTGCGGCCGGGTCGACTCGACGAGTGTGATCGCGCGGGCGACCAGCGCCCGCTTCCCGTCGAGCACGCCCTTCACATACGCGTCGACATCGATCACAGGTCGTGCCCGAGGTCGTCCGACAGCCGCTGCACCAGGTCGTACGCCGCGTCCGGGATCACCGTCCCGGGCGGGAAGACGGCCGCCGCTCCCATCTCCAGCAGCGTCGGCACGTCCTGCGGCGGGATCACGCCGCCGACCACGACCATGATGTCCTCGCGGCCCTCCTCGGCCAGCGCCTCGCGCAGCGCCGGGACGAGGGTGAGGTGGCCTGCCGCCAGCGACGACACGCCGACGATGTGCACGTCCGCCTCGACGGCCTGCCGGGCCACCTCGGCCGGGGTCTGGAACAGCGGGCCGACGTCCACGTCGAAGCCGAGGTCGGCGAAGGCGGTGGCGATCACCTTCTGGCCACGGTCGTGGCCGTCCTGGCCCATCTTGGCCACCAGGATGCGCGGGCGGCGGCCCTCGGCCTCCTCGAAGGCGGACACCAGGGTGCGGGTGCGGTCCACGCCCGGGGACTCTCCCGTCTCGTTGCGGTACACACCGGTGATCGTACGGATCTGGCTCGCGTGCCGGCCGTACACCTTCTCCAGGGCGTCGGAGATCTCCCCGACCGTGGCCTTGGCGCGGGCCGCGTGCACGGCCAGCTCCAGCAGGTTGCCCTCGCCCGCGGCCGCCCGGGTCAGCGCGTCCAGCGCGTCCCGGCAGGCCGTCTCGTCCCGCTCGGCGCGCAGCCGCCGCAGCTTCTCGATCTGCTGGGCGCGCACGGAGGAGTTGTCGACCTTCAGGACCTCGATCTGCTCGTCGGTCTCCACCCGGTACTTGTTGACGCCGACGACCGGCTGCCGGCCCGAGTCGATCCGGGCCTGCGTGCGCGCCGCGGCCTCCTCGATGCGCAGCTTCGGGATGCCCGCGTCGATGGCCTTGGCCATGCCGCCCGCGGCCTCGACCTCCTGGATGTGCTGCCAGGCCCGCCGCGCCAGGTCGTACGTCAGCCGCTCCACGTAGGCGCTGCCGCCCCACGGGTCGATGACCCGGGTCGTGCCGGACTCCTGCTGCAGCAGCAGCTGGGTGTTGCGGGCGATGCGCGCCGAGAAGTCGGTCGGCAGGGCGAGCGCCTCGTCCAGGGCGTTGGTGTGCAGCGACTGGGTGTGGCCCTGCGTGGCCGCCATCGCCTCGACGCAGGTGCGCGTGACGTTGTTGAACACGTCCTGCGCGGTCAGCGACCAGCCGGAGGTCTGCGAATGCGTGCGCAGGGAGAGGGACTTGGCGTTCTGCGGGTCGAACTGCTTCACCAGCTTCGCCCACAGCAGCCGCGCCGCGCGCAGCTTGGCGACCTCCATGAAGAAGTTCATGCCGATCGCCCAGAAGAACGACAGCCGGGGCGCGAACGCGTCCACGTCCAGGCCCGCTTCACGGCCCGCGCGAATGTACTCCACGCCGTCCGCGAGCGTGTACGCCAGCTCCAGATCGGCCGTCGCACCGGCCTCCTGGATGTGGTAGCCGGAGATGGAGATGGAGTTGTAACGCGGCATCCGCTGCGAGGTGAAGGCGAAGATGTCGGAGATGATCCGCATCGACGGCTTCGGCGGATAGATGTAGGTGTTGCGGACCATGAACTCCTTGAGGATGTCGTTCTGGATGGTCCCGGCCAACTTCTCGGGCGGCACGCCCTGTTCCTCGGCGGCGACGATGTACAGGGCGAGCACCGGCAGCACGGCGCCGTTCATCGTCATCGACACCGTCATGCGGTCCAGCGGAATGCCGTCGAACAACTGCCGCATGTCGAGGATCGAGTCGATGGCCACGCCCGCCATGCCGACGTCACCGGTCACGCGCGGGTGATCGCTGTCGTACCCGCGGTGCGTGGGCAGGTCGAAGGCGACCGACAGGCCCTTCTGCCCGGCCGCGAGGTTGCGCCGGTAGAAGGCGTTGGACTCCTCGGCGGTGGAGAAACCGGCGTACTGGCGGATCGTCCAGGGCTGGTTGACGTACATCGTCGGGTACGGGCCGCGCAGGTACGGCGCCGCGCCGGGATACGTGTCGAGGAAGTCCAGGCCCTCCAGGTCACGGCCCGTGTACAGCGGCTTGACCGCGATGCCCTCGGGGGTCTCCCACAGCAGGTCGTCGCCGCCGGAGGCGCTCTTCAGCGCCGCGCGCCACTCGTCGGGGCTGCCGTCGGCGGCCGGGGTGCCCAGCTCGATCCCGGAGAAGTCGGGGATGCCATGGGGGGCGGTCATCGGGCAACTCCCATGCGGTCGAGGGTCGCGGACAGGACGGCCACGGCGTCGCAGCCCGCGAAGACGTAATCGTCGACACCCGGGTACTCCCCGGGCCGTCCGGCGAGGAACACGCGCGAGGCGCCCGCCGCCTTCAGCTCCGCGGCCCGGTCCGCCGCCTGCTCCGCGTACAGGGCGTCACTGGAGCACAGCACGGCCTCGCTCGCCCCGCTGTCCGCGAACGCGCCCTCGGTGACCGGCTCGATGCCGCCCGCCTGGAACAGGTTCGAGGCGAAGGTGAGGCGTGCGGTGTGGGCGGCGGCCGGGCCGAGCGCGGCCAGGTAGATCCGCGGCCGCGAGCCGGTCGCCGCCAGGTGCGCGTCCGAGCGGGCCCGCAGCGCCTCGAAGGCCTCGTCGCGGCGCACCCGCGGCAGCCCGCCGGACGGCCGCTCGGGGGCGCTCTCGCGCACCACCGGCTTCTCCGCCAGGAACGGGAACTCGCTGACACCGGTGACCGGTTCGCGCCGCTTGGCCAGCTTCGCGCTCCGCGCCCGCCACGTCTCGGCGAGATCCCGCTCCACGTCCCCGGAGCGCAGGGCGGCCGCCATGCCGCCCAGCCCTTCGATCCGCTGGAAGAACTCCCAACCGGCGTGAGCGAGTTCGTCCGTGAGCCGCTCCACGTACCAGGAGCCGCCCGCCGGGTCGATGACCCGGGCCAGATGCGACTCCTCGATGAGGATCGTCGACGTGTTGCGGGCGATGCGCCGCGCGAACGCGTCCGGCAGGCCGAGGGCGTGGTCGAAGGGCAGCACCGTCACCGCGTCGGCACCGCCCGCCCCGGCGGCGAGCGTCGCGATCGTCGTGCGCAGCATGTTCACCCACGGGTCGCGGCGCGTCATCATCACCGGCGAGGTGACGGCGTGCTGCCGCTGCGCTCCGGCGCGCGGGGCGCCGCAGACCTCGGCCACGCGCGCCCACAGCCGGCGCGCCGCCCGCAGCTTGGCGATGGTGAGGAATTGGTCGGCGGTGGCCGCGTACCGGAACTCCAGCTGCCTACAAGCCTGTTCGACGTCCATCCCGGCCGCGGTCAGCTCCCGCAGGTACGCCACCGCCGTGGCCAGCGAGGCGCCCAGCTCCTGTGCGGCCGAACCACCGGCCTCGTGGTACGGCAGCGCGTCCACGGTCAGCGCCCGCAGCCCCGGGTACTCGGCGGCGCACAGCCGCGCGAGGTCCGCCGCCGGCGCCATCTCGTACGCCCGGCCGGTGCGGGCCTCGCCGCCCAGCGGGTCCGCGCCCAGGTTGCCGCGCGCGGCCTCCCGGGCCACCCCCCGCTCCTCGTACAGCCGCAGCAGCTCCCGTGCGGCGGGCCCGGTGCCGGACCCCGCGTCGAGGACCACCGGAGCGAGATCGAGGTACACGCCGTCGAGGACCCGGCCCAGCTCGGCCACCGGGATGCCGCCCTCGCCCACGGTCAGCCAGAGGGAGGTGACCCCGTTCTCCAGGTCCGCGAGCACCGCGTCGTGGTCGGCCGTCGTGTGCCGCTGCCGCACGTCCCAGCCGCCGACGGTGTTCCCTTCGGCGCGGCCGCCGCGCACAAAGGGCGCGAACCCCGGCAGGCCCGGCTCGGGTGAGGCATCGCGCGCGGTGTAGAGGGGCCGGGTGCGCAACCCGTCCTCCAACGCGGTGGAGAGGGCTTCCTCGGCCTCGGCGCCCTCGACGTCCTTGCCCGCCTTGCGCAGCACACCCGCCACAAGGCGCTGCCACTGCTCATGGGGCACGTCAGGGAACTCGCCGGCCAGTTCAAGCCCGTCGTCAGGCAGGACCGTCATGCTCGGATGCTAGGGCAGAAGCGCGAAGGAGCAGCAGAGGGCATGGCTGTGACCTTTCCCTCGCTCAGGATGTGACCCCGCTCTCCGGGGCCGGTGCCGCCCGGCGCGGCGCGGGTACCCGGCGGGCGGCGGGGCCGGGCACCAGGCGCCCGGCCCTGCGCAGACGTGAGGAGGTGCGGGATGCGACTGCGGGATCACGTGGTGGTGGTGACCGGGGCGTCCAGCGGGATCGGACGGGCCACGGCCCGGGCGTTCGCGCGCAAGGGCTGCGCCGTGGTGCTGGCGGCGCGGCGCGAGGAGGCGCTGCGGGCGGCGGCCGAGGAGTGCGGGAGGCACCGGGGAGCGCGCACGCTGGTCGTGCCGGCCGACGTGAGCGACGTCGGGGAGGTCGAGCACCTGGCGCGGCGCGCGGTCGAGGAGTTCGGCCGGATCGACGTCTGGGTGAACAACGCGGCGGTCAACGCCTTCGGCCGCTTCGAGGACGTGCCGCTGGAGGACTTCCGCAAGGTCCTGGACGTCAACGTCATGGGGTGTGTGCACGGCGCCCGGGCGGCGCTGCCGGTGATGCGGGAGCAGGGCTCGGGCACGCTGATCAACGTCTCCTCCATCGTGGGGGCCGTCGCCCAGCCCTACAGCCACCCGTACGGCATGTCCAAGCACGCCGTCAGGGCGCTCGGCTCCGGTCTGCGGCAGCAGTTGCGCGTCGAGGGCGTCAAGGGCATCGACGTGTGCACGGTGCTGCCCGCGACCATCGACACGCCGCACTTCCAGCAGGCGGCCAACTACACCGGGCACAAGGTCGTCGCCATGCCGCCCGTCTACACGCCCGAGCGGGTCGCCGACGCGGTCGTGGCGCTCGTCCGCCGCCCGCGCCGGGAGGTCGTGGTCGGCCCGGCGGGCCGCGCGCTGGTGCGCCAGGCGCGGATGGCGCCGGCGCTCGCGGAGCGGGCCATGGCCCGGCAGACGGACAGGGCCCACCTCGACCACGACGAGGACGCGCCGGCCACGCACGGCGCGCTGCACGTGCCGGCGCCCGGCGAGGGCGCGGTGCACGGCGGCTGGGGCGGGCACCGGCGCACCGCGCTGCGCCGGGCCGCCCTGGCGACCGCGCTGATGGGCGCGGCCGTGACCGCGGGGCGCCGGATGGCCCGCGCCTGACGGCACAACACGCCGATGGCCCGCCCCTCGGGGCGGGCCATCGGGCTTTCACGTCTGCCGCGTCCGGTCTGCCGCCTACGGCACCGGCACCGGCGCCGCCACCCGGACCGAGTCGATGACGAACCCGCTGCGCACCCGGGCCGGCACCCGGTTCAGCGGGATCCTCAGGTCCTGCTCGGGCACCTCGTAGTCCAGGCGGGCCAGCCGCGGCGCGAGGGTCGTCAGCAGGGCGACCGTGATGTCCTCGCCGGGGCAGCGGTGGCCCGTGGCGCGGTCGCCGCCGCCCTGCGGGATCAGTTCGTCCCGGGCGGGCGGATGCCCCAGGAAGCGCTCCGGCCGGAACGCGTACGGGTCGTCCCAGACGTCGGGGTCGTGGTTCTGCCCGTACAGGTCCAGCAGGACCATCGCGCCCGACGGGATCGGCTCGCCGTGCCAGTCCAGGTCGGTGACGGCCCGGCCGCCGACGAACGGGGCGAAGGGATAGAAGCGCCGCAGCTCGTGCGCGAACGCCACGGCGTAGGCCGCGTCGTCCTCGCGCAGCCGCTCCCGGACGTCCGGGCGGCGCATGGCGTGCCCGGCGTAGGTGACGAACCAGCACACGGCGACCGTCGGACGGATCACGTTGAGCAGTTCGACGGCCGCGGTGCGCGGATCGAGGAGGCGCCCGTCCGAGTCGCGGTGCCGGACCACCGTCTCCAGCACCGACCCGTCCGGGGCGCTCGCGTTCCCCGCCCGCACGTCCTCCACCAGCCGCCCCAGCCAGGCCTCGCTGCGGGCCCGGGCGCGGCGGGCCCGCCAGTGGCGCGGCCCGGCCGTGGCGAAGCCGTCGACCATGGAGACCAGGTCCCGCGCCACCTCGTCGGCGTCGTCGGGGGAGATCCCGGCCCACCGGCACACCCCCCGGGTGAGGATCCGGCTCGCCTCGTCGAACAGCACGACCCGGCGTCCGGGCCACGCGCGCACCGTCTCCTCCCACACGGCGGCGACCTCGTCCACCACCCCCGCGACCGCCTTCGGCCCGGTGAGCAGCGACAGGAACATCTCCTTGCGGCCGCGGTGCTGCGGCCCGTCCAGCGTGTGCACGGCCCCGTGCCCGAACAGGGTGCTCAGCACCGGGCCGGGCATGGCCGAGCCGCGCTCCACGTGCCGCTCGTCGTAGAAGAACCGCACCGCGTCCGTGCCGTACAGGGCGACGGCGTGCTGTCCCATCAGGCGGGTGCGCACGAGCGGGGCGGTGGTGCGGCGCCTGCGGTCGGGCAGCCAGGTGTAGCCCTTGGCCAGCAGGGCGAGCGAGCTGTCCACGAGCGGTGCACGACGACTCTCATCCATGGCGCGGCGAGTGCCCGCCGGCCCCGCCCGGAAACGCGGCCCGGCATCGCACGATTGCACCCCGGAACGGGGGTACTCGCGGCGCATCGGGCGCTCACCGTGACGCGCCCACCTCGCCGGAAGGCCACCGTCATGAACGCACGCACCCAGCCGACGAGAGCGGCCCGAACCCCCGTCCAGCAGGCGGCCCTGCTGGTGGGAGCGGTGTTCCTGCTGGTCGGGATTCTGGGCTTCATCCCGGGGATCACCACGGACTACGACACCATGGAGTTCGCCTCCCACGACTCCGGGGCCGAGCTGCTCGGGATCTTCCAGATCTCGATCCTGCACAACCTCGTCCACCTCGCGTTCGGCGTCGCGGGCCTGGCCCTGGCGCGCACCGCCTCCGGTGCCCGCACCTACCTCCTGGCGGGCGGCGCCATCTACCTGGTCCTGTGGTTGTACGGCCTGATCATCGGCCACGACAGCGACGCCAACTTCGTGCCGCTGAACACCGCCGACGACTGGCTGCACTTCGTCCTCGGCATCGGCATGATCGCCCTGGGCACGCTGCTCACCCGTCGTCCGGCCACCGCCTCCCGGAGGATGTGACCGCCGATGGCACACGCCAAGACCCTGTGGACGGCCGCCGCCGGACTCACCGCCGGCGCCGTCATCGCCTGGCAGCGCAAGGCCGCCGGCCCCGCCGGCCAGGCCGACGGCAACCGCTGGCTGGCCGTGACGATCAACATCGACCCCGGCGAGCTCCAGCCCGGGAAGCTGCCCGAGCCGCTGGCGGAGTACGGCGACCGCATCGAGACGCGCGTCGGCCCCGCCCCCGGCGACCGCGGCACCGAACTCGCCGTACGGCTCAGGGAACCGGAGCCCGAGGGCGCGCACTCCCTGCCCGCCCGGCTCGCCGGTGCGGACCCGCGCCAGGACCTGCGGCGCGCGCTGCGGGACGCCAAGTCGCTGCTGGAGGCCGGCGAGGTCCTCGAACCGGACGCGCCGCCCACCACCCACGACACCCCGGGCGGGAAACTCGTCGGACTGCTCGGCCGCCGCGCCGGCGGGGAGGGAGTGCTGTGAAGGCCCTGTGCTGGGAAGGCGTCAACAAGCTCTCCGTCGAGCAGGTGCCCGACCCCGGGCTGCGCAACGACCAGGACGTCGTCGTCCGGCTCCTCGCGGGCACCACCTGCGGTTCCGACCTGCACCTCATCGGCGGCTACATCCCCTTCATGCGGTCCGGGGACGTCATCGGCCACGAGTTCGTCGGCGAGGTCGTCGAGGTCGGCTCCGCCGTGCGCAAGCACAAGGTGGGCGACCGGGTGGTGGTCTGCTCCTTCGTCGGCTGCGGCCGTTGCTGGTACTGCACCCACGACCTGTGGTCCCTGTGCGACAACACCAACACCAACCCCGGCATCGGGCAGGCCCTGTTCGGCGCCGACACCGGTGGCATCTTCGGCTACTCGCACGCCATGGGCGGCCTGCGCGGCAGCCACGCCGAGTACGTGCGGGTGCCCTTCGCCGACCACGGTGCCTTCTCCGTCCCGGAGGGCGTCGACGACACCAGCGCCCTGTTCGTCTCCGACTCGGTGCCCACCGGCTGGATGGGCGCCGACCTGGGCGGCGTCAAGCCCGGCGACGTGGTCGCCGTGTGGGGCTGCGGGGCCGTCGGCCAGATGGCGGCCCGCGCCGCCGTCCTGCTGGGCGCGGAACGCGTGATCTCCATCGACCGCATCCCCGAGCGCCTCGCGATGACCGAACGTCACATCGGCAGCGAGGTCATCGACTACACCGCCACCGACGTCGGCGCCGAGCTGCGCGAACGCACCGGCGGCCGCGGCCCCGACGTGTGCATCGAGGCGGTCGGCATGGAGGCCCACAGCGACAGCCCCGTCCACCTTTACGACCAGGTCAAGCAGCAGCTGCGCCTGCAGACCGACCGGCCCACCGCCGTGCGGCAGGCCATCCACGCCTGCCGCAAGGGCGGCACCGTCTTCGTCCTCGGCGTCTTCGCCGGCGCCGTCGACAAGTTCCCGCTCGGTGCGGTGATCAACAAGGGCCTGACGATCCGGGGCGCCCAGCAGCACGGCCAGCGCTACATCCCGATGCTCCTGGACCGGCTGGCGGCCGGGGAGCTGAGCACCTCCCACCTCGCGACCCACAGCGTCTCCCTGGACGAGGCGCCGCGGGCCTACGAGATGTTCAAGGACAAGAGCGACGGCTGCGTCCGTGCGGTCATCCGGCCGGGCGGCTGACGTGGGCCATCGCCGCACACTGCCCCGTTTGCCGCACAGGGCGGTGGAAACCCGGCGGGGCATGAGTACGACGCGACGCCGCCTGCTGCGGCAGAACCGGGTCCTGTGGCTGCTGGACCGCCTGGAGCGCGAGCCCCGGGCCGACGCGGTGATCGACACGCTCCGCAAGGGCGTGCGCGCCCTGCCGCTCGGACGCGGCCGGGACCTGCTGCACGGCCGGTGGCTGGGGCACCCCGTGCATCCGCTGATGGTGCAGGTGCCGATCGGCAGCTGGCTGTCGGCGGCGGTGCTCGACCTGCGGCCCGGCCACTCCCGCGAGTCACGGCTGCTGATCGGCTTCGGCCTGGCCGCCGCCGCCCCGGCCGCCCTCGCGGGCTGGACCGACTGGGCGGAACTGCACCGGCAGCAGCAGCGCGTCGGCCTCGTGCACGCCCTGTCCAACACGGCCGCCGTCGGCCTGTACGCCGCCTCGCTCGCCTGCCGCGTCAAGGGACGCGAGGCCGCGGGCCGGACCTGCGGCTTCCTCGGCATGACGGCCGTCGGTGTGGGCGGCATGCTGGGCGGCCACCTCGCCTACCGGCAGGCCTCCGGCGCCAACCACGCCGAGGAGGTCCCGCACGTCGTCTCCGAGGGCTGGCACCAGGTCGGGACCGTGGACGAGTTCCCCGCGGGGCGCCCGGTGCGCCGGGTCGTCGACGACGTGCCGGTGCTGGTGGTCCGCGAGACCGGCGGGCAGATCCACGCCCTCACCGAGCGGTGCAGCCACCTGGCGGGACCGCTCGCTGAGGGCACCGTGGAGGACGGCTGCGTCCGGTGCCCGTGGCACGGCAGCGTCTTCCGGCTCTCCGACGGCTGGAACGTACGCGGCCCGGCCACCGCGCCACAGCCCTCCTTCGAGACCCGGACCACCGACGGCCGGGTCGAGGTGCGCCTGCGCCACCAGGACGGAGGACGGCGAGCGGAGCGGGACCGGGAACCGGCCGGACAGGGGAAGCGGAACGCGAACGGATGACGCACATGGACACGACGCCCGTGGCTGACAGCCGCCCGGTCCGGCGGCTGCGCGGTCTGCTGCGCCGCGCCGGACGGGACTACTCGGCCGGGCACGACCGGCCGCTCGGCGGATACGTCGCCGCCATGGCCGGGTTCACCGTCTTCACGACGGCCTGGGCCACGGCCGTCCGGGTCCGGGGCCGCCCCGTACCCGACCGCCCCGAGCCGTGGGACGTCGCCCTGACCGCGGTGGCCACCTTCCGCCTGAGCCGGCTGCTCAGCAAGGCGTCGGTGACCAGCCCGCTGCGCGCCCCCTTCACGCGGTACGTCGGCCCGCAGGGCCCGGCCGAGCTGCACGAGGAGGCCCAGCCCGAGCCGGGCAGGCACACCGTCGGGGAGCTGGCCACCTGCCCGTTCTGCATGAGCGTGTGGGTGGCCTCGGCCCTCACCGCGGGCCAGCTGCTGTGGCCCCGCGCCACCCGTACCGCCATGGGCACGCTCACCGCCCTGGCCGGGGCGGACACGCTGCAACTCGCCTACAGCGCCCTCATGGACAAGGCGACCGGCGACTGACGCCGGCGCTCCGCGGCGGGTGATCCCACCGCCGAAACGGGTACTCGCCGGAGCATGATCAAGCAGGCACTGTGGCAGGGGCTGCTCGCCGGTACCGCCGGAGCCGCCGTGATGACGCTGGGCGAGAAGCTGGAGCAGGCCGTCACGGGCCGGCCGGACTCCCATGTGCCGGCCCGTGTCCTGCAGCGCCTGACCGGCCTGCCGGAGCGGCCCGGCACCCAGCCGCTCAAGGTCAACTGGGCCATGCACTTCGGCCAGGCCGCCCTCCTGGGTGTGCTGCGCTCGGTGATGGCCCAGGCCGGGCTGCGCGGGCCGGTCGCCTCGGCCAAGTTCACCGTCGTGCGCCTGACCAACGACCAGATCCTGGAGAACGCGACCGGCGTGGGCGCCCCGCCCGAGACGTGGCCGCGCCGGGAACTCGCGGTGGACGTGGTGCACAAGGCCGTCTACGCGTTCGTCACCGGTGCCGTCGCCGACGCCCTGGCCGCGCGCGGCGGCCCCGGCCCCGGGCAGCGGCACGCCGCCCTCCGCCCCGGCCGCCACGCGGGCGTCGGCCCCCTGCCCCGCGGGGAGGCCGCCGGGCGCTGACCCTCGTCAAGAACGCCTGCGCACCAGCACGGCGACCGCGCCCGACACGAGCAGGCCGATCAGACCGGCCAGGATCCTCCTGCCCCACGATCCGGACACGCCGAGCCCCAGCCCGTCGCGCAGCCGGTCGTAGAGGCTGAGCGGCACGCCCAGGACCGCGTTGCCGGGCGGGCGCCGCGGCACCACCGGGTGGGGATGGGTCGGCGCGCTCCTGCGCACCGCCTCCCACGCCGCGCCGAGCCGCCGCAGCCCGCCCGCGTCCAGGGCCTGCTGCAGCCGCGGCAGGACGAGGTCCTCCTCGTCCCGGATGTCCTGCCGGATCAGGGCGAAGACCCGCCGCACCTTCTCCTCGCGCTCCGCCGTGCCGGGCTCCAGGCGCTCGACGGCGGTGACGAGGTCGTTGATCTCCTGGTGCTCCTCCTCGACCCGGGAGGTGAGTTCCTCCCCGTCCGCCGCAGCACGCCGCACGGCCGGCCACAGGACGGTCTCCTCCGCGAAGGCGTGGCTGAAGACGAGCTGGACGAGCCGCTTGAGGACCCGCTCGCGCTCCGCGCCGTCCGGCAGCGCCTGATACCGGTCCATCAGCCGGTCCATCTCCGCGTGGTCACGGCGCTGCCGGGCCAGGACGCTGCCCTCGCCCCCCAGCTGCTCGACGGTCTGGTCCTCGATGGTCCTGTACATGCCCCGCTCCTTCCCGCCAGCGGCGACGGGCCGGCGTCCGCCGCGGCGCCCGCCGGCGCCGCGCAGCGCGGCGGGTACCCCTTTTCGCGCGGAACTCCTCCCGTCACCCGCCCGGCGGAACCCGCAGGCCCACGGCGCACGAGCGGTGGCCGGACCCCGGACCGGCCGAAAGACTGCGAGGACGAAACCGTGCGCACCGGCCCCGGCGGGGCCGGCGCGCACGTGCCCCTCCCCCCACCCAGGAGCGCGTCCGTGACCTTCAACCCACTGGAGCAGCGGGGCATCCCGCTGGACCGCCAGGTGCGCAACTGGCGCGAGCTGAACGTGCAGCCCATCGATCCCGACCGCTGCGACCCCTACACCCGCTGCCGGATCATCGCGATGAACGGCATCGAGGTGGAGGCGATCCTCTTCAGCCACCAGCTCGCCCGCAACACCGTCGACCCGGAGGTCAAGCGCCAGCTCGCGCAGACCCGGTACATCGAGGCGCAGCAGCAGAAGGCCGTCAACTGGCTGCTGCCCGGGGTGTCCTCCGTGCTGGAGACGACCATCGCCTACGAGCAGGTCGCGGTGGACCTGACCGCCTGGGTGGCGCGGATGGAGCCCGACCCGTACCTCAAGCAGGCGTACCAGTTCGGTGTGCTGGAGGACTTCGACCACCTGTACCGGTACGCCAACCTCTACGAGATGATCGAGCACCGCAAGGCGGAGTCGATCGTCGACGACCTCACCGAGGTCATGCCGGGCCGGCCGACGAAGTACCACCACCGCGACCCGTCCGACAACGTGCGCGACCCGTACGACCGGGCCACCACGAACCCGCTGTCCAAGCTGCACGCCCTGACGATCATGGCGGCGGAGCAGCAGACCATGAACTTCTACATGAACACCGGCCCCACCTACATGGAGCCGATCGCCCGCCAGCTGTACCAGGAGATCGGCCTGATCGAGGAGGAGCACGTCACCCACTACGAGTCGCTCGTCGACCCGGGGGAGACGTGGTGGGAGCAGCTCGTCAACCACGAGTACAACGAGTGCTACCTGTACCACTCGTTCATGGAGCAGGAGAGCGACCCGCAGGTCAAGGCGGTCTGGGAGCTGCACCTGAACATGGAGCTGGAGCATCTGCACACCGCCTGCGACCTGATGCGGCGCCACGACGGGCGGGAACCGGCGGAGGTTCTCGCCCCGGAGCTGCCGAACGTGCTCACCTTCGAGCCGAACAAGCAGTACGTGCGCGAGCTGCTGGACACGCAGATGGACCTGACGACCCTGGGCGCCGGCTACGTGCGCGAGGCCCACGAGCGGTTCGAGCGGATGCAGGAGCGGATCCACGGCGGCGAGGAGCCGCCCAGCGAGCGGGTCATGGCCGAGCACGACGAGATGTTCGGGCGCGAGTACCGCGTGCAGTCCGAGGGCGAGCACCCCGACCCCGCGATGCGCGAGAAGTGAGGCGACCGGCCATGACCGAACTGCACACCCCCCAGGCGGGCGACGACCAGGCGCAGGACACCGACGTCGTCGCGCTGCTGATGCGCCAGCACGGCGACATCCGCAACCTCTTCGACGAGGTCGAAGCCTGCGAGGGCGACGAGCGGCGGGACGCCTTCCGGCGTCTGGTGCGGCTGCTGGCCGTGCACGAGACCGCCGAGGAGGAGGTCGTCCACCCCTTCGCCCGCCGGTCCCTGCCGGGCGGCGAACAGGTCGTGGAGGACCGGCTCGCCGAGGAGCGGGCGGCGAAGGAGACCCTCGCGGCCCTCGACGCCATGGACACCGACGACCCGCAGTTCCTGCCCCGGCTGCGGGAGCTGCGCACCGACGTGCAGGAGCACGCCCGGGCTGAGGAGCGCTACGAGTTCACGCACATCCGCCGCAGCACCGACACCTCCGGCCTCGCCTCCATGGCCAAGGCCGTGAAGGCCGCCGAGGCCATGGCCCCCACCCGGCCGCACCCGGGCGTCGAGTCCGGAGCGGCCAACGTGACCCTCGGCCCCGTCGCCGCGCTGATGGACCGCACCAAGGACGCGGTCCGCAGGGCCATGGGCAAGGACTGAGAACCCCTGCGGCCCGGCGGTCCGGAAGCGCCCTTTCGCGCGGCCGCACTGCTGGGCCTGACGGGCTGGTTCACCGACACCGAGGCGCTCAAGAGCGTGCTGCCCGGCTACGCGGTGTCCATGCAGGTCGGCACCGCGGCGGCCCTCGTCGCGCTCACCTCTCGCTGTGGGGGACCGTCCGTGCACCGGCGACCTGGCGGACCAGCTGGTCACCTGCCTGTACCTGGTGATCGACCAGGCGGCGCACCGGGTCACCCTGTGCTCGGCCGGGCCCCTGCCCCTCATCGTGCTGCCTCCCGCCGGGCACGCCCGCAGGCTGCGGGCGCCGGCCGGGGTGCCGCTCGGCGTCAACGACTCCTCCGGCGTCCGGCTGCGGTTCGAGGAGGCGCCCCACCCGCTGCCGCCGGCAGCACCCTCGCCCTGTACACCGACGGACTGGTGGAACGGCCCGGCACCGACATCGACGCCCGGATCGACGACCTGGCGCGCGTCCTCGACCGTGAACTGGCCGGCGCCCGCCCCGGCCCGCAGACCCTGGACCGGGCCGCGGCCCGGCTGGTCGGGGCGCTCACCGCCGGACGCGGCGAGCCACGACGACGACGTGACGCCGCACCTGCTCGGCGTGCCGCACGCGGCGGGGTGAGGGGCCGCCGGTTCCGGCCGCCCCCGTGATCCGTCACGGTCCGGGCACGCGCGGCGCATCCTTCCGGCCACGACCTTCGGACGCCCCGAGCGGCCTCTCCTGTCCTGGATCTGTACATTTAGGCGAAGAGGCAGACAAAATGCCAGGCGTGCCGACGGCCCTGCCCGTCCCCCGAGCCGCGCAGGCGAGGACCACATGCTCGATGTGAGTGCGCCGATCCTGACCATGTTCCTCGGGTACGTGGCCGCCATGATCGGGACGGGTGTCTGGGCGTACCGCCGCACCCGCACCTTCACCGACTTCGCCCTCGGCGGCCGCAGGCTCAACGCGTTCGTCGCGGCCCTGTCCGCCGGGGCCAGCGACATGTCCGGCTGGTTGTTCCTCGCCCTGCCCGGAGCCATCTACGCGGCCGGCCTCGGCGCCGGCTGGATCGCCGTCGGCCTGGTCGTCGGCACCTACCTCAACTGGCTCTTCGTCGCCCCCCGGCTGCGCACCTACACCGAGCGCGCCGAGAACGCCGTGAGCCTGTCGGCCTATCTGGAGGAACGGTTCGAGGACCGCACCCGGATGCTCCGGCTGGTCTCGGCCGCCGTCACGCTGGTGTTCTTCACCGTGTACGTGGCCGGCGGCCTGGTGGCCGGCGGAGTGCTGTTCGAGCAGATCTTCGACGTCCGCTTCGGCCTCGGGGTGACCCTGACCGCCCTGGTGATCGCCGTCTACGCCGCCCTGGGCGGTTTCCTCGCCGTGAGCATGACGCACGTGCTGCAGGGCAGCCTGATGTTCCTCGCGCTGATCGTGGTCCCGCTGACGGGGATCACGGTGCTCGGCGGCTTCGGGGCCCTGGGCGACGCCGTCGGCAGCAGCAGCCCGGGCCTGCTCGACATGGGAGCCGAGGTCGCCTACGCGGACGGCCGGTGGTCGCAGGGCGGACCGCTCGGCTTCGTGGCGACGGTCTCGCTGCTCGCCTGGGGCCTGGGCTACTTCGGCCAGCCGCACATCCTGGCCCGGTTCATGGGCATCCGCAGCACCCGGTCCGTCCCGGCGGCCCGCCGCATCGGGACGGCCTGGGTCGCCGTCGTCCTCGCCGGCGCCACCCTCGTCGGCCTGGTGGGCATCGCCCGGCTGGAGACCCCGCTCGGCGACCCGGACACGGTGTACATCGCCCTGGCCCGGACCCTGTTCACCCCGTGGGTCGCCGGTGTGCTGCTGATCGCCGTACTGGCGGCGATCATGTCGACCGCCGACAGCCAGCTCCTCGTGTCCTCCACCGCCCTCACCGAGGACTTCTTCCGCGCGTTCCTGCACCGGCGGGCCGGCGACCGCACCCTGGTGGCCGTCGGCCGCGGCGCCGTCGTGCTGGTGATCCTGGTGGCCACCGTGATCGCCTTCAGGGGCGGCGGGCTGCTGGACATCGTCGGTGAGGCCTGGGCCGGTTTCGGCGCCGCCTTCGGGCCGGTGGTCCTGCTCTCCCTGTACTGGCCGCGCATGACGTGGGCGGGCGCCATGGCCGGGATCGTCTCCGGGGCGGCCACGGTCCTGCTGTGGGACCAGCTCGACCCCCTGCTCGGGCCGCTGGAGTCGGACATCTACGAGATGGTCCCGGGCGTGCTGGTCGCCACGGCCGCCGCGCTGGTCTTCGGCAGGTTCGTCGGCCGGCCGCCCAGACGCGCCTTCTGGCGGATGCCGGGCGGAGGCGTCAGCAGCCTGATGGTGACGCCCTTCCTCACCGACGCACCGGTCGGCATGGCCGTCCTGGACGCCGACCTGCGCTACGTCTGGGTGAACGAGCCGCTGGAGCGTCTCATCCCGCTCGAACGGCGGCTGGGACGCCAGGTGCGGGAGGTGCTGCCGGAGGCGGAGGCGGCGGCCTTCGAGGAGCAGATGCGCACGGTCCTGGAGACCGGCGAACCGGTGCTGGACCACGAGTACCGCGCCCCCGGCCACCTCGACCCCGGCCGTGTCCGTGCCTGCTCCGCCTCCTTCTTCGGCATGAGGGACCGCAAGGGCCGCACCGTCGGCGTCTCCTACATGGTCGTCGACGTCACCGAACGCCGGCGGGCCCAGGAACGCCTGGCGCTGCTCAACGACGCGGGCGCGCGCATCGGCAGCACGCTGGAGATCACCCGGACCGCACAGGAACTGGCCGACGAGGCGGTGCCCGCCGTCGCCGAGTTCGTCGCCGTCGACCTGCTCGACTCGGTCATGCGCGGCGAGGAACCGGCCCCCGGCCCGGTGGGCATGACGCCCGTGATCCGCCGCGCGGGCCAGCAGTCGGTGCGCGAGGGCTGCCCGGAGGCGAGCCTGGCGGTGGGCGAGACGGTGCGGCGCGCGCCCCTGTCGCCCGTGACCCGGTGCCTGCGGGAGAGCCGGACGCTGGTCGACAAGGTCCTCGACCTCTCGGCCAGCGCCTGGGTGACCGAGGACGAGTCGCTCGGCTCGACCCTGCGCGACTTCGGCTTCCGCTCGCTGGTGGTCGTACCGGTGCGGGCGCGCGGCGTCACCCTCGGCGTGGCGACGTTCGCCCGCACCGCCCGCACGGGCCCCTTCGAGGACGACGACGTACGGCTGGCCGAGGACCTCGTGTCGCGGGCGGCCGTGTCCGTCGACAACGCCCGCCGCTACACCCGCGAGCGCGCCGCGGCCCGCTCCATGCAGCGCTACCTGCTGCCGCAGGAACTGGCCGGGGGCTCGGCGCTGGAGGTGGCGTCCTGGTACCTGCCCGCGGACGCGCCCAGCGGGGTGGGCGGCGACTGGTTCGACGTGATCCCGCTGTCCGGGGCCCGCGTCGCCCTGGTCGTCGGGGACGTCGTGGGGCACGGCATGAACGCGGCGGCCACCATGGGGCGTCTGCGCACGGCCGTCCGCACCCTCGCCGACCTGGACATGCCCCCGGACGAACTGCTGGCCCACCTGGACGACCTGGTGATCGGCCACCTCGGGGCGCACGGCGACAGGGAGCCCGCCGCGGCGGACGAGGAATCCGCGGGCACGGCGTTCCTGGGGGCGACGTGCCTGTACGCCGTCTACGACCCGGTCAGCAGACGGTGCACGCTGGCCCGGGCCGGTCATCTCCCGCCCGTGATCGTCGGCCCCGACGGCACCGCCCGGCTCCTGGACCTGCCCGCCGGGCCACCCCTCGGCCTCGGATACCTCCCCTTCGAGTCCACCGAGATGGAACTGGCCGAGGGCAGCCTCATCGCCCTCTACACGGACGGCCTCGTCGAGACCTACGACCGGGACATCGACCTCGGGCTCGACCGGCTCGGCGACGCCCTCGGGTCGCCCGGGACGGACCTGGAGCAGATCGGCCGGGGCGCGGTCGACGCCCTGCTGACCGGACCGCCGTCCGACGACGTGGCCCTGCTGCTCGCCCGGACCCGTGTGCTGGCCGCGGAGCAGGTCGTCTCCTGGGACCTGCCCAGCGACCCGGCGGCCGTCGCGCACGCCCGCTCCCTCGCCGTCGGGCGCCTGGCGGAGTGGGGCCTGCCGGACCTGGCCTTCACCACGGAACTCATCGTCAGCGAACTGGTCACCAACGCCATCCGCCACGCGACCGGACCGGTCTGCCTGCGCCTGATCCGGGACCGCGGCCTCATCTGCGAGGTCTCCGACGGTGCCAGCACCGCGCCGCGCCTGCGCCACGCCCGGACCACCGACGAAGGCGGGCGGGGCCTGCTGATCGTGGCGCAGCTCGCCCAGCGGTGGGGCACCCGCTACACGGCGAACGGCAAGATCATCTGGACCGAGCAGGTCCTGCGGCACGGTGAGGACCCCGGCCGGTAGCGGACCGCGCCGGACTCGCGGACAGAACCTGTCCGCAAGCCCGGCTACCGTGCCTCGTATGACGAACACCAAGCGGAGCGTCACCCGTACGGCACCCCGCCTCGGGACCCGGGCCCTCAACCGCGCCACCCTGGACCGGCAGCTGCTCCTGCGCCCGGCCCGGATGTCCGCCGCCGGCGCGGTCGAGCACCTCGTCGGCCTCCAGGCGCAGAACGTCAAGCCTCCGTACAACGCGCTCGCGGCCCGCCTCGACGGCTTCGCGCCGGAGGAGCTGTCGCGGCTGATGGCCGACCGTGAGGCCGTCCGCCTGGTCACGATGCGCTCGACCCTGCACACCCACACCGCGGCCGACTGCCTCGCCCTGCGGCCGCTGATGCAGCCCGCGACGGACCGGGAACTGGGCCAGTTCCGCTCGGGCCTGGCCGGCGTCGACCTGGACCGGCTCGACCGCCTGGCCCGTGACCTCGTCGAGGCCGAGCCCCGCACCATGAAGCAACTGCGCGAGGCCCTGCTCCGGGAGTGGCCCGACGCCGACCCGCAGGCCCTGGCCGTCGCGGCCCGCTGCCGCCTGCCGCTCGTCCAGGTCACCCCGCGCGGCCTGTGGGAACGCGGCGGCCAGGTCGCCCTCACCACCGCCGAACGGTGGCTCGGCCGCCCCGTCGGCGTGCCCGCAGAGCCCGACGCGGTCGTGCTGCGCTACCTCGCCGCCTTCGGCCCGGCCTCCGTGCGCGACATGCAGACCTGGGCCGGACTGACCCGCCTGGGCGAGGCATTCGAGCGGCTGCGCCCGCGGCTGGTCACCTTCCAGGACGACAAGGGCACCGAACTCTTCGACCTGCCGGACGCCCCGCGTCCCGACCCGGACACCCCCGCGCCGCCGCGCTTCCTGCCCGAGTTCGACAACCTGCTGCTCTCCCACGCCGACCGCACCCGGGTCGTCCCGGCCGAGCACCGCGGCCGCAACTGGCAGGGCAACATCGCCCATTGCACGCTCCTCGTCGACGGCCTCCTCGCCGGCCTGTGGCGGCTGGAGCGGGACGCGCTCGTGATCGAGCCCTTCGCACCGCTCGGCGCGCAGCGGCGCGCGGAGGTCACCGCCGAGGGCGAGCGGATGCTGCGGACCATGCACCCGGGCACGTCGTACGACATCCGCTTCGGCACCGTACGCCGGTGAGCGGCGTCCGCCCCGGCCCGGACATGGAGAGGGGGGGGGGGGGGGGGCGCCGGGGGGGGCCCCCCCCCCCCCGGGGGGGCCCCCCCCCGGGGGGGGGCCCGGGGGGGGGGGGGGCCGGGGCCGGCCTCAGGCGGCGGCAGGGGTGCCGGGG
>NZ_JBIBUF010000005.1:0-109345 GCF_043079125.1 Streptomyces sp. NPDC015242 | reverse complement strand
GCCCCTGCCCCCGGGCCCCGGCGACCGACACCCGCGGCGCCCCGGCCCGCGGGGGCGCGCCGCCCGCCCCCCCCCCCCCCGGGGGGGGGGGGGGGGGGGGCGGCGGGGGGGGCCCCCCCACGCCCCCTGGTCTTGCACCTGAGGGTTGCTCAGGAGCGGGTGGGGGTCACGAGTTGACCTGCGTCGTGACCAGGTTGGAGAAGGTGGTCAGCCGGGTGTAGACACCCGGGTAGCCGGCCTGGGCGCAGCCTTCGCCCCAGGAAGTGATGCCTGCCAGGACGCCCCCGATGAGCAGGGGGCCGCCGCTGTCGCCCTGGCAGGTGTCCACGCCGCCGGAGGTGTACCCGGCGCACACCATGTCGCTCTGCACGAAGTCGGAGCCGTAGGAGCTGCCGCAGGCGGAGTCGGACACGGTCGGTACGGTCGCGGTGCGCAGCTGGTTGGAGGAGCTGCCGCCGGAGGAGGTGGTGCCCCAGCCGAGGATGCGGGCGGTGGTGCCGGCCGCGTACACCGAGGTCTGGGTGGCGGAGACGTACTTGGCCGGGGTGTACGGCATCGACGTCGACAGCGTCAGCACGGCCACGTCGTCGCCGTTGGTGGCGTCCGTGTAGCTCGGGTGGATCCATATCCTGCGGACCCGGCTGACCGTGCCGTTGGTGCCGTTGCGGTAGGTGCGGCCGCCGACCACCCGGACGCTGCTGGTGGTCTCTCCGACCATGCAGTGCGCTGCGGTGACCACCTTCGTCGGCGAGACCAGCGTGCCGCCGCAGAACTGGTTCTGCGAGGCGTCCGTGATCTGCATGACGAACGGGTACGAGGTCGTCGTGGTCGTGGTGCCGCCGACGATCGGCTGGGGCGCGGCCACGGCCGTGGGGGCGGCGAGCAGCGCGGCGGTGGCGGCGGCAGCGGTCGCCGTGGCGACGGCGGCGGCCTTCTTGGCGGCGTTGAGCCCGAACATGGGTCTCCTTGGGGAGTTGCCGGTGGGGGGTCGCGCGGGTGGGGTGGAGCACGGGGACCCTGACGCCGTTGTTCGGATCTCCGTGTGCCCGGCGAGCGGCACGCCCCTCAAGCTAGGGCTCGGCGGCGAGGGCCCCCAATGAGGGAACCCCCTAAGGGAGTTGGGCAGGGAAAACCCTCGGTGCGGCGCCGTAAACCCAGGTCGGGTCAGGTGGTGCGGCGGCCCGCGGCCAGCCGGACGATGTCCACCCGGGAGCGGATGCCCAGCTTGCGGTAGACCCGGGTGAGGGTCGCCTCGACGGTCTTGACGCTGATGAACAGGCGGCCGGCGATCTCCCGGTTGGTCGCGCCCTCCATCACGAGCGAGGCGACCTGACGCTCCATCGAGGCGAGCCCTTCCAGCGCGTCCAGCGCGACGGGCGGGGTGACCGGGGCCGGTGCCGCCGCCGCGGGTCCGGCCGTGGCGGCCGCGTCGACCTGCCGCAGCCAGGGCAGCGCCCGGCAGCGCCGGAACAGCCGGGCGGCCTCGTCGTAGGACGCGGGGCCGGGCGGGGCGGTGCCGCCGGACCGGGGGTGGGCGGCGGCCCGGTCGCGCAGCCGGGCCAGCGCGAAGGCGGCGCGGGCCTCCTCCAGGCCGTAGCCGAGCCGGCCGAGCCGGTCCTGCACGGACGTCAGCCGGACCACGGCCGCCTCGTGCTCGCCGCGCGCCGCTCGCACCAGCGCCTCGGCGCGGTCCAGCACGGCCAGGACGCTCTCCCGGCCCAGCCGCAGCGCGTGCACCCGGGCCGTGTCGATGACGTCCTGGGCCTCGCCCGGCTCACCGATGCGGACCAGGGCCTCGGCGAGGTCGCCGTGCCAGCGGCCGCGTGCCGGGTCGTTGATGCCGAGACCCTGCTCCAGCTCCCGCACCCGGCGCAGCGACCGGACCGTGCCCGCCGGGTCCCCGGCCACCAACTGGGCGTAGCCCAGGGCCGCCAGGGCGCGGGAGAGGTACATCTGGTCGCCGTCGACCTCGGCGTGGTCGGCCGCCTCGCGGGCCAGGGCCAGCGCCCGGTCGACGTCCCCGGCGGAGGCCTCGGCGAGGGAGGTCAGCATGGCGGAGGCGCCCTCGCCGATCCCCGAGTCCCGGGCGAGGCGCAGGCTCTCGCGGGCGAGGTCCAGGGCCCGGCCGCAGTGCCCGGAGCGCAGTTCGGTGTCGGCGAGGAAGCGCAGGAAGTGCACCTCGCTCTCGACCATGCCGCGCCGCCGCACCTCGCGCAGCAGCGCCGTGATCGTCGTGCGCGCCTCGGGCAGCTGGTCGCTCATGATCAGCCAGCGGAACCGGGCCGAGCCGGCGCCGTTGTGATGGCAGGCCACGTACGGGTCCTGGGGCTCCTCCAGGGCCCGCTTGACCGTCACGGGCGCGTCCGGGTGGCCCATCAGGGTCTCGGTGGAGGCCTGGAAGGACAGCGCCATCAGCTCGGTGCGCCGGTCCGCGCCGCGCGCGGCCAGCTCCGCGGCGTGCGCGGCCTCCTGCCGGGCCTCGGCGAAGTCGCCCTCGACGACCAGGCCGCGCCAGGCCAGCTGGTAGTGGACCAGGGCGAGCAGGCCCGGGTCGTCTCCGGCGTCGGCCAGCACCTGCGGGAAGACGGCGTCGACCTCGCCGAGCGCCTGCCCGGCCGCCTCGATGACGACCATCCAGGCGCGCACCCGCTCCGCCGGTACGGTCGCCCGGGTCAGCACGTCCCTGGCGATGTCCCGGGCGAGATCGGCCTCACCGGCCGTGATCGCGTCCTCCGCGGCCTGCAGCCGCCGCTCGTCCGGTCCGGGGGTGCTGTCCGCCGGGGTGTGCCGGGCCGCGAGCAGCCCGAGCGAGGCGGCCACGGACGGGGCCCCGCGGTCCCGGGCCAGCGCGCCGGCCTCGGCGAGCCGGGCGGCCACCTCCGGGTCGGTGCCGGTGGTGGCCAGGGCCAGGTGCCGGGCCCGTTCGATCGGGTCGGAGGCCGCCGTGGACAGCGCCGCGTGCACGGCCCTGCGTTCCTGCGCGGGGGCCTCCGCGTACAGCGCGGCCGAGATCAGCGGGTGCGCGAAGCGCAGGGCCGGGGCCTCCGGGTCGGTGGCCAGCAGCCCGAGGGCCGCCGCCTGGGCCGTCTCGGCCTCGGCGTGCTCCCGCCCGGCCGCGCGCAGCAGCGCCAGGGTGGGGCGGGCACCCGCGCTGGCCACCAGGAGGGTGCGGCGGGCCTCGTCCGACAGCATCTCCAGACGGCTCAGCACCAGCGCCCGCAGCGAGGTGGGCACCGGCAGCGGCTCGCCGGGCCGGGGCCGGGCCGGGCTCTCGGCCAGGGCGCGGCCCAGCTCCAGCGCGAACAGCGGGTTGCCGCCGCTGGTGCGGTGGATGTCGCGGATCGTGGAGCGGGACAGGGGGGTGTAGCCGCGGTGGTCCAGCAGCGCCGAGACCTGCGTACGGGTGAGCGGCCCCAGCCGCACGGCGAGGGTGTCCGGCGGGGACGCGCGGAGGTGGCGGTCGTACTCCTCGCCCTCGGTCCGCACCGCCGACAGCATCTGCACGGGCGTGTCGCCGAGCCGCCGGGCGGCGAAGCCGAGCAGTTCGGCGCTGGCCGCGTCCAGCCACTGCAGGTCGTCGGCGACGACCAGCACCGGCCCCTTGGCGGCCAGGACCCGCAGCGCCGACAGAACCGCGAGGCGCAGGGCGAGCCCGTCGCGCTGCAGGGTGGACTCGCCGCGGCCGGTGAGGGCCGACTCCAGGGCCGTGCGCTGGGCGGCGGGCAGGTGCCCGGAGACGTCCTCGAGGACGAGACCGAACAGATCGGCCAGGGCCAGGAAGGGCAGATGCGATTCGGACTCCGTGGCCGAGCAGCGCAACACGGTACGGCCCGGGCCGCCGTAATCCGCGGCCAGCGCGCGCAGGACCGTCGACTTTCCTATTCCGGCCGGACCGTGCAGCAGCACACTGCCCCCACGGCCGAGCTGGTCCCGTGCCGAGGCGAACAGATCCTCCCGGCCGATGACCAGGTCGGGGCGGTTTCTGGGAGGCTCCTGGAAGTCCCGTCGAACGGTCACCTCTGTCCTCCCTGTGTCGTGTCCTGGCCAATATTAGGCAACAGCTCTTTGAATTTCGGACGGACGGTGTGGTGAGGGAAATAACAACCCGTGCCGGAGGACGAATTCAGAGGCCTGCCGAATGCGGGGGAACACGCCGCGGGCGCCCCCTCGGGGACCGGTCGGCCGATCGAACGGACAGGAACGGCGGAAAGCACCTCAAACCTACGGCAACCACCCGGCCCGGCGTGCGGCGACCACGGCCTCGCCCCGGGTCCGGGCCCGCAGCTTGCGCATGGCCGATCTGAGATACCCCTTGACGGTCTCGGCCGTCACCCCGAGCCGCTCCGCCGCGACCGCGTTGGTCGCCCCCGCGGCGACACACGCCAGCACGTCCACCTCCCGGGGCGCGAGCCGGACCCGCGGAGCGTCCCCGGCCACCCCGGAGTCGGCCGCCAGCAGCGCGCACGCGCCCAGCAGCTCGGCCCGCAGCCCGGGGTCCGCGATCCGCGGGGCCAGCGCCCGCAGCGCCGCGTGCGCCTCGCGCACCTGCTCCCAGCCCGCGCCCGCCCCGCCACCGGCCGCGAGCGCGCGGGCCTCGTCCCGCACCACCAGCGCCCGCTCCACGTCCCGCGCCGCCTCGACGGCCGCGTCCAGCATCCGCCCGCCCAGCGGCTGTGCCGTGCGCAGCGCCCCGTACAGCACCCCGCGCACCCGGTGCCGCACCACCACCGGCACGGCCAGCACCGAGCGCAGACCCTCCGCGGCGACCGGGGCGTCGTACTCGTGGCTGATCTGCCGGGAGGCGGAGTAGTCCGTCACCACGCACGGCCGCGACAGGGCCACCGTCTTGCCGCCCAGGCCCGTCCCGGAGGTCACCACCAGCGACCGCAGGGCGTGGGTCGCCGTGCCGCTGAGTTCGCTGATGCGCATCTGCCGTCCCGCTTCCAGCAGGCCGCCGAAGGCCACCGGCAGACCGGTGGCGCGCCGCAGGCGCAGCAGCGCGTTGCGTACCTCGACCACGTCGGACGCGTCTGCCGTCACCTGTTCGCCCCTTCACCACGGCACCTGTGCGGGCGCACCCCCCGTTCGGGGGTGGTGAGACCCGCATCACGGATTACACGATGGCCTGGAGCCGCCCGGCAATGGTCCGGCACCGAGGAGGACGCATGACATCGGCGACGGAGGCGTTCCGCAGCGCGCGGGACTTCCTGCTGGAACACCGCGAGGACTACGCCACCGCTTACGCGGGCTTCCGCTGGCCCCGCCCCCCGTACTTCAACTGGGCCCTCGACTGGTTCGACGAGATCGCCGACGGCAACGCCCGCACGGCCCTGCACATCGTCGAGGAGGACGGCCGCGAGACGCAGCTGTCGTTCGGGGAGATGTCCGTGCGCTCGGCCCAGTTCGCCACGTGGCTGCGGGCCCGGGGCGTGCGCGCCGAGGACCGGATCCTCGTCATGCTCGGCAACCAGGCAGAACTGTGGATCACCGCCCTCGCGGCGATGAAGCTGCGCGCGGTGGTCATCCCGGCCACGCCGCTGCTCGGCCCGGCGGACCTGCGCGACCGGGTGGCGCGCGGACGCGTCCGGCACGTCATCGCCCGCCCCGAGGACGCCGCGAAGTTCGCCGAGGTGCCCGGCGGCTACACGCGCATCGCCGCCGGTGCCGCCGGAACCGTGCCGGACGGCTGGCTGCCGCTGGACGACGCCTACGGCGCCTCCGCCGACTTCACGCCCGACGGCCCCACCCGGTCCGACGACCCGCTGCTGCTCTACTTCACCTCGGGCACCACCGCCCGGCCCAAGCTGGTCGAGCACACCCACACCTCGTACCCGATCGGCCACCTGTCGACCATGTACTGGATCGGCCTCAAGCCCGGCGACGTGCACCTGAACATCTCCTCCCCGGGCTGGGCCAAGCACGCATGGTCCAACCTCTTCGCCCCCTGGAACGCCGAGGCGACCGTCTTCCTGCACAACTACACGCGCTTCGACGCCGCCCGGCTCATGGCCGAGATGGACCGGGCGGGCGTGACCACCTTCTGCGCCCCGCCGACCGTGTGGCGCATGCTCATCCAGGCCGACCTCACCCAGCTGCGCACCCCGCCCCGCGAGATCGTCGCCGCGGGGGAACCGCTCAACCCCGAGGTCATCGAGCAGGTCCGCCGCTCCTGGGGCGTCACCATCCGGGACGGCTTCGGCCAGACCGAGACGGCCGTCCAGGTCGCCAACAGCCCCGGCCAGCCGCTCAAGACCGGCTCGATGGGCCGGCCCAGCCCCGGCTACCGCGTCGAGCTGCTCGACCCCGTCTCGGGCGCGCCCGGCGCCACCGAGGGCGAGATCGCGCTCGACCTGTCGCACCGCCCGGTCGGCCTGATGACCGGCTACCACGGCGACGCCGACCGCACGGCGGAGGCGATGGCCGGGGGCTACTACCGCACCGGCGACATCGCCTCCCGGGACGCGGAGGGCTACCTGACCTACATCGGCCGCAGCGACGACGTCTTCAAGGCCTCCGACTACAAGATCAGCCCCTTCGAGCTGGAGAGCGCGCTGCTGGAGCACGAGGCGGTGGCCGAGGCGGCGGTGGTGCCCGCGCCGGACGAGGTGCGGCTGTCGGTCCCGAAGGCGTACGTCGTCCTGGCGGAGGGCTGGGAGCCCGGCGCCGACACGGCGAAGGTCCTGTTCGAGCACTCCCGCGAGGTGCTCGCCCCCTACAAGCGCATCCGCCGCCTGGAGTTCGCCGACCTGCCCAAGACGGTCTCCGGCAAGATCCGCCGGATCGCGCTGCGCGAGGCCACGGCGGCCGGCTCGGACGCCGAGTACCGCGAGGAGGACTTCCGGTGAACTCCTACAGCCACGGCACCGGCACCACGGCCCTGCTCGGCGACACGATCGGGGCGAACCTGGACCGGGCCGTCGCCGCCTGGCCGGACCGCGAGGCCCTGGTGGACGTGGACTCCGGGCGGCGCTGGACCTACGCCAGGTTCGGCGCCGACGTCGACCGCCTCGCCTCCGCGCTGCTGGCCTCCGGTGTCGCCAAGGGCGACCGGGTGGGCATCTGGGCGGTCAACTGCCCCGAGTGGGTGCTGGTCCAGTACGCCACCGCCCGCATCGGCGCGATCATGGTGAACATCAACCCGGCCTACCGCACCCACGAGGTCGAGTATGTCCTGAAGCAGGCCGGGGTGTCGCTGCTGTTCGCCTCGCTCGCCCACAAGACCAGCGACTACCGGGCCATGGTCGAGCAGGTGCGGGGCCGCTGCCCCGGGCTGCGCGAGGTCGTGTACTTCGGCGACCCGGGCTGGGACGCGCTGCTCGCACGGGCCACCCCCGACCCGGCGTGGCCGGAGCTGTCCTGTGACGACCCCATCAACATCCAGTACACCTCCGGCACCACGGGCTTCCCCAAGGGCGCCACCCTCTCCCACCACAACATCCTCAACAACGGCTTCTTCGTGGGGGAGTTGATCGCCTACACCGAGCAGGACCGGGTGTGCGTCCCGGTGCCCTTCTACCACTGCTTCGGCATGGTCATGGGCAACCTCGCCGCCACCTCGCACGGCGCCTGCATCGTCGTCCCGGCCCCGTCCTTCGACCCCGAGGCCACCCTGCGCGCGGTCCAGCAGGAGCGCTGCACCTCCCTCTACGGCGTCCCGACCATGTTCATCGCGGAGCTGAACCTGCCCGGCTTCGCCTCCTTCGACCTGTCCTCCCTGCGCACCGGCATCATGGCCGGTTCGCCCTGCCCCGTGGAGGTGATGAAGCGGGTCGTGGCCGAGATGCACATGGCGGAGGTCGCCATCTGCTACGGCATGACCGAGACCTCCCCGGTCTCCCTGCAGACCCGGCGCGACGACGACCTGGAACACCGCACCGGCACGGTCGGCCGGGTCCTGCCGCACCTGGAGGCCAAGGTCGTCGACCCGGCGACCGGAGTGACGCAACCCCGGGGCACGGCGGGCGAGTTGTGCACCCGCGGCTACAGCGTGATGCTCGGCTACTGGGACGAGCCCGAGAAGACCGCCGAGGCGATCGACGCCGGGCGCTGGATGCACACCGGCGACCTCGCCGTGATGCGCGAGGACGGCTACGTCGAGATCGTCGGCCGCATCAAGGACATGATCATCCGCGGCGGCGAGAACATCTACCCGCGCGAGATCGAGGAGTTCCTCTACGCCCACCCGAAGATCCAGGACGTCCAGGTCGTGGGCGTCCCGCACGAGCACTGGGGCGAGGAGGTGCTGGCCTGCGTCATCGCGAGGGACCCGGGCGACCCGCCGACCCTGGAGGAGCTGCGGGCCTTCTGCGCGGGGCGGCTCGCGCACTACAAGGTCCCGAGCCGGCTCCAGGTGCTGGACGCCTTCCCGATGACGGTGTCCGGAAAGGTGCGCAAGGTGGAACTGCGCGAGCGCTACACCGTCTGAACGACCGCGGGGGCGTCCGGTCGTACGGGGGCCAGGGCCCGTAAGATCGACGCCCTTGGGGGTGACACATGGTCAAGCGGCGGCCCGGAACGACGCCCACGCTGGAGCAGGTGGCCGCGCTCGCCGGCGTCGGACGGGGCACGGTCTCGCGCGTGGTCAACAACGAGGCGGGCGTCAAGGAGTCCACCCGGCGGGCCGTGCAGCGGGCGATCGCCGAACTCGGCTACGTGCCCAACCTGGCGGCGCGTTCGCTGGCCGGGCGGCGGGCCGACGCCGTGGCGCTGGTCATGACGGAACGGGACTGGCGGCTGTTCGGCGAGCCGTTCTTCTCGGAGACGGTCACGGCCGTCGGGGACGCGCTCGCCGAGACCTCCGTGCAGCTCCTGCTCACCCTCGTCCGCACGGACGCCGAGCGGCAGCGCTTCGTCGAGTACGCGCGCGGCGGCCGGGTCGACGGCGTCCTGCTGATGTCGGTGCGCGCCGAGGACCGGCTGCCGGACATGCTCGCCGACGCGGGCCTGCCCACCGTGCTGCTGGGCCGCCGCTCCGGCGACGAGCAGATCACCTACGTCGACGCGGACAACGTCGGCGGTGCCCGCGAGGCGGTGACCCATCTGCTGGCGGGCGGCCGGCGGAGGATCGCGGCCATCACCGGGCCGCTGGACATGTACGTCGCCCGGTGCCGGCTGCGCGGCTATCAGCAGGCCCTGGAGCAGGCGGGACTGCCCGCGCCCGGCTCCTGGACCGTCGAGGGCGACTTCACCGAGGCGAGCGGGCGCCGGGCGATGGCCGAACTCCTGGAGCGCCACCCGGACGTGGACGCGGTCCTCGCCGCCTCCGACACCATGGCCTCCGGAGCCCTGGCGGTGCTGCGCGCGGCGGGGCGCCGGGTGCCCGGCGACGTGGCGGTCGTCGGCTTCGACGACTTCGAGCTCGCCCGGCACACCGACCCGCCGCTGACCACCGTCCGGCAGCCGCTGGAGCAGATCGGCCGGACGATGGTCCGGCTGCTGCTGGAGGAGATGGACCAGCCGGAAGTGGCCTGGCGGCACGTGATCCTGCGGACGCAGCTGGTGGTGCGGGAGTCGGCCTGAGGCCGCCCGGGAGCGCTCCCAACTCCCTTGCTGGGCGCGGCCATTGCGCAGACCGGTCCGAGCACCCGGCTGACCTGGTACTTCGAAAAACATTCGATGGATTCCCGTCTAACGGGTTGTCAGGGACATGGAGCGGCTCCTACAGTCGCGTCCGAAACCGGTGAGGTGGGAGCGCTCCCATCAGTGGGGAGGTGGGAGCGCTCCCGAACGCCCGAGCCGCAGCACCCTCTGTCGAACCCGGTTGTCCCCCCGCAGAGAGGCCCCCGCATGCGATCGTCACCGCACCGCCTCCGCTCCGTCCGCGCCCTCTTCGGCGCATTGCTCACCACGCTCGCCACCGTCGCGGCGCTCCTCGCCGCCACCGCGCCCGCCCACGCGGACACGGTCGTCTGCGAGCAGTTCGGATCGACCGTGATCCAGGGCCGCTACGTCGTCCAGAACAACCGCTGGGGCACCAGCGCCCCGCAGTGCGTCACCGCGACCGACACCGGCTTCCGGCTCACCCAGGCCGACGGCTCGGTGCCCACCAACGGCGCCCCGAAGTCGTACCCGTCGGTCTTCAACGGCTGCCACTACACCAACTGTTCGCCGGGGACCAACCTGCCGGCGCAGATCAGCACCATCTCCAGCGCGCCCAGCAGCATCTCCTACGGCTACGTCTCGAACGCCGTGTACAACGCCTCGTACGACATCTGGCTGGACCCGACGCCGCGCACCGACGGCGTCAACCGCACGGAGATCATGATCTGGTTCAACCGGGTCGGCCCGATCCAGCCGATCGGCTCCCAGGTCGGCACCGCCTCCGTCGGCGGGCGCAGCTGGGAGGTGTGGACCGGCAGCAACGGGTCCAACGACGTGATCTCCTTCGTCGCACCCTCGGCGATCTCCAGCTGGAGCTTCGACGTCATGGACTTCGTCGACCAGACCGTGGCCCGGGGCATGGCGCAGAGCAACTGGTACCTGACCAGCGTCCAGGCCGGCTTCGAGCCCTGGCAGAACGGCGCCGGGCTCGCCGTGAACTCCTTCTCCTCCACGGTCAACACCGGTGGCGGCGGTGACCCGGGCGGCCCCGGCAACCCGGCGACGGCCTGCCAGGTGACGTACGGGACGAGCGTCTGGCAGGGCGGCTTCACCGCCGACGTGACCGTGAAGAACACCGGATCGGCCGCGGTCGACAACTGGCGGCTCGGCTTCACGCTGCCGTCCGGACAGCGGGTCACGAGCGCCTGGAACGCGACCCTGTCCGGCACCTCGGGCGCCGTCACGGCGAGCCCCGTCGCGCACAACGCGCGGATCGCCGCCGGAGGCACCCAGAGCTTCGGCTTCCAGGGCACCTACAGCGGCACCTTCGCCAAGCCGTCCGGCTTCACCCTGAACGGCACTGCCTGCTCCGTCGCCTGACCCGCGGCGCACCGACCCGCTCCGGGCTCCGCCCTGCGCCGAACGGGCGGACCCCGGAGCGTTCCACCCCGTCCCGGGCCGTCGCCCGGGGCAGCACCACCGGGCCACCGGCGAGCCCCGTCCGGTGAACCGCCCTGCCCCGTCCCGGGCGGTCGCACGACCGGGCCGCCCGGGGTCCCGCTCGCCTCACCCTGCCGGAGGCCCGCTCCACCGGCCCACCGGCACGTTCCGTCCGCCGCACCTCCCCGTGTCCGGCACCGCGCCCCGTCCCCCCGGCCGCACCGCGCCGGCGGCGCCGCAGGACCCCGCCCAGCCCCGCCCCTCCGGCCCGCATCCGGAAAGGCCCCGCCATGACCCCGCTCCCGCCCGACGCCGCCGTTCCCCGTTCCGCCCGGCGGCCCACCCGCCGGCCCGCGTTCGTCGCCGCCCTGTGCGCCGCCGCGCTCGCCGTGACCGGGCTCACCGCCGCCGCCCCGCCCGAGCGGGACACCGCGGGGGCCGCCGCCGCGCTGCCGTACCAGGATCCGGCCCTGCCCGTGCCGCAGCGGGTCGAGGACCTGCTGGGCCGGATGACGCTGGACGACAAGCTCGGCCAGATGACCCAGATCGAGAAGGACGCGCTCGTCCCGCAGTCCGACCTCGCCACCTACCGCATCGGCTCGGTGCTCTCCGGCGGCGACTCCACGGTCAGCCCCAACAACGCGCAGACCTGGGCCGACACGTACGACTCCCTCCAGCGCACGGCGCTGGCCACCCCGCTCGGCATCCCGATGATCTACGGCATCGACGCGGTGCACGGCCACAACGCGGTGCGCGGCGCCACGCTCTTCCCGCACAACATCGGCCTCGGCGCCACCCGCGACCCGGCCCTGGTGCAGCGCGTCGGGCGCGCGGTCGCCGAGGAGGTGGCCGGCACCGGCATCGACTGGTCCTTCGCGCCCTGCCTGTGCGTGGCCCGCAACGACCGCTGGGGCCGCACCTACGAGTCCTTCGGCGAGACACCCGAACTGCCCACCGCCATGACGTCGTTCATCACCGGCCTGCAGGGCGGCACCCTCGGCGGCGACCCGGCCTCCGTGCTCGCCACCGCCAAGCACTACCTGGGCGACGGCGGCACCACCGGGGGAGTCGACCAGGGCGACACCCAGCTCACCGAGGCCGAGTTGCGCGCCGTCCACCTGCCGCCGTTCAGGGAGGCGGTCAAGCGCGGCGTGGGCTCGGTGATGCTCTCCTACAGCAGCTGGAACGGGGTGCGCTCGCACGCGCACAAGTACCTGGTCACCGACGTGCTCAAGGGCGAACTGGGCTTCACCGGCTTCGTCGTCTCCGACTGGGCCGCCGTCGACCAGCTCGACGGGCAGAGCGGGTTCACCGGCGCGGAGATCGCCACGGCCGTGAACGCGGGCGTCGACATGGTGATGGTCCCGCACGACTACAAGAAGTTCCTGAGCCTGGTCCGCGGGGAGGTCACCGCGGGCCGGATCTCCCAGGCCCGGATCGACGACGCCAACCGGCGCATCCTGACGAAGAAGTTCCAGCTCGGGCTGTTCGAGCGGCCGTTGACCGACCGCTCGTACACCGCCACGGTCGGCTCGGCCGCCCACCGCACCCTCGCCCGGCAGGCGGTGCGCGCCTCGCAGGTGCTGCTGAAGAACGACGGCGGGATCCTGCCGCTGCCGAAGACGGGCAAGCTGTTCGTCGCCGGGAAGTCCGCCGACGACATCGGCAACCAGAGCGGCGGCTGGACCGTCGGCTGGCAGGGCCGCAGCGGTCCCGTCACCGAGGGCACCACCGTCCTCCAGGGCATCCGCGCCGCCGTGGCCGACCCCTCCCGGGTCACCTACGACCGCTACGGCAACGGCATCGACGGCGGCTACACGGCAGCCGTGGCCGTCGTCGGCGAGACCCCGTACGCCGAGATGCGCGGCGACCGGCCGGACGGCATGGGCCTGGACCAGGAGGACCTGCAGACCCTGGCCCGGCTGAAGGCGAGCGGGGTGCCGGTCGTGGTCGTGCTGGTCTCCGGCCGCCCGCTGGACATCGCCGCGCAACTGCCGGACTGGAAGGCCCTGCTGGCGGCCTGGCTGCCCGGCACCGAGGGCGGCGGGGTGGCGGACGTGCTGTTCGGCGACCACGCGCCGACCGGCAAGCTGCCCATGACCTGGATGCGCAGCGCCTCCCAGCAGCCGGTCAACGACGGCGACGGCAAGAGCCCGCTCTTCCCCTACGGGCACGGCCTGACCTACGGCACGAACCCGGACCCCGACCCGGATCCCGACCCCACCCCGGCCAAGGCCTGCACCGCCACCCACAAGCTGGTCAACTCCTGGCCGGGCGGCCACCAGGCGGAGGTCACCGTCAAGAACACCGGCACCGGCCCGATCACCGGCTGGACGGTCGACTGGGACCTGGGCGGCGCGACCGTCACCAGCCTCTGGAACGCCACCCACACCGTCGCCGACGGCCGGATCACGGTCCGGGGCACCGGCTCGGGCGGCACCCTCGCCGCCGGCGCCACCACCTCGTTCGGCTACACGGCGAACGGCACCGCGGGCACCCCCGCCCCGCGCTGCACCCCTGCCTGACCGGACCCACGGTTCTCCCCACCGGTTGATCCCGCGGACGTCCCCACACCCGAAACCCGCACCCCCGCACCGAGGAGAGCACATGACAGACCGGACCAGACGCGCGGACACCCGCCCGCGCAGGCCGCACCGCAAGCGGACGGCGGCCCTGGCCACCGCGGTGAGCACGCTGCTGCTGGGCGCGGCGGCCCAGCTGACCGCACCCGAGGCGTCCGCCGCGGAGGCGCACGTCGACAACCCGTTCGCGGGCGCCTCGTTCTACGTCAACCCGGACTACGCGCGCCTGGTCGACGGATCCATCGCCCAGACCAGCGACGCGACGCTCAAGGCCAGGATGGAGAAGGTCAAGACCTATCCGACGGCCGTCTGGCTGGACCGGATCGCCGCCATCCACGGCGGTGAGGCCAACGCGGGCCGCAAGAGCCTCGCCGACCACCTGGACCTGGCGCTCGCCCAGAAGAAGCCCGGCCAGCCGCTCGTCGCCACGTTCGTCGTGTACGACCTGCCGGGCCGCGACTGCTCCGCCCTGGCCTCCAACGGCGAACTGCCCCTCACCGCGGCGGGTCTGGCCCGCTACAAGAGCGAGTACATCGACGAGATCGCCAAGGTCTTCGCCAACCCGAAGTACCAGGACATCCGCATCACCACGGTCATCGAGCCGGACGGCCTGCCCAACCTGGTCACCAACCTCTCCGACCCCGAGTGCGCCCAGGCCAAGAGCAGCGGCATCCAGGTCGACGCCATCCGGTACGCCCTGAACAAGCTGCACGCCGTACCGAACGTGTACACCTACCTGGACTTCGCGCACTCCGGGTGGCTCGGCTGGGACAACAACCTCGCCCAGACCACCCAGCTGTACACGGACGTCGTCAAGGGCACGACGGCCGGACTCGGCAGCGTCGACGGCCTGATCACCAACGTCGCCAACTACACGCCGCTCGCCGAACCGTTCCTGACCGACCCGAACAAGACGGTCGGCGGCAACCAGATCCGGTCCGGCAAGTACTACGAGTGGAACCCGAACTTCGACGAGTCGGACTTCACCAAGGCCGTGCACGCCGCGCTCGTGGCGCAGGGCTGGCCCGCCTCCACCGGCATGGTCGTCGACACCTCCCGCAATGGCTGGGGAGGCGCGGCCCGGCCGACCGCCGAGTCCACCAGCACGGTCCTCGACACCTACGTCAGCCAGTCCAAGGTGGACCGGCGGACCCACCGCGGCCTGTGGTGCAACGTCAACGGCGCCGGCCTCGGACAGCCCCCGCAGGCCTCGCCCGCCGGGTACCCGGACTCGCATCTCGACGCCTTCCTGTGGATCAAGCCGCCGGGGGAGTCGGACGGGGCCAGCAAGGACATCCCGAACGACGAGGGCAAGCGTCCCGACCCGATGTGCAACCCGGACTACACGGCGCCCAACGCGGGCGGCAACCCGACCGGCGCCATGCCGGACGCGCCGCTCGCCGGCCACTGGTTCCACAACCAGTTCTCGATGCTGGTGCGCAACGCGTACCCGGCCGTGCCGACGGACGGCGGCGGTGAGCCCGACCCGGCCGACACCACCGCTCCCACCGCGCCGGCCGGTCTGAGGTCCACCGCGAAGACCGCGACCAGTGTCTCCCTCGCGTGGACGGCGGCCACCGACAACGTGGGCGTCACCGGTTACGACGTGTACCGCGACGGCACCAAGGTCAACGCCTCGGCGGTCACCGGCACCACGTTCACCGACAGCGGGCTGACCGCGGCCACGGCGTACAGCTACACCGTCCGGGCCCGCGACGCCGCCGGGAACGTCTCGGCCGCCTCCACCGCGCTGAGCGTCACCACGGAGGCGGGCGGCGGCGGGCCCGACCCGGCCGGCGGTCTCAAGGTCACCTACAAGAACAACGACGCCTCGGCCACGGACAACGGCATCCGCCCCGGCCTGAGGATCGCCAACACCGGCAGCGCCTCCGTGGACCTGACCAAGGTCTCCGCCCGCTACTACTTCACCCGTGACGGCGGCTCGTCCACCGTGAACGCGTTCTGCGACTACGCCGCCGTCGGCTGCTCCAACCTCACCCTGCGGGTGGTGCCGCTGAGCACCCCGGTCCCGGGCGCCGACGCCTACCTGGAGATCGGCTTCCGCAGCGGCACCCTGGCGGCCGGCAAGGACACCGGCGATCTCCAGCTGCGCCTGGCCAAGTCCGACTGGTCCGCGTTCGACGAGTCCGACGACCACAGCCGGGCCACCGCCGCTTCCTACACCGACGCCCCGAGGATCCCCGCCTACCTGAACGGCGCCCTGGCCTGGGGCACCCCGCCGGCCTGACCCGCCCCGAACCCCCGGGGAGACAACCGAACCCACCATCCCCACAGGAGAGAACATGGCTCGAAGCACCAGACGCCCCCTGTCCTTACTGGCGGTCCTGGCCACCCTGCTCAGCGGGCTCGGACTGGCCCTGATCGGCCAGAACAGCGCGCAGGCGCACGGCGTGACGATGACGCCCGGCTCGCGGACCTACCTGTGCTGGCTGGACGCCAAGACCAGCACCGGCTCACTGGACCCGACGAACCCCGCGTGCAAGGCCGCGCTCGCCGAGAGCGGCGCGTCGTCGCTGTACAACTGGTTCGCCGTACTGGACTCCAACGCGGGCGGACGCGGCCCGGGTTACGTCCCGGACGGCAAGCTGTGCAGCGCCGGCGACCGCTCCCCGTACAACTTCACCGGTTACAACGCCGCCCGCGCCGACTGGCCCCGCACGCACCTCACCTCCGGGGCGACCATCCGCATCAAGCACAGCAACTGGGCGGCGCACCCGGGCGACTTCCGGGTGTACGTCTCCAAGCCCGGCTACTCGCCCACCAAGCCGCTGGGCTGGGGCGACCTGGAGCTGATCCAGACGGTCACGAACCCGCCGCAGTCCGGCTCGGTAGGCAGCGATTCCGGCCACTACTACTGGGACCTGAAGCTGCCCTCGGGCCGCTCGGGTGACGCGATGATGTTCATCCAGTGGGTGCGCTCGGACAGCCAGGAGAACTTCTTCTCCTGCTCCGACATCGTCTTCGACGGCGGCAACGGCGAGGTGACCGGCATCCGCGGTTCGGGCGGCACCCCGGACCCGACGCCGACGCCGACGCCGACCCCGACGCCCACCGATCCGCACGCCGGGTGCATGGCCATCTACAAGGTGACCAACTCCTGGGGCGGCGGCTTCCAGGGGTCCGTCGAGGTGATGAACCACAACACCACCGCGCGTGACGGCTGGGCCGTGCGCTGGCAGCCGGGCGCCGGAACCCGGATCAGCCAGGTCTGGAACGGCACGCTGAGCACGGGCACCGACGGCACGGTGACGGTCAGGCACGCGGACCACAACCGCACCATCCCGCCGGACGGCACCGTGACGTTCGGCTTCACCGCCACCTCGACCGGGAACAACCTGCCGGTCGGCTCGATCACCTGCGTCAACCCGTAACACCGCGCACGACGGCGCCGGCTCCCCGCCGTGGGGGCCGGCGCCGTCCCGCGCCCGCACGTCAGGCGGCGAACGCCTCGGCCGGCCCGTTCACCGGCTGCGGCGTGCCGGTCAGATCGAGCACGAACAGCGGCACGCCCAGCGCGTCGGCGCGGGCGCGGGCCTCGTCGCCGTACCCGGCGAGGGAGAAGTAGACGCAGGCCGCCGACTCCGTCATCGCGGTCAGCCACAGGCACTCCACGTCCCGCGCGTCCGCCGGGCGCACGGTCGGATCCACCTGGGCCAGCACGCCCGGGGCCGCGAGCCCGATGCCGGAGGGCGGGCGCCGGTCGGCGCGCCGCACCTGCCCGTGCCCGAGCCAGCGCAGGTAGACGACGACGGCGGTGACCGCGTCGCGCGCGGTGCGGATGGTCACCGGCCGGAAGGCGGGGCGCACCGGCCGCGGCGGGACGGTGTGCGGGACGTCCCGCACACCCGCCACCGGGAACCGCAGCACCGTGCCGCAGGGACAGCCGAGCTCCGGGTGCGGCCACGCGGCGGGGCGGTCGCAGGCCGCGCAGTGCACGGTCACCCACTCCTCGTCCCAGGAACGGTGGGCGACGGCGGACGGTTCCGCGCCCGGATCGAGCGGCGGCGCCACGGGCGCTCCACAGGCGCAGGGGTACGACGGCACGGCGAACAGATGGGCGCGCCCACAGGTCGGACAGCGCACCGCCACGCTCTCGGACATGCCCCCCATCGTCCACCCGCGGGACCGGCCTTGTCCGGTGCTCGGCCCATTGCCCGGACGTCTCTTGACGGGTTGTCCGCACCCCCCTACATTGCTTCCAGATAGTAGAAGTTAGTTTCCGCAATGCGGAAGGTGCTCACGGCGGGGCGCGACGGGAGTGCGTATCCGACAGCCGAACCAGGAGTAGTTCCATGGCTCGTATGACCGCTGCCCGCGCGGCAGTCGAGATCCTCAGGCGTGAGGGCGTCACCGACGCGTTCGGTGTCCCGGGCGCGGCGATCAACCCGTTCTACGCGGCGCTCAAGGCCTCCGGGGGCATCGCCCACACCCTCGCCCGGCACGTCGAGGGCGCCTCCCACATGGCCGAGGGCTACACCCGCACCCACCCGGGCAACATCGGCGTCTGCATCGGCACCTCCGGCCCGGCCGGCACCGACATGATCACCGGCCTGTACTCGGCGATCGGCGACTCCGTCCCGATCCTGTGCATCACGGGCCAGGCCCCGACCGCCGTCATCCACAAGGAGGACTTCCAGGCCGTCGACATCGCCTCCATCGCCAAACCGGTCACCAAGATGGCCGTGACCGTCCTGGAGGCCGCACAGGTCCCGGGCGTCTTCCAGCAGGCGTTCCACGTGATGCGCTCCGGCCGCCCGGGCCCGGTCCTCATCGACCTGCCGATCGACGTGCAGCTGACGGAGATCGAGTTCGACCCGGAGACGTACGCGCCGCTGCCGGTCTACAAGCCCGCCGCGTCCCGCGCCCAGGTCGAGAAGGCCATCGGGATGCTGAACGCCGCCGAGCGGCCGCTGATCGTCGCCGGCGGCGGTGTCATCAACGCCGACGCCTGTGATCTGCTGGTCGAGTTCGCCGAGCTGACCGGCACGCCCGTCGTGCCGACGCTGATGGGCTGGGGCGTCCTGCCCGACGACCACGAGCTGAACGCCGGCATGGTCGGCCTGCAGACCTCGCACCGCTACGGCAACGCGACCTTCCTGGAGTCCGACTTCGTCCTCGGCATCGGCAACCGCTGGGCCAACCGCCACACCGGCAAGCTGGACGTCTACACCGCCGGGCGGACGTTCGTCCACGTCGACGTCGAGCCGACCCAGATCGGCAGGATCTTCGCCCCCGACTACGGCATCGCCTCCGACGCCAAGGCGGCCCTGGAACTGTTCGTCGAGGTGGCACGGGAGTTGAGGGCGGCGGGCGAGCTGCCCGACCGGTCCGCCTGGGCCGCCTCCGCCCAGGAGCGGAAGGCCACGCTCCAGCGCCGCACGCACTTCGACGACATCCCGATCAAGCCGCAGCGCGTCTACGAGGAGATGAACAAGGCCTTCGGGCCGGAGACCCGGTACGTCTCCACCATCGGCCTCTCGCAGATCGCCGGCGCCCAGATGCTGCACGTCTACCGGCCCCGGCACTGGATCAACTGCGGCCAGGCCGGCCCGCTCGGCTGGACCGTCCCGGCCGCGCTCGGCGTCGCCAAGGCCGACCCGGAGGCCTCCGTCGTCGCGCTCTCCGGCGACTACGACTTCCAGTTCATGATCGAGGAACTGGCCGTCGGCGCGCAGCACCGCATCCCGTACGTCCACGTCCTCGTGAACAACGCCTACCTGGGGCTGATCCGCCAGGCGCAGCGGGCCTTCGACATCGACTTCCAGGTCAAGCTGGAGTTCGAGAACATCAACGCGCCCGAGCTCGGCGTCTACGGCGTCGACCACGTCAAGGTGGCCGAGGGCCTCGGCTGCAAGGCGATCCGGGTGACCGACCCGGCCGAGCTGGGCGCCGCGTTCGAGCAGGCCAAGAAGCTCGCCGCCGAGTACCGGGTGCCGGTCGTCGTCGAGGCGATCCTGGAGCGCGTCACCAACATCTCCATGTCGACGACCAACGACATCGGCGACGTCGTGGAGTTCGAGGAGATCGCCACCGAGCCGGGGCACGCCCCGACCTCCATCAGGACGCTGAAGGTCTGACACCGCGCCATAGGGGGCGGCCCGTCCGGCAGGACGGGCCGCCCCTCACGCATGCGCGGACGCGCCGCTCACTCCCCGCCCCCGCCGCCGCCCCCGCCGCAGTAGCCCACGCTCCCGCCCCCGCCCCCGCCGCCCGTGCCGCGGGGCGAGTGCCTCAGGAGTGCCTTGCCGCCCACCTCGGCCCGGCGGACCAGGCCCGCGCGCAGGGCGAAGCGGGGCAGCAGGAGCCGCAGGGCCGGCTCGCCGTGCAGGGCCACGGCCAGCAGCCGGTCGTCATGGCTCAGGCCGTGCCTGCTCGCGGGCAGCGGCCGGGTCCGCCGCAGGTCGCGCACCTGGCGGCGGGCCGCGCGCGTCGGGCCCAGCAGCGGGTGGCGCAGCAGGCCCGCGTCCGCGAGCGGGACGCGCATCAGCGCGACGGCCAGCCGGATGCCGGGGTCCTTCACCAGGGTCTTCAGCCCGGCGGGCTCCCGCAGGCGCGTGTGCACCGCCTCGGCCAGGGGCGACGGCGGCCGCAGGCCCTCCACAGCGTCCCCGATGCCCCTGCGCACCGTCCCGGGCGGACCGGCCTCGGCCAGGCCCCGCAGGTGCAGGTCCACCACGGCGACGGTGACGGCGGCCCGCGGGCCGTCCCCCAGCAGTGCGATCTCGTGCGGCTCCAGCCGGACCGCGTCGCTCATGACTCACCCCCGTACCGGGGCCCGCCGCCCCCGTGCCGGCGGGCCCCGTGTGCCGAGAATGTGCCCGGCCCCGGGGGCTGTTGAAGCCCCCGGGGCCGGGTTCAGAGGTTGATTTGAGGGTGTCGTACGCGGTGTACGGCCGGTGCCGTACGCGCTCAGGCGCCGTGGTGCTCCGAGAGCCCGGGCCAGTCGTCCGGGCCGCCGCCCTGCCACTCGACGAGGTCGTTGTCCTCGACGTCCGTGACGTACAGATCCGCCAGCCGCAGGATCTCCGACACGTCGTCGACGTGGGTGGCGACGCCCAGGGGCTCGTCGCCCAGCGTGACCCGCCGGGAGCCGTCCAGGGCGGGAGCGTGGACCACGACATGCGGATGCTCGGTCGGAGGTGCCATGCCTTCAGGCTGCCGCCACCGGCGCGGTCGCGCACCCCGGGGCGGGATGGCCGTCCGGCGGCGCGAGGCTGGGCGCGACAGGACGTTCGCGCCGCCGGACGGGGTCGGGGGGGGGGAGGGGAAGCGTGTGCTGGGACCGCGGCGGGTGCGACGGGATCCGGAGCGGGCTTCCCTCAGGTCGAGAAGCCGGTCCTGACCCCTTCACCACCGCACTGGCTCGCGCCCGCCGCGGTCCGCGCCCTGCCCGTGTCCGTGTCCGGGACGGCCACCCCTCATCCGGGCCGCCGCGGGCGGTCGGACACGGGCAGGGAGTCTCAGTCCTCGCGCAGCGCGCGGACCGCCTCCTCCACGCGCCTGCCGTACTCCGGGTCGGCGGCGTGGAAGTGCGCGAGGTTCTTCTCGATCACGTCGTCGCGGGAGACCCGGGACAGGCCCCCGGCGATGTTCGCGACCAGACGGGACTTCTCCTCCGCCGACATCAGCCGGTACAGCTCGCCCGCCTGGAAGAAGTCGTCGTCCTTGGTGTGCTGGGGCGCCGGGTGGGTGCCGGTGTGGCCGTGCACCGCGAACGGGGCCGACAGCGGCCGGCCGGTCTCGACCGGGCCGTCGTAGGAGTTCGGTTCGTAGTTCTTCGCGTACCGGCCCTGCGGGTTGGACGCCATCAGGCCGTCCCGGCCGTAGTTCTCGGCGGTGGTGGCCCGGGGCGCGTTGACGGCCAGCTGGGTGTGGTTGACGCCCAGGCGGTACCGGTGGGCGTCCGCGTAGGCGAACAGCCGGCCCTGCAGCATCTTGTCGGGCGAGGGGCCGATGCCCGGCACGAAGTTGTTCGGGGAGAACGCGGCCTGCTCGACCTCGGCGAAGACGTTGTCCGGGTTGCGGTCGAGGACCAGCCGGCCCACGCGCCGCAGCGGGTGGTCCGCGTGCGGCCAGACCTTGGTCAGGTCGAACGGGTTGAAGCGGTACTCCGCCGCCTCGGCCGCCGGCATGATCTGCACGTACAGCGTCCAGGACGGGTGCACGCCCCGCTCGATGGCCTGGAGCAGGTCCGTCTGGTGCGAGTTCGGGTCCTTGCCCGCGAGTGCGGCGGCCTGCTCGCTGCTCAGGCAGCGGATGCCCTGGTT
Source organism: Streptomyces sp. NPDC015242 (assembly GCF_043079125.1). Lineage (NCBI taxonomy): Bacteria > Bacillati > Actinomycetota > Actinomycetes > Kitasatosporales > Streptomycetaceae > Streptomyces > Streptomyces sp. NPDC015242. Next base: position 87,495 of record NZ_JBIBUF010000005.1, on the reverse strand, counting down.
CGTCTTGAAGTGGTACTTGACGAAGAAGGCCTCACCGCGGGCGTTGGTCCACTGGTAGGTGTGCGAGCCGTAGCCGTTCATGTGCCGGTACGAGGCCGGGATGCCGCGGTCGCCCATCAGCCAGGTCACTTGGTGCGTGGCCTCGGGGGAGTGGGCCCAGAAGTCCCAGACGTTGTCCGGCTCCTGACGGCCCGTGAACGGGTCGCGCTTCTGCGAGTGGATGAAGTCGGGGAACTTGACCGGGTCCTTGATGAAGAAGACCGGGGTGTTGTTCCCGACGAGGTCGTAATTGCCCTCACGCGTGTAGAACTTCACGGCGAAACCGCGCGGGTCGCGCACGGCGTCCGCGCCGCCGAGGCTGTCGGCCACGGTCGAGAAGCGCAGGAACACCTCGGTGCGCCGGCCCACCTCGCCGAGGAAGTCGGCGTGGGTGAAGTCCGTGACGTCGTCGGTCACTTCGAAGTGGCCGTAGGCACCCGAGCCGCGGGCGTGCACCACGCGCTCCGGGATGCGCTCGCGGTTGAAGCGCGCGAGCTTCTCCAGCAGGTGCTGGTCCTGGAGCAGGAGCGGTCCGCCGACGCCGGCGGTGGCGGAGTTCTGGTTGTCGGCGACGGGGGCGCCGGACTCGGTGGTGAGCACGCGCTGCGACATCGTGACCTTCCGTACGAGAGGGCAGCGGAAAAATGTTTCCGCTTTGTGGAGCCTAGGGTCGGGGCGATCGGAGCGTCAACAGTTTGTTGAAGCGGTGGGCATGGGTGGACCGGGCGGTGCCGCCCCTTTGGGCGCGACAGGACAGGTGTCAGCGGCGGCACCGCCCGGAGCAGGGGGACCCTTGGAGAGCGAGGGTCAGAGCTGCGCGCCGGAGAGCCGCTCCACGGCCCGCAGCAGCGCCGAGTGGTCCAGGCCGCCGTCGCCCTGCGCGCGCAGGGACGCGACGAGCTGGGCGACCACGGCGCCGACGGGCAGGGCCGCGCCGACGGTGCGGGCGGCGTCCGTGACGATGCCCATGTCCTTGTGGTGCAGGTCGATCCGGAAGCCCGGCTTGAAGTCCCGGGTGAGGAAGTTGTCCTTCTTGCGGGTCAGCACGGTCGAGCCGGCCAGGCCGCCGTTCAGGACGTCCAGCGCCGCCTTGAGGTCCACGCCGGACTTCTCCAGGAAGACCACCGCCTCCGCGCACGCCTGGATGTTCACGGCGACGATCAGCTGGTTGGCCGCCTTCACGGTCTGGCCGGAACCGTGCGGGCCGCACAGCACGATGGTCTTGCCGAGGGCCTGGAAGACCGGCTCGGCCTCGTCGAAGTCGGCCTGCTCGCCGCCGACCATGATGGACAGCACCGCCTCGATCGCGCCGGCCTCGCCGCCGGACACCGGGGCGTCCAGGACGCGGATGCCCTTGTCCGCCGCGGCTTTGGCGAGGTCGATGGAGGTCTGCGGGGTGATCGAGGACATGTCGATCAGCAGCGCCCCGGACCGGGCGTTCTCCAGGATGCCGTCGGGGCCGTAGGCGATGGCCTCGACCTGGGGGGAGGCGGGCACCATCGTGATGACGACGTCCGCGTCCCGCACGGCCTCGGCGATGGAGGAGGCGGCCGTCCCGCCCGCCGCGGCGAGCCGGTCCAGCTTGTCCTGCTCCAGCGTGTAGCCGGTGACCTGGTAACCCGCCTTGATCAGGTTCTCGGACATGGGGGAGCCCATGATGCCGAGGCCGATCCAGGCGACCTTGGGGAGAGTGCTGCTCATGATGGGGTGCCTTTCGGTGCAGGGGGTCAGCGGGGCAGCCAATCGAAGGCCTCGGCGCTCGGGCGGTCGCCCGGCTTGTACTCGAGGCCGACCCAGCCGTCGTAGCCCGCCTTCTTCAGCCGGTCGAGAAGGTCGTCCAGGGGGAGCGAGCCCGTGCCGGGCGCGCCGCGCCCCGGGTTGTCGGCGATCTGGACGTGGCCGGTCTTCGCGGCGAACCGCTCGATCACCGCGGGCAGGTCCTCGCCGTTCATGGACAGGTGGTAGAGGTCCATGAGGAAGCGCGCGTTGCCCAGTCCGGTGGCCGCGTTGACCCGGTCGACGACCTCGACGGCGGCGGGCGCGGACACCAGCGGGTACAGCGGCGACTCGGGCTTGTTCAGTGCCTCGATCAGCAGCACCGCGCCGATCCGGTCGGCGGCCCGGGCCGCGAGGGCCAGGTTCTCCAGCGCGAGCGCGTCCTGCTCGGCCGGGTCCACGCCCTCGACGCGGTTGCCGTACAGGGCGTTGAGGGCCGTGCAGCCGAGCGAGGCGGCGAAGCCGGCGGCCACGTCGATGTTGGCGCGGAACCGCTCCGACTCCGCGCCGGGCACCGACAGGGCGCCGCGGTCCGGGCCCGGCAGCTGCCCGGCGTAGAAGTTCAGCCCGGTGAGCTGTACGCCCGCGTCCTCGATCGCCCGCTTCAGGGCGTCGAGCTCGGACTGCTCGGGGGTGGGTGTGCCGGTCCAGGGCCACCACAGCTCGACCGCGGTGAAGCCGGCCGCGGCGGCGGCCGCGGGGCGCTCCAGGAGCGGGAGTTCCGTGAAGAGGATCGACAGGTTGACGTTGAAGCGCTGGTCTGCGAATCCCATCGGGCCGCGCTCCCTTCCGCTGTATTTCGTATTGTGGAAGTTGCTTTCTGCTTAACGGAAGACTGCCGTCGGGTCTCCCCGCTTGTCAAGGGGGCCGTGTCGGCTAGGGTCGCCTCGTGGCGGGCCCGGTGGGTCCGAGTCGGCACAGTCAGGGGGCACCATGCGCTTGAGGGTGGAGTTCACGACCGAGCCCTTCGACCTGGACGAGGCGCCCGCGCACGCGCTGGTCGCCCGCGAGGTCGTCGAGGCCGCCGAACTGGACGCCGTGGACGTCGGCCCGTTCGGCAACACCGCGCAGGGCGGGGCCGACGCGGTGCTCACCGCCGTGGACGCGCTGCTCCGCAGGACCCTGGAGGCCGGTGCCACCCGCATCACCCTCCAGGTCAACGTGGTCGAGGAGGACGGGGCGTGACCGGTGCCGGGGACGAGTCCTTCATCGCGGCCGTGAAGCCCCTGGTCGACGCCATGGGCGGGGAGATGCTGCCCCCCGACGAGGCCGGCCCCGACGATGTCGTGCTGTCCTGGGAGGGCCGCGAGACGGTCGCCGTACGGCTGCCGCAGCTCGCCGACTCCCTCGATCACATCCTGGCCGCCATGGAGCGCCGCAAGGGCATGCCGCTGGCCGACCTGGACCGCAAGGCCAAGCAGGAGGTGGTGCGCATACTGGAGGCGCGCGGCGCCTTCTCCGTGCGGCACGGGGTGGAGACGGTGGCGAGCGCCCTCGGGGTCAGCCGCTTCACCGTCTACAACTACCTGAACCGGGAAAAGGGGTCCTGACCGGGCCTTTCCCGGCCGCTTCCCCGCCTCGGCCGGCCGTGCCGCCGCCCCCCGGTTTCCGCGCTGTTTCCCCGTCGCGAATTTTCAACAAACTGTTGACTCGCTGTCGCGGGAGGGCGTTAGCTATCGGCACGCCCGTTCAGCACGACGGCCGCATCCGGCCACGGAGGCTCCCGTGACGTCCACTTCCACGCCGCCGGGCCTGGCCCGGTTCAACACTCTGGAGGAGCACGCGGCCCTCACCGCGCTCCACGAGGCGTGCACCTCCACGCGGTGGGCGAGACACCTGCTCGCCGCCCGCCCCTACGCCACCGTCGAGGAGCTGTACGCCGCGAGCGACGCCGCCACGGCGGACCTGACGGCCCAGGACCTCGCCGAGGCGATGGCCGGCCACCCGCCCATCGGCCGCCCCAAGCCCGGCGACCCCACCTCCGCCCGCGAACAGCGCGGCATGGCCGGGGCCTCCGAGGAGCTCAAGGCGGAGATGCTGGAACTGAACCTCGCCTACCAGGAGAGGTTCGGCCATGTCTTCCTGATCTGCGCCACCGGCCGCACCGGCGAGCAGATGCGCGACGCGGTCCGGGAGCGGATCGGCAACACGCCGGAGCGGGAGCGGGAGATCGTCCGCACGGAGCTGGGCAGGATCAACCGCATCCGCCTGGCCCGACTCGTCGAAGAGGAAGCCCGACCATGAGCACCAGCACCACCGCCTCGGTGTCCACGCACATCCTGGACACCAGCATCGGCCGGCCCGCCGAGGCCGTCGCCGTCCGGCTCGCGGCCCGCGCCGGCCGCGACGCCGCGTGGCAGGACCTCGGCGGCTCCGCGACCGACGGGGACGGACGGTGCAAGGACCTGCCGGCGCTGCCGGAGGGGACCACCCACGTACGGCTCGACTTCGCGGTCGAACCGTACTTCGAGACAAAGCAAGCCGATGCGCAGCAGGACGCCCCCGCGAATCGGGACAGCGGCGCCGGTGTGTTCTTCCCGGAGGTGGCGATCACGTTCGCCGTCGTCCCGGGCGAGCACTACCACGTACCGCTGCTGCTCAACCCGTTCGGCTACTCCGTATACCGAGGGAGCTAGCTAAATGACCGTCAATTCCCGCCCCGGCCGCCCTGTCCTGCTCGGACAGAACCAGTACGGCAAGGCCGAGAACCGAGTCGTGAGGATCACGCGGGACGGCGCCACCCACCACATCAAGGACCTGAACGTGTCCGTGGCGCTGAGCGGCGACATGGACGACGTCCACTACTCCGGCTCGAACACCAACGTCCTGCCCACCGACACCACCAAGAACACGGTGTTCGCCTTCGCCAAGGAGCACGGCATCGAGTCCGCCGAGCAGTTCGGCATCCACCTCGCCCGGCACTTCGTCACCAGCCAGGAGCCGATCCACCGGGCGCGCATCCGCATCGAGGAGTACGCCTGGGAGCGGATCGAGGCCTCCGACGCGAACTCGCAGTTCATCGGCGCCGACGAGGTCAAGCACTCCTTCGTCCGCAAGGGCCAGGAGACCCGCCTCACGCAGATCACCTACGACGGGGAGAAGTGGGAGGTGATCTCCGGCCTGAAGGACCTGGTCGTGATGAACTCCACCAACTCCGAGTTCTGGGGCTACGTCAAGGACAAGTACACGACCCTGAAGGAGGCCTACGACCGCATCCTGGCCACCGAGGTGTCGGGCCGCTGGCGGTTCAACTGGACCGACGACGACGAGCGCATGCCGCACTGGGAGAAGTCCTACGAGCAGGTGAAGAAGCACATGCTCCAGGCCTTCGCCGAGACGTACTCGCTCTCGCTGCAGCAGACGCTGTACCAGATGGGCGCGCGGATCATCAACCACCGCAGCGAGATCGACGAGGTCCGCTTCTCGCTGCCCAACAAGCACCACTTCCTGGTCGACCTGGAGCCGTTCGGCCTGAAGAACGACAACGAGGTCTACTACGCCGCCGACCGCCCCTACGGCCTGATCGAGGCGACGATCCTGCGGGAGGGCTGCGAGCCGCTCATCCCGGTGGACCTCACCAACCTCTGACGTTCCTCCTTTCGGCACCCGTGGCCGGGGGAACCCGTCTCCCGGCCACGGCACTCAAAACCCCCGGGGTCCTGCCGTGCCCTCTCCACATCAGCGCAAAGGACGAACCATGGCAGCAGACCGGCGCATCGTCATCGAGAACTGTGCGATCGCGACCGTCGACGCGCACGACACCGAGTACGCCTCCGGGCACGTCGTCATCGCCGGCAACCGCATCGAGTCCCTCGGCGCGGGCCCCGCCCCCGAGGGCCTGCGGGACGTGGCCCGCCGCATCGACGCCTCCGGCCACCTCGTGACCCCCGGCCTGGTCAACACGCATCACCACTTCTACCAGTGGATCACCCGCGGCCTGGCCACGGACCACAACCTCTTCGACTGGCTCGTCGCGCTCTACCCCACCTGGGCGCGCATCGACGAGCCGATGGTCCGCGCGGCGGCCCAGGGCTCGCTCGCGATGATGGCCCGCGGCGGTGTCACCACCGCCATGGACCACCACTACGTCTTCCCGCAGGGCTCCGGCGACCTCTCCGGCGCGATCATCGGCGCCGCCCGCGCCATGGGCGTCCGCTTCACCCTCGCCCGCGGCTCCATGGACCGCAGCGAGAAGGACGGCGGCCTGCCCCCGGACTTCGCCGTGGAGACCCTCGACGGCGCGCTCGCGGCCACCGAGGAGACCGTGCGCCGCCACCACGACTCGTCCTTCGACGCCATGACGCAGGTCGCGGTCGCGCCCTGCTCGCCCTTCTCCGTCTCCACCGAGCTGCTGCGCGACGGCGCGCAGCTGGCCCGCCGCCTCGGCGTGCGCCTGCACACCCACGGCTCGGAGACGGTCGAGGAGGAGAAGTTCTGCCACGAGCTGTTCGGCATGGGCCCGACCGACTACTTCGAGTCCACCGGCTGGCTCGGCGAGGACGTGTGGATGGCGCACTGCGTCCACATGAACGACTCCGACATCGCCGCCTTCGCCCGCACGAGGACCGGCGTCGCGCACTGCCCGTCGTCCAACGCCCGCCTCGCGGCCGGCATCGCCCGCGTCCCCGACATGCTCGCCGCCGGCGTCCCGGTCGGCCTCGGCGTCGACGGCACGGCCTCGAACGAGTCCGGCGAACTCCACACCGAGCTGCGCAACGCCCTCCTCATCAACCGCCTCGGCGGCCACAAGGAGGCCGCGCTCAACGCCCGCCAGGCGCTGCGCCTGGGCACCTTCGGCGGCGCCCAGGTCCTCGGCCGGGCCGCGGAGATCGGCTCGCTGGAGCCCGGCAAGCTCGCCGACCTGGTGCTGTGGCGGATGGACACCCTCGCGCACGCCTCCATCGCCGACCCGGTCACCGCCCTGGTCCTCGGCGCGGCGGCCCCCGTCACCGCCTCGTTCGTGAACGGCCGGCAGATCGTCGAGGACGGACGCCTGCTCACCGCCGACGAGGACGCCATCGCCCGCGCCACGCGCGACGAGGCACAGCGCCTGGCGCGGATCGCCGCCCAGGCCTGACCACCCGGATACTCCGGCCGGGAGGGACGGCTCCCGGCCGGCGGCCGTGGACCCGAGCGGGGTCCGCGGCGGCTGTCTCCGGGGCGTGCGCGTCGATCGCTCGCGCCCCGGAACGGTCACTCCACCGTCCCCTCGCATGTCCGGTCCCGCACGACCACCCCGCACCACCTCCCTGACACCCACGGCGGCCCCCGGGCACAGCCGTGTAACCGACCGGAGGGACGCCGCCGTGGCCGACCACCCCGTTGACGAAAAACTCCCCGCGCTCAAGATGGCGACGACCGGCCTGCAGCACGTGGCCGCCATGTACGCCGGAGTCGTCGCCCCACCCCTGATCGTCGGCGCGGCCATCGGCCTCTCCGCCACCGACCTGACCTTTCTCACCGGCGCCTGCCTGTTCACCGCGGGCCTCGCCACCTTCCTGCAGACCCTCGGCGTCTGGAAGATCGGCGCCCGGCTGCCGTTCGTCAACGGCGTCACCTTCGCCGGTGTCGCCCCGATGACCGCGATCGTCGCCTCCACCGAGGACAAGTCCGACGCCCTGCCGGTCATCTTCGGCGCGGTCGTCGTCGCCGGACTGCTCGGCTTCCTCGCCGCCCCCGTCTTCTGCAAGGCGATCCGCTTCTTCCCGCCGGTCGTCACCGGCTCCGTGATCACCCTCATCGGCATATCGCTGCTGCCCGTCGCCTTCGGCTGGGCACAGGGACCGGATCCGGCAGCGGACGGCTACGGCTCGGCGACCAACCTGGGCCTCGCGGGCGTGACCCTGCTGATCGTGCTGCTGCTGCGCCGGTTCACCCGCGGCTTCGTCAAGCAGATCGCCGTGCTGCTGGGCCTGGTCGCCGGCACCCTGATCGCGATCCCGTTCGGCGTCACGGACTTCGGCCCGGTCGCGGACGCGGACGTCGTCGGCTTCCCGACGCCGTTCCACTTCGGCGCCCCGCAGTTCCAGCTCGCCGCGATCCTGTCGATGTGCGTGGTGATGGTGGTGTCGATGACCGAGTCGACCGCCGACATGCTGGCCCTCGGGGAGATCGTCGACCGCCCGGCCGACGAGAGGACCATCGCAGCGGGCCTGCGCGCCGACACCCTCGGCTCGGCGATCAGCCCCCTGTTCAACGGCTTCATGTGCAGCGCCTTCGCGCAGAACATCGGCCTCGTCGCCATGACGAGGATCCGCAGCCGGTACGTCGTCGCCGCGGGCGGCGGTTTCCTGGTGCTGATGGGGCTGTGCCCGATGGCGGCCTCGCTGATCGCCGTCGTACCGCGCCCGGTGCTCGGCGGGGCGGGCGTGGTCCTGTTCGGCTCGGTCGCCGCCAGCGGCATCCAGACCCTGGTCCGGGCGGGTCTGGACAAGGACAACAACGTCCTGATCGTCGCCGTCTCCCTGGCCGTCGGCATCATCCCCATCACCGCGCCGGACTTCTACCACGCCTTCCCGGAGACGGCCCGCATCGTCCTGGACTCCGGCATCTCCACCGGCTGCGTGGCGGCGGTGCTGCTGAACCTCGTCTTCAACCACCTGGGCCGCGGCGGCCGCGACGCCCACGACGTGACCCACCCGATGGAGGCGGGCGAGGAGCTCACGGGCGCGCCCAAGGCACCGGCCGCGCCCTGACCCTGCCGGACCCGGCGCGGTCCCGGCCCTTCCGGGCGCGGTGCGACCTCCGCCCCGGCCGGCGACCGCCGGCCGGGGCGGTGCCGTGTCACACCGTGAGCTTCACGGCCTCCAGCCAGACGTCGTTGTCCAGGGTGCCGCCGAAGGTGAAGTCGGGGCGGGGCTTGCTGCACACCCGCCCGCCCCAGCTCTGCCCGCGCAGGCGCACGGTGTTGCAGATCTCGCCGCTGCCGACGTTCATGGCGAAGCCCAGCATGTTCGGGGCGTCCCGTCGCGCGCTGCCGATGGTGAAGTTCTTCCCGTCGCCGGTGACGGCCGTCCAGCTCGGCTGCCACTCGCCGCGGCCGTCCACCGGCTTCGCCGCGTGCCGGAAGGCGTTGGCGGCCGAGCCGTCGACGCCGTGCACCGCGATGTTGAGGGCCTTGATGGGCCGGTTCTGGCCCGAGGTGCCGGCGATCGTGCCGTCGCACACCGGCTTCTGCCAGCCCTGCCCGGAGACGTACGCGCGGTAGCAGATGTGCCGTCCGGAGGGGTCGCTCGCGGCGAGCCGCTTCACGGCGGTGGCCGCGGTGTCCTGCGGGGGCTTCGCGGTGACGGTGGTGGTGGCCGCCGGGGGCCTGGCCGTGATGGTGACGGTGACCCGGCCGGCTCCCTTCGTCCGCGACGTGCCCGTCGGCTTCGGCTTCTTCTTGTCCGCGTCCTCGCCCTTGCCCTTGCCGGTGGCCGAGGGGGAGACGGACGGCGAGGCGGACGGGGGCGGGATCGGGAGGGAGGACGGCTTCAGGGCCGAGCTCGCGGCCGAGGGCGAGCCGCTGGTGCGCGCGGCGGTCTCCTCCCGGTTCCCGCCGTCGCCGGAACCGCCGCTGCCCAGGATCACCAGCGGTACGACGACCAGGGCGGCCACACCGAGCGCCACGGGCCCGACGACCAGGGGCCTGCCGAGCAGTCCGGGGCCTTCGAACTCGTCGTCCGACTGGCGCGAGCCGGGCGTGCGGGCGGGCGCGGGCGCGACGGAGGGCGGAGGTACGCGGGAGACGACCGGTGTCCCCTCGGGTTCGGGCAGCGCGTACGACGCCTCGTCGACGTCGACGTCAAGGGGGCCGTCCTCGTGAGCCGGGCCGGGAGCGTGGCGCGTGGTGCCGGACTCCGCTCCGGCAGCGGGCCCGTCCTCGGCGGGGAGCGGTCCGGGGACCTCCTGCAGCTGTTCGCGCAGCGTGCTGGAGCCGTCCGGGAGGACCTCCACGTACGCCACGTACCCCGCGGCCGGATCCGAGATCGCTGCCGTGACGGCGCTGCCGCGGTCGCTCGCGCGGGTGTGCAGCAGGTCGAGGATCGCGGCGTCGACCGTCGTCCCCTCCGCCACCGGCACCGGTTCACCGTCGACGGCGGCGGATCCGTCACCGGAGATGACCACCGTGACGTCCGCGAAGGGCTCCGTCGACCCCGCGGGCGCGTCGGGGTGTCCCGCGGTGACCGGCTCGTCCGCTTCCTCGTGTCCCGGGCTCATCGGCGTTCCTCTCTGACGTGCCCGGCCGATCACACGGCCGGGTCGGTATCGGCGTTGCCCGCGTACCGCAACGGGCCCCGGCCGCAAAGGGTTCAACGCGCCGGCGACCAGCCCGATGACCGGCACGTCGGCGGTGACGTGTGACGGAACGGCATGTTCCGGTGAACCGCCCTGGCCGGGGCGGATCCGCACTAGAGTCCGAACGTGGACTACGTGAATACCTTCCGTTTCGCTCTGCTGGGGCCGGTCCGGGCATGGCGCGGGGAACGGGAACTGGACCTCGGCTCGCCGCAGCAGAGGGTCGTGCTGGCGGCACTGCTCTTACGCCGTGGACGCCCCCTGCCGCTGGGCGAACTCATCGACGCCGTCTGGGGCCAGGAGCCACCCGCCGCCGCCGTGTCCGTCCTGCGGACGTACGTGTCGCGCCTGCGCAAGGTGCTGGAACCCGACCGCGGCCCGGCGCAGCGGCCCCGGGTGCTCGTCTCCGTCGGGGACGGTTACCTGCTGAACGTGCCGGACGACGGCCTGGACCTCGCCGTCTTCCAGCGCCGGGTCGCGCAGGCCAAGCGGGCGCGCGCCGCGGGCGACGTCTCCGGCGCCGCGGACCTGCTGCGCGCCGCGCTCGACGGCTGGCGCGGTACCGCCCTGTCCGGACTCCCCGGCCCGCTGCCCGAGACGGTGTGCTCCTGGCTCGACGAGGAGTGGCTGACCGCGCTGGAGGCGCGGCTGGACGCCGACCTCGCGCTCGGACGCCACCACGAGGTCATCGCCGAACTGCTGTCCCTCACCGCCGGGCACCCCCTGCGCGAGGAACTGTGCCGCCTGCTCATGCTCGCCCTGTACCGGTCGGGCCGGCAGGCCGAGGCCCTGGCCGCGTACCGGGGCGCACGCGCCGCCCTGGTGGCGGAGCTGGGCGTCGAGCCCGGCTCGTCCCTGCGGGAACTGCACGACCGCATCCTGGCCGCCGACCCCGCCCTCATGCCGCACCGGGCGCAGGATCCGGCTCCGGCCGTGCCCACCCGCTCCCGGCCGGGCACGCCGGACGCACCCCCCGGCACCGCACCGGCGCCCGGCGGGCAGGGGGACGCGACGGCCGGCGACGGCACGGCCCCGGACGCCACAGCGCCGCACAGCGCAGACCGTCCCGGCCCGGCCGACCCGTACGAACCCCGCTTCCAGCCGGCCCGCCCCGCGCAACTTCCCGCCGACCTGCCCACGTTCGCCGGACGCGCCGGTGAACTCGACCGCGTCGGCGAGCTGTTGCCCCGCGACGGCAGCCCGCCGTCGACCGTGGTGATCAGCGCGATCGGCGGGATGGGCGGCATCGGCAAGTCGACCCTGGCCGTGCACTGGGCGCACCGGATCGCCGACCGCTTCCCCGGCGGTCAGCTCTACGTCAACCTGCGCGGCTTCGACCCGACCGGCTCCACCGTGACGCCCGACGAGGCCGTGCGCAGCTTCCTCGACGCCCTCGGCGTCCCGCCGATGCGCATACCCACCGGTCTCGACGCGCAGGTCGCGCTGTACCGCAGCCTGCTCGCGCGCCGCAGGGTGCTCGTCCTGCTCGACAACGCCCGCGACGCCGAACAGGTGCGCCCGCTGCTGCCCGGCTCCCCGGGCTGTCTGGTCATCATCACCAGCCGCAACCGGCTCGCCGGCCTGGTCGCCGGCGAGGGGGCGCACCCCCTGACGCTGGACCAGCTGACCCGGGCCGAGGCACACGACCTGCTGGCCCTGCGCCTGGGCACCGAGCGGCTGGCCGCGGAGCCGCAGGCGGCGGAGGAGATCATCACGCGGTGCGGCCGCCTGCCGCTGGCCCTCGCCATCGTCGCCGCCCACGCCCGCGCCCACCCCGGCTTCCCGCTCAGCGCCATCGCCGACGAGGTGAACGACAGCCACGGCAGCCTGGACGCCTTCGCCGGCGGCGACGACATCACCACCGACGTACGGGCCGTCTTCTCCTGGTCCTACAAGGCGGTGTCCGCCCCGGCCGCGCGCCTGTTCCGGCTGCTGGGCCTGCACGCCGGGCCGGACATCTCCGCGCCCGCCGCGGCCGCTCTGGCCGGTCTCGCCCCGCGTGAGGCGCGCGCGCCGCTCGCCGAACTGACCCGGGCCCACCTGCTCATCGAGCACTTCCCGGGGCGCTACACCCTGCACGACCTGCTGCGCGTGTACGCCGCCGAACGCGTCCAGGCCGAGGAGACCCAGCAGGAACGGGACCTGGCCCTCGGGCGGTTGCTGACCTGGTACCTGCACACCGCCGACGCGGCCTATCCGCACATCACCCCCCACCGCCGCCGCATCCCGCTGGAGCCGCGGCCGCGGCACTGCCGGCCCCTGGAGTTCACCACGCACGAACGGGCCCTGGACTGGTGCGAGACCGAACGGTCCAATCTGATCGTCGCGGTGCACGAGGCCGCCCGGTCCGGGCAGACGGGCATCGCGTGGCGCCTGCCCGCCGTCCTGTGGGGGTTCTTCTACCTCCGCAGCCACGTGCACGACTGGCTGGACGCCGCGGGGACGGGTCTCGCCGCCGCCCGGGAAGCCGGAGACCGGGACGGGGAGGCCCAGGGCCTGGCCGACAAGGCCGCCGCGCTGCGCAACGCGGGCCGGTTCGACGAGGCGGTCGAACACCTCCAGCAGGCGCTGGTGCTGAGCCGGGAACTCGGGGACCGGGCGGCCTGGGCGTCGGTGATCGCCAACCTGGGCGACGCCTACCTGCACGCCGGCCGGCTCCGGGAGGCCGTCGAGTACGCCCGCCGCGGACTGGTCCTCGACCGCATCGCGGGCAACGTCTGGGGCGAGGGCATCGCCCTGTCCAACCTGGGCGACGCCTACCAGCGCATGGGCCGCTACGACGAGGCCCTCGACTGCCTGCGGCGGGCGCTGGTCGTCCTGCGGGCGGGCGGCAACCGCTGGGTCGAGGGCGTCACCCTCGACATCCTCGGCACCATCCACCACCGCCTCGGCCGGTACGGCGAGTCCGTCGACCACTACCACCGGGCGATCGCGACGCACCGGGACATCGGCAACCGCTGGGGCGAGGGCCACACCCTGGGCCACCTCGGGGACGTCCACCTCGACGGCGGTGAGACCGAGGCGGCCCGGGCGAGCTGGCGGCACGCGCTCGCGATCTTCGCGGAGTTCGGCCATCCGGACGCCGAGCGGGTCCGCGAGCGGCTCGACCACCTGCCGGACGGTCCGGCGGGCGCGCACATCCGGCAGGTCGCGCCGAGACGATCCGCCTGACATGGCCCTCCTTCGCCGGTGAGACCCGCCGGCGACGACCGGCAGGCACCCGCACAACGCGCCCGGGGGTGGGGACGGTTCAACGTTCCGGCGAGCCGTCCCCACCGCCCGGGCGGAGCCTCAGCGCACCTCGCGGTAGATCCGCCCGCTCGCGTTGGGCACCGCCCCGTCGTAGAGACCCGTCGGGCTGGTCTCCTTCGACAAAGCGAACCAGGCGTACCGCTCGACGAAGTCCAGCCCGTTCAGCATCTCGGTGGAGGACCGGACGAAGTCGGTCTGCTCCTGCTCGCTCGGGTAGCGCGGGGCGCCCCCGGAGAAGTCGATCAGGGCGTACTCCGTGAGCCAGACCGGCTTCTTGTAACGGTCGTGCACGGCCTGGAGATAGCCGCGCAACTGGTCGGCCGCGCCGGGTCCGAAGTCGGCGCCGTACCAGTGCACCGGGATGAAGTCGACCCGCAGGCCCCGCTGTTCGGCCCCGCTCATGAACCGGTCCAGCCAGCCGCCCGCCACGTCCGCGCCGGAGGCGACCGCGGGGGCGCCCAGACGCAGGCCGGTCGACTCCAGCCGGGGCCACAGGTCGAGGGCCTGTTCGGGCGACATGTCGGCCTGGCCGGCGTGGTCCGGCTCGTTGAACCCGAGGAGCGCCTTGCCCTCGCGGGCGGCCTGCCCCAGTTCGGCGTCGGTGACCGACCCGGGCCCCCAGATCATCGGGACGTACTCGGCGCCCCTGGAGCTGGTGACGCCGTCGGCGGAGGAGGTCCAGTTGTAGTACCAGGACGAACCGGAGTCGGTCAGGGCCTCGGAGGCGCCCGCCACGGGGTTCAGGGCGACGCCCTTGCCGGAGGCCGCCGGGGTGCCGTCGCCGCCGGGCCGCCCGGTGGCCGTGGGGCCCGGTCCGGGCGCGGTGGCGCCGTCGCCGGTGCCGTGGAAGGTGACGGTCAGGCCGGTGCACTCCCGGCACTGGTACACCACGCGGTTGCCCTGCTCGGTGTCGTGCTTGGACCAGCTGTAGGCGGTCGGGCAGGTCGCGGCCAGCGCGTCGCTGTAGAGCGTCTTCGCGTCCCGGTTCGGGTTGACGCACACCAGCGGCCGGCCCGTGCCCTCGTCCCGGACCAGGTTGTCCGCCGGGCAGGCGGCCAGCAGATCCGTGGCACACCCGGCCGGCGCGCACGCTCCCGACTCGGGCGGTGTCACGCCGTCGGGCGTGATGGTGATCGGGGACGCGACGGCGTTGACGTAGCTGACGTTGTACCAGGGCGCCAGGCCGTCCTTCGGGTCGAAGTTGAACTCTGCGAGGCCGGTGGGCTGTTCACCCGTGGAACACCGGTCGGCCCAGGGGCCGCAGTCGCCGACGGCGCAGTGGAACGTGCTCCCCTCCTCGCCGGAACAGCCCTCCCGGGCGAAGAACTTGCCCCGCCAGTGCCCGGCGCCCGACTGCTCCGGGATCGTGACGGTGGCCGACTGGCCCGGGTCCAGCGTGGGCAGCCCGTTGAGCGCGGCCGACCCGTCGGCGTTGACCGTGCTGCCGATCCAGACGCGGTGGCCGGTCGTGTTGCGGAAGGTGACGGTGTGCTCGGGGGCGCCGGTACCGGCGGCCGGAGTGCCCGTGATGCTCACGCCGTCCGGGCGCTGGCTCTGCATCAGCAGCGCGGTGCCGGCGACACCGGCCACGACCAGGAGCAGTGCCAGCAGGAACGAGGTGCGGCTGCGGAGGGCCGGTCTACGCATGGACCGTGCCTTTCGCGGGGGCGACGTACGTCATGTCCGTCCTCTCTTCTGGGATGGGTTGGGGGTGGTGGGCCGGTGGGCGGGGGCCGGGCGGTGCGAGCTCGCCGGCGAGCCGGGGGTGCCCGGGGCCGTGGGGGCGGGAGACGGCCGGAGGGTGTCGAGGGAGCCGCGCACGGCCGCGTGCCCCTCGCTGCCGAGCAGGGGTGACGGCAGCGCGGCGGGCAGCGACGGGGAGACCGCCGCCGGGCTCGGCGGGGGGCCCGCCCGGCGGGACGCCGTCGGCGGTACCGGCGGCGTACGAGGCCCGTTCGGCCTGCCGAGCGGCGTGCTCGGCCGCGAGGAAGGCGTGGCCGTCGAAGACGTCCGTGGCGCGCGGAGTGGCGGTGGGGCTGGTGGCGAGCCGGTCCCGCTGGGCCTCGGCGGCGGCGCGGAAGCCGTCGCCGTCGAGGACGTCGGTGGGGCCGCCGGGGGAGGCGGTGGCGCCGGTGCCGAGCCGTGCCCACCGCGCCCGCCGGGCCGCGTCGAAGGCCTGGCCGTCGGCCGCCGGGTCCTGACCGGGGCCGTCGAAGCCGTTCCGCTGCGGCACCGGAGCGGTGTCCGGCCGCTCGCCGGCGGCCGTCCGCTCCCAGCGTGCGCGCAGCGCCGCGAACTGCCGTGCGTCGGCAGCCATGATCCGGTCCCGGGCGGCGTCCAGCGCTTCGGCGGCGGTGCCGGTCCCGGGCCCGGTCCGCGTCCGCGTGCCGACGGCGGCGGCGTGCGCGGGCGGGGCCGGAACGGCCGGGGGCGGCTCGCGCAGCGCCTCCCGCATATGGGCGTTGGCGGCGTACCGCGCGACCGTCGGCATGCTCTCCGGGGACCGCTCGAAGGCCGTGCGCCACCGTTCGTCGGTCCTGAGCAGCCGGAGCACCGCGTCCTCGAACGCCTCGTGCCGGAGCGTCGGGAGCCGGCCGATCCGGCGCTCCAGGCGCGCCACGTCCGGGTGCGCCGCCCCGGTCGCGGTCTGCGGGGGCGGCCCGGCGGCGGGGGCCCGGGCGAACGTGGGCGCCGGGTCCGGCTGCCCGGGCCCGCCGGGCTCCGCGCCCCAGCCGGCGACGGCCCCGTCCCGGGCGGCCGGCGAGGTCCGCCCGGACAGCCGGTCGAGGAACCTGCGCACGAGCCGGCTCAGACGCTCCCGGGCGCCCGGGGCGTCCACCGCGTCGCGTTCGCCGCGGCGAGGCCGGTCCCGCAGGCGGTACTCGGTCCTGATCAGCTCACGCGCCAGCCGGACCTCGGCAGGCTCCTCGGCCGGCCGGTGCCGGTCCGGGGAGGTCGCGTCGTCATCCGCCACGGTGCCCCTCTCTCAGGTCGGACGGTGCGGACAGGAAGCGACAACGGGTGGGCCCGAGCCCGCGGTTCAACGGCGGTCCGCCCGGGCGGGCACGGCACGGCGGCCGCCTCCCGGGGGAGACGGCCGCCTGCGCCGGGTCCGGCACGCACCGGTCCGGCGGTGCGGGGGCCTAGCGGCCGACTGGCCTCTTGCCCTGGGCCTTCTTGGACAGCTGCGCCTCCGCGGGCTGCTGGCTGCTGACGCGTCCGCTGGAGGAGCCGGCCGGGCTGAAGGCCCCGGCCGGGGTGTTGTTGGCCGGCGCCTGCAGGGACGAGGTGGAGGACGGCGCCGCCGACGCGGGAGTGAACCCGGGCGGGTACTGGCCCGGCTGGTTGCCGAGCATCGGGTTGCGGTGCATCCCGTACATCTCGTAGCCGGGGTCGTCCGCCACCCGTCCCGGGTCGGTCTGGGCGTGGCGCATGACGTCGGTCATCGTGGCGGCGCCTGCCACCCAGGAACCCGCGCCGCCGACCATCTTGGTGGTCGCCGACTCCTGGTCGCCCACGGCCGCGTACGTGTTCAGCGCCGTGGACGCCAGCCGGCCGAGGCTCGCGCTGACCTGGACCGGGTCCACGTGGCCGCCCGCGCGGGACTGCTGCACCTGCCCGTAGAGCTCCTTACCGGCCACCCCGGCCTGCGCCGCAATGCCGATGCCGTTCACGATCGTGGCGGCCCGGCCGGACGTGAACGCCGCGGCGCCCTGGATGACCGTCGGCGCGACGTCGACCAGGGCCTTGACGATGCGGGACTTGTTCTCCGCGACCCACGCGGCGGCGCTCTTGCTCCACCGCGCGACCTGCTGGCCCTGCGGCTGGGCCGTGTTGACCGCGTAGAACTGCCGGGCGGTCTGGTCGTACACGCCGGTGCCCGCGTTGGCGAACAGCGGAGGCGCGTCGTCCGGGACGGCCGCGCTGGAGACCCGGGCCTGTGCCTGCCGTCCGTTGTCGGAGATCCTGACGGACGAGTAGGAACTGGCGTTGGAGTTGGCGCTGTCGTCCGAGTACTCGGATCCTGCCATGTCACCCTTCCTTCCGGGAGGTGAGCGCCCCGTGCGGGGCTCCGCACGGAGCCTGTGACGGTGCCGGGACCGGCACCGCCGACCGGATGGCTGTACCGATCAGGAACCACAACGCGGCGGCGGGGGCGGACGGTTCATCCCCCGCTGCCCCTCGCGCCGTCCGCCCGGTGGCCGGCTCACGACCACGGGGACGGCGGCGGCGCGGGAGGCGGCGGTCCGAACGGGTCCATCGTCTCCACGGGGGGCTTCTCCTTCGGGCGGTGCATGCCCGGCTTGCAGCCCGCGAACGGGCCCTGCGGGTCCCGCAGGGTGTCCATGACCGTCGACAGGTGGTCGCGGTGCCAGACGGCCGGTCCGGTCATGTCCGAACCGGGCCCGGTGAGATCTCCCCAGGCGAGCCACAGGCCGTGCAACCGGGCGACCGCCTCCGGGTGTTCCCACCAGACGGGACACCAGGGGGACTGTGAGGTGACCTCCCTGCCGTAGACCGGCAGCAGCACGTGGTGCGTCCACAGGGTCAGCCGGCGCAGCGTCTGCGCGTACGCCGGCCCGTCCAGGTAGAGGATGAACCGCGGCGGGGTGGGTGGCTCCCCGCCGGGTGCCGGGGCGGACGCGCCGTCCGGGGCGCCGGGCGGTGGCGCGGCCCCGGGAGCGGCGGGGGGCGTCGGCTGGCCGGTGGACATGGGGCTCTCCTGCGGGTGCGTGGCGTGCGGTGGCGGCTGCGGGGACAGGTGCTCCGGGGACGTCGCGTGCCCGGGGAGCCGGTGGGGCATCAGGCGTCGGGCCGCACCACCCCGAGGATCTCCATCGACCCGGCCGGCGCCACCGTCACCTGACGCCCCGGGCGGGGGGCGTGGATCATCCGGCCGTCGCCGATGTAGAGGGAGACATGACTGGCGTCGGCGTTGTAGATGATCAGGTCGCCGGGGCGCATCCTCGTCACCGGGACGCGGCGCAGCAGACGCCACTGCTCCTGCGAGGTGCGCGGAATGGCCACGCCCGCCGCCCGCCACGCCTGCGAGGTGAGGCCGGAGCAGTCGTAGGAGTCGGGGCCCTCGGCGCCCCAGACGTACGGCTTGCCGAGTTCCCTGGTCGCGAAGGCCACGGCAGCGCGGCCCGCGGTGCTGCCCTTGGTGCCCGCGCTGTCGAGGACACCCGAGCGCACCCACTCGGCCTGGGCCTCGTCGGCCGTCTCGCGTTCCAGGGCGGCCAGTTCACGGCGCTGCTCGTCCTCCAGCCGCGACTCCACCCGCCGGGCCGCGTCGATCCGGGCCCGGATCGTCCTGCGGTGGGAGCCCAGGGAGGCGCGGTTCTCGCGCAGCCGCTCCAGCTCGTCGGCCGCCTCGTCGCCGCGGGTGCGCAGTTCCTCCTCCGTCGCGGCCAGGGCCTTGATCACCCGGTTCGTGGCCAGCTGTGCCTGACGGGCCAGGGAGGCGCTGTCCAGGGCGCGTTCGGGATCGTCGGCGAGCGCGAACTGCACCTCGGCGGGGACACCGCCCCCGCGGTACTGGGAGCGGGCCGCCGCCCCGGCCAGTCCGGTCAGCCGGCTCAGCTTCCGCTCGGCCGAGGCCACCTGGCCCCGGAGGGTGCCGAGGCGCTTCCGCTGCCGGGCGACCTTGCCGTCCAGCGCGTTGTACTTCTCCGTGGCCACTTCGGCCTGGTGGTAGAGGCGGTCGAGTTCGGCACGCACCTCCGGAAGGGTCCGCGGTTCGGCGCCGGCGGGCTGGTGGAGCGTCGCCGTCAGGGCCAGGGCCAGCGTGACGACGGCCGCCGTCCGGCGGCCGTGCGCGCCCGGGGTCTGTCTCATGCGCTTCGTGGCTCCTTCGTGGCTCCTTCGTGGTCAACGGGCACCCGCACAACGGGCCCGTGCCCCGCGGAGGTTCAAGGGCGGTGTGAACCGGGGCGGTCCCACCGGCCGTTGTGCTCCGCGAGGGCGCCGGGCGAAGGAGCTGATGTGAACGCACAGGTGGTGCTGCTGGCGCTGTGCACGGGGCTCGGCCTCGGCTGCCTGCTGGCCGCGGTCCGGGCCCTGGCGGCGGCCGCCGCTCTGTGGGCGCGCGGCCGCCGGGTCGTGGGGCGGGTGACGGCACACACCGCGGCCGGCCGGCGGCGCGGCGGGCTGGTCGTGTTCTCCGACCACCTGGGCAGGGACCTCGTGCTCGATCCGGGGCCGTTCGGGCCGTGGTGCGGGCTGCCCCCGGTCGGCGGCAGCGTGCCGGTCGTGTACGCGCGCGAGCGCCCCACCCACGCCAGACTGTGGACGTCCCGGGCTCTGCTGGCCCCCGCCTTCGGCTGGTTCCTGTCCGCCACCCTGGCGTTCGGCACCGGGGCCGCGACGGCCGGGTGGGCCGGGTGAGCCCGGCCGGTGCTCCGCAGGGCGCGCGGGTGGGCGAACTCGACGTGCTGCGCGGGTTCGCCCTGTCCGGCATCCTCGTCGTCAACGCCCTGCTGATGGCGGGTCCGTCCACGGTCTTCGGCGGCCCGCCGGGGGCGCCGGTGGCCGACCGGGTCGCCGCCTGGCTCGTGACCGCACTGGTCACCGCCAAGTTCTACGTCCTGTTCTCCTTCCTCTTCGGCTACGGCTTCGTCCTCCAGGCCCGGTCCGCGCGCCGGGCCGGCGCGGCCTTCGCGCCCCGTCATCTGCGGCGCGCGGGGAGCCTGTTCGTGCTGGGCGCCGCACACGCGGTCCTGCTGTACCCCGGGGACATCCTCACGACGTACGCCGTCCTCGCCCTGGTGCTGTACGGGCTGCGCGGTCTCACCGTCCGGGCCGCGCTGCGGCTCGCGGCCGCCCTCCTGGTGCTCCTCGCGGCGCTGCTGCTCGGGTACGGGCTGCTGACCGTCGCCCTCACCGAGCCGGTCCCCGCCGGCGCGTACGCGCCCCGGGCCGCCGAACGGGTCGCCGCCTACCGGGGCGACGCCGTCTCCGTGCTCGGCACCCACCTGCGCGACCTGCCCGCCGCGTTCGGCACCGGCCTGCTGTACGCGCCCGCCATGCTGGCCGCGTTCCTGGGCGGGCTGGCGGCTGCGAAGTGCCGGCTCGCCGAGCGGCGCGGCCGGGACCGCGCCTGGCTGCGCCGGACCGCCCTGCGCGGGCTGCCGTACGGCCTCGCCGGCGGTGTGGTCGCCGCCTGCTGCGCGACCGGCCCGCTGGACGGCCGCTGGTTCCTGGCCGGGCAGGCGGCGACCGTGCTGACCGCGCCGGCGCTCGCCGCCTCGTACGCCTGCGGTCTGCTCCTGCTGCTGGGGCGGGCCGGGGACCGCGTCCCGGCGGTGGCCCGGGTGCTCGCCGCCGCCGGGCGCATGTCGCTCAGCCACTATCTCACCCAGTCGCTCGTCCTGGTCTGGGTGTTCTCCGGGTACGGCCTGGGCCTCCACGACCGGGCCGGTACGGCTCTGGTCCTGACCGGGTGCGTGCTGCTCTACGCGGTGCAACTGGCGCTCGGCGCGCGGCTGTCGGCGCACGTGCGCCACGGGCCGGCCGAGTACGTCCTGCGAGCCGTCACCCTGGGGGCGCGCCCCGGTGCCGTCCGGCGGAACGTCACGGCACCTGCTCGGACAGCGGCACCCCGTGCGGCCCCGGCAGACCCGGAACAGCGGGCGGACCGGGCGGGAGACGGCGTGCGGCGCGCTCCGTGATGGCCGCGGTCTCCGCCTTGGCCGCCGCCGAGATCGCCGCCGCGCCGGGCTCCTTGTACCAGGGCCGCAGCCGGATCAGCGCGGGCTTGACGCCGGTGGCCAGCAGCAGCGCCGTGCCCTTGGGCAGGGCACGGATGCGGTCCGGCGGCAGGACGGCCTCCTGACGGTAGGAGTACGACCGTGACGTGCCCTCCCTGCCGCGCGAGACGGTGGGGGTGCGCACGTCGTGCTGGCCGACGAGCGTGGACACCTTCTGCACGAAGTCGGCGTCGTCCAGACCCGCCCCGAGCAGCTTGACCGTCGCCGCGCTCCACAGCGCGTCCATGCCGATCTCGCCCCACACCCGGGCCCCCTGGCGGTAACTCTGCAGCAGCGTCACGACGTTGATGCCGCGGGAGCCGAAGTGCGAGTACAGGTCGGGCAGATCGGAGATGCGGCAGACGTTGGCGGCCTCGTCGAGCACCGCGGTCAGCGGCGGATCGAGCCGGCCGCCCATGCGCTCGGCGGCCACCACACCCGCCCGCATCGTCGCGTCGGCGAGCCCCGCGATCACACCGGCCGCGGAACCGCCGCCGTCCTTGGAGAGCAGGTAGAGCGTGTCCCGGCCGAGGACGTGCCGGTCGGGGCGGAATTCCGGCAGCCGCGGATCGGGCGTGACCCAGGCGAGGATCTCCGGGTCCAGCAGGCAGGAGACGGTCTGGCGGGCGGTTTCGTAGATGCCGTCCCGGGTCTCCACCGCGCCGCGGACGGTCCCCTGCAACTGCTCGGCCATCGCCACGAGTCCCGCGTCGCGCAGCAGGTCGACGGGCGTCCGGTCGGCGGGGTCGGCGAGCCAGCCGAGCAGATGGGGCAGGGGGGTGCCGCTGCGGGCCGCGGCCAGGAAGAGCGCCGTCAGCGTGTTCTGGGCGGCCGAGATCCAGAAGTCCTTCTTCGCCGTGTCGTCGTTGACGGACGCCACGAAGTGACCGGCCATGCGGCGGGCGCCCTCGATGGTGTGGCACTCGCCGAGCAGGTTCCACCACATGGCCCGCGGGGTGTGGGCGATGCCCTGCGGGTCGAACGTCCAGACCGTGCCCGCCCTCTCGCGCTCGGCGCGGGTGACGGCGTACACGTCGGCCTTGTTGGAGGTGAGCAGGACCGCGCCCTGGGCGCGCAGCACCCGGGGGACGGCGATGCCCGTGGACTTGCCGGCCCGCGGCGCCATCAGGTCCAGCTCCACGTCCTCGTAACTGCTACGCAGCTCCGGCCCGTCGGGCACGAGGTCGCCGAGGAGGTTGCCGGTCTCGTCCGGGTGCAGCCGGTCGCGGCCCTTGAGGGTGGGGCGCAGATCGCGGGCGCGGGCCTCGATGCCCTTGGGGCACATCGCGGCGAGCTCGCGCCGCCCGGCCAGGCCCTCGGTGCGGCCGGCCCGGCGCAGCAGGAAGCGGACCAGGAGCGCGACCGGCAGCGCGACCAGTACCAGCAGCGCGAACATGCCCGCGTACAGCGCCGCCGGCGGGGTCCCCGGCCACAGACCGCCGGGGCCGGTGGACACCAGCCGCTCCACCGTGGACAGCGCGAACGGGGGGCCGCCCCAGCCGTGACCGGTCAGCCCGGACCCGAGGGTCCCGCCGGACCAGACGACGGCGAACGCGGCCAGTCCGGTGCCGGCCAGCGCCACGATCGCCCAGGGCAGCTGCTCGTGCACGGAACCGGTGCCCGGGGCCTTCACGCGGTCCACCTCCCCGCGCCGTCCCCGGCCGGCGGGCCGCCGGGCATGCCGGGCATCGCGTACGCCCCCTCCTGCGCGGCCCGCGCCACCTGTGCGGCGGTGTGGGCGAGTTCCTGCTCCACGGCACGCTCGACGGCCTGCTCGTTCGGCGTCCACCGGGTGTTGGTGTCGTGCAGCCGGCGTTCGGCGTCGGTGATGGCGACCTTGATCGGGATGCCGGGGCGCCCGCCGACCTTGATCAGGAAACGGCCCCGGCCGGGCGGCTCCTCGTGCTCCCCGGTCACCCCCCAGCCCGGCGGCGAGGACCACGACGACACGAGTTCGATCTCGCGCCGGGACAGCCCCACCACCTTGCCCAGGTCCTCCATCTCCGCCCTCGGCAGACCCGCGCACACCACCATGCCCGCCCGCTCGACGAACCCGCGGGCCTTGGCCCGGTCCGCGTCGGTGCCGAGCGCCTCGGCGTCCTTCAGCGTGTGCGTGATCTTGGCGTCGCCCAGGCCGAGGGAACGGTTCAGCCGCGTCAGCGCGTCGATGCGGTCGACGATGCCGGACGCGGCGCGCAGCGGCCGCCACAGCTCGTCGAGCACCGTGAAGAACCAGCGCCGCGGCTCCAGTCCGGCGTCGGCGAGCGCGTGC
Source organism: Streptomyces sp. NPDC015242 (assembly GCF_043079125.1). Taxonomy (NCBI): domain Bacteria; kingdom Bacillati; phylum Actinomycetota; class Actinomycetes; order Kitasatosporales; family Streptomycetaceae; genus Streptomyces; species Streptomyces sp. NPDC015242. Next base: position 64,128 of record NZ_JBIBUF010000005.1, on the reverse strand, counting down.
GAGGCGGCCACCGTGCCGAGCCCGTCGGACCAGGCGGCGAGCATCGCGGCGGCGGTCAGCTGGGTGTCGGCCTCACCGATGCCGGAGATGTCGATGCACACCGCGGGGGCGGCCGGGTCGATGCGGGTGGAGGTCTCCGACGCGAACGTGTCGCCCAGCGGACCGTCGAGGATGCCCAGCAGGGAGCGGTGCAGCGGGTCGACGGCGTCCCGGTAGCGGGCGTCGTCGCCCCGGTCCAGGGTGACCGCGCGCACCCGGTCCGGACCCTCGGCGAGCACCCTGAGCACGTCCGGCAGCAGCACCGTACGGCCCGGCGGGGTGCGCTCGCGCAGATGGTGCAGGACGGCGGAGAGCACCGACTGCTCGTGGTCGTCCATCGGCCGGCCGCGCACGATGGTGATCAGCGCGGCCACCATGTTCAGCACCCGGCCGTGCGTCTCGGCCTTCAGCACCTCGCCCGCCTCGCCGCCGATCCGCGCCGCCGCCGCGCCCATCGCGCCCGGGTCGAGGACGTTGATGCCGCCCCGGCCGCGCCCGATGGAGATCACCTGGCCGCCCAGGGCCCGGACCGTGTCGGCGTAGTCGGGTTTGAGGTCGCCGAGGACCAGCGGCACGACCCCGGTCGCCGACAGGCCGATCAGCATGCGGTTGACGAGCGTGGACTTGCCCAGGCCCGGCATGCCGAGCATGAACAGCGACGGGTTGGAGATGTAGCGGGCCCGGGTGAACCAGTTGAGCGGGTCGCCGCAGACCGTGGCCCCGGTGAACAGGTGCTGCCCCAGCGGCACACCCGTCATGGGCGAGCCGGAACCCGCGGCGAACGGCCACATGCCGCACGCCTGCACGGTCGTGGCCCGCCACATGGTCGGCGGGTCCAGATAGCCGACCCGCCCGCCGCCCGGCCCGTACCAGCCACGCGGCGGCACGAAGAGCTCACGCGGCCGCGCACCGCTCTCCCTGCGGCCCTTGCCGCTCTTGCCGCTCTTGCCGCTCTTGCGGCCGCCACCGCGCCCGCCCGCGTCCCCGTCCGGCGCCTCGCTCCGCCCGGACGTGCCCGGCCGCTCGGCGCCCGCTCCGGCGCGCAGCGCGCGCAGTTCCTCGCTCGCCCGCAACTCGGCCAGCCGGTCGGCCTGTTCGGCCCGCTTCCGCTCCCGGCGGCTCACAGCGCCTCCTGCAGTTCGTGCGGGATCAGGGTCTGCTCCCAGGGCAGGATCCCGGCGGGCAGCGTGCAGCTGAACGCCGCCGCCTGCATTCGGTCGGCGGGCCGCATCAGCACCCGCGAGGCGGCGGTGAGGTTGCGCACGGTGACACTCGCGTCGGCCAGCTGCTCCATGGTGTCGACGGTGACCGTCAGCATCAGCGAGAACTCCACGAGCCCGGCGCCCGACGCCTCCTCGGCCGCGGTCTGCTCCGCCGCCCGCATCTCCGAGGCCGCCCGGGCCTGCACCATGCCCCGGCCCGACGTCGCCATGAACTGGGCGCTGCGCCGGTCCGCCTCGACGATCCGGGCCGAGGTGGCCGGGTCGATCGGCCGGTACACCAGCGCGACCCGCTTGCGCCGCGTGCCGGGCGCCGCCTCCAGCATGCCCCGCAGCACCGAGGACCGGACGGTACCGCGCGGCGCCAGCGTCATCAGCCACGTCCGGGACACCCCCGAGTCGTGCTGGTAGCTGCCCACGCTCTCCACGGCGGCGGCGGGACCGGCGTCGTCCCACTCCAGGCCCGTGCCGCCGTGCCGGGCCCGGGCGTCGAGGACGTCGGCGGCGACCGCCGGGTCGTAGGCCACCCGCACGACCTCCGCGATCCGTTCCGCCGACAGCGGGTAGGCCGCCCCGCCGCCGGCCGCGACCAGGCCGCTGAGCAGGCCGGGGATGCGGATGGCCAGATCGGTGATGACGTCCTCCTTCTTGCGCCGCTGGTGGGCGGGGACGCCGTAGGTGAGGGAGATGTACGTGTGCATCTCGGAGGACGCGGTGGGGTAGCGCTCGACGACCTCCTCCATCACGGCCCGGGCCGCGGCCGGGGCGTCCTCGCGGATGCGAGGCAGTACCTCGTGGGCGAGCCGGGTGCCGGGGTCGGGCGCGGTCTCCACGATCACCGACGCGCCGCGCAGGCCCGGCTCGTGGGCCAGCCGGGCCAGCCACTCGCCCCACAGCGCGACCCAGACGTCCACCTGGTCCGGGTCGACGAGCGCACCGCCGTCCGGGTCGCAGCCCAGCACGATCGTGTAGAGGTTGCGGTTGGGGTGGTGCAGCACGCCGAAGGGGCGGTCGTAGGCGTCCCGGCCCTCGGTCGCGCTCACCTTGTTGAGCAGGCCCGGCGGACGGAACCGGCCGCCGGGCCGGGCGGACAGCGGCCCCGAGACGTACAGGTGCGCGCCCTTGGCCCTGCGCCGCCGCCAGCCGACGCGCAGGGCCATCAGCTGGTAGACGTTGCGCCCGTCCTGGGTGCGGATGGCGAGCGGGACCAGGAGCACCGCGATGGGGGTGAACACGACCATCGCCGCGTACAGCGAGATCAGGGATGCGAGCAGCGTGAGGACGAGCCCGCCGAAGACACCGAAGGTGCCGACGAGCCCGAGCGGGCCGAGCCCGGGGCGCCGGGGGCGGCGCCAGTTCCCGTAGGTCGGGTGGGTGACGGCTTCCGTGGACATGGGGGTCCGTTGTCCCTTCGTGGAGTGGTGGGGTGGCGGGCGGTGGCACGGGCGGGCAGGCGGGGGGGAGGAGGAGACCGCCGGGCTCCGCGGGGGGAGCGGGAGCCCGGCGGCCGTTCGGGGCGCGGCGGGGAGGGGCGTCGCAGGGGAGCCCTCTCCCGGCCGCGGGGGTCAGGTGTTGTGCCCCTTGTCCGGGTCGGCGCCTTCCAGGGAGCCGGAGGCGGTGCGGCCGACGACCTGTGCCGCGGTCACCGCCGCCCCGACGGCGAGACCGACCGGGCCGCCCGCCGCGGCGGCCCGGCCCGCGCCCGCTGCCGCGCCGCCCCCGCCTCCACCGCCCGCGCCCGCCCCGGCGCCCGAGGCACCGGGCTCTCCCGGGCCGCCGGTGGCGGAGGAGCCGGACGCTCCGGCGTCCCCGGAGGCGCCCTGGGAGCCGCCCGAACCACCCGCGCCGGAGGCGCCCGACGCCCCCGACGCCCCCGAGGCGCCGCGCGGACCGCTCTCCCCGCCGCCCCCGCTTCCGCCGGTGGCGCCGGCTCCGAGCGAGCGGGCGCCGGACGCCAGGGACCCGCCGACCGTGGACATCGCCCCGGACATCGCGGACGCGCCGCCGAGAGCGGCGGTGGCCGGCACGACGAGCTTCAGCAGCGCGGGCAGGGCGACGGCGGACAGCAGCATCACGCCGATGCCGGCGATGCGTTCGTTGATGTCGCTGCCGCCGTTCTGACCCGAGGTGATCATGGCCGACCCCGCGTACAGCACCAGACCGGCCGCCGGCTTGTACAGCAGCCAGGCGATCATCCAGCCCAGGTGCTTGCGCCACCAGCCGCCGCCCCAGTCCGTCATGGAGGCGGCGGCGGCCAGCGGGAGGGTGCCCAGCAGCAGGATCATGACGCCGAGACGGATGTAGAGCAGGATCGTGTGGATGATCCCGGCGATCAGCAGCAGGAACGCGAGGACCAGCAGCAGGAACGCCTCGATGCCGTTGCCGTCGGAGCAGGCCCCCACGGCGCTCAGCTGCCTCTCGGCGCCCGCGTTGAACAGGTAGGTGGAGTAGTCGTCCGACAGGGCGGCGGCCGCCGTGACCACGGTGGTCGCGGCACCCGAGACGAGCACGACGCGCACGATGCCCTTGAGCGCGGTCGTACCGGCCGCGCCGCGCCGCTCGATCGCCATCCGGGCCGAGGCGAACAGCAGTGAGCCGACCGCCAGATAGACCACGATCCACTGCGTCTGGCTGTTGATGTCCTGGGCGGTGGTGGTCCCCGAGAGGGTCGGGATGCTGGTGGTCAGCGCCCCGAACACCGCGATGGCGCCCGCCAGTACGGCGTTGGCCACGCCCTCGACGATGGTCCCGATGGGGTCGCCGAGGAAGCTGAAGAATCCGACCGCGATGTCGACGATGGGATTTCCGGTCGGGCACGCCATGTCAAACCCCCCAGAGCAGATGGCCGTTGGTTCCCTGGACCGCCTTCACGGGCGTGTGCAGGGCACCGTTGCCGGACGGCAGGACCTTCCAGTCGCCGCCGCTCCAGCGCAGGGCGACCGAGGTGGTGGCGTAGCCCTGGGAGGTCTTCAGCAGCAGCTCCACGGTCGCCGCCGTACCGGAGTAGGCGGGCACCGAGAAACCGGCGTAGGAGGCGGCGGACGACGTGCCGGAGCCGGTGCCCGGGCGGGAGCCCGAGCCGGTGTCCGGCCCGCCGTCCGGGGCGTCGTCACGGACCGTGGAGCGCTTGAAGACGAACAGGTCCCGTCCCCGGCCGGGGACGACCTGCTCCTGGGCGACGGTCCGCCAGTCCCGCCCGCTCATGTGCGAGGGGATGATGTGGGCGGCGAGCACCGCCCCGGCCGGGGTGTGCGCGAAGCACCACCAGACGGGCCCCTGGGTCAGGGTCGGGCCGGCCGACGCCGAGACGGGCACACGCGTGACGCCGAGGGCGCGCCAGTCGACGTCGCCGGGCGGGGCCGTGAGCGGGGTCCGGGCGCTGCCGTCGTCGGTGCGGCACCCGTCGGGCCTGCCGTCCTTCATGGCCGGGGAGCCGGACAGCGGCCCCCGCGACGGCGGGGCGCCCGCGCGGTCGTCCGCGGTGCCCCGCCCGGCCGTCAGGGCGACGATCCCGCTCAGCAGGACGACGACGCCGAGGAACGCCGCCGACACCTGCCAGCCGCGCTGCCTCCAGTACGGCTCCGACGGCTCGGACCGGTACCGGCGTGGCTCCCGGTACTCCCTGCGCGTGAACATCTCGATCGTCCCGTCGCCGGCTCAGTTGAAGACGAAGCCGACCAGCGGACCCGCGGTGGCCACCAGGACGCAGCCGCCGAGCACCATGCCGAGACGGCTCATGTGCTCGGAACTCTCACCGCGCTTGAGCGAGATGGCCATCATCGTGCCGGTGATCAGCACGCCGGCGACGCCGGCCGCGGTGCCGGCCCAGGCCGCTATGCCGAGCACGGTGTTGACCTTGTCGGTGAGTTCGCCGGGCGCGTTGCTCTGCGGCTGGGGCACCCCGGCGGCGAGCAGGCGGGTGGCTTCGTGGAGCAGGGACATGGGATCTCCGGGTGGGTCGGCGCCCGGCGTGAGCGGCGGACGCGGGGGAGTGGGTGAGGGGCGGAACGGGAGGTGTGCGGACCTCAGTGGAGGGACAGATCGCCGAGGAACGCGACGATCGGGCCGGCCGTCGTGGCGAGCAGGCAGGCCAGCGTGACGAAGAAGAAGCCGCGGAAGTACGTGCCGCCCTCGCCCGGTTCGCCGCGGCGCAGCTGGATCGCCATCTGGATGCCGACGATGAGCAGGCCGGCGACTCCCGCGGCCGAGGCGCACCAGGCGAGGACACCGAGGATGGCCCCCGCGTCGGGGGTCGGGTTGTAGGCGGCCAGCCGCCCGCCCGCGGGCAGGGCGAGGCCGAGGAACGGGGAGGTCATGATGCGGTTCTTTCGCCGTCGGCGCCCACCAGGTCGGCCAGCGCGCTGAGTTGCCGGGGGAGGTACTTGGGCTGACCGCCCACCCGCCAGGCCGGGATCCACGGCACCCGCTGCACGGGGGCGACCGAGCGGACGACCCGGATGCGGCGCAGCAGGCCCAGCGGGAGCCGCCCGGGAGCGTCGGCGACCAGGACGACGGCCAGCAGGTCGAGCCCCTGCGGAGCCTTGCCGTCCCGCAGTGCGCCCAACGCCCGGGACACGGCGCGCAGTCCGCGCGCGCTCGTCCGGCCGACCAGCACGATCCGGCGCGGTTCGCCGCGCGCGGGCTCCGGCCAGCGGGCCCCGACGTCGGCCCCGCCGAGCGCCTCGGCGAGCGAGGTGGCGCCGGCCCCGCCGTGGGCCTTGACCCACCCGATCCCGTGCGGCGACGTCCCGCGCACCGGCGTCCGCGGCCCCGGCTCGGCCCAGGGGGCCTCACCTCCGGTGACGGTGGAGGCCTTGCGGGGGGCGACGGACCTCCGGCGGGCGGCCGGAGCGGGGCCGTGGCCGGGCACGGGACCCGGGCGGGGCGTGGCCGGGGGGCCGGGCGTGGGCGCGGGGCGGGGATTCGTCTGCCCGCCCCCGGGTGCCGCCGGCTGTCCGGTCTTCGGCCCCCGGACCCATGAGTGCGGGTTCGACGGCGTGTTCTCAGGAGTGCCCATGTGCGGTCAGCCCTCCTTCTCCGCTCGCGCTGCGGCTGCTCTGGCTCATCTGATGTCCACCGGTTTGAACTGAAGTGCGCCGGGGCCCGTTTCGATCTCCCGAGCCCGTCGACAGCACAACGGGCCGTCCAGCCGTCGCGGTTCAAGGGATGAGGAAGAAGGCGGAGGCGCATGAGCGCGGGCACGGGAGACAGCGGGGAGGGCGGGACCTCCACCGCCGTCCGGAACACCATCGCCGCCGGCACCGGCTGCGGCTGCCTGCTGTCGCCGCTCGCGCTGCTCGGCGCCCTGGTCGTGATCATCATCATCGGAGGGTTCGGGGTCCTGCTGGCCCCGCTCATCGCGCTGATCCTGCTGTTCTCGGGCGGCGGCGGAGGCGGTTCCGCCGGTGCGGACGACGCGGACGAGGTGATCGCCGTCTTCAACGGTGACGGCGGGGGCGAGCTGGACCGCTCGACCGTGCCGGAGGACCTGGCGGACCCGATCGAGGAGGCCGGTGACCTGTGCGAGGAGATCGGCCCGGTCGTCATCGCCGCGCAGATCGAGCGGGAGTCCGGCTTCAACGCGGAACTGGTCGGTGAGAACGGGGAGAAGGGCATCTCCCAGCTGCCGCCCGCGGTCTTCGAGAAGTACGGCGAGGACGACGACGACAACGACGAGACGTCGGCGCTCGACGCCGAGGACTCGATCATGGCGCAGGGCCGCTACCTGTGCGACCTCGCCGACGAGGCCCGGCGGATGATCGACGCGAACGAGGCCACCGGCAGCGTCCTGGACCTCACGCTGGCCGGCTACCACGTGGGGATGGACGCCGTGCGCGCGGCCAAGGGGGTGCCGCAGACGAACGAGGCGCAGGGCTACGTCCTCGCCATCCGCGCCCAGTTCGCCAAGTACGCGGGCGTGGCCGCGCCGCCGCCCGGCTCCACCCCGGGCGTCACGCCGGGAGCGGCACCCGGCCCCACGGGGTCCCCGTCCGCGTCCCCTTCGCCGTCCCCGTCCGCGTCCGCGTCCGCCGTTTCGGGCGCCTGAGCATCAGAAGGACTCGCAGTCATGGCCCACTTCGCAGTGCGCATCCCGGGTGAGGGACTCGCCGAGATCAACGGGGAGCTGCTGGCCGTCGAGCCGGGCCGGTCCGTGCACGAGGCCGTGCTTGACCGCTTGCAGCAGCACGCGCAGGAGCGCGGCGCCGCGGTCGAGGCCACGGTCAACGACGGCCCCGGAGGAGCCCACTTCGTCCTCCAGGTGGCCCCCGACGGCTCCAGCCGCCTCCTCGACCCGACGGAGCGGGCGACCCCCACGGACCACCCCTCCGAGCGGGCTGCTCCGGGGTCCGCGAGGCCGGAGCTCCCCCCGGGACCGGCGGCGTCGGGGCCGGCCGCGCCGGTCGCCGTTCCTGGGCCGGGTGCCTCGGGGGTGGCTGTGCCGGTGGTCGCTGCCGGTCCGGCCGTGCCCGGGCCCGCCGCGCCCGTTGTCGCCGCCGCACCGGCTGTCCCGGGGCCTGCCGCCTCCGCCTCCGGGGCCTCCGCGCCCCTCGGCGTTCCCGGGCCGGGTGCTCCGGCGGCGGCTGCCACGGAGGCGGTTGTGCCGGTGGCCGCTGCCGGTCCGGCCGTACCGGGGCCCGCCGCGCCCGTCGCCCCGACGGCGGCTGTGCCGGAAGCCGCTGCCGCCCCGACTACCCTTCGGCCCGCCGCCCCGGGGCCCTCCGCCCCCTTCAGCGCTGCCCATCCCGTCGCGCCGACACCCGCCGCCGCCCCCGTCACCGCCCCCGCGTCGGCCCTGACCACGGCGATCGCCCGAGCCCGGGCCGCGGCGACGGCACCCCCCGCGCCCGCCCCCACCCCGGTCCCGTCCCCGTCTTCGGCCCGGGCCGCGACCTCCTTCTCCGCCGCGGCCCCGGCCGCGGCCGCCACCCCGGCCGCATCCCACGCCGCCCACCCCGCACCCCCGCCGCCCCCCTCCCGCCCCCTCCCGCGGCACCTCGCTCAGCGGGTGGCGCGCGTCAACGGGCTCGTGGCGGCTGGGCGTCTGCGGGAGGCGTCCGGTGAGGTGACCGCCCTGCGCGAGGAGCTGACGCGCACGGCGGGCACGGAGGACCCGGACGCGCTGGAGGCCCGTGCCATGGAGGCGTACCTGGCCTACCTGCGCGGGGACCACCGGGAGGCCACGGTGCTCGCGCTGTCGGTGGCCCGCGTCCTGTGCGGCGCGGGCGACCCGCAGGCACCGGCGGCGGTGGCGCGCGCGGCGGCCGCGTGGCAGCGGCTGGAGGACGACCGGGCGGCGGAGATCCACGGCAGGGAACTGCTCCACATGTGGGGCAGGCTGCGCACCGGCGGCCGCCTGACGCCGGTCGACGAACGGCTGGCCCGCCGGGTGCGCGCCCACGTGGAGGCGCTGTCGTCCTGCGTGTGACCGGGGCGGGCGCCGTACGGGCGGACGGGCGATGTACGAGCCGTGGACCGAGCGTCAAACGAACGTGGAACCGCCCTGACCACACTCCGTTGCACCGAAGGCCCCGGTTCCGGTCTGCGCGGCCGGCCGGGCCACCCAAGGAGCAGGAGCAGGAGCAGACCATGAACGTGACGGTGATCGGGTCGGCGAGCGCGGTGTCGCCCGAGGAACGGGCACTGAGGAACCTCTACCTGGAGCACGGCCCGGCCCTCTACGCGTACGTGCTGCGCATGCTGGGCGGGGACACCCACCGCGCCGAGGACGTCCTCCAGGAGACCCTGTTGCGCTGCTGGAACAAGCAGACGCTGGCCGACGGCGAGGGCATGGCCGTCCGGCCCTGGATGTTCCGCATCGCCCGCAACATCGTGATCGACGCGCACCGTACGAAGACGGCGCGCCCGCAGGAGATAGGCGGCGCGAGCTGGCTGACCGAACTGGGCGGCGACGCCGACGACATCGAACGCATGCTGTCGTCCATCGTCCTGCACGAGGCCCTCCGGGCGCTGACCCCCGCCCACCGCGAGGCCCTGGAGGCGACCTTCTTCGCCGACCGCACCACCCAGCAGGCGGCGACCGCCCTGGGCGTCCCCCAGGGCACGGTGAAGTCCCGCGTCTACTACGCGCTGCGCAGTCTCAGGACGGCCCTGGAGGAGCGCGGCGTGCGCTGACCCGGGCGCCCGCCCGTGCGGCCCGTGCCGCTCGTGCGGCCCGGCGCACGGCCCTACGGCAGTCCGAACAGGCCCGGGTCCGACGCCAGCTCCCGGAAGACCGCAGCGGGATCGGCGACGAGCTTGCGCCGCTCAAGGTCCAGGATCCCGCCCACCGCGGAGATCTCGGCGGCCACCGTGCCGTCGGACTTCAGCACGGTCTGCTCGATCCGGAACGTCTTGCCGCCGCCCCACGCGAAGGCGCACGTGACCTCCACCTCGTCGCCCGCGAGGAGCTCCCGCCGGTAGCGGATGGTCGTCTCCAGGGCGACCGGGCCGACGCCGCTGCCGATGAGGGCGGACTGACTGATCCCCCCGGCCCGCAGCAGCGACCAGCGGGCGTGCTCCGCGTAGTTCAGGTAGACCGCCTGGTTGAGGTGGCCCTGGACGTCCGTCTCGTATCCACGGACGGTCACAGGGACGGAAAACGGCTCGCTCACGGCTTCCCCTTCTCACGCCGGCTCTGCGCGCGCAACTCTCGTGCACCACGCAACGATCCGTCGATCTTGGCATGTTCATCACGCCCGGCGCGGCGAAGCCAGCAGATACCGGGTCCCGGTGCGCGGCTCGCGGTGCTCGCTCACCTGCCAGCCTGCCGCCTCCAGCGTGGCCGCGCAGGTCCGCAGCGCCTCGCCGTCCGGCTCGTACACGGCGACGGCCTCCGGCTGCGGGGTCTCCCGCACCCGGTAGCCCGCCTCGTCCGGCCCGGCCGGGCGGTGGCCCGCCGCCTCCAGCGCGAGCGCGGCGGCTCGCACCAGGTGCGTGCGCTCCCAGCCGCACGGCCGGTCCACCGATCCGTCCGGGTTGGTCATCCGGCGCAGCTCCAGCAGCCCCTGCCAGGCGCTGTGCACCTCGCGGCGGCGGGCGGGACCGGACGGCGGCGGATCCGGCTCGCCGCCGGTGCGGGCCGCGAACACCCCGGTCGAGGCGGGGGCGTCCGGGGCCCCGGCGGGTCCGGGCGCCTGGGTGATGCCCTGCCGTACCCGGTGCCCCTCCGGCGTGAGGAAGTGGTCGTGCGGCGGGCGGGGGTGGCGGAACGCGAGGCCCCGCTGCACCAGCGCGTCGAGCTGCGCCCGGGTCCCCCGCAGCCGCCCGGTCACGGGGTCGGCGGCGTCGATGACACGCCGCTGCGCGGCGGTGGGCGGTCGGGTCACGGCGTGCTCCTCTCCGGCCGGTCTGGGGCACAGGCCCGCCTGCTCGAAGGCTACGACCCGCCACCGACAACCGCCCTACTGGCGGTAGCCGCCCAGGAACCGCCCGATCCGCCCGATCGCCGCTTCCAGGTCGTCGGCGTGCGGCAGGGTCAGGATCCGGAAGTGGTCGGGCGCGGGCCAGTTGAAGCCCGTGCCCTGCACCACCTGGATCTTCTCCCGCAGCAGCAGGTCCAGGACGAACTTCTCGTCGTCGTGGATCGGGTACACCCGGGGGTCGAGCCGGGGGAACGCGTACAGCGCGCCCTTGGGCTTCACGCAGCTCACGCCCGGGATCTCGTTGAGCATCCGCCAGGCCACGTCCCGCTGTTCCCGCAGCCGCCCGCCCGGCGCGGTCAGCTCACCGATGGACTGCCGCCCGCCGAGCGCGGCCTGGATGGCGTACTGGGCGGGCGCGTTGGCGCACAGCCGCATGGAGGCCAGCATGGTGAGGCCCTCCAGGTAGTCCTTGGCGTGCTGCTTCGGGCCGGTCACCACGAGCCAGCCGGAGCGGAAACCGGCCACGCGGTAGGTCTTGGACAGGCCGCAGAAGGTGAGGACCACCAGGTCAGGGGCGAGCGCGGCGGCCGGGTGGTGCACGGCGCCGTCGTAGAGGATCCGGTCGTAGATCTCGTCGGCGAAGACCATCAGGCCGTGCCGGCGGGCGAGGTCGAGGATGCCCTCGACGATCTCCCGGGGGTAGACCGCGCCGGTCGGGTTGTTCGGGTTGATGATCACGACCGCCTTCGTGCGGTCGGTGATCTTCGCGGCCATGTCGTCCAGGTCCGGATACCAGTCGGCCTGCTCGTCGCAGAGGTAGTGGACCGCCGTGCCGCCGGCGAGGGTCGTCACCGCCGTCCAGAGGGGGAAGTCGGGGGCGGGGATCAGGACCTCGTCGCCGTCCTCGACGAGGGCCTGGACGGCCATCGACACCAGCTCGGACACGCCGTTGCCGAGGAAGACGTCGTCGACGCCGACCTCCAGGCCCAGCGTCTGGTAGCGCTGGGCGACCGCGCGGCGGGCGGAGAGGATGCCGCGCGAGTCGGTGTAGCCGTGGGCCTGCGGCAGCATCCGGATCACGTCCTGGAGGATCTCCTCCGGCGCCTCGAACCCGAAGAGGGCGGGGTTGCCGGTGTTCAGGCGCAGCACGCTGTGGCCGGCCTCCTCCAGCGCGTTGGCGTGCTCTATCACCGGTCCGCGGATCTCGTAGCAGACCTCGCTGAGCTTGTTCGACTGCCGGAACTCCATGCGCCGCTCTCCTCTGCCGACTGTGTCGCTTGGTTTTACCAAGTGGGCGCTTGGAAAGTCCAACAACTTGTCTAGACTGCGTCGCATGCCACCTCGCCGAAGCTACGACCAGTACTGCCCCGCCGCCCGCGCGCTCGACGTCGTCGGCGACCGCTGGACCCTGCTGATCGTCCGGGAGCTGCTCGCCGGTCCCCGCCGCTACACCGACCTCCACGCGGACCTGCCCGGCGTCAGCACGGACGTACTCGCCTCGCGGCTGAGGGACATGGAGCGCGACGGCCTGGCGACCCGGCGCCGGCTCCCGCCGCCCGGTGCGGCGACCGTCTACGAACTCACGCCGCGGGGACGCTCGTTGCTGCCGGTGCTGCAGGCCCTGGGGGAGTGGGGGCAGGGCGAACTCGGCGAGCGCAGGCCCACGGACGCCGTGCGGGCGCACTGGTTCGCCCTTCCTCTGCTGCGCCTGCTGGACGGCGAAGGGCTCGTCGAAGTGCGCCTGGAGGAAGGCCGGTTCCATGTGCACGCCGGTGCCGGGGAGGGGCCGGTGTACGGCGACGGACCCGCCCCCATGGAGCCGGACGCCCTGCTGGTCCTGGACACGGCCACGTGCACGGCGCTCGGCCGGGGGGAGCTGGACCTGGTACGGGCGGTGCGTGAGGGCCGGGTCGAGGTCACCGGTGAGGGGGCCCTGGCGAAGGCCCTGCGCGAGGGATGAGCGAAGGCCCGCACGAGGCGGGCCTTCCGGGAGGGTCTCGGGCGTCGGGTCAGGCGCCCGGCGGCACCCGGGCCGGACGGCCCGCGCCGCGGGTCAGCGCGTACCCGGCGACCCCCGCCAGCGCGGCCAGCACGCCGCCCACCGCGGTCCACACCCACCGGTCCGACCACCAGCCGGACGTCCAGCCGTCCTCGGGTTCGAGCCCGGCCAGCACCGCGGCGTCCCGCTGTTCCTCCTCCGGCTTCGTGGCGATCCCCGGCACCAGCGGTTCGGCCAGCGACCCGTCCACCGCGGCCGGGCCGCCGACGTCCTGCGACCCGGCCCGGACCTCGGCGTCCACCGGGAGACCGAGGTCGGCGGGGGCGACGCCGGTGGCCGTCAGCCGCACGTAGTACGTGCCCGGCAGCGGGTCGTTCGCCCACGGCTCCGACCAGGCGCGGACCGTGCGCAGTGCGCAGGCCAGCTCCACCGAGGCCGCGTCCGCCGCAGCGGTGCGCGTCTGCGCCCCGAACCGGCAGGCCTGGCGGCGGCGCAGGCCGTCGTAGACGTCGATCTGCCAGGTCTGGGACGCGTGGGCGTCCGGCAGCTTCACCATGGCCCGGACCGTCGGCCGCTGCCCGGTGTCCGCGGGGAACGACCAGTACAGATAGTCGCCGGTGGAGCCGCTCGCGGTGGCCCGCTGCCCCTGCTCGATCTCCGTCGCCGTGCGGAAGGAGGTGCCGGCCCGTGTCGGGGCCGGCGTGCCGTCCTGTGACGGGCTCGGGGACGTGTCCGCCGCCGCCGGGGCGGCCGCCAGACCCAGGCCCAGCAGCGCCGCGCTGAACGCTCGTACCATTCGCATCAGTTGGTCCTCCAGACCGCGACCCGCCAGCGCGACAGCCAGCCCCAGACGAGACCGGCGAGGAAGCCGGCCAGGATCAGCACGCCCAGCAGCCACCAGCCTCGGCCCAGGCCGAAGGCGGCCACGTCGGCCGCCTCGTCGGGGCCGTCCACGACGTCGACGGTCAGCTCCAGCGGCAGACCGGGCGTGGCCTTCACACCGGGGGCCGCCGAGAAGGAGTGCGACACGGCCAGGCAGACGGCCTCGGCGGGCGCGTCCTCCTCGTCGCCGCCGGGCTTCGGGTGGCGCAGGCCCGTCGAGATGACGTCCGTACGGCCGGTGCCCGCCGCCTCGCCGCGCACGATCTCGCGGCCTTTGAATGTGACGGCCCGCAACAGCACGCCGTAGCCCGGGTTCACGGCCCGGTCCGCCGCCACGCTCACGGAGGCGCGCAGCTCCTTGCCCGGCGGGACGTCCACGCGGTACCAGCGCTGCTGCCCGAACGCCGCCCGGTCCGTGTACAGGCCCGACTTCAGTGCCGGTGCCCCGGCGCACCGGTCCGCGCCCTCGGCCGGCACCGGCGTGACCACCGGCTCGGCCGCCCGGTCCACCAACTCGTTCACCCGGTCGGTGAGTTCGTCCTGGTGCTCCACCGAGGTGTAGGTGCCGCCGGTGGCATCGGCGATGCAGCTCAGCTGCCGGCTCAGCTTCGCGGTCGGCACCAGGCCGAGCGTGTCGATGGTCAGCCCGATGCCCTTGGCGGCGATCTCGCGGGCGACCTCGCACGGGTCGAGCGGGGCGCAGGTGTCCTCGCCGTCGCTGATCAGCACGATCCGCTTGGCGCCGTCGCCGCCGTCCAGGTCGTCGGCCGCCTTCAGCAGGGCCGGGCCGATCGGCGTCCAGCCGGTCGGGGCGAGCGTGGCGACGGCCGCCTTCGCCTCGGTGCGGTCGAGCGGCCCGACCGGGTACAGCTGCGCGGTGTCCTTGCAGCCCGTCTTGCGGTCGTCGCCCGGGTAGTTCGCGCCGAGGGTGCGGATGCCGAGCTCGACCTCCTCGGGCGTCGCGTCCAGCACCTCGTTGAACGCCTGCTTCGCGGCGGCCATCCGCGACTGCCCGTCGATGTCGCGGGCCCGCATCGAGCCGCTCACGTCGAGCACGAGGTCGACCTTGGGGGCGTCCCGGCCCGTGGGTTCACCGGCGGCCGCCCCGGCCGGGACGGCGATCCCGGCGGTCAGGGCGGCGAGCAGGGCACAGGCGCCCGCCGCCAGCCGTGTACGTGTGATCATCGGCGGATCCTATTGATCACCCGGGCCATTGGCCAAAACGGCGTTCAGCGCAGCGGATTGGGCAGTTCCGCCCACTGGTCCCCGGGCGTCCGCGGCGAGAGCCGCATCAGCGTCAGCGCCTTGGCGGGCACGGGCTCCGCCCGCAGGGCCGCGAGGTCCGGGCCGTCCGGAAGGTCCCGTACGGCCGTCTCCAGCGCCGCCGCGAGCGCCTCGCCCGACCCGGCCGTCCCGGCCAGCGCGCCCGCCACCAGGGAGCCGAACAGCTTGCGGCGCAAGGCGCGTTCGTCGTCCGTGACCATGCGGGCGGGCAGCCGTGGCACCGTGATGCCGTGCCGGGCCAGGCGGGCCGGGCTGACGCGGATGTCGGCCAGGTCGCGGTAGACCAGCCGCAGCGGCTCACCGGTCGCCGAGAGCACGACCAGAAGGTTCTGGCCGTGCGCCTCCAGGGCCACGCCCAGCTCCAGCAGCCGCAGACCGGCGGTGAGGGCGAGCCGGGCGAAGGCGGCCAGCCAGGCGGCGGATCGGGGCAGTCCGGTGGTGGCGAGGGCCGCCACCGGCAGCACCCGCTCACCACCGCCCGCGTACGCCTGCGGTGACTCCCGCAGCACGGCGGCGAAGTCGGGGGAGCCGGCCGCCGCCGCGCCCAGGGTGCGGGTGACGTGCAGCAACCCGTCCGTGCGCGCCGCCGTGACCTCGGCGAAGTCCGACAGCAGCGCGGAGGCGGCCACCGACGGCAGCGAGATGTCCCGCACCGAGGAGGTCAGGCGGGCGCTCAGCGAGGTCTTGACGTGCGGCCCGCCGGGCAGGGCGAGCGTGCGCAGGCTCATCAGCGGATGCCCGGGGCGGCGTTCCTCGCCGGCCCGCTTCAGCACGTGCGCCGCCTGCCAGGGGTGTACGGGCAGCACCAGACGCCCGCCCTCCCGCAGCTCGTCCGGCCACACGCCGGTGACCAGGCACTCCGCCGCCGGCACCGGTACCAGCTCCAGCTGCACCACCGGCCGGTGCTCGGGCCCGTAGGCGAGCTGCTCGGCGACCGAGAAACCGGGCCGGGAGCGGCAGGCCGGGTGGAACGGGTGCCCGTCGACGATCCGCTGCTCCCACTCCCAGTCCCGCTCCGGCCACGCCCCCCGAGCGCTCTCCCGCCCGGCCCGCGACAGCGCCAGCGAGGCGACGCTGTGCCCGAGTTCGGCCGCGAAGGAGGCGGAGTGCGGGACGCCGAGGACGCTCACCAGCAGCGCCGGATCGCCGTACTCCGTCCCGTCGAGCCGCACGGCCCTGACGTACGCCCCGGTCGCGTACGGATCCGGCAGCGGACCGTGCAGCCGGCGCCCGTCGGCCAGCAGCAGGGTCACACCGTCCCGGCCCCGCTCCACGCCTGTCACCCAGGGCAGCGGATCATGCGTGAGGCCGCGCCACAGGCGGGACAGCACGGCCGCCCGGGCGCCGGGCAGTTCGGCCTCGTACCGCGGCAGGAGCCCGGGCCGTACGACGGACAGCTCGTCGGCGACCTCGGTCTCGGCGCTGGAGGGACGGTGCACGGGCGGACTCCTCGGGTACGAATAGGGCGTCACAGCGGAACGGCGACGACCTGCATACTGATCATCCCCGCCCGGGAACGCTGGAAGGACCGTAGGGACGAGTGGAACGCGTGGACCTCATGCCCCCGCCCGCCGACGACGACTCGGCCCACGGTGACGACCCGGCCATCGCCGCTCTCGCCGACGCGTACGCCGCCGTGCCCCTGCTCAACTGCCTGCTGCGCGAGGTCGCCCGGCCGGTGCGCGAGGAGGGCGCCCACCGCGTCCACCACCTGCCCGGCGGCGACCGCCTGCTGCGCGTGCGCGGAACCCGGCGGCCCGCCGAGCCCGAGGTCGAGGTGGCGGGCGCCTGGCAGCGCCTCGGCCACACCGCACTCGTCGACCTGGTCGCCGGGGAACTGCGCCGGCGCACCGGGCTGGCCAACCCCGACCTGCCCGCCGAGATGAGGGACAGCCGGGACGTCGTGGCCGCGCTCCTGGCCGCCCGGGCCGGGGCGGCGCCGCCCGCGGACCTCTACCAGCGGTCCGAGCAGTGCCTGCTCACCGGCCACACCCACCACCCGGCCCCCAAGGCCCGCGGCGGCGGCCCCGCCGCGTCCTGGCTGCCGTACGCGCCCGAGGCGTACGCCCGCTTCCCGCTGGTGCTGCTCGGGGTGCGCGAGGACACCGTCGCCGAGGACGGCGACACCTCCGCCCTCGACGCCCTCGGCACAGCCCCGCCCGGCTACCGGCTGCTCCCGGCCCACCCCTGGCAGCTCGGCCTGGCCGCCCGTGAGCTGGCCCCCGCCTTCGCGGACGGCAGACTGCTCCGGCTCGGCACCACGGCCTTCGACACCTGGCCGACGGCCGCGATCCGCACCGTCTACGCCCCCGGGCGGGACCTGTTCCTGAAGTTCAGCCTGGACGTGCGCATCACCAACGACATCCGCCGGCTGTGGCGCCACGACCTGCTCGCCCTGCGCCGGACCGACACGGCCACGGGCGCGGCCCTCGCCGCCTGCGACGGCCCGCCCGGCTGGCTCGCCGACCGCGGGTACCGCACCGCGGACTTCGCCTTCGAGGCCCTGGCCGTCCTGGTCCGCGACGGCTTCGCCGGCCGCCTCGTGCCCGGGGCGACCCCGCTGCTCGCCGCGGGGCTCGTCGAGGGCTTCGACGGCAACCCGCTCGACCGCGTCACCGACCCGGAGGCCTGGTGGGAGGCGTACCTCGCGCACGCCGTGCCCCCGGTCCTGGCGGCCTTCGCGGGGCACGGCGTGGTCGTCGAGGCCCATCTGCAGAACACGCTCGTCGCCGTGGACGCCGACGGCATGCCGGTGCAGGTGCTGTACCGGGACGCCGAGGGCGTGAAACTGCTGCCGGACGTGGGGCGCGCCGCCGGCTGGGAGCGGCTGGTGTACTGCCTGGTCGTCAACCACCTCACCGAGATCGCCGGGGCCCTCGCCGAGCGCCGGCCCGGGTTCGACCCCTGGCCCGCCGCCCGCCGCGAACTCGCCCGGCACGACCTGCCGGAGATCCCGGCCCTGCTCGCCTCCCCGACGCTGCCCGCCAAGACGAACCTGCTGCTGCGCTGGACGGGAGCGGACGGCGCCGACGCCCGCTACCTGCCGCTGCCGAACCCGCTCAGGCGGTCCCGGCCGGGTCACGGCCCCGTGGAATGATGACCGGCGACGAAGGCGACGGCGGACGAGGAAGCCGGTGTGAATCCGGCGCGGTCCCGCCACTGTGATCGGCGAGCCGGTCCCGACAGGCCACTGCCCGCGCGCGGGTGGGAAGGCCGGGACCTGCGGCGACCCGAGAGCCAGGAGACTCACGCGGTCGCCTCCTCCACGGACCACCGGGGCGGATCTCCCCGGAGAGAGGGCAGGTGCGGCATGCCCGCGACGCCGGCCGGCGACCCCCTGGACGAGACCCCGGGCGGATCCCCGCCGTGCCGTGTCGTCGTCTGCCGGGACTGCTGCTGCGGCAGCCCCAAGGTGACCGGCGTCGACCACGCGGCCCAGACCGAGCGCCTGCGCGCGGCGGCACCCGTGCGGATCTCCGACTGCCTGGACGTCTGCGACCAGGCCAACGTGGTCGTCGTGCAGCCCTCGGCCGCGGGCCGGGCCGCGGGAGCCCGGCCCGTCTGGCTCGGTCTGCTCAACGACCCGGCCGCCACCGAGGACGTCGTCTCCTGGGTCCGGGCCGGCGGCCCGGGCGTGGCCCCGCTGCCGGACATCCTCGGACTGTACGTCTTCAGCCCCCGGGCGCGGCGGGACGGGGACCGCCCCTGACACCGGCTCAGGCCGCCCGGCGGCCGCGGATCAGCAGCCACAGGAAGTACGGGGTGCCGATCACGGCCGTCATCAGACCGGCGCCCAGCTGGGCCGGGGCGATCACCGTACGGCCGACGAGATCGGCCGTGCAGACGAGCGCGGCGCCGAGCAGCACGGCGACCGGCACCACCCGCACGTGCCGCCGGCCCACCAGGGCCCGGGCCGCGTGCGGCGCGACGAGACCGACGAAGCCGATGGTGCCGGCCGAGGCCACGGCGGTCGCCGCCAGCAGCACGCCCACCACCAGGAAGCCGAGCCGGGCCCGGGGCAGCCCCAGTCCGAGCAGGCGCGGGGTGTCCCCGTCCAGCGAGACGAGGTCCAGCTCGGTGCGCCGGGCGACCGCGACGGCCAGGCCCAGGGCCAGCACGAGCGCGACGGGCACGACGTCCGCCGTGGTCCGCCCGTACGTCGAACCGGACAGCCAGGTCAGCGCCTTCGTGGCGTTGAACGGGTCGGTGAGCACGATGAGCAGGCTGATCAGGGCCGTCGATCCGGCCGCCACGCCGATGCCGACGAGGACCAGCCGGCTCTGCTGGTAGCCGCCCCGGGCGGCGAGCCCGAACACGAGGGCGGAGGCCAGCGCCGCTCCGGCGAACGCCGCCGAGGCGACGCCCCAGGAGCCGGCGGCGGGCACGGTGGTCACGAGCAGCACGGCACCCAGCGCGGCGCCGCCCGAGACCCCCAGCACCCCGGGTTCCGCCAGCGGATTGCGGGTCACGGCCTGCACCAGCGTGCCGGCCAGCGCGAGGGCGGCGCCCGCGCACAGCGCGGCGAGCACCCGCGGCACCCGGGTGTCCAGGACGAAGGAGACGGTCCGGCCGGCCCGCCCCTGCGCCCAGTTGGCGACGTCCCCGAGCAGGAGCTTGCTGTCGCCCAGCAGCACACCGGCGAGGGCGGCGCCGACGACGACGGCGGCCAGGGCGGCCGCCGTGGCCAGGTACGCCGTGCGGCCGGGGATGCGCAGCCGGTCCGGTGGCTCCACCCCGGCCGTGTCCCGCAGCCGCAGCGCCGTCGCCACCAGGAACACGGCGCCGACCAGGCTGGTGACGATGCCGGTGGGCACGCCGACGGCGGTGTCGGCGGGGATCAGGGCCCGCAGCAGCACGTCGGAGCCGAGCACCAACGCGGCCCCGGCCAGCCCGGCCGCGGGCAGCGCCGCCCGCGCGCGGGTGAAGCCGCGGAACCGGCGGGCGAGCGGCCGGACCAGGGCGGGCGCGCAGAGCCCGACGTAGCCGAGCGGCCCGGCGAGCGTGACGGCCGCCGCGGACAGCAGCGCCGCGAGCACCACCACCGTGACCCGGGTGGCGTGCACCGGGACGCCGAGGCCGCGCGCCGCGTCGTCGCCGAGGGCGAGCGCGTCGACCCGCCGGGCGACCAGCAGCAGCCCGGCGAGCCCCACGAGGGCGACGGGCAGCATCTGCAGGACGCCGTCGAAGCCGTTCTGGCCGATGCTGCCCTGGTTCCACTGGTAGAGGCCCTCCGTCTGCTGCGGGAACAGCAGCAGGAGCCCTTCCGTCAGGGAGTTCAGGCCCAGCGCGAGCGCGGTGCCGGCCAGGACCAGCCGTACGGTGCCCGTGCCGAGGCCGGACAGGGCGAGCACCACGGCCGCGGCCAGCAGCCCGCCCGCGAAGGCCACGCCCGAGGAGGCGAGCAGCGGCAGGGAGACGCCGGTCGCGCCGGCCAGCCCGAGCGCCAGGTACGAGCCGGCGTTCACCGCGAGGGTGTCGGGCGAGGCGAGCACGTTGCGGCTGACGGCCTGGAGCACGGCGCCCGCGATGCCGAGGACGACGCCGACCAGGACGCCCGCGGTCATCCGCGGCAGCCGTGAGGCGATCACCACGGACGCGTCGGCCGGATCGGCCTGCCCGGTCAGGGCCTTGAAAACCTGCGCCGGCCCGACGGCGGCGGTGCCCTGGGTGATGTCGACGACCGCGAGGGCGGCGACGAGGAGGACGAGCCCGGCCGTCACCGCGGCCGCACCCGTCCGGGACGCGGCCGCCGGGGGACGGACGGCGGGGGGCGCTTCGGTGACGGCCATGACGGGCGTTACTTCGTCAGCGCTTCGACGAGGGCGTCGATGTACGCCTCCATCGAGCCGGGACCGCCGAACATCCAGATGCCGTCGGGCAGCCGGTGCACGTCGCCCGCCTTCACGAACGGCAGGGAGGTCCACACGGCGTTCTTCTTCAGCTGCCCGGCGAACGGGTTGCTGGCCTTGTCGCCGTCGTTGCCGATGTAGGCGAACGCGGTGTCCTTCGGCAGGGCGGTCAGGCCCTCGACGTCGGTGGTGCCGAGGCCGTAGGCCGGGTCGCCCTTGACCTTCCAGGCGTTCTTCAGGCCCAGTTCCTCGTTGACGGAGCCGATGAGGGAGCCGCTGGTGTACGGGCGGACGGAGACCTGGTTGGACGTCACGTACCCGTCGGCGAAGGCTATGCCGGTGCCGTCGAGCTTCGCGTCGGCGAGGGTCTTGCGGCCCTCGGCGAGCTTGGCGTCGAAGCTCTCGCGGGCGGCCTCGGCCTTGTCGGTGGTGCCGGTGGCCTGCGCGATCAGGTCGAGGTTCTTGAACATCTGCCCGATCTGGTCGGCGGCGTCGGCCGACTTGATCCCCAGCACCGGGGCGATCTTGCGCAGCTGCTTCACGGCCGCCTCGGGCAGGTCGGAACTGGCCACGATCAGGTCGGGGGAGAGCGAGGCGATGGTGTCCATGCTGGGCTCGCCGCGGGTGCCGATGTCCTTGGGCTCGTTCTTCAGCGGGACGGCGGTGTCCCAGGTCTTGTAGCCCTTGACGTCGGCGACGCCCACCGGGTCGACGCCGAGGGTGATGAGGCTCTCGACCTCGTTCCACTCGGTGGCGACGACCTTCTTCGCGGGGCCGTCCAGCTTCACCTTCGCGCCGGTGGCGTCGGTGAGGGTGATGCCCTTGGAGGCCTTGGCCCCGGAGGTGTCGGCGGCCGGCTCGGTGGTGCCGCAGGCGGCGAGGGTGAGCGCCGCGGCGGTGGTGGTGGCCGCGGTGAGCAGGAGACGTCTCATGAGGTGGTGCCGAGCCTTTCGCTACGGGTGGTGCGGGTGTGGTGGCGGCCGATGGGACGGGTCCGCAGCCGGCCGGTGAGGGGGTCGGTGTCGACGTCGATCCGGATGCCGTAGACGGCGGTGAGGCGCTCCGGCGTCAGGACGTCCTCGGGCAGCCCGTCGGCGACGATCCGGCCCGCTTCGAGCAGCGTGATCCGGTCGGCGATCGCCGCCGCCTGGTCGAGGTCGTGCAGCACGACGCCCACGGCGATCCCGTGGTCGTCGGCCAGGTCGCGGACGAGGTCGAGGAGTTCGATCTGGTACCGCAGGTCGAGATAGGTCGTGGGCTCGTCCAGCAGCAGCACGCCGGTCTCCTGCGCGAGGCAGCTCGCGAGCCACACGCGCTGCAACTGACCGCCGGAGAGGTGGTCGGCGCCGCGCCCGGCGAGGTCCGTGACGCCGGTCAGCGCCAGCGCCCGCTCCACGGCGGCCGCGGCGTCGGCGTCGGGGCGGCCGAAGCGGCCCCGGTAGGGGTAGCGGCCGAACTCCACGAGGTCCCGCACGGTCAGCCCGCTGGGCGTGGGCCGGCCCTGGGTGAGCAGGGCCACGTGCCGGGCGAACTCACGGGCGGACAGGGCCAGGCCGTCGATGTCGCCGTCGATCCGCAGCCCGGCGCGGCGGGCCCGCTGCAGCCGGGCGATCGTCCGCAGCAGCGTCGACTTCCCGCTGCCGTTGGGCCCGACCAGGACGGTGACCTCCCCGGGCCGCAGGGCGATCGCGGCGTCACGCACGACGTCCACCCCGTCGTAGGACACGGTCACGTCCGTGGCCGACAGTTCATGCCCGCGCAGGCGCCGTCCGCCCTCGGGTGCTTCACCAGATCTCACGAAGGGGAGGTTAGCCTAACCTAACCGCAGGTCGGCAGGGGGGTGCCCGCTCAGCCGGCGGCCGGCCAGGACGCGGGGTCCCACAGGCCCGAGCGGCGCAGGGACGCGGGGCAGTGCAGGTAGATCTCGTCGATCTCCAGGAGCAGGGCGAGCGCGGGGCGCCGGCCGCCGTCGCTCATGGCGTCGAAGAACGGGGCATCGGTGAGGATGCGGGCCCGTCCGTTGACGCGCAGGACCTCCTTGCCGCCGGGTATGAGGTACAGCAGTCCGGCGCGCGGGTTGCCGAGGATGTTGAACAGGCTGTCGCCGCGCCGGTTGCCCGGCCGCTCGGGCAGGGCGATCGTGCCGGAGTCGACGACGTGCGTGAAGCCGGGGGCGTCCCCGCGGGGCGAGACGTCGCAGTCGCCTGCCGCGTCCGAGGTGGCCAGCAGGCAGAACGGGGAGCGGGCGAGGATGCCGAGGTCTTCCTCGGTGAGCCGGTCGTGCACCTTCTCGATCACCACGGGCCAGGGCTCGCCCAGCAGTTCCCGCAGCTCGGCGCGGGAGGACAGCTCGGCCCAGCCCTCCTCGGACGCGGAGTGCGGGGCGCTCCCGGCGGTGTGGGTGATGTGCGGCAAGGCCGGCTCCCGTGCTCGGAACTGTGCGAAGTCAGGGGACCTTATCCGACCGGGGACGCGTGCCCGCTGCGCCGGTCCCGCCGCCCGGTACGGTGGGGGAATGCTGTCCGAGGTCACCGCCACCCGCTACATCGAGCCCCTGCGCTCCGGCGGTTCCGTCCCCGGGATCGTCGAGGCGGACGACCTGGGCACCTACGTCGTGAAGTTCACCGGGTCCGCGCAGGGCCGCAAGGCGCTGGTCGCCGAGGTGATCGTGGGAGAACTGGCCCGGGCGCTCGGGCTGCGGTTCCCCGAGCTGGTCCTGGTGCACTTCGACCCGGCGATCGCCGACGCGGAGCCGCACCAGGAGGTGCGCGGCCTGCACGCGGCCAGCGCCGGCGTCAACCTCGGCATGGACTACCTGCCGGGCGCCCGGGACTTCACCCCCGAGGTCGCCCGCGTCTTCCCCGTCGACCCGCTGGAGGCCGGGCGGGTCGTCTGGCTGGACGCCCTGACCGTGAACGTCGACCGCACGGTCCACAGCTCCAACCTCATGGTCTGGCCCACCCTGGGCGTGGCGCCCCCGCGCCTGTGGCTGATCGACCACGGCGCCGCCCTCGTCTTCCACCACCGCTGGGACGGTGCCGACCCCGCCAAGTCCTACGACTTCCGCCACCACGCCCTCGGCCACTACGCGCCCGACGTCCGGGC
This sequence comes from Streptomyces sp. NPDC015242, assembly GCF_043079125.1. Classification (NCBI taxonomy): domain Bacteria; kingdom Bacillati; phylum Actinomycetota; class Actinomycetes; order Kitasatosporales; family Streptomycetaceae; genus Streptomyces; species Streptomyces sp. NPDC015242. Next base: position 40,388 of record NZ_JBIBUF010000005.1, on the reverse strand, counting down.
CGCCGACGCCGAACTCGCTCCCCGGGTCACCGAGGAGCTGCTGCGCCGGATCCTCGCGGAGGTCCCGGACGTCTGGCTCGCCGACGACCCGGCCTTCGGCACCCCGGACGCCGCCCGTGAGGCGTACGTGGCGTATCTGCACGCGCGCGTACGGGCCTCCGCGGCCTGGCTGCCCACCGACTTCCCCAGCCGGGAGGAACTCGCCGCCGAGGAGGCCCTGCGGGCGGCGCGGAACCAGCAAGGACGCCCCGCGTGGCTCAAGCAGGTCCCCGACCTGCACGGCAAGCCCGCGGCCCAGCAGGATTGGTCGGTGCACCTGGGATGAGTGGCCGTGTCGAGATCGAGTACTGCACCCAGTGCCGCTGGCTGCCGCGTGCTGCCTGGCTGGCGCAGGAGCTGCTGACCACCTTCGAGGCCGAACTGACGGAACTGGCCCTGAAGCCCGGCACGGGCGGCGTGTTCGTGGTCCGCGTCGGCGACGAGGTCGTCTGGGACCGCCGCGCGCAGGGCTTCCCCGAGCCGACGGCCGTGAAGAAGGCCGTGCGCGACCGAGTGGCCCCGGGCAAGACCCTGGGCCACTCGGAGCGGTAGGTGTTCCTTCGCACGGTGCCGGCTGCTCAGCCCTTGAGCTGCTCGTACGCCGGCAGCGTGAGGAAGTCGGCGTAGTCCTCGTCGAGGGCGACCTTCAGCAGCAGGTCGTGCGCCTGCTGCCAGGTGCCGGCCGCGAAGGCCTCCTCGCCGATCTCGGCCCTGATGTTGGCCAGTTCCTCGGCGGCGACCTTGCGGGCCAGTTCGGCGGTGACCCGCTCGCCGTTGTCCAGGACGACGCCCGCGTTGATCCACTGCCAGATCTGCGAGCGGGAGATCTCGGCGGTCGCCGCGTCCTCCATCAGGTTGAAGATGGCGACGGCGCCCAGGCCGCGCAGCCAGGCCTCGATGTAACGGATGCCGACCTGCACGGCGTTGACCAGGCCCGCGTACGTCGGCTTGGCGTCGAGCGAGTCGACGGCGATGAGGTCGGCCGCCTCGACGTCGACGTCCTCGCGCAGCCGGTCCTTCTGGTGGGGCCTGTCGCCGAGGACCTTGTCGAAGGACTCCATGGCGATCGGCACCAGGTCGGGGTGGGCGACCCAGGAGCCGTCGAAGCCGTCGTTCGCCTCGCGGTCCTTGTCGGCGCGGACCTTCTCGAAGGCGACCTTGTTGACCTCGGCGTCCCGGCGGGAGGGGATGAAGGCCGCCATGCCGCCGATGGCGTGCGCGCCGCGCTTGTGGCAGGTGCGGACGAGGAGTTCGGTGTAGGCCCGCATGAACGGGGCCGTCATCGTGACCGCGTTGCGGTCCGGCAGCACGAACTTCGCCCCGCCGTCACGGAAGTTCTTGATGATCGAGAACAGGTAGTCCCAGCGGCCCGCGTTCAGGCCCGAGGCGTGGTCGCGCAGCTCGTAGAGGATCTCCTCCATCTCGTACGCGGCCGTGATCGTCTCGATGAGGACGGTGGCGCGGACGGTGCCCTGCGGGATGCCGCAGTAGTCCTGCGCGAAGACGAAGACGTCGTTCCAGAGGCGGGCCTCCAGGTGGGACTCCGTCTTGGGCAGGTAGAAGTACGGGCCCTTGCCGAGGTCGAGCAGGCGCTGGGCGTTGTGGAAGAAGTACAGGCCGAAGTCGACCAGGGCGCCCGGCACGGGGGTGCCGTCGGTGTCGGTGAGGTGACGCTCGTTCAGGTGCCAGCCGCGCGGACGCATGACGACCGTGGCGAGCTCCTCGTTCGCCTTCAGGGCGTAGGCCTTGCCCGACCTCGGGTCCGTGAAGTCGATGTTCCGGGTGTAGGCGTCGATCAGGTTGAGCTGGCCCGTGACGACGTTCTCCCAGGTGGGCGCGGAGGCGTCCTCGAAGTCCGCGAGCCACACCCTCGCGCCCGAGTTGAGGGCGTTGATGGTCATCTTGCGGTCGGTGGGGCCGGTGATCTCGACCCGGCGGTCGTTCAGGGCGTCCGGGGCGGGGGCGACCTTCCAGGAGTCGTCGGCGCGGATCGCGGCCGTCTCCGGGAGGAAACCGAGGGTGGCGGTGCGGGCGATCTCGGCGCGGCGCTCGGCGCGGCGGGCGAGGAGTTCGTCACGCCGGGGCGTGAACCGCCGGTGCAGCTCGGCCACGAAGGCGAGCGCCGCTTCGGTGAGGACCTCCTCCTGCCGGGGCAGGGGCTCGGCGTCGACGATGGCCAGCGGGGACGGCGCTGGAGCGGACATGAACGGTCACTTCCTTCAGCGAGCTGTGAAGACGAGCCGGCGGTGGCACCCGGTGCCAGTCTTCCCGGATACGGCGTTCGGCGCCCGGGGAGCCATCGGGCGCTTCTGAACAGTGGATAGTAGTTTCCTCATGGTGGAAGTTCAATCGTCTGTTGATGTCGAGATTCTCTGCATCGAGGCAAGGTGGCGCTGCGTGCCACCCCGTTCACTCCAGGTGCACCAGGTCGGCCTCGGTGTCGATGTCGAAGGGCCGGGCCACGTCCGCGCACTCCACGAGGGTGAGCGACGGCCCGTGCTCCTTCAGGTAGGCGCGTGCCCCTTGGTCCCCGGTGGCGGTCGCGGCGACGCCCGCCCAGTGCGCGGCGCCGAACAGCACCGGATGGCCCCGCACCCCGTCGTACGCCGCCGACACCAGCGACTGTTCGTCCGCGCAGGCGCCGAGGACCCGCGCCACCGCCTGCGGGCCGATGCCGGGCTGGTCGACGAGCGAGACCAGCGCCGCCCGGGCGTCCGTACCGGCGAGGGACGCCAGTCCGGCCCGCAGGGAGGTCCCCATGCCCTGCTCCCATGCGGGGTTGTCGACGAGGACGCAGCCCGTCAGCTCGGCCCGGGCGCGCACCTCCTCCGACCGTGCCCCCAGCACCACGTGCACGCCGGCGCAGCCGCCCTCGCGCAGCACCCGCACGGCGTGTTCCACCAGCGGGCGCCCGCGGTGCGGGAGCAGCGCCTTGGGGCGTCCGCCCAGCCGCCGCCCGCCGCCCGCGGCGAGCAGCAGGGCAACCACACCCGCACCCCCGGTCGTCTTCCTTGTCGTCATGGATCCTGCATACCGCACGGCCGCGCACCCGGTCGTCACGCAGCGGAACAAGTCGATGACGCAGCGGACTGGCGCCCGGTGGCCCGTGTCGTTTACTGTCGCCCGCACCGACCGGCCGGGCGCGCGGGCACGCCCCGGTCCGGGAGGCTTCGTGCCGGCTCGGCACGCGCACGACGAGGTGCGAGGGGGAGGACTGTGTTGCGGAGCGTGGAGCAGCGGCGGCAGGGGCCTGTGACCGGCAGCGACGAGGATCCGCGGGTGACGGAGCTGCGCTCCGCCGTGGCCCGGCTGCGGCGTCGTCTCGCCGCCCATCCCGGCGAGTTCGCCGACCGGACCATCGCCGAGGAGGAACTGGCCGCCCTCGCGGCCATGGCCGCCGGCGGCGCCCCGGAGGTCCCGCGGCTGCGCCGCTCCCTGCTGCTGATCGCCGGTGCGATCGGCTCGGTGAGCGCGCTGGCCCCCGGTCTGGCGGAGGTGCGCCGGGCGGTGGACCTGTTCGGGGGACCGGCGCGCGGGCAGGGATAGGGCGGTCCGGAGCCGCTACGGGAAGGGGCCCCGGTAGCCGCCGTGCGCGCCGCGGGGCTCGAACTCCCCGCACAGATGGGTCTCCTGCACCTGTTCCGTGCGCTCCGGCCAGAGCGCGAAGATGCCGTGCGGGCCGTGCTTCCCGTCGACCCGGCGGTAGCGGTCCTTAGCGTCCCGGAAGCAGGCCAGACCGGCCATCAGTCCGTGGCCCGCCGGGCTGTAGTCGGACCAGGCGCACGCGACGCACGCCCGGAGCCGGGCCCCCGGCGGGAGCCGGTGCTGGATGTCGTACAGGGCCGCCTCGAAGTCGTCGTGGCCCGCCGGTCCGCCGTACGTGTGCCCGTCCAGGCGCAGGGCGACGGTCAGGCTCTGCTCGTCCAGCCCCCGGTGCGGGGCCGGGCCGGGGTCGCCCAGCCGCAGGGCGCAGCGCAGCACGCCCGCCCGGGTGTCCCGCCCGGCGACGTCCACCCGCAGCGGCACCTCCCACTCCAGCAGGCACGAGCAGAGGTCACCGTCGAGGAAGCGGAACATCTCCGCGGGCGGCTCACCGCTGAGTGCGCCCAGCGCGTCCATCGATTCGCCCTCGAAGCGGACGCCCCTGATCGTCGTCCGGATCAGCTCCCGGCCGTCGGACTCGAAGACGACATCCTGTGCTCCGTGCCGGTCGGTGTAGCGGCCGGGCAGGCGCTGTAAGCCGTTCACGCGGGGTTCTGGCTGGCGAGCGCCCGCGACAGGTCGCCGGCGACCTGCTGGAGCACCGGCACGATCCTCTCCGTCGCCGCCTCCGTGACCCGGCCCGCCGGACCGGAGATGGAGATGGCCGCCGCGGTGGGGGAGTCCGGCACCGGGACCGCGAGGCAACGCACCCCGATCTCCTGCTCGTTGTCGTCGACGGCGTAGCCCTGGCGGCGCACGTCCTCCAGCGCCGCGAGGAATCCGTCGGCCGTCGTGATCGTCTTGTCCGTCGCGGCGGGCATGCCCGTACGGGCCAGCAGCGCGCGTACCTCCTCCGGCGGGAAGCCGGCCAGCAGCGCCTTGCCCACGCCCGTGGAGTGCGGCAGCACGCGCCGGCCGACCTCCGTGAACATCCGCATCGAGTGCTTCGAGGGCACCTGCGCCACGTAGACGATCTCGTCGCCGTCCAGCAGCGCCATGTTCGCCGTCTCGCCGGTCTCCTCGACCAGCCGCGCGAGATACGGCCGTGCCCAGGTCCCCAGCAGCCGGGAGGCCGACTCGCCGAGGCGGATCAGGCGCGGGCCGAGCGCGTACCGCCGGTTGGGCTGCTGGCGTACGTATCCGCAGGCCACCAGGGTGCGCATCAGGCGGTGGATGGTCGGCAGGGGCAGCCCGCTGCTCGCGGACAGCTCGCTCAGACCGACCTCGCCGCCCGCGTCCGCCATCCGTTCGAGCAGGTCGAAGGCGCGCTCCAGGGACTGGACCCCACCGTTGGAGGAGGACCGGGCGGAGTCGGTGGAGCTGGCGCTGGACGTCGGCACGGGGCGTTCCTTTCGGGTAGCATTTCGCTTCCCGGTATCTTAATTCCGCTTCGTGGAAAAGTCCAGGGGGTGGCCGCTGGTGCCGTCCTGTAGCAGTGTGCCCTTGACGGGGCCGGGGCGGTAGTGAAGACTCTTTCAACAGATTGTTGAAGAAAGGGGTTCGGGTGTCCGACGCTGAACTGGTGCTCCGCTCGACGCGTGTCATCACTCCCGAGGGGACCCGCGCCGCGTCGGTCGCGGTCTCCGGCGGGACGATCACGGCCGTCCTCCCGCACGACGCCCCGGTGCCGCCCGGCGCCCGCCTCGAGGACCTGGGCGACCACGTCCTGCTGCCCGGCCTGGTCGACACCCACGTGCACGTCAACGACCCCGGCCGCACCGAGTGGGAGGGCTTCTGGACCGCCACCCGCGCCGCGGCGGCCGGCGGCATCACGACCCTCGTCGACATGCCCCTCAACTCCCTGCCCCCCACCACCACCGTCGCCCACCTGCGCACCAAGCAGCGCGTCGCGGCCGACAAGGCCCATGTCGACGTCGGCTTCTGGGGCGGCGCCCTGCCCGGCAACACCGAGGACCTGCGCCCGCTGCACGACGCCGGTGTCTTCGGGTTCAAGGCGTTCCTGTCGCCGTCCGGCGTGGAGGAGTTCCCGCACCTGGACCGGGAGGCACTCTCCCGTGCCATGGCCGAGATCGCCGCGTTCGGCGGCCTGCTCATCGTGCACGCCGAGGACCCCCGCCTGCTCGCCTCCGCCCCGCAGCAACCCGGCCCCAAGTACGCCGACTTCCTCGCCTCGCGCCCCCGGGACGCCGAGGACACCGCCATCGCCCAGCTCATCCGCGAGGCCAGGGCCCTCGACGCGCGCGTGCACGTGCTGCACCTGTCGTCCAGCGACGCCCTGCCGATGATCGCCGACGCCCGGGCCGAGGGCGTGCGCATCACCGTCGAGACCTGCCCCCACTACCTGACCCTCACCGCCGAGGAAGTCCCCGACGGGGCCAGCGAGTTCAAGTGCTGCCCGCCGATCCGCGAGGCCGCCAACCAGGACCTGCTCTGGCAGGCGCTGGCCGACGGCACCGTCGACTGCGTCGTCACGGACCACTCCCCGTCCACCGCCGACCTGAAGACCGACGACTTCGCGACGGCCTGGGGCGGCATCTCCGGGCTCCAGCTGAGCCTCGCGGCGGTGTGGACCGAGGCCCGCAGGCGCGGGCACGGCCTGGAGGACGTCGTCCGCTGGATGTCGGAGCGTACCGCCGCACTCGTCGGCCTCGACGGCTGCAAGGGCGCCATCGCCGCCGGACACGACGCCGACTTCGCCGTCCTCGCCCCCGACGAGACCTTCACCGTCGACCCGGCCTCCCTGCAGCACCGCAACCGCGTCACGGCCTACGCCGGCAAGACCCTCCACGGCGTCGTGAAGTCCACCTGGCTGCGCGGGCAGCGCATCGTCGCGGACGGCGAGTTCACCGAACCGAAGGGGCGGCTCCTCACCCGGACCCACTGAAGACCATCCCGGACACCCGAAAGGAAGACCTGATCATCGTGACGGCGATCCCCAGCTTCACCGGCGACGCGAATCCCTACGGAGGCGGCGACCCCTACGCGGACTACCGCACCGCCGACTTCCCCTTCACCCAGTACGCCAACCTCGCCGACCGGCGCCTCGGGGCCGGGGTCATCGCCGCCAACGACGAGTTCTTCGCCCAGCGCGAGAACCTGCTGGTGCCCGAGCGGGCCGAGTTCGACCCGGAGCACTTCGGGCACAAGGGCAAGATCATGGACGGCTGGGAGACCCGCCGCCGCCGGGGCGCGTCGGCCGGGCACCCCTGGCCGGCCGCCGAGGACCACGACTGGGCCTTGGTCCGCCTCGGCGCCCCCGGTGTCGTCCGCGGGATCGTCGTCGACACCGCCCACTTCCGGGGCAACTACCCGCAGGCCGTGTCCGTCGAGGGCACCTGCGTGCCGGGTTCCCCGTCGCCCGAGGAGCTCCTCGGTGACGACGTGAAGTGGACGGCCCTGGTGCCGCGCACCCCGGTCGGCGGCCACGCGGCGAACGGTTTCGCCGTCGCCGTCGAGCAGCGCTTCACCCACCTGCGGGTCAACCAGCACCCCGACGGCGGCATCGCCCGCCTGCGCGTCCACGGCGAGGTCGTCCCCGACCCGGCGTGGCTGGCGGCGCTCGGCACCTTCGACGTCGTCGCCCTGGAGAACGGCGGCGGGGTGGAGGACGCGTCCGACCGGTTCTACTCGCCCGCCACCAACACCATCCAGCCGGGCCGCTCCCGCAAGATGGACGACGGCTGGGAGACGCGCCGCCGCCGCGACCAGGGCCATGACTGGATCCGCTACCGGCTCGCCGCCCAGGCGCAGATCCGGGCCCTGGAGATCGACACCGCCTACCTCAAGGGCAACAGTGCCGGCTGGGCGTCGGTGTCGGTGCGCGACGGCGAGGACGGCGACTGGCGGGAGATCCTGCCCCGCACCCGCCTCCAGCCCGACACCAACCACCGCTTCGTCCTCCCGGACCCGGCCGTGGGCACGCACGCGCGCGTGGACATCTTCCCGGACGGCGGCATCTCCCGCCTGCGCCTGTTCGGCTCGCTCACCGAGGAGGGCACGAGCCGCCTGTCGGCGCGCCACCAGGAGCTGGGCGGCTGAACCGCCCGCACCACCCCGTGGGCGCACCGGCCGGACAGCACCGGTGCGCCCACGGTCCCGGGGCGCACGCGCCCTGACGGGCAGTCGGGCGTCCGGGCGGCCTGGGAGGGCCGGGCATCCCACCCGCCCTCCGCGCCGGGCCTGCCCGCCCGGCCGTCAGACCCCACGCCGCGTCCCATCCGCGCCCGGCTCGGGATACGCCGCAGGGCGGACCCTTCGTGGGGCGGGGGGACCGCTGCGTCTGCTCCGCCCACGATGGACTCGGCGTGCCCGATGCGGCGCGGGCGTGCGCCCCGCCACGGGGTGCGACCTTCCGCGGGGCGCGTCACGCGGCGTGTCCACCGTTCCCGGGGGGACTCGGCGTGCCCGATGCGGCGCAGGCGCGCGCCCCGCCACAGGGGGACCATTCGCGTGGCGTGCTGCGCAGAAGGCGGGACCCGCCGCGATCGCGTCACGCCGTGGCGTGCCCAACGCCGCGTGTCCACCGTTCCCGGGGCCTGGGCGTGCCCGATGTAGCGGACGTGCGCGCCCCTTCACGGGGCGGGACCTTCCGCGGGGCGGATCCCTTCGCGAGGCGTGATGCGCCGCCGGGCGGGACTCGCCGCCGGGCGTGATCCGCCGCGACCGCCTTACGCCGCGTGGCCCCCGTCCACCGCGAACTCCGCTCCCGTCACGAACGTCGCCCCCGCCAGATACGCGACCGTGGACGCCACCTCCCCGGCCGTGCCGAAGCGGCCCAGTGCCGTCAGGGCCGCCTGGCCGGCCGCGTAGGGGCCGTCCGCCGGGTTCATGTCCGTGTCGACGGGGCCGGGATGGACGACGTTCGCCGTGATGCCCCGCCCGCCCAGCTCTCTGGCCAGTGCCTTCGTGAGGCCGGTCAGCGCGGCCTTGCTCATCGTGTACAGCGTCCCGCCCGGCCCCGGCACCCGCTGGGCCATGCAGCTGCCGATCGTGATGATCCGCCCGCCCTCGCCCATCAGCGCGGCAGCGGCCTGGGAGGCCAGGAAGACGGCGCGGACGTTCACCGCGAGGACCCGGTCCACCTCCGCCAGGGACAGCGTCTCCAGCGGTCCGAGCACCCCTACGCCCGCGTTGTTCACCAGCACGTCGAGGCCGCCGAGCGCCTCGGCCGCCGCGTGCACCACACCGGTGGCCTCGGCCGGGTCCGCCGCGTCCGCGCGCAGCGCCACCGCCCGCCGGCCGCGTGCCTCCACGGCCCGGACGACCTCCTCGGCCGCCTCCTTGCCGTGCACGTAGCCGACCGCCACGTCCGCGCCCTCCTGAGCCAGCCGCAGGGCCGTCGCCGCGCCGATGCCACGGCTCCCGCCGGTCACGAGAGCCACCTTTCCGTCGAGTGTTCCAAGAGAAGTCATGCCTCCATACCAGTCGCCGGACCGCTGCCGTGCTGGCGGCGTACGGACGTCGAACTCACGGGCGGCCCCGGCGTGCCGGACGGACCAGCGATGAGTTGCGGGGGCGGGCGGGGTCTGAACCCATGGCACCAGAGCCCGAGCGTTCCCCTCGCGACCCGGAAGGAAGGCACCCGCCATGGGCAAGCTCGTCTCCACCCTCTTCGTCACCCTCGACGGCGTCTACCAGGCCCCCGGCGGCCCGCAGGAGGACACCCGCGGCGGTTTCGCCCACGGCGGCTGGTGTTTCCCCTACGCCGACGACGACTTCGGCCGGTTCGTCAACGAGGTCTTCGCCCGCCCGCGCGCCTTCCTGCTGGGCCGCCGCACGTACGACATCTTCGCCACGTACTGGCCGAAGGTGACCGACCCCGCCGACCCGGTCGCCTCCAAGCTCAACTCCCTGCCGAAGTACGTCCCTTCCTCGACCCTGACGGACCCCGGCTGGTCCGGCACCACCGTGCTGTCCGGGGACCTCGCCGAGGAGGTCACGGCCCTGAAGGAGCGCACGGACGGCGAGGTCCAGGTGCACGGCAGCGGCGCCCTCGTCCGCTCCCTGCTGGGGCTCGGCCTCGTCGACACGCTGCACCTGCTGACCTTCCCGGTCGTGCTCGGCTCCGGCTTCCGGCTGTTCCCGGAGGGCGCCGCGCCGACCGCCTTCGAGCGCACCGGGGGCGCCGTCACCGGCGCGGGCGTCTCGGTGCAGACGTACGACGTGGCGGGGCGCCCGCAGTACGGCGAGTTCGGGCCGCCGGACCGTGCCTAGGCGTGCACGGCGGGCCTCGGCGCGCACGGCGGCAGGTTGACTTCCCGCGAACTCATCGGACTTGACGGGAGAATCTCTCGGCTTGTCATTGACATGCCACTGTCTACGCGCGTCATCATGAGCGCATGACGTTCCCCCCACGCGCCTCGCGGCTCGGCGCAGCAGCCGCCCTTCTGTCCGCACTCCTCGTCGGCGGTGCCCTCACCGCCCCCCTCGCCGAAGCGGCCCCCACAGCCGTCGGTGACATCTGCTACAGCGCCCTTCCGTCCCAGGCCCACGACACCCTCGACCTGATCGAGCAGGGCGGTCCCTACCCGTTCGACCAGGACGGCACCGTCTTCCGGAACCGGGAAGGCATCCTGCCCAGCCAGTCGTCCGGCTACTACCACGAGTACACGGTCATCACCCCGGGCTCCTCCACCCGCGGCGCCCGGCGCATCGTCACCGGCGAGCGGAGCCAGGAGGACTACTACACGGCCGACCACTACGCGTCGTTCGACCTGGTCGACCACGGCTGCTGAGCCGGGACGCGCCCCCCGGCGGGCACCGGCCGGAAGTCCGTCGCCTCCCGTCGCGTCCGGCGGGCCTCACACGGACTTCCGGCTTCCGGCCGCCGCGAACAGGGCGACGCCCAGCACCAGCAGGGCGGCGCTCGCGTAGACCTCGTAACCGTCCAGGAATCCCAGACGCCGCACGAGGCCCCAGTTCCAGCCGGCGAACTCGGTCACCAGGCCCGCCACCCCCTGCACCAGGGCGAGGAAGCCGAGAATCTCCAGTACCTGCTTCATGTCTCCCGACCCTCGCCCCGCGGGCCCCGCACGCGCATCGGCCGCGGGGCGAGCACCCCCCGACGGACGTCTTCGATCCGGGCCCCCGGTCGCGCCGAAAGTCTGCGGCGTCACGACTTCGGTCGACGATCCGCCCGCGGAGGGCGTGGCACGGGCCCGGGCTGCGTAGATTTGCCGACCGTGAACGAGAACGCGGGGACCTCCCCGGCACCGACGGAGGAGACACCGGCGCTCTTCACGGGACCCCGGTGGTTCATCCCCTCCGCCCTGCTCCACGAGCTGGACCCCGACGCCGCACGGGCCGGGCGGCGGCCCCGGCGCACCGCCCGCGACTGGGTCGTGGACTTCTCCTGCTTCCTCTTCGCCGTCGTCGTGGGCGCGACGGCCCTCGACGCGCTCCGGCAGAACCCGCACGTCCCTCCCGGGCTCGCCGTCGTCGACCAGGTGGTGGGCGCGCTGGCCTGCGCGTCGGTCTGGCTGCGGCGCCGCTGGCCGCTGGGGCTGGCGGTGGCGATGATCCCCGTCACCTTCGTCTCGGACATCTCCGGCGGCGCCGGCATCATCGCCCTGTTCACCCTGGCCGTGCACCGCCCCTTCCGCTACGCGGCCTGGGTGGGCGCCGTCAACACGGCGCTGATCCCCCTCTACTACTGGCTGCGCCCGGACATGGACATCCCCTACCTGGTGAGCGTGCCGTTCGCCATGCTGCTCACCGTGGCGATCATCGGCTGGGGCATGTTCGTACGGGCCAAGCGGCAGCTCATGGTCAGTCTCAGGGACCGCGCCCGCCGGGCCGAGACGGAGGCGCGACTGCGGGCCGAGCAGGCGCAGCGGCTGGCCCGCGAGGCCATCGCGCGCGAGATGCACGACGTCCTCGCGCACCGGCTGACGCTGCTCAGCGTCCACGCGGGCGCCCTGGAGTTCCGGCCGGACGCGCCTGCGGCGGAGACGGCCCGCGCGGCGGGCGTGATCCGGGAGAGCGCGCACGAGGCGCTCCAGGACCTGCGCGAGATCATCGGCGTGCTCCGGGCGGCCGAGCCGGACGACACCGGCCGGCCCCAGCCCACGCTCGGCGCGCTGGACACGCTGGTCGCCGAGTCCCGGGAGGCGGGCATGAAGGTCTCCCTCGACCTCCGCGTCGACGACCCGGCCGCCGTCCCGTCCTCCGTCGGCCGCACCGCCTACCGGATCGCCCAGGAAGGCCTGACCAACGCCCGCAAGCACGCCCCCGGCACGAAGGTCACGGTGTCCGTCACCGGCGGGCCGGGCGACGGCCTCACCGTGCGGGTACGCAACCCTGCCCCCGAAGGGGAGGTGCCCCCCGTCCCCGGTTCGGGGCAGGGGCTGATCGGCCTGACGGAACGGGCGACCCTCGCGGGTGGCCGGCTCGACCACGGCCCCACCCCGCGGGGCGGGTTCGAGGTGCGGGCCTGGCTGCCGTGGGGGTGAGGGGCAGGGGCCGCCCGGCGCGTGCGCCCGCGCCGTGAGGTTCCGGCCGCCGTTCGTCCCCGGCCCCCACCGGGGCCGTGATTACGTAGGGGCCATGACTGCGATCAGACTGCTCCTCGTCGACGACGATCCGCTGGTGCGGGCCGGGCTGTCTCTGATGCTGGGCGGGGCCGGGGACATCGAGATCGTCGGCGAGGCCGCCGACGGCGGCGAGGTGGAGTCCCTCGTCGACCGCACCCGGCCCGACATCGTGCTCATGGACATCCGGATGCCGACGGTGGACGGCCTCACCGCTACCGAGTTGCTGCGGGCGCGCGAGGAGGCCCCGCAGGTGGTCGTGCTGACCACCTTCCACGCCGACGAGCAGGTACTGCGGGCGCTGCGCGCGGGCGCCGCCGGGTTCGTCCTGAAGGACACCCCGCCCGCCGAGATCCTCGCGGCGGTGCGCCGCGTCGCGGCCGGCGACCCGGTCCTGTCGCCCACCGTCACCCGCCAGCTGATGCGGCACGCCGCCGGCACCGCCGCCGACACGCGCCGCTCCCGCGCGCGGGAGCGCATGGCCGCCCTCAACGACCGCGAGCGGGAGGTCGCGGTCGGGGTCGGCCGGGGCCTGTCCAACGCCGAGATCGCCACCGGCCTCTACATGAGCGTCGCCACGGTCAAGACGCACGTCTCCCGCATCCTGGCCAGGCTCGGCCTCAACAACCGCGTGCAGATCGCGCTGCTCGCCTATGACGCGGGACTGCTCGACACGGAGCCGGAGGGGAGCTGAGCGGGGGACCCCGCCACGAGCGCCTCCGCCGGACCGGTGTGCTCCGCAGCGGTCCCACCACCGTCGCCCTGCATCGAGATGCGCCGTACAGCGCGGCCGGTCCCGTCAGGGCAGGGCGGTGGCGGTCCCGCCGGGGATCTCCGTGAGCCGCACCGGCCTGCGCTCCCGGCGCGACACCTCGCACGCCTCGGCCACCCGCAGCGCCTGCAGGGCCTCCCGCCCGTCGCACGGGTTGGCCCGCTCGCCCCGGACCACCTCCACGAACGCGTTCAGTTCGGCCTCGTAGGCCGGCCCGAAACGCTCCAGGAAGCCCGCCCAGGGCTTGTCCGCGGCCGGCGGCCCGGTCGGCTCCGTGGACGCGATCGGCGTGCGGTCGTCCAGGCCGACCACGATCTGGTCGCGCTCCCCGGCCAGCTCCATGCGCACGTCGTACCCGGCCCCGTTCAGCCGGGCCCCGGTGACCGTGGCGAGCGTGCCGTCGTCCAGGGTGAGCAGCGCGGCGCCGGTGTCGACGTCCCCGGCCTCGCGGAACATCGCCGGCCCGGCGTCCGACCCGGTCGCGTACACGTCCACCACCTCGCGGCCCGTCACCCAGCGCAGCACGTCGAAGTCGTGGATCAGCGTGTCCCGGTACAGCCCGCCCGACACCGGCAGCCACGCGGCCGGCGGCGGCGCCTGGTCACTGGTCAGCGCCCGCACGGTGTGCAGCCGCCCCAGCCGGCCCGAACGCACGGCCTCGCGCGCACCCGCGTACCCCGGGTCGAAGCGGCGCTGGAACCCCATCTGCAGCACCGTCCCGGCCGTCTCCACCTCGGCGATCGCACTCAGCGTCCCCGGCAGGTCCAGCGCGATGGGCTTCTCGCAGAACACCGGCAGGCCCGCGCGTGCTGCCCGACCGATCAGTTCGGCGTGGGCCGACGTGGCCGTCGTGATCACCACGGCGTCGACGCCCCAGCGGAAGATCTCCTCGACACCGGGCGCGGCCGTCTCGCCCAGGCGGTGCGCCAGGTCCTGAGCCCGCGCCGGGTCGGCGTCCGTGAGGATCAAGGAGCCCACGTCGCGGTGCCTGCTGAGGGTGTTCGCGTGGATCGTTCCGATGCGGCCCGTACCGATGACGCCGATGCGCATGGGAACAAAGTGCGGCCACAGCCCGCCCCTGTCAATCTGCATGTCCGGACAATCTGACTACACAACTTCCCGTCAACAACGCACGGAGCTACGCTCAGCGCGTGCCGAAACCAGAAGTGGACCCGACCGTGCAGCTCGACCTCAGCGTGGACCGCAGTTCCCCCGTGCCGTTGTACTTCCAGCTGTCCCAGCAGCTGGAGGCCGCGATCGAGCACGGCACGCTGACGCCCGGCAGCCTGCTGGGCAACGAGATCGAGTTCGCCGCCCGGCTCGGACTGTCCCGGCCGACCGTCCGCCAGGCCATCCAGTCGCTCGTCGACAAGGGCCTCCTCGTGCGCCGCCGGGGCGTCGGCACCCAGGTCGTGCACAGCCAGGTCAAGCGGCCCCTGGAGCTCAGCAGCCTCTACGACGACCTGGAGGCCGCGGGCCAGCGCCCGGCCACCACCGTCCTCGTCAACACGGTCGTGCCCGCCTCCGCCGAGGTCGCCGCCGCCCTCGGGGTCGCCGAGGACAGCGACGTCCACCGCGTGGAGCGCCTCCGCCTCGCCCACGGCGAGCCCATGGCCCACCTCTGCAACTTCCTGCCCCCCGGCCTCATCGAGCTGGACACCGCCCAGCTGGAGACGACCGGCCTGTACCGCCTGATGCGCGCGGCGGGCATCACCCTGCACAGCGCGCGCCAGTCCATCGGCGCCCGCGCGGCCGGCCAGGCGGAGGCCGAGCGCCTGGGCGAGGACCCGGGCGCGCCGCTGCTCACCATGCAACGCGTCACGTTCGACGACACGGGCCGCGCGGTCGAGTACGGCACCCACACCTACCGCCCGACCCGCTACTCCTTCGAATTCCAGTTGCTCGTGCGCTCCTGAGGGGCGCGGTCCCGTTCCGCACGGCTCCGCCGCGCGGGCGCGGCGAGCCCCCGCACACGGGCACCCGGCGACGATCCGGGGCACCCCTGTGCACCGCACCGCGCCGTCGTGTGAGGCAGAATCGGGCGCGATGAGCACCTACCGCGACTTCACCGCCCCCATC
This sequence comes from Streptomyces sp. NPDC015242, assembly GCF_043079125.1. Classification (NCBI taxonomy): domain Bacteria; kingdom Bacillati; phylum Actinomycetota; class Actinomycetes; order Kitasatosporales; family Streptomycetaceae; genus Streptomyces; species Streptomyces sp. NPDC015242. Next base: position 25,307 of record NZ_JBIBUF010000005.1, on the reverse strand, counting down.
GGCTCCCGCCGTGCCACCGTGCTCCGCACGGTCGGCACCCGGGAGCGCCGCTCGCACCTGACGGCCCCCCGGGTGCCCACGGTCGGCATCGACATCGGCGGTACGAAGGTGATGGCGGGCGTCGTCGACGCCGACGGCAACATCCTGGAGAAACTCCGCACGGAGACCCCGGACAAGTCCAAGAGCCCCAAGGTCGTCGAGGACACGATCGCCGAGCTGGTCCTGGACCTCTCCGACCGGCACGACGTGCACGCCGTCGGCATCGGCGCGGCCGGCTGGGTCGACGCCGACCGCAACCGCGTGCTGTTCGCGCCCCACCTGTCCTGGCGCAACGAACCCCTCAGGGACCGCCTCGCCAGCCGTCTGTCCGTGCCCGTCCTGGTCGACAACGACGCCAACACCGCCGCCTGGGCCGAGTGGCGTTTCGGCGCGGGCCGGGGCGAGGACCACCTGGTCATGATCACCCTGGGCACCGGCATCGGCGGCGCGATCCTGGAGGACGGGCAGGTCAAGCGCGGCAAGTACGGTGTCGCCGGCGAGTTCGGCCACATGCAGGTCGTGCCCGGCGGCCACCGCTGCCCCTGCGGCAACCGCGGCTGCTGGGAGCAGTACAGCTCGGGCAACGCCCTGGTCCGCGAGGCGCGCGAGCTGGCCGCCGCCGACTCGCCCGTCGCCTACGGGATCATCGAGCACGTCAAGGGCAGCATCGGCGACATCACCGGCCCCATGATCACCGAGCTGGCCCGCGACGGCGACGCCATGTGCATCGAGCTGCTCCAGGACATCGGCCAGTGGCTCGGCGTCGGCATCGCCAACCTCGCCGCCGCCCTCGACCCTTCCTGCTTCGTGATCGGCGGTGGTGTCTCGGCCGCCGACGACCTGCTGATCGGCCCGGCCCGCGACGCCTTCAAACGGCACCTCACCGGCCGCGGCTACCGCCCCGAGGCCCGCATCGTGCGCGCCCAGCTCGGCCCGGAGGCCGGCATGGTCGGCGCCGCCGACCTGGCCCGGCTGGTCGCCCGCCGCTTCCGGCGCGCCAAGCGCCGCCGCGTGGAGCGCTTCGAGCGCTACGAGCGGTACACGCAGTCCCTGCGCAGCAGCCAGGAGACGCTGTGACCGCGTCCCTGCCCCACCAGGGCCCCTGGCCCGGCGAGCCGCTCCGTCCGGTCGAGGACCGCCGCCACATGATCCGCCGCAGGGCGCTCACCCTGCTGATCATCGTGCTGCTCATCGGCATCCCGGCCGGGTACCTGGTCATCTCCGCCGCCCAGAGCCGCGACAGCGGCAAGGACAAGGAAGCCAAGTACTCGGCGACCGGCCTCACCGAGGGCTGGCCCTCCAAGCTCCAGCGCCGCATCTACCAGGTGCCCGTCCCGCACCCGGCCTGGCACGTGGCGTACTACGAGACCAACAACTGGAAGACCAGCCGTCTCTACGCCCAGTTCGAGACGAACACGGCCGGCCTGGACGCCTACCTGACGGGCCTCGGCATGACCCGCGCGGACCTGGAGAAGGGCGACATCACCATCGGCGCCCGCGACCGCAAGATCACCGGGTGGAAGTTCCCCGAGGGCGACGGGTGGTACGGCTTCGTCCACAAGCAGAAGAACCCCGCCCCCACGCACGACGTCGTCGTCGACCTGTCCAACCCGGCGTACCCCTGGGTGTACGTCGTGGCCCGGACCGTGCCCTGACCCCGCCGCCGGGGCGGCCGCCGGAGCCGGTTGTCAGACCCCGCCCGTAGAGTCGGAGACGACTGGTCCGGCAGGCGGGCGGGAGGTGACAGGACGTATGAGTGGCACGGCGGCGGTGGACGAGCGGACGCAGGACGCGGCGGTCCCGGTACGGCTCCCGGCCGTCTTCCTGCCCGCGCCTCTGCCGCGCGAGGGACGCGTCGCCTTCTGGGACCCCGACGGCGAGCCGCTGCCCGGCGCCACGGACCTGACCGTCGTACGGCGCCACGGACCGGGCGTCCGCCGGCGCACCGCCCCGGCGCTGTCCCTCCCGCTGGAGACGGCCCTGCCCCTCCTCGTGCGCGCCCGGCACGACCCGGCGGCCCATCCGGCCACCGCCTGCTGGGGCGCGGCCGCCCTGCACGCCCTGCGGCTGACCGCGCGCGGCCGGCTGCTGCCCGGCCTCACCGCCACCGGACACGACGCCTGGCGCGCCGGCCCTCTCGACCCGGACGACATCGCCCACCTGCGCGCGGTGGCCGCCGCCCTGCCGTACGAGGGGCACGCGGTCCCGCTGCCCGGCCCGGGCCGGGTCCGCCTGCCCGAGCCGGAAGCACTGGTGCGCGCCTTCCTCGACGCGGTCGCCGACACGCTGCCCCGCACCCCGGCCGCCCACCGCGCCACCGGCCGCCCCTTCGCCGCCCGCGAGGCCACGCACCTGCCCGGCGCCCACGACTGGGCCGCCGAGGTCGCCGCCGGCATGGACGCCGGTGTGCGCATCTCCCTCCGCCTGGACCTGTCCGCGTACGACCTGTTCGACGACGCCTCCGGCGGCGGCGCGCGCAGCGCCGGCGCGGCCGTGGTGCAGGTGCACAGCCTCGCCGACCCCACCCTCGTGGCCGACGCGGCGGCCCTGTGGGCGGGCGAGTCCGACGACGCCTTCGGCCCCCGCGCGCGCGTCGACGCGGCCCTCGCCGTGCGCCGCGCCGCCCGGGTCTGGCCGCCGCTGGACCGGCTCTCCGAGCAGGACGTGCCCGATGTGCTGGCCCTGACCGAGGAGGAGCTGAGCGACCTCCTCGGGGTCGCCGCCACCCGCCTCGCCGCGGCCGGGGTCGCCGTGCACTGGCCGAGGGACCTCGCGCAGGACCTGTCCGCCACGGCCGTGGTCCGCCCCGCGCCCGGCTCGGCCACCGACGGCACCGGCTTCTTCGAGAGCGAGGACCTGCTCGGCTTCCGCTGGCAGCTCGCGCTCGGCGGCGACCCGCTCACCGACGCCGAGATGGACGCCCTGGCCGAGGCGCACCGGCCGGTCGTGCGGCTGCGGGACCGCTGGGTGCTGGTCGACCCGGCCCTCGTCCGCAAGGCACGCAAACGGGACCTCGGGCTGCTCGACCCGGTCGACGCGCTGTCCGTCGCCCTCACCGGCACGGCCGAGGTGGACGGCGAGACGGTGGAGGCCGTCCCCGTCGGCGCCCTGGCCGCCCTGCGCGACCGCCTCACCGCCGGGATCCGCCCGGCCGACCCGCCGCCCGGCCTGCACGCCACCCTCCGGGACTACCAGCTGCGCGGCCTGGCCTGGCTCGACCTCATGACCTCCCTCGGCCTCGGCGGCTGCCTCGCCGACGACATGGGCCTCGGCAAGACCGTCACGCTCATCGCCCTGCACCTGAAGCGGGCCCGTCGCGAGCCGACCCTGGTCGTCTGCCCGGCCTCGCTGCTCGGCAACTGGCAGCGGGAGATCACCCGCTTCGCCCCCGGTGTCCCCGTCCGCCGCTTCCACGGCCCCGACCGCAGCCTGACCGGCCTGGACGGCGGCTTCGTCCTCACCACGTACGGCACGATGCGCTCGGCGGCCCCCGCCCTGGCCGAACAGTCCTGGGGCATGGTCGTCGCCGACGAGGCGCAGCACGTCAAGAACCCCTACTCGGCCACGGCCAAGGCGCTGCGCACCCTCCCCGCCCCCGCGCGGGTCGCCCTCACGGGCACACCCGTGGAGAACAACCTCTCGGAGCTGTGGGCCCTGCTCGACTGGACCACCCCGGGCCTGCTCGGCCCGCTGAAGTCCTTCCGCGCCCGGCACGCCCGGGCCGTGGAGACCGGCGAGGACGAAGAGGCGGTGGAGCGCCTCGCCCGCCTGGTCCGCCCCTTCCTGCTGCGCCGCAAGAAGTCCGACCCGGGCATCGTCCCGGAGCTGCCGCCCAAGACGGAGACCGACCACCCGGTCCCGCTCACACGCGAACAGGCAGCCCTGTACGAGGCGGTGGTGCGCGAGTCGATGCTCGCCATCGAGACGGCCGAGGGCATGGCGCGCCGCGGCCTGGTGCTGAAGCTGCTGACGTCGCTGAAGCAGATCTGCAACCATCCCGCGCTGTATCTGAAGGAGGAGCACACCCCGGCCGGCGACCGGTTCGCCGCCCGCTCCGGCAAGCTGACCCTGCTGGACGAGCTGCTCGACACGCTCCTCGCCGAGGACGGCTCCGCCCTGGTCTTCACGCAGTACGTCGGGATGGCCCGCCTGATCACCTCCCACCTGGCCGGCCGCGCCGTCCCGGTCGACCTCCTGCACGGCGGTACGCCGGTCCCGGAGCGGGAACGCATGGTGGACCGCTTCCAGGCCGGCTCGACCCCGGTCCTGGTGCTGTCCCTGAAGGCGGCGGGCACGGGCCTGAACCTCACCCGCGCGGGCCACGTCGTGCACTTCGACCGCTGGTGGAACCCGGCCGTCGAGGAGCAGGCCACCGACCGCGCCTACCGCATCGGCCAGACCCAGCCGGTCCAGGTGCACCGCCTCATCACCGAGGGCACGGTCGAGGACCGCATCGCCGAGATGCTGCACGCCAAGCGAGCCCTGGCCGACGCGATCCTCGGCTCCGGCGAGTCGGCCCTCACGGAGCTGACCGACCGGGAGCTGTCGGACCTCGTGTCCCTGCGGAGGTCGTCATGACGCCCCGCCGGACGTCCTGCGCACTCCCGGGGAGCAGGCCGTGACCGGCCGCCCGGCCGACGAGGCGCGCCGGGCCCTGCGCGAGGCCAGGTCCCGGGCGGGCCGGGACCCGCACCCGGCACCGCCCCAGGGCGGGGAGCCCCCGGCCCGGCAGGCCCCCCGCCCCGGAGACGCCGCCCGCGAGGCGCTGCGCAAGGCGCACGAGCGGAAGCCGGAGCAAGGGCAAGGGCAAGGGCAAGGACCGGAGCAGGGAGCGGCGGAGGCCACCCGGGCCCCCGGTAAGCCGACCGAGCCTTCGGCGTCCCGCGATGCGCAGCAGGACCTCGATCCCCGGCAGGACCTCGATCACCGGCAGGATCTCGATCACCGGCAGGACCTCGCCGGGACCGCCTCGGCCGATGCTCCCGCCGGGGAGCAGGATTCCGCCGGGGCGGTTCCAGCCGAGGTCCCCACCGGGACGGGGGAGGGCGAGGGCGCTCAGGGCCGGTCCGGATCGCGAGCGCGTTCCGCGGACGTCGCGCGCGAGGCGTTGCGTGCGGCGCGGGACGACGCGCGGCGGGCGCGTGAGGAGACCGAGCGGGAGGGCGCCCGGCGCAGGCGGCGGGCCCGGCAAGCGGCCGTGGACGACAGGGCGGCGGCAGCCCGGCGGGCACGCGACCTCGGCGCGGGCGGGGGAACCCCTGATGTGCGGCGGCTGCTGTCGGACGCGTTCCGGATGCCGGACCTGCCGCCGGACGAGCCGGATGCGGTGCCCCCCGGGCGGGAGGAGAGGACCGGGCGGAGCGCCGAGCCCTCGCATGTGTCCGGGTTGCTGCGCGGGCGTGCCCTGACGGAGCCGGGGCCCGAACCGGAGACCGAGGACACGGCGCCCTCGGCTGCTCCCGCCGGGACCACGGCGCCCCGGCACCTGGTTCCGCAGTCGGAGCACTCCGCGACACCGGGGGAGTCTCCGGCACCTGCTCCCGAGACCAGCATTGCCGCTGATCCGGCTGGTCCTCCGGCCGGCCGGGCTGGTGTTTCCGCTGATCCGGCAACCACTCCCGTCGACCCGGCCGGTGCTTCCGCTGACGCGGACGCGGCTTCCGCTGGTCCGGCCCCTGGCGCGGGTGCGCACGCGTCCGGCGACCCGACCCCCGGCCCGGCGCCGGGCGCGTCCGACCGCACGCCTCCGGGCACCGGGGCGCCCGCACCCGCCCGAGCCCCGTCCCGTACCACCCCCCGTACGAGCCACCCCACCCCCCGCTCCATGGCCGCCCCCGGCCGCGACAGCGACCTGCGCCGTACGTTTCCGGCCTTTCCGCCCCGGGAGGGGGACCGGTTCGCCGAGAGCTGGTGGGGGAACGCCTGGATCTCCGCGCTGGAGCAGGGCGCGCTGGACGCCAAGCGGCTGGAACGCGGGCGGGGCTACGCCGAGCAGGGGCACGTGGACGCCATCACGGTGACGCCCGGCCTCCTGCTGGCATACGTCCACGGCAGCCGCCCCCGGCCCTACCGCGTCCAGGTGCGCCTGCGCACCCTCGGCGACTCCGACTGGGACCGCTTCCTGGACGCCGCCGCCGACCGGCCCGGACACATCGCGGCGCTGCTCGACAAGGAGATGCCCCAGTCACTCGCGCACGGCGGCGTCCCTCTGCTGCCCGGCCCCGGCGACCTGGAGCCCCGGTGCAGCTGCCCCGACCGCGGTCACCCCTGCAAGCACGCCGCGGCCCTCTGCTACCAGGCGGCCCGGCTGCTCGACGCCGATCCGTTCGTGCTGCTCCTGCTGCGCGGCCGGGGCGAGCGGGAACTGCTCGACGCGCTGTCCCGGCTGAGCGCCACCCGTGCGGCGCGCGCCGCGCAGGACAAGGAACCGCAGCCGCTCCCGGGCGTGCGGGCGACCGAGGCGCTGAAGCCGCGCACCCTCCCGCCGCTTCCCGCGCCCCTGCCCCCGCCGCCGCACCCGGAGCAGCCCCCGGCGTATCCGGCCTCGCCCGGTGGCCCGGACCCCTTCGCCCTGGACCAGCTGGCCACGGACGCGGCCGCCCGCGCCCACGCCCTGCTCACCACCGGCCGTGACCCGGTCGGGCAGCTGACCTTCTGGCAGGACGCGGTCCGCCTGGCCGCGGCCCGCCCCGGCTCGGGTCTCACCGCCGGCACCCGGGCGCTCTACTCCTCCCTCGCCGCCGCGGCCGGCCGCACGCCCGCCGATCTCGCCCGCGCGGTCGCCGCCTGGCGGCAGGGCGGGCTGGAGGGCCTCGCCGTGCTGGAGGAGCCGTGGGACCCGCCGGCCGGCCGGTTCGACCGGGCCCGGCCCTTGCTCCTCGCCGCCGACCTTCCCGCCTTCCGGCCCTGGCGCAACCACCTCACGCACCCTCAGGGCCATGTCCAGCTCCGCCTCGGCCGCGACGGGCTGTGGTACGCCTACGAGTCCGAGCCGGGCCGCGACGACTGGTGGCCGCGCGGCACCCCCGACCTGGACCCGGTCGGCGCGCTGACCGGCCTCGGTCTCTCGCACGACCTCTGAGGGCGCCCGGCGACGTACGGGCCAGGGGCGGGTGCCGGGGCAGAAGCCGCGACGCGCCTAGGCGGTCTCGCGGCCGCTGATGAGCGCGCTCACCTCGGCCGCGGTGGGGTGCACGTACAGCTCGCGCAGGGACACCGGGGGCAGCCCCGCCCTGCGCAGCGCACCGGACAGCCGCACCGCGAGCAGCGAGTTGCCGCCGAAGGCGAAGAAGTCGTCGTCCGGGCCGACCTGCTTGCCGAGGACCTCGCGCCACACCCGCAGCACCGGGTCGTCCGCCGGCTCTCCGGCCGCGGTGCCCGGCGTGTCCGCGGCCACCTCGGCGGCCGGTTCCAGCCTGCTCACGTCCACCTTGCCGTTGACGGTGAGCGGCAGTTCGGACAGCAGCGTGAACGTGGCCGGCACCATGTAGTCCGGCAGATAGCGGGCCGCCCGGCGCCGGAGGTCCGCCACGGACACGGCGTCGTGCCTGGCCACCACGTACGCGTCCAGACGGACGTCGGCCGCGTCATCGGTGTCGCCGCCCAGCACGACCGCCGCGGCGGTGACGTTCGGGTCCTCCAGCAGGACCGAGCGGATCTCGCCGAGCTCGATGCGGAAACCGCGCACCTTGACCTGGCCGTCGATCCGGCCGAGGTGGTCCAGGCGCCCGTCCGGACGCAGCCGGCCCAGGTCACCGCTGCGGTAGAGGCGCTCCCCGGTGACCGGGTCGGACACGAACCGGGCGGCGGTCAGCTCCTCCTGGTTGAGGTAGTGACTGGCCACACCCGCGCCGCCGACCCAGATCTCGCCGGGCACGCCGAACGGCTGGACGCGGCCGGCGGCATCCCGTACGGACACCGACCAGCCGGGCAGCGCCCGGCCCACCGAACGGGACACGGCACCGGTGTTCTGCGGGGTGAGCGTCTGGCTGGTGACGTGCACGGTGGTCTCGGTGATGCCGAACATGTTGACCACCCGGCACCGGGTGTGCGGATGCCGGCCGAACCAGTCCTGCAGCATCCGCACGTCCAGCGGCTCACCCCCGAAGATGACCAGACGCACCGCGAGCTCGGCGGAGCCGCGCAGATCGACCTCCTTGAGTGTGGCGAACGCGGACGGCGTCTGGTTCAGGACGGTGACCCGGTGCCGCACCAGGAGGTCGTGGAAGTCCTCGGGGCTGCGGGAGACGAAGTACGGCACCACCACCAGGTGGCCGCCGGTCAGCAGCGCGCCCCAGATCTCCCACACCGAGAAGTCGAACGCGCTGGAGTGGAACAGCGTCCAGGTGTCCGCGGGGCCGAGCCGGAAGTCCCTGGCGGTCGCCGCGAGCAGCGCGCCGACGTTGCGGTGGGGGACCGCGACGCCCTTGGGCCGGCCGGTGGAGCCGGAGGTGTAGATGACGTAGGCGATGTCGTCCGGGCCGGCTCCCGGGTCCGGTACCGGCTCACCATCGGTCCGGGACAGCTCGCCCGGGTGCAGCACGGTCACCCCGTCGACCGCGGGGAAGCCGGGTGCCGAGGAGAGCACCGTCCGGGCGCCGGAGTCGGTCACCGTGTGGACGAGCCGCTCCGCGGGATACGTGGCGTCCATCGGGACGTAGGCGGCACCGGCCTTGAGCACCCCGAGGAGCGCGACCACCAGGTCGGCGTCACGGTCGAGGCACACGCCGACCCGGTCGCCCGGCGCCACCCCGTGCGCGCGCAGTGCGCCGGCCACCGTGTCGGACCGGGCGTCCAGTTCGGCGTAGCTCAGTGTGCGGTTCTCGTCGGTCAGCGCGGGGGCGTCCGGCCGGGCGGCGGCCACCTGGCGGAACAGTTCGTGGACGGGCGCGGCCACCGTGTCACCGCGGGCGGGAGTGCGGCCGGCATCGACGATCGCCGCCGCCTCCCCGGTGTCCACCAGCTCGATGTCACCGACCGGGGTCCCGGCCGGTGCCTGGGCCAGCGCGCCCACGAGGCGGTCGACGTGCCCGGCGAACTGCCTGGCGATCACCGGGTCGAGCACGCCCTCGTCGTAGTGCAGGACCCCGTTCAGGGTGCCGTCCGTGTCGTACTGCCATGCCAGGGTCACCGGGAAGAGCGGTGCGAGCACGGGACGGTAGACGTCACCGGTGCTGTCCTCGCTCAGCACCACCCCGACCGCCGGTACGCCGGACAGCGGCTCACCGCCCGGGGCAGCGGCGCGTGCCGCGGCGTCGAGCAGTTCGCCCACGGACGTCGCCGCCCCGGCCCGGAGCGAGACCGGCCGCTGCGTGTCCGGCGTCCGGGGTCCTCCGGTGATCAGCGCGAACTCGGCGTGCTCCGTCCCGCCGTAACCGGCCAGCACGGCCGCGGTGGCCGCCACCGGCAGCGCCGCCGCGTCCCGTGCGACCGTCGTGGCGGTCAGGACGACGGTGCCGGTCCGGCCCGCCGCGGCCGGGTCGCCGAGGCCCCACGGCAGCTCGGGCGGGGGGCCGTCCTGCGGGGGACCGGCGTCGGCGGCCGGTTCGGGCAGGTCGACGGGGAGCGCCGGGTCGGCCAGCGCCGCCGCCAGTGCGTCCAGGGCACACCGGTCCACGGCGCGACGGTGTGCCACCAGCACGAGGTCGGCGGCGCCGTCGGCGTAGTCCAGTACGACGGCCCGCGCGACGACCGGGGCGCCGTTGACCGCGCGGCCGGCCTCCCGGGCGCGGCGCCGGTGCGCGACGGTGTCCCCGGCGGTGACGTCCAGCGTCTCGTCGAACATCTGCATGTCCCGCAAGGCCGGGTGACGCTCCGTCAGCACGGCCAGGTTCGCGCGCACCGTCACCGCGTCGGTCCCGGCGGGCAGCCGTCTGACGAGGCTGTGGCAGGCACGGGAGGGGTCGGCGCCGAACTCGGCGCGGGCGAAGAGCCGGCCGCCCGGGTGGCCGGCCGCGGGGACCTCCGCGGCCGCTTCGCTGGTGACGGACACACGTACTCCTTGTGGTGAGGCCGTAAGAGGTGAGGCCGTGAGAGGGGTCAGCGGGCGGTGAAGCCGGCGTCCACGCGGACCACCGAACCGGTGACCTTGCGGGAGTCGTCGCCGGCGAGCCAGATCGCGGCACCGGCGACGTCGGCCGGGTCGACCAGTGAGTCGGTCGCCACCGACTCCAGGTAGACGGCTTCCTGTTCCTCGTAGCTGATGCCGAGGGCGTCGGCGACGACCGCGGTCATCTGGCCGTCCATCGCCGGATCGTCCCGCACCGGGCCCGGACACAGCGCGTTGACCCGGATGTTCATCGGCGCGTAGTCCAGTGCGGCGGCCTTCGTCAGACCGACCAGTCCGTGCTTGGAGGCGACGTATCCGGCGAAGTGGCGGTAGCCGACGAGGCCGGCCGTCGACGCGACGTTGACGATGCTGCCCGACCTCTGGGCGACCATGACCGGCGCGACCGCGCTGATCAGGTGCCACGGCCCGGAGAGGTTCACGTCCAGCACGGTCCGCCACTCCTCCTCGGTGAACTCGTGCGTGGCCTTGCCCGAGGGTGCCCCCACCCCCGCGTTGTTGATCAGGACGTCGATCCGCCCGAACCGCTCGACCGCGGCCGTGACGGCCGCCGCCACGGCGGAGCCCGAGCGCACGTCCGCCGTGGTGACGAACACCGCCGCGCCGTTCTTGCGGCACAGCCGCGCCGTCTCCTCCAACTGGTCCGCCGAGCCCAGGGCGTAGGGGATCTCCGGCAGGTCCTCACCGATGTCGGTGAGCACGACGTCGGCGCCCTCCTCGGCGGCCCGCACGGCGCAGGCCCGGCCGATCCCCCTGGCGGCGCCGGTGATCAGGACGGTCTTGTCACGCAGTCCCATGAGTGAGCCTCCTCCCGGCCCCGATGCGGCCGGCGGCGATGGTCTCGGAGATGAGTGCGAGCAACGGCTCCGGGTCGTCCGCCGGATACATGTGCTCTCCCGGCAGCTCGGCCAGGGTGAAGCGGGCGGTGGTCACGGTCTGCCACTGCGCCACCTCGTCACGGGAGACGAACGTGTCGTCCGTGGCGTACACGCCGGTCATCGGGACGTCGAGCGGGCCCGTGCCGCTCGGCCGGTACCCCTCGTCCATCGCGTAGTCGGCCCGCAGTGTCGGTACCAGCAGCTCGCGGATCTCCGGTACGTCGAAGGCGTCGTACCGCCGCCCGGTGGTCTTCTCGACGTGCTCGAAGAACTCGTCGTCGGTCAGCGCCGACACCTCGCTGACCGGGCCGGCGGACGGCGGGCGTGCCGCGCTGACGAACAGGTGCGCCACCTCGACGCGTCCGCTCTCGCTGAGGCGGCGGGTCAGTTCGTAGGCGAGGACCGCGCCGAGGAAGCAGTGGCCGAACAGGGCGACGGGGCCCTCGCCCGCCGCGTCGAGGGCGGCCGGGAGCAGCCCGTCCGCGGCGGCGTGGACGTCCCGGTACGGCTCCTCGTCCAGCAGGCGTTCACGGCCCGGAAGCTGGAGCGGCGTGGCCACCACACCGCGCAGGCCCATCCTGTTCCACGGGCGGAAGAAGTTCGCTCCGCCCCCGGCGAACGGAAGACACAGCAACGGCACCCCGTCGCGGTCCGAGGTCGTCGGCTTGGTCACGGCATTGCCTCCAGGCGGGACTCCCGGAGGGCTGGATGTGCCGTCCGGGGCAGATGGATGGGGATGTCGAGCCGTGGCCGCATGCTAGCCACGGCGGGGGTGCGGGGTGGGTGCCCCGGCTGCCGCCCCCGTGGTGCCGCCCGTCGGGTGGTGTCCCGCCGGCGAGACACCACCCGACGGGCGGCACCGCGCTCAGGAGTAGGCGTAGAAGCCGTGGCCGGACTTCCTGCCCAGCAGTCCGGCCTCCACCATGCGCAACAGCCGGGTGGGCGGGGCGTACTGCGCTTCGCGGAACTCCCGGTGCAGCGACTCGGCTATCGCGGCCACGACGTCCAGGCCGATCAGGTCGGCCAGCCGCAGCGGCCCCAGGGGATGGGAACAGCCCAGCGTCATGCCCTGATCGATCACCTCGGCCGTGGCGACGCCGGACTCGACCATCCTGACGGCGCTCAACAGGTAGGGGATGAGCAGGGCGTTGACCACGAAGCCGGACCGGTCCGGCGTGCGGATCGGCGTCTTGCCGAGGGTGACCTCGATGAACTCCGCCATGCGGCGCAGGGTGTCTTCCTCGGTGAGCAGCGAGCCGGTCAGCTCCACCAGCGGCAGCGCGGACACCGGGTTGAAGAAGTGCGTGCCGACGACCTGCTGGGGTCTGCCGGTGACCGAGGCCAGGCGGGTGATCGGGATGGAGGAGGTGTTCGACGCGAGGACGGCCCGTGGGGACGTCACGACCTTGTCCAGCGCCACGAACAGCTCGGACTTCTGCTCCTCGTCCTCCCGGATCGACTCCACCACGAGGTCACGGTCGGCCAGGTCGTCGAGGTCGGCGGTGAACGTGACGCGCGCCAGTGTGGCGTCCCGGTCGGCCGCGGACACCTTGCCGCGGGACACGGCCCGGTCCAGCGAGGCGGCCAGCCGCTCGCGGGCGACGGGCAGGGCGGCCGGCCCGGACACCACGACCACGACGTCCAGTCCGGCCCGGCCGCACAGGTCGGCGATGCCGGTGCCCATCGTGCCGCTGCCGACGACACCCACGCGGCGGATCTCCCCGGGCGAGCCGGGGGCCCCGGTCATGCGGGCACCCCCCGCCGCGTCGGGCCGCCGCCGGACGGCGTGGCGCCCCGGTCGGCCGGAGCGGGCGCGGGCACGCCGGGTGCGGGTGCCGCACCGGCCGCGGACGGGCCACGGGGCACCGGATCGGAGGTCTTCTGGCTCACGGCCGGGTCCTTCCTGGTCAGCGGGTGGGCCCGGTGACGACCGGGGCCGGGTGGGAGGCCGGGGCGGACCGGGCCGGGTCCCACAGCGGGGTGAGCCGGTCCGTGCCGATCCGGGCGCGCAGCTCGGGGTCGGTGACCCCGAGCCCGGCGGCCGGGGCCAGGCACAGCACACCGACCTTGCCGGTGTGCCGGTTCTGCTGCACCAGCCGCGTGGCCTCGCCGATCTCGTCGAGCGGGTACGCCGCCGACAGCGCGGGCATGAGCATCCCCCGCTGCACCAGCCGGTTGCACTCCTGCAGCTCCTGCCAGTTGGCCGCGTGGCTGCCGATGATCCGCTTGAGGTTCATCCACAGGTAGCGGTTGTCGTACTGGTGCTGGTAACCGGTGCTGGATCCGCAGGTGATGACGGTGCCGCCCTTGCGCACCACGAACACCGACACACCGAACGTGGCGGCGCCGACGTAGTCGAACACCACATGCGGGTCCTCGCCCACCTCGGCCCGGATCCGCCTGCCGAGCCGCTTGCCCAGCGCGATGGCCTCGTCGGGGCCGGGGACGCGGTCGCCCAGGCCGATGTCGTGGCGGTTGATGACGACGTCGCAGCCCAGCCGGCGCAGCGCGCGGGCCTTGTCCTCCGAGCCGACCACCCCGATCGGGATGCCGCCGCCCGCCTTCACCAGTTGCACCGCGTAGGCGCCCAGGCCGCCGGTCGCCCCCCAGACGAGCACGATGTCGCCCTGCTTGATGCGCGCCCCGCGGTCACTGACCAGCATCCGGTAGGCGGTGCTGCCGCACAGCGGCACGGACGCGGCCTCCTCCCAGGTCAGGTGCGTGGGCTTGGGCACGAGCTGGTTGACGCGCACCACCGCGTAGTGGGCCAGACCGCCGAAGTTCGTCTCGAAGCCCCACACCCGCTGCTGCGCGCCGAGCATCCCGTCGGAGTGGGTGGCGGGCTCCTGGTCGTCGACGTAGGACGGCGAGACGACCACGTGGTCGCCGACGCGCCAGTGCCGTACGCCCGTGCCGACACGCACGATGACACCGGCGCCGTCCGATCCGAGCACGTGGTGCGGCCGGTCGTGCCGGGCGGCGTATCCGCCCTGACGGGCGAACCGGCGCAGGAAATCGAAAGTGGGCAGCGGCTCGAAGGTCGCCGACCAGACGGTGTTGTAGTTGACGGAACTGGCCATGACCGCGACCAGAGCCTCGTCCGGCGCCAGTTCCGGCATGGGCACCCGGCCGACCCGCAGGGAGCGGCGTACATCCTTGTCCGGGACGTCGCCGAACAAACGGACGTCCTCCGCGTGCAGATATGCGGCACGGTATTCGCCCGGCACGTCCTCCCGGATCAGTTCGTCAGGCGAAGCACCCGCGAGCACGGCTTCGGCTAATGCGTCCATCAGGAATCCTTTGACCTCGGTGCGGGGCAGGCGCGGTCCACCGCCGCGCGACGGAGTTTCGCTGGAATGAGGCTTTTCGGCCGCGCGGGCGGTGATCGGCCGCGCTCTCGCGAACGCCCCGGCCGGGAGGGGAAGGGGGGCGAATCCGGAATACGAGGAAGCCCGTTCGCGGGCCGCTGCCCGGCCATCGTGGCACAGAACCCCGGTGGGATACAGGCCCGGGCAGCGGGCCGGGCGGCCGGTAATTCAGCCGTCCTTGCGGGCGTCGGCGGTCGGGTCCTAGCGTGGCGTCAGCATTCCAGGGCGGCTCCGGATGCCGGGTGTCCTGTCGACAGGACGACGCCGATCTGTGAACCGGGCCCCGGCCCTGGTGATTTCCCCTTTTCCGAGCACTCCCACGACGCCTGAGGATGGTGGCAGTGAGCACTAACCCTTTCGATGACGAGGACGGCCGCTTCTTTGTCCTGGCCAACGACGAGGACCAGCACTCCCTGTGGCCGGTGTTCGCCGAGGTGCCCGCGGGCTGGCGGGTGGTCTTCGGCGAGGCGGCCAGGACGGAGTGCCTGGAGTACGTCGAGAGCAACTGGACCGACCTGCGCCCGAGGAGCCTGCGGGAGGCCATGGCGGCGGACTGAGCCCCGGCGCGCGGCGGATCGCCGGGCGATCGGCGCGCGTCCGGATCGACACATCGGTGGGAGAGGAAGGCCGTGGGGGTGCCTCCAGTGAGAACCGCGAACAGTCACCGACCGGCGCCGGTGGGCGCCGGCGGGGAACTCGCGCAACGCGACGTGGTGTTGTCCTTCGTCGGGAAACAGGCGCAGGTGCGCAAGACCGGGATGGTCTTCTCGCAGAATCTGTCGGAACGGTCCTGGGAGCGCATCGGGACCAACCTGCGCGAACTCACCAACTCCTCGGCCTGGTGGCTCGGTGACTGGCTGATCTTCGGGGAGGCCGCCTACGGGTGGCGGCGGTACCGGGAGGCCATCGAGCGGACGGGGCT
This sequence comes from Streptomyces sp. NPDC015242, assembly GCF_043079125.1. Lineage (NCBI taxonomy): Bacteria > Bacillati > Actinomycetota > Actinomycetes > Kitasatosporales > Streptomycetaceae > Streptomyces > Streptomyces sp. NPDC015242. The sequence continues at coordinate 10,034 of NZ_JBIBUF010000005.1, read as the reverse complement.
CGACTACCAGACCCTGCGCAACTACGCGTGGGTGGCCCGGCGGTTCGAGCACCACCGCAGACGGGACAGCCTCAGCTTCGCCCACCACGCCGAGGTGACGCGCCTGTCGCCGGCGGAGCAGGACTTCTGGCTGCTCAAGGCCGAGCAGCGGAAGTGGTCGCGCAACGAACTGCGCAAGGCGGTCCGCGCCGGCCTGGCCGAGCAGACCGACGGCGGCGGCGAGCGGCGCGAGGTGGCCGCTCCCGCCGGGGCGGCGGTCGGCGACGAGCCCCGGCGGGAAGCCACCACGCTCACCATCGAGCTGTCCGCCGGCCAGCTGGACCACTACTCCAAAGTGGCCGCCGCACAGGGCCTCCCCGTCGACAAGTGGGTGGCCCGGGTGCTCGAAGCGGCCGAACGCCGTACCGCCTGAGCGCCGCACCAGTCCCCGTTCCCCGTGGCGCGCCCGGCGGCCCGCCCGACCGGACACACCTCCGCGATGGAGACAGTTGATGATCCTTCAGGGAAAGCGGGTCGCCCTGCCCTCGGCGCCCGTCGTCCACCGGCAGTTCGAGGCACACGCGGCGGCCACTCCCGGCGCCGTGGCCGTCCGCTGCGCCGAGCAGGAGGTGACCTACGGCGAACTCAACGCGCGCGCCAACCGGTTCGCGCACTATCTGACCGGGCGCGGACTCGGCCGGGGCGCACGCGTCGGGATCTGCCTCGACTACTCGATCGACCTGCTCGTCGCCCTCCTCGGCACGCTCAAGGCGGGCGCGGCCTACGTGCCGTTCGACCCGTCCTACCCGGCGGCGAGGCTGGAACTGCTGCTCGGGCAGGTCCCCGGTCTCTCCCTCGTGGTGACCTCCCCGGCGACGGCCGGCCTGGTACGGCCCGGGGCCGTCGAGACCGTCGGCCTGGAGCAGCTCTCCGCGCAGTTGGCGGGTCTCCCGGAGACCGATCCCGGCATCACCGTCACCGGGGACGACCTGTGCTACGCGGTCTTCACCTCCGGATCGACCGGCACGCCGAAGGTCACCGCGGTGCGGCACGAGGGCTGGTTCAACCTGCTGAACTGGCTGGTGCTCGAATACGGCCTGGACCGCCGCTCCAGCAACCTGGTCGTCAGCGCCTTCGGGTTCGACCTCTCCCAGCGGGCCCTGCTGACGCCGCTGTTCTGCGGCGCCACGCAGCACCTGCTGGCCAGCCGGAACTTCGACACCGCCATGGCCTACCGCCTGCTGGACCGGCACGGCGTACGCGTGGTGCACTGCGCTTCCAGCACGCTGTACCTGCTGGTCGACTGGGAGACCGCGCGCGGCGGTGACGCGCTCACCCGGCTCGACTACGTGCTCTTCGGCGGGGAGCCGCTGCGCGTCGAGCGGATCGCGGACTGGGCCCGGCGCGAGGGCAACACCTGCACCCTGCTGCATCAGTACGGCGTGGCCGAGTGCACGGACGTGGCGACCTCCTACGACCTCGCCGGCTACCGGCCCGGCGTGCACGACATCGCACCCGTCGGAACTCCCGCCTACAACACCGACATCCACATCCTCGACGAGCGGATGCGCGAGGCCGGGGCGGGGGAGTACGGCGAGATCTGCATCTCCGGGGCCGGTGTCGGCGCGGGCTACCTGGGCGGCACGGGGCCCGAGTCCGAGCGGTTCACGACGGTCGAGGTCGACGGCGCGCCCCGCGCGCTGTACCGCACGGGAGACCGCGGCCGGGTGAACGAGGCCGGGGAACTCGTCGTCGCCGGCCGGCTGGACGCACAGGTGAAGGTGCGGGGCATGCGCATCGACCCCGCCGACATCGAGCGCGCGCTCGGCAGGCTGGCCGGGGTCCGGGAAGCTTCCGTGGTGGTCGCGTACACCGGCCCGGGCGAGGCCGAGCTGATCGCGTTCATCGTCCCGGCGGGAGACGCACTCGCCGAGAACGACGTGCGCGTCCGCCTCCTGGAAACGCTGCCGCGGAACATGATCCCCGCCAGGTTCCTCACCATTCCGCGACTTCCGCTGAGCCCGCACGGGAAAGTGGACCGCGCGGCCCTGGTCGACGAATACAAACGCCAATACGCGGACAGCGGGGTTGTGTGATGATTGCCGACAGGGTGCGCGCCATCTGGTGCCGGGAACTCCAGCGTGACGACATTTCGGTCGACGACAATTTCTTCGCCCTGGGTGGCCAGTCCGTCATCATGGCCAGAATTCAGATGGCCTACATCGAGGAGATGGGCGTCGAGGTTCCGGTGGACCAGATGTTCCTCCGTCCCACGGTGGCGTCGATTTCCGAATACATCGAATCCACCTGACCAGAGAGGCGTCATGTACGACGTCATTGTCATAGGCGCCCGCTGCGCGGGTTCGCCGGCGGCCATGTTGTTCGCCCAGCAGGGATATCGGGTCCTGCTCCTTGAGAAAGCGCGCTTCCCGCAGGACACGCTGTCCTCGCACTACATCCACCAGCCGGGTGTGGCACTGCTCGGCCGGTGGGGGCTGCTCGACGAACTGCGCGGCGCGGGCTGCCGCCCGATCGACCACCAGAGCTACGAGGCACCCGGTGTCCGGCTGGACGGCTTCTCCCTGCCCGTCGACGGCCACCGCACCACGTACGCGCCGAGGCGGTACGTGCTCGACCCGATCCTGGCGGGCGGGGCCGTGGCCGCGGGCGTGGAGTTCCGGGAGGGCTGCGCGGTCAACGACCTGGTCCTCGAGGACGGCCGGGTGGCCGGGGTGCGGTACACGACACCCGGCGGCACCGAGGCGACGGACCGGGCGCGGCTGGTGGTCGGCGCCGACGGCATGAGGTCGCTGGTGGCCCGCAGGACCGGTGCCCGCAACGTCATCGAGCACCCCCGCATGACCTGCACGTACTACAGCTACTGGGCCGACGTGCCCGCCCACTTCGAGCTGTACGAGCGGCAGGGGCGCTGGGTCGGGGTCATCCCCACCAACGACGACCTGACGCTGATCATGACGTACTTCCCGCAGGACGAGTTCGCCACGGTCCGCACCTCGGTGGAGTCCTCCTACCTCGACGCGGTCCGCACGACGGCGCCCGAGCTGTACGAGCGGATGTCGGCGGGCAGCCGCGTGGAGCAGCTCTACGGCACGGGGCACCAGGACAACTACTTCCGCCAGGCCTTCGGGCCCGGGTGGGTGCTCCTCGGCGACGCGGTCCACCACAAGGACTCCATCACCGCCCGCGGGATCACCGACGCCTTCCTCCAGGCCCAGTCGCTGACCGAGCACATCGGGGCCGGGCTGCACGACGACGCGCGACTCGACGCGGCGCTGAACGGCTACGAGGACGACCTGCAGGAGACGTTCTCCGACGTCTACCAGGGCGCGCTGAACGTGGCCGAGCTCAAGCCCGGGGGACGGGCCGAGCTGCTGCGCCACCTGGTCGGGCACCAGGACCTGATCGACCGGTACTTCTCGACGCTGTCGGGCGCCTGCTCCATCGACGACTTCTACAACACCGAACTCTTGACGCTGCTCGACCAGAGCTGAGCGACGGCTCACTCCCCGGTGGTCCTGCCGATTTGGAGAAACAATGATCCCGTTGTCGTTTGCGCAGCGCCGGCTGTGGTTCGTGGACCGGTTCGAAGGGCCTTCGGCGACCTACAACGGCGCCTTCGCCCTGCGGCTGACCGGTGAACTGAGCGTGGAGGCGCTGCGGTCCGCGCTCCGCGATGTCATCGACCGGCACGAGATCCTCCGCACGGTGATCGGCGAGGACGACGACGGCGTCCCGCACCAGCGGGTGCTGCCCTCCGGCGAGCGGCCCTTCGAGCTGCCGGTCGTCGAGGCCGCCCAGGAGGAGGAGCGCGCGGCGGTCGACGAGGTGGCCACCGCGGCCTTCGACCTGGCCGTCGACGTACCGATCCGGGCCACGCTCGTGCGGTGCGGACCGCTCCGGCACACCCTCGTCCTGGTGATGCACCACATCGCCGTGGACGGCGAGTCCTTCGGGCCGCTGTTCCGCGACCTCATCACGGCCTACGTGGCCCGCCGGGAGGGCCGGGCCCCGGCCTGGGAGCCGCTGCCCGTGCAGTACGCGGACTACACGCTGTGGCAGCGGGACGTGCTCGGCGACGAATCCGACCCGCACAGCCTGGCGGCCCGCCAACTCGACTACTGGCGCACCACCCTGGCGGACCTGCCGCAGCCGCTCGCGCTCCCCACCGACCGCCCGCGCCCGAAGACCATGAGCCGCCGCGGTGACATGGTCCCGTTCTCGATCGACCCCGAGCTGCTGCGGTCCGTGGAGAAGCTGGCCGCGCAGGCGGACACCACGGTGTCGATGGTCATGCACTCCGCCCTTGCGGTCCTTCTGCACCACCTCGGCTGCGGTGACGACGTGCCCATCGGCGCGCCGATCGCCGGCCGCACCGACGAGGAACTGCGCGACCTCGTGGGGTTCTTCGTCAACACCTGGGTGCTGCGCGTCGACCTGTCCGGCAACCCGACCTTCCACCAGGTCCTGCAGCGGGTACGGGACCGGGCCCTCGCCGCGTACGACAACCAGGACATCCCGTTCGAGCGGCTGGTGGAGCTGCTGAACCCCGACCGGTCCACCGCCTACAACCCGTTCTTCCAGGTGATGCTCGCCTGGCAGCCGCCGGTGCCGGAGATGCAGTTCCCCGGTCTCGACGCACGGGCCGAGAGGCTGGAGACCAGGACGGCCAAGTTCGACCTCTTCTTCGACCTGATCCCCAACGGCTCGGGCGGGGCGCGGTGCCGTCTGGAGTACGCCACCGACCTGTTCGACCGGGAGACGATCCAGGGCGTCGCGGACCGCTTCGTCCGCGTGCTGGCCCGCCTCACGGCCCGCCCCGGGCAGGGAATCGGCGGCATCGACGTCCTCGACGCGGCCGAACGGGACCGGCTGCTCACCGAGTTCAACGACACCGCCACGCCGGTGCCCGAGCTGACGGTGCCGGAGCTGTTCACGCGGCAGGTGGCCAGGACACCGGACGCCCCGGCTCTCCTGTGCGCCGGCCAAACCCTCACCTACCGGGAACTCGACGAGCGGGCGGACGCCGTCGCGGCGGAACTGGTCCGGCGCGGAGCCGGCCCGGAGGACCTCGTGGTCCTGGCCCTGCCGCGCACGGAGGACCTGGTGGCCGGCCTGCTCGGCATCCTCAAGTCCGGTGCCGGATACCTGCCGATGGACCCGCAGTACCTCGCCGGACGCGCGCGGACCGTGCTCGCCGAAGCGGCCCCGCGGTTCGCCGTCACCGACACCGGGACCTGGCAGGACCTGCCACGGGACGGGATCACGGTCGTCGACCTCGACCACCGCGCGCAGTGGGCCACACCGCCCGCGGGAACCCCGCGGCCGGCCCCGCACCCGGACAACCTGGCCTACGTGATGTACACCTCCGGCTCCACGGGCAAGCCGAAGGGCGCGGCGATCACCCACCGCTCCGTCGTCAACGGCATACGGGAACTGGTGCGTGTCCTCGACACGCCGCCCGGGTGGCGGATGCTGGCCGGCACCTCGGTGAACTTCGACGTCTCGGTCTTCGAGCTGCTGACCGCCCTGTCCACCGGCGGCACCGCCGAACTGGTGCCCAACGCCCTGGCACTGGCCGAACGCGGCCCCTGGAACGGCCACGTGATCAGCGCGGTCCCCTCGGTCCTCGCCGAGCTGGCCGGCCACCTCGACAAGGCCACCGACGTGCGCACGGTCGTCCTCGCGGGCGACGTCCTCCCCGCCCGGCTCGTGCGGCAGGTGCGCGAGGCCCTGCCCGGGGTGCGCATCGTGAACTCCTACGGGCAGAGCGAGAGCTTCTACGCCACCACCTTCTCCCTCGCACCGTCCGAGGAGTGGACCGACGGCGACGTCGTCCCCATCGGCACCCCGCTCGGCAACATGCGCGCCTACGTCCTGGGCCCGGGACTCGCTCCCGCGCCGCAGGGCGTGATCGGCGAGCTGTACGTGGCCGGGACCTGCCTCGGCCGCGGCTACCACGGCCGGCCGGGCATGACCTCCGAACGCTTCGTGGCGAACCCCTTCGGCCCCGCCGGCGAGCGGATGTACCGCACGGGCGACCTGGCCCGCTGGAACGACCGCGGCGCCCTCGAATGCCTCGGCCGCAGCGACGGCCAGGTGAAGGTGCGCGGCTTCCGCATCGAGACGGCCGAGGTCGAAGCGGTGTGCCTGCAGCACCCCGGCATCAGCCAGGCGGTCGTGGTCAGCCGGGAGGTGCCCTCCGGCGGACGGCGCCTCGTCGCGTACGTGGTGCACACCGGCGGGGGAGCCGTCGGTGACGACGGCGCCGGCGGCATCGGTGACGTGGCCGGTCTGGCCGGTGCCTCGGCCGGAGACCTGCGCCGGTTCGTCGCCGCGCGGCTGCCCGACTACATGGTGCCCGCGGCCTTCGTCACCCTCGGCGGACTGCCGCTCGGGCCGACCGGGAAGCTGGACCGCTCGGCGCTGCCCGAACCGGAGTTCACCGGGGAGAGCTACCGCGAGCCGCGCACCGAGGCCGAGGCGATCATCACCGCGGCGTACGCGGACGTCCTCGGTGTCGACCGGGTCGGTGCCGACGACGACTTCTTCGCCGTGGGCGGCGACAGCCTGCGGTCCCTGCAGGTGGTGGCCCGGGCCCGGGCCAAGGGCCTGGAACTCACCACGCGGGAGGTCTTCGAGTGCCGTACCGCGGCCCGGCTGGCCGAGGTGGCCGGCGCCCGCCGCGACCGGGTGCCCGCCCTCGCGGAGGACGAGGGCGGTGGTGTCGGCCCGATGCCGTTGCCGCCGGTCGCACGGCACGTGTTCGGGCACGGCGGCGGCACGGACCGGTTCGCCATGGCGATGGCCCTGGAACTCCCCGCGGGCATCGACGCGGACGGACTGGCCGCGACGCTCGACGCCGTCCTCGACCGGCACGACCTGCTGCGCGCGGAACTCGTCCCCGGGGACGAGCCCACCCTCGTCGCGCGCCCGGCGGGCGCCGTACGGGCCGCGGACCTCGTCCACCGCGTCCCCTGCGACGGCCGGTGGGAGGATCCGCCCCTGCTCGACCGGGCCAGGAGGGAACTCGACGAGGCGACCGGGCGGCTCGCCCCCGAGGCCGGCATCATGGCGGACTTCGTCTGGTTCGACGCCGGATCGGGGGCCGGCCGGCTGCTCGTCGTCCTGCACCACCTGGTGGTCGACGGCGTCTCCTGGCGGATCCTGATGTCGGACCTCGCCGAGGCGTGGCAGCAGGTGCGCTCCGGCCGGACCCCGGAGCTGCCCGCGGTCGGAACCTCGGCCCGCCGCTGGGCGGCGGCGCTGGCGGCCGATGCCCTCACCCCGGAGCGGGAAGCGGAACTGGCCTACTGGCGCGATCTGCTCGAAGCGCCGAACCCGCCGCTGGGCACGCGGGCGTTCGATCCCGCGGTGGACACGATGTCCACGGTCGACACCGTGCGGGTGCACTTGCCCGCCGAGGTCACCGAGGCGGTCCTGACCAGGCTCCCCGCCGCCTTCCGCGGCACCGGGACCGACGTGCTGCTCACCGCGCTCGCCCTGGCGGTGAACCGGTGGCGCGGATCGGACCGCCCGGCCCTCGTCCGGCTGGAGGGACACGGCCGCGAGGAGGACATCGCCCCCGGGGCCGACCTCTCCCGCACCATCGGCTGGTTCACCAGCATGTACCCGGCCCGGGTCGACGTCAGCGGGATCGACCTGGCCGACGTGTTCACCGGCGGCCCGGCGGCCGGTGAGGCGATCAAACGGGTCAAGGAACAGCTGCGCGGGGTGCCCGACAAGGGCGTGGGCTACGGCATGCTGCGCCACCTGAACCCGGAGACCGCCCCGCTGCTCGCCGAGTACCCGGCGCCGCAGATCGGCTTCAACTACCTCGGCCGGATCTCCGGGACCGACGTGCCCGAGCACCTGCGCGCCCACGGGTGGGGACCGGCGGCCTGGTCGGCCGAACTGCTCCCGGCACCCGATCCGGACCTGCCCGCCCTGTCCGCGCTGGAGGTCAACTCGGTCGCCACGGACACCGCCGACGGGACCTGCCTGCAGACCGCTTTCATGTTCCCGACCGGGGTGCTGCCCCGCGAACGAGTCGCCGAACTGGCCGAGTTGTGGGTGGAGGTGCTGCACGGCATGGCCGCGCACGCCGCCCGCCCGGACATCGGCGGGCTGACGCCCTCCGACGCCCCGCTGGTCTCGGTGCGCCAGGACGAGATCGAGACCTGGGAGCAGCGCTACGGCCGGCTGGTCGAGGTGTGGCCCCAGGCGCCGGGCCAGTCCGGGATCCAGTTCCAGGCCGCGGTGGCCGACGGTTCCTTCGACGTCTACCACATGCAGTTCGTCCTGCACCTGACCGGACACGTGGACCCGGAGCGGATGCGGGCCGCCGGCGAGGCGCTCCTGGACCGCTACCCCAATCTGCGCTCCGCGTTCCTCACCGCGGCCGGCGGCGACCCCGTGCAGGTCGTCGCGGAACACGTGACCCTGCCGTGGCGGCACCTCGACCTGACCGGCCTTGCCGAGGCCGAGCAGGACGCGGCGCTCGACCGGGCCCTCGCCGACGACCGGGCCGACCGGCTCGACCCGGCCCGGCCGCCCCTGTTCCGCATGGCCCTGCTCACCTGCGGACCACAGCGGGCGAAACTCCTCATCACCGCCCACCACACCGTGTTCGACGGCTGGTCCTCGCCCCTGGTGTTCAAGAACCTCGTCCAGCTCTACTCCGGCCGCGACCTCCCAGCGGTCCGCAGCTACGGCGACTACCTGGCCTGGCTGTCCACACGGAACCGGGAGGAGTCGGCCGCCAAGTGGGCCGCCGAACTCGCCGGGTTCGAGCAGCCGACGCTCGTGGTCCCCAACGCCCCCCTCCAGGAGGACGCCGTCGCGCTCGGGCGCGTGGAGGTGCCCCTGTCCGTCGACAAGGGCCGCGAACTCGCCCGGCGCGCCGCGGAACTCGGCGTCACGCTCAACACGCTGCTGCAGGGGGCGTGGGCGATCCTGCTCTCCAAGCTGACCGGGCAGCAGGACGTGGTGTTCGGCGCCGCCGTCAACGGGCGCCCGGCGGATCTCCTCGGCTCGGAGGAGATGGTCGGTCTGTTCATCAACACCCTCCCGACCCGGGCCCACTGCCGGCCGGACGACCGCGTCGCCCATGTCATCACCGAGTTGCAGAACCGGCAGACCGCACTGCTCGACCACCACTACTACGGGCTGGCCGACATCCAGCGCGGCGTCGGACTGCCCGCGCTGTTCGACACGATCGTCGTCTTCGAGAACTACCCGGTCGACCGGGAGGGGATCGTCGACGCCAACCTCGAAGCGGGCTTCAGCATCGACGCCATCCGGCCGTTCGCCGGCTCCCACTACGCCCTCACGCTCAACGCCTCGGACCCCTATCTGCGCCTCTCCCTCGACTACCGCAAGAACCTCTACGAACGCGAGGCGGCGGAGGAGATCGCCGCCCGGCTCGTCCGGGTCCTGGACCAGGTGCTCGAAGACCCCGCGGCGCCGGTCGCCGCCGTCGAGGTGCTCGCGGAGGACGAGCGGGCCTGGCTGGTGAAGCAGGTCAATGACACGGCGCGTGCGGTGGCTGTGGGGACGTTGCCGGGTGCGTTCGAGGCGCAGGTGGTGCGTGATCCGGGTCGGTTGGCGGTGGTGGGTGAGGATGAGCGGCTGTCGTACGGGGAGTTGAACCGGCGGGCGAATCGGCTGGCGCATTGGCTGGTGGAGCGGGGTGCGGGTCCGGAGCGGCTGGTGGCGGTGCGGGTGCCGCGGTCGGTGGATCTGCTGGTGGCGGTCTATGCGGTGGTGAAGTCGGGTGCTGCGTATGTGCCGATCGATCCGGAGTTGCCGCAGGAGCGGGTGCGGCATGTGCTGGACAGTGCGCGGCCGTTGTTGGTGCTGGACGGGGTGTTGCCGGACGTGTCCGGATTCCCGGAGACGGATCCGGTGCGTGAGCTGTCTGCGGACAACGCCGCCTACGTCATCTACACGTCGGGTTCGACGGGTGGTCCGAAGGGTGTGCAGGTGTCGCACCGGTCGATCATGAATCGGCTGGCGTGGGGTCTGGGGTTCTTCGA
>NZ_JBIBUF010000004.1:0-701014 GCF_043079125.1 Streptomyces sp. NPDC015242 | reverse complement strand
TTCTCAAGGAACGGTCGCTTCCTTTGTACTCACCCTCTCGGGCTTTCCTCCGGGCGCTTCCCTTCGGTCTTGCGTTTCCGACTCTATCAGATCTTCTCTCGACCCGATTTCCTCGGTGCTTTCCAGGTTTCCGCTTTCGCGGTTTCCTTTCCGGCGGTTCCGACTCTATCAGATCCTTTCGGGCCTGATTCCCGGTCAGCGGGATTCGTCTTCGCGGCTGTTGGGCCGTTCCGACGAGTGAGACTTTAGCGGATTCCCCGGCTCTCGATCCAATCGAGGGGCCGCGTCCTTTCGAACGGGGATTCCTCAATCCGTGAATACGCACGCCAATGAAACGACGACAGAACTACTGCGTCGAGTAGTGGTGAGGTACCTGCGGATTGGCTGCCCGGGGACCGACCGGAGTCGGCGCTCACGTCGGGCAACTCGGAGAACACTACGGATGGGGTCCGGGCGTGTCAACTCACCGGTGGGCGGCACTTCCGGGGCGTACTGTGGGGTGCATGACGACGCGTACGTGCAACCAGTTCTGGTGGGCCGCCTGACGGCGGCCGTCCTCACGTATGCGCTCGACGGCCGCCGCTTCGGCGGCCGTTCGCGTTTCTCCCTCCTGGTTCACCGAGGGGTGGCCGCTCGGGGCGGTGGCCACGACCAGGAGGTGGAGAAGAGATGACACGGGTCTTCAGCGGGATCAAGCCGACCGGGCATCTGACGCTGGGGAACTATCTGGGGGCCATGCGGCGGTGGGCCGAGGTCGACCAGTACGCGGCGGACGCCCTGTTCTGCGTCGTGGATCTGCACGCGCTGACCGTGGAGCACGACCCCGCGCGCGTGCGGCGGCTCAGCCGGCAGGCGGCGACGCTGCTGCTGGCGGCCGGGCTGGATCCCGGGCGGTGCACGGTGTTCGTGCAGAGCCATGTGGACGAGCACGCGCGGCTGTCGTACGTGCTGGAGTGCGTGGCCACCGACGGTGAGATGCGGCGGATGATCCAGTACAAGGAGAAGGCCGCGCGGGAGCGGCGGCGGGGTGGGAGTGTGCGGCTGTCGCTGCTGACCTATCCCGTGCTCATGGCGGCGGACATCCTGGCGTACGGGGCCGGCGAGGTGCCGGTGGGGGAAGATCAGCGGCAGCACGTGGAGCTGGCGCGGGATCTGGCCGTGCGCTTCAACCAGCGGTACGGGCACACGTTCGTGGTGCCGCGGGCCACGAACCCGGGGGTGGCCGCGCGCGTGATGAATCTGCAGGATCCGGCGTCGAAGATGGGCAAGAGCGACGACGTCGGGCCGGGGATCGTCTATCTGCTGGACGAGCCGGACGTGGTGCGGAAGAAGGTCATGCGGGCGGTGACCGACAGTGGCCGGGAGGTCGTGTACGACCGGGAGGCCCGGCCGGGGCTCGCCAATCTGCTGGAGATCCTCGCCGCGTGCACCGAGGGCGACCCCGAGCGGCTGAGCGGCGCGTACACCTCGTACGGGGAGCTGAAGAGGGACACCGCCGATGCCGTCGTGGAGGTGCTCCGGCCCCTGCGGGAGCGGCACGCGGAGCTGTGCGCGGATCCGGCGTACGTGGAGGGGGTGCTGCGGGACGGGGCGGAGCGGGCCCGCGGGATGGCCCGGCCGACGGTCGATGCCGCGTATCGGGCGATCGGGCTGCTGCCGCCGGTGACCGAGGCGGCCGGGGCCGTGTGAGGTGACTGGGGTGGGGGCGGCCGGGTGGGCCGCCCCCTGCCCGGTGGTCAGCTGTTGTTGCCGGAGGCCAGGGCGCGGCTGCGGTCGCGGGCGGCTTCGAGGGCGGCGATGAGGGCGGCCCGTACGCCGTGGTTCTCCAGTTCGCGGATGGCGTTGATCGTCGTGCCGGCGGGGGACGTGACGTTCTCGCGGAGCTTGACCGGGTGTTCGCCGCTGTCGCGGAGCATCGTCGCGGCGCCGATGGCGGACTGGACGATGAGGTCGTGGGCCTTGTCGCGGGGCAGGCCGAGGAGGATGCCGGCGTCGGTCATGGCTTCGACCAGGTAGAAGAAGTAGGCCGGGCCGGAGCCGGACAGGGCGGTGCAGGCGTCCTGCTGGGACTCGGGGACGCGCAGCGTCTTGCCGACCGCGCCGAAGAGCTCCTCGGTGTGGGCGAGGTGCTCGGCGGTGGCGTGGGTGCCGGCGGAGATGACGGACATCGCCTCGTCGACCAGGGCCGGGGTGTTGGTCATGACGCGGACGACCGGGGTGCCGGGGGCCAGGCGCTCCTCGAAGTAGGCCGTGGGGATTCCTGCCGCGCCGCTGATGACCAGGCGGTCGGCGGGGACGTGCGGGGCGAGCTCGTCGAGGAGGGTGCCCATGTCCTGCGGCTTGACCGTGAGGATCAGGGTGTCGGCGGTCTTGGCGGCTTCGGCGTTGGTGACCGGGGTGACGCCGTAGCGGGTGCGGAGTTCCTCCGCCCGTTCCCGGCGGCGGGCGGTGACCAGGAGGTCGGACGGGGTCCAGCCGGCGCGGATCATTCCGCTGAGCAGGGCTTCGCCGATCTTGCCGGTGCCGAGGACTGCGACTTTCTGGGTCATGGCTTTCGGTGCCCTCCGGAGGTTGCGCGTCGTCCGGGTTCATCCTCGCACCCGGGGGTGGCGGGGCGGTGGGTGTGTCCGGTGGGCGGGACGCGCGCCCGGGCCGGTCACACGGTGCGGCGGCGGAGGGTGGCCGCTCCCAGCGTGAGGACCAGCAGGGCGCATCCGGCGACGATCGACACGTCCCGGACGAACGTGGCCGTCATGTCGGTGTGGTGCAGGACCTCGTTCATGCCGTCCACCGCGTACGACATGGGCAGCACGTCGGAGACGGTCTCGAGGACGGGGTGCATCTGGTCGCGCGGGGTGAACAGGCCGCACAGCAGGAGCTGGGGGAAGATCACCGCCGGCATGAACTGGACCGCCTGGAACTCGGAGGCCGCGAAGGCCGAGACGAAGAGGCCGAGGGCCGTGCCGAGGAGGGCGTCGAGGAGGGCCACCAGGAGCAGGAGCCAGGGGCTGCCGGTGACGTCGAGGCCGAGCAGCCAGAGCGCGAGGCCGGTGGCCAGGGCGGACTGGATGATCGCGAGGGTGCCGAAGGCGAGGGCGTAACCGGCGATGAGGTCGCCTTTGCCGAGGGGCATGGCGAGCAGGCGTTCGAGGGTGCCCGAGGTGCGTTCGCGCAGGGTGGCTATGGAGGTCACGAGGAACATCGTGATCAGCGGGAAGATCCCGAGGAGCGACGCGCCGATGCTGTCGAAGGTGCGGGGGCTGCCGTCGAAGACGTAGCGGAGCAGGAGCAGCATCACGCAGGGGATGAGGAGCAGCAGCGCGATGGTGCGCGGGTCGTGGGTGAGCTGGCGCAGGACCCGGGTCGAGGTGGCGGTGGTGCGGGAGGCGCTGAGGGCGCGTGGGGGCGCGGTGGTCATCGGGTCGTCTCCTTGGTGCGGGCTGCGGCCCTGGCTTCGTCGACCAGGTGCAGGAAGGCCTCTTCGACGGAGTCGGCGCCGGTGCGGGCGCGGAGGGCGTCGGGGTTCTCGTCGGCGAGGAGCCGGCCCTCGCGCAGGAGCAGCAGGCGGTGGCAGCGCTCGGCCTCGTCCATGACGTGGGAGGAGACGAGGAGGGTGGTGCCGCGGCGTTCCGCGATGTCGTGGAAGAGGGCCCACAGGTCGCGGCGCAGGACCGGGTCTAGGCCGACGGTCGGCTCGTCGAGGACCAGGAGGTCGGGGGTGCCGAGGAGGGCCACGGCCAGGGAGACGCGGCTGCGCTGGCCGCCGGAGAGGGTGCCGGCCAGGGCGTCGGCGTGGGTGGTGAGGTCGACGTCGGTGATGGCCCGGGTGACGTGTTCGTGGCGGCGGTCGGCGGCGGCGCGGCCGGGGTCGAGGATCGCGGCGAAGTAGTCGAGGTTCTGCCGGACGGTCAGGTCGTCGTAGACGGAGGGGGCCTGGGTGACGTAGCCGATGCGGGTGCGCAGGGCGGGGTGGCCGGCCGGGCGGCCGAGGACGTCGAGGGTGCCGGTGACCTTCGCCTGGCTGCCGACGATCGCGCGCATGAGGGTGGACTTGCCGCAGCCGGAGGGGCCGAGGAGGCCGGTGATCCGCCCTCGGGGGACGGTGAAGGAGAGGTCGCGGAGGACGGTGCGGGGGCCGCGGGTGACGGTGAGGTTCCGGGCCTGGACGGCCGGCGGTTCGGTGTCGGGGCGCGGTGGGCCGGGAGCATTATTCATCATGCGATGAATAATGCTCCGGGGTGCCGGGGGCGTCAAGCGGCCGGTTGGCCGGAAGGCGTCCTCGCGCACAGGAGGATCACCTCGTAGACCTCTTCCACCTGGCCGTCCGGGAAGGCCCTGAGCAGGTGCTCGCGCTCCGCGGCGAGGAAGGGCGCGGTGCGTTCCGGCCCGTGCACCAGGAAGACGGAGTGGCTGGCGCGGTTGGCCAGGTGGGTGTCGACCGGGACGCGGCGGCTCCAGCGGACCGTGCGGCGGGTGAGGTCGAGGCGGCCGGTGGGGTCGGCGGCGCGGGCGTTGACGTCGCGCTTCTCGGCGGAGACGTCGATGCCGAAGTGGCGGGCGGTGCGGGCGGCGGCCTCGGCGATCCAGGGCACGTCGAGGGCGTCGGTGTTCCACCACAGCGCCAGGGCGCCGCCGGGGCGCAGGACGCGGAGGGCCTCGGGGACGGAGCGGGCGGGGTCGGTCCAGTGCCAGGCCTGGGCGTAGGTGACGAGGTCGAGGGAGGCGGTGGCCAGGGGGAGGTCGTCGCCGCTGCCGCGGACCAGGGGGATGCCGGGGAGGGTGCGGCGGAACTGGGCCGCCATGCCGTCGCCGGGTTCCACGGCGACGACCCGGGCGCCGCGGGCGTGCAGGAGGGCGGTGGCGATACCGGTGCCGGCACCGATGTCCGCGACGCGGGAGCCGGTGAGCGGGCGGCCGGTCAGTTCCTCCAGCGCGTCGAAGAGGGCCGGCGGGTAGGTGGGGCGGTGGACCGCGTACTGGGCGGCGGCTGCGTTGAAGGAGTGGGCCCGCGCGGCGCGGGTGGGCGGCTGCGCCGGGGTGGGGCGGGGGGCCGGGGCGGAGCGGGGGGCGCGGGCTCCGGGTGTGGCGTCGGCAGGCTCGGTCATACCGCCATGGTGGCCGGGGGTGGGCGCGGTGGCGGTGGGAATCCGGTGAGAGCGGCGTCAGGCGCGGCGCTTCTTCGACGGGTCGCCCGAGCGGCGGGTCGTGCGCTTCTCGTGCCGCTCGCGTGCCGCCTCGTACTCGGCGCGGTGCAGCTTCTCGCCGGGGGCCTCGGTGAGGGAGCGGAGGAAGTAGGCGAGGAGGGAGCCGACGAACCCGATGGTGAGCAGGCCGCGCAGGGAGGCCTGGCGGTCGGGGTCGGGGCGGCGGGTGAAGCCGTCCCAGGTGTGGCGGAAGGCCATGGCGCTGCAGACCGCGAACATGACGACCATGAGCAGGGAGACGAAACCGCCGATCGCGGCGATCTGCAGGCCCTGGTAGGCGAGGCGCAGGACGAGGCAGGAGGCGACGGCGGCGGCGAGGGAACCGGCGGCCACGGCGACGCGGCGGGCGCTGTAGCCGTTGTCGTGGTTCAGCCAGGTCGCGCCGAAGAAGCGGAGGGGTTCGGGCCGGGGCCCGTCGTGGGTGGGGGTGGGGGTGCCCGTCTCTGTGCTCACGGCTCGATTATGGCTTTCCGGTGTGCGCGGGGTGCTGCGGCGGCCTGTGACCCCTTGGTGGGGTGGCGGGTGGCCACGGCAGTGTGGCCCGCAGTGGGGGCGGGCCACACCGGCCTGTGGTCAGGAGCAGCGGGGGCGGATGTAGCCGTCGCTGCCCGTGTTCACATAGGCGTCCGAGACGTACTGGCCGCTGGCGATGTTGTCCCAGATGTTCGTGGTGCCGTACGGGCCCGTGACCCAGGTGCCGGGTGTCTGGCAGTGGATGGCGACCCGTGATCCCGCGGGCAGGACCTTGACGATCGGGTAGCCCGTGCCGGGGCCGCTGCGGACGTTGACGCTGACGCCGGGCGCGATCGGGTAGGTCGTGGCCGCCGCGGCCAGTGTGGTGACCAGCGGTGCGGCGGCCCCTGCGGTCCCTTCCCCGGGCTGTGCGGTGCGTTCGATCTCGGCAGGCTCGACTGACATGGTGTACCTCCCCCGTTGACCCCATGGCTGCCATGGGGTCCCGTTGATTCCCCTGCATCACGCCTTCAAACACATGTGCGCGACTCGCCGGTGGAGGCTAGCAAGCCGCCTCAGTCCGGTACGACTCATCGACTAGGCTCCGTGCGTCGCGCGCGCGGACGAACAGCACGGGGGTGGTTCCATGGCGCCACAGCGAAACGCCGGGGCGGGCGCGGAAGCGGAACTTCCTGAATACGCCGGTCACTACCGGCTGGAGTCCTGCCTGGGCTCGGGCGGCATGGGCGTGGTGCACCTGGCCCGCAGCACCTCCGGGATGAAGCTCGCCGTGAAGGTCGTGCACGCGGAGTTCGCCAAGGACCCGGAGTTCAGGGGGCGTTTCCGGCAGGAGGTGGCAGCGGCCCGGCGGGTCAGCGGGGCCTTCACCGCGCCGGTCGTCGATGCCGATCCCGAGGCCGGGCGGCCGTGGATGGCCACCCTGTTCATCCCGGGTCCGACGCTCGCCCAGGAAGTGAAGCGGAACGGGCCGCTGGCCCCTGCCCAGTTGCGCCGGCTGATGGCCGGGCTCGCGGAGGCCCTGCGGGACATCCACCGGGTCGGGGTCGTGCACCGGGATCTGAAGCCGAGCAACGTGCTGCTCGCCGAGGACGGGCCGAAGGTCATCGACTTCGGCATCTCCCGCCCGGCGGACAGCGAGTTGCGGACCGAGACCGGCAAGCTCATCGGGACGCCGCCCTTCATGGCGCCCGAGCAGTTCCGGCGGCCGAGGGAAGTCGGGCCCGCCGCCGACGTGTTCGCCCTGGGCTCGGTGATGGTGCACGCGGCGACCGGACGGGGGCCGTTCGACTCGGACAGCCCGTACGTGGTCGCCTACCAGGTCGTGCACGACGAGCCGGAACTGACCGGCGTGCCCGAGGAACTGGTCCCGCTCGTGCGGCGGTGCCTGGCCAAGGAGCCCGAGGACCGGCCCTCGCCCGACGCGTTGATGCGGGAACTGCGGTCGGTGGCGGCCTCGTACGACACGCAGGCCTTCATACCGCGGCAGCGGGTGGAGGAGGGGGCGGAGCGGGCCGGGCAGGTGGTGCCCGAGGCCGCGGCGGAGGCCGCGGAGGGCACCGGTGACGCGCGGCCGTCCCGGCGGCGGCTCGGCAGACGGGGGGCGCTGGCCGCCGGGGCCGTCGGGCTGGTCGTGGCCGGGGCGCTGACGTCGGTGGCGCTGGCCGGGGGCGGTGGTGCGGCGCCGGAGGTCACCTCGCCGCGGACCACGGCGGCCGCGTTCTCCGGCTGGGAGGCGGAACCGGTGGGCCGGGAGGGCGTGCCGCAGTGCTCGTACGCGAAGGGCGCCCTGCTCTGCGCCCGGGACGGGCTGGTGTTCGCCCTGGACGCCGCGGACGGGCGGCCGCGGTGGCGGCACGCGCTGGACGGGTCCGCCGCCGGCGGGCCACCGGCCGGTCCGCCCGTCGTGGCGGGCCGGCTGGTGCTGGGCGGGCTCGGGCAGGGGCGGGAGCTGACCGGCCTCGACATCGCCTCGGGCGACGTGGCCCGGCGTGCGGAGCTGCCCGCCCACGGCGGGTTGCGGGCCGTGGACGGCATGGTGCTGCTCACCGCGGCCGACGGCACGGTCAGCGGGGTGGACGCCGTCTCCGGTGACGTGAGGTGGAGCCGTCGCGTCGCGGGCCAGGACGTGCCGTACTTCGTGTCGTTCGCCGGTGATCCGCTGGCCTACGCGGCGACCGTGTCCGGGGACGGGGGCAGCACCCGGGTCACCGCGGTGGATCCGCGCTCGGGCGACGTGCGGTGGGACGCGCGGCTGGACGGCGCCCTGGAACCGGTCGGGACGGCGGACGGGGCGGTGGTCCTCCTCTCCGTCGACGCGGTCACGCAGGAGGCCCGGGCCGTGGTGCGCTACGACCCCGGGAGCCGGAAGAGCGTGCGAGTGCCGCTGCGGGTGCCGCTGCAGCAGGCGGTGGGCGGCGTGCGGGGGGACGTCGTGCACCTCATGGCGACGGGCGGAGCGCTGGTCGCCGTCGATCTGGCGGCGCGCGAGCAGCTCTGGACGCTGGAGACGGGTGTCGTGCGGGGATCGAGGCCGGTCGCCGACGACCGGCATGTGTACGTCACCGCGCCGGACGGGCGGCTGCTCGGCGTCGACGCGCGGCGCGGAAGGCTGCTCGGGGAGACGCCGCCGCGGCTCGGCAGCCGCTCGGACCGGGTTCCGGCCGCCCTGCCCGAGCCGGTGGTGGTGGGCGACCGGGTCTACGGCAGCGCGCCGGACGGGACGGTCTTCGCCGTGAGCGGGCGTGACCCGGCGGGCTGGTAGGGCGGCAGACGGGAGGGCCGCCCCCCGGTGCCGGGGAGCGGCCCTCCGCCGGGTGCCCCGGCCGGATCGTGGACGATCGCGAAGGCGTCGGCTCAGCCCAGCTTCGACACGTCCCGGACGGCGCCCTTGTCCGCGCTGGTCGCCATCGCGGCGTAGGCGCGCAGGGCGGCCGAGACCTTGCGGTCGCGGTTCTTCGGGGCGTACCGGCCGTTCAGCGCCTGCTCGCGGCGGGCCAGCTCGGCGTCGTCGACCAGGAGGTCGATCGAGCGGTTCGGGATGTCGATGCGGATGCGGTCGCCGTCCTCGACCAGGGCGATGGTGCCGCCCGCGGCCGCCTCGGGCGAGGCGTGGCCGATGGACAGGCCCGAAGTGCCGCCGGAGAAGCGGCCGTCGGTGACCAGCGCGCAGGTCTTGCCCAGGCCGCGGCCCTTCAGGTACGAGGTCGGGTAGAGCATCTCCTGCATGCCGGGGCCGCCCTTGGGGCCCTCGTAGCGGATGACGACGACGTCGCCGTCCTTGACCTGCTGGGTGAGGATCTTCTGCACGGCCTCCTCCTGCGACTCGCAGACGACCGCCGGGCCCTCGAAGGTCCAGATGGACTCGTCGACGCCGGCCGTTTTCACGACGCAGCCGTCCACGGCCAGGTTGCCCTTGAGGACCGCGAGGCCGCCGTCCTTGGAGTAGGCGTGCTCGACGGAGCGGATGCAGCCGCCCTCGGCGTCCTCGTCCAGGGCCTCCCAGCGCTCGGACTGGGAGAAGGCCTCGGCGGAGCGGACGCAGCCCGGGGCCGCGTGCCACAGCTCGACCGCCTCGGGGGACGGGGAGCCGCCGCGCACGTCCCAGGTCTTCAGCCAGTCGGCGAGGGTCGGGCTGTGGACGGAGTGCACGTCCTCGTTGAGCAGGCCGGCGCGGTGCAGCTCGCCCAGCAGGGCGGGGATGCCGCCGGCGCGGTGCACGTCCTCCATGTAGTACGTGCGGTCCTTGGCCACGTTCGGGGCGACCTTGGCCAGGCAGGGCACGCGGCGGGAGACCTCGTTGATCTCCTCCAGGCCGAAGGGGACGCCCGCCTCCTGGGCCGCGGCCAGCAGGTGCAGGATCGTGTTGGTGGAGCCGCCCATGGCGATGTCGAGGGCCATGGCGTTCTCGAAGGCGGCGAAGGACGCCACGCTGCGGGGCAGGACCGTCTCGTCGTCCTGCTCGTAGTAGCGGCGGGTGATGTCCATGACCGTCCTGGCCGCGTTCACGTACAGCTGCTTGCGGGCCGTGTGCGTGGCGAGGACCGAGCCGTTGCCCGGCAGAGACAGGCCCATGGCCTCGGTCAGGCAGTTCATCGAGTTGGCGGTGAACATGCCGGAACAGGAGCCGCAGGTCGGGCAGGCGTTCTCCTCGATGCGGAGGATGTCCTCGTCCGAGATCTTGTCGTTCACGGCGTCGGAGATCGCGTCGACCAGGTCGAGCGTGCGGACCGTGCCGTCGACGAGCGTGGCCCGGCCGGACTCCATGGGGCCGCCGGAGACGAACACCGTGGGGATGTTCAGCCGCAGGGCGGCGTTGAGCATGCCCGGGGTGATCTTGTCGCAGTTGGAGATGCAGATCAGGGCGTCGGCGCAGTGGGCCTCGACCATGTACTCGACGCTGTCCGCGATCAGGTCGCGCGAGGGCAGGGAGTAGAGCATGCCGCCGTGGCCCATGGCGATGCCGTCGTCCACGGCGATGGTGTTGAACTCGCGCGGGATGCCGCCGGCCTCCCGGACGGCCTCGCTGACGATCCGGCCGACCGGCGCGAGGTGCGTGTGGCCGGGGACGAACTCCGTGAAGCTGTTGGCGACCGCGATGATCGGCTTGCGGCCGATGTCCGCACCCGGTACACCGGAGGCGCGCATCAGGGCGCGGGCGCCCGCCATGTTGCGGCCGTGGGTGACTGTGCGGGACCTCAGCTCGGGCATCGTCGCTCGCTCCTTCAGAGACTGCGTCAGAGGATTCGGAGATTTCTGACTGCTGTCGAGCGTACGCCGCTCATCCAGTGGGCGGGACGGAGTGTCCGGAATGCGGGATGACTGTCTCGCCCGCGCCCCGCCGAGGGGCTACGGACCGGTCAGGTGTCCCTGGACGACCGGGGCCAGCCGGGCGATGACCTGCTCCGGGTCCGCCGAGGCCAGCGGCTCGACCTTGATGACGTAGCGCAGGATCGCCGTGCCCACGAGCTGGGCGGCGGCCAGTTCCGCCCGCAGCTCCGCGTCGGGCAGCTCCAGCCGTACGGCGATGCGGCGCAGCACCTGGGTGGCGATGATCCGGCGGAAGACGGCGGCCGCGGTGTCGTTGGTGACCGCCGAGCGGACGATGGCGAGCAGGGGCGCGCGGGTCGCCGGGTTCTCCCAGACGCCGAAGAAGAAGCGGGCCAGCCGCTCCCCCACGCCGTCGAGCGGGCCCTCCTCGATGGCCCTGGGGGCCTGCAGGGCGGGTCCGAAGGACTGGGTGATCGCCGCTTCGAAGACCTGTTCCTTGGTGCCGAAGTAGTGGTGCACCAGGGCCGAGTCGACCCCGGCGGTCTTGGCGATGCCGCGCACGGACGTCTTCTCGTAGCCGCGTTCGGAGAACTCGTCGCGGGCGGCGGTGAGGATGCGGTCGCGGGTGCCGGCCGACTCCGTGCGCGGGGGGCGTCCGCGGCGGCGGGCGGCGGGACCGGCCGGATCGGTCATCGCCGTGGCACCCGCGCCGCCGAGGCCAGGTGCAGGCGGGTGAAGGCCAGGGCCTCGGCCAGGTCGGCCTCGCGCTCGGCGCTCGACATGGCGCGGCGGGTGTTGACCTCGATGACGACGTGGCCGTCGAAGCCGGTCAGGGCGAGGCGCTCCAGCACCTCGGCGCAGGGCTGGGTGCCGCGGCCGGGCACCAGGTGCTCGTCCTTGGCGGAGCCGCGGCCGTCGGCGAGGTGGACGTGGCCGAGGCGGTCGCCCATGCGGTCGACCATGGCCAGCGCGTCGGAGCGGGCCGTCGCCGTGTGGCTGAGGTCGATCGTGAAGTGGCGGTAGTCGTCCTTGGTGACGTCCCAGTCGGGGGCGTAGGCGAGCATCTCGCGGTCGCGGTAGCGCCAGGGGTACATGTTCTCGACGGCGAACCGTACGTCCGTCTCGTTCGCCATGCGCCAGATGCCGGTGACGAAGTCGCGCGCGTACTGGCGCTGCCAGCGGAACGGGGGGTGGACCACGACCGTGCTCGCGTCGAGCTTCTCGGCCGCCGCGCGGGCCCGCTGAAGCTTGGTCCACGGGTCGGTGGACCACACGCGCTGCGTGATGAGCAGGCAGGGGGCGTGCACGGCGAGGATCGGGATGCGGTGGTAGTCGCTCAGTCTGCGCAGGGCGTCGATGTCCTGGCTGACCGGGTCGGTCCAGACCATGACCTCGACTCCGTCGTAGCCGAGGCGCGCGGCGATCTCGAAGGCCGTGGCCGTCGACTCCGGGTAGACCGAGGCCGTCGAGAGGGCGACCTTCGCGTCCGGGATCTTCACGGCTGGCTCTGCCATGCAGGACAGGTTACGGGGTGGGACGGGCAGGTCGTGGGGTGTCTGTTCGCCGTTGTGGTGATTGCCACGTGCCCGGTCCGCGCGGCGGGTTCCCTCACGCGGACTCCATGTGGTCGAGCCGGCGCAGGATCACGCCCTCCCGCAGCGCCCACGGGCAGATCTCCACGCGCTCCACGCCGAACAGGTCCATGGCGGCCTCGGCCACCAGGGCACCGGCCAGCAGCTGGCCCGCCCTGCCCTCCGAGACACCGGGCAGTTCGGACCGTTCCCGCTCGGTCATGCCGGACAGCTTCGGGACCCAGCTCTCCACCGACTCCCGCTTGAGCTCGCGCTGGACGTAGGGGCCCTCGGCGGAACGCGCGGCGCCCGCCATGCGGGCCAGCTGCTTGAAGGTCTTGGACGTGGCGACGACGTGATCGGGGGCGCCGAGGCGGCTGAACTCGCCGACCGTGCGGGCGATCTCGGTGCGGACGTGGCGGCGCAGGGCGCGGACGTCGTCCGGGGCGGGCGGGTCGCCGGGCAGCCAGCCGGCGGTGAGGCGCCCGGCGCCCAGGGGCAGGGAGGCGGCCGCGTCGGGCTCCTCGTCCATGCCGTAGGCGATTTCGAGGGAGCCGCCACCGATGTCCAGGACCAGCAGCTTCCCGGCCGACCAGCCGAACCAGCGGCGGGCCGCGAGGAAGGTCAGGCGCGCCTCCTCCTCGCCGGTGAGGACCTGCAGCTCGACGCCGGTCTCGGTGCGCACGCGCGCGAGGACCTCGTCGGCGTTGCGGGCCTCCCGGACGGCGGAGGTGGCGAACGGCAGCAGGTCCTCGACGCCCTTGTCCTCGGCGGCCTGGAGCGCGTCGTGGATGACCGCGACCAGCCGGTCGACTCCGGCGGGGCCGATCGCGCCGTCGCCGTCGAGGAGCTGGGCGAGGCGCAGTTCCGCCTTGTGCGAGTGCGCGGGCAGCGGGCACGCGCCGGGGTGCGCGTCCACCACGAGCAGATGCACCGTGTTCGAACCCACGTCGAGGACACCGAGTCTCATGTACGGCACGCTACTGCCAGCAGGGCGCTCCGCCGTCCTCGGTGCGGGGATACGGCCCGTACCCTGGAGACGTGCCAAAGACGAAAAAGGCCAAGCGCGACAAATCACCGGGCGTCGCGGTGTCCGACGAGCAGGGACTCGACTTCGCCCGCGCGTGGGTGGAGTTTCCCGATCCGGCGGACGACGAGCAGGTGTTCCGCTGCGATCTGACATGGCTGACCTCTCGCTGGAACTGCATCTTCGGCAGCGGCTGCCAGGGCATCCAGGCCGGCCGCGCGGACGACGGGTGCTGCACCCTGGGTGCCCACTTCTCCGACGAGGACGACGAGAAGCGCGTCGCCGAGCACGTGGCCAGGCTCACGCCGGACATCTGGCAGCACCACGCCGAGGGCACGGCCAACGGCTGGGTGTCCGAGGACGAGGACGGCGACCGGCAGACCCGGCCCTTCCAGGGCTCGTGCATCTTCCAGAACCGGCCGGGCTTCGCGGGCGGCATGGGCTGCTCGCTGCACATCCTCGCCCTCAAGGAGGGCCGCGAGCCGCTGGAGACCAAGCCGGACGTGTGCTGGCAGCTGCCGGTGCGCCGGACGTACGAGTGGATCGACCGGCCCGACGACACGCGCGTACTGCAGGTGTCGATCGGTGAGTACGACCGCCGCGGCTGGGGCCCGGGCGGGCACGACCTGCACTGGTGGTGCACCTCGGCGACCTCGGCGCACGGCGCGGGCGAGCCGGTCTACGTCTCCTACCGGCCCGAGCTGATCGAGCTGATGGGCAAGGCCGGCTACGACCGGCTGGTCGAGCTGTGCGAGGAGCGCCTGGCCTCGCAGCTGCCGCTCCTCGCGCCGCATCCCGCCGACCCGGTGGTCTGAGCCGGGCCCTACGACGTGGCCGGGCTCGGGTCGCCGCTGTCCGAGGGCGGGGGCGTCGAGCCCGCCGGCTCGGTGGGCTCCGGGTCCGTCGTGGGCGTGGGGTCCGGGTCGGGCGAAGGGGGCGGGGTGGTCGGCGTCGGGTCCGGGGCCGGGGCGGACGTCGTGGGCGTCGGGTCGGGCCGGGTGGAGGGCGGCTCGGCCGGGCTGCTGGGGCGCGGTCCTGGGCCGGAGGGGCCGGGCGCGCTGCCGTGGCCCTCGATGTGGACGACGGCTCCGACCGGGGCGACCGCCACCTGCGCGTGCCAGGGGCCGGCGGGCTCCCGCAGGTGATCGACGTAGACCTTGATCGTCAACGACCGGCCGGGGGCGAGCGTTCCCGAGGACCGGCTGAGGTAGAGCCAGTGGGCGCCGGTGGTCGCGGACCAGCGGACCGGGGTCCCGCCCGTGGCGGTGAGGGTGATGAGCGTGGTGTCACCGCTGTTGTCCGCGGTGACCTCCAGGGCGGTCCCGCGGCCGGCGCCCGCGACGCCGATGACCTCGACGGAGACGTCGGCCTTGCCGTCCTTGCCGAACCGGGGGCCGGGGCGGGTGCCGGCGTTGCCGGTGTTCTCGTAGCCGCCGCCCGCCATCTCGCCGTCCAGGGCGAACGGGTCGTCCGCCTCGCGCGCGGAGGCGCTGCGGCCGTCCTCACCCTCGCCGACCGGGGTGCCCCGGTAGGCGGCCCACAGGGCGATCACGGGGGCGGCGACGACGGTGGCGACGACGGTCGTGGTCACGGCACGCGCGCGGAGCCGGTCCCGGCGCGCGGCGTGGTCCTTGGGATCGACGGGGAAGCCGCGCCGGTCGAAGCGCGGCGCGGCGCTCCGCGCGCGCGGGTGGTGGGCCATGGCGACGTGCAGGGCCGCGCGGGGTGCCGGCAGGACGGGCAGCTCCGCGGGGGTGACGCTGGTGCCGGGCCAGCGGCCGGGGATGGCGCGCTCGGCGGCGCGGCGGCAGCGCGGGCAGTCGTCGACGTGCCGGACGAGTTCGCGGCGCAGGGCCGTGCCGAGCACCAGCCGCTCGTCGCCGACGAGGTGCGCGACGCTCGGACACGCCCCGGTCTCGACGACGGCGAGGGCCGCACGCGTGCGTTCCACCTCGCAGGCGGCGGAGGCGAGCAGGTCCCGGGCGGCGGCCACGTCCATGCCGAGCACGGCGGCGACCTCGTGGGCGGCGAGGTGGTGGCGCACGGCCAGTTCGAGCGCCTCGCGCTGCTCCGGGGTGGTGCCGGCCGCCTCCGGCCAGGCCAGCAGGGCCAGTTCGCGGCGGCGGCGCTCCTGGACCTCCTCGGAGAGGCCCGGGGCGGCCTGCCGGTCGGCGCGCTGCCGTTCGGCGCGGCCCGCGGCGTGGCTGCTCTGACGTTTCTGCTTGGCCTCGGCCAGCTTGCGCAGGCACGCCCAGCGGGCCAGCGCGTACAGCCAGGCCCTGCGGTCGGCGGGCGCGTCCGGGACGTGCCGGCCCCGGCGCTCGGCGAGGGCGAGGACGTCGCCGAGGGCGGCGGTCGCGGCGTCGTGGTCGCACAGCACGGACAGGCAGTAGGTGAACAGGCCGTCCAGGTACGGCTCGTAGCGCGCGGGCGGCTGCTGAGCCAGCGTGCGCGCCGCCCCGCGGTCGCGCGCTTCCCGGTGCGCCCGATGCGCGCCGGCCGTGCGGGTCGTGCGGGTCGAGGTCTCCGGAGAACTGCTCATCATTCGGCGACCGTAGGCGGCCGGAAGGGGCGCCTTCCGACGGCTTGAGCACATTTAATCCGTACGGGTGAAACGATCCCTCAAACGAGGACACGAACCGCCGGGACCGGCCCCGGCGGGGGGTGGCGGACCCCTGGCGCGGAGGCGGCCGCCGTCGCCCGGTCCCCGCGTTGTCAGTGGCGGCGGCTACGGTTCCGTCCATGGCTGCCCGTACGAAATCCACCAAGGACCGCCCGTCCTACCGCTGCACGGAGTGCGGCTGGCAGACGGCGAAGTGGCTCGGCCGCTGCCCCGAGTGCCAGGCCTGGGGGACGATCGAGGAGTACGGCACGCCCGCGGTCCGCACGACGGCTCCCGGCCGGGTCACCACCTCCGCCCTGCCCATCGGCCAGGTGGACGGCCGCCAGGCCGCCGCCCGCACCACCGGCGTGCCCGAGCTGGACCGCGTGCTCGGCGGCGGGCTGGTCCCCGGCGCGGTGGTGCTGGTCGCGGGCGAGCCCGGCGTCGGCAAGTCGACGCTGCTGCTGGACGTGGCGGCCAAGTCGGCGAGCGACGAGCACCGCACGCTGTACGTGACGGGCGAGGAGTCGGCGAGCCAGGTCCGGCTGCGCGCCGACCGCATCGGCGCCATCGACGACCACCTGTACCTGGCGGCCGAGACGGATCTCGCGGCGGTGCTGGGCCACTTGGACGCGGTGAAGCCGTCGCTCCTGATCCTGGACTCGGTGCAGACGGTGGCCTCCCCGGAGATCGACGGCGCGCCCGGCGGCATGGCCCAGGTGCGCGAGGTCGCCGGTGCGCTGATCCGGGCCTCGAAGGAACGCGGCATGTCCACGCTTCTGGTGGGCCACGTCACCAAGGACGGCGCGATCGCCGGCCCGCGCCTGCTGGAGCACCTGGTCGACGTCGTCCTGCACTTCGAGGGCGACCGGCACGCCCGCCTGCGCCTCGTCCGCGGCGTCAAGAACCGCTACGGCACCACCGACGAGGTCGGCTGCTTCGAGCTGCACGACGAGGGCATCACGGGCCTCGCGGACCCGAGCGGACTTTTCCTGACACGCCGGGCCGAACCGGTCCCGGGCACCTGTCTGACCGTCACCCTGGAGGGCCGCCGCCCCCTGG
The DNA here is from genome assembly GCF_043079125.1 of Streptomyces sp. NPDC015242. Taxonomy (NCBI): domain Bacteria; kingdom Bacillati; phylum Actinomycetota; class Actinomycetes; order Kitasatosporales; family Streptomycetaceae; genus Streptomyces; species Streptomyces sp. NPDC015242. Next base: position 684,307 of record NZ_JBIBUF010000004.1, on the reverse strand, counting down.
TCGCCGAGGTCCAGGCGCTCACGGTCGACTCCCAGATCCCGTCCCCGCGCCGCACCACCTCGGGCCTGGAGACCTCCCGTGTCTCGATGATGCTGGCGGTGCTGGAACAGCGGGGCCGGATCAGCGCCTTGGGCAAAAGGGACATCTACTCCGCGACGGTCGGCGGCGTGAAGCTGTCGGAGCCCGCGGCGGACCTGGCGGTGGCCCTCGCCCTGGCGAGCGCGGCGAGTGACACACCTCTCCCGAAGAACCTGGTCGCGATCGGCGAGGTGGGCCTCGCGGGCGAGGTGAGACGCGTCACGGGCGTGCAGCGCCGCCTGGCCGAAGCCCACCGTCTGGGCTTCACGCACGCCCTGGTACCGGGCGATCCGGGGAAGGTCCCGGCGGGCATGAAGGTCCTGGAAGTCGCGGACATAGGGGACGCCCTGCGGGTCCTTCCCCGCTCCCGTCGCAGAGAGGCCCCGCGGGACGAGGAGGGTCGCCGGTAGACTTTGCCCTGGTCTCGCCCGTCCGTGCGAACCGAGCGCGCGACACGGGGGCGCCCAGAACCTGCGACCGGAGGAGTGCAGTGGCAGCCAACGACCGGGCATCAGCTCCCGGAAAGTCCGGCGGGAGTGCCGGTACCGATGGCCTGATGCGCGCCTCCCTGAGCGCCGTGGCACCCGGCACCGCCCTCCGCGACGGCCTGGAGCGTGTGCTCCGCGGCAACACCGGCGGTCTCATCGTGCTGGGCTCCGACAAGACGGTGGAAGCGCTGTGCAGCGGCGGCTTCGTGCTGGACGTCGAGTTCACGGCGACCCGGCTGCGCGAGCTGTGCAAGCTGGACGGCGGCATCGTGCTGTCCTCGGACCTGTCGAAGATCCTGCGCGCGGGCGTGCAGCTGGTCCCGGACCCGACGATCCCCACGGAGGAGACGGGCACCCGGCACCGCACGGCGGACCGCGTGAGCAAGCAGGTCGGTTTCCCGGTCGTCTCGGTCTCCCAGTCGATGCGGCTGATCGCCCTGTACGTCGACGGCCAGCGCCGGGTCCTGGAGGACTCGGCGGCGATCCTGTCCCGCGCCAACCAGGCCCTCGCGACGCTGGAGCGCTACAAGCTCCGCCTCGACGAGGTCGCGGGCACGCTGTCCGCGCTGGAGATCGAGGACCTGGTGACCGTCCGGGACGTCTCGGCGGTCGCCCAGCGCCTGGAGATGGTCCGCCGCATCGCCACGGAGATCGCCGAGTACGTGGTGGAGCTCGGCACGGACGGCCGTCTGCTCGCCCTCCAGCTGGACGAGCTGATCGCGGGCGTCGAGCCGGAGCGCGAGCTGGTCGTGCGGGACTACGTCCCCGAGCCCACGGCCAAGCGGTCCCGCACGGTCGACGAGGCGCTCGCCGAGCTCGACGCGCTCAGCCACGCCGAGCTGCTCGAACTGCCCACGGTGGCCCGCGCGTTGGGCTACACCGGCTCTCCGGAGACGCTCGACTCGGCGGTGTCCCCGCGTGGTTTCCGGCTCCTGGCGAAGGTGCCGCGCCTGCCCGGCGCCATCATCGACCGCCTGGTGGAGCACTTCGGCGGCCTGCAGAAGCTGCTCGCCGCGAGCGTCGACGACCTGCAGACCGTGGACGGCGTGGGCGAGGCCCGGGCCCGCAGCGTGCGCGAAGGCCTGTCGCGGCTGGCGGAGTCGTCGATCCTGGAGCGGTACGTCTGAGGCCTGCACCGGCCGTGAACGGCTGAGGGCGGTACCCGGTGCCGGGTACCGCCCTCAGCCGTTCACGGCCGTCGTGCTTCAGTCGGCCGACAGCACGAACGACGTCTGCACCTTCGCGAAGCCCGGGGCCTTGGCCTCCACGAGGTAGGTGCCGGTCTTGGCCGAACCCGCCGGGGGCGTGGCGCACTCGGGCGCGCTGGGCTTGCGGTTCCACTTCACCACGTAGGTGATGTCGCTGCCCGCCGGTACCCGGAACAGCTGGTGCGCGGCCGCCTTGGGGCAGTCCGCGGAGGACCAGTAGTCGTCGTCGCCGCCTGCGGGGGTGACCGCGAACACCGCGTTCTTCGGCCCGAGGTCGATCTTGCAGTCGCTGCCGGAGACGTTCCGCGCGGTCAGCAGGAACGTGGGCGTCTGCTCGGGGGCGTAGGTGTTGTGCCGGCTGCGCAGGCTGAACTTGACCACGGATGCGGTGCAGTTGGGCAGGCTGGAGCCGGCCGGCAGCGTGTCGCCCGCGCCGACGCCGCCCACCGTGCCGCCGCTCCCGGAGCCGCCCGCGCCGCCCGAGCCGCCCGGCCCGGCGGCGCCGCCGGAACCGTCACCGGAGCCGCCGCCCGAGCCGCCGCCGTCGGCGGAACCGTCGCCGTCACCCGAGCCGTCACCGGAGCCCGGGGACGAGCCGTCCGAGCCGCCGCCGCCCGACTCGTCGCGTCCGCCCGGGGCTTGGCTGATGGCCGGGCCCGAACTCGACGGGCCGGGCTCGATGGTGGGCGCGGGATTCTTGCCGTTGGCGCCGTTGTCGCCGTCCTTGCCGCCCCCGCCGCCCATGGTCACGATCCAGGTGATCAATAGCGCCAACAGGGCGACCACAGACACGAGTACGGCCCTCCGACGCCAGTAGATGGAGGAGGGAAGCGGCCCGACCGGATTGCGCAGAGATCCCACGGCGCAAACCTTACGAGAGAACGGCGCGTTCGCTTGTCCCACCCGCCGCTCGGGGCACAACTTTTCCGGATCATCATTCCGGAGAAACCCCGTCCCACCCCTGCCTTTCGTCCGGTTCGGCACCCGGCGATCGCGGGGTGTGACGGTAACGGCCCGCCGCCTACCGTCCGTGACCACGACCTTCGCTGAGCCTGCCGGGGCAGTGGGCGCGGCCGCCCGCTGAGCGGGCCCCCGCGCCGCCCGCCGGAGCCGACTGCCGTTGCTGCTGCACGAGCAGCCGGAACACTCGTACGCATCAGGTGAGTTGGCGCGGCGATCCGCGTACTGCCGCCCGAGGACGAGGCGTTGGCGGAAGGCGGTCGAACCGGCCGCGTTCACCTCGTGCCCGGGCCGGCCGGGGCGCCGCGGGCGGGAGGGGCCGGGTGGGGACGTTCCCTGCGGCCCGGCGCCACAGGTGTGGGGCGGGACGGCACTGCTGCCGCTCGTCAGGTACCGGCCTGCCGAGGGGGTGGCGGTGCGCCCGCGAGGGTGCCGGTGCGTGGCACCATCGGAAGGCCATGACTGCTCCCACGAAGCCCCCGCACCCCGCCCCCGCCGAGACGACCGCCGCGCCCCCCGGCGCGACCACCGCCGGCGGCTCCTCCGCTTCCCCCGGCCGGGACCTGCACTCCCCCGTCATCGACTGGTTCGACGAGAACGCCCGCGACCTGCCCTGGCGGCGCCCCGAGGCCGGGGCGTGGGGCGTGATGGTCAGCGAGTTCATGCTCCAGCAGACGCCGGTCAGCCGGGTCCTGCCGGTCTACGAGCAGTGGCTGGCCCGCTGGCCGCGCCCCGCCGACCTGGCCCGGGAGGCGCCCGGCGAGGCCGTCCGCGCCTGGGGCCGGCTCGGCTACCCGCGCCGCGCGCTGCGGCTGCACGGCGCCGCCGTCGCGATAACGGAACGGCACGGCGGCGATGTACCGTCCGACCACGCACAGCTGCTGGCGCTGCCCGGTATCGGCGAGTACACGGCCGCCGCCGTCGCCTCCTTCGCCTACGGGCAGCGGCACCCCGTGCTGGACACGAACGTGCGCCGGGTCCTCGCCCGCGCGGTCACCGGCGTGCAGTACCCGCCGAACGCCACCACCGCCGCCGAACGCAAGCTGGCCCGCGCGCTGCTGCCCGACGACGAGCCGACCGCCGCGCGCTGGGCCGCCGCCTCCATGGAGCTGGGCGCGCTGGTGTGCACGGCGAAGAGCGAGTCCTGCCACCGCTGCCCGATCGCCGCGCAGTGCGCGTGGCGGCTCGCGGGCAAGCCGGAGCACGACGGCCCGCCGCGCCGCGGCCAGACGTACGCGGGCACCGACCGGCAGGTGCGCGGGCGGCTGCTCGCCGTGCTGCGGGACGCCCACGGCCCGGTGCCGCAGGCGGCCCTGGACCGGGTGTGGCACGAGCCGGTGCAGCGGGCCCGTGCCCTGGACGGGCTGGTCGCCGACGGTCTGGTGGAGCCGATGGCGGGCGGGCTGTACCGGCTGCCGCTGACCTGACGCACAGGAACGTCACAGACGCCGCCCTGCCGTCACCCCGCCCCAAAGGGTGGGCAAATCACCCCAAAGCCATTCCAACTGGCCCACGGTTTTACCCCGTTCCGACATCCGTTACACAACCGACGGACAGCCGAGCGCTGGCCGCAGGCTGCTTCGGACAGCGCCGTGACAACGCCTCCGTACCTTCGGTTGCGTTCCCGGAAGACACGGGACGACTGAGGACCACAGGCAGTGCACGGGCGGCGGGGAGCCGGCCCGGAACGGGGAAACGGGAGGCGGTTCACCATGGCGCAGGGCGAGGTGCTCGAGTTCGAGGAGTACGTCCGCACCCGGCAGGACGCGTTGCTGCGCAGCGCCCGCCGCCTGGTGCCGGACCCGACGGACGCGCAGGACCTGCTGCAGACGGCACTGGTGCGGACCTACGGCCGCTGGGAGACCATCGAGGACAAGCGGCTGGCCGACGCCTACCTGCGCCGGGTGATGATCAACACGAGGACCGAGTGGTGGCGGGCCCGCAAGCTGGAGGAGGTCCCGACCGAGCAGCTCCCGGACGCCTCGGTCGACGACTCCACGGAGCAGCACGCGGACCGCGCCCTGCTGATGGACATCCTCCGCGTGCTCGCCCCGAAGCAGCGCAGTGTCGTGGTGCTGCGACACTGGGAGCAGATGTCCACGGAGGAGACGGCCGCCGCCCTAGGCATGTCGGCCGGAACGGTCAAGAGCACGCTGCACCGGGCGCTCGCCCGGCTCCGCGAGGAGCTGGAGTCCCGCGATCTGGACGCACGCGCGCTGGAGCGTGAGGAGCGGGAGCGGTGCGCGGCCTGACCGGCGAGGGTTCCCCGGGGAACCGGGGCGGCTTGCAGGCGGTGATCACGGCACTGGCCGTGTTCGCCGCCCTCGCCCTTTTCGCGTCCTCGTGTGCCGCCGGCGGCACCGGCGCCCGGGACGAGGGCCCGGCGCACGCCGACTCGGTGGCGGGTGCCGCCGCGGCCACCCCGACCGCGGTGCCGTCGAAGACCCCCGACGCCGTGAACGCGGTCGCGCTCGTCAAGGCCGACCCGAAGGTCGCGCCGGAGGTCAAGCGGGACCTCAAGCCGTGTGTGGCCGACGAGTACCCCGTCGACGTCTCCTACGGCAAGCTGACCGGGGGCTCGGCCGACGACGTCGTCGTCAACGTGCTGACCTGCGGTGACGCGGTGGGTGTGGGCAGTTACGTGTACCGCGAGCAGGGCGGCTCGTACCAGAATGTCTTCAAGGCCGAGGAGCCGCCGGTCTACGCGGAGATCGACCGCGGCGACCTCGTGGTGACCAAGCAGGTGTACGACAAGGGCGACCCGGTGTCGAGTCCCTCCGGGGAGAACGTGATCACGTACCGGTGGTCGTCCGGCCGGTTCGACGAGGAGTACCGCACGCACAACGACTACGGGAAGGTCGTCGGCGACTCCGTGTCGCCCGCGCCCGCGAGCTGACGCCGCCGCACGGCCCGGTGAACCGTTCGGGCCCCTCACACCGATGTGTCGGTGAACGCGGCGCCCGCTCCACGCGTCCCAGCGAAGAGAACGCCCACGCGCACCACTGAAGAGCACACACCCCACGAGCCACTGAGGACAGAGAGCACCGGGATGGCAGACCAGACCCACGTCCTGTTCGTCGAGGACGACGACGTCATCCGCGAGGCCACGCAGCTCGCCCTGGAACGGGACGGCTTCGTGGTCACCGCCATGCCCGACGGGCTGTCCGGCCTGGAGGCCTTCCGGGCGGACCGGCCCGACATCGCGCTGCTGGACGTGATGGTCCCCGGACTCGACGGGGTCAGCCTGTGCCGCCGCATCCGGGACGAGTCGACCGTGCCGGTGATCATGCTGTCGGCGCGGGCCGACTCGATCGACGTGGTGCTGGGCCTGGAGGCGGGCGCCGACGACTACGTCACCAAGCCGTTCGACGGTGCCGTGCTGGTCGCCCGGATCCGGGCGGTGCTGCGGCGGTTCGGGCACGCGGGCGGGGACCGCGCCGGAGAGCAGGCGGCCCCGGCCGACGGCGGGGTGCTGGCCTTCGGGGACCTGCAGGTCGACACCGAGGGCATGGAGGTCCGCCGGGCCGGGCAGCCGGTGGCGCTGACGCCGACCGAGATGCGGCTGCTGCTGGAGTTCTCCTCCGCGCCGGGCACGGTGCTCTCCCGGGACAAGCTGCTGGAGCGGGTGTGGGACTACGGCTGGGGCGGGGACACACGGGTCGTCGACGTCCATGTGCAGCGGCTGCGGCAGAAGATCGGCCAGGACCGGATCGAGACGGTCCGCGGCTTCGGCTACAAGCTGAAGGCCTGAGCCGGGTCATGAGGGGGCAGTTCCGGCGCCTGGTCGCCACGGGTCTGGAGCGCGCGGGCATCCGCACGGGCCTGAGATGGAAGCTGAGCGCGGCCATCGCGCTGGTCGGGGCACTGGTGGCCATCGCGCTGAGCCTGGTCGTGCACAACGCCGCCCGGGTGTCGATGCTGGACAACGCGCGCGACCTCGCCGACGAGCGGATCATGATCGCCCAGCGCAACTTCGAGCTGTCCGGGCGGCTGAACTTCCCCAACACCAAGATTGACGACCCGGATCTCCCCGAGGAGCTGCGGGATCGGGTCGAGGCGGGGCAGCGGGCCACCTACGTCGCCGACCGGCCCGGCGGCGCGCCGGACATATGGGCCGCGGTGCCGCTGAAGAACGGGCACGTGATGTCGCTGCACTCGGGCTTCACGGACCGCAGCTCGGACATCCTGAAGGACCTCGACCAGGCCCTGGTGATCGGCTCGATCGCGGTGGTCCTCGGTGGCAGCGCGCTCGGGGTGCTCATCGGCGGGCACCTCTCGCGGCGGCTGCGCAAGGCGTCGATCGCGGCCAACCAGCTCGCGGGCGGCGAGACGGACGTGCGCGTGCGGGACGCCATGGGCGGGGTCGTCCGGGACGAGACCGACGACCTGGCCAGCGCGGTGGACGCCATGGCGGACGCCCTGCGGCAGCGGATCGAGGCCGAGCGGCGGGTCACCGCCGACATCGCGCATGAGCTGCGCACCCCGGTGACCGGGCTGCTGACCGCGGCGGAACTGCTGCCGCCGGGCCGCCCGACCGAGCTGGTGCTGGACCGGGCCAAGGCCATGCGCACGCTGGTGGAGGACGTGCTGGAGGTGGCCCGTCTGGACGGCGCCTCGGAGCGGGCGGAGCTGCAGGACATCATGCTGGGTGAGTTCGTCGCCCGGCGGGTGGCGGCCAAGGACCCGGACATCGAGGTGCGGATCGTGCACGAGTCGGAGGTCACGACCGACCCGCGGCGTCTGGAGCGCGTGCTGTTCAACCTGCTGGCCAACGCGGCCCGGCACGGCAAGCCGCCCGTCGAGGTCACCGTCGAGGGCCGGGTGATCCGGGTCCGCGACCACGGCCCGGGCTTCCCGGAGGACCTGCTCGCCGAGGGACCGAGCCGCTTCCGCACCGGCAGCAAGGACCGGGCCGGGCACGGGCACGGCCTGGGCCTGACCATCGCGGCCGGGCAGGCCCGGGTGCTGGGCGCCCGGCTGACCTTCCGCAACGTCCGCACGCCGGGCGCTGCCGAGGGCGTGCCGGCCGAGGGCGCGGTGGCGGTGCTGTGGCTGCCGGAGCACGCGCCGACGAACACCGGCAGCTATCCCATGCTGCCGGCGTCCGGAGCGTAGGACCGGGCGGGCCTCAGCAGGACCAGTCCCGGTCCATGTCGAGGCCGCCCTCGCGGGGCTGGGTGAAGGAGAACCAGTTGCCGGAGTCGTCGCGGAACAGTGCCTCCGTGCCGTAGGGACGCTCCTGCGGCTCCTGGAGGAACTCCACGCCGCGGTCCTTGAGCTTCTTGTAGTCGCCGTGGATGTCGTCGGTGGTCAGCACGCCCGCGCCGAGCGCGCCCTTGCTCACCAGCTTGCGGAGCATCTCGGCGGACTCGGGGTCCATCGCGGGCCCGCCGGGCACCATCAGGGTGAGCTCGACGCCGGGCTGGTGCGGCGAGCCGACCGTGAGCCAGCGCATGCCGCCCTCGCCCATGGTCATGTCCGTACGGACCTCCAGACCGAGCTTCTCCGTGTAGAACTCCTTGGCCCGGTCTTGGTCGAGGACCCAGACGGTCGAGATGGCGAGACCCTTGATCATGGCGTGCTCCTGCTGCGTCGCGGCCGGTCGGTGCGTGTCCTGCCACGGTAGGCAGCGGGGGTGTCAGCGCGCTTCTCCGGAATTGCGCTGCCCGGCGGAGGCGGAGGCGGAGGCGGAGGCGCGGGCGACGGGGCGGCGGCCGGCAGGGAGTCAGACGCGGAAGCCGGAGCGGAGCCGGACGCGGAAGCCGGGGCGGAGCGGAAGCCGCCGGCCCAGAGCATGGCGTAGCAGCCCGGGATGAGGGCGGCTCCCCGGCCGACGTGCCGCGACCGGTACTCGGTGGGGGTCAGCCCCGTCCACGCCTTGAAGCGGGCCGAGAAGGTGCCGACGCTGCTGAAGCCGACCAGGTGGCAGATCTCCGTCACCGACAGGTTCGCCGTGCGCAGCAGGTCCTCGGCCCGCTCGATCCGGCGGTGCGTGAGGTACTGGCCGGGAGTCTCGCCGTACGCCTCCTTGAAGGCGCGGATGAAGTGGTACCGCGAGTACCCCGCGTGCGCGGCGACCGTGTCCAGGTCGAGCCCGGGGTCCGCCCAGTCCCGGTCCATGGCGTCCTTGGCGAGCCGGACCTGGCGCGTCTTGTCCATACGGCCGATGGTGGCACGGGGGTCCGACAGCGGGCCGTGCCGTGGGTGGTGCCCCCGAGCGGCCGGGCACGGCGGAGCCCCCGGGGGACGCGCCCCCCGGGGGCTCGGCACGAGCCGCTTCACCGGCCGGCGTGCGGTCGCCGCCCCGAGGCGGCGGCGACGGACGCGACGCCGGTCACACCGCCTCGGCCACCGCCGTCCGGGACGCCGGTCCGCCGGCCGTGCCGTCCTCGGCCGCCTTCGGGCCCGCTCCCTTCAGCGGCACCTCCTTCACGAACACCGCCGCCGCCAGGGCGAGGACCGCGACCGCCGCTCCCAGCAGGAACGCCGAGTGCGTGCCGGCGGCGACCGCGTGCTGGTAGGCCTCCCGGGCCGCCTCCGGCAGCTTCGCCAGGCTCGCCTGGTTGAGCTGCGCGGACTGCTCGGTCACCCGGGAGCCCAGTGCCCCGGCCCGCTCGGCCATGACGTCCTGGACGCGGTGGTTGAACAGCGCGCCCATGATCGCCACGCCGAAGGAGGAACCGAGCGTGCGGAAGAGGGTCGTGGACGAGGACGCCACGCCCATGTCCTTCATCTCCACGCTGTTCTGCGCCACCAGCATGGTGATCTGCATCAGGCAGCCCATGCCGAGGCCGACCACGGCCATGAAGACGCCCGAGGTGAACCGCGAGGTGCCCGTGTCCATCGTGGACAGCAGGTACAGGCCGACGATCATCAGCGCGCTGCCGAGCACCGGGAAGACCTTGTACCTGCCGGTGTTCGTGGTCACGCGCCCGGCGACCATCGACGTGACGAGCATCGCGCCCAGCATCGGCAGGAGCAGCAGCCCGGAGTTGGTCGCGGAGGCGCCCTGCACGGCCTGCTGGTAGAAGGGCAGGAACAGCGTGGCGCCGAACATCACGAAGCCCGTGATGAAGCCGATGACCGACATCAGCGTGAAGTTGCGGCTGCGGAAGATGTGCAGCGGCAGGACCGGCTCCGCGGCCCGCGTCTGCCAGAACAGGAAGCCGACGAGCGCGGCGACGCCGATGCCGATCAGCTCCATGATCCGCGCGGAGGTCCAGGCGTACTCGGTGCCGCCCCAGGTGGTGACCAGCACGATGGCGGTGATGCCGACGGTGAGCAGCGCGGCGCCCAGCCAGTCGATCCGCGCCTGCGCCCGCTTCTTCGGCAGGTGCAGCACGGCGCTGACGGCGACCAGCGCGACCACGCCGAGCGGCAGGTTGATGTAGAACGCCCAGCGCCAGCCCCAGTTGTCGGTGATCGTGCCGCCGACCAGCGGTCCGCCGATCATCGCCAGCGCCATCACGCCGGCCATCATGCCCTGGTACTTGCCGCGCTCCCGGGGCGGGATCAGGTCACCGATGATCGCCATGACGCCGACCATGAGACCGCCGGCGCCGAGGCCCTGGATCGCGCGGAAGCCGATGAGCTGGCCCATGTCCTGGGCCATGCCGCTGAGCGCGGAGCCGGCCAGGAAGATCACGATCGACCACAGGAACGTGCCCTTGCGGCCGTACATGTCGCCGAGCTTGCCCCACAGCGGGGTGGAGGCCGCGGTGGCGAGGGTGTAGGAGGTGACCACCCACGAGAGGTGCTCGAGCCCGCCCAGCTCACCGACGATGGTCGGCATCGCCGTGCCGATGATCATGTTGTCGAGCATCGCGAGCATCATCGCGATCATCAGCGCGAGGAGGACGACCCGCACGCTCCGGGGCTGTTTCTCCCCGGCGCCGGCCGCCACCGCTCCGTCCGTCGTGTCCGCCATCGCTTCCCACTCCCCCAGCTACCGCTACTTACTTGCCGACCGGCTAGTGATTACACTCGGAAGCTAGCCGCGGAACTAGCCGGGCGTCAAGTAAGTTTTCTGGAAAGCGAGCGGCGTAGGAGGATGGGCGGCACCATGGACGGCACCAGGCAGCGGCGCCGCGGGGACACCCGCCGGCGCATCCAGGACGTGGCCCTCGAACTCTTCGCGGAGCAGGGCTACGAGAAGACGTCCCTGCGCGAGATCGCCGAGCGCCTGGACGTCACGAAGGCGGCGCTCTACTACCACTTCAAGACGAAGGAAGAGATCCTCGTCAGCATCTTCGAGGACCTCACGCAGCCGATCGAGGACCTGATCGACTGGGGCCGGAGCCGGCCGCACACGCTGGAGACCAAGCAGGAGATCATCCGCCGCTACGCCGACGCCCTCGCCCAGGCGGCGCCGCTGTTCCGGTTCATGCACGACAACCAGGCCTCGGTACGGGACCTGCGGATCGGCGAGTCCTTCAAGGCGCGCGTGCACAGCCTGCGCGACATCATCGTCGACCCGGACGCGGACCTGGTCGACCAGGTCCGCTGCGCCAGCGCGATCTTCACGCTGCACGCCGGGATGTTCCTGCTCCAGGACGTCGGAGACGACCCCGAGGAACGGCACAAGGCCGTCCTCGAGGTCGCCACGGACCTGGTGACCCAGGCCCACCGCGGAGCCGGGGGCTCCTGAGGGTCCGCCGTCCGGATCAGACCTTCACGCCCTTGGCGCGCAGGAACTTGACCGGGTCGACCGCCGAACCGTAGTTCGGGGTCGTACGGATCTCGAAGTGCAGGTGCGGACCGCTGGAGTTGCCGGTGTTGCCGGACCGGGCGATCTCCTGGCCGGTCTTCACGACCTGGCCGATGCGCACCTTGACCTTCGACAGGTGGGCGTACTGGGAGAACGTGCCGTTGCCGTGCCTGATCACCACGGCGTTGCCGTACGCGGGGCCGTCACCGGCGCCGTTGGGGCCGGCCTTCACCACGGTGCCGCCGTGGGCGGCGACGACCTGGGTGCCGCTCGGGACGGCGTAGTCCTGGCCGCTGTGGGTGGACTGCCACATGCCGCCGTTCTGGGCGAAGCTCGCGGAGAGCTTGTACTTCTTCACCGGGTCGACCCAGGACGGCTTGGCCTTCTTGGCCGCCTTCTGCACGGCGGCCTTCTTCGCGGCGGCCTTCTTGGCGGCCGCCTTCTTCGCGGCGGCGGCCTTCTCGGCCTTCAGCGCCTCGGCCTTGGCGGCCTTGGCCTGGGCGGCGGCCTGCGCCTGGACGGCACTGGCGGCACCGGACGCGGCCGTGGTGTCGGCGGCGGACGCGACCCCGGCTCCCAGTGCGACCGAGACACCGAGGCCGGCGGCCAGCACGGTCGCACGGGTGCGGAGCTGGGACGTACGGGAGGAAGGGGACGTGACGCGCTGGGACATCGAAACCTCATGGGGAAGGGGACGGAGAAAACCACCCGGCGGGCAGTCGCTCCGCCGCATGGCCATCCCTTGGTAACCCGGGTCCCGACAAACCCCCAAAAGCGTGATCTACGACAGAAGTTAGTAATTTCGTTCAGTGTTCTACGTCTCTTGACACTCCCCCCATTCGGGACGAATACGGCCATCAGCTTGCACTTCCGCCCCTTTTCAGGGGTCCGCACCGCCGCCCCTCCGGCCCGTTATCCACTATTCCGGCTAGTACCGGACATAATGCCTGTGCGGCATGTCACCGGAGCGCCGCTTCGGCCCTTTCGGAAATGTGGCGCACGCCTCTAGGCACCTACCGTCCGGTAACCCTACGGTTCCCCTCGCGCCACCCTCGCCCACGAACATGCACACGACATGTTGGCAGCGTCATTGACGTGAGAGGACCCCCACGACATGCAGACCCGAGGCCCCTGGCTGCGCCGCGCGTCCATCACCGCCGTCTCGGCGGCCGCCCTCGTGGCCATGGCCGCGCCGGCCGACGCGGCGGCCCCCGCCCGCACCTCCACGGCCGTCACCGCCGCCGCGACGTCCGCCGCGGCGGACGTCGACTACGCCACCTGGCAGAAGGACTGCCAGGCGGTGATGGACCAGGCGCTGCCCTACCTCAAGCAGCGGATCGCCGCCCCGAAGCCGGGCGAGAAGCAGGCCGTCGTGCTCGACATCGACAACACCGCGCTGGAGACCGACTTCGGCTTCAGCTACCCGCAGCCGGCCAACAAGCCGGTCCTGGAGGCCGCCAGATACGCCCAGGAGCGCGGCGTCGCCGTGTTCTTCGTGACCGCCCGCCCCGGGATCATCTACTCCTTCACCGAGTACAACCTGAAGCAGAGCGGCTACCAGGTCTCCGGGCTCTACGTCCGCGGCTTCATCGACCTCTTCAAGAACGTCGCCGACTACAAGACCGCCCAGCGCGTCGACATCGAGAAGAAGGGCTACACGATCATCGCGAACATCGGCAACAGCGCCACCGACCTCTCCGGCGGCCACGCCGAGCGGACGTTCAAGCTGCCGGACTACGACGGGCAGCTGTCCTGACCCGTCTGCTCAACCGCGGGTAGTCTCACCCCCGTTCGCATGATCACGGGGGTGAGGCGGTTGGATCCGGCGGTGCTCGGCGGCAGGCTCGCGTCCTCGCTGGTCGCGCCGCTGCTGAAAAGGCTCTTCCGTGCGGAGGGCCCGGGAGCGGGTCTGGTCGACAAGCCGGTGCGCCTGTCCGCGCTGGTCTCCTTCCGGGGCGAGCAGCGCACCCTGACCGAGCCGGACGTGCACAGGCTCGCCGGGCGGATCGTGGCCCAGGCGGTGGACTCCCCCGGTGAGCCGCCCTTCCCGGCCGACGAGCGCATCGCCGTCACCGACACCCTGGCCCGCAGGCTGCTCGCCCTCGGCGACCTCGACATGGACGACGTCCAGACGGTCCGCCTCGGCCACCGCGAGCTGGCGAAGACCCTGCACCGCGCGGCCCCGGCGCCCGACGGGCTGTCCACGGACTCCTGCCACTTCCTCGACCACGCGACCGAGTGGGCGTGCCTGAACATCCTGGAGTTCTTCACCCGCCGCTCCACCTTCGTCGCCCGCACCCTGGTCGAGCAGACCCGGGCACAGGCGGAGCTGATCGCCAAGATCGACGAACTGCTCACCCGCTCACCCCGCCCCGGCGGCCGGGACACCGCCTTCGAGCGCCGCTACCTGCCCTACGTCGCCGAGCGGCACAACCACCTCACCATCTTCGGCCTCGACCTGCGCGACTCCCCGGACCGCTGGCCGCTGGAGGTCGCCTATCTGTCGCTGGAGGCGAGCGCCGACGGGGATCCCGGCCGGGCCGCCGCCTCCGGCGAGGGTCCGCCGGCCCGCACCGGACGGATGCCCGCCGACGAGACGCTGGACAAGGACCCCAGGGTGCTGCTGCGCGGCGACGCGGGCTCCGGGAAGACGACCCTGGTGCAGTGGCTGGCGGTGACCGCGGCGCGCGAGGGCACGCACATCCCGTACGTCCTGCCGCTGCGCACCCTGGTCCGCACCGGCCCGCTGCCCGCACCGGCCGCCTTCCTGAGTGCCGTCGGCTGCCCGCTGACCCCGCCGGACGGCTGGGCGGAGCGCGTGCTGACCGCGGGCCGGGCACTGGTCCTCGTCGACGGCCTCGACGAGATCCCGAAAGCCGGCCGCCACGGCACCCGCGACTGGCTGCGCTCCCTGATCCACGCCTACCCGGGCAACCGCTGGCTGCTGACCACCCGGCCCACGGCCGTGCGCGCCGAGTGGCTCTCCCAGGAGGCATTCCGGGAGCTGTCCCTGGCACCGATGGGCCGGGGTGAGGTCGCCACCTTCGTGCACCGCTGGCACCGGGCGGCGCGCGCCCCGGAGTACGAGCAGCGGCTGCTGGACTCCCTGCGCACCAAGCGGGACCTGGCCCGGCTCGCCACCAATCCGCTGATGTGCGGACTGATCTGCGCCCTCCACCGCGAGCGCCGCGGCTACCTGCCCACCGGTCGCAAGGAGCTGTACGACGCGGCCCTGAGCATGCTGCTCTCCCGCCGTGACCGGGAGCGCGGCATGGGCGCGGCCGAAGGGCCGGAGCTGGGCGAGGCCGCCCAGGTCGAGATCCTCCAGCGGCTCGCCTACGCCCTGGTGCTGAGCGGCCGGACCGAGATGACCCTGCAGACCGCCGGGAGAATCGTGGAGAGCGCGCTGCCCACGCTGGCCCCGGCCGGGAAGTGGGACGCGCCGGACATCCTGCGGGTCCTCCTGCTGCGCAGTGGCGTGCTGCGCCGCCCGGCCGAGGACGTCATGGACTTCGTCCACCGCACCTTCCAGGACTACCTGGGCGCCCGGTACGCCGTCGAGGAGGGCCACCTCGACGTCCTCACCGGCCATGCCGACGACACCCGGTGGGAGGACGTCATCCGCATGGCCGTGGCCCACGCCAGGCCTGCCGAGCGGGTCCGGGTGCTGAGGGACCTGCTCGCCCGGGACACGCCCCGGCTCACGCTGCTGGCGCTGGCCTGCCTGGAGCACGCGACGGCGCTGCACCCCGCGGTGCGCACCGAGGTCGAGGAGCGGGCCGCCGCGCTGATCCCGCCGCGCACGACCGGGGCCGCGAGGGAGCTGGCCGAGGCCGGTCCGCTGGTGCTGGAGCTGCTGCCGGGGCCGGAAGGCCTGACGGACGAGGAGGCGCTGGGCGTCACGGTCACCGCGTCGGTCCTGGCATCGCAGGAACCCGACGGGGCCCTCGCCGTGCTGCGCCGCTTCCGGGACCACCCGGACCACGACGTCCGGCGGCAGCTGGCGGGCACCTGGCACCGGTTCGGCGCCGGCGCCTACGCGGCCGAGGTGCTGGACCACCTCGACCGCTCGGACCTCTTCCTCACCTGCGAGTCACCCGCCCAGCTCGCGGCCTTGGCCCGCATGCGCCCCTGGCCCGACCTGGCCTTCGAGGGCCCGCACAGCGCCGAGGAGATCGTGGCCGCCGTACCGGAGCCCGGGACGGTGACCACGCTCGGCATCCTGCGGAACTCACGCCTGACGGATCTGGGTGCCCTGCGGCGCTGCACCGCGCTGAACCGGCTGGTCATCTACGACTGCCCGGACGCGACGGGCCTGGAGCGGCTGCGGCCGCTGCCGCTCACCGAACTCGTCCTCGACCCCGTCGCCGACCTGACGGGACTGCGCTCCCTGCCGTCGCTGACCCTGCTCGCCGTGGCCCAGGAACTGCCCGGCGCCGACCTGGCCGACGTCCTGCCGGCCGAGGCCCCGCTGGGCGTTCTCTCCCTGGGCCGGCACAGCACCGACACGACCGGGCTGCGAGGGCTGGGTCACTGGAAGACCCTGCACACGCTCCGGCTCGGACCGCTGACGACGGAACTGACGGCGGCCGACTGGCAGGAGGTCGCCGGGCTCCCCGCGCTCACCGGCCTGTCCCTGAACGCCTCGATCATCCGGGAACTGCCCGCCTCCATCGGCTGCATGCCCGAGCTGCCGGGGATCGAGGTGCTGTGGATCCCCTCGATGGACGGCACCGAGCATCTCGCCGCACTGGCGTCCCGGCTGCCCGGGGTGCACACGGTGGTCCTCGGACACCGGCCCGGGCACTTCTTCCCGCTGTCGGAGGTCCAGCCGCTCTTCCCGGACGCCGTCCTGGCCCGGGACCGGGACTGAGGCGAGGCCGGTCCGCAGGGGCGGGCGGCGGAACACGAAGTGGGGCCACCGCCCGAAGGCAGTGGCCCCACTCATGTCAGGAGCAGCCCCGAAGGGTCACGCGTCCTTGCTCAGGTTCGGACCGGTGCCGCCGGCCGCCTGCTCGATCGGCGGGACGTCCGGCAGGGCCGACTTCTCCTCGCCGCGGAAGGTGAAGGTCTTGGCCTCGCCCTCGCCCTCCGTGTCCACGACCACGATGTGGCCGGGGCGGAGCTCGCCGAAGAGGATCTTCTCCGACAGCGAGTCCTCGATCTCGCGCTGGATGGTGCGACGCAGCGGACGCGCGCCCAGCACGGGGTCGTAGCCCTTCTTGGACAGCAGTTCCTTGGCGGACTGGGAGAGCTCGATGCCCATGTCCCGGTCCTTCAGGCGCTCGTCCACCTTGCCGATCATCAGGTCGACGATCTGGAGGATGTCGTCCTGGCTGAGCTGCGGGAAGACGACCACGTCGTCGACGCGGTTGAGGAACTCGGGCCGGAAGTGCTGCTTCAGCTCGTCCTGGACCTTGTTCTTCATACGCTCGTAGTTGGTCTTCGTGTCGCCCGAGGCCGCGAAGCCCAGGTTGAAGCCCTTGGAGATGTCCCGGGTGCCGAGGTTGGTCGTCATGATGATGACCGTGTTCTTGAAGTCCACGACCCGGCCCTGGGAGTCGGTCAGGCGACCGTCCTCCAGGATCTGCAGCAGCGAGTTGAAGATGTCCGGGTGGGCCTTCTCGACCTCGTCGAAGAGGACCACCGAGAACGGCTTGCGCCGCACCTTCTCGGTCAGCTGGCCGCCCTCTTCGTAGCCCACGTAGCCGGGGGGCGAGCCGAAGAGACGCGAGACCGTGTGCTTCTCGCTGAACTCCGACATGTCGAGGGAGATCAGCGCGTCCTCGTCGCCGAAGAGGAACTCGGCGAGCGCCTTGGACAGCTCGGTCTTACCGACACCGGACGGGCCGGCGAAGATGAACGAGCCACCGGGGCGCTTGGGGTCCTTCAGACCGGCACGCGTACGGCGGATCGCCTTCGACAGCGCCTTGACGGCGTCGTTCTGGCCGATGACCCGCTTGTGGAGCTCCTCCTCCATGCGCAGCAGGCGGGAGGACTCCTCCTCGGTGAGCTTGAAGACCGGGATGCCGGTGGCGGTCGCGAGGACCTCGGCGATCAGCTCGCCGTCGACCTCGGCGACGACGTCCATGTCGCCGGCCTTCCACTCCTTCTCCCGCTTGGCCTTGGCGGCGAGGAGCTGCTTCTCCTTGTCGCGCAGGGACGCGGCCTTCTCGAAGTCCTGCGAGTCGATCGCGGACTCCTTGTCCCGGCGGACACCGGCGATCTTCTCGTCGAACTCGCGCAGGTCCGGCGGCGCGGTCATCCGGCGGATGCGCATCCGGGAACCGGCCTCGTCGATCAGGTCGATCGCCTTGTCCGGCAGGAAGCGGTCCGAGATGTACCGGTCGGCCAGCGTGGCGGCCTGGACCAGCGCCTCGTCGGTGATGGAGACGCGGTGGTGGGCCTCGTACCGGTCACGGAGACCCTTGAGGATCTCGATCGTGTGCGGCAGGGACGGCTCCGCGACCTGGATGGGCTGGAAGCGGCGCTCCAGGGCCGCGTCCTTCTCCAGGTGCTTGCGGTACTCGTCCAGCGTGGTCGCACCGATGGTCTGCAGCTCACCGCGGGCCAGCATCGGCTTCAGGATGGAGGCCGCGTCGATGGCGCCCTCGGCGGCACCCGCACCGACCAGCGTGTGCAGCTCGTCGATGAACAGGATGATGTCGCCGCGGGTGCGGATCTCCTTGAGCACCTTCTTCAGGCGCTCCTCGAAGTCACCGCGGTAGCGGGAGCCGGCGACCAGGGCGCCGAGGTCCAGGGTGTAGAGGTGCTTGTCCTTGAGGGTCTCGGGCACCTCGCCCTTGACGATGGCCTGGGCGAGGCCCTCGACGACGGCGGTCTTGCCGACGCCGGGCTCACCGATCAGCACCGGGTTGTTCTTCGTACGGCGGGACAGCACCTGCATGACCCGCTCGATCTCCTTCTCGCGCCCGATGACCGGGTCGAGCTTGGACTCACGAGCGGCCTGGGTGAGGTTCCGGCCGAACTGGTCGAGGACCAGGGACGTGGAGGGCGTGCCCTCGGCAGGACCGCCGGCGGTGGCGGTCTCCTTGCCCTGGTAACCGGAGAGCAGCTGGATCACCTGCTGCCGCACGCGGTTCAGATCTGCGCCCAGCTTGACCAGGACCTGGGCGGCGACGCCCTCGCCCTCGCGGATCAGGCCGAGCAGGATGTGCTCCGTGCCGATGTAGTTGTGGCCCAGCTGAAGGGCCTCGCGGAGCGACAGCTCCAGGACCTTCTTGGCACGGGGGGTGAAGGGGATGTGCCCGGACGGGGCCTGCTGGCCCTGGCCGATGATCTCCTCCACCTGCTGGCGGACCGCCTCGAGCGAAATCCCGAGGCTCTCAAGGGCCTTGGCGGCGACACCTTCACCCTCGTGGATCAGGCCCAGGAGGATGTGTTCAGTGCCGATGTAGTTGTGGTTGAGCATCCGGGCTTCTTCCTGAGCCAGGACGACAACCCGCCGCGCGCGGTCGGTGAACCTCTCGAACATCGTTAATCGCTCCTCAGAGCGGTCAGGCAGTGGGGGGAACTTCCCCTCCCTGTCCTTCCGCAGCTTAGTCCCGCAAGCGGGGACCGCTCATTCCAACTGCCGACACCGTCCTTGGCCTCCTGACCCCGAACGCCGACATCTGCTCCAACCCGATGGTGCGAGACGATGTTCCCGCAGGCCAGGCAGATACCCCACTCGCCAGTACGCCGATGGCGAACGTGAGACGGCCTTTCCTGCGTGTCGCCCCCTCCCACTAGGGATGTCTTACCCGCGGCGACCGACAGTCCATGCCGAGCGCCCCCCTCCCCTCCGCTACGGGCGAACAACCTTGCGCCCTCCCGCACCCCTCGCACGCCCCCGTTCCGCCACTCTGCGCGCTCACACTCCTACGCAGAGTGACTTCAGCGTAACCCGCACGGCTTCGTGGCGGTTGCACTTGGCATGTCCGGCACCTCGCCCTCCGTGCCCGCCTCCGCACCGCACGTGACGCCCCGTCTCCACCGGGACCCGGTCCGGCGGTGGTACGAGGACGGGCTGGGCTGGCCGACGGCGCCCGGGGACCCGCTCCGGCTGGTCCTGGGGGTCCGCTTCGACGTCCTGGAGGTACCGGCCGAGGTGGCCCCGGCCGCGCTGCGGCGCCTCGCACCCGGCTCACCGGTGGCCGTGCGGGACGACCGGGTCCAGTTGCTGGTGGCGGCGGGCAGCACGGAGGAACTGCCCGCGCTGCTGGAGTGGCTGGAGTGGGGAGCGCTGCCACCGGGCCTCGTGGCCCTGGGCCCGGGCGCGTCCATGGAGGCCCCGCTGCCGCCGGAGCCGTCACCCCGCGCGCAGTCGCCGCGCTCGGGCGCCGCGAGCCCGGTGCTCGCCGCCGGCGCGGGCTCGCCCGGGCTCATGGGTGCGCCGTCGGCGGGGTCCGCCGGCCCTGGCCGGACGCGGCCTGGCGTCGTGGGCGTTCCGCCGTCCCCGGGTGCGGTCGTGCCGTCGCCGCGGGTGCCCGGTTCGGGTACCGGTCGGCCGCTTCCCCCGTGCCGGCTCGGTTCCCAGGGGGCCGCCGTGTGGCTGCGGCCCCCCGAGCCGGGGTGCGAGGTCGAGACCTCGCTGCCGACGCTGTCGGCCTTGGGGGGCGGTGCAGGCGCCCCCGATCTCGCGCGGCTGGTGGACACGGTGGCCGCGCAGTGCCACCGGGCCCGGCTGCGGCGCGCGGGCGCCCAGCTGCCGGCCTCGCGTGCGCGGGGCCGGTAGTGCCGCTGTTCAGCCGTTGGCCTTCTCGTAAGCCTCGCGGATGGTCGCGGGAACACGGCCGCGGTCGTTGACCTCGTAACCGTTCTCCTTCGCCCAGGCGCGGATCGCCGCGGTGTCCTGGCTGCCGCTCGAAGTGGCGCGCGTCTTTCCACGCCCCCCCGCAGCACGGCCTCCGGTACGACGACCGCCCTTCACGTAAGGCTCGAGAAGGCCACGGAGCTTGTCCGCATTGGCGGTGGTGAGATCGATCTCGTACGTCTTGCCGTCCAGCGCGAACGTCACGGTCTCGTCCGCCTCGCCGCCGTCGAGGTCGTCGACAAGAAGGACCTGAACCTTCTGTGCCACCGGATTTCCTTTCATCGATATCTTCAGGGCCGGGGTGTGCCGGCGTCCGCCGTATCGCCGTCCCCTGTTATATGCAGTACTGCAGTACCTCGGAAAGCAAACCGCTTTTGCCGGGAAAACACAAACCCCCGGCAGAGACCGGCAGCCCCTCCTCCGTCCGGAAACGTGCGCGTTTCGGACATAGGGCACCGGGGCAGGGGCCGCGCTGCGGAATATGTCTTGCCGAACCGGGCGGGCCCAGTTGTGGCCGGTCTGTTGTCGGCTCCGGCGATCACAGATGCAGAAGCATCCGGCTGTTGCCCAAGGTGTTCGGTTTCACTCGTTCGAGACCGAGGAACTCCGCGACGCCCTCGTCATAGGAACGCAGCAGCTCCGCGTAGACATCCGTGTCGACGGGGGTCTCGCCGATCTCCACGAAGCCGTGCTTCGCGAAGAA
Source organism: Streptomyces sp. NPDC015242 (assembly GCF_043079125.1). Taxonomy (NCBI): domain Bacteria; kingdom Bacillati; phylum Actinomycetota; class Actinomycetes; order Kitasatosporales; family Streptomycetaceae; genus Streptomyces; species Streptomyces sp. NPDC015242. Next base: position 663,348 of record NZ_JBIBUF010000004.1, on the reverse strand, counting down.
CTCGACTTCGAAGGTCAGACAGAAAACGCGGCGCACCCCGAGCCAGCGGGCGGTCTGCAGCAGCTTCTCCAGCACCCGGTGCCCGACGCCCGCGCCCTTCAGCCCGGGCTTCACCGCGAGAGTGCGCACTTCCGCGAGGTCTTCCCACATCACGTGCAGGGCGCCGCAGCCGACGACCTCGGCGTTGTCGTCGCGTTCCGCGACCCAGAACTCCTGGATGTCCTCGTAAAGAGTCACCATGGCTTTGTCGAGCAGGATGCCGTCGCGTACGTAGGCGTCGAGGAGGCGGCGGACGGCCGGGACATCGCTGGTGCGGGCCCGTCGGACGGTGATGGCTTTTGTGGGGGTGCCAGGGGTCTTCGCGGACATGAGCGGACGCTATCGCCCGCCGGGCCCCCGGGCGGAGGCGGGGTTCTCCGGGGGCTCTTCCCCGGTCTCTTCCGCGCGCCCTTCGCCGGGGCCTTGCGCGCGGTCTTCGCCGGGGCCTTCCCCGCGGCCTTCCCCGGGTTCCGTCTCTTCCGCGGATTCCGACGCTTCGGTCGGTTCCCGGGTTTCCGGGCCCTGGACGATGCGTACGGCATCGCTGAGAGCCTGGCGCTGTTCCTCGCTCATCATCCCGAAGAAGGCGACGAGAGCGGCGGCGGGGTTGTCACTCTGCGACCAGGCGTCGTTCATCAGGGCGGCGGCGTAGGCGGCGCGGGTGGAGACCGCCTCATATCGATAGGCGCGGCCTTCCGCCTCGCGGCGCACCCAGCCCTTCTGATGGAGATTGTCCAAAACGGTCATCACCGTGGTGTAGGCGATGGACCGCTCCTTCTGAAGATCTTCCAGGACTTCTCGAACGGTCACGGGGCGGTTCCACTTCCAGACCCGCGACATGACCGCGTCTTCGAGTTCTCCCAATGGGCGAGGCACAGCTCAGAACAATAGTGGGAGATCCCGGGAATGGCGTGGCGGACGTGCGCTTCCCGGCGAACGGGAACAAAAAGGGCGTACGACTCGAATGCGCGGGCGCCGTACGGCGGCCCCGCGGAGTCGTACGCCCGGGGAGCGGGTGGGGTCAGGCGTCGGCGCCGGAGGCCGGCGCGGAGGACGCGCGGGGACCGTCCACGCGCGCGAGGGCGGCGTCGACGGCCGCGTCCTCCTTGGCCTTGTTGGCGCCGCCCTGGGTCTTCACGATCACCCGGATCACGGCGCCGAAGAACACGGCCATGACGACCGGGGGCAGGAGCGCGGAGACGTAGTCCATGGATCCAGGGTAGCCACGTCAGCCGGCGGCGAGCTGCTGGGGGCCGCCCGGGGGCGGCGTGGCGGGTTTGCGGCGCGGGAAGACCTCGCCTGGGGTGGGGATGGGCCGGGAGGGCTTCGGGGTGCCGGGGGCCGGGGCCGGGGCGGGCCGGGGAGCGGGCTTCGGGGCCGGCGGCTTGCGGTCGGGCTTCTTCTCGGGCTGTTCGGCGGCGCCGCCGGGAAGGGCCAGCAGTCGGGTGCGCGCGGCGGGGACCGTGGCGGCAGCGGTGGCGCCCGCGGGGACGGCAGGAGGGACGGCGGCCGCGGCGACGAGGGTGACCGAGCAGCGGTCCAGCAGGGCCGCGGCGGCGGGATTGCCGCGCAGGGCGCGCAGGGCGCTGAGGTCGTCGGGGCGGGGCCTGTAACCGGCGGCCAGGGCCTCGTCCAGGAGCGTGAGGTAGCCGGCGGCGGTGCCGGGGAGGGCGGCGCGGTACCGGCCCAGGTCGGCCACGAGGAAGGCGCGCAGCCTGGCCCCCTCCCGCATCGCCTCGTCGAGCGACTCTGCGAGGCGGAGGCAGTCCTGGACGTCGTCGGACGAGGCGGAGGTGGGATGGAGGGCGAGGGCGAGGGCGCGGCGGAGCACACGCAGCTCCTCCACGCCGAACGCCAAGCCGCCGCGGGATCCGTAGGGCGTGGGCATGCCGCGACGATACGCGCTAATCAGACAATTTCGACATAGCGGACGGGTGTGGCGTGGGGGACCACTCGGGTGGGCGGCGCCGCGCCCGGATCCCCTCGGCCCGGCGCGGCTCACGCGCGGCTCACATGCGCGAGACGTTCCGCTCGTACACCAGCCGCAGCCCGATCAGCGTCAGCCACGGCTCGTGCTCGTCGATGACCGAGGACTCGCCCAGGACCATGGGAGCCAGGCCGCCCGTCGCGATGACGGTGACGTCGTCGGGGTCCTCGGCCAGCTCGCGGGCCACCCGGTTGACGACGCCGTCGACCTGCCCGGCGAAGCCGTAGATGATGCCCGACTGCATCGCCTCCACCGTGTTCTTGCCGATCACGCTGCGCGGCCGGGCCACCTCGATCTTGCGGAGCTGGGCGCCGCGGACGCCCAGCGCCTCGACGGAGATCTCGATGCCGGGCGCGATGACGCCGCCGACGTACTCGCCGCGCGCGCTGACCGCGTCGAACGTCGTCGCCGTGCCGAAGTCGACGACGATCGCCGGGCCGCCGTAGAGCTCGACGGCCGCGACCGCGTTGATGATGCGGTCCGCGCCGACCTCCTTGGGGTTGTCCATGAGGATCGGCACACCGGTCTTGACGCCCGGCTCGACCAGGATGGCGGGGACGTCGCCGTAGTAGCGGCGCGTCACCTCGCGCAGCTCGTGCAGGACCGAGGGCACGGTGGCGCAGATGGCGATGCCGTCGATGCCGTCGCCCAGTTCGTCGCCGAGCAGCGGGTGCATGCCCATCAGGCCCTGGAGCAGGACCGCCAGTTCGTCGGCGGTGCGGCGCGCGTCGGTGGAGATGCGCCAGTGTTCGACGATCTCCTCGCCGTCGAACAGGCCCAGGACCGTGTGGGTGTTTCCTACGTCGATCGTCAGCAGCATGACCCGACCCGCTCCCCTACTCCGCCGGCCGCAGGTCCAGGCCGATGTCCAGGATCGGCGAGGAGTGGGTGAGGGCCCCGACGGCCAGGTAGTCGACGCCGGTGTCGGCGTACGCCTTGGCGTTGTCGAGGGTGAGGCGGCCCGAGGCCTCCAGGGCGGCCCGGCCCTCGACGATCGCGACGGCCTCCGCGCACTCGGCCGGCGTGAAGTTGTCCAGCAGGATCAGGTCGGCGCCGGCGTCCAGGACCTCGCGGAGCTGGTGCAGGGTGTCGACCTCGACCTCGATGGGGACCTCGGGGAAGCGCGCGCGGACCGCCTGGAAGGCCTGGGCGACGCCGCCCGCCGCGACCACGTGGTTGTCCTTGACCAGGGCCGCGTCCGAGAGGGACATGCGGTGGTTGACGCCGCCGCCGCAGCGGACCGCGTACTTCTCCAGGCTGCGCAGGCCGGGGGTGGTCTTGCGGGTGTCGCGGACCTTGGCGCCGGTGCCCTCCAGGACGTCCGCCCACGCGCGCGTGGCCGTCGCGATGCCCGACAGGCGGCACAGGATGTTCAGCGCGCTGCGCTCGGCGGTGAGGAGGTCGCGGGTGCGGGTGGTGACCGAGAGCAGCTTCTGGCCCGCCTCGACGCGGTCGCCGTCCTCCGCGTGGCGCTCGATCTCCAGTTCCTCCTCGCAGACGACCGAGAGGACGGCCTCGGCGACGCGCAGGCCGGCCACGACGCCCGCCTCGCGTGCGGTGAAGTCGGCCGTGGCGACCGCGTCCTCGGGGATCGTGGCGACCGTGGTCACGTCCACGCCGTGGGCCAGGTCCTCCTGGACGGCCACGTTGGCGATGTCCTCGACCTCGACGGGGTCGAGACCGGCGTCGGCGAGGAGCTGGGCGAGCGCGGGGTCGAGGCCGCACTCCAGGTACGCCTCGTCGTCCGCGCCGCAGGCGCAGCCGTCGCCGCAGCCTCCGGAGGAGGCGAGGGGAAGGTCGGGGGTGCTCACGTCGGTCACTGCTCCTGGAGGGCGGGGGGCGGGAGGGTCGCGGGGAAGTCTGTCGTGTCCGTGGTGTGCACGGCCAGGCTCCGGTCGGGGTTCAGGCGTACGACGATGTGGCGGCGCCAGGCCGTGTCGTCGCGCTCGGGGTGGTCCTCGCGCCAGTGGCAGCCCCGGGTCTCCTCGCGCAGCCGGGCGGCGGTGACCAGGACGCGGGCCACGCACAGCAGGTTGGTCGCCTCCCAGGTGTCGACGCCGGGCTCGGCCGTCTTGCCGTGCTCGGCCAGGGCCTCCCGGGCGTCGGTGTGCAGGCGCTGGAGCTGGTCGGCGGCCTTGCCGAGGGACTCCGCCGAGCGCAGGACGCCCGCCCCGCTCGTCATGATCCGCTGGATGGTGAAGCGGGCCTCGGCGGTCTGCAGCGGGTGCTCGGGGATCTCCGGGTGCGGCAGCGGCTGCGGCACGCGCGCGCTCAGGCCGGCCGCCGCGATGTCGGCCGCGATGCGCTCGGCGTAGACGAGCCCTTCGAGCAGGGAGTTGGAGGCCAGGCGGTTGGCGCCGTGCACGCCGGTGCAGGCGACCTCGCCGCACGCGTACAGGCCGGGGACGGTCGTCCGGCCGTGCGCGTCGGTGCGGACGCCGCCGGAGGCGTAGTGGGCGGCCGGGGCGACCGGGACGGGCTCGGTGACCGGGTCGATGCCGTGGGCGCGGCAGGCGGCCAGGATCGTCGGGAAGCGGTGCTCCCACATCTCGGCGCCGAAGTGCCGGGCGTCGAGGTACATGTGCTCGGCGTCCCGCTCCTGCATGCGGCGCATGATGCCCTTGGCCACGATGTCCCGGGGGGCGAGCTCGGCGAGTTCGTGCTGCCCGACCATGAAGCGCACGCCGTCGGCGTCGACGAGGTGGGCGCCCTCGCCGCGTACCGCCTCGGAGACCAGGGGCTGCTGGCCCTCGGCGTCCGGGCCGAGGAACAGCACGGTCGGGTGGAACTGGACGAACTCCAGGTCGCTGACCTCGGCGCCCGCGCGCAGGGCCAGGGCCACGCCGTCGCCGGTGGAGACCGAGGGGTTGGTGGTGGCGGAGAAGACCTGGCCCATGCCGCCGGTCGCCAGGACCACCGCCGGGGCGTGGACGGCGCCGACGCCGTCGTGCTGGCCCTCGCCCATGACGTGCAGGGTGACGCCGGCCGTGCGGCCCTCGGCGTCCGTGAGGAGGTCCAGCACGAGCGCGTTCTCGACGGTGCGCATGCCGCGCGCGCGGACCGCCTCGACCAGGGCGCGGGAGATCTCGGCGCCGGTGGCGTCGCCGCCGGCGTGGGCGATGCGACGGCGGTGGTGGCCGCCCTCGCGGGTGAGTTCGAGGCCGCCCTCGGTGGACTCGTCGAACCGGGCGCCGGTCTCGATGAGGCGGCGCACCGCCCCGGGACCCTCGGTGACGAGAAGGCGGACCGCCTCCTCGTCGCACAGGCCCGCGCCGGCGACCAGGGTGTCGTCCAGGTGCTGCTCGGGCGTGTCGCCCTCGCCGAGGGCCGCGGCGATGCCGCCCTGGGCCCAGCGGGTGGAGCCGTCGTCGAGCCGGGCCTTGGTGACGACCACGGTGCTCAGCCCCGCGGCCTCGCAGCGCAGGGCGGCCGTCAGCCCGGCGACGCCGGAGCCGACGACGACCACGTCCGCGGCGATGGACCACCCGGGGGCGGGCGCGTGCAGTCGTATGCCTGTGGAGGTCACGAGGCGGCTCCGAGGGTTCCGAAGGTGAGGGGGACGTTGTCGATCAGCCGGGTGGTCCCGACCCGGGCGGCGACGGCCAGGACCGCCTCGCCGGTGAAGTCGTCGCCGATCTCGGTGAAGTCGGACGGGTCGACCAGGGCGAGGTAGTCCAGCCTGAGCGGCGGCCGGAGGCGGGCCGCCTCGTCGAGGACCTGGCGGGCGGCGGCCCGGACGGCGGCGGGGCCGCCCGGCACGGCCGTGGCCACGGCGTGCGCGTCGGCCGCCGCGCGGGACTCGCCGAGGGCGCTGAGGGCCTCGGCACGCGCGCGTGTGGCGGGCACCTCGCGGGCCCGGGCGCGCAGCGCCTCCTGCGCGGCGTGCCGGTCCTGGCCCGCGAACAGTGCCCGGGACAGGGCGAGGGCGGTGCGTCGCTCGGCCGCCGAGAGGTAGCGGTTGCGGCTGGACAGGGCCAGGCCGTCCTCCTCGCGGACGGTGGGGACGCCGACGATCTCCACGCCGAAGTTCAGGTCCCGCACCATGCGGCGGATCAGCGCGAGCTGCTGGGCGTCCTTCTGGCCGTACAGGGCGACGTCGGGGCGGGTGAGGTGCAGCAGCTTGGCGACGACGGTGAGCATGCCGTCGAAGTGCCCCGGGCGGGAGGCGCCCTCCAGGCGCTCGCCCATGGGGCCCGCGGTGATACGGACCTGGGGCTCGCCGCCCGGGTAGACCTCGTCCACGGACGGGGCGAAGACGACGTCGGCGCCCGACCGGCCGGCCAGCTCGACGTCGGCGTCCAGGGTGCGCGGGTAGCGGTCCAGGTCCTCGCCCGCGCCGAACTGCAGCGGGTTGACGAAGACGGTGACGACGACCTCGCCCTCGGGTCCTGCGATGCCGCGGGCGGTGCGGATGAGCGTGGCGTGGCCCTCGTGCAGGGCGCCCATGGTCATCACCACGGCGCGGCGGCCCGTACGCGCGCGGGCGTGCAGGTCGGCGGCGGTGCGCAGCAGGGTGGTGGTCATCGGGCGTCCCCCTCGGTGCCTCGGGTGCCGTCGGTCCCGTCGGCGAGTACCCCGAGGAGGTCCTCGGCGAGCTCCGGCTTCAGCAGGCCGGTCGCCAGGGCCCGGTCGGCGGTGGCCCGGGCCATGGCCAGGTATCCGGCGACGGTCTGCGGGGCGTGCCGGCGCAGCTCCGTCACGTGCGCGGCGACCGTGCCCGCGTCCCCGCGCGCGACGGGCCCGGTCAGGGCCGCGTCACCGGAGCGCAGGGCGTTGTCCAGGGCCGCGCCGAGCAGCGGGCCGAGCATCCGGTCGGGGGCGGCGACCCCGGCCGCGCCCAGCAGTTCCATCGACTGGGCGACGAGCGTGACCAGGTGGTTGGCGCCCAGGGCGAGGGCGGCGTGGTAGAGCGGCCGGTTCTCCTCGGCGATCCACTCCGGCTCGCCGCCCATCTCGATGACCAGGGCCTCCGCGGCCAGCCGCAGCTCCTCGGGCGCGGTGACGCCGAAGGAGCAGCCGGCCAGCCGCTGGACGTCCACGGGCGTGCCGGTGAAGGTCATCGCCGGGTGCAGGGCCAGCGGCAGCGCGCCCGCGCGCAGGGCGGGGCCGAGCACGCCCACGCCGTACCGGCCGGAGGTGTGCACCAGCAGCTGCCCCGGCCGTACGGAACCGGTGTCGGCGAGGCCCGCGACCAGCTCCGGCAGGGCGTCGTCCGGGACGGTCAGCAGCACCAGGTCGGCCCGCTTCAGGACGTCCTCGGGCGGCATCACGGGCACGTCGGGCAGCAGCTGCGCGGCGCGGCGCCGGGAGGCGTCGGAGACCGCGGAGACGGCGACCGGGCGGTGCCCGGCGAGCTGGAGGGACGCGGCCAGTGCGGGTCCCACGCGGCCGGCGCCGACGACGCCGACGGTGAGCCGCGCGGGGCGGTCCCTGGGGTCTGGCTGTGGGGTTGTGTTCACTCGACGGCGGCCTTCCCGTTCCAGTCCGCTCCGGGTACCGGACGATTTCTCGTCATGTTAACGCGATCGGTTCCGGGGGCGTTCGGCCGTCCACAGGCCGTGCGTTCCGGTGGACGCGGCGGCGACGCACGTGCGTGGGGCCCCGGCGTACGGAAATGCGGGTGCCGGGCCGCACGCGCGCGAGGGAGGATCCGGGGCATGACTGACACGGCGGAACAGGACGAGCGGGTGCCGGACGAGGACCCGGGGGCACGACTGCGGGCACGGCGGCTGGCCGCCCATCGCGGTGCGCGGCGGGTGCTGGCGCGCTTCGGCTTCCACCAGACCCTCCGCGAGCGCCTGGCCGCGCTGGACGGGGCGCGGGACGTGTACGACCTGGACGAGCTGTCCGACGTGTACGGCGACGGTGTCGTCGAGGCCCTGGAGTCGAAGGTCGCCGCCCTGCTCGGCACCGAGGCCGCCGCCTTCTTCCCGACCGGCACGATGGCCCAGCAGGTGGCGCTGCGCTGCTGGGCGGGCCGCACCGGCGACCCGACCGTCGCCCTGCACGCGCTCGGCCACCCCGAGGTGCACGAGCGGAACGCGTTCACCGAGGTCGGCGGCCTGCGCCCGGTGCGGGTGACGAGCGAGCCGCGGCCGCCGACCGCCGCGGAGGTCCGTGACTTCGAGGAGCCGTTCGGCGCGCTGATGCTGGAACTCCCCCTGCGGGACGCTGGTTTCGTGCTGCCCACCTGGGAGGAGCTCACCGAGGTCGTCGCGGCCGCCCGGGAGCGGGACGCGGTGGTGCACTTCGACGGGGCCCGGCTGTGGGAGTCCACCGTCCACCTCGGCCGGCCCCTGGAGGAGATCGCGGGACTGGCCGACAGCGTCTACGTGTCGTTCTACAAGTCCCTGGAGGCGTTCGGCGGCGCGGCCCTGGCCGGTCCGCGGGAACTCGTCACCCAGGCCAGGGCCTGGCGGCACCGGTACGGCGGTCTGGTCTTCCAGCAGTTCCCCACCGCCCTGTCGGCGCTGCTCGGCCTGGAGCGGGAGCTGCCCCGGCTGCCGGAGTACGTCGCCCACGCGCGCGTGGTGGCCGCCGCCCTGCGCGAGGGGTTCGCGGCGGCCGGGACGCCGTGGGCGCGCGTGCACCCGGAGGTGCCGCACACCCACGACTTCCAGGTCTGGCTGCCGTACGAGCCCGGCGTGCTCGCCGAGGCGGCGGTCCTGGCCGCCGAGGAGACGGGCGTCGTCCTGTTCGGCAACGCCTGGGACCGGCGCGGCCCGGGCCTGGCGGTCACCGAGGTGCACGTGCGGTCGGCCGGCCTCGAATGGACCGCCGGGGACGTGCGGGCCGCGGTCGCGGACTTCGTGGCCCGGCTGCCGGAGCAGGTCAGGTAGGGCGCCGCCCCCGGCGGCCCGGGGCCGTCCGGGAGCCGTCGCGGAGCGGGCGGCCCGCCAGGACGGCCCGGAAGCGCCGCGCCTCCCGCCAGGCCCGCAGGAACCGCCACTCGTGGGTGCCCGGCGCGGGCGGGGCGGGCTCGCCCAGCGAGCGGGCGCGGTGGGTGTCGAGGAGGTACTGCTGCGTGATGCTCATGGTGGATCGCCTCTGCGGGACGGGGTGAGGGAGGTCCGAAGGCTCCGCGGCTGCCCCGGTGCCTCCACCCTGCGCCCGTGCCGCGGGCCGCGTCGCGTCGATTGACGGCCCCCGTCAATCGGCGGCGGCGTTGTCGGTGGCGCGGTGCACCATGAGGGCATGAGCGTGCGCATCGACATCGCCGGGCTGCGGCAGGACAGGGTCGCCGTCGTCCCGTCCCCCCTGGCCGAGCTGGGCATGGCGCTGCACGCGCTGTCCGAGCCGGCGCACCACCCGGGCCTCCAGGGCTGGGTGACGGGCGTGACGGCCCGGCTCGACCCGCATCTGGCCGACCGGATGTGCGAGGCGGACTTCCTGTGGCGGACGACGTTCTCCGACCTGTTCCTGCCGTGCGCGGGCCTGCCGGACCGCACCGCGCTGCCGGGCGGCACGCTCGCCGAGGAGCTCGACCTGCTCGACAAGCTGTCCGACGAGCAGTTCGTGGACGCGGCGCTGGAGTTCACCTGCGCCACCGGATACGGCGAGTACGGGCCCACGGCACTGACCGACCCGGAGGTGCGCCGCCGCGCCCTGGACCTGGCCGCCGCGCGCGGACCGCGGCAACTGCGGTTCAGCGAGCGGCTGCTGGCCGATCCGCCCCGGATCCGGTCCTGGCTGCGGCAGTTCCTCCGGGACTGCGACGAGGCGTTCTTCGCGGAGGCCTGGTCGCGGCTGCGCCACCAGCTCGCGGCGGACAGCCGGCACAAGACGGAGCTGCTGCGCCACAAGGGCCTGGCGGGGGCGCTGGCCGCGGTGTCCCCGGCGGTGACGCTCGACGAACCGGCCGCCCTGATCACGGTCGACAAGCTGGGCGAGGGCCGTACCACCACCGGTGACGGTGGCCTGCTGCTCGTCCCGACGAGCCTGGGCTGGCCGCACCTGATGGTCCTGCACCGGTACGGCTGGCAGCCGGTGCTGCACTACCCGGTCGGCTCCCCCGAGCTCGCCGCCCCGCCCACGCTGGAGCAGCTGGCCCTGCGCATGACCGCCCTGTCGCACCCGGTGCGCATGCGCATGTGCCGGTATCTGGCCCGCAGCGCGTACACCACCAGCGAGCTGGCGCAGGTGCACGGCATGACCGCTCCGGAGATATCCCGGCACCTGGCCGTGCTGAAGAAGGCGGGCCTGGTCACCACCCGCCGGCGGGGGCGCTACGTGCTGCACCAGCTGGACGTGACGGTGGTGGCCCGGCTGGGCAGTGACTTCCTGGAGGGCATCCTCCGCTAGCCGTGCCCGCCGGCCCGCACCAGACCGGTCTCGTACGCCAGCACCACCACCTGCACCCGGTCCCTGAGCCCCAGCTTGGTCAGGATGCGGCCCACGTGGGTCTTCACGGTCGCCTCCGACAGCACGAGCCGGGCCGCGATCTCACCGTTGGACAGGCCCTGCGCGACCAGCACCATGACCTCGCGCTCGCGGTCGGTGAGCCGCTCCAGCTCCTTGTGCTCGGGCTGCTTGGTGCCGGGCAGCATCGGCGCGAAGCGGTCGAGGAGCCGCCGGGTGGTGGAGGGCGCGACGACCGCGTCCCCGCTGTGCACGGCCCGGATGGCGGCGAGCAGCTCACCGGGCGGCACGTCCTTGAGCATGAAGCCGGAGGCACCCGCCTTCAGGCCGGAGAAGGCGTACTCGTCGAGGTCGAACGTGGTCAGGATGAGCACCTTCGGCGGGTCGGTGTCGGCGCAGATCCGGCGGGTGGTCTCCACCCCGTCGAGCTTGGGCATGCGGACGTCCATGAGCACGACGTCCACCTCGGTGGTCCGCAGCGCCTGGAGGGCCTCGACGCCGTCGCCGGCCTCCGCCACGACCTCCATGTCCGGCTGGGCGGCGAGCACCATCCGGAATCCGGTGCGCAGCAGCACCTGGTCGTCGACGAGCATCACGCGGATCGTCATCGGGGCCTCTTCCGTGGGGCGGGGGTGTGACAGGTGTCAACAGGGGGCGCGCGCCGGCGTCAGTGCGCGGGTTTGAGCGGCAGCAGGGCGCTGATGCGGAATCCTCCGCCCGGGCGCGGTCCGGCGTCCAGCGTGCCGCCGACCATACCGACCCGCTCCCGCATGCCGATCAGGCCGTGGCCCTGGCCGTCGAATCCGCCCTCCTCGTACAGCTCGTGCGGGGCGCCCTTGCCGTCGTCCTCGACGAGCAGGCCGAGGCCGTCGTCGAAGTAGACCAGCCGCACGCTGGCGCCCGCGTTGGGCCCGCCGTGCTTGCGCGTGTTGGTGAGCGCCTCCTGCACGATCCGGTAGGCGGTGAGCTCGACGCCGCTGGGCAGCGGGCGCGGGGTGCCCTCGACCTTGAAGTCGACGGGCAGCCCGGAGCCCCGGCACTGCTCGACCAGGTCCTCGATCTGCCGCACGTCGGGCTGCGGCACGTACTCGCCGGCCTCCTGGTGCTCCCCGGTGCGCAGCACGCCGAGCAGGCGGCGCATCTCGGCGAGGGCCTGGCGGCCGGTGGAGGAGATGGTCTCCAGGGCTTTCTTCGCCTGGTCGGGCGCGGCGTCCAGGACGTAGGCGGCGCCGTCGGCCTGCACCACCATCACCGAGACGTTGTGGGCGACGACGTCGTGCAGCTCGCGCGCGATGCGGGCGCGTTCGGCGGCGACGGCCACCTTGGACTGCGCCTCGCGCTCCCGTTCCAGCCGGGCGGCCCGCTCCTCCAGCTGCGCGAAGTAGGCGCGCCGGGTGCGGATGGAGTCGCCGAGCACCCAGGCCAGGGCGAACGGCACGGTCATGAACACCGTCAGGGCGATGTTGCCCGCGAGGTTCGTCTGGTCGCTCGGCCAGCGCATGTGGGCCACGGGGGCGGCGCACAGGCCGGCGCCCAGGGCGAAGCGGGAGGCCCAGCGGGCGCCTTCCGCCGCGACCGTGTAGACGATCACCAGCATGGCGAAGTCGGCCGGTCCGATCCGCACGTCGGTGATCAGCTGGGCCACACCGGCGACCGCCGTGAGCAGCAGCATCTTCTCCGGCATCCGGCGGCGCAGCGCGACGGCCAGGCACAGCATCAGGGAGATCGGCACGGCGGCGGCCGGGGAGCCGTAGCCGCCCGCCACTCCGCCCACCAGCGAGATCCCGAGGAGGACGACGGCCCAGGTGCCGTCGACCCACATCGGGTGCCTGCGGAGGAAGTCATAGAGGCGCTGCACGTAACCCAGCGTAGGGAAGCGGATAGGTGCAGGGGTCAACCGGAGGGCCGATCCCCGCCCGGCGCGCGTACTCCGCAAGGTGGAGTTGCGTGCGTTGTGTCCGCATAGCCTGGCCCGGTGACTGCGGGTGCGAGGGACGAGTGGCGTGGGTGGCGGGCCGCGACCGAGGAGGCGCTGTACGGGCCGCGCGGCTTCTACCGCCGCGCCGAGGGGCCGGGCGCCCACTTCCGTACGTCCGTGCACGCGTCGGCCCTGTTCGCGGGGGCGGTGGCCCGGCTGCTGTGCCGGGTCGACGAGGCGCTGGGCCGGCCCGCGGAGCTGGACTTCGTCGACATGGCCGCCGGGCGGGGCGAGCTGGCCGCCGGGGTGCTCGCCGCGCTGCCCGCCGAGGTGGCGGCCCGCACGCGCGTGTACGCCGTCGAGATCGCCGGGCGGCCCCCCGGGCTCGATCACCGGATCGAGTGGCGGTCCGCGCCCCCATCGGGGACGACGGGGCTGCTGTTCGCCAACGAGTGGCTGGACAACGTGCCGGTGGAGGTCGCGGAGGTGGACTCCGCGGGCCTGGCCCGGCACGTCCTGGTGCGCGCGGACGGCACCGAGCGGCTCGGGGAACCGGTGGCCGGGGCGCAGGCCCGGTGGCTGGAGCGGTGGTGGCCGCTGCCCGGCGAGGCGGGGCTGCGGGCCGAGATCGGGCTGCCCCGGGACGAGGCCTGGGCCGCGGCGGTCGCGACCGTCGGCCGCGGGCTCGCCGTCGCCGTGGACTACGCGCACACGGCGGACGCGCGACCGCCGTTCGGGACGCTCACCGGCTTCCGGGACGGCCGTGAGACCACGCCCGTGCCGGACGGCTCCCGCGACCTCACGGCTCACGTCGCCCTGGACGCGTGCGCGCTGCCCGGCGGGCACCTGCTCTCCCAGCGCGAGGCGCTGCACGCCCTCGGCGTGACCGGCGCGCGCCCCCCGATCGCCCTGGCGTCCACCGACCCGGCCGCCTATGTGCGCGCTCTCGCGGGCGCCGGGGAGGCCGCCGAGCTGACCGCTGCGGGCGGGCTCGGCGACTTCGGGTGGCTGGTGCAGCCGGTCGGGATCGAGGACCCCTTCCGGGGGTGAGCCGCTGCTTGTCCCGGGGTGAGCCGCTACTTGTCGATGTCCCCGACCACGAAGAACATCGACCCCAGGATCGCCACCATGTCCGCGACCAGCGTCCCCGGCAGCAGCTCCGTCAGCGCCTGGATGTTGTTGTACGAGGCGGAGCGCAGCTTCAGCCGGTACGGGGTCTTCTCACCCTTGCTGACCAGGTAGTAGCCGTTGATCCCGAGGGGGTTCTCGGTCCAGGCGTACGTGTGCCCCTCCGGTGCCTTGAGGACCTTCGGGAGCCTCTGGTTGACCGGCCCGGGCGGCAGCTCCGCGAGGCGGTCGAGGCAGGCGTCGGCCAGGTCGAGCGCGTTGTGCGTCTGCTCCAGGAGGCATTCGAAGCGGGCGAGGCAGTCGCCCTCCTGCCGGGTCACCACCTTCAGGGTGTCCTGGAGTTCGCCGTAGGCGAGGTAGGGCTCGTCGCGGCGCAGGTCGAAGTCGACGCCCGAGGCGCGGCCGATCGGCCCGCTGACGCCGTAGGCGTGCACGGCCCGCGGGCTGAGGACGCCGACGCCCCGGGTGCGGCCGCGGAAGATCTCGTTGCCCAGCACCAGTTCGTCGAAGCGGTCCATGCGGGAGCGCACGTCGGCGACGGCGGTGCGCGCGCGTGTGGTCCAGCCGGCCGGCAGGTCCTCCTTGAGGCCGCCGACGCGGTTGAACATGTAGTGGATCCGCCCGCCGGAGACCTCCTCCATGACGTGCTGGAGCTCCTCGCGCTCGCGGAAGGCGTAAAAGATCGGCGTGATCCCGCCGAGCTCCAGCGGGTACGAGCCGAGGAACATCAGGTGGTTGAGCACCCGGTTCAGCTCGGCGAGCAGCGTGCGCAGCCACACCGCGCGCTCGGGCACCTCCATGCCGAGCATGCGCTCCACGGCGAGGACCACGCCCAGTTCGTTGGAGAACGCCGACAGCCAGTCGTGGCGGTTGGCGAGCATGATGATCTGGCGGTAGTCGCGAGCCTCGAACAGCTTCTCCGCGCCGCGGTGCATGTATCCGATCACCGGCTCCGCGTGCGTGATGCGCTCGCCGTCCAGGACGAGCTTCAGCCGCAGCACGCCGTGCGTGGAAGGGTGCTGCGGCCCGATGTTGAGCACCATGTCGGTGCTCTCCGCGGCGCCGCCGATTCCGACCATGGTCTCCGTCGTAGGAGTCATGCACACAGTCTCCCCTACGTACCCTGACCTCATGGAGACGGGGAGCACGCACGAGGCGGGGGCGGCGGGGGCAGGCGCGGCGACCGGACCGGAGGGGGCGGCCGAACCCGCCTGGATCGCGCTGCCGCCCGGTCTGCTGAAGATGCGGCGGCTGCTGCTCGTCTTCTGGGCCGGGCTGGTCACCCTGGCCGCCGGGCTCGTGCCGGGACTGCTCGCCGGGCCCGTCTGGTCGCTGTGCGCGCTGCCACCGCTGGCGCTCGCGGTCTGGGGCTGGGTGATGATCGCACGCAACTGGCGTTCCTGGCGGTACGCCGAGCGGGCCGACGACCTGCTGATCAGCCGGGGCGTGCTGTGGCGCGAGGAGACCGTCGTGCCGTACGGGCGGATGCAGCTCGTGGAGGTCACCTCCGGGCCCGTCGAGCGGCACTTCGGGCTGGCCAGCGTGCAGTTGCACACCGCCGCCGCGGCGACCGACGCGACCATCCCCGGCCTGGATCCGGCCGAGGCGGAACGCCTGCGCGACCGGCTCACCGAGCTGGGCGAGGCCCGATCGGCGGGCCTGTGACTCCCGCCCGGGCCGCCGAGCCGGCCGAGCCCACCGGACCGGCCCACGCCGCCGGTTCCGCGGGACCGGCCCAGCCCTCCGGCCTCGCCGGACCGGCCCACGCCGGCGAATCCGCCGGGCCGGCCCGGCCCTCCGAGCACCCCGGCTCCTCCGGTGACGTGGTCGAGCGGCGGCTGCACCCCGTCACGCCGTTGCGGCGGGCCTGGGCCCCGGTCGCCGTCGTCATCGGCTGGGCCGTGCACGACCCCGACGGGGCGCAGCGCCACCTGACCCGGCTGACCACCACGACCCTGCTCATCGGTCTCGCGGTGATCGTCCCGGCAGCCGCCCTCTACGGCTTCTGCTCCTGGTGGTTCACCCACTTCGCCGTGACCGGCACCGAACTGCGCATCCGCACCGGCCTGGTCTTCCGCCGCACCGCCCACATCCGCCTGGAGCGGATCCAGGCCGTCGACGTCACCCAGCCGCTGCTCGCCCGGGTCGCGGGCGTCGCCAAGCTCCGGCTCGACGTCATAGGCGCCGACAAGAAGGACGAGCTGGCCTTCCTCGGCGCCGGCGAGGCCCGGGCCCTGCGGGCCGAACTGCTCGCCCGGGCCGCCGGTTTCGCCCCCGAGACCGCGCACGAGGTCGGCGAGGCACCCTCCCGGCGACTGCTCCGGGTGCCGCCGGGCGTGCTCGCGATGTCGCTGGTGCTGACCGGCGCGACCTGGGGCTCCCTGGCCGCGGCGCTGGTCGTGCCGCCGGTGCTGTGGCTGGCCACCCACAGCCTGTGGACGGTCCTCGCGGTCGCCCTGCCGCTGCTGGGCGCGGCCGGCGCGAGCAGCGTGGGCCGGTTCGTCACCGAGTACGACTGGACCGTCGCCGAGTCGCCCGACGGGCTGCGCATCGACCACGGCCTGCTGGACCGGGCCCACGAGACGGTGCCGCCGGGGCGCGTGCAGACCGTCCGGATCGTGGAGCCGCTGCTGTGGCGGCGGCGCGGCTGGGTGCGCGTGGAACTGGACGTGGCGGGCTCGGCCAACTCCGTGCTGCTGCCCGTCGCCCCGCGCGAGATCGCCGAGGACGTCGTCGCGCGCGTGCTGCCCGGGGTGACCGTGCCGGGCCGCGCGGCCCTGGCGCCGTCGCCGCGCCGGGCCCGCTGGTGCGTGCCGGTGTGGTGGCGGGGTTACGGACTCGCCGTCACGGACGCGGTGTTCGCGGCCCGCACGGGTCTGCTGCGGCGCCGCCTCGCGCTGGTGCCGCACGCGAAGGTGCAGAGCGTGCGGATGACGCAGGGGCCGTGGCAGCGGGCCCGGGGCCTGGCCGACGTGTCGGTGGACACCGGTGCCGGCAAGACGGTGACGGCGAGGCTGCGGGACGCCGCCGAGGCGCGTGCGCTGCTGGCGTCCCAGGCGGAACGGTCCCGCACCGGACGCCGGGACGCCCGCCCGGACCGCTGGATGGCGTAGTCCGCCCGCCGGCCGGGGGCCCGAGCCCGGACGCACGAAGGCCCCCGGTGGTCACCGGGGGCCCTTCCCCTGCGGGGCCGGGTCCTGAGACGTGGTCAGGAGGTGTCCGGCACCCCCTCACGACACCGCACTGCGCAGCCCCTGCACGTCGATCTGTTCCGTCTCGTCGTGCGCCGTCAGGTCGATGACCTGGCCGATGCCGCGCGAGTCCTCGCCGGCCGGCTTGTAGCGGGCCTCGGCCTCGGCCTTGTGCAGGGCGAGCGCCTCCTGGCCGACGACATCGGCGAGATCCTCGTTCTGCACGGCCTCCAGGGCGGCCCGCGAGGTGCCCTGCTTGGTGCCGAAGAAGTCGAACCCGCCCTCGGTCAGCGGACGTCGCACCGGCTGCTGCGGCGCGACGGCCACCGCGGTCGGCACGGTGTAGTGACCGGTCGCGCCCTGTCCGGTCCGGGCGGGCTCGGGCAGCCGCCCGGCGCCGGTCCGCGCGGCGGTGGCGTGCTCCTGCCCGCCGGCCGCCTCGGACCGCCCCCGCGCCGCGTCCTCCCGGGACGGCTCACCCCGCTGCGCGGGCTCCGGCCCGGGCTTGTTCCCGGACTCCGCGGCGTCCTCGTCCCTCGGCACGCCGTCGCCGTCGCCGCCGCCGTCGCCGTCGCCGTCACCGCCGCCGTCCGGGTCCGGGACCCGCTCCCCCTCGAACCGGGCCAGCGCGGCGGCGGCCCGCAGGAACAGCCGGGAGCCCTCGGGCGAGAACACCGCCGGGACCTCGGACCGCGCCTCGCCGGCGTCCGCACCGGCCGGCTGCTGCGGCTGCGGCTGCCGCTGCGGTTGCGCCGGGACGGTGTCCGCCGGGCCCGCGGCACCGGCCGGCAGGGCCGCCCGCACCGGAGCCGTCGCCTCGATCTCCAGGACCCGGCGCTCCTCCAGGACGCTCGCCCGCTCGGTCTCCGACGTGGCGTACCGGCGCAGCAGCGCGGCGTGTTCGTTGCGCAGCCCGGCCAGTTCGGTGCGCTTGGCGCGCAGCCGCTGTTCCAGCTTGGCGCGCAGTTCGCGGGACTCCTCGAGGTCGGCCTCCAGTTCGGCGACACGTTCCTCGAAGCGCCACTCGTCGCTCGCCCGCGCGCGCGTCAGATCGGCGACGCGTTTGCCCGCCTGGGTGTCCCAGCGGCGCAGCACGACCGCGCCGGCGACCGCCGTCGCCGCGGCGGCCGCGGCGAGAGTGCGGAGCACCGTCGGCTCCGTGAACACCCAGGGCCCCAGGGCGCAGACGAGGGAGACGCCTGCGATCGCCGACGGGGGCAGCAGCCTGTGAAGGGGCGGGGAATGGCGATGACGTCCACGTGGCATGGCCAGAAACTTACCGCGCGTAGGCGAATCATGGTGAGCCACCCCGCAAAAACAAAGCCATACCGGAAGAGTCACGGCGCATCAGAACTCGGGAAGAAGCGGAATCGCCTGTTCATCCAATTCCCAAGATCATTTCCGACGGGCCGGACCCCCGTGTTCAGCCGCGTGCGAGCCGTTCGCTCATCCACTCCAGCGTCGCCGGAATCTCGCGCCGCCAGGTGTTGAAGTTGTGCCCGCCGCTTTCCAGGACGATCGAGGAGATCCGGGTCCGCCCGGTGTCCTTCACGCGCTCTATGAACTCCAGGGTGTCCTTGTAGTTCGACTCTCCCCGCCTGCTGCTGGTGACGAGCAGGGACGTGCCGGGCGCGGGCATGTGCGCGAGGTACCACCGCAGATCGGCACGGTCGCGCAGGCCCTTGTCGCCCTGGAAGAGATCGCCCGTCGTGGCGTCGACCGGCGCCTTGTAGTACGCGGACAGACCGGCCCCGGCGGCGAACACCCCCGGATGGTGCATCGCGAGCTTCAACGCGCAGTATCCGCCCGTGGAGTTGCCGATGACGCCGAGCCGGCCGGGCTTTTCGCCGACCCGGTAGTGCGCGCGCAACGCCTCGGGCAGATCCCGCGCGAAGAACGACTCCGTCCGCGGACCTCCGGGAACGTCCACGCACTCCGTGTCCCGGGGCGGTGCCACCGTCGGCCGCAGCATGACGAGGATCATCGGCCGCATCCGGCCGGCCCGGGCCAGTTCCAGTGCCGTGCGCGGATAGTGGAGCTTTTCCACCAGCGCCGACGCCGTGCCCGGATAGCCGGTCAGCACGACCGCGGCGGGGAACCGGTGGGTGCGGTACCGCGGCTGGAAATACTCCGGCGGCAGATAGACGTACGCGGGGGTGGCGATGCGGGTCGTCCGGCCCACGATCTCCACCTCCTGGATCCGGCCGCCGGAGGCCGGCCGCACCCCGCCCGCCCCCGGCACCCGCCGCGAGCCGACCACCTCCAGCGGACCCCGGCCCGGCGTGTGGTCGACCACCACGCCCTGGCCCTTCTCCTGCCCGAACAGGTCGGCCCAGCTCGCGTAGAACCCGAAGGCCTGGTTGGCGGCCAGGCCCACCGCGGTGAACAACGCCAGCTGCGTGCCCAGCAGCAGGCCGACGCGCCCGCACACCGCCCGCCACCCCGGCCGGGCCAGCCGCGGCCACAGCCGGACCGTGCCGACGAACAGCAGCACGGCGGACGCCACCGCCGCCACCAGCACCTTGTCGCTCGTGAGACCCATGGATCGGTTACCTGCCCGCGCTCTCCACCCGGTCCCGCCCCCGCGACCACGACCTTCGCGCGGGCTTGTCCCGGACTTTCCTCCGCCTTTGAAGCGGCTTTGACGCGGGGAGTGAACCTCTCCCCGCGAGACACCGTCCTAGAGGGCGCAATGTCGCCGGATGCCCGAATCGGCACCGGATCCAAGGTCTCTCGCAGAACTACGGGATGCGATGTCTGTCAGGACAGATGAGGAAATGTCGGGCTGGGTTCCGCACCGCCGCGGCACCACGGCGCGCACGGGCCGGGTGGGCCGGCTGCTGCGCGGGCCACGGCCCGAGGCCGTGCCGCTCCTCGTCGGCAGAGCCTGCGCGCTGGTGGGCGCGCTGGACGTCGCCGCCGGTGTCTTCCCCCGCTTCCGGCACAGCCGGATGCACGCCCTCGCCGAGGTGCTGCCCGGTGCCCTCGGTCCCTTCGCGGCCGCCCTGTCGCTGAGCACCGGCGTGCTGTTGCTGCTGCTCGCGCACGGCCTCAAGCGCGGCAAGCGCCGGGCCTGGCGGGCCGCCGTCGCCCTGCTCCCGGCCGGTGCCGTCGCGCAGTTCACCTACCGCCACTCGGTCGCCGGCGTCCTCGTCTCCCTGGCTCTGCTGGCGCCCCTGCTGCGCCACCGTGACCAGTTCGACGCCCTGCCCGACCCGCGCAGCCGCTGGCGGGCGCTGGCCAACTTCGTGCTGATGAGCGCCGGTTCGCTGCTGCTGGGCCTGCTCGTCGTCAGCGTCCACGGCGACCGCATGCTCGGCGACCCGAGCCTGGCCGACCGCCTCACCCACGTCGTCTACGGTCTCTTCGGCTTCGAGGGCCCGGTCGACTACCGGGGCACCACCTCCTGGACCGTCGCCTTCTCGCTCGGCGCCCTCGGCCTGCTCACCGCCGTCACCACGATCTACCTGGCCTTCCGCCCCGAGCACCCGGCCGCCCGGCTCACCGAGGAGGACGAGGCCCGGCTGCGCGCCCTGCTGGACAAGCACGGCGGCCGCGACTCCCTCGGCCACTTCGCGCTGCGCCGCGACAAGGCCGTCGTCTTCTCCCCCAGCGGCAAGGCGGCCGTCACCTACCGTGTGGTCTCCGGCGTGATGCTCGCCAGCGGCGACCCCATCGGCGACGTCGAGGCCTGGCCCGGCGCCATCGAACGGTTCATGGACGAGGCCAGAGCCCACTCCTGGACCCCCGCCGTCATGGGCTGCTCGGAGACCGGCGGCGAGGTGTGGACCCGCGAGACCGGGCTCGACGCCCTCGAACTGGGCGACGAGGCGGTGGTGGACGTCAGGGATTTCTCGCTCGCCGGCCGCGCGATGCGCAACGTGCGCCAGATGGTCAAGCGCATCGAGCGCGCCGGTTACGAGACCCGGGTCCGACGCGTCCGTGACCTCGGCGAGGCGGAGCTGGAGCGCGTCCGGCGCGCCGCGGACGACTGGCGCGGCACGGACACCGAGCGCGGCTTCTCCATGGCCCTCGGCCGGATCGGCGACCCCTCCGACGGCGACTGCCTCATCGCCACCGCCCACAAGCAGGACGACCATCCCGGCCCCCACGGCGACCTCAAGGCCGTCCTGCACTTCGTGCCCTGGGGCACCGACGGCGTCTCCCTCGACCTGATGCGCCGCGACCGCTCCGCCGACCCCGGCATGAACGAACTGCTGATCGTGGCCGCCCTCCAGGCCGCCCCGAGGCTCGGCGTCGCGCGCGTCTCCCTCAACTTCGCGATGTTCCGCGCGGCCCTGGCACGCGGCGAGAAGATCGGCGCCGGCCCGGTGCTGCGCGCCTGGCGCGGCCTGCTGGTCTTCCTCTCCCGCTGGTTCCAGATCGAGTCCCTGTACAAGTTCAACGCCAAGTTCCAGCCGCGCTGGGAGCCCCGCTTCGTCGTCTACCGCACCTCCGCCGACCTGCCCCGCATCGGCCTCGCCGCGATGCAGGCGGAAGGTTTCCTCACCCTCGCCCCGCCCCTGCCCCGCTTCCTGCGCCGCCGCGGCGCGACGGGCCGCCGCCCCTGCGCGCACCACACGGCGGCCGAACGCCATGTCCGGGCGGCCTGACCCGCACGCCCGCCGGGGGTCCGGCGCCCGGGCCGCGGCGCCGGACGGCCCCCGCCGGGGCCTACGCTGAACATATGAGCAACCAGAGCGGACGCGGGCGCGTGGCGGGCCTACCGGAATGGGACCGCTGCGCGGTCATGGGAGTCGTGAACGTCACCCCCGACTCCTTCTCCGACGGCGGCCGCTTCTTCGACACCACGGCCGCCGTCAAGCACGGCCTCGACCTGGTCGGCCAGGGCGCGGACCTGGTCGACGTCGGCGGCGAGTCGACCCGCCCCGGCGCCACCCGCGTGGACGAGGCCGAGGAACTGCGCCGCGTCGTCCCCGTCGTCCGCGGCCTGGCCTCCGAAGGCGTCACCGTCTCCGTCGACACCATGCGCGCCTCCGTCGCCGAGCGGGCTCTCGCGGCCGGCGCCGCCCTGGTCAACGACGTCAGCGGCGGCCTGGCCGACCCGCGCATGATCCCCGCCGTCGCCGACGCCGGCGCCCCCTTCGTCGTGATGCACTGGCGCGGCTTCCTCCAGGGCGGCAACGTCAGGGGCGTCTACGCCGACGTCGTCACCGAGGTCGTGGACGAGCTGCACGCGCGCGTGGAGGCCGTCCTCGCCGGCGGGATCGCCCCCGACCGTGTCGTCGTCGACCCCGGCCTCGGCTTCTCCAAGGACGCCGAGCACGACCTGGCCCTGCTGGCGGGCCTCGACCGCGTCCTGCGCCTCGGCCACCCGGTCCTCGTCGCGGCCTCCCGCAAGCGCTTCCTCGGCCGGGTCCTCGCCGGGCCCGACGCCCCGCCCCCGCCCGCCCGCGAACGGGACGCGGCCACCGCCGCCGTCTCCGCGCTCGCGGCGCACGCCGGCGCGTGGGCCGTCCGCGTGCACGAGGTGCGCGCCACGGCGGACGCCGTACGCGTCGCCCGCGCCCTCGAAGGGGCACGCCCCGGCACGGAAGGCACCCGGTGAGCGCCCCGCACACCGACGTCGAGCAGGTCGAGGCCGCCAACACCGCCTTCTACGAGGCACTGGAGCAGGGCGACTTCGAGGAACTCGCGTCGCTCTGGCTCACCCCCGCCGACCTGGGCGTCGACGAGACGTACCACGATCCGGCCGACACCGGCGTGGTCTCCTGCGTGCACCCCGGCTGGCCCGTGCTCACCGGCCGCGGCGAGGTCCTGCGCTCCTACGCCCTGATCATGGCGAACACCGACTACATCCAGTTCTTCCTCACCGACGTGCACGTCTCCGTCACCGGCGACACGGCCCTGGTGACCTGCACCGAGAACATCCTCAGCGGCGGCCCCGCGCCGGAGGGAGAGGGCGAGGAGCTCGGCCCGCTCGTCGGACAGCTCGTGGTCGCGACGAACGTGTTCCGGCGCACGCCCCAGGGGTGGAAGATCTGGTCGCACCACGCTTCCCCCGTCCTCGCCGAAACCGACGACGAGGAGCAGGACGACACGCCCGCCTGAGTGGGTAGTCGCCGGGTAGTGGTGGGAATCACCGGGCCGCGCCGATGGGCGGCTGCCGGCCCGTGAGCCGCCGGATTCCCCAGGCCGGACGCCGGAGGGGTCCCGCCCGGGCCCGGCCGGGACCCACCCCCCGTGGCCCGGGCCCGCCCGCGCTCGCAGGTAGATTCGACCGAGGCCGGTGTGCCGCCCGCACACGGCACGGACCGGCCGTGACCGACGATTGCAGGAGTGATTCGCGTGGATCGTGTCGCGCTGCGCGGCCTGAGGGCCCGCGGGTACCACGGTGTGTTCCCGAGGGAACGCGAGGAGGGCCAGACCTTCATCGTGGACCTCGTCCTCGGCCTGGACACCCGGCCGGCCGCCGCCGACGACGACCTGGCGAAGACCGTGCACTACGGCATCGTGGCGGAGGAGGTCGTGGCCGTCGTGCAGGGTGAGCCCGTCGACCTCGTCGAGACGCTCGCCGAGCGCATCGCCCAGGTGGTCCTGAAGCACGAGGTGGTCCAGCAGGTGGAGGTCTGCGTCCACAAGCCGGACGCCCCGATCACCGTGCCCTTCGACGACGTGACCGTCACCATCACCCGGAGCCGAGTATGACCGCGCCCTTCCTCAAGGGTCCCAGCGACCCGACCGTCCAGCCGGTGCCCGCCTCCGTCGTCGACAAGGTCGACGCCGCCGACACGACGCTGTCCAACCCGAAACGGGCCGTGGTCGCCCTCGGCTCCAACCTGGGCAACCGCCTGGAGACCCTCCAGGGGGCCGTCGACGCCCTGGAGGACACGCCCGGCGTCCGCGTCAAGGCCGTCTCCCCCGTCTACGAGACCGAGCCCTGGGGCGTGGACCCCGGCAGCCAGCCGTCCTACTTCAACGCGGTCGTGGTCCTGAAGACCACCCTCCCGCCCTCCTCGCTCCTGGAGCGCGCCCACGCGGTCGAGGAGGCCTTCCACCGCGTCCGCGACGAGCGCTGGGGACCCCGCACCCTCGACGTCGACATCGTGTCCTACGCGGACGTCGTCTCCGACGACCCGCGGCTCACCCTCCCCCACCCCCGCGCCCACGAGCGCGCCTTCGTCCTGGCCCCCTGGCACGACCTGGACCCCGGGGCGCAGCTGCCCGGCCGCGGCCCGGTCGCGGGCCTGCTGGACGCCGTCACCCGGGAGGGCGTCGCGCCCCGCCCCGACCTGGAACTCCGGCTGCCCGAGTAGCCGTTAAGGTCAAGACGGCCGCGTACGGGGCCGGAGCCGGGGGAACCGAAGGGACACCGTGAAAGAGCTGCGCATCAGGTTGCTGGCCGGCGTCTTCGTCGTGGCCGCGATCCTGTCCTGGGCGGGCGCCCGCCTGTGGAACTCGGTCGGCACGCTCCCCAGCGTCCCCCTGGCCGCCCCCGTCGTGCTGGCCCTGATCGCCGTGGTCCTGCTGGCCACGGCGATCTCCCTGCGCTCGCGGCTGAAGGCGCAGCGCGAGCGGCAGCCCGACGCCAAGGGCGTCGACCCCATGATGGCGGCCCGCGCGGTCGTCTTCGGCCAGGCCAGCGCCCTGGTCTCCGCCCTGGTCTCCGGCATGTACGGAGGCACCGGTGTCTTCCTCCTGGAGTCGCTGGAGATCCCCGCCCGCCGCGACCAGGCCGTCTACGCCGGCTTCTCCGTCCTCGCGGGCATCGGCGTCATAGCGGCGGCGAAGTTCCTGGAGCGGGTCTGCAAGCTCCCGGAGGACGACGAGCACGACGGCACGGGGGCGGCGCCCTCCGTCTGACGGGGCGTCAGCGCGCCATGATGAGGCTCATCGCCTCGTTGCGGGTCGCCGGGTCGCGCAGCTGCCCCCGGACCGCCGAGGTGATCGTCTTCGCGCCCACCTTGCGCACCCCGCGCATCGACATGCACATGTGCTCGCACTCGACGACGACGATCACACCGCGCGGCTCCAGGATTTCCATCAGGGAGTCGGCGATCTGCGTGGTGAGTCGTTCCTGCACCTGCGGGCGCCGGGCGTAGACGTCCACCAGCCGGGCGAGCTTCGACAGGCCGGTGATCTTGCCTTCCAGGGACGGGATGTACCCGACGTGCGCGACACCGACGAACGGCACGAGATGGTGTTCGCAGGAGCTCAGCACCTCGATGTCCTTCACCAGGACCATCTCGTCGTGCCCGAGATCGAACGTCGTCGTCAGCACGTCCTCGGGCTTCTGCCACAGCCCCGCGAATATCTCCCGGTACGCCCGCGCCACCCGCGCCGGCGTCTCCCTCAGGCCTTCGCGGTCCGGGTCCTCGCCGACCGCGATCAGCAGTTCGCGTACGGCGTTCTCGGCGCGCTTCTCGTCGAACTCGCCGATCTGGCCGTCGCCGTCCAGCGTCACGGGGTCGGTCATCTGGTGCCTCGTTCCTGTGTCCATCAGAGGGCGGCCTGCGTAAATGGCGGAAAGCCGCGCCCCCCAGGCTAAAACCTGGGGGGCGCGGCATCCATTCCGGGCCCGGTGGCGGCACCGGGAGAGCGCGGTCAGCTCTCGGGGCGGTCCTCCGTGGTCCGCTCCGGCGCCGGGGCGGGCTCCGCCGCGGTGCTCTTGGCGGTGCTGATGGCCGGCGTCGCGCCGTTCGCCCCGTTCGTCAGCGCCAGCTCCTTGGGGGAGAGGACCGGCGGACGGGTGGACGGCGTGCGGCGGGAGGAGCCGGTCCAGGCGGGCCTGGGCGGGCGCTTGACGATGGGAGCGAAGATCTCGGCGATCTCCTCCTTGCCCAGCGTCTCCTTCTCCAGCAGCTGCAGGACGAGGTTGTCGAGGACGTCGCGGTTCTCGACCAGGATCTCCCAGGCCTCGTTGTGCGCCGTCTCGATGAGCTTCTTGACCTCCTCGTCGACCAGCGCGGCGACCTCTTCCGAGTAGTCCCGCTGGTGAGACATCTCACGTCCGAGGAACGGCTCGGTGTTGTCCCCGCCGAACTTGATCGCGCCCAGACGCTCGGTCATGCCGTACTGCGTGACCATCGCGCGGGCCAGACCGGTGGCCTTTTCGATGTCGTTGGCGGCACCGGTGGTCGGGTCGTGGAAGACGAGCTCCTCGGCCGCGCGGCCGCCCAGCATGTAGGCGAGCTGGTCGAGCATCTCGTTGCGCGTGGTCGAGTACTTGTCCTCGTCCGGCAGGACCATCGTGTAGCCGAGGGCACGGCCGCGCGAGAGGATCGTGATCTTGTGGACCGGGTCGGAGTTCGGCGAGGCCGCCGCGACCAGGGCGTGTCCGCCCTCGTGGTACGCGGTGATCTTCTTCTCCTTGTCCGACATGATCCGGGTCCGCTTCTGCGGGCCCGCGACCACACGGTCGATCGCCTCGTCCAGCATGTGGTTGTCGATCAGCTTCTGGTCGCTGCGGGCCGTCAGCAGGGCGGCCTCGTTCAGCACGTTGGCGAGATCGGCACCGGTCATGCCGGGCGTACGGCGGGCGACGGCCGACAGGTCGACGTCCGGGGCGACCGGCTTGCCCTTCTGGTGGACCTTGAGGATCTCCAGACGGCCCTGCATGTCCGGTCGGTCGACGGCGATCTGCCGGTCGAAGCGGCCGGGGCGCAGGAGGGCCGGGTCGAGGATGTCGGGCCGGTTCGTCGCGGCGATGAGGATCACGCCGCCCTTGACGTCGAAGCCGTCCATCTCGACGAGCAGCTGGTTCAGCGTCTGCTCGCGCTCGTCGTGACCACCGCCGAGGCCGGCGCCGCGGTGACGGCCGACCGCGTCGATCTCGTCGACGAAGACGATCGCCGGGGCGTTCGCCTTGGCCTGCTCGAACAGGTCACGGACCCGGGAGGCACCGACACCGACGAACATCTCGACGAAGTCGGAACCGGAGATCGAGTAGAACGGCACGCCCGCCTCGCCCGCCACGGCACGCGCGAGCAGGGTCTTGCCGGTTCCGGGCGGGCCGTAGAGCAGCACGCCCTTGGGGATCTTGGCGCCGACGGCCTGGAACTTGGCCGGTTCCTGCAGGAACTCCTTGATCTCGTGGAGCTCCTCGACGGCCTCGTCGGACCCGGCGACGTCGGCGAACGTCGTCTTGGGGGTGTCCTTGGTGATCAGCTTGGCCTTGGACTTCCCGAAGTTCATGACGCGGGAGCCGCCGCCCTGCATCTGATTCATCAGGAACAGGAAGACGACCACGATCAGAACGAAGGGCAGCAGCGAGAGCAGGATCCCGACGAACGGGTTCTGCTTGGACGGCGAGACCGTGTAGCCGTCCGGGATCTGCTTGTCCTGGTACTTGTTCTGCAGCGTGTTGGCGAGGGCGACGCCCTGGTCGCCGATGTAGCTCGCCTGGATCTTCGAGCTGCCCTCGACCTTTTCGTCGCCCTTGAGCGTGACCTTGATGATCTGCTCGTCACCGGTGGTGAGCTTGGCCGACTCCACCTTGTTCTGGTTGATCGCCTGGACGACCTGGCCGGTGTCCACCGTCTTGTAGCCGCCGGACGAGCCGACGACCTGCATCAACACGACCACGGCAAGGACGGCCAGCACGATCCACATGACCGGCCCACGGAAGTATCGCTTCACGTCCATCCACACGGAGCGGTGCCGCCCCGTCCCTCCTGCCATAGTGAGTTTGATAAAAGACTGTTCTTCGGACGGTACCCCAGCATTGTCACCTGAAGCTGCGCGGTGCGGCTGGCGATCCGTCCACGCCTGCTCCAACGGCGGGAAGCCCGCCGGGGTTCCCGATCACCGCCACGACACCCCCGGACGGGGTTCAGCCGCCGTAGACGTGGGGCGCGAGCGTACCGACGAACGGGAGGTTGCGGTACTTCTCGGCGTAGTCGAGGCCGTAGCCGACGACGAACTCGTTGGGGATGTCGAAGCCGACCCATTCCACGTCGATGGCGACCTTCGCCGCCTCGGGCTTGCGCAGCAGCGTGCACACCTTCAGGGAGGCGGGCTCGCGCGAGCCGAGGTTGGAGAGCAGCCACGACAGGGTCAGGCCGGAGTCGATGATGTCCTCGACGATGAGGACGTGCTTGCCCTTGATGTCGGTGTCGAGGTCCTTGAGGATCCGCACCACACCGGAGGACTGGGTGCCCGCCCCGTACGAGGATACGGCCATCCAGTCCATGGTGACGGGGGTGGACAGGGCCCGCGCGAGGTCGGCCATGACCATCACCGCGCCCTTGAGGACTCCGACGATCAGCAGGTCCTTGCCCGCGTACTCCGCGTCGATCTTGGCTGCCAGCTCGGCCAGCTTGGCGTCGATCTCTTCCTTGGTGATGAGTACCTGCTGAAGGTCGGCACCCATGTCTTTCGCGTCCACCCGCATCACTTTCGGTCGTCCCACCGGCCGGCCGGCCCCTCCGGCGACAGCCGGGAGGGGTCGGATTCAGCCTTGCCGAATCACCAGTCTGCCACCCTGCCGCCGGGCCACGACCTTGCCGGGGAGGTTGATGGCCCCCTGACCGCGCCAGCCGGTGATCAGCCGGTCGACTTCCTCGATGTGACGGGCGAACAGCGATCCGGCGGGGGCACCGGCCGCGACGACGGCGCGGCGCAGGACACGGCGGCGCACGGCGGGGGGCAGGGCGTACAGC
Source organism: Streptomyces sp. NPDC015242 (assembly GCF_043079125.1). NCBI lineage: Bacteria > Bacillati > Actinomycetota > Actinomycetes > Kitasatosporales > Streptomycetaceae > Streptomyces > Streptomyces sp. NPDC015242. The sequence goes on along the minus strand of NZ_JBIBUF010000004.1, from coordinate 635,106 downwards.
TTGGCGCACTCCAGCAGTCCGGCGGCGTCCCGGACGGTGGTCTCGGCCTGGGCGGCCCAGGAGTCGAGGGCGTCGGCGTCGTCGCGGGAGAGCCGGGCCGTCCGGGCGAGGGCCTCGACGACGCCCTTGCCGAGGGCCTTCTCCAGGGCGGGCAGGCCCTCGTGGCGCAGCCGGGAACGGGTGTAGGCCGGGTCGGCGTTGTGCGGGTCGTCCCAGACGGGCAGGGACTGGACCATGCAGGCCTTGCGGGCGGTCTGCCGGTCGAGCCCGAGGAAGGGGCGGCGGTAACGGCCGTCGGCCCCCGAGACCGCGGCCATTCCGGACAGGGAGCGGATGCCCGAGCCGCGGGCGAGGCCGAGCAGGACGGTCTCGGCCTGGTCGTCGCGGGTGTGGCCGAGCAGGACGGCGGCGGCGCCGTGGCGTTCGGCCACGGCGTCGAGCGCGGCGTAGCGGGCGTCACGGGCGGCGGCTTCGGGCCCGCCGGCGCGGCCGACGGTCACGGCGACGGAGTCGACGGGGTCGAGCCCGAGTTCGCGCAGGCGCTGGACGACTTCCGCCGCGCGCAGGTCGGAGCCGGGCTGGAGGCCGTGATCGACGGTCACGCCACCGGCTCTGACGCCGAGCTTGGGTGCTTCGAAGGCGAGCGCGGAGGCGAGGGCCATGGAGTCGGCGCCGCCGGAGCACGCCACGAGCACGAGCGGCGGGGGCTCGTGGGAGAGGGCGTGCGGGACCGCGGCGGGGGCGCGGTGGTGTTCGGTGAGCAGGTCGTGGAGGACGCGGCGTACTGCCAGGCGTATCGCCGCGACCGCAGGATGGGGACCCATGTCCGGTTCCCTTCATGAAGTTTTCGGGGGGTGGGCCCGCGTGTCGGTCACGCAGAGTGTGTAGATGGTGACAGAACCGGGCCGTTCCCCGAGCATTGCACGCCTACCCCTGGCTCACGGTCCCTCGGACGGGTGATTGGAGGGGCGTTCGCCTGCCGTCGACCGGATTCCTTTCACGACCTCCCCGCGATGTTCACTACTCGGCCCTGCGATGCACCCGCGTGACCCAGTCCGCCGGTTTGGCGATCTCCGCCTTGGTGGGCAGGGTGTTGGGCGAGGTCCATACCCGGTTGAAGCCGTCCATGCCGACCTCGCCGACGACCGCCCGTACGAACCGCTCCCCGTCGCGGTACTGGCGCAGCTTGGCGTCCAGGCCGAGGAGCTTGCGCAGGGCCAGGTCCAGGCGGGAGGCGCCTTTGGCGCGGCGCTGCTGGAACTTCTCGCGGATCTCGCCGACGGACGGGACGACGGCCGGGCCGACCCCGTCCATGACGAAGTCCGCGTGTCCCTCCAGCAGGGACATCACGGCCGTGAGGCGGCCGAGGATCTCGCGCTGGGCGGGGGTCTGGACGATCTCCACGAGGGAGCGGCCGCCGTCGTCCTCCTCGCCCTCGGGCCGGCCGCCGGCCAGGCTCTGGGCGGCTTCGCGGACGCGCTCCAGGACGGTCATGGGGTCGACGTCGGTCTCCCCCAGGAACGACTGGATCTCGCCCTCCAGGTGGTCGCGCAGCCAGGGGACGGCGGTGAACTGCGTGCGGTGCGTCTCCTCGTGCAGGCACACCCAGAGGCGGAAGTCGTGCGGGTCGACGTCGAGTTCGCGCTCGACGTGGACGATGTTGGGCGCGACGAGGAGGAGCCGGCCGCCGCCGTTCTCCCCGGCGGGCAGTTCGCGGGTGGCGGGGGCGAAGGTCTCGTACTGGCCGAGGACGCGGGAGGCCAGGAAGGACAGCAGCATGCCGAGTTCGACGCCGGTGACCTTGCCGCCGACCGCGCTCATGACCGCGCCCGGGGCACTGCCGCCGCGCCGTTCCTGCATCTTGTCGAGCAGGGGCTTGAGGAGTTCCCGGAAGCCGGCGACGTTCGCGCGGATCCAGCCCGGGCGGTCGACGACGAGGACGGGGGTGTCGTGCCCCTCCTCGGTGCCGAGCCGCGTGAAGCCGCGGACGTGTTCCTCCGAGGCCTTGGCGTGCCGGCGCAGTTCCGCGACGACGGCCCTGGCCTCCTCGCGGCTGACCTCCGGGCCGGGACGTACGAACCGGGTCGCGGTCGCCACCGCGAGATTCCAGTCGACCATGCCGGTTGAAGCACCACCGATGCTCGTCATGCGTCAACCGTACGTGAGCGCTCGCCGCTGGGGCAGGGCGGCGAGCGCCGGGACGGGCGGCGGTGCCTCCCCGGGCCCCGGGTGACGGCGGGGCGGGTGAGGGCCGGAACGCCCCGCCGGTGCCCGGCCTCGCGGGCCGGGCCCGGGCGCTCCGTCCCGGCGCTGCGCCCGGTCACGGCGGGCGGTCAGCCGCACCCGCACGCCGCCAGCGCCGTGGCCGCCTCGTCCAGGGCCTTCTGGGTGGCCGCCGCGGCGAGGGGGTCCGTGCCCGTGGCCATGAAGGCGAAGGCCAGCAGGCGGCCGTCGCGGTCGACGAGGGTGCCCGCGAGGGTGTGGACGCCCGAGAGGGTGCCGGTCTTGGCGCGGATCACGCCGGACGCGCCGTCCGTGTAGCGGGAGCTCAGCGTGCCGGTGAAGCCAGCCACCGGCAGGCCGGTGAGGGCCGGGCGCAGTTCCGGGTGGGAGGGGTCGGCCGCCTTCGCCAGCAGCGCGGTGAGGAGGCCGGGCGTCAGGCGGCCGGCCCGGTCGAGGCCGCTGCCGTCCTTGACGGCGGCGCCCTTCAGCGGCAGCCCGAGGGCGCGGAGCCGGGCGGTGACGGCCCGGCCCGCGCCCGCGAAGTCGGCCCGTTCGCCGGTGGCGGTGGCGGTCTGGCGGGCGAGGGCTTCGGCGATGTCGTTGTCGCTGTTGGTCAGCATGCGTTCGACGAGGGCCGACAGCGGGGGCGAGGAGACCGCGGCGAGGGTCTCGGCGCGGGTCGTGGCCTTGGACGGGCCGGGGGCCGTGCTCTTGATGCCCTGGGCGGCCAGGAAGTCCTTGAACTGGCGGGCCGCGTCCTCGGCGGGGTCCTTCACGCGGGTGACCGGGCCGCTGGCCGAGTCGTCCGTGCGGCCCTCGTCGGCCATCAGGGGGACGACCAGGGCGAGGTTCGGGTTGTCCCCGATCGGGTGTCTCGGGGAGCCCGCGTAGCGGGTGGTGTCGTAGGACAGGGTGACCTCGCGCACGCCCCGGTCGGCGAGGGCGGCGGCCGTCTCGGCGGCCAGGGTGCGCAGGCTCGCCGCGTCCCCGGCCTTCTCGCGGGCCGTGAGGGTGGGGTCGCCGCCGCCGACGAGGACTACTTCCTTCGTGTCGGGTTCCAGCGCGGCGCGCGTGGTGAGCCGGTGGTCGGGACCCATGGCCGACAGCGCCGCCACCGCGGTGGCGATCTTCGTGGTCGAGGCGGGGGTCAGCGCGGCGTCCGGGTGCGCGCCGTACAGGCGCCGGCCGGTGGTGACGTCGACGACCGAGGCCGCGGGCCTGGGGCCGAGCGCCGGGTCCTTCAGCAGGGGCGCGAGGATCTTCGCGAGGGCCTTGCCGTCCGGGGCGGACTTCACGGTGCTGACGCCGCCGAGGCCGGTCAGGACGGGCCCGGCGCTGGGGGCGGGCCGGGGCCGGGCGGGTGTGCCGGGGGCGCCGCCGTGATCTGCGCCACCCGTGCGGCCGAGGGCGGCGGCGCGGTCGCGCTCCGCCGTACGCTGACCCGAGGAGTCCCAGGGACCGGCCGCGGTCACCACCCCGGCGGCCAGAGCCAGGCCGGCGGTGGCGGCGCCCGCGGTGAACTGCCAGGTCTTCGGCCGCGTGACCCGCGCGACCTGCGGTGTCCCGGCTCCCGCGAGCCGCGTGACCCGCGGTTTCGCGGCCGCTGCGGCCCGGGCCAGGCGCGGTCGTACGGCAGCCGCGATCCGCACCACGTGCGGTCTCGCGGCCCGCCAAGGCCTCAGCTCTGGCACGACCACCAGCCCCTTTCGCGATCACACACCTGCGTGAGGGACACTTAACCACCAGAACTGTGTGTTGATCATGGAGGAGCCACCGGTGGAGTTCGACGTCACGATCGAGATTCCGAAGGGTTCGCGCAACAAGTACGAGGTGGACCACGAGACCGGTCGGATCCGCCTGGACCGTCGCCTCTTCACCTCGACCAGCTACCCGGCCGACTACGGCTTCGTCGAGAACACGCTCGGCGAGGACGGCGACCCGCTGGACGCGCTGGTCATCCTGGACGAGCCGACCTTCCCGGGCTGCCTCATCCAGTGCCGGGCGATCGGCATGTTCCGGATGACGGACGAGGCCGGTGGCGACGACAAGCTGCTGTGCGTGCCCGCGCACGACCCGCGCGTGGAGCACCTGCGGGACATCCACCACGTGTCGGAGTTCGACCGTCTGGAGATCCAGCACTTCTTCGAGGTCTACAAGGACCTGGAGCCCGGCAAGTCCGTCGAGGGCGCCAACTGGGTGGGCCGCACGGACGCCGAGGCCGAGATCGAGCGTTCCTACAAGCGCTTCAAGGAGCAGGGCGGTCACTGACCACCCCCGCCCCGGTGCCCACGGGCCGCACGCCTGCGTCGCGTGCGGCCCGTTCGCGCGCCTGTGCGCATACTGAGGCTGTGAGGGGTACGAGGCTCACGTGTCGTACAGGGAGCGCCAGGCAGTGACGGAGGACCGCAAGCCCGGGTCGGACGAGGCGCGCAGCGTCTTCGCACCGCCGTCCGGCGCCGCTGTCGACGGGGACATGTCGACGACGTCGGAGTTCGCGATCCCGGAGGGGCTGGCCGTCCCCAGAGCGACCGGCCCGGAGTCCGAGACCACGTCCGAGTTCGCCCTGCCGCCGGGCCTGGACGTCCCGCACGCGCCGGGGACCGAGCCGGAGGGGTCGGCGTTCACGCCGCCCAGCACGTACAGCGCGCGGCAGGCCCCGACGGCCTTCACTCCGCCGAACGGCATCCCGAAGGTCAGTCTGGCCAAGGACGTGCCCTGGCAGGACCGGATGCGCACGATGCTGCGCATGCCGGTGACGGAGCGGCCGGCGCCGGAGACCACGCACCGCGGCGGCGACGACGACAGCGGTCCCGCGGTGCCGCGCGTGCTCGACCTGACGCTGCGCATCGGCGAGCTGCTGCTGGCGGGCGGCGAGGGCGCCGAGGACGTGGAGGCGGCGATGTTCGCCGTCTGCCGGTCGTACGGACTCGACCGCTGCGAGCCGAACGTCACCTTCACGCTGCTGGCGATCTCGTACCAGCCGTCCCTCGTCGACGACCCGGTGACGGCGTCGCGGACCGTGCGGCGCCGGGGCACCGACTACACGCGGCTGGCGGCCGTGTACCAGCTGGTGGACGACCTCAGCGACGACGAGACGGCGGTCTCCCTGGAGGAGGCCTACCGGCGGCTGGCGGAGATCCGCCGCAACCGGCACCCGTACCCCGGCTGGGCGCTGACCGGCGCGAGCGGGCTGCTCGCGGGTGCGGCCTCGGTGCTGGTCGGCGGCGATCTGATCGTGTTCGTGGCGGCGGCGCTGGGCGCGATGCTCGGCGACCGGCTGGCGTGGCTGTGCGCGGGGCGGGGGCTGCCGGAGTTCTACCAGTTCACGGTGGCCGCGATGCCGCCGGCCGCGATCGGGGTCGCGCTGACGCTCGGCCATGTCGACGTGAAGGCCTCCGCGGTCATCACCGGTGGCCTGTTCGCGCTGCTGCCCGGGCGGGCGCTGGTGGCGGGCGTGCAGGACGGGCTGACCGGCTTCTACATCACCGCCTCCGCGCGTCTGCTGGAGGTCCTGTACTTCTTCGTGGGCATCGTCGCGGGCGTGCTGACGGTGCTGTACTTCGGCGTGCAGCTGGGGGCGCGGCTGAACCCGGACGCGAAGCTCGGGGTGTCCGACCAGCCGGTGCTGCTGATCGGCGCGTCGATGCTGCTGTCGCTGGCGTTCGCGGTGCTGCTCCAGCAGGAACGATCCACCGTGGTGTGGGTGACCCTCAACGGGGGCGTCGCGTGGGTCGTGTACGGCGCGATGCACTACGCGGGCGGCATCTCGCCGGTGGCGTCCACGGCGGCGGCCGCGGGGCTGGTGGGGCTGTTCGGGCAGTTGCTGTCCCGGTACCGGTTCGCCTCGGCGCTGCCCTACACGACCGCGGCGATCGGGCCCCTGCTGCCGGGTTCGGCGACGTACTTCGGACTGCTGGCCATCGCGCAGAACGAGATCGACGAGGGGCTGGTGTCGCTGTCGAAGGCGGTGGCGCTCGCCATGGCCATCGCCATCGGGGTGAACCTCGGGTCCGAGATCTCCCGGCTGTTCCTGCGGATCGGGTCCGCGGAGAAGCGGCGGGCCGCGAAGCGCACGCGCGGGTTCTAGCGCTGTGCTCCGCGGCCCGGGGGCTCCTGCTCAGTAGCCGTTGTTGTACGGCCCCTGCTGCGTGTTGTGGGGCTGCTGCCGGCCGTAGCCGGGCGACTGGGGGTACTGGCCGTAGTACTGCTGGTCGCTGTACTGCTGATCGCTGTACTGCTGCTCGTCGTACCGCTGGCCGCCGTACTGCTGCCCGTCGTAGCCGCCGTTCTGGTTGCCCTGCGGCTGCTGCTGGTAGGGGGGCCGGTCGTCGGGGGTGATGCGGCGCAGCTGGGTCGTCGCGTCGTCCATGACCGGGGCCGCGGCGTGGGGCCGGCCGGCCGCGGGGGCCTGCGCCGCCTCGCGCTTCTTCTTCGACCGGTCCCGCAGGTACTCGATGATGATCGGGACGACGGAGAGCAGGACGATCAGGATGAGGATCGACTCGACGTTCTTCTTGATGAAGTCGATCTGGCCCAGCCAGTACCCCGCGAGCGTGACGCCGGTGCCCCAGGCGATGCCGCCGATGACGTTGTACGTGAGGAACGTGCGGTACTTCATGCGGCCGGCGCCGGCGACGATGGGCGCGAAGGTGCGCACGATCGGGACGAAGCGGGCCAGGACGATCGCCTTCGGGCCGTACTTCTCCATGAACTCGTGGGCCTTGTCCAGGTTCTCCTGCTTGAACAGCTTGGAGTTGGGACGGTTGAAGAGCTTCGGGCCCAGGAACTTGCCGATCATGTAGCCGACTTGGTCGCCGATGACGGCGGCGAGCACGATCAGCGTGCAGACCAGCCACAGCGGCTGGGTGATGTACGTGCCCTCGGCGACGAAGAGACCCGCCGTGAACAGCAGGGAGTCGCCGGGCAGGAACGCGAAGAGTCCCGACTCGGCGAAGACGATGAGCAGGATGCCGGGCAGGCTGAACGTCGAGATCAGGTAGTCCGGGCTGAGCCACTCGGGGCCGAGCGCAAGCGTGGTCACGGGGATGTGGCTCCTGCTGCAGTGGGGTACGGGCTGGGGCTGACTGCCTCAAAGTATCAACGCGGCCGCCATGGCCCAGGTTCCATGGGGGTAATCAGGATGCACTGCGGCCCGCCCCGGGCAAAGCTGTGGACATGGGCATCGACGAATACGGCGGCGGACAGGGCCCCCAGCCCGACGTCCTCGTCGTCACCACGAACGACGTACCCGGCTACCGCGTGCAGGAGGTGCTCGGCGAGGTCTTCGGCCTGACCGTGCGCTCCCGGCATCTGGGGAGCCAGATCGGCGCCGGGCTGAAGTCGGTGGTCGGCGGCGAGCTGCGCGGGCTCACCAAGACGCTGGTGCAGACCCGCAACCAGGCCATGGAACGCCTGGTGGAGCAGGCACGCGCGCGGGGGGCCAACGGCGTGCTCGCGTTCCGCTTCGACGTCACGGCGGCGGCGGACGTGGGCACCGAGGTGTGCGCGTACGGCACGGCGGTGGTCCTGGCCCGGGAGTAGCCCCCCGGGCCGGGAATCAGGAGGTGTGGCGGGCCGCGTTCGCGGCGATCGCCTCCTTGAGGTGCTCGGCGAGCCCCGGGCGCATCGCCTCGTAGAACGCCCTGAAGCGCTCGTCGGCGACGTACATCTCGCCCAGGCAGCGGTGCAGCTCGTACGGGCACTCGTAGTACCAGGTGCAGATGTGCTGCCGGTGCTCCTCCGCCAGGGCCATCGCCGCCTCACCGGTGGGCGGTTCCCCGGCGGCCATCAGGGCGTCGTAGCGGCGCCCCCAGTCGGCCGTCCGGTCCTGGATCCGCTGCCAGTCCTCCTTGGTGTAGCGGGCGACGCGGCGCTGCGACTCGGCGTACTCGGCCGTGCCGCCCCAGCGCGCCTCGGCCTCTTCGGCGTACTGCTCCGGGTCCTTGTCCCCGAAGACCTCGAACCTCTCCTCGGGCGTGAGGTTGATGCCCATCGTGCGTGCCTCCATGGCGTGCTCCACGGCCGCCGCCATCTTGCGCAGCTTCTCGATCCGGGCGGTCAGCAGGTCGTGCTGCCGGCGCAGGTGTGCGCGCGGGTCCGCGTCCGGGTCGTCGAGCAGGGCGGCGACCTCGTCGAGCGGGAAGCCGAGCTCCCGGTAGAACAGGATCTGCTGCAGCCGGTCCAGGTCGCCGTCGCTGTAGCGCCGGTGGCCCGCGTGGCTGCGTTCGCTCGGGACCAGGAGGCCGATGTCGTCGTAGTGGTGCAGCGTGCGCACCGTGACGCCGGCGAAGCCCGCGACCTGTCCCACGGAGTAGCTCACTTCCGCTCCCTTCTTCTTCCGCGCTCCACGGTCGGGCCTCACGCCACGTGAGGTGCAAGCGTGTTTCCCGTTTGTGCCGTTTGATCCCTTTATCGTGTGCCCGTGGTCCAGGACACCGAGCAGCGGGCGCCCTCCGTCACCCCGGCGACCCCCGCGCGCGTGCTGCTGCCGTCGATCGTGCCCGCGGCCGCCGTCGGGGTGCTCTGTGCCCTCGTGCTGGTCGGCGTGAGCGCCGCCGCCGAGGAGCTGCAGAAGGTGCTGTGGGGGCCGCTGCCGGACGCGCTCGGGGTCGGCCGGTACTCCGCTCTGTGGATGGTCGTGATGCTCACCGCGACCGGGGTGGCGGTCGGTCTCGTGGTGTGGCGGGCGCCGGGTCACGCGGGACCGGATCCGGCCACCGTCGGCCTGGACGCCCCCGTCCTGCCGCCGGCCGTGCTGCCCGGACTGCTGCTGGCGACCGCGCTGATGCTGGCCGGCGGGCCGAGCCTCGGCCCGGAGAACCCGATCATCACGGTGAACGTCGCCCTGGCGGCCTGGCTGGGGGCGCGGGCCCTGCCCCGCGCGCCGGGCCGGATCTGGCCCGCGCTGGCGGAGGCGGCGACCATCGGCGCCCTGTTCGGCACCCCGGTGGCGGCGGCGCTGGTCATCTCCGAGGCGCTGGCCCGGCAGGAGACGCGCGGACTGCTGTGGGACAACGTCTTCGCGCCGCTGACGGCCGGCGCTGCCGGGGCGCTGACCGCCACCCTGATCGACCACCCGAGCTTCGATCTGGACCTGCCGCCCTTCGGCCGGCCCGGCTGGAGCGACCTGCTGGCGGCGGTCGTGATCGCCTCGGCGGGCGCGCTGCTCGGCATGGCCGCCGTGCGGGCCTTCCCGTCCGTGCACGGCGCCTTCCGGGCGCTGCGGCACCCGATGCTGATGCTCCCGGCGGGCGGTCTCGTGCTGGGCGGTCTCGCGGCTCTGGGCGGCCATCTGACCCTGTTCAAGGGCCTCGACGAGATCGCCGAGCTGGCGCACGACCCGGACGGCAGGACGGCCGGGGAGTACGCCCTGCTGGCGCTGGTGAAGCTGGCCGCGCTGCTGGTCGCCGCGTCCTGCGGCTTCCGGGGCGGGCGCATCTTCCCGGCCGTGTTCGTCGGCACCGCCCTCGGGCTGTGCGCCCACGCCCTGGTGTCCGGGGTGCACCCGGCGGTCGGGGTGTCGGCGGCGGTGCTCGGGATCCTGCTGGCGATCACCCGGCAGGCCTGGGTGAGCCTGTTCGTCGCCGCGGTCCTGGTCGCCTCACCGCAGATCATCGCCCTGCTCTGCGTCGCCTCGCTGCCCGCCTGGCTGCTGGTGACGGGCCGTCCCCAGATGCAGCTGCGCGAGGACGGCACGGCGGTCCGCTGACCCCCACCCCCTGTCGACCCCCTCCTGGAGGCTCCCATGCCGCTCGACGAAGGCACCCGCCGCTCCGGTGACCGCCGGCTGTCCGTCAACCCCTTCTACGGCCCCGCCAACCCGGTCGGCGACATGGCCGAGGCCCCGCCCACGCACCGGCTGCCCGACGGGCCCATGGCCCCGGCGACCGCCCACCAGCTGGTCCGCGACGAGCTGATGCTCGACGGCAACGCGCGGCTGAACCTCGCCACCTTCGTCACCACCTGGATGGAGCCGGAGGCCGGGGTGCTGATGGCGGAGTGCCGCGACAAGAACATGATCGACAAGGACGAGTACCCGCGCACGGCCGAGCTGGAGCGGCGCTGTGTGGCGATGCTCGCCGACCTGTGGCACGCGCCCGACCCGGCGGCCGCCGTGGGCTGCTCGACGACCGGGTCGAGCGAGGCGTGCATGCTGGCCGGAATGGCCCTGAAGCGGCGCTGGGCGCGGCGCAACGCCGACCGCTACCCGAGCGCCCGGCCCAATCTGGTGATGGGCGTCAACGTGCAGGTCTGCTGGGAGAAGTTCTGCACCTTCTGGGAGGTGGAGGCGCGGCTGGTGCCCATGGAGGGCGAGCGGTTCCACCTCGACCCGCGGGCCGCCGCCGAGCTGTGCGACGAGAACACCATCGGCGTCGTCGGCATCCTGGGCTCCACCTTCGACGGCTCCTACGAGCCCATCGCCGAGCTGTGCGCCGAGCTGGACGCGCTGCGGGAGCGCACCGGACTCGACATCCCCGTGCACGTCGACGGGGCGTCCGGTGCGATGGTCGCGCCGTTCCTCGACGAGGACCTGGTGTGGGACTTCCGGCTGCCGAGGGTGGCGTCCATCAACACCTCGGGGCACAAGTACGGCCTCGTCTACCCGGGCGTCGGCTGGGCGCTGTGGCGGGACGCGGACGCGCTGCCCGAGGAGCTGGTGTTCCGGGTGAACTACCTGGGCGGCGACATGCCGACGTTCGCGCTGAACTTCTCCCGGCCCGGCGCCCAGGTCGTGGCGCAGTACTACACGTTCCTGCGGCTGGGCCGGGACGGCTACCGGGCGGTGCAGCAGGCCGCCCGGGACGTGGCCACGGGGCTGGCCGGGCGGATCGAGGCGCTGGGCGACTTCCGGCTGCTGACCCGGGGCGACCAGCTGCCGGTGTTCGCCTTCACCACCGCGCCGGACGTCACGGCCTTCGACGTGTTCGACGTCTCGCGGCGGCTGCGGGAGCACGGCTGGCTGGTGCCCGCCTACACGTTCCCGGCGCACCGCGAGGACCTGTCCGTGCTGCGGGTGGTGTGCCGCAACGGCTTCTCCGCCGACCTCGCCGACCTGCTCGCGCAGGACCTGGAACGGCTGCTGCCCGAGCTGCGCCGGCAGCCGCGCCCGCTCACCCGGGACAGGGACGCGGCGACCGGCTTCCACCACTAGGGCCGCCCCTACCGGCTCAGCCGCGCGAACCTCCTGACCGCCAGCGGGAAGAACACCGCGAGCAGGACCAGGGGCCAGACGACCGCCCACCCCACGTGCCCGGACTCCGTGCCGGGCACGCCGAACAGGTCGCGCACGGCCGTGGCGGTGTGGGACAGGGGGTTCCACTCCACGGCCGTGCCCAGCCAGCCGGGCATCGAGCCGGGGGTGGCGAAGGCGTTGGACAGGAAGCCGACCGGCCAGACGAGGATCTGCACCGCCTGGACCAGCTCCGGCTTCCCGGCCACCAGGGCCAGGTGGATGCCGGCCCACAGCATCGCGAAGCGGAACAGCAGCAGCAGGCCCAGGGCGGCGAGCAGGGCCGCCGGGCCGCCGCCGGGCCGCCAGCCGAGGGCGGCGCCCACGCCGACGAGCACCAGCAGGGTCAGCGCCGACTGGAGCATGTCGGCGGCGGCACGGCCCACCAGCACCGCCCCGTCGGCCATGGGCATCGAGCGGAAGCGGTCGATGACGCCCTTGCCGAGGTCCTGGGTGACGGCGATCATCGTGCTCTCCAGGCCGAAGGCCATGGTCAGCGCGAGCATGCCGGGGATCAGGTAGTCGCGGTAGTCCCCGCTCACCCCCCGGCCGCCGCCGACCAGGTAGCCGAACATCAGCAGCAGCATCACCGGGAAGGCGAGGCCGACGGCCAGCTGGACCGGCTGCCGTCCCCAGCGGGCGAACTCCCGGCGGGTCATGGTCCAGGAGTCGGTCAGGGCGTGGGCGGTCACGCGGCCTCCTTCACTCGGCGGTCGCCGCTGTCGTCTCCGGTGAGGTGCAGGAACACCTCGTCCAGCGTCGGGCGGCGCAGGGCCACGTCCTCCGCCTCGATCCCGGCCCCCTCCAGGGTCCGTACGACCCCGGACAGCGCCTCCATCCGGTCGGTCACCGGGGCGCTCAGCAGCCGGCGGTCCGGGTCCACGGTGACCCCGGCGAGCGGCAGCAGGGCGGCGGCCTCGGCCAGGCGGCCCGCGTCGCGCAGGACCACGTCGATCCGGTCGCCGCCGGTCGCGGCCTTCAGCTCGTCCGGCGTTCCGTCGGCGATCACCCGGCCCGCGTCGACGACCGAGACGCGGTCGGCGAGCTGGTCGGCCTCCTCCAGATACTGGGTGGTGAGCAGGACGGTCGTGCCGCCGCCGACCAGGGAGCGCACGGAGTTCCACACCTCGGCGCGGCCGCGCGGGTCGAGCCCGGTGGTCGGCTCGTCGAGGAAGAGCACCTCGGGCTCGGTGATCAGGGACGCCGCGAGGTCCAGGCGGCGCCGCATGCCGCCGCTGTACTGCCGGACCGCCTTGCGGCCGGTTCCGGCCAGGCCGAAGCGCTCCAGCAGTTCGTCCGCACGCGCGCGTGCCCGCCGCGCGCCCAGGTGGTGCAGCCGGCCGAACAGCTCCAGGTTCTGCAGGCCGCCGAGCTCCTCGTCGAGCGCCGCGTGCTGGCCGAGCAGGCCGATGCGCAGCCGTACGGCGTAGGCCTCGCGCACCACGTCGTGGCCGGCGACCTCGACCCGGCCCGCGTCCGGCCGCAGCAACGTGGACAGGATCCTGACCAGGGTGGTCTTGCCCGCGCCGTTCGGGCCGAGCACCCCGTGCACCGTGCCGCGCGCGACCGTGAGGCCGAGCCCGTCCAGCGCCCTCTTCGCGCCGTACCTCTTCTCCGCGCCTTCGACGGTGATCGCCGCTTCGGCCACTGAGCCTCCTCGCTAGTCAAACTTGACTACATGCTCGAAGGTAACGCGGGGCGGGGCATTCGTCAAACTTGATTAGAGGGCGTCCCCGGGATGCGGCTCCCCCGTCGCGTACGGGTTCTCCTCGCCCTCGGCCAGGACTCCCACGAACGGGTCGCCCTCGTCGGCGAAGGTGTAGGCGCCGGCCTCGATGCGCTCGATCAGGCCGCGGGTCCACTCGGCCTCCGAGTCGGCCGTGTGGACCCACATGTTCATGATCTCCCCGATGTGGCCGAGCTGTCCGGGCCCCTCCTCGGGCACGTAGTGCTCCAGGACGGAGGCCCGCCACTGCTCGATCCGCAGGGTGCGTTCCTTGAGCAGGGCGACCGCCTCCGCCCGGGGCAGGTCGACCACGAAACCGACCGCGGCCGTCTTCACGTCCCCGCGCTGGTCGTAGGTGACCAGCGCCTCGCGCAGCAGCCGGAAGTACTCCTCGGTGCCCGGCTCCGTGATCTCGTACTCCGTGCGCGGCGGGCCGCCGGCCGTGGACGGGGCGGTCTCGTGCGCGTGCAGCAGTCCCTGCTTCGCCATCTGCTTCAGGGCGTGGTAGATCGAGCCGGGCTTGGCGTTGGACCACTCGTGCGCGCCCCAGTACTCCAGGTCGTTGCGCACCTGGTAGCCGTGGGCGCGGCCGTGCATACGGACCGCGCCGAGCACGAGGAGACGGATCGCTGACATGCGGTCCAGGTTAGGACCCGGCCGCCACCTGCTGTTCCGCGGCCACCAGCTCGAAGGCCGTCCGGCCGTCCAGCGACTCGCGGATGATGTCGGCGTGACCGGCGTGCCGGGCCGTCTCGCGGATCAGGTGCAGGCACAGCCAGCGCATGGACAGCCGCTGGTCGTTCGGGTTCCAGGAGGTCGCGGGCAGCTCGAAGGTGTCGTCGAGGCTGGGCACGGCGCGGATGAAGGCCTCCGTCTCGGCGGCCACCTTCTCGTAGTACGCGAGCTGCGACTCCACGGTCTCGTCGCCCACCAGCACGAAGCATTCGTGCCAGGTCGACTCGTCGCGCCGGACGGCCGGCGGCTCGCCCTTGGCCCGGGCGATCCAGCCCTGCTCGACCTCCGCGACGTGCTTCAGCAGCCCGGCCAGGGACAGATCGCTGGCGCTGGGCCGCGACGACGCCTGCTCCGCCGTCAGGCCGAGCAGCGCCCTGCGGATGCCGCCGCGCTGCTCGGCGATGAAGGACAGAAGCGCTCCGCGCTCGTCTCCGGGTGCCTCGGGTCCCACGTGCGTCACCATGACCGGTCGCCTTTCGTCTGGGTGGCTGCTGCCTGACAACGACGAAGTTACGGGCCCTTGCGGTCAGCTTCTGTCCGCAAGGGCCCGGACCGTCACGCGGGTTCCACGGCGCGGCCTAGAACGGGAAACCGCTCCGGCCGTGCTGCACCGAGATCCACTTGGTCGTGGTGAAGGCGTCCAGCATCGTGTCGCCGTTCAGCCGGCCGAGGCCCGAGTGCTTCTCGCCGCCGAAGGGGACGATCGGCTCGTCGTGGACCGTGCCGTCGTTCACGTGGAACATGCCCGTGTCGATCCGCTTGGCGAAGTCCACGCCGCGCTCGATGTTCCCGGTGTGCACGGCACCGCTCAGTCCGTACGGGGAGTCGTTGACGATGCGCACGGCCTCCTCCTCGCCGTCGAACGGCACCAGGAAGACGACCGGACCGAAGACCTCCTGGCGCAGCAGCGCCGAGTCGGCGGGCACGTCGGTCAGTACGGACGGCTCGACGAGGTTGTCGGTGCGGCCGCCGCGCACCAGGGCCGTGGCGCCCTCGGCGAGGGCCTGCTCGACCACGCCCGTGACCGCGTCGGCCTGCTGGGAGTTGATCACCGGGCCGATGACGGTCTCCGGGTCGCGCGGGTCGCCCGCCTTGAGGGACTTCACCTTGGCCACGAACTTCTCGGTGAACTCCTCGGCCACCGACCGGTCGACCAGGACGCGGTTGGCGGCCATGCAGACCTGTCCCTGGTGGACGTACCGGCTGAAGACGGCCGCGTCGACCGCGTAGTCGACGTCGGCGTCGTCGAGCACCACCAGCGCGCTGTTGCCGCCCAGTTCGAGGACGGCGCGCTTGAACTCCCGGGCGCAGACCGTGGCCACGTGCCGGCCGACCTGGTCGGAGCCGGTGAAGGAGATGACCTTGGGAACCGGGTGCTCCAGGAAGGCGTCGCCGATCTCGGCGATGTCGGTGATGACGACGTTCAGCAGGCCGCCCGGCAGCCCCGCGTCCTCGAAGATCTTCGCCACCAGGGAGCCGCCGACGATCGGGGTGTTCTGGTGCGGCTTGAGCACCACGGCGTTGCCGAGGGCGAGCGCCGGGGCGACCGACTTGACGGACAGCAGGAAGGGGAAGTTGAAGGGGCTGATCACGCCCACGACGCCGACCGGCACCCGGTAGACACGGTTCTCCTTGCCGTCCACCGGGGAGGGGATGATCCGGCCCTCGGGCGCCAGCGCCAGATGGACCGCCTCGCGCAGGAACTCCTTGACGAGGTGCAGCTCGAAGGCGGCCTTCAGGCGCGTACCGCCGAGCTCGGCGATGATGGCCTCGGAGATCTCCGCCTCGCGCTCCTCGACGAGGCGCAGGGCCTTCTCGAAGACGGCGCGGCGCGCGTACGGGTTGGTCGCGGCCCACTGCTTCTGGGCGCGGGCCGCCGCCCGGTACGCCTGATCGACCTCGTCGGCCGTGGCTATGGTGATCGACGCCAGCTTCTCGTCGTCGTACGGGTTGAAGTCGATGATGTCCCAGGAACCGGTGCCCGGGCGCCACTCACCGTCGATGTACTGCTGTGCGAGGTCGGTGAAGTAGGACGACGACATGTGTGATCCCTCGATCCCTGGCAGACCCTCGATCGCGTCTTCACGATCTGATCACACGTCATCGTACTGGCGTGTCAACTGAGTTGGAGCAGACCCCGGAGAAGATCCCGGCTTTCCGAGGGGCCCGGGCTGTCGCTCTGCAGCTCCTTGAGCGCCTTCTCGTACTGGGCGACGTCCTCGGGCTTGTCCAGGTACAGCGCGCTGGTGAGCTGCTCCAGGTAGACGACGTCGGAGAGGTCGGACTCCGGGAAGCTGAGGATCGTGAACGCGCCACTCTCGCCGGAGTGCCCGCCGAGGCTGAACGGCACCACCTGCAGGCGCACGTTGGGCCGCTCGGAGATGTCGATGAGGTGCTGGAGCTGGCCGCGCATGACCTCGCGGCCGCCGTACGGGCGGCGCAGCGCGGCCTCGTCCAGGACGATGTGGAAGTCCGGCGCGCGCTCGTCGACCAGGTGCTTCTGCCGCTCCAGGCGCAGCGCCACCCGCCGTTCGACGTCGGCCTCGCTGGCGCCCTGCATGCCGCGGCGGACCACCGCGTGCGCGTACGCCTCGGTCTGCAGCAGGCCGTGCACGAACTGCACCTCGTAGGCGCGGATGAGCGAGGCGGCGCCCTCCAGGCCGACGTAGGTCGGGAACCAGCTGGGCAGCACGTCCGAGTAACTGTGCCACCAGCCCGCGACGTTGGCCTCCCTGGCCAGCGAGAGCAGGGAGGCGCGCTCCTGCTCGTCCGTGATGCCGTACAGCGTCAGCAGGTCCTCGACGTCTCTGGTCTTGAAGCTCACCCGGCCCAGCTCCATCCGGCTGATCTTCGACTCGGAGGCGCGGATCGAATAGCCCGCGGCCTCACGCGTGATCCCCCGCGCCTCACGCAGACGCCTGAGTTGTGATCCGAGCAGCATGCGCCGCACCACCGATCCCGGCTCTCCCGCGCTCACGTTCGCCAGCCTCCCCAACGTGTTCAGGGGCCGAAGTCTGCCACTAAAACACTCCGAGCAGTACTCGCCCGGTTACGGAAACGGAATCGAGACAGTCGGCGCACGCGCACGTGCTGAAGGAAGAGGCAAGTGAACGGCCGGAAGGAGACGCGAAGATGACGGAAAAATTGACCAAGAAGCGGTACGGGACGTCCTAATCCGGTCACCTGCACGTGCATCTGCCCTTGCATCTGCTGTACGCATCCGAAACCATGGTCCCGCACCACCGCCGCATCGCACCGACCGCGAATTCCCGGGAGTGCCTCGCATGGGGACGAATGGATCGACCATGCTCGAGCCGTTACGGCAGGGCCTTCCGCCGCTCGACCCCGCGGCCGTGTCCGACGCCGCCTCCTGTGCGCTTCCCGCCCGCTTCGAAGCGGTGCGCGAGGCACGGAAGTTCACCCGCAGAACCCTCGGCCAGTGGGACCTGGACGAGCGTTTCGACGATGTCTGCCTCGTCGTCTCGGAACTCGTCACCAACGCCCTGCGGCACGGTCTGACGACGGCCGGCCCGTGCGGGAGCGGCCAGGAGCCGCCCGTGCGGCTGCACTTGATGCGGTGGTCCGAGCGGCTGGTGTGCGCGGTGCGCGATCCCAGCCACGAGAGCCCGGTCGCCCGGGAGAGCGACGACTTCTCGGCCGAGTCGGGCCGCGGGCTGTTCCTGGTCGACTCCTTCAGCGACAGCTGGGGCTGGCACCCGATGGCCGGCGCGCTCAGCGGCAAGGTGGTCTGGGCCCTGTTCCGGCTGCCCCGGGCCGGAGCGCGGCCGCACGCGGAATGAGAGACCGCGGCGCATCCCCGCGCCGCGGTTCTACGCGCGTCACAGCGGGTGAGGCGACGGTCGCCCGGAGTTCCCGGGGCCCGGGCCGTCGTCAGCCGCCCACCAGGTGGTCGAACTCGCCGTCCTTCACGCCCAGCAGCATCGCCTCGATCTCCGCACGGGTGTAGACCAGCGCGGGACCGTCCGGGAAGCGGGAGTTGCGCACGGCCACGTCACCGCCCGGCAGCCGGGCGAACTCCACGCACGAGCCCTGCGAGTTGCTGTGCCGGCTCTTCTGCCAGGCCACACCGCGCAGCCTGGTGGCCGCCATACCGTTGTACACGTCGTGGTCCACAGGTCGCTCCCCGGTGGTGCACTGGCTGGTGTGGCCATTGATGCATCGGTCAACTGACCCGGATCATAGCCCTGTTCAAGTGCAGATGCATGGGCAGATGCACGTGCACGGGGGGTGGTCCTCCGGTTACAGCTGTGACGGCCGCTCCCCCGGAGCTCCTGCCTGGTTGGACGGCCCGGCCCCGCTGCGCGTTCCCGCCGTTCGGCGGTGAAGCAGGGGGGTCCGGCGGAGGTCCGGTGGAGGCGGAGCATCCGCTCGGCGGCGGGCGCGGGCGGCTGTGCGGCGGCGGGAGGGGCCGGCCGGCCGTCATGCGGAAGCGGTGGGCACCGGCCGGGAGCAGGGGGAAACGGGCCGTGCGCGGGAGCGGGAGGTCGTCCGGACGGCCGGTGCCGGGCTCGGACCGCCGGCGGACGCCCGGGGGGCGTGACGAACCCCGCGGTGCGCGCCGGCTGTCCGGACGGCGGTCCACCGGAAGGGCGAGGCGGGGCGGGCGACCGGGCACGAAGGCGGCCCCGGGCCGGCCCGGCGGCGCGGGCGCGGGCCGGCCGTGCCGCGGGTACGCGGCCCCCACGCGTCAAGCGTGGGGAACCTCACCCGGACCGGGGCGCGTTCAGCGGGCGGCGTACGGCAGCAGGGCCATCTCGCGCGCGTTCTTGATCGCCCGGGCCAGCTGCCGCTGCTGCTGGGCCGACACCCGGGTGACGCGGCGGCTGCGGATCTTGCCGCGGTCGGAGATGAACTTCCGCAGCAGGTCGGTGTCCTTGTAGTCGATGTACGTGATCCCGGCCTGGTCCAGGGGGTTGGGCCGGTTCTTCGAGGGCTTGCGCTCGGGCTTGCGGGGCATGGCGGGGTCAGACCTCCAGGAGGGTGTCGAAGGCGTGCGGCAGCCGCTGCCAGGCGTCGCGCCCGGCGGCGTACTCGGCGTCGGTCAGCAGGCAGGACTCCAGCAGCCGCTGCAGTCCGTCCCGGTCGAGGCCGGGCGAGGTGAAGACCAGGCGCTGGCAGCGGTCGCCGTGCTCGGGGTGCCAGTCCAGCGCGGCGGCGGCGCGGCGCACCGGCGGGACCATCTCCCAGGCCGCGTCGGGCAGGGACGCCAGCCACGGGCCCGCGCTCTCCACGCACAGGGCGCCGCCCGCCGCGTCCCAGTGGAACAGCGTGTCGGGCTTGTCGGCGAGCCAGAAGCGGCCCCGGCTGCGGGCCGCCGCGCAGGTCAGGTCCTCCAGGGCGGCGTAGAGCCGCTCCGGGTGGAAGGGGCGGCGGCTGCCGAAGACCAGGGTGGAGACGCCGTGCGCGTCGGCCTCGGCGGGCAGCAGTGCGCAGGCCGGGTGCTGGGCGGCGGCGGCCGCCTCGACGTCGAAGCCGGCGAAGGCCGCCCGGGCCAGGGGCGTCAGCGGGCGCGAGCGCGGGGTCGGCACGGTCAGGGCGTCGCCGTCCAAGACGGGCGGGGCCTGCGGGCCGATGGGCACCCGCAGGGCCGTCGGGTGCAGCTGGGCGAGCAGCTCCCGGTCCTCGTCGTCGGCCTCGGGGGACTCGGCGACCGCCAGGACGGGGGCGTACTCCAGCTGGCGGGCGAAGGTGTCGGCGACCGTGCGCTGGTCGGTCGCCGCCGCGGCGAGGCCGCCGTCGGCCAGGTCGTCGCCGTTGGCCAGGTACGGCAGGACCAGGGCCGGGTCGACGGCGGTGATCACACCGGTGACGGTGAGCCCGCCGGCCGCGACGACCTCGGCCATGGCCTTGGGCTCGACGGAGTCCCACAGCTCGACGATCGCGAGCCGGGTGGCACCGGCGTCCCGGAGCCGCTCCAGCTCCGGGACCAGGTCCTCGCGCAGGGCGCAGCAGGCGCAGTCGTTGACGAGCGGCGCCTCCCCCGCGTCCAGGACGCCCCCGGCGTCCCGGACGGTCCGCACGACCGTCCCGGCGGCCGCCGTCGCGAGGTCGTGGTGGAGGACGACACTGCCGGGCACCTCGGCGAGCAGCCGGTCCACGGCCGCCCGGCGGGCGTCGGCGTGCAGCCCGCCGACGATCACGACGGGGAGCGCAGAGGGGACAGCCACGGGATCAGCCCTTCTTTCCGTACCGGCGCTCGAAGCGCTCGACGCGGCCGGCGGTGTCCAGGACGCGGGCCGTGCCCGTGTAGAAGGGGTGGCTGACGTCGGAGATCTCGACGTCGACGACCGGGTAGGTGTTGCCGTCCTCCCACTCGATCGTCTTCTCGCTCGTCATGGTCGAGCGGGTGAGGAAGGCGTAGTCCGCGGCACGGTCACGGAAGACGACGGGCCGGTACTCGGGATGGATTCCCTTGCGCATGACTCAGCGCTCCTCTCGGAAGTCGACGTGGCGGCCGACGACCGGGTCGAACTTGCGCAGGGTCAGTCGGTCCGGGTCGTTGCGGCGGTTCTTGCGGGTCACGTAGGTGAAGCCGGTCCCGGCGGTGGACCGGAGCTTGATGACCGGCCGGAGTTCGTTGCGTGCCATGCCGCTATGATACTGAAAACGACTTCCATTTGCATCAACGGAGACAGAGAGGTACGTCACCACCCATGTCCGCGCACTGCATGCTGACCGGCGCACAGCCGGGCTTCGGCAACCGCATCTCGCACTCCCACCGGCGCACGTCCCGCCGCTTCGACCCGAACATCCAGTCCAAGCGGTACTGGCTGCCGAGCGAGAGCCGGTACGTACGGCTCCGGCTGAGCGCCCGCGGGATCAAGACCGTCGACACGATCGGGATCGAGGCCGCCGTGGCCCGGATCCGCGCCCGGGGAGGCAAGGTCTGATGGCGAAGAAGAGCAAGATCGCGAAGAACGACCGGCGGCAGGAGATCGTCGCGCGGTACGCCGCCCGGCGGGCCGAGCTGAAGGAGATCATCCGGCGGCCCTCCTCGACGGACGCCGAACGCCTGGCCGCACAGGCGGAACTGCGCCGCCAGCCGCGGGACGCGAGCGCCACGCGGGTGCGCAACCGGGACCAGGTGGACGGGCGCCCGCGCGGCTACTTCCGGGCCTTCGGGCTGTCCCGGGTGGGTCTGCGCGAGCAGGCGCACGCCGGGTATCTGCCGGGTGTGCGGAAATCGTCCTGGTAGGACACCGCCCCGGGGCTCTTGACGGGCCCTGGTAGCTTGCTGCGATCGTTCCGGCCATGGGGCCGGCCGGTGCTGTTCCGGACCGGCCGGCCGGCGACAGCTTGGGGGCTTGCAGTGACTTCGGTGACCTTCTGGCGCCGCCGCGGCGCGGTGCGCGTCGCGGCGGCCGCCGCGGGACTGGCGGGCGCGCTCGCGCTGACGGGGTGCAGCGGCGACGGTGACTCCGGGGACGACGCGGGCTCCGGCTCCTCCCCCTCGGCCACGGCGCCCTCCGCGACCGGCGGCCCGGACTCGGGCACGGACACCGGCGCGGACCCCGGTTCCACGGGCGAGGGCGCCGGTGAGCTGGCGGGCAGCTGGCTGGCGACGACCGACGGCAAGGCCGTGGCCCTGGTGATCACCGGGAAGCAGGCCGCGCTGTTCGCCACCGGCGGGAGCATCTGCAGCGGTACGGCGGGCGAGGAGTCCGGGACACGGACGATCCGCCTGAAGTGCACGGACGGCAGCACGAGCCGGGCGACCGGGACGGTCGGCACCGTGGCCGGCGGCACCATGAAGGTCACCTGGGAGGGCGGCCTCGGCGAGGAGACCTACACCAAGGCGGAGGGCGGCAAGCTGCCGACGGGCCTGCCCACGGCGAGCCTCGGGACGCAGTAGCGGGTCACGCTCCGGCAGTCCCGGGCACCACGCGTTGCCGTGCGCCCCCGTCCGGCGTTCGGGGGATTCGCAGGGGGTGCGTGCCCGCCCCGCCGCCCGGTGCGTGATGATCCTGGAGCCCGAAGCCGCTGCTGTTCATCACGCCCAGAGGACCACATGCGCACCTTTCCCCTGACCATGGCCGCCACCCTCGCCGCGGCGCTCCTGCTGACCGGCTGCGGCGGCGGTGACACCGGCGGCGGCACCGGCGGCGACGACGCCAAGAACGCGGACCCCGCGAACGGTTCGGCCTGCGCGCTCGCCGACCTGGGCGTCGAGGTCGGAGCCGGCGCCGCCCCGGCCGCCGGCGACACCGGCACCGTCACCGTCACCCTGACCAACCAGGGAGCGCGGTGCACCCTCGACGGCTTCCCCGCCGTGGACCTCCTGGCCGACGGCGGCACGACGTCCGTGTCCCCTGAGGAGCCCGCGCAGGCCCGGCCGCTCACCCTCGGCGAGGGCGCCTCGACGTCCTTCACGATCACCTACGTGCGCGGCGAGGCGGGCTCCGCGCAGAGCCTGCCCGTGCGGAAGGCGTCCTTCACCCTGCCCGGCTCCGGCAAGGACGCGCACGAACTGGCGTGGTCGTACGGCGACGTCGCCCGCGAGGACGGGGGCGGTGCGGCACAGGCCTCGGTGAGCGGCTTCGAGTCCTCCGGGGACTGACCGAAGATCAGCGCAGCGGCGGCCGGTGCTCGACCCGGGCCCGGTCCGCCGCCCGCGCGCCCTCCGTCCAGCCCGCCGCGTCGCTCGCCCCGCGCAGCCGCGTGGTGGTCGTCTCCGGGAACATGCGGTCCAGCCGGCCGGTGACGGCGACGTCCCGGGAGGCCAGGACCGGGAGCAGGTCGTCGGACACCTGCGTCTCGGCGGCCGCCGCCAGGCGGGTGCCGACGCGATGGGCGTAGGCGGCGAGGAACGACTGGCGGAACGTCCTGGTGCGCTTGCGGCCGCCGGCGCGCTGGGCCGCCTCCGCCGTGGTCATCGCGGTCGTGGCCTGCACCAGGAGCGAGGTGTAGAGGAGTTCGACCGCCTCCAGGTCGGTCTCGAAGCCGACGACGGTGGAGAAGCCGAGTGGCTCGTTCCACACAGCCCGGCAGTGGTTGGCCGTGGCGACGGCGTCCAGCAGCACCGCCTTGGCCTGCTCGTACGGCGGCTCGACCCCGATCCGGCAGGCACCGGGCGTGTCGGGCGAGGGCGCCCGGGCCGCGAGGAGCGCCTCGTCGACGCTGTGCCGGGCCATCAGCTCCTGGGCCTTCGCGCTGAGCGCCTCCGCCTCCTCCGGGAAGCCGGTCGCCTCCGCCTTGGCGAGCAGGGCGCGGATGCGGGTGAGCATGCGGGGCTCGGTCCGCGTCGTGCCCGGCGTCTCGTCCAGGGACTCCAGGGCCGGCAGACGCAGCAGCAGGCGGTACAGCTCCAGCACGGCCGTGGCGTGCGAGAAGCGGTCGGTGCGGGGCGGGGTGCCGGCGGGCAGCTCGGCGAGCTGGGCGTTCCAGCGGCGGCCGCGGGCGACGTCGCCGGGTGCCTGTGCGCGGATCAGAGCGGCGGCGAGGAGGACGTGCGCCTCGTCCAGTTCCCGCCGGACGATCCGTACGACGTCGGCCGGCTGCCAGCCGCGCCGCCAGGCGGCGGCCAGGAACTCCTCCCCGCGCCGGGCCAGTTCGGCGTCGGCCGCCGGGTCGGAGGCGAGCAGGGACGCGCCCGTGTCGAGGGCGGTCTCGCCGGTGGCGTACAGGGCCGCCGCGAAGGCGCGGTCGACGGTGGTGGACGTGCTCACGGGCCGATGGTGCCACGCCCGCCCCGCCCGCCCGGGGCCGCGGCCCGGGTACGTCTCACTCCCCGGAATCCCGTCGCCCCGGGGCGGCAGGGGTTCGAGCATGGCGCGCATGGTGGACATGACTCTCTACACGGCCTTCCTGGTGGCCGCCTTCGCGCTCTGCGTCACCCCCGGTCCCGACATGATGTTCATCGTGGCGATGGGCGGCCGGGGCGGGCCGGCCGCCGGTGTGATGGCCGCGGCCGGGGTGGCGTGCGCGATGCTCGTGCACGCGGTCGCGGCGGCCCTCGGCCTGTCGGCCCTGTTCACGGCGCTGCCGACGCTCTACCACGTGCTGCGCTGGGCGGGCGCGGCCTATCTGCTGTATCTCGCGGTGAAGGCCTTCCGGGACCGGTCAGCGCCGGGCGACGGGACGGCCGGTACCGCCGGGCCGGGCCTGCGGCGGGCGTTCTGGCAGGGCGCGATCACCAATCTGCTCAATCCCAAGGTGATCCTGTTCAACGTGGCGTTCCTGCCGCAGTTCGTGGACCCCTCGCTCGGCCACGTCCAGGGCCAGCTGCTGGTGCTCGGCGTCACGCTCGTCGTGATGGGCCTGCTGTGGGACGGCGGTGTCGGGCTGGCCTCGGGGCGGCTGTCCCTGCTCCTGCGGCGCAGCGCGCGGGTGAACCGCTGGCTGAACATCGTCTCCGGGACGGTGTTCACGGGCCTCGCGGTGCGGCTGGTGGCGACCTCGCCCAAGTAGCGACCGCATGTCAACTCGCGGTTGACACCCCGCAGGGCGCAACCTACGGTTGACAGCATGACGACCAACCCCGGCATCACGTCATCCGTACGTCTCGACGACCTGATCGCGGCGATCAAGAAGGTGCACCAGGAACCTCTGGAGCAGCTCCAGGACGCGGTGATCGCCGCCGATCACCTCGGTGAGGTGGCCGACCACCTCATCGGCCACTTCGTGGACCAGGCCCGGCGCTCCGGCGCGTCCTGGACCGACATCGGCAAGAGCATGGGCGTCACCCGTCAGGCCGCGCAGAAGCGCTTCGTGCCGAAGGAGTCGGCCGACCTCGACCCCGGCCAGGGCTTCAACCGGTACACGCCCCGCGCCCGCAACACGGTCATGGCCGCGCACCACGCCTCCAAGGCCGCGCACAACGCCGAGGGCCTGCCCGAGCACCTGATCCTCGGTCTGCTGGCCGAACCCGACGGGCTCGCCGCGAAGGCCATCGTCGAGCAGGGCGTCTCCCTCGACGCGGTCCGCGCGGCGGCCACGGCCGCCCTCCCGCCGGCCGTGGACGACGCCCCCGAGCTGGTGCCGTACGGGCAGGCCGCCAAGAAGGTCCTGGAGCTCACCTTCCGTGAGGCCCTGCGCCTCGGCCACAACTACATCGGCACCGAGCACATCCTGCTCGCCCTGCTGGAGCACGAGAACGGCGAGGGCGTCCTCAGCGGTCTCGGCATCGGCAAGGAGCGGACCGAGCAGTACGTCGCCACGGCGCTGGAGAAGATCGCGCGGGCGCAGGAGAACCTGCTGGACGAGTCCTGACCACCGGCGACGGCGAGGGGGCGTTGTCAGACCCCCCTGTCACACTCGCGGCATGGCCGACCGCTGGGCGCTCGCTCCGGCCGAGGACGGTGGCGTGGACGTCGCCCCCCTCGGCCCGGACGGGCTGCCCGCCGGGCCGGTGCGGCGCGAGGCGGACGCCGCCGCGGCCGTCCGGAGCCGTCCCGGTGTGACGCGGTGGGTGTGGCGCTCCACCTCCGAGGTCTACCCGCGCCTGCTCGCCACGGGGGTGCGAGTCGAGCGGTGCTACGACGTCGAGGCCGCCGAGACGCTCCTCCTCGGCCACGAGGGGCGGTACGGGGAACCCCGCTCGGCCGCGGCCGCCCTGGCCCGGCTGCGCGGGGGCCCGGTACCGCCCGATCCGCCGCTGCGCTCCGCCGAGCCGGGCTCCCAGTCCTCCCTGTTCGAGCCCGAGGGCGTCCGGCTGCCCCTGCCCGGCCTCCTCGCCGTCTACGCCGAGCAGCAGCGCCGGCACGAGCGCGCCGAGCACCCCGACCGCATGCGGCTGCTGACCGCCGCCGAGTCGGCGGGCATGCTGGTGGCCGCCGAGATGAACCGGGCGGGGCTGCCCTGGAGCGCCGAGGTGCACCGCGCGGTGCTGCACGACCTGCTCGGCGAGCGGTACGCGGGCGGCGGCGAGCCCCGCCGCCTGGCCGAGCTGGCCGACGAGGTGTCCGCCGCGTTCGGCCGCCGGGTCCGCCCGGATCTGCCGGCCGACGTGATCAAGGCCTTCGCGCAGGTCGGCGTCAAGATCTCCTCGACCCGGCGCTGGGAGATCGAGTCGGTCGACCACCCGGCCGTGAAGCCGCTGCTGGAGTACAAGAAGCTGTACCGCATCTGGGTCGCCCACGGCTGGTCCTGGCTCCAGGACTGGGTGCGCGAGGGCCGGTTCCGGCCCGAGTTCCTCGCCGGCGGGACGGTGACCGGCCGCTGGGTGACCAACGGCGGCGGCGGGCTGCAGATCCCCAAGGTGATCCGGCGCGCCGTGGTCGCCGACCCCGGCTGGCGGCTCGTCGTCGCCGACGCCGACCAGATGGAGCCGCGCGTGCTCGCCGCGATCTCCCGCGACCCCGGCCTGATGGAGGTGGCCGGCCGGGAGACCGACCTCTACCAGGCCGTCTCCGACCGCGCCTTCTCCGGCGACCGCGCCCAGGCCAAACTCGCCGTGCTCGGCGCGGTCTACGGCCAGACCTCCGGCGACGGCCTGAAGAACCTCGCCGCGCTGCGCCGCCGCTTCCCCAGGGCGGTCGCCTACGTCGACGAGGCGGCGCGGGCCGGGGAGGAGGGCCGGCTGGTCCGCACCTGGCTGGGCCGCACCTGCCCCCCGGCGTCCCGGGCGGCGGACGAGGGCACGGAGGAGGCGGGCATCCCCCTCTCCGAGGACGACCCGCGGCAGCAGTGGGTGCCCGGCTACGCCTCCACCAACGCCCGGGCCCGCGGGCGCTTCGCCCGGAACTTCGTCGTCCAGGGCAGCGCCGCCGACTGGGCCCTGCTGATGCTCGCCGCGCTGCGCAAAACCTGCGCGGACCTCGCTGCCGAACTGGTGTTCTTCCAGCATGACGAGGTGATCGTGCACTGCCCCGAGGAGGAGACGGACACGGTCGTGGCGGCGATCCGCGAGGCGGCGGACCTGGCCGGGCGGCTGACCTTCGGCCGGACACCGGTGCGGTTCCCGTTCACGACGGCGGTGGTGGAGTGCTACGCGGACGCCAAGTGATCAGCGCGCCGGGCGGCAGCGGGCCCGGTCGAGCAGCGCCGCCTCGGTGAACCGCCCGCGGCTACGCGCGTAGGGCAGCAGCAGCCGGGCGAGGGCGCGGACGAGGTCCGCCCGGTCACCGCGCGGGTCGCCCGTGTGCCGCCGCACCAGGACGACGACGTTCGCCAGTTCCCGGTCCAGCCAGGCCGACGCTTCCTCGGGGGTGGTGAAGGAGGTGGCGGGGCCGGTGCGCGCCGGGCGCCCGTCCGGCTGACGCGCGGCGGGACGACAGCGGTGGGCCGGTCCGGCGGCGGGAGCGGGAGTGGGGGCGCTGGCGGCAGCGGCAGCGGGGCTGGGGGCTGGGACGGCGGCGGCAGCGCGTTCGGTCTCGGCGGCGTACCAGCGCAGGGCGATGTCGGTGAGGCGGGAGGCGTCGGGGGTGCCGGGGTCGCGCACGGCGGCGGACTGGCCCGCCGCCAGGTCCCGGGCGACGTCGCGGACCAGCTCGTGGGGCGCGTAACGGCCGTACGCGGGCTCCTCCAGCAGGGCCACGTCGACGAGCCGGTCCAGCGCGGCCTCGGCGCGCGGGACGCCGGTGCCGGTGAGGTGGGCGAGGAGCGGAGCGCCATAGGCGGGCAGGTCCAGCGCGCCGATACGGCGGAGGACCAGGGCCGCGTCCCGGTCGGTCTCATGCGCGGAGGTGGCCAGGGCGTCGTGCGCGCCGGCCAGGGAGCGGCGGACGCTGAGGTCGTCGTACTCCAGGTGACGCAACCTGCCCTCGGCCGAGCCGAGTTGAGCGGCGAGGGCATCCGGGGTCAGTGCCGGCCGGGCGGCGAGTCGCGCGGCGGCGACGCGCAGGGCCAGGGGCAGGCGGCCGGTGCGGCCGGCCAGGAGGCGTGCGGCCTCCGTGCCCTCCAGGCCGTCGCGCCCCGAGGCCGCGCGCAGCAGGCGGACGCTGTCCTCGTCCGGCAGCGGCGACAACGGGAACCGGGCCGCCCCGTCCAGGGCCGTGAGCGGGGAACGGCTGGTGACGATCACCGCACAGCCGGCACCGCCCGGCAGGAGCGGCCGCACCTGCGCGGCGCTCACGGCACCGTCCAGCACGAGCAGGGTGCGGGTCCGGGCGAGCAGGGACCGCAGCAACGCCGACGCCGCGTCCGGCAGGCCCGGGACACGGCAGGGCTCGACGCCGAGGTCACGCAGCAGGGCGGTGAGTGCCTGCCCCGGGGTGAGGGGCGTCGCGCCGGGCGTGGCACCGCGCAGGTCGAGGTGGAGCTGCCCCTGGGGGAAACGTTCCGCCAGATCGTGCGCGACCCGCAGCGCGAGGGCGCTCTTGCCGACACCGGGCATGCCGCTGATCACCGCGGCGGGGCGGGGGCCCGTGGCGGTCAGGGCGGTCAGGGCGCGGTGCAGGGCGTGGCGTTCGGCGGTGCGGCCTGTGAAGTGGGCGGGGGGTGGGGGCAGTTGGGCCGGGGATGGAGGTAGTTGGGCTGAGGACGGAGGTAGTTGGGCCCGGGATGGAGGTAGTTGGGCCGGGGACGGAGGTAGTTGAGCTGTGGACGGAGGTAGTTGGGCTGGGGACGGGAGTGTTCGGGCCCGGGTCTGAGCCCGGGCTGGGGTGGGCAGGGCGTGGGGGGATGGAGATTCCGGCGCAGGTGCGCCATGCCCTCTCGCCCCCGGCGCGTCCGAGCCGTCCCGGCTCCCCCCGGCCTCCCGCAGCACCTCCACGTGTGCCGCCCGCACCCCCGGCCCCGGCTCGACGCCGAGCTCGTCGACAAGGCGGGTGCGCAGGTCGCGGTGGACGGCGAGGGCCTCCGCCTGGCGGCCGGTGCGGTGCAGCGCGAGCATCAGCTGGCGGTGGTACACCTCGCGCAGCGGATACTCCCCGGTCAACGCCACCAGCTCCGGCACGAGCCCCTGCAGCCGCGGTCCGCCCAGCGCCAGCGCGGCGTCATGACGCCACTCCAGGAGCAGCAGGCGGGCCTCGCGCAGCCGCTCGGTGAAGCCGTAGCCGCCCACCTCGGGCGGCAGCCCCGCGAGCGGCGCGCCCCGCCACAGCCCGAGCGCGGCCGCGCTCACCCGGATGACGCCCTCCCAGTCCCGGCGGGCGTGCGCGGCACGGGCCACGGCGACCCGGGCGTCGAACAGGTGCACGTCCAACTCGCCCTCGTCGACCCGCAGCAGGTAACCGGAGGATGTGGTCCGCAGCCGCCCGGGGTCGTCGAGCAGCCGCCGCACGCGGGCCACGTGGTTGTGCAGCGAGGCCTGGGCGGAGGCGGGCGGCGCCTCCCCCCACAGCGCGTCCTTGAGCGACTCGGCGGAGACGACCCGCCCCGCGTCGAGCAGCAGCGCGGCCAGCAGCGCGCGGGACTTGGGGCTCCTGATCCCCACCGCCCGGGCCGGGCCGGGCGGCACGCCGCGTCCGGTGCCGCCCGGAACGTCGTAGCCCTGGTCGTGGCCGCGGCCACAACCGTGGTCATGCTCGTGGTCCTGGTCCCGGTAGAGCACGGGCGGTCCCAGCAGCCCGAACCTCAGCGCGTGTCGTGCCCGGTCCTTGCCCGGCGCGTCGGCGTCCTCGCCGCCCACGCCGGAAGATGCAGATGCCCCCATCCCGCCCCCGTCGTCGCCCCACCCCCGGCGGGATCGCCCCCATGACGAGTTTCCGCTTCCCGGCGGTGGTTTTCCGCCACCTCGGTCCGTACGTCCTCCACCGGAACCAGCCGCCGCTGCGGCCGTCCTCGATCCTGGTTCGGCGACTTCCCGCCAATCGACGGACGACGCAACCACGAACCGTTGGCCACATGTTAGCGATCCGTTGGCAAAGCCTGATGTGATCACTACATCGGATCTGGCCCGGCGGCGCGCGCGTCTGGACGCGCAACTCGGGGGAGTGTCGCCGCCGCGGCCGGATCCGGGTCCCGGTCGGCGAGGTGAACGGCCGGGGCCCCTCGACTTCCCCGCCGGCCGGCTCAGATGACGGGTGGCCGCCCCAGCCGCGTCAGCCGCCACACCGTGCGCCAGCGCATCGGCCGCCGCTCCCCCGCCGGCTCCCGTACGCCTTCCACGAATCCGCCGAACCACGCCCGCAGCCCGGCACTCGACCGGTTCCGGGCGAGGGTGAGCAGCATCCAGACGCCCAGATGCACCGGGACGAGCGGGAGCGGCAGCCGGCGGCGGACCAGCCAGACCCGGTTGCGGGCGTTGACGCGGTAGTAGATGGCGTGCCGGGCGGGCGAGGTTCTCGGGTGCCGGAGCAGCAGTTCGGGCGCGTAGAGGATGCGCCAGCCCGCGTCGGCCGCGCGCCAGGCCAGGTCGGTCTCCTCGTGCGCGAAGAAGAACTCGGCGGGCCAGTCGCCGATCTCGTCGAGCATCGCCATGCGCAGCGCGTGCCCGCCGCCGAGGAAGCCGGTGACGTAGCCGCCCCGCCGGGGGTCCGACCTGCCGATCCGGGGGACGTGCCGCTGCTGGGTCTCGCCGTGCTCGTCGGCGATGCGGAAGCCGACGATGCCGAGCCGGTCGTCGGCGGCGTAGAGGTCCCTGACGCGGCGCAGCACATCGGGGTCGACGAGCAGGCCGTCGTCGTCCAGGTCCACCACGACGTCGATGTCGCCGAACTCCCGCAGCCGCTCCAGGGCCGCGTTCCGCCCGCCGGGGCAGCCGGTGTTCTCGTCGAGCTCGATCGGCGTGACCTGGCCGGGCAGTGACAGCCGCCGGGCGAACTCGGGCAGGGGGCAGCCGTTGCCGACGATCACGATCCGCTCGGGCGGCACGTCCTGCTTGGCCACGGACTCCAGCAGGGCGTCGACCTCGGCGGGCCGGTTGCCCATGGTCACCACGGCGACGGCGATCCTGGGCGCCCCCATGTCCTCACCTCGTCCCGGTCGGCAACTGACGGTCGACCGGCGATGCTAGCCGTTCACGGCGAGGCCCCCCTCCGTACGCCTGCCGGACGGCGATTCGCCCGGGACACAGCGTCGTGCGGCGACCGCCTGAGAGGATGCCGTGGATCAGCACTGCGACAACACACGGGGGATCGAGCATGCTCGTACTCATACTCATACTGTCGGCCGTCGTCCTGCTCGTCGTCGGCGGCTGCGTCTGCGTCTTCTGGACGGCCCGGGGCGACGCCCCGCGCTGGGCCCGCGGCGTGGCGAAGGTGACACTGCTCGGCAGCGAACTGGCCGGCGCCGCGAGCCGCGGCTCCGGCGGGCGGCGCGGCGGCGGCGACAGCGACAGCGACTAGCCGGAAGCCCGGCCGCATCCACGAACGACGAAACCCCAGGCCGGAATGGATCCGACCTGGGGTTTCAGGTGAGCCGCCTTCGGGATTCGAACCCGAGACCTACGCATTACGAGTGCGTTGCTCTGGCCATCTGAGCTAAGGCGGCGCGCTGTCCGCACTATGGTGCGATCAGCAACGACGGTAAGTCTACACAGTTTCCGGGGGTGCTCCGTACCGGCCCCGGAGGCGGTCCCTCCGGGGCCCGGTGCAGCCGCTACGAGCAGCGCTTTCCGTCCTTCGGCGGGGTGCCGCGGAGCAGGTAGGCGTTGATCGTGCGGTCGACGCAGGAGCTGCCGCGGCCGTACGCCGTGTGGCCGTCGCCCTCGTACGTGAGCAGGCGGCCCGAGGAGAGCTGGCCGGCGAGGGCCCGGGCCCAGCGGTAGGGGGTGGCCGGGTCGCGGGTGGTGCCGACCACGACGATCGGGGCCGCGCCCCTGGCCTCGATGCGGTGCGGCTCGCCCGTGGCGCCCACGGGCCAGTACGCGCAGTTCAGCGCGGCCCACGCCAGCCCCTCGCCGAAGACCGGGGAGGCCTTCTCGAACTGGGGCAGCGCCCGGCGCACCTCGTCGGGTGTGTCGAAGGAGGGCGGCAGGTCCAGGCAGTTCACGGCCGCGTTGGCGAACATCAGGTTGCTGTAGCGGCCGTCGGTGTCGCGCTCGTAGTACCCGTCGGACAGCGTCAGCAGTCCCGAGCCGTCGTTCTCCTTCATCGCGGACGTCAGCGCCTCGCGCAGCTGCTCCCAGGAGCCCTCGTCGTACATGGCCGCGA
The DNA here is from genome assembly GCF_043079125.1 of Streptomyces sp. NPDC015242. Lineage (NCBI taxonomy): Bacteria > Bacillati > Actinomycetota > Actinomycetes > Kitasatosporales > Streptomycetaceae > Streptomyces > Streptomyces sp. NPDC015242. The sequence continues at coordinate 603,200 of NZ_JBIBUF010000004.1, read as the reverse complement.
TCACGCCCGTCGTGGCGAGCGACTCGGTGAGCCCCCGGCCGGCGGCGTCGCCGGTGGGCACGGGCCGGGCGTCCAGCTTCTCGAAGAACGCCTTCAGGTTCTCGCCGACCTGCTCGGGGGAGGCGCCCTTGGTGCCCAGCGGGCAGTCGGCCTGCCGTACGCAGTCCCGCGCGAACGACCGGAACGCCGTCTCGAAGCCCGCCGTCTGTTCCAGGTTGAGCCGCCGTGCGGGCAGCGACGGGTCCATGGCGCCGTCCAGCACCAGCCGGCCCGTCCGCTCCGGGAACAGCCCCGCGTACGTCGCCCCGAGGAACGTCCCGTAGGAGGCCCCGACGAAGTTCAGCTTCTCGTCGCCGAGCGCCGCCCGCACGATGTCCATGTCCCGGGCCGCCTCCACCGTGGACACGTGGCGCAGCAACCGGGGGGCGTCCGCGCCGCAGCCCTCGGCGAACGTCCGGTACGCCGCGACCAGCCCGTCCGTCTCCCGCGCGTCGTCGGGCGTGGTGTCCGTCCGGGTGTACGTGTCCATGGCCGGGCCGTCCAGGCACTCGACGGGCTCGCTGCGCGCCACGCCGCGCGGGTCGACCGCGACCATGTCGTAGCGGGCGCGGACCTCGGCCGGGTAGCCGATGCCCGCGTACGCCTGGACGTAGCCGATCGCCGAGCCGCCCGGTCCGCCGGGGTTCACCAGCAGCGAGCCCAGCCGCTCGCCGGGTCCCGTGGCCTTCTTGCGGGTGACGGCGAGCCGGACGTCACCGGCGGAGGGCTTGGCGTAGTCGAGCGGCGCCTTGATCGTGGCGCACTGGAAGCCGGGCACGCCGCAGCCTCTCCAGGCGGGCTTCTGCGCGTAGTACGGCGAGAGCGCCGCGGGCGTGGAGCGGGGCAGCGCGACGAGGGCCGCCTCCTGCGCCGCCGAGGCGGTGGACGTCGACGAGCTCCCGGAGGAACAGGCGGAGACGAGCAGCGCGGCCGTGGCCAGCAGACCGGCGGCCGTCCTGGCGGCGCCACGGGGCCTGCGGTGCGCGCCACGCGCACGGGGCACGGCGCCCGGGGCCGGGGCCGCGGCGGAACCCGGGGCCGGGGATGAGGCGGTGCGGGGGGTACGCCTTGTGTGCATCCAGCGAGCGTAACTCTGCGCGACGGGATGAGTGCCGTCCGTGCGCGCCATGCCCCGTACGAGTTACGGCGTCAAGGTCGCGCCCGCCCGCCCCGACCCGGCCACGCTCCGGACGCCGGCGGACGCGGGCCCGGTCCTCAGCCCGCTCTGAGCGCCATCGTCATCGCCTCCACCGCCAGCAGCGGCGCCACGTTGCGGTCGAGGGCGTCGCGGCAGGCGGCGATCGCCTCGATGCGGCGGAGCGTGGCCTCGGGGGAGCTGCTGCGGGCGAGCCGGTCCAGCGCCTCCTCCGCGTCCGCGTTCGCGATGGCCACGCGGGAGCCGAGCTGGAGGGCGAGGACGTCACGGTAGAAGGCCGTCAGGTCGGTCAGGGCGAGATCGAGGCTGTCGCGCTGCGTGCGCGTCCGGCGGCGCTTCTGCTTGTCCTCCAGGTCCTTCATCACGCCGGCCGTGCCGCGCGGCATGCGGCCGCCCTGGGCCGCGCCGAGGGCGGCCTTCAGCTCCTCGGTCTCCTTGCCGTCGACCTCCTCCGCCAGCTGCTTGGCGTCCTCGGCGGCCGCGTCGACCAGCTCCTGGGCGGCCCGGAGCGCACCGCCCACCTCCTCGACGCGCAGCGGCAGGCGCAGCACGGCGGCGCGGCGCTCCCGCGCGGCCGGGTCGGTGGCGAGGCGGCGCGCCCGGTCGACATGGCCCTGGGTCGCGCGGGCCGCCGCGGCGGCGACGGCCGGCTCGACGCCCTCCCGGCGCACCAGCATGTCGGCGACGGCGTCGACCGACGGCGTGCTCAGGTTGAGGTGCCGGCAGCGGGAGCGGATGGTCGGCAGGACGTCCTCGACGGAGGGCGCGCACAGCATCCAGACCGTCCGCGGGGCGGGTTCCTCCACGGCCTTCAGGACGGCGTTGGCGGACTTCTCGTTCAGCCGCTCGGCGTCCTCGACGAGGATGATCTGCCAGCGGCCGTTCGCCGGGGAAGTGAACGACTTGCGGACCGTGTCGCGCATGTCGTCGGCGAGGATCTGCGTGCCGACGGCTGCGACGGTCGTGACGTCGGCGTGCGTGCCCACCAGGGCCGTGTGGCAGCCGTCGCAGAAGCCGCAGCCCGGGGCCCCGCCGAGCGCGCGGTCGGGGCTGACGCACTGGAGGGCCGCGGCGAACGCCCGCGCCGCCTGGTTGCGCCCGGCACCGGGCGGGCCCGTGAACAGCCACGCGTGCGTCATCTTCGACGCCTCGGGCGGCGGGGCGTCGGCGGCGGCCGCGGTGACCAGTGCGTCGGCGTCCCGGGCGGCGGCCGCCAGCTGCTCGCTCACCCTCTGCTGCCCGACGAGGTCGTCCCACACGGTCATGGGTCACGCCGCCTTCCGTCACGTATGCCTTGCGGGATCCATTGTGGGGGTGGGCACTGACATTCCCGGACGGGGTGGGGCCCACGGGGCGGCCGGCCGGGGGCGCGTGCCGGACGGAGGCGCGTGCGAAGGGGGCCCGGACCGGGTCGGTCCGCGCCCCCTTCTCCGCCCTCGTCTTTCCGCCCTCGTCCGGCTCCGGACCGCCATGCCTCGGCGACTCCGGCCGACGGACACTGGCGGCCCCGGCCGTCAGACCTCAGCGGCCCCGGCCGCCCCTCCCCTTTCGCCCCCGCCCCTCGTCGGGCTCGTCGTGCGGCCCGAGCAGCTCGTCCGCCAGCGACGGCAGGTCGTCCAGCGGGGTCTCCTCGGCCCAGTCGGACCGGCGGCGCGGCGTTCCCTCGGCGTCGACCTGGGGCAGCTCCCGCGTACGGTCTTCCCTCCCGTCTGGCCGGGCGGCCGGGGCGTCGTCCCGGAAGTAGCCGGGCGGCACGCGGTCGGCCGGTCCGTCCCCGCGTACGGGGGGCAGTACGGCCGTCTCCTCGGCGTCACCGGGCCGGACGGGCGGCAGCACCGCCGTCTCCTCCGCGTCCGCCGGCCGGACCGGCGGCAGCACCGCCGTCTCGTCCGACGCGCCGGAGGACACCCGGGGCTCGTCCCCGGTCCGCGCGGGAACCGGCGGCAGCACCTCCGTCTCCTCACCGGCCGCCGGCGGGGCCGGCGGCAGCGGCAGCTCGGCGGTCACCTCGGCGTCGGTCTCACCGGAGGCACGGCCCGAACGCCGCTCCTCGTCCCGCACGGGACGCAGCACGGTCGTGTCGTCCGACGAGCCGCCCGGCGTCACCACCGGCGTCGGCACGGTCGCCGCGTCCTGTCCCGCCGACGGGCCGGTGGGCCGCTCCGGGGCCGGGCTCTTGGACATGGAGATCTTCGGCCCGGCCTCGGCCGCGGCCGCCGCGGCCTCCGCGAGCCGGCGCGCCTCCTCGGCCCGCAGCAGCGCCTCCTCGGCCTTGCGCTGCTTCTCCAGGCGCAGCGCCTCGGCCTCGGCCCGCAGCCGGGCCTCCTCCTCGGCCTGCCTGCGGCGCCGCTCCTCCTCGGCCCTGCGGCGGGCCTCCTCCTCGGCGCGGGCCTTCTCCTCCGCGAGCAGACGGGCCCGCTCCTCCTCGGCCTTCCTGCGCGCTTCCTCGGCCCGGCGCCGGGCCTCCTCCGCCTGCCGTTCGGCCTCGCGGCGCTGCGCCTCCTCCAGCTCGCGGCGCTTGCGCTCCTCCTCCTCGGCGCGCAGCTTGGCCAGCTGCTCCTGGCGCTCACGCTCCAGGCGCTCCTCCTCGGCCTTGCGGGCGGCCTCCTCCTCGGCCTTGCGGCGGGCCTCCTCCTCGGCCTTCCTGCGGGCCTCCTCCCGGGCCCGGATCTCGGCCTCGGACAGCGGCAGCACCTGGTCGAGCCGGTGGCGGATGACGGTCGTGACGGCCTCGGGCTCCTGCCCCGCGTCCACCACCAGGTACCGCCCGGCGTCGGCCGCGGCCAGGGTGAGGAAACCGGCCCGCACGCGCGCGTGGAACTCGGCGGGCTCCGACTCCAGCCGGTCGGGCGCCTCGGTGAACCGCTCCCGCGCCGTCTCCGGCGCGACGTCCAGCAGCACGGTCAGATGCGGCACGAGTCCGTCCGTCGCCCATCGGTTGATGCGGGCGATCTCGGTCGGTGACAGGTCGCGGCCCGCCCCCTGGTAGGCCACGGAGGAGTCGATGTACCGGTCGGAGATGACGACCGCTCCGCGCTCCAGGGCGGGCCGTACGACGGTGTCGATGTGCTCGGCCCGGTCGGCCGCGTACAGCAGGGCCTCCGCGCGGTGCGACAGACCCGCGCTGGACACGTCGAGCAGGATCGACCGCAGCCGCTTGCCCACCGGCGTCGCCCCCGGCTCGCGCGTGAGCACGACCTCGTGGCCCTTGGCGCGGATCCACTCGGCGAGCGCCTCGGCCTGCGTGGACTTGCCGGCGCCGTCGCCGCCCTCCAGGGCGATGAAGAAGCCGGTCCCGCCGGGCGTCTGCTCCGGGTCGTCGCCGCCGAGGAGGGCGTCCTTCAGGTCCTGGCGCAGCGGCACGCCGGAACGGTCGTCGACCTTGGCCAGCACCAGCACCGCGACGGGCAGCAGCAGCGCTCCGGCCAGCATCAGCGTGAACGCCGCGCCGCCGTGCGCGAAGACGAACTTGCCGCTCTCCAGCCGGTGCGGCCCGATGCCCGCCGCCACCAGCGGGGCGATCACCGCGGCGAGCGCGACGCAGACGCGGACGACCGCGTGCAGGTGCTCCGTCGTCCGGGGCCGCCGGTACTCCTCGGTCTCCTGGTCGAGCAGGGTGTGCCCGATGTTGGCGGCCATGCCCGCGCCGACGCCGGACAGGGCGAGGATCAGCAGCACCGTGGTGACGTCCGGGACCAGCCCGCCGGCCAGCAGCGCGAGGCCGGTGAAGGCGATGGCCAGGGCGAGCATCCGGCGGCGGGACAGGGCGGGCAGCAGCGCGGGCGCCGTGCGGATGCCGACGACGACACCGCCGGTCAGCGCGCCCACGAACAGCCCGTACAGCACCGGGCCGCCGCCGAGGTCCTTCGCGTGCAGCACGGCCACGGCGACGGCGGCGGACACCGCGGCGGCGACGGCCGCGCAGGCCAGGACCAGCAGCGGAGTCGCGCCCGTGCGGCCCTTGTCGGTGCCGGTGCCGGTCCTGGGGCGGCGCAGGCCTTCGAGCGGGGACCGCGCGCGGGGGGTGCGCGTGGCGGGCAGCTCCAGGAAGGTCAGCACGGACAGGGACGCGGCGAACAGGCCGGCCGCGACGTAGGAGGCGAGGGCCGCCTGGTGCTGGGCGAACCACGCGATGCCGGCGCCCAGCAGGTTGTTGAACAGGGCCGCGACGACGAGCACCACGGCCGCGAGCGGAATCGCCACGAAGCCGGTGCGCAGCGAGAGCCGGCGCAGGGCGTCCATGTGGTCGGGCAGCGGCCGGACCGTCGCGCCCTCGGGGGGCGGGGCGGGCAGCAGCGCGGGGGCCGCGCTCTCCCGGCACACCGTCCAGAACCGCTCGGCGACACCGGTGACGAAGGCCGTCACCAGGAGAACGGCCGACGCGTCCTCCGGCGTCCAGTCGATCCACAAGGGCGCGACGATGAGCAGGGCGGCGCGCAGACCGTCCGCGCCGACCATGGTCCAGCGGCGGTCGAGCGGGCCGTCCTGCGCGGTGAGCGCCGTGAGCGGGCCGAGGAGGACCGCGCCGAAGAGCAGCGTCGCGAGGACGCGCACGCCGAAAACGGTCGCCACTGCGAACGCCACGCCCCGGTAGCCGCCGCCGAAGGAGCCCTCGGCGACAGCCGCCTGCAGGGCGAGGAGCACCAGCACGAGAAGGGCGAGGGTGTCCCCCACGCCGCTCACGAGCTGTGCGCTCCACAACCGCTTCAGCTGCGGGCGGCGCAGCAGGGCACGGACGGCACGCTCGCGGGAGTCCGCGACCAGGGCGTCGTCAGGGGCCGGCTGAGGGGCCGTTGGATGCTCGGCTCGCGTCATGCGTTCAGCCTATCGGCAGCCACCGACACCCTGGAGCGCCCGGTCTGGCATGCGCACGCCCTGACACCGAAGTGTTGTCAGGGCGTTCGCGTTCCGAACCCCGGGCGAAGACCGGGACCCGCCCCGCCAGGGCCGGTCCCGGTTTCGAACGGCCTCAGTCCTCCACAGACTTCACGGCGGTCGCCGTCTTGGCGGCCGTCGTCTTGGCGGTCGTCTTCTTCGCCGTCGTGGCCTTCTTCGCGGTCGTGGTCTTCTTCGCCGCGGTCTTCTTGGCCGTCGTCTTCTTCGCCGTCGTCGTCTTCTTCGCCGGGGCCTTCTTGGCCGCCTTCTTGGCGGTCTTCTTCGCCGGGCTCTTGGCGCGCTTCTCGGCGAGCAGCTCGTAGCCGCGCTCAGGGGTGATCGTCTCGACGCTGTCGCCGGAGCGCAGGGTCGCGTTGGTCTCCCCGTCGGTGACGTACGGACCGAAGCGGCCGTCCTTGACGACGACAGGCTTCTCGCTGACCGGGTCGGTGCCCAGCTCCTTCAGCGGCGGCTTGGCCGCGGCCCGGCCACGCTGCTTGGGCTGGGCGTAGATCGCCAGCGCCTCCTCCAGCGTGATCGTGAAGAGCTGATCCTCCGACTGCAGCGAGCGCGAGTCCGTCCCCTTCTTCAGGTACGGGCCATAACGGCCGTTCTGCGCGGTGATCTCCTGGCCCTCGGCGTCCGTGCCGACGACGCGCGGCAGCGACATCAGCTTCAGGGCGTCGTCGAGGGTGACGGTGTCCAGGGACATCGACTTGAACAGGGACGCCGTGCGCGGCTTGACCGCGTTCTTGCCGGTCTTCGGGGTGCCCTCGGGGAGGATCTCCGTCACGTACGGGCCGTAGCGGCCGTCCTTGGCGACGATCGTGTGGCCGGTGGCCGGGTCCGTGCCCAGCTCGAAGTCGCCGCTGGGCTTGGCCAGCAGTTCCTCGGCCAGCTCCACGGACAGCTCGTCCGGGGCGAGGTCGTCCGGGATGTCGGCGCGCTGGTGCTGCTCGGTGTCCTTCTCGCCGCGCTCGATGTAGGGGCCGTAGCGCCCGACGCGCAGCACGATGTCGTTGCCCACGGGGAACGAGGACACCTCGCGGGCGTCGATCGCGCCGAGGTCGGTGACCAGTTCCTTGAGGCCGCCGAGGTGGTCCCCGTCGCCGTTGCCCGCGTCGGCGGCGGCGCCGGCGACCGTGCCCTCGCCGAAGTAGAACCGCTTCAGCCACGGCACGGACTGGGCCTCGCCGCGGGCGATGCGGTCGAGGTCGTCCTCCATCTTGGCGGTGAAGTCGTAGTCGACGAGCCGCCCGAAGTGCTTCTCCAGGAGGTTGACCACGGCGAAGGACAGGAAGGACGGCACGAGGGCCGTGCCCTTCTTGAACACGTACCCGCGGTCCAGGATCGTGCCGATGATCGACGCGTACGTCGACGGGCGGCCGATCTCGCGCTCTTCCAGCTCCTTGACCAGGGAGGCCTCGGTGTAGCGGGCCGGGGGCTTGGTGGCGTGCCCGTCGACCGTGATCTCCTCGGCGCTCAGCGGGTCGCCCTCGGAGACCTGGGGCAGCCGGCGCTCACGGTCGTCCAGCTCGGCGTTCGGGTCGTCGGCGCCTTCGACGTAGGCCTTGAGGAAGCCGTGGAAGGTGATCGTCTTGCCGGACGCGCTGAACTCGACGTCCCGGCCGTCGGAGGCGGTGCCGCCGATCTTCACCGTGACGCTGTTGCCGGTGGCGTCCTTCATCTGGGAGGCGACGGTCCGCTTCCAGATCAGCTCGTAGAGCTTGAACTGGTCGCCGGTCAGTCCGGTCTCGGCGGGAGTGCGGAAACGATCACCCGAGGGGCGGATCGCCTCGTGGGCCTCCTGCGCGTTCTTGACCTTCCCGGCGTACGTCCTCGGCTGCGGCGGCAGGTAGTCGGCGCCGTACAGCTGCGTGACCTGGGCGCGGGCGGCGGCGACCGCCGTGTCGCTCAGGGTCGTGGAGTCCGTACGCATGTACGTGATGTAGCCGTTCTCGTACAGCTTCTGCGCGACCTGCATGGTGGCCTTCGCGCCGAAGCCGAGCTTGCGGCTGGCCTCCTGCTGCAGCGTCGTCGTACGGAACGGGGCGTACGGCGAGCGGCGGTAGGGCTTGGACTCGACCGAGCGGACGGCGAACCGCGTCTGCTCCAGGGCGGCGGCGAGGGCGCGGGCGTTCGCCTCGTCGAGGTGGAGGGTGTTCGCGCTCTTCAGTTGTCCCAGGGAGTCGAAGTCACGGCCCTGCGCGACCCGCCTGCCGTCGACGGTCTGCAGGCGCGCGACCAGCGACGACGGGTCCGACGGGTCTCCGGCGCGGCCGGTCGCGAAGGTGCCCGTCAGGTCCCAGTACTCAGCCGAACGAAAGGCGATGCGCTCGCGTTCCCGCTCGACGACGAGACGGGTGGCGACGGACTGGACACGGCCCGCGGACAGCCGCGGCATGACCTTCTTCCACAGGACCGGCGAGACCTCGTAGCCGTAGAGGCGGTCGAGGATGCGGCGGGTCTCCTGGGCGTCGACGAGCTTCTGGTTGAGCTGGCGCGGGTTGGCCACGGCGGCCTGGATCGCGGCCTTGGTGATCTCGTGGAAGACCATCCGCTTGACCGGGACCTTGGGCTTGAGCACCTCCTGGAGGTGCCAGGCGATGGCCTCGCCCTCGCGGTCCTCATCGGTGGCGAGGAAGAGCTCGTCGGACTCCTTCAGCAGGTCCTTGAGCTTCTTGACCTGGGCCTTCTTGTCGGCGTTGACCACATAGATCGGCTGGAAGTCGTGTTCGACGTCCACACCGAGGCGGCGCACCTCGCCGGTGTACTTCTCGGGCACCTCGGCGGCGCCGTTGGGAAGGTCGCGGATGTGCCCGACGCTCGCCTCGACGGTGTATCCGGGGCCGAGATAGCCCTTGATCGTCTTCGCCTTGGCAGGCGACTCGACGATGACGAGTCGGCGGCCGCCCTTCGCGGTCTCGCTGGTCGGGGACAACTTCGCTCTTCTCTCCGGTCGACGCTGGGGCCTCCCCGGAGTCGCTCACCGGGGCTGGGTACGTGCTGACGCTGCGGAGTGTGACGGTACAGCCCGCCCCCGTGTCAAACGGGAAAAGCCCGCAACGGCCACTCGAACGGTAACCCGACTACCACCGTTCCTGCCGCCCGGACCGCCCTCCCCCGGCCCGGCCCTGTGCGGAGTGCGACCTCCCGGTCACCCGCGGGCACCGTGGCCGGACGGGGCTCACAGCCGGGTGAAGCACCACGCCCCGGCCGCCACCGCGAGCATCGCGACGACGCTCGCGACGGTCGCCGAGGCGGCCGGACTCACTCCCTGGGCGACGGGCAGCCGCCGGTGCACGCGCGTCACGGTCCAGGCCAGCAATCCCCCTCCGAACAGGGAGAACACCGTTCCCGCGAAGATCGCCGGTTCGCTCTCCATGGCTCGCCGTGGCCCTTCTCTCCCGTCCGACCGGTCCCAGCCACGGGAGGCTGACACGCGCGGGCGGCGGGGAGACGAACCGGAGGTGAACGCCGGGACGACACGGCTGCGGAGCGGGGGCGTCCGGCCCTTCCCGGCCTGTTCCGGGCGAGGTGTCCAAATCGACTCGAAATTATTGGCCGGCCCCGGCGGCCGGGCGGAGGGGAACCGGTTCTCCGAGGCGGACGGATCCCGTCCGCACCTCTCGCGCCCCTCACACCCCTCCCGCCAGCTCATGCACCCCTTATGGCTGGCCACCTCCTGCACCTCTTTATCGCACCGGCACCAGGAACCCCTGCTCCACCAGCATCCGGATCTGCGCCGGGGTGCGGTCGCGCAGCAGCACCGGGTCCTCGCCGATCAGCTGCGCGATGGCGTCGAGGATGCGGCCCGCGCTCATGCTGCCGTCGCACACGCCCGCGAAGCCCGCGCCGACCGTGTCGACCCGGGTGGCCCGGCGCATGCCGCGGTTCTGGCGCAGCACGACGTGCTCGGGGTCCTCCGCCCCGGGCAGCCCGACCTGTTCCTGCACGACCTCGGCGGCCAGCCGGAAGTGCGCCTCCAGCAGCGCGGCGTCGTCGTGCTCGCGCAGGTGGTCGAGCCGGTCGAAGTGGTCGCGGATCGTCTCACCGAGCGGCTGCTCGACCGGATGCGGCCATTCCTCCACCGTGACCGAGGGCACGGCGGCGCCGGTCCTGCGCAGGGTGATCCAGCCGAAGCCGACGGCCTTCACCTTGCGCGCCTCGAACTCGTCGAGCCACGCGTCGTACCGCGCCTGGTACTCCGCCACGTCCTCGCGGTGGTCGCCCGCGTCCCGCAGCCACAGCTCGGCGTACTGGTTCACGTCCTGCACCTCGCGCTGCACGATCCACGCGTCGCAGCCGCGGGGCACCCACGACCTGAGCCTGTCCTGCCAGTCCTCCCCTTCCACGTGCTGCCAGTTGGCGAGGAACTGCGCGAACCCGCCCTCGTTCAGCCGCTCCCCCGCCTCCTGAACGAGCGTGCGGCACAGATCGTCCCCGCCCATCCCGCCGTCGCGGTAGGTGAGCCGGGCACCGGGCGAGATCACGAACGGCGGGTTGGAGACGATCAGGTCGTACCGCTCGTCGTCCCGGACCGGTGCGAAGAGGGAGCCCTCGCGCAGATCGGCGGCCGGGGCGCCGGACAGCGCCAGCGTGAGGGCGGTGATGTCCAGGGCGCGCGGGTTGAGGTCGGTCGCGGTCACGCGCGTGGCGTGCCGGGCGGCGTGCAGGGCCTGGATGCCCGAGCCGGTGCCGAGGTCGAGCGCGGCGGCGACGGGCGTGCGGACGGTGATCCCGGCGAGGGTCGTGGAGGCGCCGCCGACTCCCAGGACGACTCCCTCGTCCCGCCGGCCGATCCCACCGGCGCCGCCGACCGCGCAGCCGAGGTCCGACACGATGAACCAGTCCTCGCCGTCGGGCCCTCCGTAGGGCCGGACGTCCACCGTGGCGGCGAGTTCGTCCCCGCCGGAACGGGCGAGCCAGCCGCTCTCCAGGCACGCCTCGACGGGCAGGACGTCCGCCACGCGCGCGTGCGGCACGGGCTGCTGCAGCAGGAACAGCCGGACGAGCAGTTCCAGCGGCGTGTCCCCGCGGGTGGCCCGGAGGGCGGGCACGGTCTCGCTCCGGGCGAGTGCCGCGTACGCGGGGGCGCCGAGCAGTTCGAGCAGGCCGTCGGCGGTGAAGGAGGCCGCGAGCAGGGCGTCCCGCAGCCGGGCGGCGACGTCGGGGCGGTCGGAGGCGGGCAGCGGGGGCAGGGGTGACTGGCTGGCGTTACTCACGCCCCCATTGTGGCGGCCGGGGGCGGCATCGCACCTGCCCAAGCGGGGCCCCTGCCGGGGCGGGTCGCGGCGAAGCGGGGCGAGGCGAGGTGGAGCGGGGGGCGCTTGTACGGCCGGACTCGGGATCGGCCCGGCTCCACGCACGGCCGGACTCGGGCTGCGGCCGGGCTCGGGCTGCGGCCTGGCTCCACGCACGCCCGGGCTCGGGCTGCGGCCCGGCTCCACGCACGCCCGGGCTCGGGCTGCGGCCGGGCCCCGCACCCAGCCCGGCTCCACGCACGGCCCGGCTCGGGACACGGGCCGGCTCCAGACACGGCCCGGCTTGGGCTGCGGCCGGGGGCCGGGCCCCGCTAAGCGCCCGGCTCCGGAAACCGGTCCGGCCCGGTGCCCCCTCGCTCCGTGCGCGGCCGCAACCTCGTTCGCCGACCCGGCGCCAACGGGGCACAGCGAGTGCGACGCGGGACCCGCCCCGCGGATCAGCTCTGCGTCGCGCCCGCCGAGGCGGTGGCGGCCTTGCAGCTCGACTGCCGGGCCATCGCCTGGCCGACCTCACCCTCCTCCAGGTTCCGCAGGGCGTCGTTGCCGCTCTTGCTCAGCTTGTCGAGCTCGGTGGCGATGTCCTTGAGGCCGTCGGCGAACTTGCCCTGGTCCTTCGTGTCGAGCCCGTCGACCTGCTTCTTCAGGGAGGCGTACGACGCGGAGATCGAGTTGAGCTCCTTGACCGCGTCCTGCTGCTTCTTCTCGCCGTTCTCGACGTCCGGCGCCCCGGCCTTGTTCACCGCGGACCCGATCGCCTTGTAGGCGTCCGACATGTCCTGGAAGGCCTGCGCGTCCGTCTTCTGGACCTCCTCGGGCGTGCTGTTGTCCGAGGTCTCCTTCTGGATCGCGGCATTGGCGGACTCGATCTTCTTCGCCTGCGGCTGCACCGCGTCGCAGACCTGCTTGGCCCAGGAGTCCAGCTTCTCGTTGCCGTCGTCGCCGCCGCAGCCCGACAGCGCCAGTACCAGTACCGCACCGCCGGACAGTGCGGCCGCGAGCTTCTTGTTCACCGGTTTGGTCCCTTCCGTGGCTCTCGGCCCCGGAACTTACACGCCGGATGCACGGCAACCGCACGCCGAGGGTCCATTAAGACCGTTTTGTAACCTTTTGCACCAAGAGAGAGAAGGCTCACGCATGATCGTCCTCCCAGACGGTGCGGGCGGGCGACGCGCCAACGCGCACCGCCCGCCCGCACCTTGAGCTGGGGCTCCTCAAACCTCCCTACGAAACCACCGCCGGATCGGCCGACTTGGGCTCCGGCTCGGCGTTGCCTTCGTCACCCACGGCGATTCCGCGCCGCTTTGACACATACACCGCCCCGACGATCACGAGGAACGCGAGCACCGCGATGAGGATCCGCACGCCCACGCTCTTGTCCGGGCCGTAGGAGAACTTGATCACCGCGGGCGCGATGAGCAGCGAGACCAGGTTCATGACCTTCAGCAGCGGGTTGATCGCGGGGCCGGCGGTGTCCTTGAACGGGTCGCCGACGGTGTCGCCGATCACGGTCGCCGCGTGCGCCTCGCTGCCCTTGCCGCCGTGGTGGCCGTCCTCGACGAGTTTCTTGGCGTTGTCCCAGGCGCCACCGGAGTTGGCGAGGAACACCGCCATCAGCGTGCCCGCGCCGATCGCGCCCGCCAGGAACGCGCCCAGCGGACCCACACCGAGCGTGAACCCGATGAAGATGGGCGCCATCACGGCCAGCAGGCCCGGGGTGGCGAGCTCGCGCAGCGCGTCCTTGGTGCAGATGTCGACGACCTTGCCGTACTCCGGTTTCTCGCTGTAGTCCATGATCCCGGGCTTCTCGCGGAACTGCCGCCGCACCTCGAAGACCACGGAACCCGCCGAACGCGACACGGCGTTGATCGCCAGCCCGGAGAAGAGGAAGACGACCGCCGCGCCCGCGATGAGACCCACCAGGTTGTTGGGCTGCGAGATGTCCATCATCAGACTCATCGGCGCGCCCTCGCCGCTGAGCTTCTCGCCCACGTCCCGCGCCCCGGTGATGATCGCGTCGCGGTACGACCCGAACAGCGCCGCCGCCGCGAGCACGGCCGTGGCGATCGCGATGCCCTTGGTGATCGCCTTGGTGGTGTTGCCGACCGCGTCGAGGTTGGTGAGCACCTGCGCGCCCGCGCCCTCGACGTCGCCGGACATCTCAGCGATGCCCTGCGCGTTGTCGGAGACCGGCCCGAAGGTGTCCATCGCGACGATCACACCGACCGTGGTGAGCAGGCCGGTGCCGGCCAGGGCCACCGCGAACAGCGCCAGCATGATCGACGTGCCGCCCAGCAGGAACGCCCCGTAGACGCCGAGGCCGATCAACAGGGCCGTGTAGACAGCCGATTCGAGCCCCACGGAGATACCGGCGAGGACGACGGTGGCCGGACCGGTGAGCGAGGTCTTGCCGATGTCCCGCACGGGCCGGCGGGTCGTCTCCGTGAAGTAGCCCGTCAGCTGCTGGATCAGGGCGGCCAGCACGATGCCGATGGCCACCGCGACCAGCGCGAGGATCCGCGGGTCGCCGTCCTTGCCCTGGATCGCGGCGTCGGTGACGCCGTCCAGCTCCGAGTACTTCCCCGGCAGGTAGACGAAGACGGCCACCGCCACCAGCACCAGCGAGATCACCGCGGAGATGAAGAACCCGCGGTTGATGGCGCTCATCCCGCTGCGGTCGGCGCGCCGGGGCGCCACCGCGAAGATGCCGATCATCGCCGTGATCACACCGATGGCGGGCACCAGCAGCGGGAAGCCGAGCCCCGCGTCGCCGAAGGCCGCCGAACCCAGGATCAGTGCGGCCACCAGCGTCACGGCGTACGACTCGAAGAGGTCGGCCGCCATGCCCGCACAGTCGCCGACGTTGTCGCCCACGTTGTCGGCGATGGTCGCGGCATTGCGCGGATCGTCCTCCGGAATGCCCTGCTCGACCTTGCCGACCAGGTCGGCGCCGACGTCGGCGGCCTTGGTGAAGATGCCGCCGCCGACCCTCATGAACATGGCGATCAGGGCGGCACCGAGGCCGAAGCCCTCCAGCACCTTCGGCGCGTCGGCCGCGTAGACCAGCACCACGCAGGCCGCGCCCAGCAGGCCCAGGCCCACCGTGAACATGCCGACCACGCCGCCCGTGCGAAATGCGATCTTCATCGCTTTGTGCGAGACGGCGGTCAGGTCTTTTTCCGGTTCTCCTTGCGCGGGAGTGGCCTCGCGCGCCGCGGCGGCGACCCGCACATTGCTGCGCACGGCGAGCCACATGCCGATATAGCCGGTGGCCGCCGAGAACGCCGCTCCGATCAGGAAGAACACCGATCGTCCGGCCCGCTGATTCCAGTCGTCCGCGGGCAGCAGCATCAGCAGGAAGAACACGACCACAGCGAATACGCCGAGCGTGCGCAGCTGGCGTGCCAGATAGGCGTTCGCGCCTTCCTGGACCGCTGCCGCGATCTTCTTCATGCTGTCCGTGCCCTCGCCGGCCGCGAGTACCTGGCGTACCAGGACCCCCGCGACCGCCAGCGCCGCCAGCGCCACGACGGCGACGACCACGACGAGGACGCGGTTGCCATCGGTCAGTACGGCGGCTGCGAGGTCGGTGGGACGGCCCGATTGTGGTGAGAGAGAAAGCCCCGCCATTCGTCCTCCTTGACGCTTGGGCTGAGCTCAAGATGTGGACGGGATTGTAGGTACCGGAACCTGATCAAAACAGAGCGCGATAAACGGAATTAGCCTGCTGAAGTAATGCCCTGAAAGCATTCCTGCGCGACCGTGGAGCATGCGAATGATCGTGAACGAATTCACGCGATGAACGGCACAGGAACCACTGTAAAGGCGAGCACTGACAGCCGCACATGCCGAAGGGCCCCACGAGTGGGGCCCTTCGGGTCGGAACGGGGTGCGCGGTGGCCGGTTCAGGCCAGGATGGTCGGCGGGGGTGTGGTCGGCCAGGTCATCTTGATCGACCCGCCGTGCTCCCCCGCGCTGACCTCGACGTCGTCGACGAGGCCGCTGATGACGGCGAGGCCCATCTCGTCCTCCTCCGCCTCCGCGTCGGCGTCGCCGGCACGCTCACCGGGCACCGCGTGCGGGGCCTCGTCGCCGACCTCGATGGAGAACTGCTTCTCCTCCTCGATCAGCAGCACCTTCACCGGCGCGGAGATCCCGCCCGTCTGGTGCAGTCCGACGGCCCGGGTGCAGGCCTCGCCGACCGCGAGCCTGACCTCGTCGAGGACGGCCTCGTCCACTCCGGCCCTGCGCGCCACCGCCGCCGCCACCAGCCGGGCGGTCCTGACATGCTCGGGCAGCGCGCTGAAGCGGAGCTCAACGGTGGCCATGCATCCCCCTCGCAACTACGGGCGTGCTGTCGAGGGGCTCCGGGCCGCCGAAAGCCCGGGCCCCCTCGGTCTTCTTCTGCCGAACTCGTGCCGCACTGCGGCCGGCCCGGGCGCGGGGCCCGGGTCCGGTCTCAGTCGGTGGCCGCCACCGCTTCCTCCACCGAGGTGTGGATCGGGAACACCTTGGTGAGGCCGGTGATGCGGAAGATCTTCAGAATGCGCTCCTGGTTGCAGACCAGGCGCAGGGAGCCCTCATGGGCTCGCACACGCTTCAGGCCGCCGACCAGCACGCCGAGCCCGGTGGAGTCGAGGAAGTCCACGCCCTCCATGTCGACGACAAGGTGGAAACTGCCGTCGTTCACCAGCTCGACCAACTGCTCGCGCAGCTTGGGCGCGGTATATACGTCGATTTCGCCACCGACCCTGACGATCGTGCGATCGCCCATGGTCTCGGTCGACAGGGACAGGTCCACGGATCCTCCAGCACCTTGCTATCGAGCGGTCGCCCTTCGGGCATCTCGGCTTCAGCCCTTGGACGCTTCGCCAGCCGCGATGGCATTCAATCACTTACCGGCAGGCGTGCACGACGCCTTGGCCCCATTGTCCGTCACGCCAGTGACACACTCGGTGCCGATGGCCAAGAATCACCGATCCGATCGAACCCCGACGGGCCCCGCTCCCCGGCCCGCACCGGGCGCGGTCCTGGACCGGCTCGCGTCCGGTCCCGGCAGGGCTTCGCGCATTACTCATACGGAGCACTTGCCCCCGCGCGCGGGTCGCCATGCCGTCTGGCCGGACCGGATCCGCGCCGAGGTCGTCGCCGCCGTGCAGGCCGCGGGGATCGAGCATCCCTGGGCCCACCAGGCGAGCGCGGCCGAGCACGCCCTGGACGGGGACTCGGTCGTCGTCGCCACCGGCACGGCCTCCGGCAAGTCCCTGGCCTACCTCGTGCCCGTCCTGTCGACCCTCCTGGACGGCGCCGAGGCCCCGAACGGCCGCGGCGCGACCACCCTGTACCTGGCCCCGACCAAGGCCCTCGCGGCGGACCAGTGCCGCTCGGTGAAGGAACTTTCACATCCTTTGGGCCATTCGGTGCGCGCCGCCGTGTACGACGGCGACACTCCGTTCGAGGAACGTGAGTGGATCCGCCAGTACGCCAACTACGTGCTGACCAATCCGGACATGCTGCACCGCGGCATCCTGCCGTCCCACCCCCGCTGGTCCTCCTTCCTGAAGTCGCTGAGGTACGTCGTCATCGACGAGTGCCACACCTATCGCGGCGTCTTCGGCTCCCACGTCGCCCAGGTGCTGCGCCGGCTGCGCCGCCTGTGTGCCCGCTACGGCGCATCGCCCGTGTTCCTGCTGGCCTCGGCGACCGCCGCCGAGCCCGCGGTGGCCGCCCGCCGCCTCACCGGCCTGCCGGTCGTGGAGGTGGCCGACGACGCCTCACCGCGCGGTGAACTGGTGTTCGCCCTCTGGGAACCGCCGCTGACGGAGCTGCACGGCGAGAAGGGCGCCCCCGTCCGCCGCACCGCCACCGCCGAAGCCGCCGACCTGCTGACCGACCTCACCGTGCAGTGCGTGCGTTCGGTCGCGTTCGTCCGCTCCCGGCGTGGCGCCGAGCTGATCTCGGTCATCTCCCAGGAACGGCTGGCCGAGGTCGACCGGTCCCTGGCCCGGCGTGTCGCGGCGTACCGGGGCGGCTATCTCCCCGAAGAGCGCCGCGCGCTCGAACGCGCCCTCCATTCGGGTGAACTCCTGGGCCTCGCCGCGACGAACGCCCTCGAACTCGGCATCGACATCTCCGGCCTCGACGCGGTCGTCATCGCCGGCTATCCGGGCACGCGTGCCTCCATGTGGCAGCAGGCCGGCCGTGCCGGGCGGGCCGGGCAGGGCGCCCTGGCCGTCCTGGTCGCCCGGGACGACCCGCTGGACACCTTCCTCGTCCACCATCCCGAGGCCCTGTTCGACCAGCCCGTCGAGTCCACCGTCCTGGACCCGGACAACCCCTACGTGCTGGCCCCGCACCTGTGCGCCGCCGCCGCCGAGCTGCCGCTCACGGACGAGGATCTCGACCTGTTCGGCCCCGCCAGCGAGAACCTGCTGCCCCAGCTGGAGGCGGCGAAGCTGCTGCGCCGCCGTACCAAGGCCTGGCACTGGACCCGCCGCGAGCGCGCCGCCGACCTGACCGACATCCGCGGTGAGGGCGGGCGCCCGGTCCAGGTCGTCGAGTCCGGCACGGGCCGGCTGCTCGGCACGGTCGACGCGGGCGCCGCGCACTCGACGGTGCACGAGGGGGCCGTCCACCTCCACCAGGGCCGCACCTATCTGGTGCGCTCCCTGGATCTGGAGGACTCCGTGGCCCTCGTCGAGGAGGCCTCCCCGCCGTACTCCACGGTGGCCCGCGACACGACGTCCATCTCCGTCCTGGAGACCGACACCGAGATCCCCTGGGGCGACGGCCGTCTGTGCTTCGGTTCCGTCGAAGTCACCAACCAGGTCGTCTCCTTCCTCCGTCGCCGGCTCATCACCGGAGAGGTCCTCGGCGAGACGAAGCTCGACCTGCCTCCCCGGACGCTGCGCACCCGCGCGGTGTGGTGGACCGTCACCGAGGACCAGCTGGACCGGGCCCGGATCGGTCCGGAGATCCTCGGCGGCTCCCTGCACGCCGCCGAGCACGCGTCCATCGGCCTGCTGCCCCTCTTCGCGACCTGCGACCGCTGGGACATCGGCGGTGTGTCGATCCCGCTCCACCCCGACACGCTCCTGCCCACCGTCTTCGTCTACGACGGCCATCCCGGGGGCGCGGGCTTCGCGGAGCGCGCCTTCCACACCGCCCGCGCCTGGCTGACCGCGACCCGCCAGGCCATCGCCTCCTGCGAGTGCGACGCCGGCTGCCCGTCCTGCATCCAGTCTCCCAAGTGCGGCAACGGCAACGACCCGCTGCACAAGAGGGGCGCGGTGCGTCTCCTCACGGTGTTGCTGGAGGGAGCCCCGGAGGAGAAGGAGCCGGCCGGGGACGCGGCGGGGCAGCCGACGGGAGGCCCAGGGGCGACGCCGGAGGACCCGCCCTCGCCCTGACCTCCGCCGTGAAGGGGCCCCGCCCCGAGGCCGCCGTCACGTCCGAGATCTGCCCGGCGACCTCGCACCGCACCAGCCGCACGCCCTGTGCCCGGGCCACCCGGCCGGCCCGGGCACAGGCCGCCGTACCGCCCTCGGCCCAGTGGTCGGCCGCCGCCAGCGCCGCGAGGTCCGCCCCGCCCGCCGCACGGTGCCGCACCACGACGGCCTGTCCCAGCGCCAGTACGACACCGAACACCACGCACAGGACGGCGATCGCCCCCACACTCCAGACGGTGGCCGACCCCCGGTCGGTGACCGACCCCCGATCCGGGGAGCCCTGGCCCGGGCGGCCCGGGCCGGAGGAGACCCGGCCGGAGGAGCCCCGGCCGGAGGAGGCCGGGCCCGGAGAGACCCGCCAGGGGTGTCTCATGTGCCCACCGCCTCCTCCACCGACGCCACGGCCTCCTCGCGCACGGCGAACGACAGCCCGCGCAGCACCGGCGGCTCGGCCACCACAACCACCCGCACGTGCTCCGCGTCCCGGCTCACGGTCACCCGCGCGCCGGGCGGCGCCGCCTCACGGGCCAGTCGCACCACCGCGCCGGGCGGATCCTGCCGGGCCGCCGCACGCGCGCCCGTCCGCGCCGCGTCCACGCACTGGATCTGCGCGGCCACGACCAGCAGCCCCCACACCAGGGCCATCGCGAACATCACCAGCACAGGCAGCACCACGGCCGACTCGGCCGTCACGAACCCCCGGTCCCCGTGCCGCTCACATCCGCGCATTGAGGGCTTCCTTCACGATGCTCTGCAGCTCGGAGCTGACCGCCCCGCTCGTGACGACCTTGTAGAGCACCACCGCGAACGCCACCGCCGCCACGATGCCCGTGGCGTACTCCGAGGTGACCATCCCCGCGTCGCGCCGGGCCGTACGCATCCCGTGCACCAGGGCACGCAGTCGTGCCCGCACCATCTGAACCATCACAACCCCCGTGAGAGAAGGAGCCCGAACTTCGGTCGGGCGCCGATTACTTGCTTCCGTCGCTCGTCGTTTCGTCATGTGCCTGGCCGCGCAGTGCTCGCCTGCGCCATGTCCTCGGCTGAGTCATGTCCTTGCCTGAGCCATGTCCTCGCCTGAGCCATGTGCTCGCCTGCGTCGCTCGCCCGCTCCGATCCGTGCGCGTCTAGCCACCACCCCCTCCGAGCACCCCGCCCGCCAGCCCGATCACCACGGGCAGCACCCCGACCGCGATGAACGCGGGCAGGAAGCACAGCCCGACCGGCGCGCTCACCATCACCCCGGCCTTGCGGGCCCTGGTCGTCGCGGCCCGGCCCCAGTCGGCACGGGCCTCGGCGGCGAGCCGTGCGACCGGAGCGGCAGCGGGCAGCCCCGACACGTCGGCCCGCTCGAGCAGCCGCGCCAGCCCGCCGGCTCCCGGGATGGCGGCCAACCTCCGCCAGGCCGAACCCGGTTCACCACCCAGCCGCACCTCCGCCGCGCCACGGGCCAGGGCGTCGCCGACCGGCCCGCCCAGGGCCTCACCGACCGCCTGGGCCGCGACCACAGGGCCGGCACCCGCCGCGATGCAGGCGGCCAGCAGGTCGGCGGCGAGGGGCAACTGCCGTGCCGCCTCGGCGAGGTCGGGAGCGCCCGTGCCCGCCCCGGCCGCCGCCTCCTGCCGCAGCCGCCACCGCCAGATCCCCAACGCCCCGGCCACTCCCACGGCGACACCGGCGAGGCCACCGACCAGTGCCCATCCGGCGCAGGCCACACCCATGGGAGGCAGCCAGGTGCGCGCCGTCCGGCTCAGGGCGAGGCGCGGGGAAGGAGCGGCGGTCTCCGGGGCGGACAGTCCCGCCAGGCGCCGCCGCAGTCTTCGCCGGCGCCGCGCCTGTGCCAGCCACCGCACGCCCCACCCGACGCCGAGCACGATCCCCACCGCCGCAAACCCCACGGTCACCCCCAGCCTGTGGACGACGTCCGCGCTCATACCGCCTCCTCCGCCCCTCGTACGATCCGCAGCACCCACCACACGCCCAGGGCCTCCAGCGCACCCCCGGCGAGCAGGCAGCCCAGGCCCGCCGGGGTGTGGAGCAGGACGTGGAGGGGATCGGCGCCCAGAGTGGTGCCGATGAGGAGGCCGAGGACGGGCAGCCCGGCGAGCAGCACCGCCGTGGCCCTGGCACCCGCCAACTGGGCCCGCAGGTCGGAGCGTTGGTCCCGTTCCGCGCGCAACGCGGCGGCCAGCCGGTCGAGTCCCGCCGCGAGCCCGGCGCCCTGGTCCACGGCGACCCGCCAGCACGCCGCGAGTCCCCGCAGCCCTTCGGCACCCGGTTGCCGTGCCGCCGTGGCTAGCGCCTCGGGCACGTCGCCCCCGAACCGCGCCGCCGCCAGGACCGTCGCCCGCGCGTCCGCGAGGCCCTCGCCGTCCCGCGCGGCCCTGAGCAGTGCCTCACCCGGCTGGCGCCCCGCCCGTACCTCCCCGGCCAGCGCCCCGCACAGGGTGATCACCGCGTCGGCCCGGACCTCCCGGTCCCGCCGCGCCCGGCCGGCCAGCCGGGCCCTGCGCAGGACCGGCACCCCGGCCGCCGCCAGGACGAGCGGCAGCACCGACGAGCCGAGCATCGCCAGCACGAGCCCGGCCACCGGCGCCCACCACTCGGCCCGCAACCGTCCGCGGGCCGTCCGCAGCCATGCGGCCGGCCACCGTCGGCCGAGCGGGGGCCCGCTCCCGGCGGTTCCGCCTCCGGCGAGGAGCAGCCGCGCCCGCCGCGCCGTCGAGTCCCGCTCCCCCAGCAGCCACACGGCCGCTCCCATGCACGCCACCGTCGCGCCCAGGGACATCTCAGCGGTCCCCGTCATGACCCATCCCCTCCGTCTCCACCGCGGCGCACGGCCCGCTTCCCCCACCTCGGAGCAGCCCCCGCAGCCGCTCCCAGCCCCGTTCCCTGACGAAGGCCGCCTCTCCCCAGCGCAGCGCCGGCACCGTCCGCACCAGGCCCGAGGGATCCCGCTCCAGCACGTGCACCTCGGCGATGCGCCGCCGCCCAACCCGGTCGCGCACAAGGTGCAGGACCACGGAGAGGGCCGCCGCCACCTGGCTGTGCAGTGCGGCCCGGTCGAGCCCGGCGGCCGTGCCGAGCGCCTCGAGCCGGGCGGGCACCTGCGCGGCGGCATTGGCGTGCACCGTCCCGCAGCCGCCCTCGTGGCCGGTGTTCAACGCGGCCAGCAGATGCACCACTTCGGGGCCGCGCACCTCACCCACGACCAGCCGGTCGGGCCGCATCCGCAGCGCCTGCCGCACCAGGTCCTCCAGGGTGACCAGGCCCGCGCCCTCCTGGTTGGCGGGTCTGGTCTCCAGCCGCACGACATGGGGGTGGTCCGGCCGCAGCTCCGCCGAGTCCTCGGCGAGGACGATCCGCTCCTGCGGCCCGGCGAGCCCCAGCAACGCGCTCAGCAGCGTCGTCTTGCCGCTGCCGGTGCCCCCGCTGACGAGGAACGACAGCCGGGCGTCGAGCAGGGCGCGCAGCACGCGGTCACCACCCGGAGGCACGGTGCCGGCGGCGACCAGTTCCGCCAGCGTGAAGGCGCGCGGCCGTACGACCCGCAGGGCCAGGCAGGCGCAGTCCACCGCCACCGGCGGCAGTACCGCGTGCAGCCGGGTCCCGTCGGGCAGCCGGGCGTCGACCCAGGGGCGGGCGTCGTCCAGCCGGCGTCCGGCGACGGCGGCGAGACGCTGGGCGAGCCGGCGCACGGCCGCCGCGTCGGCGAACCGCACGGGCGTCAGCTCCAGGCCGCCGCCCCGGTCAACCCAGACCCGGTCCGGTGCCGACACCAGCACGTCGGTCACCGACGGATCGGCCAGCAGTGGCTCCAGCGGCCCGCTGCCGACGAGTTCGGACCGCAGTCGCGTCGCGGCTCCCAGCACCTCGGCGTCCCCGAGCACCCGGCCCTGCTCCCGCAGGGCCTGCGCCACGCGCGCGGGGGTCGGTTCGGCGCCGCTCTCGGCCAGCCACCGCCGCACCCCGTCGAGCAGTTCCGCGCCGTCCGGCCCGGCCAGCGTGCTCATGCCGCACCCGCCTCGACGAGCGCCCGCTCCCAGAACTCCGTGCAGAAGCGGGCCAGCGGACCGCGCGGGCGGGCGCCCGGCGGTGCCGGATCACGGTCGGGCCGCAGCAGGCCCGGCTCGACCGGTACCTCACCGGCCAGGGGCAGTCCGAGCAGCCGGGCCACCTCCCGGTCGTCGAGCCCCGGCGGATAAGGCCCGCGCACCGCGACGCGCAGATCCCGCAGGACCATGCCGACGGCGGACGCCACCCGCCCCGCCGCCGCGACGGCCCGCAGCTCGGCGGGCACCACCAGCACACCGATGTCGAGCTGGCCGAGCACCTCGGCGACCCCGTCGTCGACGCGGCGCGGCAGGTCCACCACGACCGTGCCGCCGCGGCGCCGGGCCGCGGCCAGAACCGCCCGCACGGCCTGCGGCGGCACGGCGATCCGGTCACCGCGGTCCCAGCTGAGCACCCGCAGCGAGTGCAGCTCCGGCAGCGACTCCTCCAGGGCGCCCCCGCCGACGCGGCCGCGCGAGGAGGCGAAGGCGGGCCAGCGCAGCCCCTCGGCCGCCTCACCGCCGAGCAGTACGTCAAGTCCGCCACCCAGCGGATCGGCGTCCACGAGGAGGGTGCGCAGCCCCTCCCGCGCGGAGGTGACGGCGAGGGCGCAGGCGAGCGTGGACGCTCCGGCCCCGCCGCGCCCGCCGATCACGCCCACCGTGAGAGCGGGCCGGCCGACGCCTTCGGCCACGTCGGCGATGCGGTCGACCAGCCACTGCTCGCCGTCCGGCAGCATCAGGACGTGCTCGGCGCCGATCTCGACGGCCCGTCGCCACACTCCCGAGTCGTCCTGATCCCGTCCGACCAGGACGACGCCCCTGCGGCGCGCGGCCCCGCGGACCCTGCGCGCGGCGTCGTCGCCCACCAGGACCAGCGGCGCGGCCTCCCAGCGTCCTCTGCGCTCGGGCACCCCGTGGTGCACCTCCGGTGTGGCGCCCGCCGCCGCGCACAGGCGCAGCAGGTCGTCGAGGAGTTCGCTGTCCTCGGTGACGATCAGCGGTCCGCCCTGCCGCCCTCCGGCGGCCGGCGGCGGATCGTGTGTGACGGCTCCGGCCACGGTGTCCATCCCCCTTCACTGCTCGACTCGCGTGACCGCTGCGGCCCCGCGATTCCCACGCACGGGAAGAACCGGCAAGGCGGCCTCCCTTTGCACGGCCGACAGAAACCGGCCAAACGCCCCCGGCAATCGGAACCGGCCCTGAACCGGCCACGAGCGGGATGCGCTTGGAATCACGGTGCAGCGCCCCCGGAAATCGTGTGGATCTTGGTGGAAAACTGTGGACGCCTCGATGGTTGTGAATATCGCCGTCACCCATACCGGTGAGGCCCGCAGGCCCTCCGCGCGACATCCACAGAGCAGCCCGGCAGTTACGCAAAGTGACGGATCATGGGCATACGGAAGGGGCGGCCGAAGCCGCCCGCAGAGCGGCACTCAGGCCGCGAGAAGAGGGAGAAAACCCATCCGGACATGCGACGACCCCCGCCGGGGGGGAGAGCGGGGGTCGTCCCCACGGCCGACTCGGGGGGGGAGGAGTCGGGCCGGGTTAGCACGGTCGCGAACGATCCGTGACTTCCATGGTGTACCCGAGAGGCCTCTCAGGCAAACCCACGCGCCCCACCTTACGCCGAATGGGCTGCCCCTATGCTCAAGGGCGTGGAAAACCACTCCTTGCCCCGCACAGCGGCCTTCTTTGACCTGGACAAGACGGTCATTGCGAAGTCGAGCACGCTCACCTTCAGCAAGTCGTTCTACCAAGGCGGTCTGATCAACCGCAGGGCCGTGTTGCGTACCGCATATGCCCAGTTCGTCTTCCTGGCCGGCGGCGCCGACCACGACCAGATGGAACGCATGCGCGCCTACCTGTCGGCGCTGTGCCGCGGCTGGAACGTGCAGCAGGTCAAGGAGATCGTCGCGGAGACGCTGCACGACCTGATCGACCCGATCATCTATGACGAGGCCGCCTCCCTCATCGAGGAGCACCACACCGCCGGCCGCGACGTCGTGATCGTGTCCACGTCCGGCGCGGAAGTCGTCGAGCCGATCGGTGAGCTGCTCGGCGCGGACCGGGTGGTGGCGACCCGCATGGTCGTCGGCGACGACGGCTGCTTCACCGGCGAGGTGGAGTACTACGCGTACGGCCCCACGAAGGCCGAGGCCGTCAGGGAGCTGGCCGCGTCCGAGGGGTACGACCTCAGCCGCTGCTACGCCTACAGCGACTCGGTGACCGACGTGCCGATGCTGGAGTCCGTCGGCCATCCCCACGCCGTGAACCCGGACCGCGCGCTGCGCCGCGAGGCCCTCGCGCGCGGCTGGCCGATCCTCGACTTCCACCGCCCGGTCCGGCTCAAGCAGCGCATCCCCGCGTTCTCCGTGCCGCCGCGGCCGGCCCTCGTCGCCGTGGCCGCCATAGGCGCCGCGGCGGCCACCGCGGGCCTGGTCTGGTACGCCAGCCGGCGCCGCGCCACGGTCGCCTGAGGGGCACGCCCCCAGCAGGGAACCCCGTCAGCGAGGGGGCCCGAAAAGTGAAGTTGAGCCTGCAAGTAAAGAAGTGCGGCCCCGGCTTCCGCTTACCGGCAGGCAGGAGTACAAAGGAGTCAACGGCCCGCGAGACCAAGGACATCCGAGAGGATCACCTACACCACGCATCTGGCCCCACGGACCGAGCATGAACACCGGGCACCCACGCGACGTCGACCCGTCGATTACGGGCCAGCCGCACCAGGTGACGGGCGAAGTTCCCGACCTGATGGGCATATCTCGAGGACGCTTGGTATCCCGGTGCTCATGCCAGCGGCGGTACGAGTCCTCGTACCGCCGCATTTCTGTCCGGAGGGGTTCTCAGGCGGCGCCGCGCTGAAGCGCCTCGCACACCGCCGTCGACTCGCGCGCTCCCAGTTCGACCGCCCTGCCGCAGTGGGCGATCCAGGCGGCCATGCCTTCCGGGGTGCCCGAGACGTACCCGTCGAGCGCTTCCAGATAGGCCTCGCCGCCCAGCTCGGCGTAGCCCACCTCGGCCGGGCAGACCGACTTCGGGTCCAGACCGCTGCCGACCAGGACGATGCGCTCGGCGGTGCGCGCGATCAGGCCGTTGTGGGAGGTGAAGGGGCGCAGCGCGAGGAGCTCCCCGTGCACGACGGCTGCCGTGACCAGCGCCGGCGCGGAGCCGCCCGCGATGATCAGCTCCGCCAGCCCGTCCAGCCGGCCGTGCGCCTCGGCCGCGCTCGGCAGCGGCAGGGACACCAGCGGCTCGTCGACCGGCTCACCGTCCTGCCGGGGCCGTCCCACCTGGTCGGCCTGGTCGGCGGCCGCCACCAGGTGCAGCCTCGCCAGCACCCGCAGGGGCGACTGCCGCCAGATCGACAGCAGCTGACCCGCCTCCGCGGTGAGCCGCAGCGCGGCGCCGACGGTGCGCGCCTCGTCGTCTCCGCTGAAGTCCGTGCGCCGTCGCACCTCCTCCAGGGCCCAGTCCGCGCCGGACAGGGCGGCCGAGCCGCGGGCGCCGCGCAGGGCGGCCTCGGAGGTGATCGCGTTGCTGCGCCGCCGCATGATGCGGTGCCCGTAGACCCGGTCCACGGCCTTGCGCACGGACTCCACGGAATCGGCCACTCCGGGCAGCGCACCCAGGGCCGCGAGGGGATCGGCGGTCGCGCCTGCTGTACTCATGAGTACGACCCTACGCACCCCGGGGCCCCGCCCCACGGCGGAGTGGCCTTCTTCACGCGCGCGTGCCCGGTACGGCGCTCCTCCCCGGGGACTACCCCTTCGCCGCCGGGGCGCCGGGTACGCCCTTCGGGGCGGGGGCGGGCCGGCCCGCCAGGAAGGACGCCCAGCCCTGCTTGGGCGCCTCGCCGACCTTCAGGGTGCGCAGCTTCTCCAGCGTGCCCGGGTCCTGGGCGTCGAGCCAGTCCACGAGCTGCCGGAAGGAGACGCAGCGCACCTCCTCCTTGGTGCACACCGCCTCGATGACCTCCTCGACGGCCCGCATGTAGGTGCCGCCGTTCCAGGACTCGAAGTGGTTGCCGATGATCAGGGGCGCGCGGTTGCCCTCGTACGCCCGCCGGAAGCCCTTGAGCAGGCCGTCGCGCATCTGGTCGCCCCAGTAGTCGTGCAGGGCGGGGTCGCCCTGGGTGGTGGTGCCCGACTGGTTGACCATGAAGTTGTAGTCCATGGTGAGCTGCTCGAAGGAGTGGCCGGGGAACGGCACGAGCTGCATGGACAGGTCCCACAGGCCCTGCTTGCGCTTGGGCCAGACCTGGTCGGTGACGCCGCTCGTGTCGTAGCGGAAGCCCAGGTCGCGGGCGGCCTTCATGAAGTTGCGCTGGCCTTCGAGGCAGGGGGTGCGGGCGCCGATGAGCTCCCTGTCGTAGTCGAAGGGCAGCGGTGAGGCGTTCTTCATGCCGGTGTTGGTCTTCCAGGTCTTCACGAACTGCTTGGCCTGGGCGATCTCGTCCTTCCAGTCCTTCACCGACCACTCGCCGACCCCGCCGCCGCTGCCGCAGAAGTGGCCGTTGAAGTGGGTGCCGATCTCATTCCCCTCCAGCCACGCCAGGCGCAGCTGCTTCACGGTGGCGGCGATGCCCCGGCGGTCGTTGAAGCCGATGTCGGAGCGGCCCGGGGAGTGCTGCGGGGGCCGGTACAGGTCCCGCTTCTCCTCCGGCAGCAGGTAGACGCCGCTCAGGAAGTACGTCATGGTCGCGTTGTTCTGCCGGGCGACCTTGCGGAAGTGGGAGAACAGCCTCTGGCTGTCCTCACCGGCGCCGTCCCAGGAGAAGACGACGAACTGCGGGGGCTTCTGGCCGGGCCGCAGCCGCTCGGGACGGGGCAGGTGGGGCTGGGCGCCGGTGTAGGCGGTGGAACCGTCCCCGATCAGCCGGACCATGCTCTTGGGGGCCTGGGCGGGCTTCGCCCTGGACGGCTCGGGGGCGGCTGGGCGCGAGGTGCCGATCGCGCAACCGGCGAGCGACACGGCGCAAACCGCGGCGATCACCGAGCCCGCGGCGATCCTGTGGGTGGCGGCCATGTTCCGTCCACCTTCTTCCTTCTCTCGGGTGCCGACAGCGCCGCCAAAGTCGCACGGGCCGGAGAAGGAATTAGTACGACAAGCCGATCAAATGGCCACTTCACCCTTCGGGGTGATTTATTCGCCCATTTGCCCGCAAAGTTCTTGCTCGTCCTTTACTCTGCATTACGATCCGTTTACCGAGCGTTGATTCATCCCGCCGTATGACGCCGTGACCCACGGCCGCGACCGATCCCCGCCCCGAGCGGGACCCCAGTCACGACCGCGCAGCCCCGGAGGAGACGGGAAACCATGTCAGCCTGCGTCCCTACCCGTGCAGCCGACCCGAACCGGACCGAGCGCACGCATCCGCCCCACAGCCCGCCGACCGAGCCCCGCCGCTTCCGCATCGCGGGGGCCGACGTGTCGGCCTCGATCGCGGTCTTCCTGATCGCCCTGCCTCTGTCCCTGGGCATCGCCCTCGCCACCGGCGCCCCGCTCCAGGCCGGCCTCGTCGCCGCCGCCGTCGGCGGACTCGTCGCCGGGCGGCTCGGCGGCTCCCCGCTCCAGGTGAGCGGCCCCGCCGCAGGACTCACCGTCGTCACCGCCGACCTCATCCAGCGCTACGGCTGGCGGACGACCTGCGCCATCACCGTCCTCGCCGGCCTGGCCCAACTCGGGCTCGGCTGCCTGCGCGTGGCCCGCGGCGCCCTCGCCGTCAGTCCGGCCATCGTGCACGGCATGCTCGCCGGCATCGGTGTCACCATCGCCGTCGCCCAGTTGCACATCGTGCTGGGCGGCACCCCGCAGAGCTCCGTGCCGGACAACCTGCGCGCACTGCCCGCCCAGTTGGCACAGATGCGCCCCGCGTCGGTGTCGGTCAGCGCGCTGACGCTGGTGCTGCTGCTGCTCTGGCCCAGACTGCCCGGCCGGGCCGGGCGCCTGCTGCGCAAGGTCCCGGCCGCGCTCATCGCCGTCGCCGGAGCCACCGCGGCCGCCGCCCTCGCCGGTCTGCGCCTGCCCAAGGTGGACCTGCCGTCGTGGAGCAACCACGCCCTGGCCGGCCTGCCCGAAGGCCCCGTGCTCGGCCTCGTCGCGGCCGTCCTGACCACCACCCTGGTGTGCAGCGTGCAGTCGCTGCTCGGAGCGGTCGCCGTGGACAAGCTGGTGGCGGGCCGTCCGGGCCTGCCCCCCGGGGTCGGACGCTCCGACCTCGACCGGGAGCTGCTCGGGCAGGGTGCCGCCAACATCGTCTCCGGCTCGCTCGGCGGCCTGCCCATCGCGGGTGTGGCCGTGCGGACCACGGCGAATGTGAACGCGGGAGCGGTGAGCCGGAACTCCACGATGCTGCACGGCGTTCTCGTAGTGATCGCCACGCTGCTGATGGTTCCCCTCCTGGAGCTCATCCCGCTCGCCTCGCTCGCCGCCCTGGTGATGTCCGTCGGCATCCAGATGGTCTCCCTGAACCACATCCGCACGGTCACGCGCCACCGAGAGGTGTGGGTCTACGCCGTCACGACCCTGAGCGTGGTGTCCCTCGGCGTCCTCCAGGGCGTCGCCCTGGGCATCGCCATGGCCGTGGCCGTCGCCCTGCACCGCCTCACCCGCACCCGCATCACCCACGACGAGCAGGAAGGAGTCCACCACGTCCACGTCCGAGGGCAGTTGACGTTCCTCGCGGTGCCACGGCTCAGCCGGGCCCTGCACCTCGTCCCGCACGGCGCGGACACCGTCGTCGAACTCGACGGGTCGTTCATGGACCACGCGGCGTACGAGACGCTGCAGGACTGGCAGAAGACCCACACCGCGCAGGGCGGCACCGTGGAGATCACCGGCCGGCACCCCGGCACGCGCATCTCCGAACCCTCCGCCGTCGCCGACTGCCGCTGCCGGCCCTGGACGGCCTGGCGCAACCACCAGTGCGAAGGCCCGCAGTCCACACCCCCGCCCGAGAAGAACGCGGACGGGTCGGACGGTCCCGAGCCGGACCCGGCGGGCATCGGTGCCGGCCGCGGGGACGAACTGGCGCGCGGCATCAGCGCCTTCCAGCGCAACACCGCGCCCCTGGTGCGCAGCGAGCTGGCCCGGCTGGCGCGCGAGGGACAGCGGCCCTCGCAGCTCTTCCTGACCTGCGCCGACTCACGACTGGTCACATCGATGATCACCTCCAGTGGTCCGGGCGACCTGTTCGTCGTGCGCAACGTGGGCAACCTCGTGCCGCGTCCGGGCGAGGAGAGCGGGGACGACTCGGTGGCCGCCGCGATCGAGTACGCCGTGGACGTGCTCGGGGTACGGTCCATCACGGTCTGCGGGCACTCGGGCTGCGGGGCCATGCAGGCCCTGCTCACCTCCGAACCCGGAGGCACCCGGACCCCGCTGGAGCGGTGGCTGCGGCACGGCCGGCCGAGCGTGGAGCGCATGGCCGACGGCAGCCGGCAGTGGGGCAGCCTGGCCGGCCGGGCGCCCGAGGACCCGGTCGAGCAGCTCTGCCTCCTCAACGTGGTCCAGCAGCTGGAGCACCTGCGCGCCCACGAGTCGGTGGCCCGGGCCATCGAGAAGGGCACGCTGGAGCTGCACGGCATGTACTTCCACGTGGGAGAAGCCGAGTCGTACCTGCTCACCGACGCGGAGGGCGGCGGTGCCTTCGACCGGGTCCGGGAGGCCGACCTCACGGCGTGATCCGGAGGCCCGGTCGGTCGGCCGGCCGCCGGCGTCGGCACCGGCTCGCCCCGGTCGTCCGCACACGGCGTCCGCCCCATGCGCCCCTGCACCCCGTGCGCCCCGCAGCGATCGCCGCGGGGCGCACCCGCTCCCTCGTGCACCCGCCCCTTCCCGCACCCGACCCTCGGTGCACCCACCCCTTCGCGCACCCGACCCTCGGTGCACCCGCCCCTTCGTGCACCGCCCCTGGCTGCACCCGTCCTCGTGCCCCGCCGGGCGCCCGCCCGCCCGGCACCGGACCACGTGACGGCCGTACATCAACTGAACTTTCCCTGGTCGGCGTCCGTGGGTACGGATGACCCGGCCGCCGACAGCACCACCGGACAGGTCTAAACCAATCGGCGGTCGGCCCTTGTCATCGCAACCCGGGTCTGATGAGCTGTGGCCTGGGACACAACGGACACCCTGGGAAAGGCAGATGCCGTGAGCAACGAAAGCCTGGCCAACCTGCTCAAGGAAGAGCGCAGGTTCGCACCCCCCGCCGACCTGGCCGCAGACGCCAACGTCACCGCGGAGGCGTATGAGCAGGCCAAGGCTGACAGGCTCGGCTTCTGGGCCGAGCAGGCCCGCCGGCTGACCTGGGCCAAGGAGCCCACCGAGACGCTGGACTGGTCGAACCCGCCGTTCGCCAAGTGGTTCAAGGACGGCGAGCTCAACGTCGCCTACAACTGCGTCGACCGGCACGTCGAGGCCGGCCACGGCGACCGGGTCGCCATCCACTTCGAGGGTGAGCCCGGCGACAGCCGCGCGATCACCTACGCCGAGCTCAAGGACGAGGTCTCCAAGGCGGCCAACGCGCTGCTGGAGCTGGGAGTTCAGGCCGGCGACCGGGTCGCCGTCTACATGCCGATGATCCCCGAGACGGCGATCGCGATGCTGGCCTGCGCCCGGATCGGCGCCGCCCACTCGGTCGTCTTCGGCGGTTTCTCCTCGGACGCGCTCGCCACCCGTATCCAGGACGCCGACGCGCGCGTGGTCATCACCGCCGACGGGGGCTACCGGCGCGGCAAGCCGTCCGCGCTCAAGCCGGCCGTGGACGAGGCCGTGCAGAAGGCGGGCAACGTCGAGCACGTCCTGGTCGTGCGCCGCACGGGCCAGGAGGTCGCCTTCACCGAGGGCCGCGACGTGTGGTGGCACGACCTGGTGGGCCGCCAGAGCGCGGAGCACACCCCCCAGGCCTTCGGCGCCGAGCACCCGCTGTTCATCCTCTACACCTCGGGCACCACGGGTAAGCCGAAGGGCATCCTGCACACCTCCGGCGGCTACCTCACCCAGACGTCCTACACCCACCACGCCGTCTTCGACCTCAAGCCGGAGACCGACGTCTACTGGTGCACCGCCGACGTCGGCTGGGTCACCGGCCACTCGTACATCGTCTACGGCCCGCTCGCCAACGGCGCGACGCAGGTCATGTACGAGGGCACGCCCGACACCCCGCACCAGGGCCGCTTCTGGGAGATCGTGCAGAAGTACGGCGTGACGATCCTCTACACGGCGCCGACCGCGATCCGCACGTTCATGAAGTGGGGCGACGACATCCCCGCCAAGTTCGACCTGTCCAGCCTGCGCGTGCTGGGCTCGGTGGGCGAGCCGATCAACCCCGAGGCGTGGATCTGGTACCGCAAGAACATCGGCGGCGACCGCACCCCGATCGTCGACACCTGGTGGCAGACAGAGACCGGCGCGATGATGATCACGCCGCTGCCCGGCGTGACCGCCACCAAGCCCGGCTCGGCGCAGACGCCGCTGCCCGGCATCTCCGCGACCGTCGTCGACGACGAGGCCAACGAGGTGCCCAACGGCGGGGGCGGCTACCTGGTGCTGACCGAGCCGTGGCCGTCGATGCTGCGCACCATCTGGGGCGACGACCAGCGGTTCATCGACACCTACTGGTCGCGCTTCGAGGGCAAGTACTTCGCCGGTGACGGCGCCAAGAAGGACGACGACGGCGACATCTGGCTGCTCGGCCGGGTCGACGACGTCATGCTCGTCTCCGGGCACAACATCTCCACCACCGAGGTCGAGTCCGCGCTGGTCTCGCACCCGTCGGTCGCCGAGGCGGCCGTGGTCGGCGCGGCGGACGAGACGACCGGGCAGGCCATCGTCGCCTTCGTGATCCTGCGCGGCTCGGCCGCCGAGACCGAGACGCTGGTCGACGAGCTGCGCGCCCACGTCGGCAGCACCCTCGGCCCGATCGCGAAGCCGAAGCGGATCCTGCCGGTGGCCGAGCTGCCGAAGACCCGCTCCGGCAAGATCATGCGCCGTCTGCTCCGGGACGTCGCCGAGAACCGCCAGCTCGGTGACGTCACCACGCTGACGGACTCCACGGTCATGGACCTCATCCAGGCGAAGCTGCCGGCCGCGCCCAGCGAGGACTGATCGCGTACCCGCATGACGGAAACCGCGCGGGGCACCCGGTGATCGGCGCCGGGTGCCCCGCGCGCGTGCTCCTGCCGCAGATCAGGGGATGCGGGCGACCACACCCTTAGCTAAACTAAGAAAAACAAGTGCTCCATGGTGCGCCGGGAAGTCTGGTCGGCATGTGCTCAGCCCTGCCCACCGACCGGAGGTCCTTCCCGTGACCGAGCCCCGCTCCAGCACTCCCCGCAAGGTCCTCGGACGGCTCTCGCTCCCCGAGCGGACCTTCGTGGCGGACGCGCTGCGCACCGAGACGGTCGGCGGGGTGCTGCTGCTCGCCGCCGCGGTGGCCGCGCTGCTCTGGGCGAACATCCCGCCGCTGCACGACAGCTACGAGAGCGTCTCCCACTTCCACTTCGGCCCCGCCGCGCTCGGCCTCGATCTGTCGGTGGCGCACTGGGCGGCCGACGGCCTGCTGGCGATCTTCTTCTTCGTCGCCGGCATCGAGCTCAAGCGCGAACTCGTGGCCGGGGACCTGCGCGACCCGCGGGCCGCCGCGCTCCCGGTCATCGCCGCCCTGTGCGGCATGGCCGTACCGGCGCTCGTGTACACCCTCACCAATGTCACCGGCGGCGGTTCCCTGGCCGGCTGGGCCGTGCCCACCGCCACCGACATCGCCTTCGCGCTCGCCGTGCTCGCGGTCATCGGCACGTCCCTGCCGAGCGCGCTGCGGGCCTTCCTGCTCACGCTGGCCGTCGTCGACGACCTCTTCGCGATCCTGATCATCGCGGTGTTCTTCACCGCCGACCTGAACTTCGCCGCCCTCGGCGGTGCCGTGGCGGGCCTGGTCGTCTTCTGGCTGCTGCTGCGCCGGGGCGTGCGCGGCTGGTACGTGTACGTCCCGCTCGCCCTGGTCGTCTGGGCGCTGATGTACAACAGCGGGGTCCACGCCACCGTCGCCGGCGTCGCCATGGGCCTGATGCTGCGCTGCCACCGCAGGGAGGGCGAGGACCACTCCCCCGGCGAGCACATCGAGCACCTCGTCCGGCCCCTGTCGGCGGGGCTGGCCGTCCCCCTGTTCGCGCTGTTCAGTGCCGGCGTGTCGATCTCCGGCGGCGCGCTCGCCGACGTGTTCACCGAGCCGGAGACCCTCGGGGTGGTCCTGGGGCTGGTCGTCGGCAAGGTGCTCGGCATCTTCGGCGGAACCTGGCTGGCGGCCCGCTTCACCCGGGCGTCGCTCAGCGACGATCTCGCCTGGCCCGACGTGTTCGCGGTGGCGAGTCTCGCCGGTATCGGCTTCACGGTGTCGCTGCTCATCGGCGAACTCGCCTTCGAGGGCGACCAGGCCATGACGGAGGAGGTCAAGGCCGCCGTCCTGATCGGTTCCCTCATCGCCGCGACACTCGCGACCGTCCTGCTGAAGATACGGAACGCCAAGTACCGCCGCCTGTGGGAGACCGAGGAGCGCGACGAGGACCTCAGCGGCGTGCCGGACGTCTACGAGGAGGACGACCCCGACTACCACCTGCGCCTTGCCGCCCTCTACGAGCGCAAGGCCGCGGAGCACCGCCGGATCGCCCAGGAGAAGGCAGCCGCGCGCCACGGGCTTGCCGAAGTGCCGGGCGGGGCAGGCGATGACCGCGACGGTCCGGCATGATCTGACGAGACGGTACAAAAGACGGGACCGTACGCAGTCAGGCCCAGCGCAGTCGGACGACCGCGGCGGGCCGGGCACAGGACGCGGAAATCGGACCGTACGCAGAAGAGGGAGACCGCGATGAGCGCACCCGACGGCAGCCCGGTCGGCGCCGAACGAAGCATCGGCCAGCTGTTCGCCTCGGCGACGGCGGAAATGTCGGCGCTGGTGCACGACGAGATCGCGCTGGCGAAGGCCCAGCTCAAGCAGGACGTCAAGCGCGGCGCGACCAGCGGCGGCGCCTTCTCGCTGGCCGGCGCGGTGCTGATCTTCTCCCTGCCGATGCTGAACTTCGCGCTGGCGTACGGCATCCGCACCTGGAGCGAATGGAACCTCGCGGTCTGCTTCCTGCTGTCCTTCGCGGCGAACGTGCTCGTCGCGCTCGTCCTCGCCCTGGTCGGCGTCGTCTTCGCGAAGAAGGCCAAGAAGAGCAAGGGCCCGCAGAAGGTCGCCGCCTCGATGAAGGAATCCGCGGTGGTCCTGCAGAAGGCGAAGCCGCACCCGCGTCCGGAGCTGACGCAGGACCGGGTCCCCGAGGCCATCGAGGCTGTGGCACGCTCGTCGTCATGACCGACCCCGCTCCGCCCCCGGCACAACCGGCCTCGGCCGTACTGATCGACGGCCCCTGGAGCCACCGCGACGTCGCCGCCAACGGCGCCCGCTTCCACATCGCCGAGCTGGGCGACGGACCGCTGGTGCTGCTGCTGCACGGCTTCCCGCAGTTCTGGTGGACGTGGCGGCACCAGCTGGTGGCGCTCGCCGACGCGGGCTTCAGGGCCGTCGCGATGGACCTGCGGGGCGTCGGGGGCAGCGACCGCACACCGCGCGGCTACGACCCCGCCAACCTCGCCCTCGACGTCACCGGGGTCATCCGCTCGCTCGGCGAGCCGGACGCCGCGCTCGTCGGTCACGACCTGGGCGGATACCTGGCCTGGACGGCGGCCGCGATGCGCCCCAAGCTGGTGCGCCGGCTGGCCGTCACGTCCATGCCGCACCCGCGGCGCTGGCGCGCCGCCATGCTGCGGGACGTCAAGCAGACCCGCGCCGGTTCACACATCTGGGGGTTCCAGCGGCCCTGGATCCCGGAGCGTCAGCTCACCGCCGACGACGGGGCGCTCGTCGCGCGGCTGATCCAGGAGTGGTCCGGGCCGCGCCCGCCGGAGGACGAGGCGCTGGACAACTACCGCCGCGCCATGTGCATCCCGTCGGCGGCGCACTGCGCGGTCGAGCCGTACCGCTGGATGGTGCGCTCCCTGGCCCGCCCCGACGGCATCCAGTTCAACCGGCGGATGAAGCGGCCCGTACGCGTGCCGACGCTCCATCTGCACGGCTCGCTCGACCCCGTGATGCGCACCCGCAGCGCGGCCGGCTCCGGCGAGTACGTCGAAGCCCCCTACCGCTGGCGCCTGTTCGACGGCCTCGGCCACTTCCCGCACGAGGAGGACCCGGTCGCGTTCTCCTCCGAACTCATCAACTGGCTGAGGGATCCCGAACCCGACCGGTGACCGGGTGACCACCCGGCGGTGGCGCACCTGAACACCTGTTCCACGAACGGCCACTTGCCCGCCGCATAGGCCAATTGGACGCGCCGGAGGCGGTTATCGACCATGAGGCGGGGGCACACGTCGGGGTATGGGCTGGACGCACGACTACAGTGACGCAAGCCGCAATCGCCGCTCGGCGGGCGGAGCGAACCCCCACCAACGCAGCGGCGCACCGCAGATGGCGACCGCCGACCCCCGGGTCGGGATCCCGCGCATCCTCCGCCGCCGGGCCCGCTGGGTCTCCGTACGACTGCGCCACACACGCGACTGACGCGTCACCCCCACGAGTGACACGCGCGTGACGCGCCGGCCCGCCCGGCTCCAGGACCGCCCCTAGAGCGCGCAGCTGTCGCTGCCCACCTGCTGGTCGGCGGTGCGCCCCTTGGTGATGTCGTCCTGGATCTCGTCCACGGTGAGCGCGTACCCCGTCTCGGCGTCGTCGAGGGACTTGGCGAAGACCACGCCGTAGACCTTGCCGTCGGGCGTGAGGAGCGGGCCGCCGGAGTTGCCCTGGCGGACGGTCGCGTAGAGCGAGTAGACGTCGCGGCGGACCGTGCCGCGGTGGTAGATGTCCGGGCCGTTGGCCGTGATGCGTCCCCGCACGCGCGCGGCCCGCACGTCGTACGCCCCGTTCTCCGGGAAGCCCGCGACGATCGCGCTGTCACCGCTGCTCGCGTCCCCGGTGGTGAAGCGCAGCGCGGGCGCCTTGAGGTCCGGCACGTCCAGGACGGCGATGTCGCGCCGCCAATCGTAGAGCACGACCGTGGCGTCGTACTTCTTGCCCTCGCCGCCTATCTGCACGGTGGGCTCGTCGACGCCGCCCACCACGTGCGCGTTGGTCATGACCCGGCGGTCGGCGAAGACGAAACCGGTGCCCTCCAGGACCTTGCCGCAGCTCGGGGCCGTGCCCATCACCTTGACGATGGAACGCTGGGCGCGGGTCGCGACCGGGCTGTTCGCCAGGGCCGGGTCGGGCGGCCGGACGTCGGTGATCGGCTCGTTCGAGAACGGGCTGAAGACCTGCGGGAAGCCGTTCTGCGCGAGGACGGAGGAGAAGTCCGCGAACCAGGTGGCGGCCTGGTCCGGCAGCGCCTGGGAGACGCCGAGCAGCACCTTGGAGTTGCGGACCTCCTTGCCGAGCGTCGGCAGGGTCGTGCCCGCGAGGGCCGAGCCGATCAGCCAGGCGACCAGGAGCATCGCCACGACGTTGACCAGGGCGCCACCCGTGGCGTCCAGGGCCCGGGCCGGGGACCAGACGATGTGCCGGCGCAGCTTGTTGCCGAGGTGCGTGGTGAGGGCCTGCCCCACGGAGGCGCAGACGATGACGACGACGACCGCGACGACCGCCGCGGTCGTGCTCACCTCCGCGTTGTCCGTCAGCGCGTCCCAGATGACGGGCAGCAGGTAGACCGCGACGAGGCCACCGCCCAGGAAGCCGATCACCGACAGGATGCCGACGACGAACCCCTGGCGGTACCCGACGACCGCGAACCACACGGCGGCGACCAGCAACAAGATGTCCAGCACGTTCACGAAGGCCACCCTGTCATGCGCGCCAGTCGAGCGGGACCTGCTTCTCCCGGTCCCAGGGCCGCTCCCAGCCCGCGTAGTGCAGCAACCGGTCGATGATCCCGGCCGTGAAACCCCAGACAAGGGCTGATTCGACCAGAAATGCCGGACCTCGATGGCCGCTGGGGTGGACCGTGGTCGCCCTGTTCGCCGGATCCGTGAGATCCACCACGGGGACGGTGAAGACCCGGGCGGTCTCGTTCGGATCGACGACGCCGACCGGGCTCGGCTCGCGCCACCAGCCCAGCACCGGCGTCACGACGAAACCGCTGACCGGGATGTAGAGGCGGGGCAGGACGCCGAACAGCTGGACGCCGGCCGGGTCGAGGCCCGTCTCCTCCTCCGCCTCGCGCAGGGCGGCGCGCAGCGGACCGTCACCGTGCGGGTCGCCGTCCTCCGGGTCGAGGGCGCCGCCCGGGAACGACGGCTGCCCGGCGTGCGCGCGCAGGGAGCTGGCGCGCTCCATGAGCAGCAGCTCGGGACCGCGCTCGCCCTCCCCGAAGAGGATCAGCACGGCGGACTGCCGGCCGGCGCCGTCCTCCGGCGGCAGGAAGCGGCTGAGCTGCGTCGGCCGGACCGTGTCCACGACGCGCACCACCGGGTCCAGCCAGGCGGGCAGGCCCTGCTTGCTCACCGCCACCGCCCCGCCCTGTGTGTCGCTCGCCCGCGTCATCCCCACCCCCGTCGTCCTGCCGCATCCAACGCCCGGCACCCCCGCGATCGTTCCGGAACGGCCCGCGATCCACCGTCCGGGGGGCGCGTGGCCTGGCCCGG
Organism: Streptomyces sp. NPDC015242; assembly: GCF_043079125.1. NCBI lineage: Bacteria > Bacillati > Actinomycetota > Actinomycetes > Kitasatosporales > Streptomycetaceae > Streptomyces > Streptomyces sp. NPDC015242. Next base: position 564,703 of record NZ_JBIBUF010000004.1, on the reverse strand, counting down.
AGGGCGCGTGGCGGGGCCGGGAGGGCGGATGGCGCGGCCGGGAGGGGGCGGGGCGGCGCAGGCGCCGGCGTGCGCGGCCGTGGCGCTGACCCGGGCTGCCGGACCACTGACCCGGGCAGTCGTGCCGTCGGCGCGGGCGGTGCTGTCCTCGGTGGGGCGCCTCATCCGGCCCCCAGGGGCGGGGCCGGTTTGCCGCCCGCGTCCAGGTAGGCCTGCGGAGGCCGCAGGCGCTGGCCCGGGAAGCCGCCCTTCTCGTACTTGAGCAGTTTCTTCGCCTTCTCCGGATCCGTCTCGCCCTCCCCGTACGCGGGGCACAGCGGGGCGATCGGGCAGGCGCCGCACGCGGGCTTGCGGGCGTGGCAGATGCGGCGGCCGTGCCAGATGACATGGTGCGAGAGGTCCGTCCAGTCACTCTTCGGGAAGAGCGCGCCGACCGCGGCCTCGATCTTGTCCGGGTCGGTCTCGGCGGTCCACCGCCAGCGGCGCACCAGGCGCTGGAAGTGCGTGTCCACGGTGATGCCGGGGCGTCCGAAGGCGTTGCCGAGCACGACGAACGCGGTCTTGCGGCCGACGCCGGGCAGTTTGACCAGGTCCTCGAGCCGGCCGGGCACCTCCCCGCCGAAGTCCTCCACCAGTGCCTTCGACAGCCCTATGACCGACTTGGTCTTGGCCCGGAAGAAGCCGCACGGGCGGAGGATCTCCTCCACCTCCTCCGGGTCGGCGGCTGCGAGGTCCTCGGGGGTGGGGTACTTGGCGAAGAGCGAGGGGGTCGTCTGGTTGACGCGCAGGTCTGTGGTCTGCGCGGACAGCACCGTGGCGACGACGAGCTGGAACGGGTTGTCGAAGTCCAGCTCGGGGTGCGCGTAGGGGTAGACCTCGGCGAGCTCGCGGTTGATGCGGCGGGCCCGGCGCACCAGCGCCGTGGGGGACTCGTCGCCCGGCGGGTGGACGACGGCCTTGGCGGGGGCCGTGCCCTTGACCTTCGCGGCGGCCTTCTTGGGCGCGACGGTGACCTTCTTGGCGGCGGGGGCCTTCTTCACGGCGGAGGTCTTCTTCACGGCGGGGGTCTTCTTCACGGCGGAGGCCCCGGAGGCGGTCTTCTTCGCCGCAGCCTTCTTCGCCGCAGTCTTCTTCGCCGCAGTCTTCTTCACCGCCGCCTTCTCAGAGGCACGCGCCGGCCCGCTGGGAGCCGTCGCCTCCCCTGTCGCTTTCGCCGTTTTCCTACCGCCATCGGGGCTCTGTTCGCCCACAGCGGAATCGCGACGTACACCCACCCGCGCAGCCCCCTCGGCCTGTGCTCTCACCGGCGATTTGGACACCCGGCCAGCCTAAGGCCAGGCACGGACATCCGCCCCGGCCCCTGAAGATCGGCGCCCAATTGGACCCCTGCCGCGTACCCCGGGACACCTGTGCGGCATCCTTGTGACAGATCACACTGTTTGGACCGTCCGGCAAAATGGGCACCACGGTCCCCTGGTACGCGGGGGAACAAGATCCCCTGAGCAGGTCGAAAGGGAGAGAACTCGTGGACGACGTTCTGCGGCGCAATCCGCTCTTCGCGGCGCTCGATGACGAGCAGGCCGCGGAGCTCCGCGCCTCCATGAGTGAGGTGACCCTCGCCCGCGGTGACTCGCTGTTCCATGAGGGCGACCCCGGTGACCGGCTGTACGTGGTCACCGAGGGCAAGGTCAAGCTCCACCGGACGTCCCCCGACGGCCGCGAGAACATGCTGGCCGTGGTCGGCCCCGGCGAGCTCATCGGTGAGCTGTCGCTGTTCGACCCGGGTCCGCGCACGGCGACGGCCACCGCGCTGACCGAGGTCAAGCTGCTCGGCCTCGGCCACGGCGACCTCCAGCCCTGGCTGAACGCCCGCCCCGAGGTGGCCTCGGCGCTCCTGCGCGCCGTCGCACGCCGGCTGCGCAAGACCAACGACGCGATGTCCGACCTCGTCTTCTCGGACGTCCCGGGCCGTGTCGCCCGCGCCCTGCTCGACCTGTCGCGCCGGTTCGGCGTGCAGTCCGAGGAAGGCATCCACGTCGTCCACGACCTCACGCAGGAGGAGCTGGCCCAGCTGGTCGGCGCGTCCCGCGAGACGGTGAACAAGGCCCTGGCGGACTTCGCCCAGCGCGGCTGGCTCCGCCTGGAGGCCCGCGCGGTGATCCTGCTGGACGTGGAGCGCCTCGCCAAGCGCTCGCGCTGACGCGAGCACCGGCCGGCCGCCCGGCCGTACGTCATCGGGCCCTGTCTCCCCCGGAGACGGGGCCCGACGTCGTGCACGCTCCCGGGGAACCAGCGGCGCGGGCCCTAGATGAGCCCGTGCTCCTCCAGGTAGTCCAGCTGTGCCCGGACCGACAGCTCCGCCGCCGGCCACAGGGAGCGGTCCACGTCGGCGTAGACGTGGGCGACGACCTCGTCCGGGGTGCGGTGGCCGTCCTCGACGGCGGTCTCGACCTGGGCGAGGCGGGTGGCGCGGTGCGCGAGGTAGTACTCGACGGCGCCCTGGGCGTCCTCCAGGACCGGCCCGTGGCCCGGCAGGACCGTGTGGACGCCGTCGTCGACCGTGAGGGACCGCAGGCGGCGCAGGGAGTCCAGGTAGTCGCCGAGACGCCCGTCCGGGTGGGCCACGACCGTGGTGCCGCGGCCCAGGACCGTGTCGCCGGTCAGCACCGCCCGGTCGGCCGGGAGGTGGAAGCAGAGCGAGTCCGAGGTGTGGCCGGGGGTGGGCACGACCCGCAGTTCCAGGCCTCCGGTGGTGATCACGTCCCCGGCGGCCAGGCCCTCGTCGCCCAGCCGCAGTGCCGGATCGAGCGCACGCACGCGCGTGCCGGTCAGTTCGGCGAACAGCGCCGCGCCCTCGGCGTGGTCGGGGTGGCCGTGGGTCAGCAGGGTCAGGGCGACCCGCTTGCCGGCCTGCTCGGCCGTGGCGACGACCCGCCGCAGATGCCCCTCGTCCAGCGGGCCCGGGTCGACCACGACGGCGAGCGGTGAGTCCGGCTCGGACAGGATCCAGGTGTTCGTGCCGTCGAGGGTCATCGCCGACGGGTTGGGGGCCAGCACGTTGACCGCCCGCGCGGTGGCGGGGCCCGACAGGACCCCGCCGCGGGGCCGTCCGGGAAGGGCTGCTGCGTCCGTCATGCGGGGGCTCCACCGGTCGGGGCGGTCGGGGCGGTCGGGATGTGCTTGGTGAACTCGTCGTGGCCGGGCCAGGAGAGCAGGATCTCGCCGTCCACCAGCCGGGCGGTGGCCAGCACGGGCGTCAGGTCGCGGTCCGGGGCCGCCGCGAGGGCCTCGGCGGCCGTCCCGTACGGCGTCAGCTGGCGCAGCGTCGCGATGGTCGGCGGCATCATCAGCAGCTCGCCCCGGTCGTACCCGGCGGCCGCCTCGCGCGGGGCGATCCACACCGTGCGGTCGGCCTCCGTGGAGGCGTTGCGGGTGCGCTGCCCCGCGGGGAGGGCGGCCACGAAGAAGAAGGTGTCGTAGCGGCGGGCCTCGAACTCGGGGGTGATCCAGCGGGTCCACGCGCCGAGCAGGTCCGAGCGCAGCACGAGCCCGCGGCGGTCCAGGAACTCCGCGAAGGACAGGTCCCGCGCGACCAGGGCGGCACGGTCGGCCTCCCAGCCGGCGCCGGTGGTGTCCCCGACGACCGCGTCGGGTGCCGGGCCGGCGAGCAGCACACCCGCCTCCTCGTACGTCTCCCGCACGGCCGCGCAGACGATCGCCTGGGCGGCCGTCTCGTCGACGCCGAGCCGGTCCGCCCACCACGCGCGCGTGGGGCCCGCCCAGCGGACGTGGTGGTCGTCGTCGCGCGGGTCGACACCGCCGCCCGGATACGCGTACGCGCCTCCGGCGAAGGCCATGGAGGCGCGTCGGCGCAGCATGTGGACAGCCGGGCCGTCTGCGGTGTCCTTCAGGAGCATGACGGTGGCCGCGCGCCTGGGGGTCACCGGGGTGAGCTCGCCGGCCGCGAGAGCGCGGATCCGCTCCGGCCACTCCGGGGGGTACCACTGACCGTTCGCCATGGGCGCGAGGCTATCCCGTGACGGGCGGATGTTCGAGGGGCCTCCGGGGCGGATCGCGCAGCTGGGACCGCCGGAAAGGGGTTACGCGAGCTCCACCTGGATCTCGACCTCCACCGGCGCGTCCAGCGGCAGCACCGCCACGCCGACCGCGCTGCGCGCGTGTACGCCCTTGTCCCCGAGGACCTCGCCGAGCAGCTCGCTCGCGCCGTTCAGCACGCCGGGCTGGCCGGTGAAGTCAGAGGCGGAGGCGACGAAGCCGACGACCTTCACCACGCGCGCGATGCGGTCCAGGTCACCGGCGACGGACTTCACGGCGGCCAGGGCGTTCAGCGCGCAGGTGCGCGCCAGCTCCTTGGCCTCCTCCGGGGTGACCTCCGCGCCGACCTTGCCGGTGACCGGGAGCTTGCCCTCCACCATCGGGAGCTGCCCGGCGGTGTAGACGTACGGACCGGACTGCACGGCCGGCTGGTACGCGGCGAGCGGCGGCACCACGTCGGGCAGGGTCAGGCCGAGCTCGGCCAGCCTCGCCTCGACGGCGCCCACTACTGCTTCTCCCGCTTCAGGTAGGCGACGAGCTGCTCGGGGTTGTTCGGCCCGGGCACGACCTGGACGAGCTCCCAGCCGTCCTCGCCCCAGGTGTCCAGAATCTGCTTCGTGGCGTGGACGAGCAGCGGCACGGTTGCGTATTCCCACTTGGTCATGCGGCGACTTTAGCCCCTGTCCGAACGGGGTCGCGGACGCGGTCGGGGCCCGACCCCGGCACGGGTTGTCCACAGCCTCCCGCGTAGCCCGGGCACGGACTGGTTAGGCTCGAATACGTGAGCAGGCTCCAGGTCGTCAGCGGCAAGGGCGGTACCGGCAAGACCACGGTGGCCGCGGCCCTAGCGCTGGCCCTGGCCACGGAGGGGAAGCGGACGCTTCTCGTCGAGGTCGAGGGCCGTCAGGGCATCGCGCAGCTCTTCGAGACCGAAGCGCTGCCTTATGAGGAGCGGAAGATCGCCGTCGCTCCCGGGGGCGGGGAGGTGTACGCACTCGCCATCGACCCCGAACTAGCCCTTCTGGACTACCTCCAGATGTTCTACAAGCTGGGCAGCGCCGGGCGGGCCCTGAAGAAGCTCGGCGCGATCGACTTCGCCACCACCATCGCGCCCGGCCTGAGGGACGTCCTCCTGACCGGCAAGGCCTGCGAGGCGGTGCGGCGCAAGGAGCGCAGCGGCCGGTTCGTGTACGACTACGTCGTCATGGACGCCCCGCCCACCGGGCGCATCACCCGCTTCCTGAACGTCAACGACGAGGTGGCGGGGCTGGCCAAGATCGGCCCGATACACAATCAGGCGCAGGCCGTGATGCGGGTGCTGAAGTCGCCCGGGACGGCCGTGCACCTGGTCACGCTGCTGGAGGAGATGCCCGTCCAGGAGACCGCGGACGGCATCGCCGAGCTGCGGTCGGCGCGGCTGCCCGTCGGGCGGATCATCGTGAACATGGTGCGCCCGGAGGTGCTGGACGCGGCCGACCTGGAACTCGTACGGACGGTTCCGCGTTCCTCGGTGGCGCGGTCGCTGTCGTCCGCCGGGCTCGGCGGGGCGCGGCGCGGCGGGCACGCGGAGCGGCTGGTGGACCCGCTGCTCGCACAGGCCGAGGAGTACGCCGAGCGGTACACGCTGGAGCACGAGCAGCGTGCGGTCCTGACCGAGCTGGGCCTGCCGCTGCACGAACTGCCGCTGTTCGCCGAGGGCATGGACCTGGCGGGGCTGTACGAGCTGGCCCGTGAGCTGCGCGAGCAGGGCGTGTCATGAGCCGGGGTGCACAGGCAAGGCCCGTCACGAGTCGGAAGCAGGGGATGTCATGAGCCGTCCGGACCCGGCCCACCCGCACGAGGCGGCCCGGCCCCACCTCGCCCCCGCGCGCGTGCTCGCCCTCGATCCACTGCTGGAGGACCCGAAGACCCGGATCGTGGTGTGCTGCGGCTCGGGCGGCGTCGGCAAGACCACGACGGCCGCCGCCCTCGGCCTGCGCGCGGCCGAGCGGGGCCGCAAGGTCGTCGTGCTGACCATCGACCCGGCCCGCCGGCTCGCCCAGTCCATGGGCATCGACTCCCTGGACAACACCCCGCGCCGGGTGAAGGGCATCGACGACTCCGCGGGCGGCGAGCTGCACGCGATGATGCTCGACATGAAGCGCACCTTCGACGAGATCGTCGAGGCGCACGCGGACCGCGAGCGGGCGGCCGCGATCCTGGCCAACCCCTTCTACCAGTCGCTGTCGGCGGGCTTCGCGGGCACGCAGGAGTACATGGCGATGGAGAAGCTCGGGCAGCTGCGCGCCCGGGACGAGTGGGACCTGATCGTCGTCGACACCCCGCCCTCCCGCTCGGCGCTGGACTTCCTGGACGCGCCCAAGCGGCTCGGGTCGTTCCTGGACGGGCGGCTGATCCGGCTGCTGACGGCCCCGGCGAAGCTGGGCGGCCGTGCCGGGATGAAGTTCCTGAACGTCGGGATGTCGATGATGACCGGCACCCTCGGCAAGCTGCTGGGCGGTCAGCTCCTGAAGGACGTCCAGACGTTCGTCTCCGCGATGGACAGCACCTTCGGCGGCTTCCGCACGCGCGCGGACGCGACGTACAAGCTCCTCCAGGCGCCCGGGACGGCGTTCCTCGTGGTCGCGGCCCCGGAGCGGGACGCGCTGCGTGAGGCCGCCTACTTCGTGGAACGCCTGGCCGCGGAGCACATGCCGCTCGCGGGTCTGGTGCTCAACCGGGTGCACGGCAGCGGCGCCGACGGGCTGTCGGCCGAGCGGGCGCTCGCCGCCGCGGAAAATCTTGAAGAGCCCGGCATTGTGGATCAGGAGGACGGGAAAGCACTACTTCGTAACTCCCCCGACGCACAGGACAGTTCAGACTCTCCCACGCCCGGGACCCCAGCTCGGACCCCGGCATCGACTCCCGAGGGTGGCTCCCCCACCGAAGACGCCGGGCACGCCGAGGACACTGAGGTCACCGAGGCCTCCGAGGACACCGAGCGGTCCGTGGAGCAGCTCACGGCCGGACTGCTGAGGCTGCACGCCGACCGGATGCAGCTGCTCGCCCGTGAGCAGCGCACGCGTGACCGCTTCACCGCGCTCCACCCCGAGGTGGCCGTGACGGAAGTGGCCGCGCTGCCCGGCGATGTGCACGACCTCGCGGGACTGCGCGCCATCGGCGACCGTCTGGCGGCTGGCGAGCGCGAGCTGCCCGACCCGGCCGAGCCGCCCGAGGCGAGCGCCTGAACACCGTCCGGTGGCATCGAGCGCCCGAACCCCGTCCCCTGCAAGGGACGGTGACAGGATCTCTGACAGGTCCGGTGCCGGTGCTGGCGACGTGATGGCGACGTGATGGCGACTGATGGCGAAGGGCCCGTGACGGGCCCTCGGACCTGCGGGGCTCCCGGAGGAGCTCAGCTCACCGCCGCGTAGTTCTCGTAGATCTCGTCGTCGTCGAGGGGCACGACACCCGTGCCGCGCTCGTACTCCGTGCGCGCCGTCTCCAGCAGCCGGCGCCAGGAGGTCACTGTGGGCCGCCTGCGCAGCAACGCGCGGCGTTCCCGCTCCGTCATGCCTCCCCACACGCCGAACTCGACGCGGTTGTCCAGCGCGTCGGCCAGGCACTCCGTGCGCACCGGGCATCCGGTGCACACCGCCTTGGCCCTGTTCTGCGCTGCTCCTTGAACGAACAGTTCATCCGGATCGGTAGTGCGGCAGGCCGCCTGCGCACTCCAGTCGGTTACCCAGCCCATACCGGCGCCGTCCTCTCCCGAATCGAGGCTCCCCCACGGCGGCAGCGGCATATTCACCGCCGCCAGTTGAGGACGTTACGGAAGGCGGGCACAGCGCAACACCCCCAGCGGGCCCAATCTTGAATGGCCCGAACGGACTATGGGTAAGCGGCAGATCACCCGGGGGAGTGAGCTGGTGACATACATGACTATCCCGTCGAAACCGGGACAGTTCAGTTGCGTCACAACGGACGCGGTATGACACACGAGGCGGATTCGGACACGACCCCACCAAAAAAGTCGGGGAACATCCGGAACGATTCGGGGTCGCCGGACGTATTGATACGTGGCCTCACTGCTGTGACAGTTGGGAGCAGCTTAGGCCAAGGCATTCATGCCTGTCCGGCGAATGAGAACGTAGGCTGCCCTCATGCCAAAGAAGCGCTCGGGCGGTGGTCTGTCTCCCACGCAGCAGGCCGCCAAGTTCCTCGGTGTCAGTGTCCTCGCGGGAGCCGTGCTGGCCGGCATCGCGCTGCCCGCGGTGGGTGCGCTGGGGCTGGCGGCGAAGGGATCGGTCGAGAGCTTCGACGAGCTCCCGGCGAACCTCAAGACGCCGCCGCTGAGTCAGCGCACCACCATCCTCGACGCCGACGGCGGCCCCATCGCCACCGTCTACTCGCGCGACCGCACGGTGGTCCCGCTCAAGAACGTGTCGCCGTACATGCAGAAGGCGATCGTCGCGATCGAGGACTCGCGCTTCTACCAGCACGGCGCGGTCGACCTGAAGGGCGTGCTGCGCGCCCTCAACAAGAACGCGCGCAGCGGTGAGGTCGCCCAAGGCGCCTCGACGCTGACCCAGCAATACGTGAAGAACGTCTTCGTCGAGGAGGCGGGCGACGACCCGACGAAGGTCGCGCAGGCCACCCAGCAGACCATCGGCCGCAAGATCCGCGAGCTCAAGTACGCGATCCAGGTCGAGGAGGAGCTGGGCAAGAAGACGATCCTCGAGAACTACCTGAACATCACGTTCTTCGGTCAGCAGGCCTACGGCGTCGAGGCCGCGGCCCGCCGCTACTTCTCCAAGTCGGCCAAGGACCTGAACGTGCAGGAGGCGGCCCTCCTCGCCGGAATCGTCCAGTCGCCCAGCCGCTACGACCCGGTCAACGACGAGGCGGAGGCCACCAAGCGCCGCAACATCGTGCTGCGCCGCATGGCCGAGGTCGGCGACATCTCCCGGGCGCAGGCCGCCGAGGCGATGAAGGCCCCGCTGGGCCTGAAGGTCAGCAAGCCCAGGAACGGCTGCATCACGGCGGTCAAGGGCGCGGGCTTCTTCTGCGACTACGTGCGCGAGGTCTTCCTGACCGACCCGGTCTTCGGCAAGTCCCGCGAGGCCCGGGCGAAGATCTGGAACCAGGGCGGGCTCACCATCCGCACGACGATGGACCCGCAGGCCCAGGACGCGGCCCAGCGGTCCATCAAGGAGCACGTCTACAAGAGCGACGACGTGGCCACCGCCGCCACCGTCGTCCAGCCCGGCACCGGCAAGATCCTCGCCATGGGCCAGTCGCGTCCGTACGGCTTCAAGAAGAACGAGACGCAGATCAACCTCTCCGTCGACCAGGGCATGGGCGGCGGCATGGGCTACCAGCCCGGTTCGACGTTCAAGCCGATCGTGGCGGCGGCCGCCATCGAGGACGGCATGCCCGCGAACAAGGTGTACTCGTCGCCGTACCAGATGGCCTACCCCTCGCCGGTGCAGGCCTGCGACGGCAAGACCTGGCAGAACGACCGGGACAACCCGGCCCGGCTGGAGAACGAGAACGAGTCCGAGGTCGGCCCGTACGACATGAAGGAAGCGACCGCCAAGTCGGTCAACACCTACTACGTGCAGATGATCAGCGACATCGGCATCTGCCCGGTGACGACCATGGCGAAGAAGATGGGCGTCGTGCGGGCCGACGGCGACAAGATGCCGCAGGTGCCCTCCATCGCCCTCGGCACGCAGGAGATGTCCCCGCTGACCATGGCGAACGCGTACGCGACCTTCGCCTCGCGCGGCATGTACTGCACGCCGGTCGCCATCGAGTCCGTCAGCCAGCGGGTCGGCGACACCTCCAGGAAGCTGGAGGTCCCGAAGTCGACGTGCTCGCGTGCCATGTCGGAGAACACCGCCGACACGATCAACGAGCTGCTGAAGGGCGTCGTCGAGGACGGCACGGGTTCGAAGGCGGGCCTGAGCGGCCGCCCCAGTGCGGGCAAGACGGGTACCACGGACGAGCGCTACGCGGCCTGGTTCGTGGGCTACACGCCGAACATGGCCGGCGCGGTCTGGGTCGGCGACCCCGCGCACAAGCGGAAGATGGTCAACATCACCATCGGCGGCCGCTCGCACGCGAAGGTCTTCGGTGGTGAGGTGCCCGGCCCGATCTGGCAGGACATGATGACGGGCGCGCTGGAGGGCAAGCCCGTGGAGCAGTTCAACGAGGTCCACATCCCCGACGGCATCGACCGCGACCGCGGTGACGGCGACGGGGGCGACGACGGCGGCGGTGACGACGGGAACAACGGCGACAACGGGGGGAACGGCGGCGGCGACGGGTTCGTCGGCGGCCTGGTCGGCGGCAACAACAACGGCGGCGGAGGCGGCGGCGAGACCTTCCCGGCCCCGTCGTTCTCCATCCCGGAGGGCTTCTTCCGGGGCGGGGACAACGGTGGCGGCAACGGCAACGGAGGGCGCTTCGGCTGACCTCGCCGGATGACGAAACGGGAGCGGCCTCCTCCGACCGTACGGTCGGAGGAGGCCGCTCCCGTTCTCCCGCTGTACCGGGGTACCGGGAGGCCGGGGTACCGGGAGGCCGGGGTTCCGGGAGGCCGGGGTTCCGGGAGGCCGGGGGGGTCAGCCCGCCAGCAGCTTCTTCACCGCGGCGGCGACACGGCCGCCCTCGGCCTGCCCCGCCACCTTCGGGTTCACGATCTTCATGACCGCGCCCATGGCCCGCGGCCCCTCCGCACCGGCGGCCTTCGCCTCCTCGACGGCCTGGGCCACGATCTGCTGGAGTTCCTCGTCCGACAGCTGCTTGGGCAGGTAGCCGGCGAGCACCTCGCCCTCGGCCTTCTCCCGCTCGGCCTGCTCGGCACGACCGCCCTGCGCGAAGGCCTCAGCCGCCTCGCGCCGCTTCTTCGCCTCGCGGGTGATCACCTTCTGCACCTCGTCGTCGGAGAGCTCGCGCTTCTCCTTGCCCGCGACCTCCTCCTTGGTGATCGCGGCGAGCGTCAGCCGGAGCGTCGAGGAGCGGAGCTCGTCGCGCTCCTTGATCGCGGCGTTGAGGTCAGCCTGCAGCTTCGACTTGAGCGTGGTCATGGGGTCGATTGTCGCAGGTGCGGCGGAAAGCACGCCCCTGGATTTACGGGACGCCGGCGCAAGGGCGGCTGCGCCGGCGGCCCACGCCCGCACCCGTGCCGCCGGACCGGCCCCGGGGCACGCAAACCCCCGCACCCCCGGGCCATTTCACGCCCCGCCCGGCACGGGTGACCGGCGCGGTCTGACACGATGGTCGTATGCGTGCGCGATACGGAGTGCCCCTGGGAATCGCGGCGGCTGGTGCCGCCGGTGTGTTGTACGCGGCGGGCTTCGAGGCCCGCTCCTTCCGCCTGCGCCGGGTCACGGTGCCGGTGCTGCCCTCGGGGATGCGCCCCCTGCGCGTGCTCCAGGTCTCGGACATCCACATGGTCGGGGGCCAGCGCAAGAAGCAGCGCTGGCTGCGGTCCCTGGCCGGCCTGCGCCCGGACTTCGTGATCAACACGGGCGACAACCTCTCCGACCCGGAGGGCGTCCCGGAGGTCCTCGACGCGCTCGGCCCGCTGATGGAGTTCCCGGGCGCGTACGTCTTCGGCTCGAACGACTACTACGGGCCCAAGCTGCGCAACCCCGCCCGCTACCTGCTGGAGAAGGCCCAGGGCCGGCACGGCCTGAACGGCAACCCGCCGGCCGTCGGCGCGGTGCACAACCCGTGGGAGGACCTGCGGGACGGCTTCGACGCGGCGGGCTGGCTCAACCTCACGAACACGCGCGGCACGCTCAAGATCGACGGCCTGTCGCTGGAGCTGACGGGCCTGGACGACCCGCACATCAAGAAGGACCGCTACGACCAGGTGGCCGGCGGCCCGTCGGAGTCCGCCGACTTCTCGATGGGCGTCGTCCACGCCCCGTACCTGCGCACCCTGGACGCCTTCACGGCCGACGCCTACCCCCTGATCCTGGCCGGCCACACCCACGGCGGCCAGCTCTGCATCCCCTTCTACGGCGCCCTGGTCACCAACTGCGACCTGGACACGGACCGGGTGAAGGGCCTGTCCACGCACACGGCCGAGGGCCGCACCTCGTACCTCCACGTCTCGGCGGGCTGCGGCACGAACCGCTACACGCCGGTACGGTTCGCGTGCCCGCCGGAGGCGACGCTGCTGACGCTGGTGGGACGGGAGTAACGGGGGCACGTGAGGCGCGGGAGTAACGGGGGTACGTGAAGCGATGGGGTAACGAGGGCACGTGAGGCGAGGGCGATAACCCACACAGCGGCGCCCGAATAGCCCCCTTTGCCCGGCTCTGTCAGCTTGAGAGCATGACAGCCCCGATACCCAGGGAGATCCCGGACCTCCCCGCGATACCGCGCAAGCCGGCGCTCCTGCCCTCCCCCGTCCCGGCCACGGCCGTCGTCACGCCGGTCCGCCGCCCCGCGGCGGCGGCCTACCGCCTGCTGATCGCCCTCGCGGCTGCGGCCGGCGTGACCCTCGAACTGCTCCTCGGCGACCCGTCCCGGGTCGCGGGCTACTTCGCGGTCCAGGCGAACGCCCTGCTGGCCGTGGTCATGGTCTTCTCGGCCCGCCGGGCCTGGACGGCAGCCCGCCCGCTGCCCGCCTCCCTCCTCGGCGCGACCCTGCTCTACGTCGTCGTCGCGGCCCTGGTGCACCACCTGCTGCTGGCGAACCAGGACAGCCCGTTCTCCCTCACGGGCGAGGCCGCCGCCCCGACCGGCTGGCAGGCCCTGGCCCACCACACGCTCCACACGGTGACGCCCATCGCGGCCGTACTGGACTGGCTCCTGCTCACCAGCCCGGGCCGCCTCCGCCTGCGCCACGCCCCGGCCTGGCTGCTCTATCCCCTGGCCTACCTGGCCTTCTCCCTCATCCGGGGCGAGCTGCTCCTGCCGGGCACCACCGACCGCTACCTCTACCCGTTCCTGGACGTCGGCCAGGACGGCTACAAGCACGTCCTCGGCAACGCCCTCCTCCTGGGCCTGTCCATCTACGCCCTGGCACTCCTGCTCGTGGCCCTGGACCACGCCCGCCCGGCCCTGATGCGCCACCGCGGCAAAACCGGATTTCGTCTCTAGCCACCGGTGGGCTAAAGTAAACGACGTCGCCGCGACAGCAGCGACATCGGGGTGTAGCGCAGCTTGGCAGCGCGCTTCGTTCGGGACGAAGAGGTCGTGGGTTCAAATCCCGCCACCCCGACAGTGAAGTACCAGGTCAGGGGCCTGATCCAGTGAGTGGATCAGGCCCCTGAGTGGTTCCTGGAGATCGTTTGGGAGAAATCTGGGAGAAGATCTTGGTCGGGTTCTCCCAGGGAGTGACTGGTGAGGCCGTCCGAAGTGCGGCAGCTGAGGACAGTCGGACCTGCACTTTCGCGAATCCAGTCCCGTGGTCGGCCGGGAACACCATGCCCGCCCGCCTCAACCGCCCTTAGGATCACGACACATGGCAAGCCATCACTCAGCGCGTCTCCACGACCACGCCCGAGCACTCGCCCAGCGCGTGCGAGCGATGCGGGAGGGTCGAGGGTGGTCGCGGGAGCGGCTCGCCAAGGAAGCCGGCATCGCCGTAGGAACGCTGGCCCGTCTGGAGAGCGAGGGAGCGATCCAGCCAGGTTTCTTCACCGTCGGAGCAGTCGCCGAGGCACTTGAGATCTCCCTCGATGAGCTCTTCCGGGAGACCAAGGTCGCTCCCGGCCTCTGGTCCGCTGGGTACGAAGGCCGGGACATCGACTCCTTCGTCGCCTCGCTCCTCGACAGCCGCATCGATGTCGTGGCGGACGTACGGCTCACGCCGATCAGTCGCAAGAAGGGCTTCAGCAAGACCCGCCTCGGGGAGGCACTTGCCGAGGCCGGCATCGAGTACACCCACCTGCGTGGCCTGGGCAATCCCAAGGACAACCGGGCACCGTTCTGGGACGGCCGCCTCGACGTGGGTCGGGCCCGGTTCCGTGGGGTGCTGCGGTCCGAGGAGGCGCAGACCGATCTTGAGCGCCTCGCGGAGCATGCCCGGCAGTCTCGGGTCGCGGTCCTGTGCTTCGAGAAAGACGAGAGCCGCTGCCACCGGCAGGTCGTCCTGGAGACGGTCCGTAAACGGGCCGCCGTGCCCGTAATTCCCTTGGCCTGACTTCATCCCTCGCCCTGGCAGGCGCTCTTGTCGGTGGCGCATACCTCTCCTCCAATCGGATCGGGAGATCAGTGGAGGGGGCAACCATGGGATCGCGAAATCGGCAGCGCGCAACGATCATGATCACCGTCAAGACGTATCCGGAGCTGTCCAACAAGTACCGCGAAACCAGTTGTGTGGCCGGCATACGCCTGGACCAGGGCGCGCCACAGCACGTACGGCTCTTCCCGGTCCCCTTCCGGCTCCTGAGCGAGGAAGCCCAGTTCTCCAAGTACTCGATCATCAAGGTCGACGTCGAACCTCACCGTCCGGAGCGAGACTCACGCCCGGAGAGTCTCCGGCCCGACCTCGACACCTTGGAGATCGCAGGTGAGGTGCCGTCCGACGGCGGCTGGAAGAAGCGATACCGGTATGTCGAACCGCTGATCGCCCCGTCGCTCTGCGCCATCAAGCGGGATCAGGAGAAGCGGGGAACTTCTCTGGGGGTCTTCCGGCCCGCGGAGATCACCCGCTTCCGGCTCGAGCCCGCCGAGCCCTGGTCCGTGTCCAAGGCCGCGCTGGCCGACCAACTCGACCTGTTCGAGCAGGAGCTGAACCCGCTGGAGTGGGTGCCGCTCGACCTCCGCTACAGCTTCCGCTGTGCCGACGACGGCTGCCCGACCCACGACATGGGGCTGAAGGACTGGGAGGCCGGCCAGTCGTACCGCAAGTTCCTGCGTAAGTACGGCGAGCGCGGGGTCCGTGATGCGCTGCGCGAGCGCTGGTACGACCGGATGTGCGCTCCGAACCGGGCCGTCCACTTCTTTGTCGGGAACATCGCGGCCCATCCCAAGACGTTTATGCTGCTGGCCGTCTTCTACCCGGAGCGGAAGGTCGTCGAGTACGTGCAGGACAGTCTGTTCGGTGAGTGACGCGCCCCAGCCGGAGATTCAGGCGGACTTGCCGTGCTGCTGCGCGTCGTCCGCTTCCGGTGCTCCCGGCTGCTTCGGAAAGGGGATCACCCTCTTCATCCGGGGCTCCCTGCCGAAGAACACGCGGTACTTCTCGACGGTGCCGATCTCCAGGTCGCGGCCGCATCCTGTTCTCGGAGTGCGCGATGACCAGCACCCCGTCCAGGTCCACGACCACCTCCCTGGCCGCTGCCGGCGCCGCGTCGCCAGCCGTCCGTATACCTGCGTGGACTTGAGCGCGTGCCTGCCGCAGTTCGGTCAGGCGCCCAACGCGACCGCGAGCGCCACATCCAGCAGGATCTTGCCCGGATCATGCACCGCCGCAGCTTGCGCCACGGCGCCAACGCCGCCGATATCGCCTGGTCCAGGCAGGTCTTGCGGACCGTCTCCACCAGCAGCAACCCGCCGGCCTGGGAAACCACCCCACGACCACTGCCTTCGGTACGAACACGCGGGTAAGACCCGATACGCTTCTTCACCTGGAGAGTGCTTCTGTCTTGCGACGACCTGGACCCTAGACAAGTCCCATCGTTGCAGGTCGGGAGCACTCTTGCGTTTCTGATCACCCACCGGACCCTCATGCAAGATCGAGAGGCTAGTGGTCGGCTGAATCGACGTGCGACGGCCGTCGTCGAGGTGCCACAGTATGGATATGCTCCTAAGCCCACTGCCCGGCGTCGACCGAAAACACCTACACCAGACCCTCGTCGCCGTGCGGGAGAACGTCTCAAACCTCTTCACCAGCGGCCCGCATGAGTACTACGAGCGGCTCTTGGCGTACCTCGACTGGGCGGCCGACGCCGTTGGTCGGCTGGACACGCTCATCAGCAGCGCCGACCTTGACCGGCTCGTCCTTACGAAACGGCACGACCAGTTGCTTGCCGGGTTGGACAACTTCACAATCGGGACGACCCAGCGGCTCGTGAACCAACTGGTGTACACCGAACTACGGCAGCGGACAGAAGCGTTCGGGGCCGCCGTCGAAACGCTCGCGCAGGAGTTGCAGCTCTGGCAACTGCGCGGGGAGCCGGTAGTGGCCGACAGCAGTTTCTACATCAAGCACCCCGAGAAGTTGGAACAGGTCGACTTCGGCACGCTGCTGGATGTCACACAGCACCCCGTTCATCTTGTGGTGCCGATGGTCGTGGTGGACGAACTCGACCAGCTCAAGGAGAGCAAGGACAGGCACGTGCGTTGGCGGGCGGGTTACACGCTGGCCGTGCTCGACCGGTTGTTCCAGAAGAACACCGAGCACGCAGTACTGCGCGAGGCGAACGCCCTGGTGCAGCGACACACCGGCGTACGACGCGGTGAAGTAACCGTTCAGCTCATGTTCGACCCACCCAGGCACGTGCGGCTGCCGATCAACGATGACGAGATCGTCGACAGGGCGCTTGCGCTCAAGCCACTGTCGGGGCGCGAGGTTACCGTACTCACCTACGACACCGGCCAGGCGACGCGTGCGCGCGTCGCGGGCCTGCGTGATGTCAAGCTGAGCATCCCGGTGGGCGACGAGCCGGAGGAGCAGACGACCACCACGAAGAAGCCCCCGGCGAAAGACCGAGGAGTTCAGGTGCCAGCCGGCCGTAAGGATGGGCAGGCGGATTCAAGCGCGAACGGTTCGGGGCGCAGAACGCGCTAACCTCGCCCGATAGTCTTCTTCTCCTGGAAAGTGCCTCTGGAGCGGGCGGGAACAGGAACCTAGACAACCCTCATTCTCGCTGGTCAGAAGCAGTTTCTGCTGTCTGACCGCCTGTCGGACAAGCCGCTTCATGAAAAGCGCGAAGTTAGCAGTGCTGACAGCAAGGTGCCAAGCACTCCAACCACGGCGGTCCCGAGCGCCACCATCGTTCCTGCGCTCAACTGCTGTACGTACCCTTCCGGTGTGTGGTCTGCCCGAGCATCACACGACAATGGCTTGGTGACCGATACCGAGGAGAAGCCGATGCCACCGCCCACCGGGGACAGTGTGTGCAGCCGTTGCGTGAGTGATGAAGCGCTGCAGGCCCAACTGGACGATGCCGCAGAGCAAGATCTCGTATGCAGCTTCTGTGGTAGCGGCCGAGCAGCAGACTTCGACGTCCTGCTCGATGCCTTCATGCGGGGACTTCGGCACGAGTTCAACAACGTCGATGACGAAGGAGTCCCCTATGACTCCCGCGAAGGTGGATATCAATGGGGTGACATATGGGACACCTGGGACCTGATCAGCTATGAGTTCAGTGATGTCCTAACCGGTGAGGGTCTACTCGAAGCGATGCAGGGGGCAGTAGAACCCGGCCTTTGGGCCCGGGCCAGATTCATTGAACCACGCAGCGACGAAGCATTGATGGACAGCTGGCAGGACTTCTGCGAGGCGATCCAGCACAGAACGCGATATGTCTTCTGGCAGCGCCCGCGGTCACGCGATGACGATCTTCGAGGAGCAGGCGAGATTCCGCCGCAACAGATCCTGGAGAGGATTGGCGACCTGATCACCGAGCTCGGTCTCGTTCGTCGCCTCGATACCAGCGAACAGTTGTGGCGCGCTCGTGTGCACGCGGCAGGAGAAGAGGTCAGTTCCGCTGTCGACCTCGGCACTATCCCTCAGGCTCTTTGCCGACAGTCGAACCGCATGAGCCCCGCTGGCATCCCGATGTTCTACGGCGCGTCAACAGCGGAGACGGCGCTTAAGGAAGCGCTTGTCCGGCCGGCAACCGAAGTGGAGGTCGCCTCTGTCGGCGCGTTCACCTGCTCTCGTGAAGTTACCGTCGTCGACTTCACGAAGCTCCCCGCCGTCCCTTCACTCTTCGACCCGGAACTTGGGGGCATGCGGCGGCAAGTCCGGTTCCTGCACGCCTTCGTGGAGGAACTCGCCAAGGAGGTGCGTCCAACCTACGAAGAGATCGACTATGTACCGACCCAAGTCGTCACCGAGTACTTGCTCCACGCCTGGGATGCCGACACCACCATCGCAGGACTCACGTACCGATCTGCCCGCACCAACGCGCCCTGCACGGTGCTGAACGTACGGTCTGAGAGATGCTTCGATCACGGCTCAGCCATCCCCGATGAGGGCGAACTCCATCTCATGCTTCACCGCGACACGGTTCGGACAGGCTCCGCACCACAACAGTGAACACCCATGACGGCAACGACCCACCTGGACGCCCCCGACGAAGTCCTCCACGAGGCCCTGTACCGTCTACCCGGCGAGGCCGTCGAGCGCATCGACCGAGCCGCGATCGTCCTCGACTACCTCGCCGAGCGCCTCTCCCGCCGACGCATCGACGCGCTCGACGGCGCGGACCTGGCAGCCACCAGGCATGAGCGCCACCCGCTTCGTACGGCTGCTACCCATCAAGATCGTGGAACAGTGCGCACCGCCCGAAACTCAACCAGCGAGGTTAATCGCAGTCAGCACTTAGACGTCATCTCATTTGGTGAGTCTGCGGTGTCAGATGACGGTGCAGGCGATGCTGGTGAAGGCGACAAAATGCCCGGCTTTTCACTCTGGCGGCGGTGCGGTCGGCGGCATCATGGGCAGGCGGGGCTCAGCCGACTGCCCTCCAGACGAACATCAGGCCACGGCCACACACACGCTGAAGAGGCACAGTCCGTACAGAGCGATGGCAAGGTGCAGAATTACCCACAGGCGATGAAGGCGAATACGATGCAGCCGAGGAAAACGACGGTAATGGTCGGTTCTCGCACGTACCAGTCCTTCGTCGGAGCCCAGCACACCCAGCTCCACTAGGTCCTTGGTCAAGGCCCGCGCCTGAGAGAGGTGGTAGGAAGCCCGTTCGAAGTACTTGGAGACTGCCACCGCCCCATACCCTCCGGTCATCGCCACGAAAAGACACAGAGGCATGACGTACGTCGAGAATCTCTGCTGGACAATGAGAGCACTCAAGGCAGCCGTGATCACGAGTAGGAGGTTGGTCAGTGCCGAGCGTTGGGTCTCACACTGTCGTAGCTGCTCCCGGTGCTCCTTCCAGTAGGCGCGTATCGCCTCTTCCGAGACTTCAGCCATGAAGCAACCCCCGCATCCCAGGCACTCGCCGGTCATCCGGTTCGCTTCGACGAACCCCTCAGTAGTGGAGACACCGTAGCGTGAGAATCTTCATCAGCAGCGTCCGCAAGGGACTGGAAGAGGAGCGCGACGCGCTGCCTGGCCTCATTCGCGCGCTGGGGCACACCCCGGTCCTGTTCGAGGACTTCTCCGCGCAGACCACGCCGAGCCGGCAGGCGTGTCTGGCAGCTCTCGACTCTGCGGATGTCTGCGTCTTCCTACTCGGACCGTCCTACGGTCACGTATTCCGCGAGACCGGGCAGTCGGCAACACACGATGAGTGGGTCGCGGCCAAAACAGCGGGCAAGCCGCGCTGGGTCTATCGCAAGCTGGGCGTCACGTTCGAGGACACCCAGCAGGATTTCGCCCGAACCGTGGAGGCTTACGCCACGGGCGTGTTCCGTGACTCGTTCCACGACACAGCCGAGCTGATGACCAAAGTGGTGCGCAAGGTCAAGGAACTGGAGTCAGGCCCGTCCCCGCTGTCCTTCGCGCCCCTGGCACAGCCGGTTCCACTGCGTTGGAGCCTGGACGAGGCTGGCGTCGAAGGCGGCGTCGGCCTCCCTCTGCTGGAACTACATGTCTTTCCGGTGGGGTTCGCCGGCTACTCGGCAAGGGAACTGGAGGAGGTCGGCACATCGCTGGCGGACCGAATCCGCCGGACCGGGACAGTCGAGAACGACGTCGCCCTGATGTCGTCCGGTTCCCAGGAGCATGCAGTCGTCAGCATCCCCGCCAGCCGGCGCCGTACGTGGGATGCCCCTCGGCCTGGGGAACTGGTGGAAGTTCGCTTGCACAAGTCGGGCCAGGTCTCCCTGCGGGCCACACTCCCCCGAGACAGCATGGGCTCCATCCTCGATCACGATGCGCTGCCCCAGCAGGTCACCTCCCTGCTGAGGTTCAACGGCGCACTGGGTCTGATCCGGACTGAACGCATCGTCGTGGCGATCGGTGTGTCTGACCCCAAGCTGACCCAAGTCGACAGATTCAACCCCCATCAGTCACGTACGCGTGCCGAACTCAGCGCTTACATGCACTCATTCACGCTGCGAACCGAGCCGGATGAGTCCACCAGCCTGGCCGCGCTGGACACGGGTGCCGAGGAAGTCGCTGGCATCCTGTCACGCGCCCTGATCAAACAGCACCCCTCAGCCTCCTAAGAATCGATCTCATTTAGATCGGTAGGCTTTCGGTCGTGGTCTCGATCGTTGAGCGGCTGGTGCCGGATGAGTGGCGTCCAGAGGACCGTCAACCTCATCTTCGGCTGACCGACCGGCCGTGGGTATAACTGAACGAGGCTTGCTGGTGATCACTGGGACGGATCCGAAGGCCCACGGTTAGGGGTAGACGTCGGCGCACTCTGCAGGACGGCGCACGCGCCTCATCACGGCCACCACCTCTTCGAGCTGTTTCCTCAAACAACTGGCCCGACCGTGACTCGCGTAAAGTCCCTCGGCTCCGGCACTGGACGCTGTAGGCCGGAAACATAAGCATTCGATTACCGTCCTCGTACGGGAAAACGGCGGTGCCCCACAACAGTGTTGGGGGGCACTTTGGGGCTACCGGAGAGCGACCGCGCGTGCTCGCAGGAGGTCGTTGAGCACGCGCACCGGTGACCTCGGGCACAGGGCCAGGCGGGCGTCGAGTGCTGCCTCCCACTGCTGGGTCAGGCCGAGCTTGAGGCGCTCTCGCATGCCGGGGGTGACGTGGGCGTAGCGCGCGGAGACCGAACCGTCGAGGTGGCCCATGCGTTGGTCCATGAGGACCTTCTCGGTGCCCAGGTCCTCCATCATCGTCCGGTGGGTGTGACGGAGGCCGTGCGGGGTGAGGCCCTTGGCGATCGGGAGCCAGCAGGCATCGGCGCGATCGGTGGCGCCCCGCCCTCGTGCAGGAACGCCGGGCCACGGCTCGCCGAGGATGGGCACGGGGCGGGCCTCCTGTGGTGCCTTCTTCGGGTACCAGCCGGAGGCCGCCGGAGTGAACAGCCAGGTGGCGAAGCCGTTCCTGCGCCAGTGGGCTGCGTGCTCCGACACCGTGCCGCCCCGCACGAACCCGAGATCGGCTATGGCCTTCTCGACCCGCACTCGGGTGGCCTCGGCAACACGGTCGGGCCGGTTGAGGACGTTGGAGACCGTCCCCGAGGAGACGCCCGCCAGCCGCGCGACGTCGACGAGCTTCGCGCCCTGGTGCCCACCAGTACGCGCTGCCCCCTGGCCCCGGAAGACGTACGTCCTCCCGTGGCAGGGGCAGGGCGTCGGCTTCGTACGGGCGATGTGGTCGAAGACCAGGGACGACAGCCAGCCCATCGCGTCGATGGTCCGGTAACTGTCGTCCTTCGGCGGACAGCGCACCAGCTCACCGGTGTCCAGCTCGTACAGCTGCCACTCGACACGGAACGCACCGGGCCGGACGAACTCCGTTTCGAAGCCGACGATTTCGCCCCAGCGCTTGCCGGTGTAGCCCTTGAGGACAACGGCGACGAACTCGTCGTCACGGCCGGACAGCAGGGCCGCTCGCTCGGCGGTCAACAGGATGCCGAGCGCGTCGGTGACCACCTTCTCCGGACCACGGTCCCGCGAGCGGCCGGCGCGCTTGCCACGCCCCCGGCGCCGGGCGGCCGGGTTGGACGCGATCAGGCCCTCGTCGATCGCGTCCTCGAAGATCAGGTGGAGGGTCGAGCGCCAGGTCTTGACGCTGGAGGCCGCGTACACGGCCTTCTCCTTCTTCTCCCAGGCGTCGACGTCCGTTCGCAGGATGCCGGCGAGCGCCTTGTCCTCGAACTCGGGGAGCAGGTGCTCCTCGATGTGGCGCCGGTAGTTCTGCATGGTCGAGGCGGCCAGGTCCTGGGCCTCGTACCAGCGGTTCGCGTACTCGCCGAAGGTCTCCTGGCCAAGGCCCGGGTCGCGCCACTGGCCACGCCGGACAGCCACCTCTTCGGCGTCCGCGGCCTGCTTGGCCTCGCGCTTGGTGGCGAACTTGACCACGGCACCTGTGGCATCGGCGACCGTGCCGTACTTACCGTCCTCGATCTTGTATCGGCCGCGCCAGTAGTCGCCGCGCTTCTCCGCGTACCCCACGGAGTTCCCTCCCTTCTGTCGTGTGGGGTGCCTTAAGCGGCGGTGCCGTACTGGGACTTGAGCATGCGGCTCGGTGGCCGGGCCTTGAGGCGGCGCGCGGGCACAGGACCCTCGATCTGCCGGCGCGCCCGAGGCTGCGGAGCGGACGCAGCCACGCTGCTGGGGCGCTGCGGATTCCGGGCCGGGCGCTCTTCGTGCATGCGGATGATCTCGGTGAGGTGATCATCCGAGAAGCGGTAGGCGCGGCCGACGCGAGTGAACGGGATGAGCCGTCGGCGGGCGCGGTCCTTCACCCACCAGGCGGAGCAGCCGAGGACGGCGGCGACTTCCTCGGGGAGGTAGAGGCGCGGGAAGGCGGCCTCGGCGTGCGTCGGTGCGGAGGCAGGGGGTATTGCGGGTTGGGGCAAGGGGTGAGTCCTCTTCTGGCAGGCGCGGGTGCGGCAACACTGGCCTGCCGGTCGATCGCTAGGGATGAGGGTGAGATGCCCGCACTGGGGGTTTGCGGGTCCAGGACGGGGAATAGGAGCCGGCGGCTACACCTCGTCGTCGGCATCGGGATCGCGATGCTCGCCGGGCGGCGGTCCGTACGTCTTCAGCAGATGCTTGGTGGACGCCTCGGCCATGGCGTTGGAGACCATCACGTCTGCCTCCTCGCGGATGTCGGGATGCTCGGCGAGGTATGCGTCCAGGGCATCGCGCGCCTTGGTGTAGGCGGCGTTAGCCCGCTGGGTCTCGCGGAACGAGTCCACGACAGCGTCGATGAGTTCCATGGCACGGGCCTGAGCGGCGAGCTGCGGAGGTCCTACTAGGTTGCGCAGGTCGATGCCGAAGACCTCGGCGAAGCCGATGGCCTCGTCGAGGTTGATGCGGCGTTTGCCGTTCTCGATGCGCCAGACCGCGGATGGGTTCATCTCGAAGCCGGCCTCGTTCAGGCGGTCAGACAGGGCGTTGGTGCTCCAGCCGCGCGCCTCGCGCTCCAGCTTGATGCGCACCGCGACGTTGCCCTCGCCGCTGAGCAGGACGCCCTTCTGCTGGTTTTCATCGGCCATGAACACCTCCTTCCGTTCGTAGCAGTCTCCTGCCAATCGCAGTGACCCCATAACTGTAGCATGCGTTCTGCGAGACGCAGAATACTTCTGCGATCTGCAATTTATGTGGCATACTGGTGGTACCCACACCCGCCAACCCGAGGAGTCCGCGCGACCGCACGGCACATGAACGAAGCCCCCGGCGATGCCGGGGGCTCAAGCGCAAACCTCTCAACCGCCATCCCTAGCGATCGACCCGCGGAGTCCGGGATTGCCGTCCCATATGGCCCGCGAGCAGAGGAGCTGATGCCTAGTATGACCGATCCCCAACCGAATACGCCATCCCGCTTCCGGGAAGGCCCCGAGCCGAGTCTGGGCGTCGCGGAGCCTCCGTACAACGTGGACGCCGAGCGCGCGGTGCTCGGCGCCTGCATGCACAACGGCGACGTCATCGACGCGGTCCGGCCGATTCTGGGCGAGGGCGCCTTCTACCGGCCCGCGCACGAGACGATCTGGCGTGCGCTGCTTGCCCAGCGTCGTGAGGATAAGCCGACCGACCCGATCGTCCTGACCGAGCTGCTCCAGCAGCAGGGGGACCTTGAGCGCGTCGGTGGCCGTCCCTACCTGCACCAGCTCGCCGACGTGCACTACGGCACCGGCAGCGCGGAGTACCACGCGGAGATCATCCGTGAGAAGGCCAACCTCCGCCGCCTGCTCGCCTCCGCGGTACGCACCGTCCAGCGCGCCCAGGAGCCGGGCGCCGACCCCGAGGCGATACGCAGCGAGGTCGAAGCGGAGATGCGGGCCGAGCGCGAGCGTGCCCTCGCCTCGGGCCAGGGCAGGCTGAACCGCTTCGCCACCGACGGGTGGTCCTTCGTCAAGGAGACCGGCGCGGACGCCGAGCCTTTGTGGGGCACCCGGGAGAAGACCGTCTGGGCGCCGGGCGAGAGCCTGATGATCGTCGGCGCACCGGGGGTCGGCAAGACCACGCTGGCCCACCAGGTGGTCTTCGCCCGCCTCGGGCTCCAGGAGACGGTTCTGGAGATGCCGGTCGCCCCCAGCAGGCGGGTGCTCTACCTGGCCATGGACCGGCCCCGGCAGATCGCCAGGGCCATGGCCCGCCGCGTCTTCCGCACCGACGAGAAGATCCTGCGCGAGCGGCTCGTGGTGTGGGAGGGCCCGCTGCCCGCCACCCTCGACAAGGAGCCCGACCTCCTCGCCGACCTCGCCGCAGCCCACCGGGCCGACACCATCGTGATCGACAGTCTGAAGGACGCGGTGAGCACGATGGTCGACGACAGCCTCGCGGTCGCCTTCCACAACGCCCGCATGCGCGCCCTCAGGGGCGGCGTGGAGATCATGGAGCTGCACCACCAGCGCAAGGCCACCGCCGACGCCCCGCGCGGCCAGCGCCCCGCGCTGGACCAGGTCTACGGCTCCACCTGGATCACCGCTGGCGCGGGAAGCGTCCTGTTCGTCACCGGCAGGCCGGGTGATCCCACCGTGACCCTGCATCACCTCAAGACCCCCACGGGTGAGATCGGCCCGCTGGATGTCACCCACGACCACGTGCGCGGCACCACCACGGTCGACCCCAGCAAGGACCCCGCCGTCCTGCTGCGCAACACCCCCAGCGGGCTGACCGCCCGCGACCTGGCGGCCATCCTGATCGGCGGCGGCGACCCCGAACGCGCCGACGTGGAGAAGGCACGACGCCACCTCGCCCGCCTCGTCGACAGCGGCCTGGCCACCAAGGCCGACGGGATCGCCGGAGGAGCCGGAGGCGGACAGCAGACCCGCTACTACGCCTCCGCACGCCACCTCACCGCCGTCGGCTGACCCCCACCGCTACCTGCGGAAAGCGATCACGCGACCGTACACGCGGCCCTCACGCGAACACCCCGCCGTGAACCGCTCACGGCGTCCACGCTCACCGCAAAACCGCAGGTCAAGCGATCACGCGAGCGTCCACGCCGTACACGCGGCCAAGCGATCACGCGCGGGGCCCCCTTTAGAAGGGGGCCCCGCGTGAACGCCCCCTCCGTGAACGCCGCTCACCCCCGCACCATCAGCCCCACCGCACCGCCCTGGAGCCTTCCGCCTTGCACTCCCCCACCCCCGATGACCCCGGCAGCCGTACGCGGCGGCCGCAGCCTTCGCTCCGGCAGCGCCCTGCTCCCGGTACCCCGGGCCGTCGAGCACTCACACCCGCTCGGGGTCGTCGCATGCACCGCAACGGACGCATCACCCTCGTCATCGGCCTGGTGGCCGTCGTCCTCATGGCCTTCCGGGTCTCGTGGAACGCGCTGTCCGACGTGGCCCGCGCCATCGGCGCCGACCTCACCGCCGCCCTGCTCTACCCGATCGTTGTCGACGGGCTGATGGCCCTCGCGCTCGTCGCCACGCTCGCGCTAACCGGTAACGACCGGAAGTTCGCGCTTCGGGTCCTGGCGACCTACACGATCGCCAGCCTCCTGCTGAACTACGTGCACGGCCTCATTCCGGCCCTGCACACCACCTCGCAGTGGGGCCGACTGGCCGACTGGGCCCCCGCGAACTGGGCCCTCGTACTGCTGGCGACCTCGCTCCCGGTCGGGTCGATCTACTTCGGGTCGGAACTCGTAGCGAAGGTGCTGCACCACAACCCCGAGTCGGCTGACTCTGCCGAAGCAGCATCAGCCCAGTCGGGGGGTCAGCAAGCTGACGAGCAGGCCGCACGGTCGAGGTCTGACCAGGCCGAATCGGCCCCCCAGCAGCCGACCGAGTCGACCCCCGTGAAGACCGCCGAGGCACCCGTGACGCGGCCGACCGAGGCCGCCGAGTCGGCCCCCGCTACCCGACCGCCCCGGCCGGCCGCCCCGGTGGAGTCGACCAGAGCCGCCCCGCGTCGGGCGACCGGTCGGGTCCACGCCACCGCCAAGTCGACCGCCAACCGCACCCGCACCGACGCCGAAGTCCTCGACGAAGCCCGACGCCTGACCGCCGACTGGAGCGACGAGCGGCTGAGTGCCGAGCGTCTGCGCAACGCACTACGGATCGGCCAGAAACGCGCCCGCGCCCTGCGCGACCAGCTGCAAGCAGAGCGCACCGGCCAGGCCGAGCCCGTCGCGTACGACGGCTTCGAGGCCGAGCCTCTCGACGACCTCGACGAAGCCGCCTCCCAGCGGCAAAGGGAACTCGGCACAGCCCCCGTCGGCACCGCCTGACCCGCGCAAACGCACCGATCGCCCCACGTTTCCGGCTCACCCCCGAGCCTCCGTGCCGACAAGCGCAGGGGCACGGGGGTCGCGCACAGCGACGCACCCGGCACCAGCACCCAACGGAGAACCGATCCATGCACGACCCGCACCGTGAACTCCCCGCTGCTCAGCAGGCGATACCCACCGCGTCAGCCCCAGACAGCGCAGCAAGGTATGCCGCTGGACCGTCCAAGGACGGCGCCAATGCGGAAGCCTCCGCCCCGGGGGTGGCGGAGGCTATCGGGCACCAGGGGGTGCCCGAAGGGGAACAGCCCGCCGACACCGCCGCGCGCCCGCCGCTGCCTCGTGCTGCCGAAGCCGCCGCGCTGCACCGTGTCGCCCGACGCCGCAGGCCCGACCCGAACGGCCAGCGCAAGGAGCGAGTCGACGCCCGCTACAGCGTGGACGAGAAGAAGGACATCCTGCGCATGGCGCGGTCGCTGAACATCGCCGGCGCACACTACGTCGGCGCCGTCGTCATGGCCCACGTCCACGGCGACCTTGCCCTGCCCGGCCAGCGCACACCGCTCGACGACTACATCGACGAGCTGACCGCCCTGCGTCAGCAGGTCGCCAAGATCGGCCACAACATCAACCAGATCGCCAAGAAGCTCAACTCCGGCGGTCATGCGCACCCTGGGGATACCGCCGTTCTGGCCCAGGCCGAGCAGACGCTGACCGCAGTCGGCGCCACCGTCCGTCACATCGCCACGGCCGCGAACGAGGCCGTTACCAAGAAGGTGGCCCGGTGATCGCGAAGATCAGCAGCGGCAAGGACACCGCCGGCCTGATCCGCTACGTCTTCGACACGAAGAAGGCCAAGGACCACACCGACCCGCACCTGGTCGCCTCCTGGGACGACTTCGCCCCCGACCCCGGCCGCAGCGACGACTTCCACGCCGCCAGGAAGCTCCTCGTCGCCGACCTCGACCTGCACGTCAAGCAGGCCCGGCGGCTCGGCCGCGCACCCGAAAAACACGTGTGGCACTGCTCGATCCGCGTCGCCCCCGAAGACCGCATCCTCAGCGACGAGGAATGGGCCGACATCGCCCGCCGCGTCGTCGCCGCCACCGGCATCGCGCCCGACGGCGACCCGGACGGCTGCCGCTGGGTCGCCGTCCGCCACGCCCCCGAACACATCCACATCGCCGCCACCAAGGTCCGCGCGGACCTGCGCACCGCCCGCCACTGGAACGACTACCTCACCGCCGACCGCGAACTCGCCGCCATCGAGAAGGAATACGGCCTGCTCCAAGTCGTACGCGGGGACCGCACCGCCGCCAAGCGGCCCACCCGCGCCGAGCAGGAGAAGGCCCGCCGCGCCGGCCAGGACAAGACCCCTCGCGAACGCCTGCGCACCACTGTGCGCACCGCTGTGGCCGCCGCCTCCAGCATCGAGGAGTTCGTCCACCTGCTCAGCCACATCGATGGTGTGGTTTTCGAGGTCGTGTACTTCCCCTCCGGCGACGTACGTGGCTACAAGGTCGCTCTCGAAGACGAGGTGAACGGCCCTGTCTGGTACTCGGGCTCCAAACTCGCTCCTGACCTGTCCTTCCACAAGATCCAGGAACGCCTGAAGGCCGTCGACCCGCAGCCCACCGGCAAACCGGGCCTGCGCCGGCCCAACCCCTGGCACCAGGCCACCGCTGCCACCGATCGCATCCCCCACCGCCTCGACCAGGGCGACGACGAAGCCTCCCAGGCCCACCTCGCCGCCTTCGGCGAAGCCCTCAACGCCCTGCCCCTCCTCGCGCCAGCCCCCATCCACTCCCAGCTCCGCGAGGCAGCGACCGCGTTCGAGCGCGCCACCCGTTCCCGCATCCAGGCCGAACACCACCACGCCCGCGCCCTGCGCAACGCCGTTCGGGCCATGGTCCGCGAGCCCGCCCCCAAGGACAGCGCCGTCCTGGCGATGTTCCTCGACGCCGCGATCTTCGTCGTCATGGCCGCGGCCCGCTGGCACCAGCTCCGCCACCACGACCAGCAGGTCGCCGCCGCCCACCAGACCCTGGTACACCTTCAAGCCGCATATGAGCAGGCAGCAGCCGCGCCGCTGGCCGCCCTGACCCAGCGCCGACCGCCCCAGCAGACAGTGGACCGGCACATCCGCCGCATACGTGAGGTAGTACGCGACCATGCGCAGCAGGTCCTGGACGACCCGTCCTTCGACGCACTCGCCACCGTGCTCACCGACGCCGAGGCCGCCGGCCACGACCCCGAGCGGCTCCTCGAACAGGCCGCCCACCAGCGCCCCCTGGACGATGCCCGCCGCCCCGCACGGGTGCTGACCTGGCGCATCCAGCGCCTGAGCGCGAGGGCGGCGGTCAGCGAAGATGCCCGTGCAGCGCAGACTCGGAGCGCGGCGCAACGGCCCAACGCGCCGGTGCCTGCGGAAACGGCTGCCCCAGCGGCCCCGCAACCACCGCAAGCACGGCGGCGTTGATCACGGCCGCGCAGTGAGCCTGGGCGCAAGCAGCTCCAGCGCTTCTTCCCAGCGGTAGCGGTCGGCGCCGCCGCCGGCCTTCGGCCGGTGAGGTTCGTACGAGCCGACCAGGACGCCCATCTCGCGCAACCGGTCCAGGCTCTGGCGGTATGCGGGGTGGGCGGCCTGGGCGGAGTTAAGGTACGGCAGCACGGCGACCGGGATGCCCATGGCGGGTGCCTCGCACAGGATGCCCAGGGCGAGGTTGTCGGAGATGCCGGCGGCCCACTTGTTGACGGTGTTGAAGCTGGCCGGGGCGACCGCGATCGCATCCGCAGGCCGGGTCGGGCGCGGCTCACCCGGTGATCGCCAGGCCGAGCGGATGGGGCGGCCGGTCTGGGCCTCGACCGCGTCCACGTCAAGGAAGCCGAGGCCCTGTGGGGTCGCGATGACGCCGACCTCCCAGTGCCGCTCCTGTGCTGCGGTGATCAGCCGACCGACGTCGGCGGCGACCCCGGCCGCACAGACCACGATCTGGAGGAACGGCTTGTCGGGCTGATCACTCACGCGGGAACTCCCAGTTGGCGGCTGAAATGGTGCAGCTCGGGCAGTGCCCGGCGGTGGTCGCGGGCTGCCATGTCGGCGACCAGTTCGCGTACGGCCGGGCGGCGGATGTCCTGTGCCGCGCAGCTCTCGGCGATGCGCAGGGCCTGGTAGCCGTCGGCGAGCCTGCCCTGCTGACTGTAGGCGCGGGCGGTATCCACCCAGAGCGCGGCCCGGCGCTCTGGGACGGGGATGTGTCGCCGCATGAGGGGCCGTGCGGTGTGCAGGGCGATGCCGGCATCGCCGAAGGAGACGGCCGCGCTGACCTCATGCAAGGCGACGTTGGTGGGGCTAAAGTTCGCCCATGCGTCCGGCCGGTCAAAGGCGACATGGCGAGCTACCTCCTTGGCCTCGGTGAGGAAGTCCTGGGTGGTGTCGCGGTCGCCGTTTCTGCTGGCTGCGGTCGCCCCGCGGAGCAACAACAGTCCGACTGCTGCCAGGTATCGGGGCGGGCGCTGGTCATAGGAGCCGGTGAGCTGGTCGGCGGTGTGGCGGATGATGTTCACAGCCTGGGCGGTGTGCTTCTCCCGTACGAGGACGTGGGCGTGCACGCGGACACTCGCGGCGAGGACGACAGGGTCCCCGGACCGTTCCGCCTCGGCCATGGCCCGACCGGCCGCAAGCCAGGCGTTGCCCTGATCGGCTCGCTTCAGCAGCAGGCTCACGGACGTCTGGTAGGCGGTCGCGAGCAGCCCGGATGCCTCCGCCGAGCCGGATGGGCCGCCGGCGGCCTGGCGCAGGTCGGCGATCAGGCCCGGCAGGGTCTGTTCCAGTTCCGCGTAGTTGCACATGTGGAACATCCGGCGTACAGCCCGTGTCCGGTCCCGTAGCTCGTCGATGCCCAGGGCTTGGCCGGTGGCCCCAGGACTCGTGCCGGGCAGCAGGACCCGGACCAGCTCGTGGTGTGCTGCGGTGGACGACGGCGGGACCGTGAGCGCGGCAGCGCTCACGGCGAGGAAAGTACGGCGGTGCATGTCCTCTGTTCCGGGCTCGGCTGGGCTGGCATCAGAAGGGGCGGCGAGGCCGAGACGTCGCAGCGGAATCTCCAGCACCTCCGCGATTTCGCGCAGCACGCGAACGTCCTCCGTGCCCCTGCCGCTCTCCAGGCGGCTCACTTTCGACTGGTGATACCCCAGTGCGGCGGCAACGTCCTTCTGCGAGCGCCGCTGTAACACGCGTGCCTGACGGATCACTTCGCCGATCCGTCTCGCTTCACTCTGTGCATCGGCCATCTGTGCCACGGCCCCTCCTGCCGTCGCCGATCCTGCCTGCCCAACCGAGCGTAACCGAGCAGTGATTGGCCGCGATGCAGCTCCTGCATAAGTGATGCAGCCCCAGCACACGGCGTGGCCCTGCTTGCCCCTGGAGCGGTTGCGTGGAGTAGCCGCACCGATCCAGGAGGCCGCTCATGGAAGCGCACCAGCTCACTCTCTCGCTGCCCGCCACACCTGCTGCGGTCTCCGCCGCCCGGCACGAGGCCGCAGACGCGATGGCGGGCTGGAAGGCGGAGGAGCTGAACAGCGATGTGCTGCACACCGCCGGACTGGTGATCAGCGAGCTGCTGGCCAACGCCGTCCAGCACGCAGACACCGACCACGTTTCGATGGCTGTGCGACTCATCGATGCCGCTCTGCGCATCGAGGTCTGGGACTCCAGCCCGGTGCTGCCGCGGCCCCGCCTCCCGGACGACCACAGCGAGGACGGCCGCGGCCTGTTCCTCGTCACCGCTCTGACCGACCGATACGGCGCCAAGCCGACACCCACGGGCAAACGGTGCTGGGCCGAGATCGACCTGACCATCCGCCCAGATCGGGAAACCGCAGTCTCCCTTCCCCTCCAGAGGAGTTGATCGTGGCAGACACCGTCTCCACCCCGCTCAGGGCCGCCGAGGTGATCGCCGTACGACCGGGACCACCACTCACCGGCATCGTCACTGTCGATGGGTCCAAGAACGCCGCCCTCCCGCTGCTGGCCGCCGCGGCGGCCTTTGGCCGCCCTGTGCGGCTGGGCAATGTGCCGGCCAACACGGACGTCCAGATCATGCTCGCGCTGCTGCAGCAGGCCGGCTGGCACGTCGCGCAGCCCGTCGGAGAGCCGAGCACTGCGGTGATCCTTCCGACGGAAAGCCGGTGCACGGTTCCCGTACTGGCCCAGGCCGCCCAGATCCGCGCCTCCTACTACCTGGTGCCGGCCCTGCTCGCACGGCACGGGGAAGCGCGGCTGCCGTGGCCGGGAGGTTGCCGGATCGGTGCGCGCGGGATGGAACTGCACTTCAAGGTGTACCAGGCATTCGGGGACCGGACCGCCGTGGACGATTCCGGGTACCGCGTCGAGGCAGTCGCTCCCGATACGGCCACCGTCTCCCTGATGCTGCCGTTCCGCTCGCGAGGGGCGACCGTGGCGGCCGTGCTCCGGGCCGTCACGGCCGGACGAACGCTACGGCTGGGCGAACCCAACCTCTCGCCGGAAGTTCTGTGCGTACTCGACGCCCTGAGCGCAGTGGGCTGGGAAGCCCGGACGAGCGAGCACCTCCTGAATCTGTCACCACCGTCCTCGGAGTCGGCCGACGCCGTCTGGGCGGTGCCTGGAGACAAGGTCGAAGCGGGGACACTGGCCTGCGCGGTTGCCGCCACCGGGGGTGACGCACGTATCGAGGGAGTCCGAAGCAAGGACATGGGGCCGCTGGTCGGGGCCCTGCGACGGCTGGGGATCCCCGTCAGCAGCGAGACCGAAGCCCTCGCCATCCGCGCCCAGGATGCGAGGATGACCGGTCGTCCTCTGCGGGCCATCGCCTCCCTCAGCCCCGGCGGCCTGGACGCCGACTTCGAACCTCCACTCATGGCACTCGCCCTCGGCCTGCCCGGCAACCACCTGTTCGCCGACGCGATCAACCCTGGCCGCCACGGCAATCTGCTGCCTCAACTGGCCCGTCTCGGAGCCGATATCGAGGAGATCTCCCCCACCGAGTGCCGTCTCTCCGGCCCCCAGCGGCTGACCGGGACAGGCGTGGAGGCCACCGACATCCGCACCGGCTCCGCACTCATGGTCGCCAGCCTCACCGCCCGCGGTGTCACCACCCTCGGTGGCCTCGACCAGCTCCGCCGCGGTCACGCCGACCTGCCCGGCAAGCTCCGCGCGCTGGGCGCCGACATCTGCGAGGTCACCCCATGACCACCCCCCGCGCCCTGCGCCAGGTCGTGGCCACCACGGATGTCCACTCCACCTTCGACAACGCCGTGCCCTTCCTGACCCACCTCAACGCCCTCCGCGAGACCTCGCTCATCGTGGACTGCGGTGACTTCTTCGAAGGCAGCGGCTACTACCGCCTCGCCCACGGTGCCATCGAGCGCGAGATCCTGCTCAAGCTCTACGACGTTCTGGCACCCGGGAACCATGGCTGGCACCACCACTTCGAACCCGGACTCCACCAGCTCACCGTCTGCGCCAATGCGGTCGACGCCGACACCGGTGACGCACTCTTCCGCCGTGTACACACCGCGCGCCTCGGTGGCCGGCGCGTCGGCATCACCGCGGTCATCGGGCAGCAGGCGTTCCACGGCATCCCCGCCGGGCAGCGAACCGGTCACAGCGTCACCGACCCCGTCCAGGCCCTGCGCGAGATCATGCTCGCCCACCACCACGAAGTGGACGACTGGGTCCTGCTCAGCCACTCCGGCTTCGACGAGGACCTCAAGCTGGCCACCGCCTGCCCCTTCCTCGACCTGATCTTCGCGGGCCACTGCCACAGCGACCACTACGGACCTGTCCATGTCGGAGACACCCTCGTCCTCAAAGGCCGAGAACTCGCCGCCGGATACGCCCTCGCCGAGCCGGTCGGCACCGGCTGGGCCGCGCGCATCACCGACTTCCCGGAGCACAGCTCGGGCACCACTCCGAAGAAACTCGTCAAGGTCACACGGCAGCTCGACCGCATGCACAGAGCGCTGGCCAAAGCCATCGGTCCCGTCAGCGAGGCGTACTGCCATCAAGTACCAGACCGGCACCGTTTGCTGACCGATGTTGCCTCGCGACTGCACACCGGACTCGGCGCCGACGCGGTCATCCTCAACGAGACCGCGCTCCGCCCCGTGCCCCTCGGCAGCACGCTCACACGGGGCGACCTGCTGGGCATCGAGCCCTTCGGCAACCAGTTGGTCCACGCCCAGATCCCAGACAGGTACCGCGCCCCACAGGACCTGCTCGCCCAGCTCGTGGAGCAGACCGGTCCTCTCGTCACCATGCCGGATCCCCTGCCCGACGGCATCACCACAGTCCTGACGACCGACTACGTCGCCGAGAACTACCTCGGCCGGCGCACCCACGAGGCGGGCCTGCGCCTCGACCAGGCAGTCCAGCACGTGCTCACAACCCCCCGTCCCGACACCGCCCCTGGAGACAAGCGATGATCCTCACCGGTCCCGAGATCACCGCAGCCGCACACGACGGCCGCCTCCGCATCACCCCTTTCTCCGCCGAGCAGGTCAACCCCAACAGCTACAACGTGCGCCTCGGATCAACCCTGATCGTCTACACCTCCGAGGTACTGGACGCCCACCGCCCCAACCCCACCCGCGACATCACCATCGCTCCGGAGGGCGAGGTCCTCCAGCCCGGCGAGCTGTACCTCGGCCACACCCTCGAAGAGGTCGGCTCCGACACGTTCGTCCCGTTGCTCTTCGGCCGTTCGTCCATCGGGCGGCTCGGCCTGTTCGTCGAGATCACCGCTCCGATCGGAGACATCGGCTTCCACGGCCAGTGGACGCTGATGCTCACCCCGATCCGCCCGTTGCGGGTGTACGCGGGCATGAGAATCGGGCAGATCATGTTCTTCGTCTCCACCGGCGACATCGACCCCTACCGCGGCAAGTACCAGGCCGCAGCCGGCCCGCAGCCGTCGAGGTACTGGCGGGACACGGCTCGCATCAAGGCGGTGGCCTCGTGATCCTCACCGGCCCCGCAATCAACGCTGCCATCCAGACCGGCGAGATCACGATTCATCCGTACGACCCGGCCCGCCTCTCCCCGAACGCCTACGACTGGCGACTCGGCGACACGATCCGCGTCTGCACCGGTGACCTGGACGCCGCCGCTCCCACCGAGTTCACCGAACAGACCATTCCCGCCACGGGCCTGGCGCTGAAGCCCGGAGTGCTCTACCTCGGCGTCACGCTGGAGCAGACAAGCTCGGAGACATACGCACAGCTCCTCAACGGCGACCGCACCCTCGGCGCGCTCGGCATCTGGGTCCACGTCTCCGCCCCGCTCGGCCACCAAGGCCATGCCATCCGCTGGACCCTGGAAATCCGTGCGGCCAAGCCCGTCCGCATCTACCCGGGCATGACCTTCGGCAAGCTCGTCTTCCTCACGGCCTCCGGCACCCCGGTCAGCTACCAGCAACAGTGCGCCAAGTACGCAGCCAGCAACGGCATCGACATCTCCCGGCTCTACGAGGAGATGCAGGGAGGCGCCTCGTGAACCCAGTCGCGCAGCACACCGCTGGGCCGCTGGCCGCCACCTGCCTGGACCTGCCGGCAGGAAGCCCCGGTGGAAGCGTCGAACTCTTCCTCGACCTCTACACCGGCGACCAGCCCCTCGTCCCAGCCCGCGCGTTCATGCTCGGTCCGTCCACTCCAAGACACCGCCTCCCCACCGGACTCGACCTACTGACCGTGGCCGGGAAGTGCCTGGAGGGCCCCGCCTTCGGCCGCTACGTCGCAGCCCTGCGCAAGGCCCTCGCGGTCGCGATCGACCCAGCCCAGATCGGCGTCCTGCACCTACAGCACCTCGCCTTCGGCGCCACTCCCGCCCTGATCCGGGCCCTGCCCTCGCATCCCCGCATCGCCCTGGTTCACGGCACGGACCTGATCTTCGCCGAGGCACACCGCGACCAACTACAAGTCCTGCGCGAGTCCGCCCGAGCCGCTGACGCCATCGTGGTGCCCACCGGTGCGATGGCCGACCACCTCCTCAAGCTCGCCCCACAGCTCGACCGCAGAAAGATC
This sequence comes from Streptomyces sp. NPDC015242, assembly GCF_043079125.1. Taxonomy (NCBI): domain Bacteria; kingdom Bacillati; phylum Actinomycetota; class Actinomycetes; order Kitasatosporales; family Streptomycetaceae; genus Streptomyces; species Streptomyces sp. NPDC015242. The sequence goes on along the minus strand of NZ_JBIBUF010000004.1, from coordinate 529,128 downwards.
TCCCACATCCCCTGGGGCATCCCCGACCACCTGCTCACCGATCCGCCCACCCGGCCAGCCCGAGCAGCCTCCAGCCACTTGCGACTGCTCTACGCGGGACGGCTGACCGCCGAGAAGGGCGTCGAGGCCCTGGTCAAGAGCCTGTCCCGAGTCCCAAGCATCGAGCTCAGCATCGCCGCGCCCCGAGCCCAATTCCATGCCCTGGCTCCGCTCTTGCAACGGGCCGGCGTGAAGGCCCGCTACCTCGGCTGGCTCCGCCGTCCACAGCTGTGGAGAGCGTTCACCGAACACGACGCGCTGGTCATGCCGTCCACCACCTTGGAGGCCATGGGCCTGGTCGCGCTGGAGGCCCAAGCCTGCGGACTGCCCGTCCTGTACCAGCCCGTACCCGGCCTCAGCGAAACCCTCGCCGCCTCCGGCGTGGCCACCGACTTCAGGCACTCCGCGGCCCTGGCCCGTGACCTCGACCGGCTACGCACATCCTCCGGCCTGCTGTCCGCTCTACGGCAGGCAGGCTACGCAAACGCGGCACGCTATCCGCTCTCGGCAACCGCACGCTCCCTGACCGACCTCGGCCGCCAACTCGCCTGAACCTCATTCCGACGGCCCGACACGTCACTACCCGACCCACTGCACGAACGTCACTACGCTGACCAGCGGGATGCCCCGGCGAACAGGGAGACCATGACGTACGACAGCGACCGCATCGAAGCCCTACTGGAAGAGGGCGTCCGCGACAAGGTGTACCCCGGCGCCGTGTGGGCCGTCGGCGACTCCACTGGTATCGGCGCACAGGGCACCATCGGCGTCCTCGACCCCGACGAGCCAGACGTGCCGATGCGCACCGACAGCGTCTTCGACGCCGCCAGCCTCACCAAGATCCTTGCCGTGTGGTCGTCCATCGGCGCCCTGTGGGAGGACGGCACCCTCGACCTCGACCAGCCACTCGGAACCATCTGGCCCGAGGTCACCGGCCACCCGCTCGGCGTCGTAACCACCCGGCAGCTGCTGACGCACACGGCCGGCGTCCCACTGCGGGCCCAGCTGAAGAACCTCTACGGCACCAATGCGGAGGACATCCGCAGCGGCGTTCTCCACGAGCGACTCCACCGGCCCCCCGGCCAAGCGGTCGAGTACACCGACCGGGCCGCCCTCATCCTCGGCTACCTCGCCGAACACCTCTCCAGCCAGCCATTGGACCAGCTGGCCACCACCCGCACCTGGCACCCACTGGGCATGAACTCCACCCGTTTCGGCCCACTGCCCGCCGAAATTGCCGCCCGCTGCGCGCCGACCGAACTCGACCAGGACACCGACACCCACCTCAAGGGAATCGCCCACGACTTCTCCGCACGCCTCCTGGGCGGCGTCTGCGGCATCGCCGGTGCTTTCACCGTCCTCGACGACCTCATCGCCTTCCTCCGCTACATGCTCGACACCGCCACCGCACCAGAACGAGCCGGATTCGGCCCCACTTGGACCGCCGAGTCACTCACGATCCAAACCGGCGCCTTGCGACCTGCGCGCGGCCTGTTCTGGCACCCTGCTCCTGGCAGCGACCCTGCCGACGACATCTGGGTGCACTACGGCTTCACCGGCACGGGCATGTGGATCTCACCTCGCCGAGGACGATGGGCCGTACTGCTGACCAACAAGCTCTACTACACGCGCGAACGTCAGCCCCTGACCGATGTCCGAAACGTCTTCCGCGAGCTTGCCTTCATCTGAGGATGCTTGCACTTCGATCCGGACCCGGCACTGGACACGGTGATGCAACTTCTGAACCTCACCTCCGAGCCAACCGGACTCACGGGCTCCGGACGTGCTCGTCGAAAGCTCATCTGTTCAATGGGCGCACTCACCCGAGCCGATGAGTTCGGGTACACGGCTGTTTCCCTCATAGACGGCGACGGACCAGCGGGTGTAATTCCAGGTCAGGTTGCTGTTGTATTCGGCCGTCAGCTTCCGGCAGAGGGTCGTGGAGACGGCGTCTTGGAAGTTGGCCCGTTGGGCTCGGCCGATGAGTGCTCCGTCGGTATCCCGAGCCCACACGTATGCGGCCTTTTCGACCGGGTCAAAGCCGAGGTCGATGGCATCGCTCGCGGCAAAGGGCTCCAGGCCGTGGCCTTCGGCGATCCTGACATTCCAGGCGGTGGTGATGGCCTTGTCGGTGGCGTCGGCGACGCGGATCTCGGCCTTGTCGCTGCTCGGTATCCCGGCGGTCGCGATGCCGGACTCATCGCCCTGCCACTGCCCGGCGATCACGCTGTAGCACCCGTCGGTGGCCTCGCCGAAGCCGAGGATGCTCGGTTCGAGGTCGCCGTCGAAGTTCTTCCAGGAGATGGCGAAGCGCCCGTAGGACCAGGTGATGGGATAGTCCTTGAGCCGGTACGCGAGGGCGGAACAGGCGGCCATGTCCCCGGCCCGACGGAACACCTCCTGGTGATCTTCGGGTATCTGGGAGATCGGACCGCCTGTCACCATCACGGTTTGTGCCCGCCTGTTGAACGTGACTGTGGGCGTCATAAAGTCCATGTCCTTGGTGGCGAGCATGGCCGCCATCCGGTCCCTGATCGCCTTTGCGACGTCCTTCTCCTCCGAGGTGCTCGCGACGGTGCTCACCCTCCATTCCTCGGAGGTCGGTTCAGCTGCGTCGCCCGCGCGCGTGAAGGCCGGGTTGGACACCCCCGCCAACGGAGCTGATGGGACGACGGCACTGCGCGGATCGGCCGACGATTCATTCGCGTCATCCGACCCGCTGGTCTGGGTGGGTGAGGTGGGGCCGTTCTCGGGCGTGGCCGTGGATTTAGTGGGACCGCCTGTGGGGCTCTCCGCCACGCTGGCCTTGCCCGGGGCATCGCTGTCGCCATAGGTGGGGAAGGCGAGGGTGGCTCCGGCGATGCCTCCCATCACGGCTGCGGCGACGATGACAGCCGTGATGCCGCGCCTGCGTGAGAACGAGGACGGCGCATGCCAAGTCGGATCGTCCAGCGTGGGCATGTCCCACTCGGCCGTAACCAGTTCTCCCACCCGGGTGGGCTCCAGTCCTCCGTCGCCGCCGAGGACCTGAGTTGCCTGGGAGGCGAGGAGCCTTGAACACTCCTCCGCCGCGTCGACCGCGGTCATCCGGTCGGACGGGTCCTTGGCGAGAGCCCTTTCCAGAACCTCCCGCAGTTGCTCGGGGGCCCCGTCGAGGTCCGGATCGCCCGACATAACGCGGAAGGCGACGGCGTCCGGTGCACCGGTGCCGAACGGAAGGCGGGCGGTGGCGGCGTAGGCGACGAGCGCGCCCCAGGCGAACATGTCGCCCTCGGGTCCGGCCGTGCCGGCGCGGTAGTACTCGGGGCTGATCCAGCCCGGGGTGCCAGTGATGACGCCGGTCCGGGTGACGCTGGTGCCGTCGGCGGCGCGGGCGATGCCAAAGTCCAGCATGCGGGGCCCGGCGGGAGTGAGGATGACGTTCTGCGGCTTCACGTCGCGGTGGACGACATCGGCCGCGTGGATCGCGGCCAGCGCTTGGGCGGTACCGGTCGCGAAGGCGTACAAGGTGCCGCCAGCAAGAGGCCCGTGCTCGGCCAGGTGCTGGTTGAGGGTCGGGCCGGGCGCGTAGGCAGTTGCCAGCCACGGCTCGGCGGCCTCGGCGTCTGCGGCGAGGAGCGGCACGAGGCACGGACCCTGTACGCGGGCGGAGAGTTGAACTTCCCGACGAAACCGCGCCCGGAACTCCAGGTCCTCCGCCTGCGCGGGATGGATCACCTTGACCGCGACCCGAAGCCCGTCGGTCGTGAGGCCGGCGTGGACGATGCCCATCCCGCCGGAACCGAGACGGCCGATGATCCGGTACGGGCCGACGCGGGAAGGATCACCAGGTCGGGCAGGCTGAACCCGTCCGCCGGAGCCAGCAACACTCACAGACAGTCCGTTCCTTGATGTGCCATATGTGGTCGGGCAGTTGAGCCGAGGATCTCCCCAACGCCGACCTTCTTCGGTAGTGAATGTGCCTGTGTGACAGGTGAAGGAACTGTGAGGTTGCCTCGATCCAGTGAAAAGTCACCTGATCGTCTAAGGCTCACCAACGGTGAGGGCCTATCGGCCGCCTACGAATGCACTAGCGCCAGCACACGCCTAGCTGATCGCCCCGCCTATTCCCGGTCGTCCACCCCCCGAGCAGCTCAACGATCTCCTACAACGGCAGGCCGAGGTGTCTGGCGGCACCGATGAACGCCAGTCGCTCGATCGCGTCCTCGGCGTACACCGGTAGCCGACCGGAGACCGGTCGGCCGGCAGTAGTCCGGCGCCGTCGTAGAAGCGCAGGGCAGTGGCAGGGGCTCCGGAGCGTGCGGCGAGCTGGGAGATTCGCATCGTCTTCATGCCATCGGCCGTAACCCTCGCCCCGGGTCGAAGGTCAAGCCGGAATCCGTGCGCCGCCCCGGAGCCAGCAGAGACCCACCGTCCGGTTCGAGCTGCCCAACCTCTGGGCATTGCACACGCCAGCCAACAATGGGCGATCGGCCACGGCAAGGGCCGCGCCGTCGTCCACGGCTACAACTCACCTGAACCGCAACAGGGGTGGGGGCCCTGAGAAACATCGAAGGCGGCAGCCGCGCTCCGGTCCCTGTCGTAACGTGGCCTCACGCTCACCGCGGGAGTTGAAGGGGGACCCATGGGACCGAGAAGCGCTGCCGCAGTCGGCAAGGACTTCCCGTACACGCTGGCGACCACCTGCTACATCGAGGTCCACAAGGACGGCCGAGTCACCCAGGGCGCGGGAACCGACGCCTATCAACGGGCACTTGCCGGAGAATCCCGCCTTTTCGCCGTCTGGCCCGGGCAGTGGCGAAGCGACCTCTTCGCCATCGACGACCTGGACGAGTACGCCCGGGCGCACGGCATTGTCCATGACGAAGAGAGAACCGGTCTCGCCGAGCACATCCACGACGTCAAGTGGGCCTTGGCGGACCGCGAGCCGAATCCCCGCAGCCAGTACGTCAGCATTGACCTACGCCTCGTCTGCGGATGTTCGATCAACGACCGCCGCACCTTCGCATCGCAGATGCGAGAGCAGCAGGGCTGGGATATGGCAGTCACCGGCGGCTGGGGCCGTCAGACGAACGCGAACGGCACCACGTACACGTTCCGTGTCCGCCGCCGGAGCCTCAGCTCTTAAGTGAAAATCTAGTACCGAACAGTGAGTCGGCTGAGGGGCCTCAGACCTGCGCGTTCAGCTCGTTCCAGCGATGTCACGTCCGCAGCGACGGTATGGGGTCCAGCGGGCAGCAACCCCGATCACAGGCTCTGCCCAGGTGGGCGTCGTGGGCAGTCGCCTGAGACATGCCGAGATCAGTACCCCGGACGTGCCATGTCCCTCTATTGAAGCCGAAAGACCTGGATCCTCCTTGGGTAGAACCCGACCGGCCGCACACCCCGGGCCTTTGAACCGAGGAGGATGAGCTTGCATGACTAGGAGCGACATGAATCTTGATGAGCTCCCACCGCACGCCCTCGTGGTTGAGAAGGGCCAAATCACCCCGGTTGGGAAAGCGATCCTCGCCAAGACGGCCGAAGACCTGATCGCCGTCTGCCGGCAGGTGAGGGACCCGCAGGCGGCACTCCAGGCGCTTCCGGGACTCATCACCAAGCACATGGCGGAGATCGGCAGTCGGCACACCCACGTCGCGCCCGGTTCACGGGACTCGGTCCACACCAGCCAGGTCGGGGCCGCGAGTCTGGAGCGACGCCCAGGCCGACCCCCGCTGACGGGGAGTGGGACCGAGGGACAGCCGGACACCAACACCAATCCTTCCGCCCACCCGCGTTGCCTCCAGCAGCACGGCCGCAACCGCGACCACCTTGACGCCCTCGGGCGGACCTGACAGGGGATGGGGGCTCTGGCATGACGGTCGTGTCCCGTGAGCGCCTCTTCGCCATGTCGCTCCACTTGCACCGGGGTGACGCCCGACAGCCGCTGGCCATCATGCTGCGCCGCGACGGGGGCCACTGCATCGCCACCTACGACCCTGAGCGAGCCTCCCCCGACGCTGCGGCCATGCTGGCCCGCGTGCGCCTCTCCTCCGAAGGCATCGCAGTCTCCGAGGTGATCCTCGTAGATCACGACCGGGACTTGACGGCCTTGTACCGCGCGGCTTCGAAGCTGCTACTGGACGTAGAAGTCACCAGCGGGCCACGGATCACCGAACCCGTTGTGAGAGTGATCAGTCAGGATCCCACGCAGGCGGTGTACTTCATCCCAGAGGACTGGGACCTGTCCGACGCCCTCGACAGACTGCCCATCGCCTTCGCCACCGCTCGGCCGAAGATCGCTCGCTATCTGGACCGGATCGAGCAGGCAAAGAAGGACGCGGAAGGGAAGATCGACCAAGCCCTGGACATGGTGGCCGCACTCATCCTGGAGACGGATGATCCTGACGGCGTCTTCGACGAAGTACTGCGTATCGGCCACCAAGTCCGGGCCGAGCGGTCGGCGGGCAGCGCCCCAACCGAGGCGGCCTGAACACAGGCGCAAATTCGCCCGCGCAACGCGATATGTCAGGTGCTACCGTCACGGCACCGCACTGCCCGTGGGAGAAATCTGGGAGAAGATCTTCGCCCAGAACCCCTCCGAGACCACCTCAGACCTACGAAGACCAACGCTCTGACCTGCACAATCACCGATGACGGCAGCTAGGGTGCGTGCGTGCCCTTCGTTCGGGACGAAGAGGTCGTGGGTTCAAATCCCGCCACCCCGACGCTGGTCAGAGGCCACATACGGATTTCCGTATGTGGCCTCTGTCGTGCTCGGGGGGCCAAACAGGGGGCCAAACGAATTTGATCAGGCCACCGCGTCGCCCTCTTCGTCGTCTACCGCAGCCTCCCCTTCCTGATCTTCGGCGAAGATGTCGTCCATCGCTTCGGCACCCTGCGTGATCACGGGCCGGAGCTGCTTCCGGTAGACCGCCTCTGTGGTCGCCTGACTGCTGTGACCGACCAAGAGCGCGATCCGTTCCAGCGGTATGCCGTGGTCGGAGAGCAGGGACACGAAGCTGTGCCGGAGCTCCCGCGGGGTCCACTCAGGCTTCAGTCCGGCCTTCTTCACGATGGCCTTGAAGTCGCGCCGAACGTTGGCCGCGTCGAGCGGCTCGCCGTTCCGGGTGGTGAAGACGCGGCCGGTCGGGCTCCACTCCATCCCTCTTGATGCCCGCTCCTGCTTCTGCCATCGCATGTGCTCTTCGAGGACGTCGACCACCTGCTTCGGCAGGGCGATAGTCCGGCGGCTCTTCCTGGTCTTGGTCTCACCGTGCTTGCGCACCGAACGCCACACCGCGACATGGGGCGGGATGCCATCCGTCGTCTCCAGGAAGACGTGATCCCAGGTGAGGGGGCGCGCCTCTTCCGTACGCACACCGCTGAGGAGTGAGAGCACGAGGTAGGCGTACAGCCGTGACGGGCGCGCGGCTGTGAGCACGGCTTTCGCCTCCTCCAAGTTCAGCGCCTTGCTCGGCCGGCCGGGGCGTCCCTCCGGTGCGGTGACGAGTAGGGCGACGTTCCGCGCAGCCTTGTCCCTGCGCTGAGCGTGCGCGATGGAGCGACGCAGAATGGCGAGCAGGTCGCGCAGGCTTCGCGTCGCGAGGAATTCAGCCCTGTCGTCCCACCAGTCGTCGACATCGTCCGCGCTGAGTTCCTTCAGCTTGGCCTTGCCGATGAACGGAATCAGGTGCTTGTTCGCCATCGAGCGGTTCTTTCCGATGGTGCCTTTCTCGTCGCGTCCCTTCAGCCCCCGCTCCAACCAGTCGTTCACTGCGTCGGCCACGGTGTAGTTGGCGGGCGCCTTGACGCCGGTCTGCAGCTCCTTCTTCAAGTCTCGGATTTTCTGGACCCAGCCAAGTTCGATTTCTATGCGATGGACTGCTACCGCCTGGTCGGAGAGGACAAGCTCGCGCGCACGCTCGCCGAAGAGGTGCTGAGGGCGGGAACGGACTTCGACGGAACCGAGCGCTCACCGATGCGCAACGCCGAAGCGCGCGTCACCCTCGGAGTTACGGCGGCACGTGAAGGCGATCTGGAACAGGCACTCATCATGGGGGAACGGGCCCTCGAAGGGGATCGTCAGTCGGTGCCATCACTCATCATGACAAGCCGCGAGCTTGCCGCCGAGATGAAGCGCCGATACGCAGCAGAACCCGGGGCCCGGGACTACCTGGCACGCCTGCAAGCACTCGGGCAGGAGAAACCCGGGTTTCTTCCACTGTGACACGCAGCCCCCCAAACAGGCTTTTGGCAATGCCTACAGCCACACCTACGGCCATACTGGGCAAAATCTCACCAATCGGATAATTGCCTACAAATCAAACTCCCCCCAACCTCAAAGCCAGCTTGCATGACAAGATCAGTCCGTGACAGGTGCGGACACGATTGAAGAATGGCTGCGCAATGTCTGCAGCCAGTACAAGTTCGACGTAAGGGGAGCGCTTCAAACTGATAGCCCGGATGCAGAATGGCCAATCACAATTACCGATCCGCAAGACCTAGAAGAGAAACTCGCGGCTCGGGGGCATCTACTTCCGCTACCGAAAGAGCCAGCCTCGCTAGCAAACATTATCGAAGTCTCTATCATTGACTTCATCCTTGCCGCAATCACCGGAACAAGCGGGATCGAATTTCAGCGAGGGTCAGAGCGCGGCTACCCGGACCTCGAAGTTAGTGGACCTCGATTCGGCGGCGGACACCACGCGATCGACATCAAGGCAGCGCGCAGGGCGGTCACCAAGGGCGGAGTTCCAAACGGGCGGACACAAAGTAGAATCACCCTTTATACCGGAAACACCTATTTCAAATGGCCAGCCCTCCACTGGCCAGGGACATTCCGTCCCTTCGGAGACTACGAGACACATCTAGACGTTCTCGTAATCTACACATTGAATGAAGCTTCGGCTTGGCGTGTAGACGACCTTGAAGTTATCGTGCAGGAGCCTTGGCGCATCGCCAGCAAGAAGCGTTCGTCGACGACGCGCGAGTACATCGGGGCCGTAGACTCCATCGCCGCCCTGCGGGAGGGACGTGGCGAGTTCAACACGCCGGAGGAGTTCTACCGCTTCTGGCGTGCCTTCCAGTTCAAGATCAGCGCGCAGGTTAGCAACCAGTTGAACAAGCTCATGACCGCGCAACAGGCAGAGATTGACAGGTTGCGCGGAGCCTCACAGGGCGGCTCCGGTACCTCACAGGGTTGACTTCGCGCCTCCCTCCCGCACCTGCGGACGCTTGTGGCACACTACAGCTCATGAACAATCAAGGGGTGGCGATCTCTCTATTCTCCGGGGCTGGCGGCCTGGACCTTGGCGTCGAGGCCGCCGGTTTCGAGGTCCGCGCAGCGGTGGAACGCAACAAAGACGCGGCTCTCACCATGGAGAAAAACTTTCCCCACCTCGACTCGGTCATTGTTAACGACATCCTCAAAACGACCACAGATGAAATTCTGGAACACGCCGGCCTGAAGAATGGCGAACGGCCGGATCTACTGGTCGGCGGCCCCCCTTGCACGCCATTCTCTAAGTCTGGCTTCTGGCTGGACTGGAAACGAGACGGACTGGATCCCGACGCCAGTCTCTTGCAGGAATACACGCGAGTTCTCCGCGAGGCCAAGCCGCGAGCCTTTGTGCTCGAAAACGTCTACGCATTGACGTACAACAACAAGGCCAGCCGCCCTGCCTTCGATCGACTCTTGAAAGAGATCAAGGAGGCGGGGTACGCATTCGATTGGAAGGTGCTCAACGCAGCCGACTACGGGGTACCGCAAGCCAGGCCGCGCCTCTTCATCGTCGGCGCGCCCGAAGGGGAAAAAATCCCCTCCTTGCCTACGGCGACCCACACGGGCAAGTGGGAGCGTAGGCATTCAGGTACAGAGGGTGCTGCCCCTTACGTCACAGCCGGCGAGGCCCTGAAGGGACTCGTCAGCGATCCGGAGCCTGAAGAGCGCGTCGGCGGGCAGTTCGGTCACCTCCTGCCTGACGTTCCGCCAGGAGACAACTACCTCTTCTACACGGAGAAACGGGGCCACCCCGATCCGCTGTTCGAGTGGCGGAGCAGGTACTGGTCCTTCCTGCTGAAGTTGGACCCTGGCAAGCCTTCCCCGACGATTCAGGCCCAACCCGGCCCGTATGTAGGCCCGTTCCATTGGGAAAACAGGCGTCTGCGCATCCCCGAGTTGAAGCGCCTCTTCACTTTTCCCGACAGCTTCGAGTTCGTCGGATCGCGTTCGTCGGTCCAAGCCCAGGTTGGCAACAGCGTTCCACCGCGTCTCGCTGAGGCGGTTGTCCGGTCGGTCGCGGACGTGCTGAGTTGACCAGAGACAACGGGTCTCGGCGCGGGTAGCTCATGCGTCGTTGAGGGGGCCAAACAGGGGGCCAAACGATGCAGCCACACCCGTACTCTCTCGGACGGTAATGGACGGGAGCAAGAGTCGAAGGCTCAGGTCGGTGCCCCGAAGCGCAGGCACACTGGGGCCTGATCGCGTTCGGGACGAAGAGGTCGTGGGTTCAAATCCCGCCACCCCGACAGTGAAGTAGCAGGTGAGGCGCCCACCGTGTGCGGTGGGCGCCTCACCTTTTCTGTGTGCGTGTCCATGCTCCCGACTACGGCTTCGCACATGTCTCCGACCGCCGCAACCCCGGCCGTCTCCGCGTCGCCGATAGGCCGGGAGATCACTCCCAGGTCGCACTCCACGGTCGGACCGCGGGAGCACGAAGCTGTGCCGGAGCTCGCGGGGTGTTCACTTGCGGCGGCGGCGCCGCCGTCGAAGCAGACGAGTCGTTTCTCGACCTGCGTCACGGTGCGTCACGTACGACCCGGCGGATGTCTCCCTTGACCCTTCTCAGGGCGATGTCATAGGCCCAGGCGTAGGTGGAGGCTTTCTTGTCGATGGAGAAGTGGCGTCCGGTTGCCGCGTCCAGGACACGATGGAACTCATCCATCAGCTCCGGCCAAGCTACCGACGCGAGATCACCGTCCGTCCAGCCGTACAGCGACTTCAGCTCCTCCTTCACCGCCGAGAAGAAGGACAGAGGTTCGCGGGGCTCCTTTCCCATCCGGACATCATGTCGCCGCAGAAGTTCCTTCACTTCCTCGGGGGCGTCCACCCACTTGTCCGGACTGTCCCTGAGCTCCGCATAGTCGATCCAGGCCCAGAAGCTTTCCGCATCGGCCACATCCGGAGCCTCAGCGTGATGGTCTCGGCAGAGCAGCGCAAAGTTCCTGACGTCCATGGAGCCCCCGAGCGCGGCCGGAACAACGTGCGCCCGCTCAACCGGCCTGCGCCAACACACCAAGCAGGCAGCCTCGTCCATGCCCAAGTAGTCGGCGATCGCCCGTACAGTCGGCGCGGTCTTCCTCTTGACCGGCTTCTTCTCGCGGGGCTGGACGCCCAGGGCGCCGGCGTCGTATCCGTACTTACTGCCATCGTCTGGATGATTGATTCGCAACACGTCCGGAATATCGTTGCGCTGCTTACGCGGATTCCGTGCACCGTAGAGAGGAGTATGTATTTCCGTCAGGTAGTCCACCAGGAAGCCGAGCGCGAAGTCCTGTATCAGCTCGAAGGCATCACGATCGTAGCCTCCGGCTTCATTTCTGTGGCCCTGGATGTCGACGTACAAAAAGCGGGGAGCGCCGGGAGAGCTTTTCTCGGCCTGCTTGATGCACTCGAAGATGCGCAGAGCGCTGCGCTCGAAGTTCTCGTACACCTTCATGTCATGGTAGATCGCAATTGCCTTTCGGGGCTTCCTTTTCCGATTCTGCTGTCGCGTCTTCTTCGCCATATCTCCCCCTGGGCCGTGTATCACGACGGCACTGGGAGGATGCCAGACGGCACTGACAGCCGGCAGTCGAAGCACCCGAAGGTGCCGGTCCTGAGCAAGTGGCTCTTGACCGGCATCCGTCTCCATGAGGCACCCCGTGATCCGCAAGTGGGCCACGGCCTCGTGGTCACTGCCAGTAAAGTGCTCGTACACGAAGCGGAGATCGCGGGGGCGTGGACGATGAGCGGAACTCTTCGGCTGGAGCTGTTGGGGCTGCCCGACACGGACGAGGACGAACTCTTCCGGTTGAGCACTCGGTTGCGCCGCTCTCTCCTCGATCTTGATGTGGCAGACGTCCGGCTGGCGCGCTTCTCCGGTGATGTCGCACCCGGAGCGAAGAGCACTGAGTTGATCGCCGCCGGGACCGTCGTCGTCACCGCCACGTCCTTCGTCCTGCGCCAAGTACTCCAGCTTGCCGACACCTGGCTGAAGAACCGTCCGGTTCGCGGTATCAAGGTGGAGCTGGACGGCCGCACCCTGGAGTTGAGTGATGCCTCGGCCGTCGAGCGGGAGCGGCTGATCGACGCGTTCCTGGCCCATGAGCCACCCGGCGAGGACGGAACGGACACGGAGCGGCCTCGGTCTCCGACCTCGTGACCGTCCAGGCGTTCGGCGATGGCCACCGCAGGGCCCTACTCATCGGCACGGGTAGCTACGAGCATGCGGAACTCCCCACGCTGCTCTCCCCGGAGGCGGACTGCGCCAGGCTGACCGAGGTCCTGCACGATCCGGAGGTGGGCCAGTTCGAGGTGCAGCACCTGGTCGACGCCGACCGCTCCACGGTGGAACGGGCGATCGAGGAGTTCTTCCTCACCGCGCAGCGCGATGACGTCTGTCTGTTGTACTTCTCGTGTCACGGGGTCGTGAGCCGCAGCGACAAGCTCTACTTCGCTGTCCGGAACACCAACCCAGATCGCCCCGCCCACTCGGCGATCTCCGCGGGATTCGTCCACGACGTGATGGACGAGTGCCGTGCCCGGAGCATCGTGGTGGTGCTGGACTGTTGTTACAGCGGGTTGTTCATCCCCGGCGCCAAGGGCGGCCCTTCGGCAGACTTCGAAGAGGCACTGGCCGGCCACGGCCGTGTCATCATCACCGCCGGTACCCGGGTGCAGCGTGCCTGGGAGGGTGACCACTCCGACGCGGGGACGCCTGCTCTCTCACCCTTCACCGCAGCACTCGTCGATGGTCTGCGCAGTGGGGACGCCGATTTCGACGGCGATGGTCTCATCACGGTGCAAGAGCTGTTCAGGTACGCCTCCGAGCGGCTCCACCAGGCCGGGGTCGACCAGACACCCCGGCTGGGCGGCGAGCTGCAGTACGACATCGCGGTAGCCAGGGTGAAGAAGAAGCGCCGACCGCGGTCATCTCGCACGCAGGGCACGAAGGGCAGGCAGGGCACGGGGGAGTCGGGCCGCCGGGGCGCCGGCCCGCGCACGCGCCGTCCACGCGAAGCGCCCTGGCGGATGCCGGCTGCCTCCGGCCCGGCTCACCAGCCCGTCCTGTCCGACGGCACCTTGATCGTGCAGGAGAAGTACAGCCTGCACGTGGTCGACGCCGAGTCCCGCCGCCGGCACCCCCTGATCCGGATGAACTACGCCGGCAGCCCCGCCTTCCACCGGGGCGCCGCCTACTTTCCGGGGACGGGGCGCTGGCTGCGGAGCGTGGATCTGCGGACAGGAAGACCTCGCAGAACCACCCGGCTGCAGGTTTGCGACGGCCTCCTGGGGGTCTGCGCGGACGTCCTGTACGCGCCCGGCCCGGACGGTGTCCTGCACTCGATCGACCTGTTGTCCGGCGACGTTCTCTGGTCACGGCCCCTGGACGGCACTGCCGTGGGCTGCGCCCCTGAAGCGGCCGCAGGCAACGTGATCGTCATGGCCGGTGAGCCCCGGCTGCCGAGCGCCGCCGCGGCCCACGGTGGAGGACGCGTCGTGGCATTCCTGGAAGCAACCGGCCGCCCGAACTGGTCCTACGAGCCCGACGGGCCGCTTCGCCAGGAGTGGGTCGTCACCGACCTGGGCGTCTACCTGGTCCAGCAGGTCGAGTCCGCGCACCAGAGGATCGTCGCTGTCGACCCGACCCGTGGGGACCCGTTGTGGACGTTCGACACCGCCGCCGACCTCGCTGCCGCTCCGGCCGGGGTGGGCGGGACGGTGGTCTTCGGCGATGTGGACAACCGGCTCGTCGCTCTCGACGCGAAGAGCGGCGCCCAGCTGTGGGAGAGGAAGACCCAAGGGCGTATTCTGACGCGGCCGTTCTCGGTGGGCGACACGCTCTACACCGCTGATCGCACAGCGACGGTGACAGCCTGGAACCTCCCGGTCGGCGGGAAGCTGCGCTCCTGCGACATCCTCCTGAGCCCGGATCCCCGGGGGCATCCGGCGGTCACCCCGGATTGGCTGTACCTCACCGACTCCCGCGGCGACCTCCACGCGATACGTCCTTGAGAGGGCCCGTCAACCGTCACACCCCCCTCGTCACCCCTGTCGACCCCGTCAACCCGTCATCCCCGTGCTCCCCGCCGGCCCCCGTCGCCGTCGTCGCCGGCTCCAGGCGTACCACCACCGCCTTGTACGTCGGCTGGTTGCTGCCCTCGGCCACGCTGTCCAGGGGGACCAGCACGTTGGTCTCCGGGTAGTACGCGGCGGCGCAGCCGCGGGCCGTGGGGTAGGGGATCACGCGGAAGTCCTCCGCGCGGCGCTCGACGGCGTCGGGCCAGACGCTGATCAGGTCGACGTTCTGTTCCGCGGTCAGGCCGAGGGTGGTCATGTCGTCGGGGTGGACGAGGACGACCCGGCGGCTGCCGTGGATGCCGCGGTAGCGGTCGTTGGACGTGTACGGGACGGTGTTCCACTGGTCGTGCGAGCGCAGGGTCTGCAAGAGCAGGTGGCCCTCGGGGGCGCGCGGTGCCTCGAAGGCGTTGCGGGTGAACAGGGCCTTGCCGGCGTCGTTGGCGTAGACGCCCTCGTTGACCGGGTTCGTCAGCGGGATGCCGCCGGGGCGGGTCACGCGTCGGTTGTAGTCGTGCAGGCCCGGGACGACGCGGGAGATGCGGTCGCGGATCACGCCGTAGTCGGCCTCGAAGCGTTCCCAGGGGATGTCGGGGGTGTCGCCGAGGGTCCGGCGGGCGAGCCGGCTGAGGATGGCGATCTCGCTGAGGAGCAGCGGGGAGGCGGGACGCAGGCGGCCGCGCGAGGTGTGGACCTCGCTCATGGAGTTCTCCACGGTCACGAACTGCTCGCCGCTCGCCTGCACGTCCCGTTCGGTGCGGCCCAGCGTGGGCAGGATGAGCGCGGTCTCGCCGCACACGGTGTGGGAGCGGTTGAGCTTGGTGGAGATGTGGGCGGTGAGACGGCAGGTGCGCATCGCCTTCTCGGTGACCGCGCTGTCGGGGGTGGCGCGGACGAAGTTGCCGGCGAGGCCGAGGAAGAACCGGACGCGGCCCTCGCGCATGGCCCTGATCGCGTTGACGGAGTCCAGCCCGTGGGCGCGCGGCGGTTCGAAGCCGAACTCGTCGCGCAGGGCGTCGAGGAACGTGTCCGGCATCCGCTCCCAGATGCCCATGGTGCGGTCGCCCTGGACGTTGCTGTGCCCGCGCACCGGGCAGGCGCCGGTGCCGGCCCGGCCGACGTTGCCGCGCAGCAGCAGGAAGTTCACGAACTCCCGGATCGTGGAGACGGCGTGCTTGTGCTGGGTGATGCCCATGGCCCAGCAGACGACGACCCGCTCGCTGCGCAGCACCTCGTCGCGGACCTGCTCGATCTCCTCGCGCCGCAGGCCGGTCGCGGCGAGGACGTCGTCCCAGTCGACGCCGCGGACGTGCGCGGCGAACTCCTCGAAGCCGCTGGTGTCGGCGCGGATGAAGTCGTGGTCGAGGACCTCGCCCGGCCGGGCGTCCTCGGCCTCCAGAAGCAGCCGGTTGAGCCCCTGGAACAGGGCCAGGTCGCCGCCGCCGCGGATGTGCAGGAAGCGGTCGGCGATCCGGGTGCCGCGGCCGACGACCCCGCTGGGCTTCTGGGGGTTCTTGAACCGCCGCAGCCCGGCCTCCGGCAGCGGGTTGACCGCGATGACGCGGGCGCCGTTGCGCTTGGCCTGCTCCAGCGCGGACAGCTGCCGGGGGTGGTTGGAACCGGGGTTCTGCCCCACCAGGAAGATCAGGTCGGCGTGGTGCAGGTCGTGCAGGCTGACCGTGCCCTTGCCGGTGCCCAGCGTCTCGTGCAGGGCGTAGCCGCTGGACTCGTGGCACATGTTGCTGCAGTCGGGCAGGTTGTTGGTGCCCAGCGCCCGGGCGAACAACTGCAGGGTGAACGCGGCCTCGTTGCCGGCCCGGCCCGAGGTGTAGAAGACGGCCTCGTCGGGGGAGCCGAGCGAGGTCAGTTCGCCGGCCATCAGGGCGAAGGCGTCGTTCCAGCTGATCGGCTCGTAGTGGTCCGAGCCGGGCCGCTTGACCATCGGCTCGGTCAGCCGGCCCTGCTGGTTGAGCCACGCGTCGGAGCGGCGGGCCAGGTCCGAGACCGGGTGCTCGCGGAAGAACGCGGCGGTGACGCGCCGGGTCGTCGCCTCGTCGTTGATGTGCTTGGCGCCGTTCTCGCAGTACTCGTTGCGGTGCCGGTGGCCCGGCGCGGGGTCGGCCCACGCGCAGCCGGGGCAGTCGATGCCGTCCACCTGGTTCATGGTCAGCAGGGTCTGGCCGGCACGTGCGGCGGACGTCTCCTCCAGGGAGTACTCCAGCGCGTGCGCCACGGCGGGCACGCCCGCGGCCCACTTCTTGGGCGGGGTCACGGTCAGGGTCTCGTCCGGCTCCTCGCCGGGCGCCTTCTTCATCGGATCGCCTCTCGCTCAGGCTGGTCGGGCTGGTCCCGGGCGTCAGCCGACGGGCCAGCAGGGCACGCCGCTCTCCTGCCGCTCCGGCTCCCCGCGCCGCAGCCGGCCGCCCCGGATGGTGCCCCGCCAGGCGCCGGTCTCCTCCCCCAGTCCCTCGAGGTACTCCTTGAAGCGCCGCAGCTCTCCGCGCACGACACGGCCGGCCAGGCCGGGGACGCCGGCCAGCAGGCCGGTGGTGCCGCGCGGGGCGATCTCCATCCGCACGGTGACCGCCGTGCCGCCGCCGGCGGTGGGCGCGAAGCGCACCTCACCCCGGTGCGCGGGGTGCCGGTCGAGGCCACGCCAGACCAGGTGGGAGTCGGGTTCCTGCTCCACGATCTCGGCCCGGAACCCGCCGCGCAGCGGTCCCGCCCCGAGGGTCCACGAGGTGAGGGCCGGTTTGATCTGGTCGACCTTCCTCACCGTCCTCATGAACCGGGGGAAGCTCCCGAACTGCGTCCACTGGTTGTACGCGGTGCGCACCGGGACCGCGACCTGGATCGTTTCCTGAACGCTGTGCATGTGCCCACCCATCGTCGGCTGCCGCTCGTCCAGTCTCGCCGTACGTCCGGCGACGCGCACATCGCGAGCCCCCGCACGGCCGGTCCCCGGCGGAGACCGCCGAGTGCCCCCGACCGGCCGGGCCCTAACCCGGCCCGGGACCGCGACGGCGGCTCAGGACAGCAGGCCGGTCAGCGTTCCCGCGAGGGTCAGGGCCAGGAACGCCCCGCCCCACGTCATCGCCAGGCGTATGCGGCGGTACGTGAGCGACGTCGCGCGGCGCAGGGACTCCGCGTGGGTCTCGGCGGCGGAGCCGCGGCGGGGCCGGGACGCCGGCCCGAGCAGCACCAGCGCCGGGGCGCAGGCCGCGCAGCCGGACCAGACGAGGAGCTGGGGAATCACCCCGTACTGGGCGGGCGCGATGGCGCCGACGGTGATCGCGCCGAGCAGGGCGGTCAGGGCCGCGCCCAGCGTCGCCAGGGTCAGTCCCGCTCTGCTGTCGGCCTTGGCGAGTCGCTCCCGGGCCCGGGCCAGGGGCTCGGGGCCGGGTTCCGTGGTGCGCCGGTCGTCGAGTGTGGTCATACGTCCCCCTCGCTGATGCCTTCACGGGTACCCGGGAGGGGCACTTCCAGTACGGCCGGTGTCAGCTGTTCCACGTCTCGTCGTAGGGGTCGTGGGGGGTCGGGACCGGGCGGGCGGCGGTGACCTGGACGTACGGGACGGGGCGGCCGTTGACCGGGTCCTCGGTGCGGCGGGGGGTGTAGCGGCCGGTGATCTCCAGCCAGGTGTCGGGGCGCAGGACCGGGGGGACGGCGCCGGTGAGGGCGATCTTGACCGGCTGGGCGTCAGCGGCGCAGCAGTTGAGGCCCATGCGGACCAGGTAGGGGGTGCCGTCGCGGTCCAGGGTGACGAAGCCGGTGATCCTCAGGTCGCGGTCGCGCAGGGAGCGGCCCTTGTCGTAGATCGCGCGGCCGGCGTAGTCGGCGACGCCGAGGCGCACGGGGTCGCCGGCGGGGAGGTCCGGGAAGCCGAGGGGTTTCGTCAGGGCCGTGCCCGTGTGGGAGGCGCTGTAGGAACCGAGGGCCGGCGGGGCGACCAGGATCAGGGCGAGGACCGGGAGAGTGAGCAGCCACGCGACGCGCGGCTCGTGGTGATGTTCCGAACGGTGGTGTTCCGAGGGGTGGTGTTCCGAGGGGTGGCGTCGCGAGGGGTGGGGTGCCGAGGCGCGGCCGCGGCGGTCGTAGTGGAGGGTGGCGGCCGCCGTCACGACGAGGACCGCGCCCGCCAGCAGGACCAGGGGGCGCAGGCCCTCCTTGACGTAGCGGAGGTAGAGGTCGGTGGTGCCGGCGTGCAGCAGGGTGGCGCCGAGCAGGAAGAGGAGGGCCGACTGGGCGAGGCGGTTCACAGCAGGACCGTTCCGGTGAGGGCCGAGACGGCCACGGCCAGGGCGAGGGTCGCGGGGGCGAAGCGCAGGGCGAAGGCGCGGCCGAAGGTGCCGGCCTGCATGGCGAAGAGCTTGAGGTCGACCATCGGGCCGACGACCAGGAACGTCAGACGGGCCGTCAGGGAGAACTGGGTCAGGGACGCCGCCACGAACGCGTCCGCCTCGGAGCAGATCGACAGCAGCACGGCCAGGACGGCGAGGGCCAGGACGGAGAGGACGGGGTGCCCGGCGGCGAAGGCCAGCCAGTGCGCCGGGACTACCGCCTTGAGGGTCGCCGCCGCCATCGCGCCGAGGACGAGGAACCCGCCCGCGTGCGTCACGTCGTGGCGTACCGAGCCCCAGAAGGCCGCGCCCTTCCCCTGACCCTCGTACGGGGCCCGGGCCGGGGTGCGCAGCCAGTCCGTGCGGCCGGCGCGGTGCCAGAGCCAGCCCATCGCGCAGGCCACCAGCAGGCTCGCGACGAAACGGGCCAGGACCATTTCCGGTTCGCCCGGGAACGCCACGGCCGTCGCCGTCAGCACGATCGGGTTGATGGCGGGCGCCGACAGGAGGAACGCCAGGGCGGCCGCCGGGGTGACTCCCCTGCGGACCAGCGCCCCGGCGACCGGCACCGACGCGCACTCGCAGCCGGGCAGGACCGCGCCCGCCGCGCCCGCGACCGGCACCGCCAGGGCCGGGCGCCGCGGCAGGGCCCGGGCGAAGAACGACGGCGGCACGAACACCGCGATCGCGGCCGAGAGCAGGACGCCCAGCACGAGGAACGGCAGCGCCTGGACCAGCACCGCGACGAACACGGTCATCCAGCTCTGCATCACCGGCGCGGACAGGGCGCCGCGGATCGGGTCCTGCAACATCACCGCAGTGAGCAGCAGGAGGGTCAGCACGAGGGGGGAGGTGAGGTGGCCCGCCTCCTGGTCGTCCCCGGCCGTGTCCGTGTTCTCGGAGTCGGTCGGGGTGGTCTGCGTGGTGGCCACGGGCCCGGTACCTCCGGTGGTGCGCGAGGGCATGTCCCTCCCCTCCCCTGGTGTACGGGTGAAGCGGCCCCGCCGTTCACGCCGCACCGTCCCCTTCTGGAACCAGCCGTCCCGGTGGGGCACTCTTCTCCCCGTGGGGAGCGTTCCGAACCAAGGGCAGCCAGGCCGTCCGGCCACGCACATGATCGTGTGCGGAGACGACGGACTCGCGCACCGGCTGGCCGCCGAACTGCGCGGTGTCTACGGCGAACAGGTCACGCTCGTCGTGCCGCCCTCGGGGCGCCGGGTGCGGCAGCCGGTGGTCGGACGGGCCCGGGCCGCTTCGGCCGCGCTGCTCGACCGGTTCGTGAGCGCGACCGCCGGGCGCACGGGCACGGGCACGGGCGGCGCCGAACCCGCCTCGGCCGCCGAACAGGTCGTGGAGGCCGCCGAGATCACCGAGGCCGTGCTCGGCGCGGTGGGCGTGGACCGCGCCGCGGCGCTGGCGCTGGTATACGACGACGACGAGACCAACATCCGCGCCGCGCTCACCGCCCGCCGGCTCAACCCGCGCCTGCGTCTCGTCCTGCGTCTCTACAACCGGCGGTTGGGGCAGCACATCGAGGAACTGCTCGACCAGGCGGCCGCCGTGGCCTCGGGAACCGGGCCGGGGGCGGCGGGACTCGACGCGTCGACGACCGTGCTGTCCGACGCCGACACGGCGGCCCCGGCACTCGCCGCCACCGCGCTCGCCGGGACCAGCAAGGTCGTCCAGACGGAGGGCCTGGTGCTGCGGGCGGTGGAGCGGCAGCCGCCGCGGCCCGGGGAGGTGGCCGACCCGGGGCTGTGCACGCTGGCGCTGCTGTCGGCGACGAGCAACGACCCGGCCGGCGCGGACGGTTCCGAGGGCAGCGGGGAGCAGGGGCCGCGGCTGCTGCCGGACGAGGCGGCCGTGGCGGCGGCGACCGGGCGCGGGACCGTGGTGCTGGAGCAGGTGTCGTACTCGGGGCCGTCCCTGCCCTCGGGGCGGGGTGGCGTGCCGCCGTTCGGCTCACTGTTCTCACGCCGGCTGCGGTGGTCGCTGGCCGGTCTGGTGGGGTGTGTGCTCGGGCTCGCCGTCGCGCTGATGGTCGTGACCGGGGAGCATCCGCTGTACGCGACGTATGTGACGCTGCTCGACCTGTTCGGCATCAACGACCCGGCGTACCACGACTCGACCGGGCGGCAGGTGCTGCAACTGCTGTCCGGGCTGGTCGGGTTGCTGCTGCTGCCGGTGCTGCTGGCAGCGGTGCTGGAGGCGCTGGGGACGTTCCGCAGCGCGTCCGCGCTGCGGAAGCCGCCGCGGGGGCTCGGCGGGCACGTGGTGCTGCTGGGGCTCGGGAAGATCGGCACGCGCGTGCTGACGCGGCTGCGCGAGCTGAACATCCCCGTGGTGTGCGTGGAGTCGGACCCGGAGGCGCGGGGGCTCGCCACGGCGCGGCGGCTGCGGGTGCCGGTGGTGCTCGGCGACGTCACGCAGGAGGGCGTGCTGGAGGCGGCGAAGATCCACCGGGCGCACGCGCTGCTGGCGTTGACCAGCGCGGACACGACGAACCTGGAGGCGTCGCTGTACGCCCGTTCCCTCCGGCCGGACCTGCGGGTGGTGCTGCGGCTGTACGACGACGACTTCGCGACCGCCGTGTACCGCACGCTGCGGGCCGCGCATCCGTCGGCGCTGACCCGGAGCCGGAGTGTGTCGCATCTGGCCGCTCCCGCGTTCGCCGGGGCGATGATGGGGCGGCAGATCCTCGGGGCCATCCCGGTGGAGCGGCGGGTGCTGCTCTTCGCGGAGCTGGAGGTCGGCGGGCATCCGCAGTTGGAGGGGCGGACGGTCGGGGAGGCCTTCCGGGCCGGGGCGTGGCGGGTGCTGGCCCTCAACACGGCGCCGTCCGGGGGGCGGCGGGACGGTGAGGCGCCGGCTGAGGAACGGGCGGCGGCCTCCGGGTTGGTGTGGGATCTGCCGTCGACGTATGTGCTGGGGGCCGGGGACCGGGTGGTGCTGGCGGCGACGCGGCGGGGGCTGGCGGAGTTGCTGGGGCGCAGGCGGCGGGAGCGGACGGGCGCGTGACGCCGGGCGGTGTGACGCCGGGCGGTGTCACACCGGGCCGTGTCACGCCGGGCCGTGTCACGCCGGGCGGTGTCTTTCACGGCTCGGCGTCACAAAATGCCCGGGGCCGGTGCCCGGGGCGGGGCGGTGCGCAGCCCGGCGCTGCGGGGTGCCGCCCGCGCCCACCCGTGCCGCCCCAGCGGCACGACTGCCCGCGGGTGACGCGGGTGGGCCCGACCGCCCGCGGGTGCGCGGGCCCTCCCGCCCGCGGGCGACGCAACGCTCAAGAGGCGCGGGCGACGCAGCACCCAAGAAGCGCGGGTAGCGCAGCGCCCAAGGGGCGCGGGTAGCCCAGCACCCAAGAAGCGCGGGCGACGCAGCACCCAAGAGGCGCGGGGAGCTGCGCGGCCGGCACCCCGCGGCACCCGCAGCCGCCGACGCCCCCTCCCCCGCTCCCCGGACTACCGCGCGACCGAGCCCCCCTTCAGGTGCCGCTCCGCGAACTCCAGCTCCAGCCGCACCTGCTTGATCCGCTCGTCCACCACCAGCGACCCGTGCCCGGCGTCGTACCGGTACACCTCGTGCACCGCGCCCCTCGCCTCCAGGCGCTTGACGTAGTTCTCGATCTGCCGGATCGGGCAGCGGGGGTCGTTGACGCCGGCGGAGATGTAGACCGGTGCCTTGACCCGGTCGACGTACGTGATCGGGGACGAGGCCTCGAAGCGGTCGGGCACCTCCTCCGGCGTGCCGCCGAGCAGCGTGCGGTCCATCGCCTTCAGGGCCTCCATCTCGTCGTGGTACGCCGTGACGTAGTCCGCGACGGGCACCGCCGCGATGCCCAGCGCCCACGCGTCGGGCTGGACGCCGAGGCCGAGGAGGGTGAGGTAGCCGCCCCAGGAACCGCCGGTCAGGACGAGCCGCTCGGGGTCGGCGAGGCCCGAGGCGACCGCCCACTCGCGGACCGCGGCGATGTCCTCCAGCTCGATGAGGCCCACCCGGTGCTTCAGGGCGTCCGTCCAGGCGCGGCCGTAGCCGGTGGAGCCGCGGTAGTTGACACGGATCACCGCATAGCCGTGATCGACCCAGGCAGCCGGGGCCGCCGCGAAGGAGTCGCTGTCGTGCCAGGTGGGGCCGCCGTGGATGTCGAAGACCGTGGGGAGCGGCCCGGTGACGCCCGCCGGCTTCTGGACGAGGGCGTGGATGCGGCCGCCCGGCCCCTCCACCCACACGTCCTCCACCGGCACCGAGCCGGGCGACTTCATGCCGGGCGGGTCGAGCACGACACCGCCCGCCGTGGAGCGCACCGCCGGCGGCTCGGCCGCCGAGGACCACAGGTACTCCACGCTGCCGTCGGGCCGGGCCGTGGCCCCGGAGACCGTGCCGGGCGGGGTCGGGATCTCCGTCAGGGCGCGGCTCGCCAGGTCGTAGCGGAACAGCTCGCTGCGGGCCTCGAAGCCGTGCACGACGAGCAAGCCCGTGCCGTCCGGGTACCACTCGGCGCTGACGTCGCCGGGCAGCTCCAGCGCCAGGTCCGTCTGCTCGCCGGTCGCCACGTCCCACACCAGGGGCTCCCAGCGGCCGCGGCGCTGGTGACCGATGAGCAGGCGCGTGTCGCCGTCGACGGGAGCGAAGCCGAGGACCTCCAGGCCCAGCTCGCGGGTGCCGCCCTCGGTGTCGTCGAGGTCGGCGACCGCCGTGCCGTCCGGGCGCAGGACGCGCAGGGCCGAGTGCATCGCGTCGCCGTGCTCGGTGTGCTCGACGGCGATGAGCGAACCGTCGTGGGAGAGGTCGCCGACCCCGGCCGACTCGCGGTGGCGGTAGATCTCCACCGGGGCCTCGCCGGTGCGGACCAGGTGGATCGTCGTGCCGTCCTCGTCCGTGGAGCGGCCGACGACCGCCGTGCGGCCGTCCCGGCCGAGGGCGAGGCCCGCCGGGTAGGAGGGCTCGAGGCCCGCGGCGGCCGGCTCGTCCGCGCCGCCCTCGAAGGGCTGGCGGCGCCACACGCCGAACTCGTCGCCGTCCTTGTCGTCGAACCACCAGATCCACGCACCGTCCGGTGACAGCACACCGTCCGTCGTGCCGTTGGGCCGGTCCGTCACCTGGCGCTGCTCACCCGTCGACCGGTCCCACGCGTACAGCTCGTACGTCCCCGTCGCGTTCGACACGAACAGGGAGCGGTCCGGGGCGTCCTCCGCCCAGTCGGGCAGGGAGACCCGGGGAGCCCGGAAGCGTTTCTCCCAGTCGGGCACCCGCTCCTGCTGTCCCGCCTGTACCACCTGTTCGTGCTGGTCCCGCTCATCCCGTGCGTCGGGCCCGTTGCTCTCAGTCATGGCCCCATACTGCCCGCCTCCGGCGGTGTTTCGCTGGCCAGGCCCCCAGCCTGTGGACAACCTCCACCGCTCCCCCTCCGGCCGTTGCCCACCCCGCGGGCGGGAAGCGGCCCCCAGCCCCGTACCGTGGGGGTGTGTACCGGTTTCTGCTGACGCCCCGATGGTGGGGGATCAACGCCTTCGTACTGCTGTCGATCCCGTTCTGCATCTTCATGGGGTCCTGGCAGCTGGGCCGGTTCGAGGACCGCGTGCAGGACCACCGCACGGCGACCGAGCAGGTCTCGCAGGCCGCGCGCGAGGCGCCGCGGCCCCTCGGGGAGATGCTGCCGGTGACCAAGGCGACGTCCGGCAAGCTGGTCACCGCGACCGGGCGCTACGGCAGGCAGCTGATGGTGCCGGAGCGGGAGCTCGACGGCAGGCGGGGCTTCTACGTGCTCACGCTGCTGCACACCGACGCGGGCGAGGCGCTGCCGGTGGTGCGGGGGTGGCTGCCCGGGACCGCCGACGCGGCGAAGGCGCCGGCCCCGCCGCGGGGCGAGGTCACGGTGACCGGGGCGCTGCAGGCGTCCGAGACTCCGGGGGACAACGGGGTCCGTGCCCAGGGCGGGCTGCCGGCCGGGCAGACCGGCGCGATCAGCGCGGCGTCGCTGGTGAACCTGGTGCCGTACGACGTGTACGACGCGTGGGTCACGCTGGCGAAGGGCGACGCCGGGATGAAGGCCGTGCCGGCCTCGGCGCCGCCGGACACGGGTCTTGACCTGAAGGCGTTCCAGAACCTCGGTTACACCGCCGAGTGGTTCGCCTTCGTGGGGTTCGTGATCTTCATGTGGTTCCGGTTGCTGCGGCGCGAGGTGGAGTTCGCGCGGGACGCGGCGCTGGGACTGGTGCCGGACGAGGAGCCGGTCGCCGCGGAGGCCGCCGCCAGGTGAGCGGGCGTCCGGGCCGGGCCCGGACGGGTCCGCGGCCCGGCGCCGCCCGGTGCCCTGGCCGGGGCGCCGGGGCGGGCGGCTACGCCCCCGTCAGCATCCCCGTCCAGTACACCGTCCCCGCGCACGCGTTCGGGACGACGACCTGGCTGCCGCCGGAACCGGTGCCGGGCGTGTAGACGACCGCGACGCTGCCGTCGACCGTGCCGTCCTCCCGGGCCAGTTGCGGGGCCGTGCCCGTGTCGCCGCCGGTGGAGGTGCCGGCCGTGGTCGCCGGGTCCTCCGTGGGGGTCGGGTCGGGCGTGGGGTCGGGGCCGCCGACGCCGCCGCCGGCGGGCGGGCAGGTCTCCGAGGGCACCCAGGCGAACCGCACGTCGTAGCCGAGGCCCGGCTGGAGCACCACCTGCGCGGCCTCAAGAGACGGGTCGGGCAGCAGGCTGGCGGCCGCGTCCCCCGCGGCGTGCCGGGCCGAGCCGACCCTGCTGATGTCGGCAGCGCCCTGCGGCACCGCGCTCACCGAGCCGGGGGCGGTGACCGTGCAGGCCGCTCCGGAGACGTTGGTGACGCGGAAGGAGCCGGAGACGGCGCCGGTGGAGTCGGGGGCGCCGCTGCTCCCGGAGGCCGGGCCGAGCTGGGCCGCCGTGCAGGCCGGGACGCCCGCGGTGGTGGTGGAGGAGGGGCCGGTGCCCTGCGACGTGCCGGAGCCGCCGCCGGAGCCGCCGCCCTTGTCCTTCTCCTTCTCCTTCTTGTCGTCCTTCTGCTTGTCCTCGGACCGGCCCGCGGAACCGCCGGAGGTGCTCTCGCCGCCGTCCGGGCCCTTGCCCTCGCCCGTGCCGCCCTGGGTCTGGGAGGCGTGGCCGATGGCGGACGGGTTGGCGTCGGAGCCGGTGGCGTTGGAGACGTGGACGAGAGCGGGGACCGCGGTTCCGATGAAGAGCGCGGCGGCGGCCATGCCCACGACGGCCTGCCGCTTGCGGGTGCGCCTCTGGGGCACCGCCTTGCGCAGGTACTCCAGCGTGCCGTCGCGCGGCTCCACCTCCTGCACCGCCTGGTGCAGCATCGTGCGCAGGTCCAGCTCGTCCGAGTCGAGCCCCTGGGGGCCCTGGTCGTCGGGGCCGTGGTTCACAGTTCCGTTCCCAGCGTGCGATTGCTTCGGATCTTGCCCGTGCAGCCTTGTCGGCTCGTGCCACTCGAAAGGCTCGTGCCGGTCGCGCCCGTCGCGGCGCGCGCCGTCCGACTCGCTCATGCCGGCGCCTCCATGGCCAGCCTGAGCGCCGCGATCCCGCGCGAGCCGTACGCCTTGACCGAGCCGAGGGATATGCCGAGGGTCTCGGCGACCTGCGCCTCGGTCATGTCCGCGAAGTAGCGCAGCACCAGCACCTCGCGCTGACGGCGCTGCAGGCCCTTCATCGCCTTGATGAGGGAGTCGCGCTCCAGCTGGTCGTAGGCCCCTTCCTCGGCGCTGGCCATGTCGGGCATCGGCTTCGACAGCAGCTTCAGGCCGAGGATGCGGCGGCGCAGCGCCGAGCGCGAGAGGTTGACGACCGTCTGGCGCAGGTACGCCAGGGTCTTCTCGGGGTCGCGGACCCGCTTGCGGGCGGAGTGGACACGGATGAAGGCCTCCTGGACGACGTCCTCGCAGGAGGCCGTGTCGTCGAGGAGGAGGGCGGCGAGACCCAGCAGCGAGCGGTAGTGCGCCCGGTAGGTCTCGGTGAGGTGGTCGACGGTGGTACCGGCCGCGACACCGTCCTCGGCGCCGTCACGCTGGTTCGGGATGCGGGCCGGCCGCGCTGCGGGCACGGGCGCG
This sequence comes from Streptomyces sp. NPDC015242, assembly GCF_043079125.1. Taxonomy (NCBI): domain Bacteria; kingdom Bacillati; phylum Actinomycetota; class Actinomycetes; order Kitasatosporales; family Streptomycetaceae; genus Streptomyces; species Streptomyces sp. NPDC015242. The sequence goes on along the minus strand of NZ_JBIBUF010000004.1, from coordinate 502,369 downwards.
ATCACCGGCATGCCACCGGGCGTACCGCCCACGCGGGGTCGGAGAGCCGCCGGACGGGGCGGTCGCAGGACCGTGCCGCGTGCCGCGCTGAAGTCGAGTACCTCTGCCACGTCTGTTGGACACGCTGACCCCCGTGAGGGTTGTACGTGCCGGGCATCACTTTCATGCCGGCCGTCGCCGTCGACGGTCTACCCGCGTCAGGCAGCACAACAGATGGTGCATCACATGCCCTCATGCGTCCCGCTCTTCCCCTATGTCCAGATGTGAACGGACGTCCCCACGTCCGGTTCCAGGCGTCCCCACGCCTGATGAAGCGCTTCCACGGCCGAAGAGGCGACCGCAAAGACGCTCCCCGCCCTCCGCGCGGTTGCGGAGGGCGGGGAGGTAAATCCTCTGCTGCCGGCAGGCCCGGGACAAGTGGTCCGGACCATCGACCAGCTCACATGTCGTCCACAGATCCTACAAACCGCCTCCGACACCGGCCCGGGGTTTTGTCGCGGGGCCGCTCCCGCGCCCCCGGGCCCGCCCGTCAGGACAGCTCGGCCGCCACCAGTTCGGCGATCTGGGCGGTGTTGAGCGCGGAGCCCTTGCGCAGGTTGTCCCCGCACACGAAGAGTTCGAGCGCCGTCGGATCGTCCAGGGCCCGGCGCACCCGCCCGACCCAGGTCGGGTCGGTGCCGACGACGTCGGCGGGGGTCGGGAACTCCCCGGCGGCCGGGTTGTCGAACAGCACGACACCGGGCGCCGTCGCCAGGATCTCGCGGGCCCTGTCGACGGTGACCTCGCCCTCGAAACGGGCGTGCACGGTCAGGGAGTGCGTGGTGATCACCGGGACGCGCACGCAGGTGACGGCGACGGGCAGACCGGGCAGTCCGAGGATCTTGCGGGACTCGTCCCGCACCTTCATCTCCTCCGAGGACCAGCCGTCCTCCCGGGGCTCACCGGCCCACGGCACGACGTTCAGCGCGACCGGCTCCGGGAACGGCCCGGTGCGGTCGCCGACGGCCCGCCGTACGTCGCCGGGGCTGGTGCCCAGCTCGGTCCCGGCGACCAGGGACAGCTGCCGGCGCAGGGTCGTCACGCCCTCGCGCCCCGCGCCGCTGACGGCCTGGTACGAGGAGGCGACCAGCTCGCGCAGGCCGAACTCGGCGTGCAGCGCGCCCAGCGCCACGATCATGGAGAGCGTCGTGCAGCTGGGGTTGGCGACGATGCCGCGCGGGCGCATCCGCACCGCGTGCGGATTGACCTCGGGCACGACGAGGGGCACGTCCGGGTCCATCCGGAACGCGCCCGAGTTGTCGACCACCACCGCGCCCTTGGCGGCGGCCAGGGGCGCCCACCGCCCGGCGATCTCGTCGGGGACGTCGAACAGGGCGACGTCGACCCCGTCGAAGACCTCCTCGGTGAGCGCCACGACCTCGGTCTCCTCACCGCGCACGGCCAGCTTGCGGCCGGCCGAGCGCGGGGAGGCGACCAGTCGGATCTCGCCCCAGATGTCCGCCCGCTGGGAGAGGATCTGGAGGAGGACCGTGCCGACGGCTCCGGTCGCTCCCACCACGGCGAGGGTGGGCCGGCCCGATCGGCCGGTCCGGCCGCCCCGTCGAAGGTCGGCCATCAGCGGCCGGTGCCTCCGTAGACGACGGCCTCGTCGCTGTCGGAGTCGAGCCCGAACGCGGAGTGCACGGCGCGGACGGCCTCGGGCACGTCGTCGGCGCGCGTGACGACCGAGATGCGGATCTCGGAGGTCGAGATCAGCTCGATGTTCACGCCCGCGTCGGACAGGGCCGTGAAGAAGTCGGCCGTGACGCCCGGGTTGGTCTTCATGCCGGCGCCGACCAGGGAGATCTTGCCGATCTGGTCGTCGTAGCGCAGGGAGTCGAAGCCGATGCCGGCCTTGTTCTTCTCCAGCGCGTCGATGGCCTTGCGGCCCTCGGTCTTCGGCAGCGTGAAGGAGATGTCCGTCAGGCCCGTGGAGGCGGCGGACACGTTCTGCACGACCATGTCGATGTTGATCTCGGCGTCGGCGATCGTGCGGAAGATCGAGGCCGCCTCGCCCGGCTTGTCCGGCACGCCGACGACCGTGACCTTGGCCTCGGAGGTGTCGTGCGCGACACCGGAGATGAGAGCCTGCTCCACCTGCTTGTCCCCTTGCTCGATCGGCTCGCTGCTGACCCACGTGCCCTGCAGCCCGCTGAAGCTGGACCGGACGTGGATCGGGATGTTGTAGCGGCGGGCGTACTCCACGCAGCGGTGGAGCAGCACCTTGGACCCGGACGCCGCCAGTTCGAGCATGTCCTCGAAGGAGATCCAGTCGATCTTCCGGGCCTTCTTCACCACGCGCGGGTCGGCGGTGAACACGCCGTCGACGTCGGTGTAGATCTCGCAGACGTCGGCGTCGAGGGCGGCGGCGAGGGCCACCGCGGTGGTGTCGGAGCCGCCGCGGCCGAGGGTGGTGATGTCCTTGGTGTCCTGGCTGACGCCCTGGAAACCGGCGACGATCGCGATGTTGCCCTCGTCCACCGAGGTCTTGATCCGACCCGGCGTGACGTCGATGATCCGGGCTTTGTTGTGGACCGAGTCGGTGATGACACCTGCCTGGCTGCCGGTGAACGACTGGGCCTCGTGACCCAGGTTTTTGATCGCCATGGCCAGCAGGGCCATGGAGATCCGCTCTCCGGCGGTCAGCAGCATGTCGAGCTCGCGCCCGGCAGGCATCGGGGATACCTGCTCGGCGAGATCGATCAGCTCGTCCGTCGTGTCGCCCATCGCGGAAACCACGGCAACCACCTGGTTGCCGTTCTGCTTCGCTTCCACGATCCGCTTGGCGACGCGCTTGATGCCCTCGGCATCGGCTACGGAGGAGCCTCCGTACTTCTGCACGACAAGGCCCACGTGCGCTCCTCGCTCAATCCGTCTCTGTCCGCTCATACGCATTCGTACCGCGGTCGGCTCAGTCTAACGAGCGCCCGAATATCCCCTCCGCGATATCGCATGGTGAGATCCGGCGCCCGTCCAGAGGGGCTCCTGCCCATCTGGCCACCGGCCACGCGGAAAGTGCCCGGCGTCACAGGCCCCGCCCGCGCCTCCACGCCGGTCCGGCGTACGCGAGGCCCTCGCCCGGCCACGGGCGGTCACACCCGGGCGCTACCTTCGTCGCCATGGAGATACTGCGCTACGTGGCGTTCAGCACGGATCCCGAGGGCGGCAACCCCGCGGGGGTGGTGCTCGACGCGAGCGGCGCCGACGACGCGGCGATGCTGGCGGTGGCTGCCGACGTGGGCTACTCGGAGACGGCGTTCGTCACCCCCGCCTGCGACGGCTCCCTGGCCGTCCGGTACTTCAGCCCGCTCGCCGAGGTGCCGTTCTGCGGCCACGCGACGGTCGCGACGGCCGTGGCCCACGCGGAGCGGCACGGCACCGGGCGCCTGCTGCTGCGCACGGCCGCGGGCCTGGTGCCCGTCACCACCGAGCGGGCGGCGGACGGCACGCTCCGGGCGACCCTGGTGAGCGTCGCGCCGCGCACGGCACCGATCGGCGAGGCGGACCTGGCCGAACTGCTGGCGATCCTCGGCTGGTCCGCGGCGGACCTGGACCCGGAGCTGCCGGTCCGCGTCGCCTTCGGCGGGGCCTGGCACCCGGTCCTCGCCGCCGCCACCCGGGACCGGCTGGCCGCCCTGGACTACGACATGCCCGCGCTGGCCGCCCTCATGGCCCGCACCGGCTGGACCACGGTCGACCTGGTGTGGCGGGAGTCGCCCACCGTCTTCCACGCGCGCAACCCGTTCCCGCCCGGCGGTGTCGTCGAGGACCCGGCGACGGGCGCGGCGGCGGCCGCGTTCGGCGGCTATCTGCGGGAACTCGGACTCGTCACGCCCCCGGCTCGGCTGACGGTCCGTCAGGGCGCCGACATGGGCCGCCTGAGCACGATCACGGTGTCCGTGCCGGAGGGCACGGACACCGGAATCTCCGTGACGGGCACGGCCGTTCGCCTGTGACCCGCTACTTCGCCGGGCGCAGCCCCAGCGGGCCCGCGATCTCCTCGGCCATGACCCGGCCCGCCTCGATCTCCAGCGTGTCGTCGCCCATGCCCTGGTCGGTGTCCAGCCCGTCGAGTTCGGCGAGGGGCTGGTCGAGGCGGACGTGGGCGAGGACCGACTGCAGGGCCCGGAGGGTGGCCGAGGCGGTGGAGCCCCAGTTGGAGAAGTACGAGAACTGCCACCACCACAGGGCCTCGGTGGTGCGGCCCGCGCGGTAGTGGGCCATGCCGTGGCGCAGGTCCGTGATGACGTCCGTGAGGTCGTCGGAGATCCTCGCCGGCACCGGGGCCTTGCGCGGCTCGTAGGGGTCGAAGACCTCGGAGTAGACGTCGATCGGGTCCAGCAGCCGGGCCAGGTTCTCGCGGAGTTCGTCGACGTCCGCGTCCGGGCCGGTGTCGGGCTCGTAGCGCTCGTCGGGCACGATGTCCTCGTGCGCGCCGAGCCGGCCGCCGGCCAGCAGCAGCTGGGACACCTCCAGCAGCAGGAACGGCACGGCCGATTCCGGCTCGTCGCCCTTGGCGACCTCCGTGACGGCGACCAGGAAGCTCTCCACCTGGTCCGCGATCTGGACCGCGAAGTCGTCCGGGTTCCGGTCCGTCGCGTGCAGCGTGGCGTCAGACATCTAGGAGTCGTCTCCCCTCGAAGGCGCGGCCGAGCGTGACCTCGTCCGCGTATTCCAGGTCGCCACCCACCGGGAGGCCGCTGGCCAGGCGGGTGACCTTCAGGCCCATGGGCTTGATCATGCGGGCGAGGTACGTCGCTGTCGCCTCGCCCTCCAGGTTGGGGTCCGTGGCGAGGATGAGCTCCGTGACCGCGCCGTCGGCGAGACGGGCCAGCAGCTCCCTGATGCGCAGGTCGTCGGGGCCCACGCCGTCGATCGGGCTGATCGCGCCGCCCAGGACGTGGTACCGCCCCCGGAACTCACGCGTGCGCTCGATCGCCACGACGTCCTTGGGCTCCTCGACCACGCAGATGACGGCCGGGTCGCGGCGGGTGTCGCGGCAGATGTTGCACAGCTCCTCCTGCGCGACGTTGCCGCAGGTCGCGCAGAAGCGGACCTTCGCCTTGACCTCCATCAGGGCCTGCGCGAGACGCCGTACGTCCGTCGGCTCGGCCTGGAGGATGTGGAAGGCGATCCGCTGGGCGCTCTTGGGACCGACGCCGGGCAGCCGCCCCAGTTCGTCGATCAGGTCCTGGACCACGCCTTCGTACAACGGACTGCCCTTCCTGGGTCTTCGAGGCCGGTACGCGACCTCCCGTACGTACCGTAGTTGTCAGCCGCCTGTCCGAGGAAGGCGGTACGCGGGGTCAGAACGGCAGGCCGGGGATGCCGCCGCCGCCCAGGCCCTGCGCGAGCGGGCCCAGCTTCTGCTGCTGGAGCGCCTGCGCGTTCTCGTTGGCCGCCTGCACGGCCGCCACCACGAGGTCGGCGAGGGTCTCGGTGTCCTCCGGGTCCACCGCCTTCGGGTCGATCTTCAGGGCGCGCAGCTCGCCGGCGCCCGTGACGGTGGCCTTCACCAGGCCGCCGCCCGCCTGCCCGTCGACCTCCGTCTGCGCCAGTTCCTCCTGCGCGCGCGCCAGGTCCTGCTGCATCTTCTGGGCCTGCTGAAGCAACTGCTGCATGTTGGGCTGGCCACCACCGGGGATCACGATCAGCTCCTTGCTCGGTACGGGTTTTCCCGTTCGGCACGAGCCTACGTGGTCGGGCCTGCCCCCGCCCCGGCACTCTTTCGAGTGAGTCCCTCTCGCACCCCATAACCGATCAAGGAATACTTCCGGGCGGAAAAGCGGCGAAAGCCCCGCCTTCGCCACCCGGAGGGGGGTAGGAAGGGTCCGGCGCGTTCCGGATGCGGACCCGACGTGTCCTGCGTGCCGGGTGTCACGTGGGCCGGTGGTCGTGCCGGTGGGTCGCGCAGCGTGATCGGTCAGCGCACCGTGCGTCGTCGTTCGTGGTCAGTAGGGAGTGCCGGGTGGGTCAGCCGGAGATGCAGCCCGAGGGGCCGCCTCAGGACGGGCGGGGCGAGCAGGCGGCCCGGCCGCGGCCGGGCGATCTGACCGGGCGGCCCCTTCCGCTCGGGGACTGGGGCGAGCCGGCCGCCCGGCTCGACGAGCTCTACCGGTGGGTGGAGCGCGGGGCGCTGCACACGGCGGCCTGGTACCTGGCGGACCGGGTGTGGAAGCGGCGGTGCGCCCGCGGCCTGCGCTGCGGAGCCGCCGCCGGGGCGGTCACCGGGTTCGCCCTGCCCCTGCTGGACCTCACCGGGGTGGCGGGCGGCCTCGCGCCCTGGGGGTGTCTGGCGCTGCTGCTGGGGGTGGCGTGCGTGGCCCTCGACCGGCACTTCGGGCTGACGTCGGGCTGGATGCGGGACGTGGCGACCGCGCAGGCCGTGCAGCGGCGGCTGCAGGCCCTGCAGTTCGACTGGGCGGCCGAGAGCGTGCGGGAGGTGCTCGGGCCGACGGAGGGCACGGCCGGGGAGGCGGCCGAGCGGTGCCTGGGGGTGCTGCGGAGGTTCTCCGAGGACGTCACCGAGCTGGTGCGCGTGGAGACGGCCGACTGGATGGGCGAGTTCCGGGGCGGGGGCGCGCCGGTGGGCGTGCACGCGGTGGTGTGCCCCGGTCAGGGCCGGGGGGCGGAGGCCCCGGGCGGGACCGGGCGGTTCCCCGTGCCGCCGCACGGGGGGACCCGGCCGAACATGCCCCGGCAGCGGCCGCCGGAACCCCGGTGAGGGCCCGGCCGGCCCCGGCGTCACGCCGGGTCGGGGAAGGCGACCGGGCTGCGCAGGCCCGACCTGCCGACCGCCCGCACCCCGAAGAACACGTTGTCCTTCGACAGGTCCACCTCGTGGGCCGTCACGTCGCCCACCGGGATCACGTGGGTCCACTCCGGTGACGTCGTCTCGCGCCACACCACCTCGTATCCCGCGAGGTCGGCTTCCGGGCCCCGGGTCCACGCCAGTTCCGTCGCGTTCGTGAGCGTGGACGTGAGGATCCTCGCGCCCCGCGGTGTGCCCGGGGCCTGGGCCAGCGTCCACAGGGCCGCCGCGTTGACCCGGGCCACGCGTGCCGTGTAGGCGGCGTCGCAGAACTCCGGCAGGTCGCCGTACTGCTTGCCCGTCTCGTCGACGCGCACGTCCTGGTGCTGGTGGGCGAAGTCCTCGGCCGGCTCGGTGAAGCGGGCCGCCGGGTAGCCGCGTTCGAGGAACGGGATGTGGTCGCCGCCCCTGCGGTAGCGGTCGCGGCGGTAGACGACGCGGACGTGCATGCCGGTGGCGTCGTTGTCGGCCACGTCGCGCACGAAACGGGCCAGCTGGCGGGTGGCGGAGTCGTTCTCGCCGCCCACCGAGCGGCGCACCGCGGCCTGCTCGGGCGTCTCGGAGGACGGGACGCCCTCGGCGAAGAGGCGGATCGTGTACGGGTCCCGCGTGCCGTCGTCGGCCGTCGGGCTGCCGACGATGTCGTTGGTGAACATGCCCTGCACGTCCGTCCCGGCGGCCTTCAGCCGCTGCGCCAGGTGGCCGGACCCGTACAGGCCCTGCTCCTCGCCGGAGACCGCCGCGAACACGAGGGTCGACGCCGGGCGGCGCCGGGCCATCACCCGGGCCAGTTCCAGCACCACGGCCACACCGGAGGCGTCGTCGTCCGCGCCGGGCGCGTCGGACGTGGCGTCCATGACGTCCGTGACGCGGGAGTCGTAGTGCCCCGCGACCACGTAGACCCGCTCGGGGGTGACCGAGCCGCGCAGGGTGGCGACGACGTTCGTGATGCGGGTGGCGGTGGGGATGCGCGGGGCCGGTTCCTGCACGTACGACTGGAGTTCGGCGGTCATCCGGCCGCCGGACGCGGCGGCGTACGAGCGCAGTTCGGACAGCAGCCAGTCGCGGGCCGCGCCGATGCCGCGCACCGGGTCGTCCTGCGAGGAGAGGGTGTGGCGGGTGCCGAAGGAGACCAGCCGGTGGATGGTCGCCTCGATGCGGCGCGGGTCGATCTCCCGTAACAGGGAGCGCAGTTCGCGGGTGGGGCGCTGGGCCGTGGCCGGGGGACGGCCGGTTCCGGGGTGCGAGGCGGCCCCGGCCGGTCCGGTCACCGCCGCTCCCGTCGCCGCGGTCGCCGCCGTCGCGGTCAGGACCGTTCTCCTGCTGGGACGCATGTGTCCTCCCGGGGCTGGGGGTGCCGGTCCTCAAGCATGCGCCGCCGTACGGGAGTTCGTCACTGCCTCGTGTAGGTCAGCCGCTCCCCGCTGCTGGTGTTGGTGCGCTGGAGGGTGCCGTCCGGGAGGACGGTGATCTCCGTGGCGGCGCCCGGGGTGCAGGCGGTGCGCGGCTGCCCGACGGTCACGGTGGACGGGCCGATCCTCAGCGGGCCGGCGGCGCCCGGGGCGGCGGTCAGTTCGCCCTCGAAGACGCAGTGGTAACTGCCGCCGCCCTTGGTCGGGCCGTCCGCCACGAGGCTCAGCACCGTGTCGCCCGGCTCGCCCTGCTGGAGGGTGAGCCGCCGGGTGTGCTGCCCGTCGGCGTTGTCGATGGTGGTGGTCCAGGTGCCGAGGTAGGCCGTCGGGACGGCGCCGTCCGCCGGGGCGGGGGAGGCCGTCGGGGAAGGACCCGGGGTGGTCGGCGGCCCGCCGGTGCTCCGGGTCGGCGAGGGCTGCGCGTGGTCGTCCTTCCCCTCGCCGCCGCCCTGCATCAGCGCGTACACCGTCCCGCCCGCCGCCAGCGCGACGACCAGGGCGATCACGACGAGCAGCGCGGTGGACCGGCCGTCGCGCCCGTGCGGCTCCCCCACCGAGCCGTAGGGCGGGGTCGGGCCGTAGGGCGGGGTGGAGCCGAGGCCGCCGTGGCCGGGGTACGGCGGTGCGGCAGCGCTCGGCGCGCCGGGCTGGGGATGCTGCTGCGGGTACCCGTAGGCCGGCCACGGGGGCGGCGGCGTCCGGGTGTGCGGCGGAACGCCCTGGGGGTGCGGGCCCGCCGGGGCGGCCGGGCCCTGCCCCGCGACCAGGGTGGGCAGGTGGTTCAGCGGCGCCCCGGAGCCCGGCACGGGCGGCGCGGGCGGGCCGGGCGCGGTGCCGGGCACCGGCGGCACGGGCCCGGGCCCGGACGCGTCGGCGGCGGGGGCGTGCTCCGGGGTGGGGCCGGGGCCCGCGGCGGGAACGGCCGCGGGGCCGGGCCAGGGAGCGGCGGAGGGGCCGGGCCCGGGAGCGGCGGGGCTCACCGGACCGGGAGGACCACCAGGACCTCCGGGGCCGGCCGCAGCGGCGGGTCCGGAGTCCGGACGGCCGGCCGGGCCGGGGCCCGGGGCAGGGGCAGGGGCGTCCGCGGCGGCGTCGGGCCGGCCCGCGCCGGGATCCCCCGGCCGTCGCCCGGCCCCGGCGTCCGTCCGGGCCGGTGCTGCCGGCCCGGCGCCCGGGTCCGGCCCGCCTTCCGGGTTCTCCGCGTCGAGCAGCCGCACCGCGTGCCGCCCGAGTTGGGCCACCAGCGCGCTCGGCAGCCACGGGTCGAGGGCGCGGCCGTCGGAGACGGTGTCGTCCGCGCCCGTGCGCCGCAGCACGCTGTCCAGGCCCGGCCGGGCGGCGGGGTCCTTGCGCAGGCAGTCGCGGACCAGGTCGGCGATGCCCTCGGGCACGCCCTCCAGGTCCGGTTCCTCCTGGGCGATGCGGAACATCAGGGCGTGCACGCCGCTGTTGGCGCTGCCGAACGGGAGCTTGCCGGTGGCGGCGTAGGCGAGGACCGAGCCGAGGCAGAAGACGTCGCACGCCGGGGTGATGCGGTCGCCCCGCACCTGCTCGGGCGCCATGAAGCCGGGCGATCCGACGAGCGCGCCGGTGCGCGTGAGCCCGCCGTCGGTCACCGTCTCCAGCGCGCGGGCGATGCCGAAGTCGATGACGCGCGGTCCGTCGATGGTGACGAGCACGTTGGACGGCTTCAGGTCACGGTGGACGATGCCGGCGGCGTGGATGTCCTTCAGGGCGTGCGCGAGACCGGCGGCGAGGATGCGGACCGTCCGCTCGGGCAGCGCCCCGTGGTCGTGCCCGACGACCTGCTGGAGGCTCGGCCCGGCGACGTACCCGGTGGCGACCCACGGCACGGCGGCCTCGGTGTCGGCGTCCAGCACCGGCGCGGTCCAGTACCCGCCGACCCGCCGCGCGGCCCGCACCTCCTGCCGGAACCGCTCACGGAACTCCTCCTGAGCGGCCAGCTCCTCGCGGACCAGCTTCACCGCGACCGTGCGGCCCCGCTCCGAGCGGGCCAGGTACACCTGCCCCATGCCGCCCGCGCCGAGCCGCGCCAGCAGCCGATAGGCGCCGATGCCCTGCGGATCCCCCGGCCCCAACGTCTCCATCGCTCCGCCGCCTTCCCCCCACACGCGAGCAACAGCCCGAGAATAGTGCGGGGCCGGGGCGGGGTGACCTGGGGAACGTCTACGGTTCCGTAACAGGCCGACCCGTCGCGTCGAGCACCTTCGACAGCCGCTCCAGCACCCGGACCGCCTCCGCCAGTTCCGCCTCCCCGAACTCCTCTGCCAGCCGGTCGGCGAAGGCCGCGTGCCCGGGGTCGATGCGGGCGACGGCCGCGCGGCCCTCCGCGGTCGGGGCGAGGAGCTTGGCCCGGCGGTGCGCCGGGTTCGGCCGGTACTCCGCGAGCCCGCGCTCCACCAGCAGGTCGGCGATGCGCTGCACGCTCTGCCGCGTGATCCCCATGGCGCGGGCGATGCCGGAGACGGGCAGCGGCTCGCCGAGGACCGCGCCGAGCACCTGCCACCAGGCGGCGGTGAGCCCGGCCGGCCGGGCCAGCTCCTCCGCCACGGCGAGGAACTGGCCGTTCAGCCGGAACACCCCGAGGGCGCTGCGGCTGAGCAGGTCCTGACGCTCCCGGCTCACAGCGCCCCGGCCTTCTCCAGCACCGCGTACGCCGACGCGTCGGAGTCGTGGAACAGCCGGTACCAGGCGTCCAGCACCTCGCCCTCGTACACCCCGAGCAGCCGGAGGATCTCCCGGGCGAAGGCGACGGGCTCGGTGGGCCCCGCGGTGACCAGGCCCGCGTCGGTGACGGCGTCGGCCTCTACGTAGTGCGCGCCGCCCGCGTAGCCGGTCGCGGCCAGGTAGAAGGAGACCGCGCTGGTGTGGGCCCGGTCGTCGAGCAGGCCCTCCCGGGCCAGTCCGGCGGTGGCCCCGCAGATGGCGGCGACCGGGACGCCCGCCGCCAGGAACGCGCGGGCCGTGCGGGCGAAGGGCGCGAGGTCGTCGGACGTGTCCCAGAGGTCGGCGCCCGGGAGGATCAGCAGGGAGCTGTCCTCGGGCCGCAGGTCGGCCAGGGCCAGGCCGGGCTGGACGCGCAGGCCGCCGATGCTGGTGACCGGGGCGGTGGACGGGCCGGCGGTGCGGATCTCGTGGCCGGCGCGGGCGAGGTGGGCCGTGGCGTGACCGGTCTCCCAGTCGGCGAAGGTGTCGTAGACGGCGAGATGGACGGGCTTGCGGTCTGCGGTGGCGTTCATGGTTCCTCCTCGGACCCCTGTGCCAATGACAGCATCCTGTCATTTAGGCAGGATGCTGTCAATGGTGGCCGTCCGCGTTGGACAACCTGTCGCGGATCGCGCCCGACGCCCGACAGGCCGCCGATACCACCGCCCGCTCCCCCGCGCCTACGCTCGCCCGCATGACCCCTCAGCCGAACCCCGAAGCCGGCGCCGCCGTGAAGGCCGCCGACCGCGCCCACGTCTTCCACTCCTGGTCCGCCCAGGAGCTCATCGACCCGCTCGCCGTCGCCGGCGCCGAGGGGTCGTACTTCTGGGACTACGAGGGCCGGCGCTACCTCGACTTCTCCAGCGGGCTCGTCTACACCAACGTCGGCTACCAGCACCCCAGGGTCGTCGCCGCGATCCAGGAACAGGCGGGACGGCTGGCCACCTTCGCGCCGGCGTTCGCCGTCGAGGCGCGGTCGGAGGCGGCCCGGCTGATCGCCGAGCGGACCCCGGGCGACCTGGACAAGATCTTCTTCACCAACGGCGGCGCCGACGCCGTCGAGCACGCCCTGAGGATGGCCCGGCTGCACACGGGCCGCCCCAAGGTGCTCTCGGCCTACCGCTCCTACCACGGCGGCACCCAGCAGGCCGTGAACGTCACCGGTGACCCGCGCCGCTGGGCCTCCGACAGCGGCACGGCCGGGGTCGTGCACTTCTGGGCCCCCTACCTCTACCGCTCCCGCTTCTACGCGGAGACCGAGGAGCAGGAGTGCGCCCGGGCGCTGGAGCACCTGGAGACGACGATCGCCTTCGAGGGCCCCTCGACGATCGCGGCGATCATCCTGGAGACGATCCCGGGCACGGCCGGGATCATGGTGCCGCCGCCCGGCTACCTCGCCGGGGTGCGCGAGCTGTGCGACAAGCACGGGATCGTCTTCGTCCTGGACGAGGTCATGGCCGGGTTCGGGCGCACCGGCGAGTGGTTCGCCGCGGACCTGTTCGGCGTCGTGCCCGACCTGCTGACCTTCGCCAAGGGCGTGAACAGCGGCTATGTGCCGCTCGGCGGCGTGGCCATCTCCGGCGCGATCGCGGAGACGTTCGGGAAGCGGCCCTACCCGGGCGGTCTGACCTACTCCGGGCACCCGCTCGCGTGCGCCGCCGCCGTGGCGACGATCGAGGTCATGGCCGAGGAGGGCGTGGTCGAGAACGCGGCCCGGCTGGGCGCGTCCGTCCTGGAACCGGAGCTGCGGGCGCTCGCCGAGCGGCACCCGAGCGTCGGCGAGGTGCGCGGCGTCGGCATGTTCTGGGCGCTGGAGCTGGTGCGCGACCGCGCGACGCGGGAGCCGCTGGTGCCGTACAACGCGGCCGGTGAGGCCAACGCGCCGATGGCCGCCTTCGCCTCCGCCGCGAAGGCGGGCGGGCTGTGGCCGTTCGTGAACATGAACCGGACGCACGTGGTGCCGCCCTGCACCGTGAGCGAGGCGGAGCTGAAGGAGGGCCTGGCCGTTCTGGACACGGCGCTGTCCGTGGCCGACACGTACGTGGCGTAAGCGGCTGTAAACCCGTCAGTAAGCGACATACTCGCGTCTCATTCGAACGCGTAAGGTGGCGTGCTCGTAGACATATACGCGCACGCCACCCGAACGCGACGAGGGAGACGCCCCGACCATGCCCGGCAGCACCGGCACCGGCGCCGTGATGCGCAGCACCCTGCGCCAGCAGATCGCCGACGCGCTCCGTGACGAGGTGCTGGCCGGGCGGCTCCAGCCGGGACAGGAGTTCACGGTCAAGGAGATCGCCGAGCAGTACGGCGTCTCCGCGACGCCGGTCCGGGAGGCGCTGGTCGACCTGTCCGCCCAGGGGCTGCTGGAGGCGGACCAGCACCGCGGGTTCCGGGTCCGCGAGTACTCGGTCGAGGACTTCCGCGGCATGATCGAGGCCCGCGACCTGGTCATCGAGGGGATGTTCCACGCCCTGATCACCGGGCAGCGCGCCGCCATACGGACCGACGACCCCCGCGTCGTGGCGACCCTCGCCGGGGTCCGGCGGCGCGGCGAGGAGGCGCAGCGGGCGGCCGCGGCCGGTGACCTCACCGTGCTCATCGGCTACGACCTGCGCTTCTGGCGGGAGCTCGCGGCCGTCTTCGGCAACCCCTACCTCGCCGACTTCCTGCACCGGCTGCGCGTCCAGACCTGGGTGTGCGCGGTGCAGCATCTGCGCCGGCTCGCCGACCTGCGCGGCGAGCTGTGGGCGGGCCACACCGAACTGGTCGACGCGCTGAGCGCCCGCGACACCGACACCGCCCGGGCGATCATCACCGGCTACAACACCCACTCGCTCGCCCTGATCGAGCGTCTTGCCGCCGGATGACCCGCGTCGCATCTGTTCGTCTGGGTATGGGACATGCACGGCAGGAGCCGTGACCGCGCCGCACCGCTACTCTTCCCTGACCACCGTGCTATTCGACCACCGTGCTACCCGACCACCGTGCTGAGCGAGGAGCCTTCTTTGGCCTGTGATCTGTGGCTGGTACCGCTCGTCGACGTGTTGTGCCACACGCCGGACAACCCCTTCGCCGAGGAACTCGCGCAATACAACAAGGTGCTCGCGGAGGCCGGGCTGCCGCCGGTGCCGGTGTACCAGTACATGCCGGGCCTGTCGGGGGACGTCGCTCCGGTCGCGGGCTTCGACTACGACGCGCTGCACTTCCTGCGCCGCGCCTACCTGCTCCAGGTGTGCGGCCTGCCGGTCACGCCGGTGGACGAACTGGGCGGCGACTACGAGCAGTTGCTGGAGATGTTCGAGTCGACGGCCCAGCAGTCGCACCTGGTGTGGCACTACGACCACGCGGGCGCGTACGTCCCGGTCGACTTCCCCCGCCCGCTCGCCGACGACGAACTCCTCGCGGGCGGCGGCCCGCTGGGCTCCTCGCACGCCCTGCTGCGGGAGCTGGAGGTGGTCGCCCCCGCGATCGGCATCGACCCGGCCAACCCCCCGGCGGCTCCCCAGCCGCCGCCGGCCCCCACGGAACTGGAGGAACCCGCCGTTCCGGCCCCGTACGACCCCAGCCCCTTCGCCCGGGAACGGCATGTGTGGCTGGGGCTGCACGCGGCCGTGACGCGGAGTCTGGCCCAGGGATCGATGATCGTCTTCAGCTGAGCGGGCGGTTCAGCGGCCCAGCTGGGACAGTCCCTTCTGCACGTCCTCGACGTTCATCACCGGCGTGTAGGTGATCTCCGCGCCCAGGTGGAGGAAGAAGGGTTCGCTGAGCACCGGCATCTGGGAGCTGTCCTGCATGTCGAAGACCAGGTAGGCGGTGCGCTTCCCCTGGTCGGAGGTGAAGTAGGCCGCTTCCGGCTTGATCTGCTCCAGGGATTCCTGGAGCAGCTTGCCCATGGTGCCATTGCGGATGGCCTCGTTGGCCTTCTCCGTGTCCATGCGGGCCTTGAGCAGTACGCGCATCGCACTCACCTTCTTCTCGTCGACGCACGCAGAGTGTGGAACTTCAGCGTATGCCCGCCCCCGCCGTCGCTTCCTGCGGAAGCCGGCGGAGGCGGGGAGACCGGGGTGCCTAGATGAAGGAGTTGATCTCGATCGTCTCGTCCCGGCCCGGGCCCACGCCGATCGCGGAGATCGGGGCGCCGGACATCTCCTCCAGCGCCTTCACGTACGCCTGGGCGTTCTTCGGCAGGTCGGCGAAGGTCTTCGCCTTCGAGATGTCCTCGCTCCAGCCCGGCAGCATCTCGTAGACCGGCTTGGCGTGGTGGAAGTCCGTCTGGGAGTAGGGCAGCTCCTCGACGCGCCTGCCGTCGATCTCGTACGCGACGCAGACCGGGATCTGCTCCCAGCCGGTGAGCACGTCGAGCTTGGTGAGGAAGAAGTCGGTCAGGCCGTTCACGCGGGTCGCGTAGCGGGCGATGACCGCGTCGAACCAGCCGCAGCGGCGGTCACGGCCGGTGGTGACACCGCGCTCGCCGCCGATGCGCCGCAGCGCCTCGCCGTCCTCGTCGAACAGCTCGGTCGGGAAGGGACCGGCCCCGACCCGGGTCGTGTACGCCTTGAGGATGCCGATGACCCGGCTGATCTTCGTCGGGCCCACGCCCGCGCCCGTGCAGGCGCCGCCCGCGGTCGGGTTGGACGAGGTGACGAAGGGGTACGTGCCGTGGTCGATGTCGAGCAGCGTGCCCTGGCCGCCCTCGAACAGCACGACCTTGTCCTCCTCCAGCGCCTGGTTGAGGACCAGGACGGTGTCGGCGACGTACGGGGCGAGCTTGTCCGCGTAGGCCAGCAGCTCCTCGACCACCTGGTCCACGGCGATCGCGCGCCGGTTGTACAGCTTGGTGAGGATCTGGTTCTTGACGTCGAGGGCCGCCTCGACCTTCTGGGTGAGGATGGACTCGTCGTAGAGGTCCTGCACCCGGATGCCGACGCGGTTGATCTTGTCGGCGTAGGTCGGGCCGATGCCGCGGCCGGTCGTACCGATCTTCCGCTTGCCGAGGAAGCGCTCGGTCACCTTGTCCACCGTCACGTTGTACGGCGTGATGATGTGCGCGTTTCCGCTGATGAGGAGCTTGGACGTGTCGACGCCACGCTCGTTCAGCCCGCTCAGCTCGGAGAGCAGGACCGACGGGTCGACGACGACGCCGTTACCGATGACCGGCGTGCAGCCGGGGGACAGGATTCCGGAAGGGAGCAGGTGCAGGGCGTACTTCTGGTCGCCCACGACCACCGTGTGGCCTGCGTTGTTACCACCCTGGTAACGCACCACGTAGTCGACGGATCCGCCTAGCAGGTCCGTCGCCTTTCCCTTGCCTTCGTCACCCCACTGAGCACCGAGCAGCACAAGTGCGGGCACGCGCGTACACCCCTTCCGGGCGGGGCATGTCCATGGTCGAGGGCGAACGCGGAGCGTCTGCAGCCGCGTCACCGCGACCGCCGTTGGCCGCCAACCGTCGGACCGGATGCCCCGGAATAGACGAAGCCCCTGGCGCAATAGCGCAAGGGGCTCTTGCACAAAGATGCTACCCGAGGAAGCGAGGCATGGCCGAGGTGGCGACTTCCGCGACGTCCGAGCAGCTGCTGGTGGTGGTCGACCCGGTCGCCCGCCGGTCCGACGGCGAGTCCGTCCGGATCGCGAAAGACGTGCTCGGAGCGGGTGCCGGGATGAAGCTGTGCCTGCCGGACGGCCCGGAGGAGTTCGCGCGGGCGCTGGGCCGCCGGGGCTCGCGGCGCCCGGTGGTGGTGGGCGACGACCGGGCCCTGATCCGTGCCGTGTCGCTGCTGCACCGGCACCGGGAGCTGGCCGGATGCGCGCTGTCGGTGGTGCCCGTCGGGAGCGCCGTCTCCCTCGCCCGGTCACTGGGGGTGCCGGCGGGGACGGTGGCGGCGGCGCGGGCCGTGCTCGACGGGGTGGAGCGGCGGATGGACCTGCTGGTCGACGACAGCGACGGGGTGGTCCTCGGCGCGCTGCGGATACCGCCGGTGAGGGCCGCGCCGGGCGAGGCGGAGCCCGAGGGCGCCGAACCGGGCCGCCCCTGGCTGCGCACCTGCCAGTCCCTGGTGCGCACCCTGGTCCCGGCCGCCCGCCCGTCCCGGCTCGCCGCCGCGCCCGAGCCCGGGCCGTCGCGGCTGCGGGTCGAGGTGGACGGGGAGACCCTCGTCGACCTGAACCAGCCGGTGGAGGCGGTGTCGGTGTCGCCCGGCGCCGACGGGACCGCGTCGGTGGAGGTCAGGCCGGTGTCGGTGGGAGCGGAGGCGTCACCGCTGCTCGCGGAGGGCCGCACGGTCACCGTCTCGGGCGCGCACTTCCGCTACCGGGCGGACGCGGTGGTCTCGGGCCCGGTGCGCACCCGCACGTGGGTGGTGAGGGAAGGGGCGTGGGGGCTGACCTTGCCGACAGGGGCGTAGGGGCCCGGGTTCAGTCCCGGTCCGGGCCGTACTTCTTCTCCCGGTGCGCGCGCCAGCGTTCCATCATCGCCACGACCTCGACCTCGACGAACTCGAAGAACTCCAGCGTCTCGGCCATCCGGCGGCCGGCCGGGGTGTCGGGGCCGAGGCTGGTGACGCCCTCGCGCAGGGCGCTCTCCCAGCGTTTGAGGACGGCTTCCCGGTTGGTCAGGGCCTCGTACCACTGGTCGCCGTGCACCCGGTAGCGCTCGCGTCGCGAGCCGGGCTCCCGCTCGCGCGACACCATGTGCGTCTGGGCCAGGTAGCGCACCGCCCCGGACACCGCCGCGGGGCTGATCCGGAGCTGCTCACTCAGCTCGGCCGAGGTCAGCACTCCCTTGTCGGAGGAGAGCAGCGCGGCGAAGACCCGGGCGGGCATCCGCGCCATGCCGGCCTCGACGAGCTGCGCCGCGAAGGACTCGACGAACCTCGACACCGCCTCCGCGTCCCGGCCGCCGCCCACTGCTTCCGTCATGCGGCCACCCTATCCGCGATTCATACGCTTTCTTAACTTCACAAGTTTCTGAAGTCAGCGTAACTTCACCGACATGACGAAGGCCATCACCGTCTCCGGACTGCACAAGTCCTTCGGACGGACGCGCGCGCTCGACGGGCTGGACCTGGAGGTCGCCTCCGGGGAGGTCCACGGCTTCCTCGGCCCCAACGGCGCCGGCAAGTCCACCGCCATCCGGGTCCTGCTCGGCCTGCTGCGCGCCGGCTCGGGCACCGCGCGGGTGCTGGGCCGCGACCCGTGGGCGGACGCGGTCGAGGTGCACCGCCGCATCGCCTACGTCCCCGGCGACGTGACCCTGTGGCGCAACCTCTCCGGCGGCGAGGTCATCGACCTCTACGGGCGGCTGCGCGGCGGCCTCGATCTCCGGCGCCGGGCGGAGCTGACCGAGCGGTTCGAGCTCGACCCCACCAAGAAGGGCCGCACCTACTCCAAGGGCAACCGGCAGAAGGTCGCCCTGGTCGCCGCGTTCGCCTCGGACGTGGATCTGCTGATCCTGGACGAGCCGACCTCGGGCCTGGACCCGCTGATGGAGGAGGTCTTCCAGCGGTGCGTCGCCGAGGAGCGCGACCGGGGCCGCACCGTCCTGCTCTCCTCCCACATCCTCAGCGAGGTGGAGGAGCTGTGCGACCGGGTGAGCATCATCCGCAAGGGCCGCACCGTGGAGAGCGGATCGCTCGCCGACCTGCGCCATCTGACCCGCACCAGCGTGGTCGCCGAGCTCGCCGGCCCGCCGGACGGACTGGCGGACCTGCCCGGGGTGCACGACCTCGACGTGCGGGGGCGCCGCGTCCGCCTCCAGGTCGACACCGACCGGCTGGACGGCGTCCTGCGGGCGCTGGCCGCGTCGGGCGTGCGGTCGCTGACGTCGACGCCGCCCACGCTGGAGGAGCTGTTCCTGCGGCACTACCAGGACGAGGCGGCGGCGCGATGACGACCCTCGCGGTACGGTCCGGCGGCACCCGCGCCCGCACGCGTCAGCTGGCCGGGACGGGCACGCTGCTGCGGTTCGCGCTGCGCCGCGACCGGCTGATGGTCCCGGTGTGGATCGCGGTGAACGCCCTCATGGTCCTCTCCATGCCGGGCACCCTGGAGGGCCTGTACGGCACCCCCGCCGAACGCGCCGGACTGATCCGCCAGATGGAGACCAACTCCTCGCTGCGTGCCATGGTCGGCCCGGTCTTCGGCGACTCCCTGGGCGCCCTGACGGCCTGGCGGGCCGGCGTCTACGCCGCTGTCCTGGCCGCCGTCATGAGCCTGCTCGTCGTCGTACGGCACACCCGCGACGAGGAGGAGAGCGGCCGGCAGGAGCTGGTCGCGTCCGGGGCGGTGGGCCGCCGGGCGTCGTTGACGGCGGCCCTGCTGGCGGCGGCCGTCGCGAACGGGGCCCTGGCGCTGCTGCTGACGGCCGGTCTGGCCGGCCAGGGGGTGACCGGCGCGCTGGCCCTCGCCCTCGGCATCGCCGGCGTCGGCATGGTCTTCGCCACGATGGCGGCGATCGCCGCGCAGCTGACGGAGAGCGCCCGGCTCGCCCGCGGCCTGACGGCGGCCGTGCTGGGCGCCGCGTTCGTGCTGCGCGCGGCGGGCGACTCGGCGACCGTCGACGGCTCGTCCCCGCTGACCTGGCTGTCGCCGCTGGGCTGGCTGGAGAACCTGCGCCCGTACGCCGGTGAACGCTGGTGGGTCCTGGCCCTGCCGGGCGCGGCCCTCGCCCTGCAGGCCGCGGTGGCCTACGTCCTGGCGGGCCGCCGCGACCTCGGCATGAGCTTCCTGCCGACTCGGCCCGGACCGGCGGCGGGCCGGCTGGCCGGAGCGGGGGCGCTGGCCTGGCGGCTGCAGCGGGGCGCCGTGCTCGGCTGGAGCGTGGGCTTCCTCCTCGCCGGGATCGTCTACGGCGGCATGACCGAGGGCGCGGCCGACCTGGTCGGCGACAACGACAACGCCCGTCGCGTCATCGAGCGCATGGGCGGCCGGTCGGGTCTCACGGACGCCTTCCTGGCCTCGATGATCGGCGTGCTCGGGCTGGTCGCGGCCCTCTACATCGTCGCGTCCGTCCTGCGCCTGCACGGTGAGGAGACCTCCGGCCGGGCCGAGCCGGTCCTGGCGAACGCGGTGGGCCGCCTGCGCTGGGCCGCCGGGCACCTGGCCGTCGCCTTCGGCGGAGCCGCCCTGATCATGCTCCTGGCCGGTGTGGGCTTCGCCCTCGGGTACGGCAAGGAGACCGGCCCGGTCCTGGCCGCGTGCCTGGTGCAGCTCCCGGCGGTGTGGGTGGTCGGCGGGGTGGCGGTCCTGCTGCACGGCCTGCTGCCCCGGGCGGCGACGGCGGCGTGGGCCGTCGCCGGGGCGGTGCTGCTGATCGGCTGGGTCGGCCCCGCGCTGGACGTGCCGCAGGCGGTGCTGGACGTCTCCCCGTTCGGGCATCTGCCGAAGCTGCCGGGCGGGGAGATGGCGTGGGGGCCCGTGATCGTGCTGACGGCCCTGGCGGTGGTCCTGGTGGCCGCGGGGCTGGCCGGGCTGCGCAGGCGGGACCTGTCGGTGTGAACCGGCCCCGCCCCTCGGGCCTGTCCCTCAGCCGACCTCCACGCTCAGCCCCTCCAGCCCTCTGATCACGAAGTTGGGCTTGCGCTGCGGCTCGGCGGCGAGCCGCAGCGTCGGCGCCTTGGCCAGCAGCGCCCCCAGCGACGCCGTCAGCTCGATCCGGGCCAGGGGCGCGCCGATGCAGTAGTGGATGCCGGCGCTGAAGGAGATGTGCGGGTTGTCGGCGCGGGCCAGGTCGAGACGGCCCGGGTCGGCGAAGACCTCCGGGTCGTGGTTGGCGGAGCCGAACAGCAGGGCGATCTCCGCGCCGCGCGGAATCGTCGTGCCGGCGATCTCGATGTCGTCCAGCACCCAGCGCTCGAAGAGCTGCAGCGGGGTGTCGTAGCGCATCAGCTCCTCGACCGCGGAGGGGACGAGCGCGTGGTCGGCGCGCAGCGACTCCAGCTGGGCCGGGTTGCGGAAGAGCGCGTACCAGCCGTTGACCGTGGCGTTCACCGTCGCCTCGTGGCCGGCGTTGAGCAGCAGGACGCAGGTGGAGATCATCTCCTGCTCGGTGAGGCGGTCGCCCTCGTCGTGGGCCGCGATCAGGCCCGAGACGAGGTCCTCGCCCGGCTCCTTGCGGCGGGCCGCGATCAGCTCGCGCAGGTAGCCGGAGAACTCCACCGACGCCCGCACCGCCCGCACCGCCGTCTCCGGTGACGGGTTCAGCTCGTACATCCCGCAGATGTCCGCCGACCAGGGGCGCAGCGGGGCCCGGTCGGACTCGGGGATGCCGAGCATCTCCGCGATCACCGCGACCGGCAGGGGCTCGGCGACGTCCTTGAGCAGGTCCCCGCCGCCCCGCTCGACCAGGGCGGCGACGAGCTCGTCGGCCAGGTCCCGCACGTACGGCTTCAGCCGCTCCACCGTGCGCGGGGTGAACGCCTTCGACACCAGGCGGCGGATCCGGGTGTGGTCCGGCGGCTCCAGGTCGAGCATCCCGTGGTCGTTGAGCGTGTGGAACGGCTCGTGCTCCGGCGGGGGCGGGGTGCGGCCGAACTCCTCGTGCGTGAAGCGGTGCTGGTACGTCCGGCCCAGGCGCCGGTCGCGCAGCAGCGCCGAGACGTCCGCGTGGTGCGGGACGAGCCACTGGCCGGTCGGCTCGAACCAGTGCACGCGGCCCCGGGCACGCAACTCGGCGTAGGCGGGGTACGGGTCGGCGAGGAAGGCCGGGTCCCACGGGTCGAAGCCGAGGTCGGAGACAGCTGCCATGACCGGACGCTAGCCCGGATCACCCCGCTCTGACCAGGGGCGGCACCCCGCGTCACCCCGGCGTCACGAGCCGTGCCTCGTAGGCGAACACCGCCGCCTGGGTGCGGTCCCTGAGGCCGAGCTTCACCAGGATGCGGCTGACGTGCGTCTTGATCGTCGACTCGGCCACCACCAGCCGCTCCGCGATCTCCGCGTTCGACAGGCCCTGCGCGATCAGCACGAGCACCTCCGTCTCCCGCTCGGTGAGGTCGCCGTAGGCCGCCTGCGCGGACGGCAGCAGGCGCGGTTTCTCGGAGAGCTTGGAGAACTCGGTGATCAGGCGCCGGGTCACTGAAGGGGCCAGCAGCGCCTCCCCCGAGGCCACGACCCGCACCCCGTCGGCGAGCTGCCGGGCCGAGGCGTCCTTGAGGAGGAAGCCGGAGGCACCCGCGCGCAGCGCCTGGTACACGTACTCGTCGAGGTCGAACGTCGTGAGCACCAGCACCTTCGCCGCGCCGTCGGCGGCGACGATCTCGCGGGTCGCCTCGATGCCGTTCAGCTCGGGCATGCGGATGTCCATCAGCACGACGTCCGGGCCGAGTTCGCGGACCTTGGCGACGGCCTCCCTGCCGTTGACCGCCTCGCCGACGACCTCGATGTCCGGCATCGCGTTGAGCAGCACCGAGAAGCCCTCGCGCACCATCATCTGGTCGTCCGCGATCAGCACGCGGATGGTCATGCCTCACCCTCGTCCGGCAGGGCGACCGGCAGGAACACCGTCACCTCGTAGCCTCCGTCCTGAGTACCGCCCGCCGTCATCTCGCCGTTGAGCATCGCCACGCGCTCCCGCATGCCGGTGATGCCGTGCCCGGCGCCGGGCGAGGGCTTGATCAGGCCCGGGTTCGGCGGCGGGCCGTTGACGACGCGCAGGCCCAGGCCGCCGAGCACGTATCCGATCTCCACCCGGGCGGTCGCGCCCGGGGCGTGCCGCAGGCTGTTGCTCAGCGCCTCCTGCACGATCCGGTACGCCGACAGCTCCACGCCCTGCGGCAGCTCCCGCACCGCCCCGGTCACGGCCTTCTCCACGCTCAGCCCGGCCTCCCGCACGTTGGCCAGCAGCGCCTCCAGGTCGGCGAGGGTGGGCTGCGGGGCGTCCGGGGCCTCGTAGTCCTCGGCGCGGACGACGCCCAGGACGCGGCGCAGCTCGGTCAGCGCCGCCACCGCGTTCTCGCGGATCGTGGCGAAGGCCTTCTCCAGCTCCGGCGGCGGGTTCTCCACCCGGTAGGGCGCGGCCTCCGCCTGGATGGCGACCACCGACATGTGGTGGGCGACCACGTCGTGCAGCTCGCGGGCGATGGTGGTGCGCTCCTCCAGCAGCGTGCGCCGGGACCGCTCGTGCGCGGTGACCGTCTGCTGGGCGGTGACCTCCTGCTCGGCGTCGCGCCGGACGTGCCAGACGGTGACGGCGAGCAGGACCAACGCGGAGACGACCAGCATGGGTCCCGTGTTCGTGCCGTAGCGGCCGCCCGAGCTGAAGAGCGTCTCGGTGAGGACGCCGTACAGCGCGGTCAGCGCCCACATCCAGGCGGCCGTGCGCGGCCTGGTGCGGATGGCCACGATCGTCAGCACCGTCAGATGGCAGGCGAAGCTGCCCGGCAGCCAGGGCCAGTCGCCCCACGGATCGCCGAACGGGATCGCGAGCGGGGTGGCCGCCAGGGACAGCCAGAACGCCCCGACCGGGCGGACCATGGTCAGCAGGACCGGGATCACGGCGAGCAGCCCGAGCATGAGGGCCACGCCCTGGTCGACCGTGGCGATGGCCAGGGTGAGCAGGGCGATCGCGCAGATCAGCGCGTGCGGCGTCCAGGCCGCGTACGCGCGCAGCCGCCCCGGCAGCCGCCTGGTCAGGGGGCCGTCGACGCGCATGCGCGGCAGCAGGCGGTAGGCGAACGCGTCATGTATCAGGTCCTGCCGCAGCCCGCGCAGGGCGTCCGCGGCCAGCCGGAACTCCGGGCTGCGCGGCTTGGCCCCGCCCCCCGGCGGCGTGGTCTGCAGGTGAGTCGTCTCGGTCACGTACAGAACGGTAGGTGCCGGCCGGGGTCGCGGTCGTCCCCAGTGAGAGGGGTTCCTCGGCGTCCCTCTCAGGTACTACGGGGTCCCCGGGACGGAAGCACCGGTCCGTCCCGCTCAGTACCCCGACGGCCGCACCAGTCCCGACTCGTACGCGAACACCGCCGCCTGCGTGCGGTCCCTGAGGCCCAGCTTCACCAGGATCCGGCCCACGTGCGTCTTCACCGTCTGCTCGGCGACGAACAGGTGCCGGGCGATCTCCGCGTTGGACAGGCCCTGCGCGATCAGGGCGAGCACCTCCGTCTCCCGCTCGGTGAGGTCGCCGACGCGCTCCTTCACCGGGGCGCGGGGCCGGCCGTCCAGCCGGGAGAACTCCGCGATCAGCTTGCGGGTGATCACCGGGGCGAGCAGCGCCTCCCCGGCCGCCACCACCCGGACCGCCTCGGCGAGCTGCTCCGACGAGGCGTCCTTGAGCAGGAACCCGGAGGCCCCGGCGCGCAGCGCGTCGTACACGTACTCGTCGAGGTCGAAGGTGGTCAGCACGAGCACCCGGATGTGCGGGTGGGCGGCGGTGATGCGCTCGGTGGCCTCGATGCCGCCGACGCCGGGCATGCGGATGTCCATGAGGACGACGTCCGGGGCGGTCGCGGCGGCCTTGGCGACGGCCTCCTCGCCGTCCTTCGCCTCGCCGACGACCTCTATGT
Source organism: Streptomyces sp. NPDC015242 (assembly GCF_043079125.1). Lineage (NCBI taxonomy): Bacteria > Bacillati > Actinomycetota > Actinomycetes > Kitasatosporales > Streptomycetaceae > Streptomyces > Streptomyces sp. NPDC015242. The sequence goes on along the minus strand of NZ_JBIBUF010000004.1, from coordinate 477,881 downwards.
CAGGCTGGGTGCCGAGCAGCACGGTGAAGCCCTGCCGGACCATGCCCTGGTCGTCGACGATGAGGACCCGGATGGGGTCGCCGGTGCCGCTCGTCATGGGGTCCTTCCCTCGCGGTCGGTGACGCGGCCCGTGATGCGGTCCGCGCCGCGGTCGGTGCCCGGGGTGTCGGCGGGCGGGGTGTCCGGCAGGAAGGCGGTGACCTTGAAGCCGTCCCAGTGCCACGGGTGGGCCGTCATGGTGCCGCCGAGCATCGCCACGCGCTCGCGCATGCCGAGCAGCCCGTGCCCCGCCCCGGTCGACGGGGGCGGGGGCGCGGTGGGGCGGCCGTTGACGATCTCCACCTCCAGGCCGTCCGCCTCGTAGGTGAGCCGGACGGTGATGCGCGCGCCGGGCGCGTGCCGCAGGGCGTTGCTCAGCGCCTCCTGCACGATCCGGTAGGCCGACAGCTCCACTCCGGGCGGCAGCGGACGCCGCTCGCCGTTGATCTCGGTGAGGACCTCGCGGCCGGCGGCCCGGGTGTTCTCCACCAGCGCGTCGAGCCGGTCGAGCGTGGGCTGCGGGGTGTGCGCGCCGGTCGTGTCGCCCGGGGCGGCGGACTCCCCCGGCCCGGGGTGCTCCGAGCGCAGCACGCCCAGCACGCGGCGCAGCTCGGTCAGCGCCTCCAGCGCGTTCTGCCGGATGCCGGCCAGGTTCTCCTTGAGCTCGTCGGGCGGGTCCTGCACGAGGTGCGGGGCGACCTGCGCCTGGATGGAGATGACCGACATGTGGTGGGCCACCACGTCGTGCAGCTCCCGGGCGATGCGGCTGCGCTCCTCCAGCAGCGTGCGGCGGGTGCGCTCCTCGGCGGTGAGCGTGGTCTGCTCGACGAGCTGGGCCCGGGCCTCGCGGCGGCCGCGCAGGGCGGTGCCGACTATCACCACGACGGTGAACAGGGAGAGGGCCAGCACGCCGGTGGCGTCGTGAGGCGCCGAGCCTCCCAGACCCTCCAGGACGTAGGTGAGCAGCGCGGTCAGGGCGAGGGCCGCCGTCGCCGCCCGGGTGGGCACCCGCAGGGCGAGCAGCAGCAGCACGAACATCTCGGCGATCATGCCGGCCGCGGTCCAGGGCCAGGTGTAGGTCTCCGGATAACCCAGCTCGAACCGGCCCCGCACCGCCACGGCCCCCACCAGGAAGGCGCCCAGGGACAGCCACCACGCCGGCACCGGCCGCCACAGCCCCAGGACCATGGCGCCGCCCTGGGCGCCCGCGATCAGGAGGGCCGAACCGGCGGCGAGACGGCCGTTGTCGGCCATGTCGCCCGTGCCGCCGACCGTCACCCCGAACGCCGCCAGGCACACGATCCCGTGCGGCAGCCAGCGCAGCCAGGGGGAGGGCGGCAGCGGATCCGCGCGGAGGGTCCACAGGTCCTCGCGCAGCACGCGCAGCCAGCCCCTGACGCGCGCCCGCGGCGCGCGGCCCGCCCCCGTGTCCCTCACCCGGCCCAGCCTAGACATGACGTGCCCCCGCCGCTGTCCCCCGGTCGGACGGACGGTGCTCCCGCACCACCCGGGACCGGCGCTGCCCATCCCCGCCGCCCCGCTCGAAGGTGCGGAAGGCGGCCCAGCCGACGGCAAGGGCCACGGTGAACACGGGCAGCCACAGGAGCCGGGCCGCGACCCAGCCCAGGCCGTCGGGCGGCGTGTGCAGCCCGGGGAGCCGGCCCGCGAGGAGGCCGGTGGCCGTCGTGGCCATCAGGGCCGTCTGGTGCCAGAGGAAGACGGTCATCGCCGAGAGGTTGACGAACGCGACCGCCGCCCAGGCCAAGGGACGGCGCATCGCCCGGCGCAGCCGCTCGCGCAGCAGCAGGGCGAGCCCGCACTGGGCCAGGCCGAACGTGACGACGGCCAGCGTCGGCGGGTCGAGGTTGGACACGCCCTCGCCCGGGACGCCCACCATCGAGGCCGGGTAGCCCGCCCAGGCGACGAGCGCCGCGGTGGCAGCCGCCCCTCCCCCGAGCAGGATCCAGCCCGCGCGCGGGCGCTCCAGCTCGCCCCGGGTCCAGGCGGCGCCCAGGGTGTACGGCACGAGCCAGCCGGCGGCCACGTTCGCCCAGCCCAGCCAGACGGGGCCGCCGAGGCCGAAGCGCAGCAGGTCCACATGGAGGACGACCGCCAGTGGCCAGAGCGGGTTGAGCCGGGCCAGCAGCGGGGTCGCCGCCGTCAGGACCGCGAACACCACGAGGAACCACAGCGGGGACAGGGCCAGCTTCACCAGCGTGCGCACCGTCCCGAACTCCGCGCCCGACAGCAGCAGCGCCGGAGCGGCGACCGTCCACAGGCCCAGGACCGCAAGGACCGGTGTGCCCAGCCGCTTCAGACGGCCCGTCAGCCAGGCGCGGTACGGGACGCCCCGGGCGCGCGCCGAGGCGTGGCCACGGGTGGCGACATGGCCTCCGACCAGGAAGAAGACGGCGAGTGTCTGGAAGAGCCAGGAGACGGGCGCGAGCCAGGGCAGGTGCCGCAGGGGGCTGGCCGCGCGCAGGGTGCCGCTGTCGGCGACCAGGGCCGTGACCAGCCAGTGCCCGAGGACGACACCGAGGACGGCGACGGCCCGCAGGGCGTCCACCGCCCGGTCCCGGCCGGGCGGGGTGGCCGCGCCGACCCGCAGCGCACCACGCCGCAGCCCGCCGAGGGGTCCTCGGATGCCACGGAGTCCTTGGGCACCGCGGAGTCCTCGTCCGCCACGGGGCCCTCGTCCGCCGGGGAGTCCTCGTCCGCCACCTGGCCCTCGTACGCCGGGGAGTCCTCGTACGCCGAGGTCAGTCATGGGTCACCGCCTTGGTCTCGCCCAGGACGATCCGGGCCAGGTTGGTCAGGGAGGTCGAGCCGGGTCCGAAGTAGTCGCTGTGGCCGCCGTCTCCGGCCGAGAAGACCCGGGCGCCGAAGGCCGGGGAGACGGGGTCGGTGCCGAAGCCGACGGTGGTGCCGAACAGGTCCGCGCTGACGTGCGGGACGTGCTCCACCCAGTCGTCGCCGCCCCGGGCCGCCCATACGCGGGCCCGGGTGCGCAGGGCGGCGGCGGAGCCGGCGCCGGTGCCGGGGCTGCCCACGAGCGCGATGTCGTCCACGGGGAGCCCGGCGGCGGCCCGCGCGCAGACGACCGAGCCGTAGGAGTGGCACAGCAGCGCGATGCTCGTCGTGCGGCCGGTGACGGCCCGCAGGTCCGTGACGAGCGCCCGCAGGTGCGGGGCGGCCCGGTCGGCCCGGCCGGTCGTGGTGACCGTCGTGCTGACCGTGCCCGGTGTCTCGTAGCCCAGCCAGGCCACGACCGCGGTGCGTGTGCCCGCCGGGGCCTGCCGCGTGAGCCGGGCGTGCAGGGCGGTGGCCGCCGCGCGGAACCGGCCGTAGGTGTCGATGCCGGTGTCGGAGCCCGGGACCAGGACGGCGACCCGGTCGGCCCGGGCGAGGTCGCCCAGGACCTCCGTCACGCGGCCGGAGCCGCGGCCGTCGAAGGCGAGCAACTGCCGGTCCGGTGCGGCCAGCCGGCGGTCCGCTGCGGCCCGGTCCCGGTCGTGGTGGGCGGCGGCCACGCGGGCCGCCTCGGCGGCGTTGGCCCGGTTGGCGGCGTACGCCTCGCCGAGTGTGGACGCGTCGAGCGGGGCTAGGGCCGCGGGCGGGGGCGCGGGGATCTCCGGTCGCACCGCCGCGGACAGCGGGAGCACGACCGCGCCCGTGACGAGGGCGGCGAGTGCCGCCCTGCGCCATCGCCCGGCGCGGGACCGCCGTGCCCCGTCGTCACGGCGGTCCTTCGCTGCGGTCACCACGGTCGCCCCCCTCCACCACGCCCGGCCATCGGGCTTGCGTGGAAGGGAAGTTACGGAGCCGGACCCGTCGTCCGCGTCCCACCGCGGAGCTCATCCGCGACGTAGCTCTCAGGTACTAGGGGTATGACCGGGGCCGGACCACCACAGGCCCCGGACAAACCTCGGACAGGCCTTGCACAGACCCCGAACAGGCATGAAACGGCCCGTCTACCAGGCCAGTTGGGCGATCTCCTCCGCCACCACCGCGCACGCGTCCGCCGCCGGGTCGATGAGCGGGAAGTGCCCGACGTCCTCCAGGAGCGTCAGCCCGACCATCTCACCGGCCTTCGCCGCCGCGTCCGCGTACGACTCGGCGACCAGCTGCGGCACGTCGCGGTCGGCACGGCCCTGGACGAGTGTGGTGGCGATGCCGGTCGGCAGCAGCAGCGCCGGGTCCGTCTGCGCCTGCCGCTCGGCGAAGTGCTCCTCGCCGCCCAGCAGTTGGCGCACCGCACCGCCGCACACGTCGAGCTTGTCGGCGATCGCGAGGTCCGCGATCGGGGCCAGGGCCACCACGCCGCGCAGGGCCGCCGAACTCCCGCTGCGCCAGGGCGAACCGGCCGGCAGCACGTGCCGGGCCGCACCCCACAGCGCGAGGTGCCCGCCCGCCGAGTGACCGGTGAGGACGGTCCGGCGCGGATCGGCCTGCGGCAGCAACTCCGCCACCAGGGCCGGGAGGGCGTCCAGTGCGGCGGCGACGTCGTCGAACGTGTCGGGCCAGCGGCCCGCGACGGACGACACGTCGTCGTCACCGCGCCGGTACTCGACGCTGGCCACGGCGAACCCGCGCCGGGCCAGGAAACCGGCGAACGGGCTGATGTGGCGCCGGTCGTACGGCGCCCGCCAGGAGCCGCCGTGCAGCACGGCCACGACCGGGGCGGGCCCGCCCGGGCCGCCCGGTCCGCGGGGCGCGTAGAAGTCGATGACCTGGTCGGGATGGTCGCCGTAGGCAGCGGTGGCGTCGGGGTCGACGGGCGCGTGGGAGAAGGCCGACTCCTCCTCGGCAGCGGCCCGTGCTGCTGCGACGTCGTCCGTCATGCTCCAACCTCTCAGCGGTGAAACGTACGCGGCGGACCAGTGGACAGTTCAGCCGTTGGCCGGGACGGTACCAGGCCCGTGACATGCGGCGACACGGGGATGTCACGCTGGGTTAGGGCCGCGGGCCCCCGCCGTTCCCGGGCGGGCGGGGGCCGGGAACGACAGCTGTCGTCCCGGCCCCGCCGCCGGTTCAGCCCAGCGTCCCGGCCAGGACCCGCGCCGCCCGCTCCACGTCGGCGAAGCCCACGTACAGCGGCGTGAACCCGAAGCGCAGCACGTCCGGTGCCCGGAAGTCGCCGACCACACCCTGCTCGATCAGGCGCTTCATCACGTCGCCGGCGTCGTGGCAGCGCAGCGCGATCTGGCTGCCCCGCTCCGCGTGCGCCACCGGCGTCAGGCACTCCACCCGGCCCTCGGGCACGTACGCCGCCACGCACTCCAGGAAGAAGTCCGTCAGCGCCAGGGACTTGGCCCGCACCGCGCCGATCGACACCCCGTCCCACACGTCGAGGGCGGCCTCCAGCGCGAGCATGGAGAGGATGTCCGGCGTGCCGACCCGGCCGCGCAGGGCACCGGGGGCCGGTTCGTAGCCGGTGCGCATCCCGAACGGCTGGGCGTGGGAGTTCCAGCCGGGCAGCGGCGAGTCGAAGCGGTCCTGGAGTTCCCGCCGCACGTACAGGTACGCCGGTGAACCCGGCCCGCCGTTCAGGTACTTGTAGGTGCAGCCGACCGCGAGGTCCACCCCGTGCGCGTCCAGTTCCACCGGCAGCGCGCCCGCGCTGTGGCACAGATCCCAGACGGCGTACGCCCCCGCCTCGTGCACCGCGTCCGTCAGTCCCGGCAGGTCGTGCAGCCGGCCGGTGCGGTAGTCGGCGTGGTTGAGCAGGACGGCGGCGGTGCGGCGGCCCAGCGCCGCCGGGACGTCCGCCGGGGCCACGGGCCGCAGGGTGCGGCCCGTCATCCGGGCGGCTGACTCGGCGATGTACCCGTCGGTCGGGAACGTCGTGGCGTCGACGAGGATCTCGTCGCGGCCCTCCCCGGCCATGCGCACGGCGCCCACCAGTGCCTTGAAGACGTTGACGCTGGTGGAGTCCCCGACCACGATCTGCCCGGACGCCGCCCCGACCAGCGGGGCGATCCGGTCGCCGATCCGCTCGGGCGCCGTCCACCAGCCGCTCTCCTCCCAGGAGCGGATGCGCAACTCGCCCCACTGCCGGCGCACGACGTCCTCGACCCGGCCGGGCACGGCGGCGGGCAGCGCGCCCAGGGAGTTGCCGTCGAGGTACACCACGTCGTCCGTGACGAACTCCGCGCGCTTGGCGGCCAGTTCGTCCTCGGCGTCCAGCTTCTCCGCGCGCACGCTCAGCTCAGACATACGACCGCGCCGTCCACAGCTCGGGGAACACGTTCTTCCGGGCGCGCTTCTCCAGCCAGGCCACCCCCGCGGAGCCGCCCGTGCCGGTCTTGGCTCCCATCGCGCGGCGGGTGGCGACGAGATGGTCGTTGCGCCAGCGCCACACCAACTCGGCGACGTCGCTGAGCGCCTCGCCGAGGCGGGCGATCTCGTGCTGCTCGTCGCCCGAGTAGACGGCCGTCCAGGCGGCCTCCACCTCCGGCGCGGGCTCGTAGCGCCGCGTGACGTCGCGGCGCAGCACCGACTCCGGGATGTCGTGGCCGCGCCGGGCGAGCAGCCGCACGACCTCGTCGTACAGGCTCGGCTCGTGCAGCGCCTTCTCCAGCTCGGCGTGCACACGCGGGGCGCCGCGGTGCGGGACGAGCATCGACGCGGACTTGTCGCCGAGCAGGAACTCCATCCGCCGGTACATCGCCGACTGGAAGCCGGAGCCCTCGCCGAGGGCGCCGCGGTACGAGTTGAACTGGGCCGGCGTGAGCTGCCCGAGCGGCTTCCAGGAGGCGTTGAGCGCCTCCAGCTCCCGAACGGACCTCTTCAGCGCGGCGATGGCGGTGGGGACGTCGTCGCCCCGCAGCGCGCGGGCCGCCGTCTCCCACTCGTGGACGATGACGGTGAACCACAGCTCCATCACCTGGGTCGTCACCAGGAAGACCATCTCTCCGGGGTCGTCGGAGAGGGTGTGCTGGAGGTGCGTGAGCACGTCCGCCTTGACGTAGTCCTCGTACGGCGTCGTGCCGTGGAAGTCGAGATGCGGGGTCTCGGGCTCGTGAGCCTCGTGGGACATCGCTGTCTCCTGCAGATAACTCCGGGTAGCGGTCCGCCCCTGCCGATGCCGGCACGGGGGCCCCGGTCCCCACGGGCATACTCGGCAATCGTGCCCCGGAACCGCAAGGCCCGCCTCCTGAGAGACGGGCCTCACGTGTCGCGGCGGCCGTCGTCAGCCCAGGACCTGCGCCGCCGTGGGCGAGGAGTCCTTCAGGAACTGGGAGCAGCGCTCGTACTCCTCCTGCTCGCCGATCGCCTGCGCGGCACGGGCGAGGGCGTGCAGGGCGCGCAGGAAGCCGCGGTTCGGCTCGTGCTCCCACGGCACGGGCCCGTGGCCCTTCCAGCCGTTGCGGCGCAGCGCGTCCAGGCCGCGGTGGTAGCCCGTACGGGCGTAGGCGTACGACTCCACGGCCGCGCCGCGCTCGAACGCCTCGTCGGCGAGCTGTGCCCAGGCGAGCGAGGAGGTGGGGTGCGCGGCGGCGACGTCGACGGGCGAAGCGCCCGACGCGAGCATCTCGCGCGGCCCGGGGTCATCGGGCAGATGGGTCGGGGGCGGGCCCCCGAGGAGGTTCTCGTGAATGGACATGCCCCAAGTCTGCGCCATGGGGCCGGCTGCGGCTGCGTGCCGGGGTGGGTGGACGGCTCCCGTCGAGGTGCTCGGCCGTGTCGCCGCGCCGACCCGCGCCGCCACGCGGCAGGACCGCCCGCCGCCGCTCCGGGGGCCGTGCGCCAGGCGCGCTCCTGAGCCCTAAGCCAACCGCTTCCGCACCGGCTCACCCTCCAGCGGCGGCGCCGTGACACCGCCGTGCCGCAGGCACTCCGGCCGCTTGCACCCCGGCGGGGGCCGGCGCACCGTCAGCGCCGCGATGACGGCCCCCACCACCAGCGCCCCCGCGCACCACCCCATCGCCTTCCCGAAGGCCGCGTCGAAGGCGGCCGGCTCCCGGTACGCCTCCTCGCCCATCCCCGCCAGCAGCGGCAGCGCCGCCACCGCCACCAGGCCCGCCGCCCGGGCCGCCGCGTTGTTGATGCCGCTGGCCAGCCCGGCCCGGGCCACGTCCACCGACCCCAGGACGGTCGCCGTCAGGGGCGCCACCAGCGTCACCATGCCCAGCCCCAGCACCAGCAGCGCCGGCAGCACGTCGGCCGGGTAGGACGCCCCCGGCCCGACCCGCAGCATCAGCAGCATCCCGGCCGCGCACAGCAGCGGCCCCACCGTCAGCGGCAGCCGCGGCCCGGTCCGGTCGGCCAGTTCCCCGGAGCGCGCCGACAGCAGCAGCATCAGCGCGGTGGTGGGCAGCAGGGCCGTACCGGCCGCGAGGGCCGAGTAGCCCACGACCACCTGCAACTGCAGCGCGGCGAGGAAGAAGAACCCGCCGAGGGCCGCGTAGACGCACAGCGTGACGAGGTTGACGGCCGTGAACTGCCGGGAGGCGAAGATGTCCGGCGGCATCATCGGCTCGGCCCGCCGCCGCTCCACGACCACGAAGGCGACGGCCGCGGCCACCCCGGCCAGAGCCGGGACCGCCGCCACGGCACCGCCTTCACCGGCCTCGATCAGCGCGTACGTGACCAGCGCGAGCGACACCGCGCCCAGCACCGCCCCGAGCACGTCGAACCGCCCGTGCGCCCGCCCGTCGCCGGACTCGGGCACGTGCCGCAGCGCGACCGGCACGCACAGCGCCGCCAGCGGCACGTTCAGCAGGAACACCCACCGCCATCCCGGCCCGTCCACCAGCCAGCCCCCGACGAACGGCCCGACCGCCGCCCCGATCCCGCCGAAGCCGGACCACAGGCCCACGGCCCGCCCCCGGTCGTCGGGATGGAAAGACGCCTGGATCAGCGCCAGCGACCCGGGCGTCAGCAGCGCACCGCCCACCCCTTGCAGGGCGCGCGCGGCGATGAGCACCTCCGCGTCCGGCGCGATCCCGCACAGCAGGGACGCCACCGCGAACCACACCACCCCGGCGACGAAGACCCTCCGCCGCCCGAACCGGTCCCCGAGCGCACCGCCCAGCAGGATCAGCCCGGCCAGCGTGACCATGTACGCGTTGACCGTCCACTGCAGGGCGGCCAGGTCCGCGTCGAGGTCACGGCCGATGCGCGGCAGGGCGACGTTGACGACGGTCGAGTCCAGCAGCGCCATGGAGGAGCCGAGGACGGTGGTGAGCAGGATCCATCTGCCCTGCGGTGAGGCCAGCCGGACGTCGGGCATGCGGGGAGCATACGGAAGAGCCCGGCACCTGGGCAGGTGCCGGGCTCCACGCGGGCGAACGGGTCTTACTTGATCTTCGTGCCAGTCGAGCGCAGGTGGCCGCAGGCCTCGACGACGCGCGCGGCCATGGAGGCCTCGGCGAGCTTGCCCCAGGTGCGCGGGTCGTAGGTCTTCTTGTTGCCGACCTCGCCGTCGACCTTCAGGACGCCGTCGTAGTTGCGGAACATGTGGTCCGCGACCGGGCGGGTGAAGGCGTACTGGGTGTCCGTGTCGATGTTCATCTTCACGACGCCGTTCTCCAGCGCGGTGCGGATCTCCTCCTCCGTGGAGCCGGAGCCGCCGTGGAAGACGAAGTCGAACGGGGAGCCCTTGCCGAACTTGGCGGCGACGCCCTCGTTCAGCTCCTTCAGCAGCTCGGGACGGAGGACGACGTTGCCCGGCTTGTACACGCCGTGCACGTTGCCGAAGGACGCGGCGAGCAGGTAGCGGCCCTTCTCGCCCAGGCCGAGGGCCTCGGCGGTGCGGATCGCGTCGTCGACCGTGGTGTAGAGGGAGTCGTTGATCTCGTGGGAGACGCCGTCCTCCTCGCCACCGGTCGGGGTGATCTCCACCTCGAGGATGATCTTCGCGGCGCGGGCCTGCTCCAGCAGCTCCTGCGCGATCGAGAGGTTGTCGGCGAGGGTCTCGGCGGAGCCGTCCCACATGTGGGACTGGAACAGCGGGGAGAGCCCGGCGTCGACGCGCTTCTTGGACAGGGCCAGCAGCGGGCGTACGTACCCGTCGAGCTTGTCCTTCGGGCAGTGGTCGGTGTGCAGCGCGATGTTCACCGGGTACTTCTCGGCGACGATGTGCGCGAACTCGGCCAGGGCGACCGCGCCGGTCACCATGTCCTTGCTGTACTGACCGCCCAGGAACTCGGCGCCACCCGTGGAGATCTGGACGATGCCGTCGCTCTCCGCCTCAGCGAAACCGCGCAGGGCCGCGTGCAGGGTCTGGGTGGAGGTCACGTTGATGGCCGGGTAGGCGAACTTCCCTGCCTTCGCCCGGTCCAGCATCTCGTTGTAGACCTCGGGAGTTGCGATGGGCATGCGTCCGCTCCTTGTATCTGCGGGTTGACGTACTGCTGTGTCTAACGGCCCTGACCTAGACCTTGGGGTGCGACGTCATCGTCGGCCCCATCTTTCCAGACTTGGCCGGAAGGTCCAGGCCACGTCCACGCCCTGGTCGGCCCCCGGTCAGTCGAGGCCCAGCTCGTCCTTGGAGAAGGCGAACAGGTACGGCACCCCGGCGCCCTCCTGGATCTTCTCGGCGGCGCCGGTCGCCCGGTCGACGATGGTCGCCACGGCGACGACCTCGGCCCCGGCCTCGCGCACGGCCTCGACGGCGGTGAGCGGGGAACCGCCGGTGGTGGAGGTGTCCTCGACGACCAGCACACGGCGGCCGGCGATGTCCGGGCCCTCGACGCGGCGCTGCAGCCCGTGCGCCTTGGCGGCCTTGCGCACGACGAACGCGTCCAGGCGGCGGCCACGGGCGGCGGCCGCGTGCAGCATCGCGGCGGCGACCGGGTCGGCGCCCATGGTGAGCCCGCCGACGGCGTCGAACTCCAGGTCCGCGGTCAGGTCCAGCAGCACCTGCCCGACCAGCGGGGCGGCCTGCCCGTCGAGGGTGACGCGCCTGAGGTCGACGTAGTAGTCGGCCTCAAGACCCGACGACAGGGTCACCTTGCCGTGCACCACGGCCTTGTCCTTGATCTGCTGCAGCAGCGCGCCGCGCGTGTCCGTCATGCCGCCCAGCTTAGAGGCGGCGCCAGCTCCAGGTGGTGGCGGCCTCCAGCGGCTCCAGGGGCGTGACCAGGCGCGGCAGGGTGTTCAGGCCGTTGGGCGGGCCGGTCTGCGGCTCCACGCACACGGCCTCGCGCTGCTCGTCGTAGACGACCACCCACTCCTCGCGGCTGGTCACCTTCAGCTCCAGCTGCCCGGGCCAGGTGAGGGTCACGTCGACGCCGCCGGGCATGCCGAAGCAGTCGTCCCAGGGGCCGGGCTTCGGGTCGAGGCGGTTGCCGGTGGGCAGGTGGTCCTCGCCCCGCTCCTCCTGCCAGGCGGGGTCGAAGGCGAGGGTCACGTCCTCGCCGCCGAGGTTGCGGTTGAACCAGGGGTGCCAGCCGGCCTGCGCCGGGAAGGACGACTCGTACGTCTCCACGGACAGGGTCAGCGTCAGGCTGTCCTCGGCGAGGCTGACGATCTGGGTGACGCGGCCGGGGTACGGCCAGGGGTCGACCAGCTCGTAGGTGAGGACGGCCTCGTCCGTGCTCGTGCGGGCGGTGCGCCAGGCGTGGTCGCGGACGGTGCCGTGGATGGCGTGGGGCGGGGCGTTCAGCGGCATCTGCCGCACGACGGCGCCGTCCAGGAACCGGCCGTCCCGGATCCGCCCGCACCAGGGCACCATCGGGAAGCAGCCGAACCGCTCGCCCTGCCGCAGCAGCTCCACGCCGCCGATCCGCAGCCCTCCGACCCGGCCGCCGTTGCCCGGCTGCACGGTCACCTCCGCGTCACCCGCGGTCAGCGTGATGTCTTCGTCACTCACGGGACGACCCTACTGGGGTGATCAAGAGGGCCTCGGCGCGCGGCTTCCGCACGGGCCGCGGCGGGGCGGCTCAGCGGCGCCGGCGCAGGGCCCGGACCGCGACGATCGCCGAGGCCACGGCGAGGGCGGCGGCGGGGGCCGCCCAGCGCAGCGGGGCCGGGGGTGTGACGGTCTGGGGCGCGGGCACGGGGGCGTACCGGCCGCGGGGCGGAGCGTGGTCGACCTCCTCGGCGCTGCGCCCGATCATGGTCCGCCGCGCGTGCGCCGCCTCGGCGACGTCGTCGTCCTCGCCGTCCTCGTCCAGGGGGCCGAGCGGGGAGGGCGGCACGCCGCCACCGGAGCGGGGCCCGGGCTCCTGCGCCGGGCCGGGGCCGGGTTCCCGCGCCGGCCCCGGTTCTTGCGCCGGGCCGGGACCGGGTTCCTGCGCCGGGCCGGGGCCGGGCTGCTGTGCCGGGCCGGGAGCGGGGCCGGGCTGCTCTTCCGGGCCGGGCCCGGAACTGCCGTCGGCCGGGCCGGAGGTGCCGTCGGCCGGGCCGGGGCCAGGGGCCGGGGTCTCGCCGCCGTTCACCGGCCCGGAGGTCTCCTCGCCGGGCTCCGGGGCGGGAGCCTCGCCCCGCGCGCCGGTAGGGGCTTCGGGGTCCGGGGCGGGAGCCTCGCTCTGCTCACCGGTACGGGCCTCGGGGTCCGTCGTGGGCCGGGGTCCGGAGTCCTGGGGGGCGGCGGGCGTGCCCGTCCCGGGGGCCGTCTGCGCGAGCTGTTCCGCGAAACGGTTCAGCAGCCGGGTGACGGCGCCCTCCACCGCGTCGGCGGGCAGGTCCTTGATCCGGCCGTCCGCCGTGGCCGTCCCGCCGAACACCAGGGTGCAGCCGTCCTCCGCCTCCCGCAGCGCGATGCGCAGCGCGAGCGTGACCGAGCCGCTGCCGCGCGACTCCTGCGCCGACCCCTCGACGCCGTACGCGCCGCCGTCCCGCCGGGCCACCCGTACGGCTCCCCGGTAGGTGACGGAGTGACCGCCGACCCGGATCTTCAGCCGCCCGGCGACGGGCTCCGCGCCGGCGTCCTGCTGGAGCCCGGGCACCGCCCGGGCGACCCGCGCGGGGTCGTCCAGCACCTCCCTGAGCCGCTCGGCCGGAACCGGAACGAACACCTCGTGCTCCATGTCGACGGACTCTACCCAGCCGGGGCCGCATCGCACCCGAGCCTGTTGAATTCGCCCCGGATCCACGCCCGATCCGCCCCGCCGGGCGTACTCTGCGGGCCGCCGGTGCCGTCTCAGTAGCGCGGATGCAGCAGCGTCGAAGCGGGCAGCCCCGCGATCCGCGTGCCGCGCGCCGCCCGTTCGCCCGCGGCGAGGGACGCGTCCGTCAGGACGCGGGGCCTGGGCCCGTCCGGGTCGAGCCGCGGCAGCGGCGGTGTGCGGGCGGCCAGGACGAAACCCCAGTCCCGGGGCGCCCGGGAGCGGTCTGCGGGCGTGCGGTCGGGCCCGACCGCGAACCCGGCGTGCCGGCCGCCGGCCCGGTAGGGGGCGGTCCCGAAGCCGGCCGCGCGCAGGGTGGATTCCACCGTCCAGTACACGCGCGGGCTGGACCGCACCGGCCCGGCGTGCACCACGACCCGGCCGCCCGGGGCCAGCACGCGCCGCGCGAGTCCGTAGAACTCCTGCGAGTACAGCTTCGTGCTCGCCGTGATGCCCGGGTCGGGCAGATCGGAGACGACCACGTCGTACGCCGCCGGGGGCGCGCCCCGCAGCCAGGCGAAGACGTCGCCGGTCGTCACGTGGACGCGGGGGTCGCCGAACGCGTGCTGGTTGAGCGTGGACAGGCCCGGGTCGGTGCGGGCCAACCGGACGACCTCGGCGTCGACTTCGACGACGTCGACCCGGTTCACGCCGGGGTGGCGCAGCACCTCGCGGGCCGCCAGTCCGTCCCCGCCGCCGAGGATCAGCACGCGCGTGTGCGGGCCGGTCATGGCCGGGTGGACGAGGGCCTCGTGATAGCGCCGCTCGTCCCGCTCGCTGACCCGCAGCCGCCCGTCCAGGAACAGGTCCAGGGGCCGGCCCCCCGTGCCCCCCTTGAGGACGACCTCCTGTACCCCGCTCTGCAGCGCCACACGCACGTCCGCGCCGTACACGGCGTGCCGCGCGGCCCGTTCGAAGTCGTCGACGAGGACGGCCGCAGAGGCGAGGACGGCCAGCACGAGCGCGTTGCCGAGCAGCAGCAGCCGGCGGGCCCGCCGGGTCAGGTCCCGGCGGAACAGCCCGAGCACCAGGGCGCAGCCGACGACCGCGTTGACCGCGCCGGTGAGCAGCGCGCCCGTCAACTGCCCGAAGAACGGCAGCAGCAGGAAGGGGAAGGCGAGTCCGCCGACCAGCGCGCCCACGTAGTCGGCGGCGAACAGGTCGGCCACGGCCCCGCCGGCGTCCTGCCGGCGGATGCGCTGGATCAGCTCCATCAGCAGCGGCACCTCGGCCCCGATGAGCAGTCCGGTGGCCAGGGAGAAGGCGACCAGGAGGCAGCGCGGCCCGCTCGCCCACACTCCGCCCCAGTCGCCGGTCCAGGCGAAGACCGCGTACAGGGCCATCGCGCTGCACCCGCCCACCAGCGCGAGGGCGGCCTCGACGGCACCGAAGCCGGCCGCGGCGCGGGGGCGCAGCCGCTTCGCGGCGAGGGAGCCGAGACCCATCGCGAAGACCATGACGGACAGCACGACGGAGGTCTGGGTAACCGAGTCGCCCATCAAGTACGCGGCGAGCGCGACGAGTTCCAGCTCGTACACGAGTCCGCAGGCCGCACAGACGAACACGCCCGCGAGGACCAGGAACCGTCCGGTGCCGGGCCGGACGGGCAGCGGTGCCGGGCCACCGGGGCCGCCCCGGGCGCTCCAGTGCGGCGGGGAACCGGGCGGGGCGGGCGCGTGCGGCTCGATCACGCTGCGACGTTACGTCACGTCTCGACCGCGGTCCGTCACCCACACGTGTGGTGCTGGTTTACGGCGGACCGATGCCGGTACGAGATCGGGTTCGGCACCGGATACGGTCGCCGCGGGCCGGTTCAGCGGACGGCGGCCGACGCCGGGACCCGCACGCCCACCTTGGTCCGGGTCGCCACCAACTGCCCGTCCTGCGGGTACGCGTGCCAGGTCCGCCAGTGCACCTGCCCCTCGTGGTGCTGGGCGAGCAGGGCCGTGAAGGCGTGCGGGCTGCCGGGGAAGACACCGGCGAGACCGTGCGGATGGTCGGAGACGAGGGCCAGCAACTCCTGCGCGCGGCCCGCGAAGGAGCCCGGCGAGAGGACCTCGACCCGGGCCGCGAACTCGTACTCCCAGTCGTCCACCCGCTTGGCCACGCCGAGCGGGAGCGGTGTGCTGCTGCCGGGGATGCACGCCACCGTCTCCGAGCAGGTGCCCCGCTCCTCCTCCAGCAGGACCTGGTGGGACGCGCCAAGGAGGCGCAACTGGAGTTTCCTGCCGGTCAGTTCGAGGTCGAGTGTGGCCAGTGCGGGAAGCGGCTCACGCCCCAGGGCCCAGGCGAGATCGGCCGCGCGTGTATCGGTGTAGGAGGTGTTCAGGGTCGTGAGCATGGATCGGCTCCGCAAGCACACAAGGAGAGGGAGGTGGGTCCGCTGCGCCCCGGTCGCACCCGGGTGAGCCGGCCCGGGCCGGCCCGGTCGGCCGGTTTCAGGAAGGTGTCCGCAAGACGTCCGAGAGGCTGCGTCGGTGAGGGAGAGGGAATCATGAACGGTGGCGTCACCACAGCGTTTTTACCCAAGTCCGTGGGGTTTCCATCCCTCAGAGGGCTCCACAGCTCAACTGTTCAACTACGGCGTGCGCCGGTGCCGGGGAGGCGTGCGCCGGTGCGCCCCGATGCACACCCGATGCCGGACCGGCCCGTCACCGGAGGAAGCGGCCGGATCCTGAAGTCACCTGATGCCACACGGGATTGCCCGCGTCACACGCTGAGGTGCCACGCCCCGCCCCCTTTTGTCCTACAGGCAGGAGAACGTGCCCGCACGCACGTGAAGTCACCCGACACACGTACGACGGATCCTCCGCTCGTGCACCCCGGGCACGGAAGCGCGGGGCCCGCCCCAGGTGCGGACCCCGCGCTCGGTGGTTGCGGCTTCCCCGTCGGGTGAGCGGCCGACCTCGGTCAGCTGCCCCCGCCGCCGCAGCCACCGCCACCGCCACCGCAGGACGACCCGCCTCCGCAGGACGAGCCGCCGCCGCAGGAGCTTCCCCCGTGGTGGCTGTCGCCGCCGGACGAACCGGAGTCTCCCCCGGCCCACCAGCTGCCGCTGCTGCTGTCGTGACGCGATCCGGTGGACGCCGCCGCCCCACGGCCGGCCGTCCGCGTGGGACGGCGGGAACCGCCCCTGCGGGCGAGAGACACCAGCGCCCCCACGAAGAGGACCCCGATCACCGCCAGGATGATGCCGACGAACATGGCGCCACCCTCCTTCCGTTTCCCCCGAAGCGGCCCCCCGTGGGCGCCTCGCACTTGCGTGCCGGGGAGATGCCCTCCCGCCACGCGCGCCAAAGCAGAGTTGAGGAACTCCAGAGCTTCGGCGCAGGATGACCGGCATGACCTCCAGTGCGCGCCCCCTCCTCAACCGCCGGCTCGCCGAGTTCGGGACGACGATCTTCGCCGAGATGTCGGCCCTGGCCCTGAGCACCGGGGCCATCAACCTCGGGCAGGGCTTCCCCGACACCGACGGCCCCGAGGAGGTCAGGGAGGCGGCCGTGCGGGCGCTGCGCGACGGGCGCGGCAACCAGTACCCGCCGGGCCCCGGCGTCCCCGAGCTGCGCACGGCGATCGCCGCCCACCAGCGGCGCCGCTACGGCCTGTCCTTCGACCCGGACACGGAGGTCCTGGTCACGGCCGGCGCCACGGAGGCCATCGCCGCCGCCCTGCTGGCGCTGGTGGAGCCCGGCGACGAGGTGGTCGCCCTGGAGCCGTACTACGACTCGTACGCGGCGTGCGTCGCGATGGCGGGCGGGCGCCGGGTGCCGGTGACGCTGCGCGCGGACCCGGCGGAGGGCCGCTTCCGGCTGGATCTCGACGAGCTGCGCGACGCCGTCACCGACCGGACCCGCCTGCTGCTGGTCAACACGCCGCACAACCCGACCGGCACGGTCCTCACCCGCGCGGAGCTGGCCGCGATCGCCGAGCTGGCGGTGGAGCGGGACCTGCTGGTGGTGACGGACGAGGTGTACGAGCACCTGGTCTTCGACGACGCCGAGCACGTGCCGCTGGCGACGTTCCCGGGGATGCGCGAGCGCACGGTGACGATCTCCTCCGCCGGCAAGACGTTCTCGTTCACGGGCTGGAAGGTCGGCTGGCTGACGGCGGCGCCCGAGCTGGTCACGGCGGTCCGCTCGGCGAAGCAGTACCTGACGTACGTCTCGGCGGGCCCGTTCCAGTACGCCGTCGCGGAGGCGCTGTCGCTGCCCGAGTCGTACTTCACGGACTTCCGCGACGACCTGCTGGACAAGCGGAACCTGCTGGCCACGGGTCTGGAGGCGGCCGGCTTCCGGGTCTTCCGCCCCTCGGGCACCTACTTCGTCACCACCGACATCCGCCCCCTCGGCGAGAGCGACGGCTTCGCCTTCTGCCGCGCCCTGCCGGAGCGCGCCGGAGTCGTCGCGATCCCCAACGCGGTCTTCTACGACCACCGCGAGGAGGGCGCCCCGTTCGTCCGCTTCGCGTTCTGCAAGCGGACGGGGGTGCTGCAGGAGGCCGCGAAGCGGCTGGGGGCGCTTTAGACACGCCGGGTGGCTTGTTCTCCGACTGCCGATTGCTTCCCGCTCGGCTTCCAGCCCGGACCGTTCCCCGTCACGGCCAGGTGCGTTCGATGCGGTCGCGTCGTACCGCGTAGGCGGCGGGACCACCCTTTCCCACTGCTCGATGGATCGCCTCACGGTGCGCGTCGAGCCGTTCCACCATCTCGACACTGCGCAGCTGCTGGTTGTCGAGGTAGAAGAGCACCGCTTCACGCTCAAGGACCGGTCGGATCTCCAGGTCCCGGCTCTTGATCCGGCCGTCCTTCGAGAGCGGCACCCATGACTGATCGAGACCGTGCGCGATCCACTCCTCGTCGGCGACGTCCTGTCCGTCGTCGGGGAAGACATCCCCGATGCGGTGAACAGTCCAGCCGCACGCCCTCAACCCCTCCGCGACGCGACGTCCGAGATTGCGGTCGAGGAAGAACTCAGGCGGCAAGGCGCACCACTGCCCGGCACAGCTCGTCGATCTGCTCGGGCGACATGTCGAAGTCGTACGCGATGTCCTCGACGCTCTCCCCGGCCTCCCAGAGGTCGGTGATGGCCTTGACCGCGACCCGATTGGCGGCCACGACGGGCATTCCGTGCCCGAACCTCGGGTCGATCACGACGGGTACGGAGTCCGGATACTGCCTGAGCCGCAGGCTGGAGGGAAAGTCGTCGTCGGCTTCCCAGTTCAGGTAGCGGAGGTAATCGGAGACCACCTCGTGGATGGGCGCCTGACCGTCCCGGGCCCTGCGGAGATCACCGAGTCCGTGTTCGACGAAGATGTCCACGCCGTCCGTCGCAATCCGCTTCGACACGAGGCCGTAGGGGGTGGCGAAGGCGTCCCGTACGGCCGCGGCCGCTTCCCTGATCTCACTCATCCGGAGCCCCAGAGAGCGTAGGGAACGCAGCACGTGAGCCTCGGCGACCGCGACGAACGGCACCGAGGGCTGCCCCTTGCGCAGCGGCTCGACCTGATGGACCAAGGGCGCCCCGGCAGCCCTGACCTTCAGCCAGGAATGGAGCGTCGACTGCGGGATCCCCAAGTAGGAGGCTGTTTCCGTGGGAGTCAGGAGCCCGTCGTTGAACCTGTCGACCATGCTCCGCCTCCTCCTGACATCTCGCCGAGTACCACGTTTCGCATCGTCGCATATCAAGACTGCCACCCAGGGGCCAACAGCCCACCCGCCCGCTGGCTCAGCCGGCCGCACGCAGGCGTTCCTCGCCGAAGCGGCCACGGCAGCTCCGGCAGTGTCCGGGCACTGGGGCGCGGAAGGCTCGCTCGCAGCCGTCGCAGGTTTGGAAGGGCAGTACGGCCGGACTCTCGCCCGGCTGGGGCCGAGGTGCCGGGGGTGGCACGGGCAGAGGAGTCTCCCGGAGCCGGAAGGCGAGGACGCTGGCCGGCCGAGCCCGGAAACGATCGGGGAGCCGTACGGTCAGAAGCTCCGTGATCTCCCGTGGCCCGACACCGGCCGCCAGCCACTCCGCGACGGCCGGCGCGAGTCGGGCGGCCTCCTGTGCAGACAGGACGAGACGAGGATCGACCCGGCGCAGTGCGGTCAGTACGGCGACGGCATCGGGGTCCGCGTCGGCGAGTGCGGGGGCCGAATCGCCCGGCTCCCGCGAGCGGGCGCCGCCTCCCTCGAGGGCCGAGGCCTCCGGGACGGTGGGCCTAGGGTGGGGCGGTTCCGGCGGCTCGGGCGGGACGTACGGGCCGCCACCGGGCACGTCGTAGAAGTACGTCCGGGTACGGACCTGTCCCGTGGGCGTCCGCTCGCGGCGGCGCTCCAGGTATCCGGCCGCTTCGAGTTCCCGAAGCGCTCGCGAGATGAGGATCTCGCCCTCGCTGAAGTGCTCGCACAGGGCGGCGATGCTCACGGGGGAGCCGTCGGGGAGGGAGGCGATGTACGCCGCGACGCCGACCGTGACCGCGCTGCCGCGTCGCTGGGCGAGGGCGTTGGAGATCACCGTGAAGTCGGCCGTCAGCCGGGTGCGTACGTGGATCACGCCGGAGGTCGGAGTTCCGGCGTCGGCGCGCAGGCGCGCGTTAGACTGCGGGTCAGCCATTGGGAAGGTTGGAGCTTCCTGATCGGTCAGGCCCTCGATCGGGATGCCAGTCCCGGCCGGGGGCCGTATCTGTTTGCGGTTGTCGCGGCGAACGTAACCGCCCGTGTCCCGCCCCTGCAAGCCGGTCACCCGCATGGGTGACGCGGGCTTCGCGGCCGGGGAGGGTGGGTGGGCGGGTAGTTCTTTCCCCGGTTCTTTCAGGAGGTCAGCGGCACGCCGGACCCTCGCGGACGAGGGTCCGGTGAACCCGCGATGTGCACTCTTCGCGCCGCAGGTTCTCGGGGGAGGCCCGGAAAAGACGTACGGCGCGTACGGCGCGCACCTTGCCCGTGCGCGCCGACGCGCCGTGAGAGGCCGCGGCGGGGCCTACTCCTCGTCGTCCCCGGGCTTCTCCGCCTCGTTGATCTCCTGCTCCAGGCCGAGCTGCTCGACGAGCCACTTGTCGAACTCGATCGCGGCGCGCACCCAGCTGACCGTCGAGGAGACGAAGTGCTCCAGGCTGACGCCCATGCCGATCAGCATCTGGGCCTCGCCGATCAGGCGGACCGTGCCGTCGTCGTGGGTGTGGCTGTAGACCTTGGGCCACAGGGTGCGGCGGTTCCAGTCGTCGATCGACTCCAGGATCTGCGGCTTGGCCTCGATCCCGTGAGGCCGGTCGTAGAAGGTCCGCACGGAGAAGACCTGCTGGTCTCCCTCTCCACGGAACATGAAGTACGTGCGGAACTGCTCCCACGGCGCCGCGAGGTCTCCCTCGTCGTCGACGACGTACTTGAGCTCCATCTGGTCGAGGAGCTGCTTCACGAGGTCCTGATCCGGGACGACGGGGCCCGCCGGTCCTTGCGGCTGCGGCTCGGGCTGGCCCCCGAAGTTCGGAATCGAGGACGGGTCGATGGTCACCGTGATTTTCCCTTCGTACGGATTCCGCCATCCTCCCCCATGCGGGGAGGGGGGTGGCAAGCCCCGACAGGCCCTGTCAGCCCTCGGCTGACACGATCCGGTCAACCGCAACCTCCGGGTGCCGTACCCCGTCTTCCCGGGTGGCGGGCGAAGGGGGCGGTGGCGTGGTCGCGGCGGAGCGGGGTCGTACCCGGTGGGCGCTGGTCCTGCCGTTCCTGGCGGTGCCGGTCCTGGTCCTCGGGTTCCTCGTCATCGGCATGTTCATGTGGGCCTGGCAGGACGGGAACGAGGACGAGCGCGCCGGCGCGGCGGCCGCGGTCCCGTGCGCCGAGGCCCTGTCCTTCGGCGGCGCCGGGCGTCCCGGGGGTGCCGAGGTGCGGGACTGCACGGTGCAGCACGGCATCGACACCGCCTACGCGGCCGTGCTGCGGATGCCCCGCGGGGACGTACGGGACTGGCTGCGCGCCACGTACCCGGACGCCCCGGAGCCCCGCACGGGCGGCTCCTGCGGGGCGCTCTGCCTCGACGTGACCCATGAGGAGGGCCTGCCGGGCACCGCGGAGGCGCACGTGGTGCAGGTGCGGGTGGAGTACGAGAACGCCGAGACGGCGCGGGTGCGCTTCTCGGCGTTCACGATGTGACCGGCGGCGTCCGGGCCGCCTACAGCGTCCTGCCCGTGGCCGGGCCCACCAGGAGCCCGTCCTCGAAGCGGTCCACCCGGACCGTGTCGCCGTCCTTGATCTCCCCGGAGAGGATCTCCTTGGCGAGGCGGTCGCCGATGGCCGACTGGACGAGCCGCCGCAGCGGCCGGGCCCCGTACGCCGGGTCCAGGCCCTCCTCGGCGAGCCAGGCCAGGGCCTCGGGCGTGATGTCGAGGGTGAGGCGCCGCTCCGCGAGCCGCTTGGCCAGCCGGTCGATCTGGAGCTTGGCGATGCGCTCCAGCTCCGGCTTGGTCAGCGCGGCGAAGACGACCAGGTCGTCCAGGCGGTTGAGGAACTCCGGCTTGAAGGAGCTGCGCACCACCTCCAGCACCTGTTCCTTCTTCTCCTCCTCGCTGGTGATCGGGTCGACCAGGAACTGGCTGCCCAGGTTCGACGTCAGCACCAGGATCGTGTTACGGAAGTCGACCGTGCGGCCCTGCCCGTCGGTGAGGCGCCCGTCGTCGAGCACCTGGAGCAGGATGTCGAAGACCTCGGGGTGGGCCTTCTCGACCTCGTCGAGCAGCACGACGGAGTAGGGCCGCCTGCGCACGGCCTCGGTGAGCTGGCCGCCCTCCTCGTAGCCGACGTACCCGGGCGGGGCGCCGACGAGGCGGGCCACGCTGTGCTTCTCGCTGTACTCCGACATGTCGATGCGGACCATGGCCCGCTCGTCGTCGAAGAGGAAGTCGGCGAGGGCCTTGGCCAGCTCGGTCTTGCCGACGCCGGTGGGGCCGAGGAAGAGGAAGGACCCGGTGGGCCGGTCGGGGTCGGCGATCCCGGCGCGGGACCGGCGTACGGCGTCGGACACGGCCCGCACGGCCTCGCTCTGCCCGATGAGCCGCTTGCCCAGCTCGTCCTCCATGCGCAGCAGCTTCTGCGTCTCGCCCTCCATCAGCCGCCCGGCGGGGATGCCGGTCCAGGAGGCGACGACGTCGGCGATGTCGTCGGCGCCGACCTCCTCCTTGACCATGGTGTCCCTGGCCACCTCCTCCTCGGCCTCGGACGCGGCCTCCAGGTCGCGCTCCAGGGCCGGGATCTCGCCGTACAGCAGCTTGGAGGCGGTGTCGAAGTCGCCGTCGCGCTGGGCGCGTTCGGCCTGGCCGCGCAGGTCGTCGAGGCGTTCCTTCAGCTCACCGACGCGGTTGAGGGACTGCTTCTCCTTCTCCCAGCGGGCGGTCAGGCCGCGCAGCTCCTCCTCCTTGTCGGCGAGGTCGCGGCGCAGCTTCTCCAGCCGCTCGCGGGAGGCGGCGTCGGTCTCCTTGCCGATCGCCAGCTCCTCCATCTTCAGCCGGTCGACGGCGCGCTGCAGTTCGTCGATCTCGACGGGCGAGGAGTCGATCTCCATGCGCAGGCGGGAGGCGGCCTCGTCGACGAGGTCGATGGCCTTGTCGGGCAGGAAGCGGGAGGTGATGTACCGGTCGGAGAGGGTGGCGGCGGCGACGAGCGCGCTGTCGGCGATCTGCACCTTGTGGTGGGCCTCGTAGCGGCCCTTGAGTCCGCGCAGGATCGCGATGGAGTCCTCGACGGTCGGCTCGGCGACCAGCACCTGCTGGAAGCGGCGCTCCAGGGCCGGGTCCTTCTCGATCCGCTCGCGGTACTCGTCGAGGGTGGTGGCGCCGACCATGCGCAGTTCGCCGCGGGCCAGCATGGGCTTGAGCATGTTGCCGGCGTCCATGGCGGAGTCACCGCCGGCTCCGGCCCCGACGACGGTGTGCAGCTCGTCGATGAAGGTGATGATCTGGCCGTCGGAGTCCTTGATCTCGGCCAGGACGGTCTTCAGCCGCTCCTCGAACTCACCCCGGTACTTGGCGCCCGCGACCATCGCGCCCAGGTCGAGCGCGACGAGCCGCTTGTCCTTCAGCGACTCGGGCACGTCGCCCTTGACGATCCGCTGGGCGAGCCCCTCGACGACGGCGGTCTTGCCGACGCCGGGCTCGCCGATCAGCACGGGGTTGTTCTTGGTGCGCCGCGACAGCACCTGCACCACGCGCCGGATCTCCTGGTCCCGGCCGATGACCGGGTCGAGCTTGCCCTCCCGCGCGGCGGCGGTGAAGTCGGTCCCGAACTTCTCCAGGGCCTTGTACTGGCCCTCGGGGTCGGCGGTGGTCACGCGGCGCTGTCCTCGTGTCTTCTGGAAGGCGGCCTGGAGCTTCTTCGCGTCGGCGCCCTGCCGGGAGAGCACCTCGCCGGCCGCGCCGCCCTTCGCGGCGATGCCGATGAGCAGATGCTCCGTGGAGAGGTACTCGTCGCCGAGGTCCTTGGCACGGGCCTGCGCGTCGGCGACGACGGCGAGCATCTCGCGGTTGGGCTGGGGCGGCGCGACGGTCGACCCGGTCACGCTGGGCAGCCCGGCGAGCACGCGCTCGGCGCCGGAGCGGACGGCGGCCTGGTCGGCGTCGACCGCGGCGAGCAGGTCGGTGATGTTCTCGTTGTCCTGCCCCTGGAGCAGTGCGAGGAGCAGGTGGGCGGGGGTGAGGTCGGGGTGCCCCTCGGTCACGGCCCGGTTGCTGGCAGCGTTGATCGCGTCCCGGCTCCGGTTGGTCAGCTCGGCGTCCACGTTCGCGTTCTCCTCCTTGCACTGACCCGAACGACTTACACAAAGTTGAGTCTACTGCACTCAAGGGCGGGCCGGGAGGGAGCAGGGGTTAAGTTCCGGGTATGGCGACCAAGTACTCCGTCGATCCGGGAGCACCGGACCCGTCGTACCTCGGCTTCTGGCGGGAACGGCACCTGTGCACCCTGACGACGCTCCGCCCGGACGGCACACCGCACGTGGTACCCGTCGGGGTGACCTACGATCCCGCGGCCCGGCTCGCCCGGGTCATCACCAACCGGACGAGCGCGAAGGTGCGGCACGTGCTGGCCGCCGGGGAGGAGGGGGCGGCGGTCGCCGTCTGCCAGCTGGAGGGGCGGCGCTGGGCGACCCTGGAGGGCCGGGCCTTCGTCCGCACCGAACCGGACCGGGTCGCGGAGGCGGAGCGCCGCTACGCGGAGCGCTACGGGCGGACGCCCTCACCGAACCCGTCGCGCGTGGTCATCGAGATACACCTGACGCGGGCGCTGGGGCGCGGCTGACGGAAGTGAACATCCACACCGGTGATCGACTGGTTCCAGCCACGAGGACAGCGGGCGGATACCCGGAAATGTCCCCGCAAACTGCAGCGGCGTCACCGTGTTCAGGTCACGGTGACGCCGCTGCGGGGGGAAGCACCTGAGCGATCTGTTACGACGGGGGAATCGCGTCAGGCACTGCGGGGGGTGGCAGAGATGGTCCGCGGGACAGGCGAGTCGGCCTCCACCTGCTGGTGGTCCCGTTGGTCCAGGTTCACAAAGATCATTCCGTACCGCACGGCACATCGCACTGGCTGCGGCGCCCCCCGAGGCCGCCGCAGACACCGGTACGCCCGTACGTCTCCGTCCTCGTCCCGGGTGACGACGACCGGCTCGCCGAACACGGTCACCATCAGCGAGTCACCGCTGTGGGGGATGGCGGTGACCAGGTCGATGAAGTGCCAGCCGGAGCGGTAGGCGGTGGCCATTTCACGCCGGAAGGAGCGGTCGTCGGGTGGAGTGGTCACGGTCAGCTCCCGGCTTCGTCAGCACCGGGAACCGCGGAGTCTCCCCTGCTGCCGGCGTCAGAATTCACCGCCGCCGAAGGCCAGACACTGTTCGCCCGTACGTCGTCCTTCACATCGGAAAAGCCCCCGAGCACACCCAGGGCCGCGGCGACGGAGAAGGCGGCGACAAGCACCGAGCGAAGCATTCTGCTGCACATAGTCGGCTTCGTCCTCACTTGAAGGTCCCCTTTTCCCCCGTCGAGTACGACGATGGCTCATTCGGGCACGTCATGGCCACAGAATCGATGCATCATGTTCCTGCATGTTCAGGACCCTGGGGGGTGGAGATTTGGGATCAAATCAGACTAACGAGACACATCCCCATCCGATTACGGAGTTGTGCGGGGAAGGTGGACGCCTTTACACCACCGCACTGCGCGCCGGACGTCTGGCGCGCAAGGACGCCGACGCCGCACCCTGTCTGATCGAGCTGGATCTGCTCCACCCCGATCCCGACGACCCGCTCTGGCTCCGCCCCGTCCCTCCTGTAGTAGCCCTCTCACGGCAGCTCAACCCCCTGGAGCAGGAGATAGCGGACCGCAGGCGGCGGGCGATCGACCTCGCGGAGACCTTCCAGCCGTTCATGGCCCTCGGCGCCCAGGTGGCCACCACCAGCGACTCCATCACGGTCCTGGAGGGCGGCGAGCGGATCAACGCCGCGCTGAACCTGGCCACCTCCCAGTGCCAGAAGGAGATGCTCACCCTGCAGCCCAGCGACCGGGTGTCCGAACGCAGCCTGCTGCAGGGGATGAAACGCGACAGGCCGCTGATAGAACGCGGTGTGCGCATCCGCACGGTGTACCAGCACACGGCGCGCTACAACCCGGAGCAACTGGCCTACTCCGCCCGGCTCGCCGACGGCAAGGCGGAATACCGCACGATCGACGAGCTCGTGGAGCGGCTGATCATCTGCGACGAGACCGTCGCCTTCATCCCGACCCGCGACGACCAGCAGGTCGCGCTGGAGCTGCGGCACCCGGGGATCATCCGGTACCTGATCAAGGTGTTCGAGTTCATCTGGAACCGGGCCGTCCCGCTGAGCGAGACCACCCCCTACGAGATCGCGCCGGACGGCATCACCGAGATCCAGTACTCGATAGCCAAGCTGCTGGTCGAGGGGCACGTCGACGAGGCCATCGCCCGCCGCCTGGGCATGAACGTGCGCACCTGCCGGGCCCACATCGCCAAGCTGGCCTCGCTGCTGGGCAGCGGCAGCCGCGCCCAACTGGGCTACCTCATCGCGCAGTCGGGGATCCTGGAGCGCGAGGGAGCGCCCGAGTGAGCGCACGGCACCACGAGCACGGCGTGGAGGACCTCTGCGCCACGGGCCTGGAGTTGTACGAACGCGCCTTGCGGCAAGGGGAGTTGGCGGACGGAGAGGACCGGGCCGCCCCCTGCCTCGTCGACCTCGGTCTGCTGCACCCGGCCATCGACGACCCCACGAGGCTGCACCCCGTCGCGCCGGTCGTCGCACTGCACCGGCTGCTGCGCGGCTCCGAGGAGCGGATCGCCGAGGAGCGGCGGCGAGAGGCACGGCTGGCCGAGACCTTCGGTGACCTCATGCGGATCGCCGGGCCCCGGTCCGCCTCCGGCGACACGCCCACCCTCCGGCTGCTCACCGGGACGGAGCGGATCAACCGGGCCATCACCGACGCCATGGGCGAGGCCGGTGAGGAAGTGATCACCGTCCAGCCCCGCGCCGGCCTGACCGGCGAACGCGGCCAGGCCGCCGACGCCGCGTCCCTCGGCCGCGACCAGGCCGCACTGGACCGCGGGTGCCGGATCCGGACCCTGTACCCGCACACACTGCGCCACTTCCCGACCATCCGCGCCCGGTGCGAGCGGCTGCGGGGCGACGTGGAGCTGCGCTCGCTGGACGAGGTCCCCGACCGTCTCATCCTCATCGACCGCTCGGTGGCCTTCCTGCCGGCCGACGAGGACGGCCGGCTCGCCCTGGAGATACGCCACCCGGCCATCGTCGGGTATCTGACCACGGCCTTCGACCGCCTCTGGCGGCTGGCCACGCCCATGTACCCCGAAGCCGCCCCCCAGCCCTCCCACGACGGCATCACCCCCCGCCAGCGCGCCATCGCCGCCCTCCTCGTCGAGGGCCACACCGACGCCGTCATCGCCGACCGGCTCGGGATGAACGTCCGTACCGCGCGCGTCCACATCGCCAAGCTCGCCGCGACGCTGGGCAGCGAGAGCCGGGCTCAGCTCGGGTATCTCATCGGGCGGTCCGGGATTCTCGACCGGGAACACTGACCTGCCGGGCGGCGGCCGCCCGCGGAGGCCCGTCCAGGCCCGCCTGGGCGATGCGCACGCCCAGCTGGGTACGGCTCGCCGCCCCCAGCGTCTCCGACAGCCGCGCGATGTGGGCCCGGCAGGTGCGGACGCTGATCCCCAGGCGCTCCGCGATCACCGCGTCCTGGTGGCCCTCCGCCAGCAGCGCCGCGATCGACTGCTCCCGGTGGGAGATGCCCTCGATGCCCGTGTCGGGCAGCGGGGCCGTCAGCGGGATCGCCAGCCGCCACAGCCGTTCGAAGACCGTGACCAGGTACGCGACGATCGCCGGGTGCCGCAGCTCCAGCGCCATCGTGCGGTCGCTGTTGGCCGGGATGAACGCCACCGTCCGGTCGAAGAGGATCAGCCGGTCGATGACCTCGTCCAGCGTGCGCGCCTCGACCGCGTCGCCCATCAGCTCCAGATACGTGAGCAACCCCTGCCCGTGCCGGGCGACATGGGTGTACAGGTCCCGCATCCGCACCCCGCGGCCCCGCAGCGCCAGCGCCCGGTGCAGCCCCTCGGAGAGCTCCGCCTCACGCCGGATGCCGCCCGGCTGCACGGTGAGCACCTCGGTCGTGCACGCCTGCGTCGCCTCGTCCATCGCCGCCTGGATGCGGGCGAGTCCGTCCAGGACCCGGATCGCCGGGCCCTCGGCGGCCGACGCGGCCGGCTGCACCTGGCGGCCCAGCCCGGCGTACCGCTCGAACGCCGCCACGGCCGACCCCACCCGCCGCTGGCTCGCGCTGACCTCGTCGTACATCCCGCGCAGCAGCCGGGTCATGACCTCCTGCGGCGAGGTCGGCACCAGCCAGTCCATGTCGTCCGGATCCGGGTGCAGCAGGGCGAGTTCCAGCAGGCAGGGCACCGGCTCGGCGTCCCGGCGCGCCACCCGGCCCCGCCGCACGGCCCGGGAATACACGCGATCCCCGGCCTCGCACAGTCGGTCGGCACCGTGTGGATGCTCCTCCGTCCCGTGCCCGGCCATCGCCCATCCCACCCCCGATTGCGCCGTCTTCCGCAGCGCAACTATGCGCGGCCCGCTCCTGCTCCGCAACACGGCTCCCCCGGGCGCGCGTTCCTTTTTGCGCCATTCGGCCCGTGAACCCGCCTGCCCCGCACGGCCGTTGCGCACGGCGGTGATGCCGGGTGCGCGGCCGGTGTGCGACCGTGGTGATCACGGGCCGGGACCGGGCCCGCCTGCCGGTGAGGGAGAGAGATGAACGACCCGGGGGAACCGGCGGCCCACGGGCGTCTGCCCGCCGTCGACGCGCTGCGCGGCTTCGCCCTGCTGGGCATCCTCGTGGTCAACAGCGCCCAGATGATGAACCCTTACGAGGCGGAAGGGTTCCGTGACCCCGGCGCGACGCCCGTGGACCAGGCCGCCGCGTGGCTGGTGACGGCGCTCGCGTCGGGCAAGTTCTACCTGCTGTTCTCGTTCCTGTTCGGCTACAGCTTCACGCTGCAGACGGCCGCCGCCGAACGGGACGGCGGGAGGGCGGCGGCGCGCTTCCTGCGCCGCTCCCTGGGCCTGGTGCTGCTCGGCCTGGCGCACGCCGTCCTGCTGTACACCGGCGACATCCTCATGGCCTACGGCCTGCTCGGACTGGTCCTGCTGTGGGCGCGGCGGATCGCACCGGCCACGGCCGTGCGGACCGCCGCCTGGATCTACGGGGTGTTCGGCACCGTCCTCACCGGGCTGGGGGCGCTCGCCGCGACGGTGGACGAGGAGGAGCCCGTCCCGCACGGGGAGATCGCGCGGGCCGTGGCCGCCTACCGCGGCACCGCGGGCACGGTCGTGCGCGAGAACCTGGACCGGCTGCCCCTCGTCCTCGCCGCCGCCCTGCTCATGGCCCCGGGCGTGCTCGCGGCGTTCTTCGCCGGTCTGGCCGCGGGCAAGCGGCGCCTGCTCGCGCCCGGCGGCACGGACCGTGCCCGGCTGCGGCGGATCACCGCCCTGGGGCTGGCGGCCGGGATCCCGGGCGCCGTCTTCCACGCCTCGGCGTCCCAGGGGCCGCTGCACGAGCGCTGGCAGCTGCTGGGCGTCGGCGTGGGCACGCTGACGGCGCCCGCCCTGGCGGCCGCGTACGGCTGCCTGCTGCTGCTCCTGCTGGACTCGCCGCGGGGGGAGCGGGTCCGGCGGCTGTTCGTCCCGGCGGGCCGCCTGGCGCTCACGAACTACCTGGGGCAGTCCCTGATCGTGACGGGGGTGGCCACGGCGTACGGCCTGTCCCTGTACGGGCGCCTGGGGGCGGCCGCCGTGCTGGTGCTCGCGCTCGCCGTGTACGCGCTCCAGCTGGCCCTCAGCACGGCGTGGCTGCGGCGCTTCCGGCACGGGCCCGCCGAGTGGCTGCTGCGGGCGCTCACCCTGGCGGCCCGCCCGGGCCGGGCCCGCGCACCACGGGCACCGGAACCGGCTAGTTGAGGCCGGCCGACTCGCACGCCGCCTTGTACTTGGAGGTGCAGATGTCCGACACCTTGTAGATGTCGTCGGCCACGACCGTGTCCGCGATGTTCTCCTTGGTCAGCGCGACCACCGGCACGAGCTGGGCCGGGATGGCCTTGTGGGTGGGGCTGTCGACCTTGTCGCGGGTGAGGGCGGCGAACTGGATGTCCCGGCCCTGCACCTTGGCGACCGCCATCTCCGCGGCGTTCTCCGCCTCCTGCGGGTACGACTTGTAGACGCTCATGTACTGGTCGCCGACGAGGATCCGCTGCACGGCGGCGAGTTCCGCGTCCTGCCCGGTGATCGGCGGCAGGTCGCTCACGCCCGCGGCCTGCAGGGCCTTGACGATGCCGCCGGCCATGCCGTCGTTGGCCGAGTAGACGGCCTTGATGTTGTCCTTGCCGATCTTCGCGATGGCCTCGGCCATGTTGGCCTGGGCGTTCTCCGGCTTCCAGTCCTTGGTGTCGAAGGACTGCGCGATCGTCACCTTGCCGTTCAGCTCGGACATCGCCCCGGCCTTGAACTGCTTGGCGTTGGGGTCCGTCGGCGAGCCGTTCATCATGACGATCTTGTCGGTGAGGCTCGCGTCCTCGCCGATGGCCTCCAGCAGGGAGCGGCCCTGGACCTCGCCGACCAGCTCGTTGTCGAAGGAGATGTACGCCTCGATCGGGCCCTCGGCCAGCCGGTCGTAGGCGATGACGGGGATGCCGGCGTCCTTGGCCTTCTGCACGCCCTCGGCGATGGCGTGCGAGTCGACCGCGTCCAGCAGGATCACGTCGACCCGGTCGTCGATCATCTGCTGCATCTGGTCGGCCTGCTTGGCGGCGCTCGCCTCGGCGTTGGCGTACTGCACGCGGCCCTTGTCGTTGGTGAGGGACTCGACCTTCCGCTTGATGATCGGGTAGTCGAAGTTCTCGTAGCGCGTGTTCGCCTTCTCCGGCAGCAGCAGGCCCACCGTGATGTCGTTGCCCTTGGTCGGGCTCGCGTCGTCGCTGCTCCCGGTCGCGTTGAGGACGCCGCAGCCGGCGAGCGGGACGGAGAGCGTGGCGGCGGCCACGGATATGGCGATACGACGACGCATGCGGAAGCTCACTTCGCGTGTGATTGGGACGTGGGCACAGCTTTGCGACCCATGTGTCTGAAAAGACAACGCGGAGGCGCCCCTCAGCGTCAAGCGGAACCACTTAACGAGATGACAACACCACGCTCCGCAGCAGTTGTGAAGACTCTGCGGAATCATCTTCAAGTCCCGCGCACGGCCCGGTCATCGACGAGGAGGGGCACTGAATCACCCTCAACTCGGGCAAGGGACGCGAAAGGGGCCGGGAATCGCTTCCCGGCCCCTTTCCACGCCACGGGCGCGTCAGTCGGACTGCTGCTGCCGCTTCGGCCGCCACACCACCAGCGCGCTGGTCTGCTGCACCTCCTGGTACGGCACCAGATCCCGGCGGTACGACGCGTGCACCGCCGCCTCGCGCTGGCGCATCGCCGCGGCGGCGCCGTCGAGCGCGTCCTCCAGTTCGGCCACGCGGGCCTGGAGGGCCGCGACCTGGTTCTCCAGTTCGATGATGCGCTTGATTCCGGCCAGGTTGATGCCCTCGTCCTGCGACAACTGCTGCACCTGGCGGAGCAGTTCGATGTCGCGGGCCGAGTAGCGCCGGCCCCGGCCGGCCGTGCGGTCCGGGGACACCAGACCCAGACGGTCGTACTGGCGCAGGGTCTGCGGGTGCAGGCCGGACAGCTGGGCCGCCACCGAGATGACGTAGACCGGGGTCTCCTCGGTCAGTTCATACGGGTTGCGTCGACGACCGTCCATCTGACTCATGCTCCCTTCGCGGCCTGGAACAGCTCCGCCCGCGGATCCTCACCCGCGGTCGCCTCGCGATACGCCTCGAGTGCGTCACGAGCCTTCCCCGTCAGGTCCTTCGGGACACTCACCTCGACGGTGACCAGGAGGTCGCCGCGGGTGCCGTCCTTGCGGACCGCGCCCTTGCCCCGGGCGCGCATCGTACGGCCGTTCGGCGTGCCGGGCGGCAGCTTCAGCGTGACGGGCGGGCCGCCCAGCGTGGGCACCCGGACTTCGCCGCCGAGGGCGGCCTCGGCGAACGTCACCGGGACGGTGACGGTGAGGTTGTCGTCCTTGCGGCCGAAGACCGGGTGGGAGTCGACGTGCACGACGACGTAGAGGTCGCCCGCCGGCCCGCCGCGCTCGCCCGGCGCTCCCTTGCCGCGCAGCCGGATCCGCTGACCGTCGCTGACGCCCGCGGGGATGCGCACCTGCATGGTCCGCGAGGACTTGGCCCGGCCGCTGCCCTTGCAGACGTCGCAGGGGGTCTCCGCGATCAGGCCCCGGCCCTTGCAGTCGGGGCAGGGGTCGGTGAGGGAGAACCCGCCGCCGCTGCCCCGGGCGACCTGCCCGGTGCCGACGCAGGTCGGGCACACGCGCGGTGTGCCGTTCTTGTCGCCGGTGCCCGAACAGGCCTTGCAGGGTGACTGCGACGACATCCGCAGCGGGACGGTCGCGCCCTCGATCGCCTCGATGAAGCTGAGTGTGACCTCGGACTCGATGTCCTGGCCGCGCCGGGGCTGCGTACGCGTGCCCGGACCGGCGCCGCCGCGGTTGAACAGGCCCCCGAAGACGTCACCGAGTCCGCCGCCGAAGCCGCCGGCGCCCTGGCCCCCCTGGCCGCCCCCGAAGAGGTCGCCCAGGTCGAAGTTGAAGGAGCCGCCCGCGCCGCCGGGCCCGGGGCGGAAGCCGCCGTTGCCGAAGAGGGCGCGCGCCTCGTCGTACTCCTTGCGCTTCTTGGGGTCGCCGAGGATGTCGTTGGCCTCGGAGATCTCCTTGAAGCGCTCCTCGGCCTTGACGTTTCCCTTGTTGGCGTCCGGGTGGAACTCGCGGGCGAGCTTCCGGTACGCCTTCTTGATCTCGGCCTCGGTGGCGTCCTTGGGGACGCCGAGGACCTTGTAGTAGTCCTTCTCGATGAAGTCCTTGGTGCTCATCCTCGACGCCCCTCCTTCCCTTCGTCTACGTCAGCCCTCGTCCGGGCCACCGCTCTCCTTGTCGTCGGCGTCGGCGGACTCGTCCGCCTTGACCGTCTGCGCCCCCGGCTGGGGCTCGGCCACCGCCACCCGGGCGGGGCGGATGGTGCGCTCGCCGATCCGGTACCCGGGCTGCAGAATCGCCACGCAGGTCGTCTCGGTGACGTCCGGCGCGTAACTGTGCATCAGGGCTTCGTGGATCGTCGGGTCGAAGGGCTCGCCCTCCTTGCCGAACTGCTGCAGGCCCATCTTCGCCGCGGTGCTCTCCAGCGACTCGGCGACGGACTTGAAGCCGCCGACCAGTTCGCCGTGTTCGCGTGCGCGGCCGATGTCGTCGAGCACGGGCAGGAGCTCGGTCAGGAGGTTCGCGATGGCGATCTCCTTGACCGCGATCCGGTCGCGCTCGACCCGCCGGCGGTAGTTCTGGTACTCGGCCTGGAGGCGCTGGAGGTCCGCGGTGCGCTCACCGAGCGCGGTGCGCACCTGGTCCAGCTGGGCGACCAGACCGGCGTCCTGGCCCGTGTCCCCGGCCGGGGCCGCCTTCTCCTCCTCGGGGGAGGAGGCGGCGGCCTTCGGCTCGGCGTCGTCGGAGGTGGCGCCGGAAGGGACGTCGGGCTGCTGCTCGTCGAAGCCCGGGGTCTCCTCCGTCACGCGGCACCGTCCTTCCGGTCCTCGTCGACGATCTCGGCGTCGACGACGTCGTCGTCGGCCTTGGCGTCACCGGCACCCGCACCGGCGGAGGCGCCGCCGGCGGCCTGGGCGCCCTGGGCGTCGGCGTACATGGCCTGGCCCAGCTTCTGGGAGACGGCCGCGACCTTCTCGGTGGCGGTGCGGATCTCGGTGGTGTCCTCGCCCTTGAGCTTCTCCTTCAGCTCGGCGACGGCCTCCTCGACCTCGGTCTTGATCTCGCCCGGGACCTTGTCCTCGTTGTCCTTGAGGAACTTCTCGGTCTGGTAGACGAGCTGCTCACCCTGGTTGCGGGTCTCGGCGGCCTCGCGGCGCTTGTGGTCCTCCTCCGCGTAGCGCTCGGCCTCCTCGCGCATGCGGTCGACCTCGTCCTTCGGCAGCGAGGAGCCGCCGGTGACGGTCATCTTCTGCTCCTTGCCCGTGCCGAGGTCCTTCGCGGTCACGTGCATGATGCCGTTGGCGTCGATGTCGAAGGAGACCTCGATCTGCGGGACGCCGCGGGGCGCCGGGGGCAGACCGGTCAGCTCGAACATCCCGAGCTTCTTGTTGTACGCCGCGATCTCGCGCTCGCCCTGGTAGACCTGGATCTGCACGGACGGCTGGTTGTCCTCGGCGGTGGTGAAGATCTCGGACCGCTTGGTCGGGATCGTCGTGTTCCGCTCGATGAGCTTGGTCATGATGCCGCCCTTGGTCTCGATGCCGAGGGACAGCGGGGTGACGTCGAGGAGCAGGACGTCCTTGACCTCGCCCTTGAGGACACCGGCCTGCAGGGAGGCGCCGATGGCGACGACCTCGTCCGGGTTCACACCCTTGTTGGCCTCCTTGCCGCCGGTCAGCTCCTTGACGAGCTCGGCGACGGCGGGCATGCGGGTGGAACCGCCGACCAGGACGACATGGTCGATCTCGCTGATGGAGATGCCGGCGTCCTTGATGACGTTGTGGAACGGCGTCTTGCAGCGCTCCAGCAGGTCCGCGGTCAGCTGCTGGAACTGGGCGCGGGTGAGCTTCTCGTCGAGGTGCAGGGGGCCCTCGGCGGAGGCGGTGATGTAGGGCAGGTTGATCGAGGTCTCGGTGGAGGAGGACAGCTCGATCTTCGCCTTCTCGGCGGCCTCGCGCAGACGCTGCAGGGCCATCTTGTCCTTGCCCAGGTCCACGCCGTGGCCGGACTGGAACTGCTGGACCAGGTAGTCGACGACGCGCTGGTCCCAGTCGTCACCACCGAGGTGGTTGTCACCGTTGGTGGCCTTCACCTCGACGACGCCGTCGCCGATCTCCAGCAGCGAGACGTCGAACGTACCGCCACCGAGGTCGAAGACCAGGATGGTCTGGTCGTCCTTGTCGAGGCCGTAGGCCAGGGCGGCCGCGGTCGGCTCGTTGACGATGCGCAGCACGTTCAGGCCGGCGATCTCACCGGCCTCCTTGGTGGCCTGGCGCTCGGCGTCGTTGAAGTACGCCGGGACGGTGATGACCGCGTCGGTCACCTTCTCGCCCAGGTAGGCCTCGGCGTCCCGCTTCAGCTTCTGCAGCACGAAGGCGCTGATCTGCTGCGGGTTGAAGGGCTTCCCGTCGAGCTCGATCTTCCAGTCCGTGCCCATGTGGCGCTTGACGGAGCGGATGGTCCGGTCCACGTTCGTGACCGCCTGGCGCTTGGCGACCTCGCCGACGAGCACCTCACCGTTCTTCGCGAAGGCGACGACGGACGGCGTGGTCCTGGCGCCCTCGGCGTTGGTGATGACGGTGGGCTCGCCGCCCTCCAGAACGCTGACGACGGAGTTAGTCGTGCCCAGGTCGATGCCGACCGCACGTGCCATGGTTGATTCCTCCAGCTGACTTGAGTGGAACGGACTCAAGTGTGCATGACGGTTCGCGGCCGGTCAACAGAGCTGAGTCGACCGGGCTCAACTCTTATCTGTTCCTTACACGCAATGAGGCGCTGACCTGCGGCGATACCGCGCATCGGCCGCATGGACAGGAACTCGAAAGAGGGCCAGCACCACCACCAGCGCCCCACCCGCCACCCACCACAGGGCGCCGCTCCCCACCCGTCCGGCGTGCGCGAGTACCCCGACGAGCACGCCGGACAACGCCGCGAGGCCCAGCAGCAGGGTGATGCCCGGCACGGTCAGCCCGAGCCGCCGCAGCCGGTGCGCGAGATGCCCGGCGCCCCGGCCGGCGGGCCGCCCGCCCAGCCGCCGCGCCAGCAGCACCAGCACGGCGTCGGCGCTCGCCAGGGCCGTCAGCGCGAAGAGCACCCCCGCGCTCTCGCCGAGCCCGGACCCGGCCCGGACGTGTACCAGGGCGAGGGCGATCACGAACCCCGCGGACATGGACCCGCAGCTGCCCAGGCCCACGCGCGCGGGGTGCCAGTTGTGCAGCAGGAACCCGGTCAGCGCCGCGGCCAGGACGCTCATCAGCCCGGCGATCCCGTCCATGACGTCGACGGCCGCGCACGCCGCCACCCCGAAGGCGGTGACCACCCCGGCCGTCCCGGCGAGCCCGTCGGCGTGGTCCAGCCCCCGGAAGGCGAGGGTCACACCCACGGCCCAGACGACGGCGAGCAGCCCGGGCCCCACGCCCGTCTCGCCGTACGGCACGACGCACGCCGCCGCCACGGCAGTGCCGGCGGCCAGTACCCGCCGCCGCAGCCGCCACACGTCGTCGGCGAGCCCGAGCAGGGCGACGGCGCCGCCGGCGGCGAGCAGCCCGCCGGGCCCGTCTGCGTCCGCGCCCCACAGCCCGGTCCCCACGACCGTCCCGGTCACGGCCACGACGGCCACGCCGCCCGACAGCGGCA
This sequence comes from Streptomyces sp. NPDC015242, assembly GCF_043079125.1. Classification (NCBI taxonomy): domain Bacteria; kingdom Bacillati; phylum Actinomycetota; class Actinomycetes; order Kitasatosporales; family Streptomycetaceae; genus Streptomyces; species Streptomyces sp. NPDC015242. Next base: position 441,730 of record NZ_JBIBUF010000004.1, on the reverse strand, counting down.
CCTCCCGCTGCCGCCGCCGCTCGACCAGCCGCAGCCTGCGGACGGGAATCCGGAGGACGGCCGCGAGCAGGGCCGTGAGCACGAGGGCGGTGGCGGCGGCAGCGATCCCGTAGAGCACGGATATAAGTTAGGCGTCACTATGACAATTCGGTACGAATAACACGACGGGATCGCGACCGGATTCCGCACCGCTTCTGAGGCAACCCTCAGCGATTCAGATCACTGCCCACCCGGCTACAGTGCGGCGGAAGATAGGGGTAGTCTCAGACGGACTGCATAAGTTACCGCTTAGTAATTTCGGGGAACCCTCTTCGCGACAGGTCACCCCGACGAAACCCTCGCAGGCCCGAGGAGCCCCCATGCAACTCGCCGCGATCATCGTGTCGCTGGTACTGACCGTGGTCGGCGTCGCGCTGCTCGCACGCGCGATCGGCCAGTTCGTCCGGTACTTCAGGCTGGGCCAGCCCGTGCCCGCCGGTACCCGGACCGACAACCCCTACCAGCGCAGCGTGACCCTGGTGAAGGAGTTCCTCGGCCACACGCGCATGAACCGGTGGGGCATCGTCGGCATCGCCCACTGGTTCGTGGCGATCGGCTTCCTGACGCTGCCGCCGACGATCATCACCGCGTACGGGCAGCTGTTCCAGGCCGACTGGATCCTGCCGGTGCTCGGCGGCTTCCTCCCGTACGAGCTCTACATCGAGTTCATCGCGGCCATGACGACCCTCGGCATCGCCACGCTGATGGTCATCCGCCTGCTGAACCTGCCGTCGCGCCCGGGCCGCAAGTCCCGCTTCACCGGCTCGAAGATGGGCCAGGCGTACTTCGTCGAGTACGTCATCCTCACCATCGGCCTGGCGATCTACGTGCTCCGGGGCCTGGAGGGCGCGCTGCACCACGTGGACCACTACGAGGCCGCGTACTTCGCCTCGTATCCGCTGGTCCTCGCCTTCGAGGGCCTGAGCGTCGCGACGCTGCAGAACCTCGTCTACCTCTTCGCGATGATCAAGCTGGGCACGACCATGATCTGGATGATCACGGTCAGCCTCAACACCAACATGGGCGTGGCCTGGCACCGCTTCCTGGCCTTCCCGAACATCTGGTTCAAGCGCGAGGCGAGCGGCGGCACGGCCCTCGGCGCCCTGCAGCCGATGACCTCCGGCGGCAAGCCGATCGACTTCACCGACCCGGGCGACGACGACGTCTTCGGCGTCTCCCAGGTCGAGCAGTTCTCCTGGAAGGGCCTGCTGGACTTCTCCACGTGCACCGAGTGCGGCCGCTGCCAGTCGCAGTGCCCCGCCTGGAACACGGGCAAGCCCCTCTCCCCCAAGCTGCTGATCATGTCGCTGCGCGACCACGCGCACGCCAAGGCGCCGTACCTGCTGGCCGGCGGCGGCAAGACGATGGAGGGCGAGGAGAAGGCGTCCGAGGAGCAGCTGAAGGACGTCCCGGCGTCGGCCCTGGCCGAGGCGGAGCGCCCCCTGGTCGGCACGCTGGAGGACAACGGCGTCATCGACCCGGATGTCCTGTGGTCCTGCACCACCTGCGGTGCCTGCGTCGAGCAGTGCCCGGTGGACATCGAGCACGTCGACCACATCGTCGACATGCGCCGCTACCAGGTGATGATCGAGTCGGCGTTCCCGTCCGAGGCGGGCACGATGCTCAAGAACCTGGAGAAGAAGGGCAACCCCTGGGGCCTGGCGAAGAAGCAGCGCCTGGAGTGGCTCAAGGAGGTCGACTTCGAGGTCCCGGTCGTCGGCAAGGACATCGAGGACCTGTCCGAGGTCGAGTACCTGTACTGGGTCGGCTGCGCCGGCGCCCTGGAGGACCGCGCCAAGAAGACCACGAAGGCCTTCGCGGAGTTGCTGCACATCGCGGGCGTCAAGTTCGCGATCATGGGCGGCGACGAGAAGTGCACCGGTGACTCCGCCCGCCGCCTGGGCAACGAGCCCCTGTTCCAGGAGCTCGGCATGGAGAACGTCATGGCGCTGAACATGGCGTTCGGCGAGGAGATGGACGACGACGGCAAGGTGACGCCCGAGTCGGCGAAGCCGAAGTCCGCGAAGAAGATCGTCGCCACCTGCCCGCACTGCCTCAACACGCTCGGCAACGAGTACCCGCAGCTCGGCGGCGACTACGAGGTCATCCACCACACGCAGCTGCTGCAGCACCTGGTGGACGAGGGCAAGCTCATCCCGGTCACGCCGGTCGAGGGCATCATCACGTACCACGACCCGTGCTACCTGGGCCGCCACAACAAGATCTACACGCCGCCGCGCGAGATCATCGCGGCCGTCCCCGGCGTCCGCAACGAGGAGATGCACCGCCACAAGGAGCGGGGCTTCTGCTGCGGCGCGGGCGGCGCGCGGATGTGGATGGAAGAGCGCATCGGCAAGCGCATCAACAACGAGCGCGTGGACGAGGCCCTGTCGGTCAACCCCGACATCGTCTCGACGGCCTGCCCGTTCTGCCTGGTCATGCTCACGGACTCCGTGAACGGCAAGAAGAACGAGGGCAAGGCGAAGGAGTCCATCACCGTCGTGGACGTCGCCCAGCTGCTGCTGGACTCGGTGAAGACGCCGGTCCCGGCGGAGCCGGACGACACCGACGGCGACGACGAGCCCCCGGCGGGCACGGCGGACTCGGAGAACGCGCCGGAGCCGGAGCCGGTGAAGTAGCCACCCCGGCCGGTTGGTTCACCTGACCCTGACGCCCCCTGCCCGAGTCATCGGGCGGGGGGCGTCGGCATTGCTCCTCACGCCTCCTCACGCCTCCTCCACGCTCCTCCGCCCCCGGCTCTCCGTGACGCACAGAATGTCCCGCAGCGCCTCGGTGAGCCGCTCGGCGAGATACCGGAGCTGGCCCTCGGTTGCGTCCGGGAGCAGGTGGTCGGCGTGGGCGAGGAGCCGGGCGGCCATGTCGAGCTGGGTCGCTTCGGCGATGTCGGCCAGGTTTCTCGCGGGAGGTGCTCGCCAACGCGGGCGTCGAGGTGGAGTCCCTGTTGCTGATCTCCAAGCCGTACATGGAGCGCCGTTCGTACGCGACCTGCCGGAAACTCTGGCCCGAGGTCGACGTCGCCCGCGCCTCCGAACCGCTGGAGCTGGACGACTACATCGAGTCCATCGGGGACGAGAAGCTCGTCATCGACATGCTCGTCGGCGACCTGCAGCGGCTGATCGAGGACCCGAGGCTCGGTTTCGCTGTCGAGCAGGACGTCCCGGGTGAGGTCTACGACGCTTACGAGCGCCTACTGCGTGCGGGTTTCGCCAGCCGCCTCATCGGCAGCTGACGCGCAGGCGCTCTCACCTGGTCAAGCCGTCGTAGCAGCAGACCCCGCCCCGCCCCGCAGCCGCTCCCCGAGCGTCCGGCGGGCCGGGCGGATCACCACGCGGCCGTGGGCCTTCCGGCCGACCAGTTCCACGCGCAGTGTCACCGGCGTATCGGAGGCCGCCGGAGACCGCCGGTGCTTGATCCTGCTGTGCGTCAGCTGCAGCCCGTCGGTGTCGACCACGATGCCCGGCCGTGTGACCAGGGTCAGGGTCTTCCCCGTCATCGCCACCTCGATCCGCAGCCTGTCGTGCGTGATCACCGCTTCGGTGAAGTCGAGCGTCACCGTGCAGAACGTCACCGCGAGCTCCAGCCTCCGCGGGACCACCCAGCGCCCCGCCCGCTCGACCGGCCCGCTGTGCACCTGCTCGATCCGGACGACGTCCTTGGCCTCCGCCCCGGCCGCACCGGTCTCCACCAGGGCGGGCGGAAGATCCGCGGTGAGGGGGGCGAGTTCCTTCAGGGTCCGGGCCGACAGGGCCGCCTCCAGGCGTTCGTCCAGCTCGTCCGCGGTCAGCAGGCCGTCCCCCGCCGCGATGCGCAGCACGTCCACCACCCGGTCGCGGTCGGCGTGCGAGGCGCGCAGGTCGGGCGTGGAGCCGGGGCCGTGCTGCTTCCCGGTGGGCGAGATCTCTCCCGGCATGCTTCCGTCCTGCTTCCGTTCCGTTGCGGTCCTGAGGGTGGCGGGCGTGCGACGCGCGACGCGGGCAGCGGCACCATCATGCCGAGCCCCGGTCCGGGCAACAACGGCGTCCCGCTGCCGCGTTCCCCGGGCGGCGGCACGCACAGGGGGCTCGCCCTCCCGGCCCCCTGACCCTGAACCTAGAATCGAACGCATGAACGATCCAGAGTCGCGGCTCGCGCTGCTCCGTTTCCTGGAGCGCGTGCAGGAGCGCGACCTGGCACGCACCCGTCGGTGGATCGCGGACGAGGAGCGCCGCCAGGCGGAACGGCGGCGCGGCCTCACGGCCAGGCCGCCCGCACCCGACTGGCTGATCGAGCGCGGGCTGTCCGGGCAGGAGGCCGTGTACGTGCACGTCGGCGGCTGCTGGAACGCCGGCCAGCGCAGCAGGGGCGTCGACCGCGATCACGCCCGGCGTGCCCTCGCCGAGGGCGTCAAGGCCTGCCCGCAGTGCCGGCCGGACACGGCCCTGGGCTTCGTGGACGGGTAGACGATCTCCGCCGGGCGGCTCAGCGCCTCACCCGCACCACCGCCGACGTGGCGCCGCGGAACGACTCCGTCTCCTCGAAGCGCGCCCGGTACCAGCCCCGCCCCGCGTCCGGCAGGTCAGCCGAGAAGGCGTGGCCCTCACCGGACCACTGAGCCTCCACCGTGCGCAGGTCCGTCCAGCGCCTGCCGTCCCGGGAGTACTCGACGTGCACCGGGACGGTGCCCGGCGTCCAGCCGTCGGGGAAGTCCATGGCGCCCTCGACGTGCACGCCGCCGCCCTGCGCCCGGGTGGCCGAGAAGGACGTGAAGACCGAGGCGCGCAGGACCTTGATCTCCGCGCTGTTCCTGGAGGCCGGCGCGATGAACGGGTCGTCGCTGCGGGAGGCCACGCGGAACGTGCCGGTCTCCCAGGGGGCGTGGGTGAAGCTGATCCTGCCGTCCGCCCCGGTGGTGAAGTAGCCGACGCTCGCGAACTGTCCTCCCCCCGACGGCTCGAACAGCACCCCGCCGCTCTGGCCCTCGAACGGCACCCAGCCCTGCGCCGTCTCACGCTCCAGCGTCGCCGTGATCGTGACCTCCTCGCCGAGGTCGATCGTCCGGGCCGCCGCCGGGGCCTCGATCGTCCAGCGCGTGGCCACCTGCCGGATGCCGATCTGCGTGGGCGAGGACTCGCCGTAGAGGACGTACGGGTTGGCGGTGTCGTGCCGGTAGACCGCCTGGACCGGGACCGCGTCGTTCACGGTGACCGTGCCGGAGAAGTGGCCCTGCGCGTCGGTGCGGACGGTGTTCTCCGTCCAGAGGTCCACGTCGAGGTCCACCCGGTGGCCGGCCAGCGGCTTCAGCTCGCGGGTCCCCGGCCAGCGTCCCTTCAGCGTGCCGTCGATCCGCACCTGGCGGTCGTCCGTGTCGATCTCCGTGCGGTCGGTGCGCACGTCCTCGAACACGGCCGCGACGTAGTAGGCGAGCGTGCCGGCGGAGTTGTCCACGGTGCGGTCGCCGTCGGCGTCCGTGGCCTCGACGCGGACGTCGTAGGTGCCGAGGGCGGGCAGGTCGAGCGGCTGCCTCGTGTGCCACACGCCGTCGTCCGCCGTGCCGTGGGCCAGGGTGAACGCGTCGAAGTCGACGACGGCGACCTCCTGCTGCGTGGCCGCCGAGACGAGGTGGGCCCGGATGCCCGTGACGGCACTGTCGGAGCGGATGCCGATCTGCAGCGTGCCGAGGTCGCCCGAGACGCTGTTCGCGTAGCGGATGTCCGGGGCCTGCCCCTCCGCCCCCTCCGCCGCGTACGCCGCCGGCCCACCGGTCAGCAGGAGCGCGGCGGCCGTACCGATGGCAGCGCAAGCCGCCCGAGTTCTGAACAAGGTCCCCCCACAGGAACGCGTCGAACGCCGCAGCGGACAGCCCGCGCGCGGCCGAACAGCCTTTCTATCGCACGCCTCTGGCGACGGTCCCCGAGTTTTCCGCGGCTTCACCCGGCCCGCACCGGCCCCCGGCCCACACCGGCCCGGAACAACGCACAGCAGCCCCGAAAACAACCGAACGCACGTACAACCCTTACGCCCTCACGCAGGTCTCCTGATCGCCGACCACCCATGAACGCCGGGACAACCCCCGGCGAACGGGGGCGGACCCGGCACCTCACCGACCGCGGATGCCCGCCAGGCACCCCGCCCGCCGCAGGAGACCCCCGCATGGACCAGCACACCCCGCCGCACGGCGCACCGCCCCGGGACTCCGCACCCACGCCCCCGGCCGGCCCCGGCACCCCTGCCGCCGCCTGAGCCCTCCCGCCCCACCCCCGACCCGGAGCCCCGCCTTGCGCAAGCGCACCCTCTTCCTGGCCGTCGCCCTCACCACCGGCCTGCTCACCACCGCCCCCGCCGCCACGGCCGCACCCTCCGGCCTCTCCGGCGACTTCAACGGCGACGGCTACCGCGACGTCGCCATCGGCGCGTTCGCCGCCGACGTCGGCTCGGTGCACAGCGCCGGCGCCGTCGTCGTGCTGTACGGCTCGTCGTCCGGCGTGTCCGCGGCCCGCAGGACCGTCATCACGCAGGACTCCGCCGGTGTCCCGGGCGCCGCCGAGGAGGACGACCGCTTCGGCTACAGCCTCGCCGCCGGCGACCTCGACCGCGACGGCTACTCCGACCTGGTCGTCGGCGCCCAGTACGAGGACATCGGCGACCGGGACGGCGTCGGCTCGGCCACCGTCCTGTGGGGCGGCAAGTCCGGCCTGTCCGGTGGCAAGGGCCTGCCCCAGCCGTCCGACCTCACCGAGTGGGGCGGCTTCTCCTCCGGCGTCGCCACCGGCGACTTCGACGGGGACGGCGCGACGGACGTGACGCTCACCGGCCAGTCCCGCACCCGCCTCTACAAGGGCCCCTTCACCCGCACGAGCGGCCCCGCGAGCCACACCAGCCTCGGCACGTTCGGCTCGACGTACGAGGTCTTCGCAGGCGACCTCAACCGGGACGGCGACGCCGAGCGCGTCTACCCCTTCCTCGTCGACGGCGACCCGGGCGGCGACATCGCCTTCCACGGCTGGACCGGCACCAGGTACGCCGCCACCGACCTGCCGAACGCCGACGGCGAGCAGGGCACCATCGCCGACGTCAACGGCGACGGCTACGGCGACCTCGTCCTCGGCGACTACCAGGAGCCGAGGGCCGACAAGCCCGGCGGCCACAAGGGCGGCCAGATCACCGTCTGGTACGGCGGCCCGTCCGGCCCCGACCCGGCGCAGAAGCCGACCGTGATCCACCAGGACACCGCGGGCGTGCCCGGAGCGGGCGAGAGCGGCGACCTGTTCGGCTCGGCGCTCAGCGCCGGCGACGTCAACGGCGACGGGTACGCCGACATCGCGGTCGGCGCCTGGGCCGAGGACATCGGCTCGGTGGAGGACGCCGGCTCGGTCACCCTCCTGTTCGGCTCGGCGGGCGGCCTCACCGGCACCGGCGCGAAGTCCTGGTCGCAGGACACCGCCGGCGTCCCCGGCAGCAACGAGACCATGGACGCCTTCGGCATGACGGTGCGCCTGGTCGACCTCGACAAGAACGGCAAGGCCGACCTGGTCACCGGCGCCGGCTACGAGAACGGCTACGGCGCGGTCACCGTCCTGCGCGGCTCCGCCTCCGGTCTGACCACCTCCGGGTCGCTGTTCGTGTCGGCCCGCGACGTCTCCCTCAAGGGCGGCGCCGCCTTCGCCTGGGCCATCGCCCAGTGACCCACCGACGACTCCCCAGCGAGGCACCCATCCCCATGCGGACCCGTACGACCGCCGTCCTGGTCGCGGCAGCCCTGGCCCCCCTCACCCTCACCGTCGTCCCGGCGCACGCCGCCACCGCCGCCGCCCCCTGGGACTTCAACGGCGACGGCCGCACCGACCTCGCGATCGGCGCGCCCGGCGCCACGGTCTCCGGGAAGGCGAGGGCGGGCGCGGTCTCCGTCGTCTACGGCAGCACCGGCGGCCCGAAGACCGCCACGCGCACCCTCCTCACCCAGGACACCGCCGGGATGCCCGGCGCCGCCGAGGCCGACGACGCCTTCGGCTCCGCCCTGGCCTCCGCCGACCTCGACCGGGACGGCTACGCCGACCTGCTGATCGGCGTGCCGGGCGAGGACGCGTACGACACGAACAACGGCACCGTCACCCTGGTCTGGGGCTCGGCGTCGGGCCTGAGCGGCGCCCGCTCGCTCTACAGCCCCTTCGACCGGGACTACGACCGCTACGGCCAGACCCTCGCCGCCGGCGACTTCGACCACGACGGCGACCCCGACGTGGCGGTCGGCGCCACCGGCCCGGTCACCCTCACCCTCGTCAACGGCCCCGTCACGAAGACCGGTTCACCGAACGGCGCCTCGGGCTCCCGCAACGACTGGTGGTCCTCCGCCACCGGCGTCACCCACCTCTCCGCCGGCGACGTCACCGGCGCCGGCCACCCCCACGTCGTCCTGCACGGCCGCGCCGCGCACAACGGCGCCGCCACCACCGCCCTCGCCGACATGACGATCGGCAACTACGGCGACTGGCTGCAGAACCTGCCCGGCGGGTTCGTCTCGGCCGTCGGCGACATCGACGGCGACGGCCACGCCGACATCGCCGTCGGCAACGACCGGGAGGCCTCCGCCGACCCCGGCGGCGCCCTCGGCGGCAAGGTCTCCGTCGTCTACGGCGGACCCGCCGGCGTCGACCCCGGCCGAGCCCCGCTCGTCCTCACCCAGGACACCGCCGGGGTGCCCGGCGCCGCCGAGAAGGGCGACCGCTTCGGCAGCGGCGTGGCGCTCGGCGACGTCAACGGGGACGGGTACGCCGACCTGGCCATCGGCACCGCGGGCGAGAACGCCGCCGCGGGCGCGGTGACCGTGCTGTACGGCTCGGCGTCCGGCCTCACCACCAAGGGCGCGGTGTCGTACACCCAGAACACGGCGGGCGTGCCCGGCGCCTCGGAGAACGGCGACCGGTTCGGCGAGCGCGTCACCCTCACCGACCACACCGGCGACCGCCGCGCCGACCTGTCCGTCTCCGCGCCCGGCGAGAACGCCGGCGACGGCGCGGTCTGGTCCCTGCGCGCCACGGCCACCGGCCCGACGACGTCCGGCGCGGTGAGCTTCGGCCCGGCCACGACCGGCGTCTCCACGGCCGGCGCACCGGGCTACGGGAGGGCCCTCACCTCCTGACCACCGCGGCCCGTACGGCCGATCCCCGACGGGCCACCGACACCCAAGGCCCCTGTCCCTTAAGGGATGTCACAGCTCGGCCGCAAAGCCGGGCCCGGATGCCCGGGCCCGGCCCGCCACCGCCCGGGACCAGGTACGTTCGAAGACGTGGCTGGATTCAGGATCGGACGCGGCCGGAACAACGGCGCTCCTCAGACGCGACCGCAACACCCTCCGTACGGGCAGCAGACGCCGCAGGGGCCGTCGTACGGCTACCCGCCGGCGCCGCAGCCGTACCCGCAGCAGCAGCCGCCGTACGGCAGCGGCGGCGGCCCCGCCTGGCCGCAGTCGAACGCCGGCGGCGGCTACGGCGGCCAGGGCGGTCCCGGTGGTCACGGCGAGCCGGAGTACTTCGGCGACGGCGCGTACCCGCCCGGCCCCCAGGGCCCGCAGGACCCGTACGCGGCGAACAACCCGGGCCACACCCAGGCCTTCTCCGTCGGCGAGGACCCCTACACCCAGGGCGACACCTACCGCGCCGGCTCGGCCGCCCCGCCGCCCGGCCCGGTCGGCCCGCGCCTGCACTGGAAGGCCCTGCTGCGCGGGATCGTCCTCGCCCCGAACCAGACGTTCCTCCAGATGCGGGACTACACGATGTGGGGCCCCGCCCTGATCGTCACGTTCCTCTACGGCCTGCTCGCCGTCTTCGGTTTCGACGGCGCCCGCGAGGATGCGATAAACGCCACACTCTCGAACGCGATCCCCATCGTCCTGACGACGGCCGTCGCGATGGTGCTGAGCGCGTTCGTCCTGGGCGTGGTCACCCACACGCTGGCCCGCCAGCTCGGCGGCGACGGCGCCTGGCAGCCCACGGTCGGCCTGTCCATGCTGATCATGTCCCTCACGGACGCGCCGCGCCTGGTCGTCGCGATGTTCGCCGGCGGCGACGCGACGTTCGTGCAGCTGCTGGGCTGGGCGACCTGGGTGGCGGGCGGTGTCCTGCTGACCCTCATGGTCGGCCGCTCCCACGACCTGCCCTGGCCGAAGGCGCTGGGCGCGTCGGCGATCCAGCTGGTCGCGCTGCTGTCGATCGTGAAGCTGGGCACGGTCTGAGGCTCACCCGCACGAGAAGGGGCTCCCCGGCGGGGAGCCCCTTTCTGCTGCCACTGTCAGGCGTCGAGCACCTGCCCGGACCGCCGCACCACGGGCGGTTCGACGCTCCACGGGAAGTTGATCCAGTCGTCGGTCCGCTTCCACACGTACTCGCACTTCACGAGCGAGTGCGACTTCTCGTACACGACGGCGCTGCGCACCTCCGCGACGGTGTCGAGGCAGAAGTCGCGCACCAGCTTCAGCGTCTTGCCGGTGTCGGCGACGTCGTCGGTGATCAGCACCTTCTTCCGCGAGAAGTCGATCACGTTCGGCACCGGGGCGAGCATGACGGGCATCTCCAGCGTGGTCCCGACGCCCGTGTAGAACTCGACGTTCACGAGGTGGATGTTCTTGCAGTCGAGCGCGTAGGCGAGGCCACCGGCCACGAAGACGCCGCCGCGGGCGATGCTGAGCACGATGTCGGGCTGGTAGCCGTCGTCCGCGATCGTCTGCGCGAGCTCGCGCACGGCGACGCCGAACTGCTCGTAGGAAAGGTTCTCCCGCACAGGGCTCATGCTGCTGTCGCTCACACCTGGGTCCGATGGAAGTTGAGGAAGGACCGGGAGGCGGTCGGCCCCCGCTGTCCCTGGTACCGCGACCCGTACCGTTCGCTGCCGTACGGGAAGTCGGCGGGCGAGCTCAGCCGGAACATGCACAGCTGCCCGATCTTCATGCCCGGCCAGAGCTTGATCGGCAGGGTGGCGAGGTTCGACAGCTCCAGGGTGACGTGCCCGCTGAACCCGGGGTCGATGAACCCGGCGGTGGAGTGCGTCACCAGCCCCAGGCGCCCCAGCGAGCTCTTCCCCTCCAGCCGGGAGGCGAGATCGTCGGGCAGCGTGATGACCTCGTACGTGCTCGCCAGCACGAACTCACCGGGGTGCAGGATGAACGGCTCGTCCCCCTCCGGCTCCACGAGCCGGGTCAGGTCGCTCTGCTCGACGGCGGGGTCGATGTGGGGGTACCGGTGGTTCTCGAACACCCGGAAGTAGCGGTCGAGACGCACGTCGATGCTCGACGGCTGCACCATCGCGTCGTCATACGGATCGATGCGTACCCGTCCGGCGTCGATCTCGGCCCGGATGTCCTTGTCTGAGAGAAGCACGCCCCGAGGATACGCAAGGCGCGCGGAGCGACCACAACCGGACGCCACCGCGCGCCTGCGCTGCTGCTGAGTCCTGCTACCTGCTGTGTCCTGCTGCCTACTGGTCCTGCTGCCTACTAATCCTGCTGCCTGCTGTGTGTCCGCTACTGCTTCTGATAGCTGACGGGCACGACGCTCCGGAGCCGCGCACAGCGCGGGCACCGAAGCAGCCGCCCGGGGCCGAGCCGCTCGGCCTGCTGCATCGGGAACGAAGCGGTGGTGAACACGTGCCCATCGGCACAACGGACGACGGTGCGCTCCATCAAGTCCAAGAGTCCCTTCCCCAAGAGCCGCGTCCGGCTGCTGCTCGCCTGACGACAAAAGCCACAGTACGGGATCAAAGGGACGGCTCTCCAGGCGGCACTCCGGTCCCGCCGGGCACCCGCCTCGACGCCCACACCGTACGCCTCAACTCCGTTCCCCCGCAGCCGCATCCCATCCCTGAGAGACCATCAGGCCCCACGGTGCGGACACCGGGGGCCTGGCATGAGGTAGAGTGGGCGAGCATTCGGACACCGACTCCGGTCGGGGTCTTACGCGGGTGTAGTTTAATGGTAGAACATCAGCTTCCCAAGCTGAGAGCGCGAGTTCGATTCTCGTCACCCGCTCCATGCGAAGCCCCAGGTCCAAGACCTGGGGTTTTTGTTGCGCGGCACGTTGCCCTCGGTCCCACGCGCAGCACGCTTTGCCTTGACCCCCTGGGGTCTCGTCTACCGAACCTCGCCCGTCGCCGACCCACCTCTACCGAGAGCCGACGCAGCGTGCCGGAAATCTGTCGAGCCCGAACCTGCGGCGGCCCTACCCTTCCCGCATGGCCCATGGAAAGACCTCGTACGTTTGCCTGCCCTGCCGGGCCTCGTTCAAGCAGCCCTACCCGGGCTACCACGACCACGACCGGGTCTGTCCACGCTGCGCCGAACCATTGATCCACGTCGGCTCCGCCTTCGCGGCACCCAAGAAGCGGGACACGGCCGCCTGGCGAACCCTCTCCGTACTGCTGCACGCCGGTGTGCGCTTCCACAAGAGCTGCTGCGGGGGCCCCGGCTACCGCCCACGCACCCTCAGTGAGGTGCGTGAGCGGATGGCCTACGCCCGGGCCACCGGAGAGCCGTTCGCTCTGGCGCTGGTCCGCCGCGACTTGTCCTAGCAGCCCGACAGCACACGTAGGGCACACATCACGCGGCTTCGTCTTCAGGGCGACCACTGCCCCTGCCGCTCCACGGGTCTTCCGACCGGATGCCCGGCCGCAAGGAATGCGGAGGACCACGGTGGAGAGCCCCTGCCCGCGGTCGCCCGCTTCCCAAGCTGAGGGAGCGCCAGTTCGTTGTCCGGGCCGGTTCTGTCAAGACTCCGTCCGCTGCCCTGCCGGCGCGTAAGTGCCACGGTCGACCGGCTCGTGCGGGACGCGGTAGCCAGTGGTGGAATCGGGAAGCCGCATACTCGGTGATCGTTGCGGTGCCGTCAGGGTGAGGGCCGCCGCTACCGGTTCTGCGGTCGGACGAGGAAGGGCATGGGGGACATGAGTGATGGCAGCCGGCCGATGATGCCGGAGTCGGTGGACAGTCCGGCTCCGCGGACACCGCCGACCGGCAAGGCTGCTCGGTGGCTGCTGCGTCACCAGGTGCAGCCGGTGGGGCCTGCGGCCGGTGAGAGCCATGCCGAGCCGCATGCCTGGTGGAAGGTGATGTGCCTGACCGGGGTCGACTACTTCTCCAGTCTGGCTTACGTGCCGGCCATCGCCGCCGCGGCCGCCGGGGCCGTCTCGCCCCTGGCGACGCTGCTCATCGTGGCGTTGACGCTGCTGGGGATGCTGCCGATGTACCGGAAGGTGGCCAGGGAGAGCCCGCACGGCGCGGGATCGGTCGCCATGCTGGAGGATCTGCTGCCGTTCTGGTGGGGCAAGCTGTTCGTGCTGGTCCTGCTCGGGTTCGTGGCCACCTCGTGGATCATCACCATCACCCTGTCCACGGCGGACGCCTCCGTGCACGTGATGGAGAACCCCTTCTTCCCTTCCGCCCTCCACGGACACGAAGTCGCCCTGACGGTGGGACTGCTGCTGATCCTGGGGGGTGTCTTCCTGCTGGGGTTCAGTGAGGCGGTCAGTGTCGCCATTCCGCTGGTCGCCGTCTTCCTGATACTCAACGCGGTGGTCATCGGTGTGGGCCTGGTCGATGTCTTCACGACGGACGGTGCGCTGTCGGCCTGGACCGACGCGCTCGTCGCCGGCGGAGGCGGCTTCGGTGACCTTGCCGGCCCGGCGCTGCTGGCCTTCCCCCTGCTGGTGCTGGGGCTGTCGGGCTTCGAGACCGGGGTGAGCATGATGCCGCTCGTGGCGGCCGAGGGTGCCGACGAGGAGCAGCGGCTGCGCGCCCGGATCCGTAACGCGCGCCGGCTGCTGACCACGGCCGCTGTGATCATGAGCGTCTACCTGCTGTCCGCCAGCTTCGTGACCACCGTGCTCATCCCGGAGAAGGAGTTCGAGCCCGGCGGTGCCGCCAACGGGCGGGCGCTGGCCTGGCTGGCGCACGAGCATGTGAGCGAGGCGTTCGGCACCGCCTACGACGTCAGCACCATCCTCATCCTGTGGTTCGCCGGCGCTTCGGCCATGGCCGGACTGATCAACATCGTTCCCCGCTACCTGCCCGACTACGGCATGGCACCCGAGTGGGGACGCGCGGTGCGCCCGGTCGTCATCGTCTACACCGCTCTCTGCATCCTGATCACCATCGCCTTCGACGCCGACGTCGACTCCCAGGCCGGTGCGTACGCCACCGGGATCCTGGCGATGATGGTGTCCGGCGCCTTCGCGGTGACCGTCTTCGTGGCGCGCAACCGCCGACGCGCGAGTACCGCCGGCTTCGCCCTGCTCACCGCGGTCCTGCTCTACGCCCTGGTGGCCAACATCGTCGACAAGCCCGACGGCATCGCCATCTCCGGCTTCTTCATCCTGGGCATCATCGTCGTGTCGCTGATCTCCCGGGTCTCGCGCACCACCGAACTGCGCGCCGATCGCATCGTCTTCGACGAGACCGCCCGCCGGTTCATCGCCGACACGCTCGCCCACGACGAGTCCATCAACATCATCGCCAACCGGCGCCAGGCCGGTGACTTCGCCGAGTACAGCGCCAAGGAACGCGAACAGCGCGGCACCAACCCGGTGCCGGGCCCCGCTGACGTGATCTTCCTGGAGATCGACGTGGTCGACCCGTCCGACTTCAGCGAGACCCTCACCGTCCACGGGGTCGAAGTCGACGGCTACCGCGTCCTGCGCGCCGAGGCACCGGCCGCCCCCAACGCCATCGCCGCCGTCCTTCTCGCCCTGCGCGACGCCACCGGGGTGCGGCCGCACTGCTACTTCGCCTGGGCCGAGGGCAGCCCTCTGGTCCACATGATCCGCTACTTCCTCCTCGGTCGCGGTGACACCGCCCCCGTCACGCGCGAGATCATCCGCAGCCATGAACCCGACCCCGACCGCCGTCCCGGTATCCACGTCGGCGGCTGAGCCGGTCACCTGCGGGTGGGAGCGGGGCGGACCGTCGGCCGGGGGGGGGGAACAGACGCGGTGGCGTTCGGGGCAGTTCGCCGCCTCAGGCCGGCACTCAGGCCGGCGGATCCGTCCGTACTCGCCGCTCCCCCGTCCATCGATCCGGGAGCGGTGGGGAGTTCGGCTGTCGGTCCGCGCCGTTCAACGCGTCGCTGATCTCCCGCAGGCGCCCTTCCGGCAGCGCGAAGGCGTTGTACGGGTTCCGGTAGGAGTGCCCGCCGTCGTTGATCCGGACGGCGTCCTCCATTCTCCAGTGGGCAGGCTCCCACTGGCCCTGGTTCTCCAGGAGCATCCCCGCCACTTCGGCGGGCTCTTCGATCGAGGTGAGTGCGGCAAGCGCGGCAGTGAGGGGAACCGCCGCGTCGTCGGGGAGCCGCGCGTCGCCGAGGGTCGGGAAGAGCAGCAGGAGGCGGGAGTCGGTATCGGCGACTCCCGTGTGCACCGGCTGTCGGGCGGCGGACAGCAGTTCCGGCCAGGCCGTGCCGGGTCCCATGAAGTGGCCGTCGTCCACTGCGAGGGTTTCCGCCGCGGGCCAAGCCGGGTGATGTATCAGGTAGTCCACCCCCCGCTCCCCGTCGAAGTTGCGGTAGACGACGTGGATGGTGTGGCCCGACCGCAGGGGCACCCTGAACACCGGCCACTCGTGGTCGGCGGAGAGGGCACGGTACAGCTCCATGGCCGCGTCCCAGTCGGCGCCGAACGCGGCCCGTTGCGCGTCCTCACCACGCAAGCACGTACCGAGGTGCACGGGCCAGAACAAGGGGTCGTCCAGGTAGGCGCTCCCCTCGGTCAGAGGGCCGCCTTCGTATCCCGGGATGCGCAGCACCCGAGGATCATGGCACGCGGCACCGACAGTCCCAGCGGTCCCGGAGCAGGAGTGGGGCTACGGCCCGCGGAGAACACCGGCGCGTGATCAGCTGGGGGTGTGGAGACCATCATCGCCAGCGGCATAGCCGTCCTGGGAACGCTGCTCGGTTCGGGGATCACTCTGGCGTTCCAGCAGCGCACCACCGACAGGGGCCATCAGTTCACCCGCCGGGAGAAGGTGCGGCAGGAACGACTCGACGCCTACTCCGCCTACGCCGGCGCGCTGGTCAACTACCGGCGCTGCCTGGTGCACCTCTGGTTCTGCGAGCACGAACAGCCACCGCCGGAGGATCCCGACACCGTGCGCATCCGTGCCTACGACCTCCGCTCCCACGCCCAGGAGGCGCTGTTCCGCGTGCAGATGCTCACGGACGACGAGACGCTCAGCCGGTCCGCGGAGGATCTGCTCGCAGACGTCACGGCGCTGTCCAAGACGGACGGCAGAACCGAACTCGACGAGGCCAGGGTGCGGACGCGTGACGACATCAGCCGACTGGTCAGAGCAGCCAAGCAGCACCTGTGAGGCGCCGGCAGGACGGGGACCACGGGTCATGGCCCGTGGCCCCGGTCCTCGTCCTCCGCGAACCGTCCCCGCGGCACGGTGAGCGGAACCCCTACTCCTGGACAGGGAGGTCCGGGTGGGTGGCCAGGAAGAGGATGTACGTGAGGGCCGCTGCTCCTCCCAGGAGGGACAGCGCGCCGCCCGCTATGGCTCGCCGTCTGCTCGCTCGGCCGTGCGCCGACGACCGGAACTCGACGCAGGCCCGCACCAGGCCGGCCAGGGCCAGTGGCAGGGCGAGGAAGCAGACGAGGGCCCAGAAGGGGCAGCAGAACCAGCACGCCACGGATGCCCCGCCGAACCAGACCGCCAGCTCCATCACCTCTTGCGTGCCGTGCGGTGCGTCAGCGGAAGTCATGGGCCGATTCAAGCAGGGCCCGATGGCTGCGCGTGCCGGGAGTGTGCCGGGTTCGTGCGGTCCGGGGCGGCCGCTGCGTCCACAGGCTGTGGATACGCGGGAGCGGTCCGCGCCTGGACCCGGTGGGCGCAGTCGCCTCCCGTCGGTCACAGGTACATGCGCACGAAGTCGTCGTCGTAGTCCTCGTCTCCGTTCATCATGAAGATCGCGCGGCCCTGGTTGATGAGCCCCTCGCTGTCCGGTACGGCGCAGTCGGCGCAGACCTCTCCCGCGTAGTGCTCGTCGTAGTCGAGGTCTCCGTCGAACCAGTCGTTGTATTCGGTGCGCGCCGCTTCCACGTCGAACGCCTTCTCGCACCTGGCGCATCTCCGGGTCCCGGGGGGCGGGTCGGGCAGTGGTGCCTGTGGTGCGTACGTCTCCGCCCGGTCCTCGAAACCCTCCGTGCCGTCGGTGGCTTGGCGGGCCCTGGCCAGGTGGACGAGCACGCCGGCGGCGATGAGGGCCGCCGTGCCGATGATCACCTTCCGGTGCTTCTTGAGGAAGGTCTTCGCCTTGTGGGCGGCGGACGGCGGCTCGCCGTCCTCGGAGGGGGTCTCTGGGGAGGTGTTCACCCGCACAGGCCTACCGGAGCCGCCCCTCGGATGTCAGGGAATCGGCCGACATTCGAGCGACAGTCGGGGCGTCCCCGGACACTTCCCCCTCCCTCGGTGGCATCCCTTGACCACAGCGCCGGATCACCGGAGCGCCGGCGCCCCCCTGCGAAAGCGAGTGACCGTGCCCCTCTACCTGTCGAAGTTCAGCTACACGCCCGAGACCTGGGCGCGCATGATCGAGCGTCCCGAGGATCGGGGACGGGCCGCTCAGGCCTACATCGAGTCCGTGGGCGGGACGCTGCACGGGTTCTGGTACGCCTTCGGCTCGCACGACGGCTACAACCTCTGGGAGGCGCCCGACGACGTCTCCATGGCCGCCGTCGCGCTCGCGATCAGCGGGGGCGGGGCGCTGAAGTCGTTCGAGACGACCGTGCTGCTCAGCGTCGACGAGACGCTGGACGCCCTGCGCAGGGCGGGGAGCGTCGGGTACCGGGTCCCGGGCGCGTAGGGGGGCCGGGTCACGCCGCCTGGGCCGGCTCCGGCTGCGGGTCCGGCCGGGGGGTGGGGGCCGGGGCCGGTTCCCAGCGGCGCGTCGTGCGGATGTAGCCGTAGATCACCGACGTCATCGCCAGGATCAGGGCCGGGCCGGAGATCTCCGGGTGGCGGGCCATCTCCATCGGCAGGTAGCGGTAGGAGAGCAGGAGCGCGACGAAGACCGTCGTGCCGTGCGCGACCAGCCGGACGCCGGAGCGGTCCCAGCCGCGGTCGGCGGCGCGGACGGCCGCCTCGACCGTGAGGGCGAAGACCACGCCCGCGACGAGGTCGACGCCGTAGTGGTAGCCGAAGCCGAGTGTCGCGGTGAGGGTCGCGACCAGCCAGAACGTGCCCGCGAAGCGGAGCAGGCGGGGGGCGCTGCGGGTGTGCAGGTAGATGGCGAGGGCCCAGGCCGTGTGCAGGCTGGGCATGCAGTTGCGCGGGGTGATGCCGTCGTAGGTCATCGGCAGGGGGGTGGTGAGCGGGGGCGGGGTGTGGGGCCACAGGTCGGCCACCGCCCATTCCACGCCGCCCGTGCCGGAGGCGCCGGGGCCGTAGGCGAAGACCGGGCCGACCACCGGGAAGAGCATGTAGACGCCCGGGCCGAGGAGGCCGATCACCAGGAACGTGCGGACCAGGTGGTGGCGGGGGAAGCGGCCTTCGGTGGCGACGTCGCGCAGTTGGTAGCAGGCGACCACGACCGCGGCAACGGCCAGCTGGGCGTACACGAGCTGGGTGACGTGCGGGCCGATCGGGGCGGTGGCCTCGAGCATGCGGCCCACCAGCCAGGACGGGTCGCCCAGGGCGCGGTCGGCGGTGGCCACGTACTGGTCGAGGACCGTCGGGCGGGTCTGCGAGGTGATGAAAAGCCAGGTGTCGCCGGTCTTGCGCGCGGCCACCAGCAGCAGGCCCAGGCCCACGCCCTTGAGGAGCAGGACGCGTTCGGGGCCGGTGCGGCGGGTGAGCGCGACGACGGCGGTGCCGAGCATCACCCACAGTGCGCCCGTGCCGAAGGAGACACCCTCGGGTATCTCGGCGCCGGCCGCCCAGCGCACCAGCAGCAGCACGGTGTCGATGCCGAGCGCGGCTCCGGCCGCGAGGAACCGCTGGCGCCAGGTGAGCACGACCATCATCAGCGCGAGGCCGCCGTAGAGCGGGCCCGACTTGGGGGCGAAGACGAGGGCCGACACCTGGGTGGTGATCGGGCCCGGTTCGCCGTAGTGGCGTGCGGCGAACTCCAGGGCGACGAGGAAGCCGCCCGCCACCGCGACCGCCGCGGCCCACAGCATCGCGCGCCGACGGGGTTGCCCGACCCACGAAGTCATGCCGCTCATCCGCTCATCCGCGAAGACACCCGCGATGCTCCAGTTTTTGATCCTTTGATGAGATCGAACATGCTATCGGAGGGGCGCCGCCGGGTGGCCGGAACGGCGGGAACGGCCGGAACGGAGGGCGGAACGGCTGCTCACGGGTTTCCATGTCGATCATGAACCCAACAACTGCTACGATCCGGCCACTCACCCGGGGGGGTGTCCGAAACGCCGACTGCCGCAGGGTCCGACCTGCGGGGCTGCCGCGCGCACGCCTGCCCCGCCATGCCTACATCCCCGAAGAGGTCCTGCATGGGCAGACGCGCGCTCGTCCGAGGCGCCACCGCCGTCGCCGTCTCGTTCGCACTCGCCGTCGGAGCCGGCGCGCTGAGCGCCGGAAGCGCGCACGGCGAGACGGTCGCCGGAGAGGTGGTCGTCCCGGCCACCACGTCCGCCGTCCCCTGGACGAGCCTGCTGAGCGCGGGGCCCTCCGGGTTCCTCCGCTACGAGCAGGGGCGCGGTCACCTGTGGACGAGCTACACGGGCGCCGACACGGTCGTCGACCCGTCCGGCTGGGACTCGTACGGCACCACCGCCTCGGGCGCGGGCACGGACGTCGTCGCCCGTCACGACCCTTCGGCCCGGACCGTGACACTGCGCGACATGGCCTCCGGTGAGGTCCGCACGGTCGCCCTCCCGGCCGGGCACGCCTAATTCAGCACCCTCGGGTCGACGGTCGTGACGACCACGGGGACCGCGGGCAAGGACGTCGAGGTGCACCTGCTCGACCTCGCGGAGGACGGCTCGGTCACCGACCGCGCGGTGCCGGGCCTGCCCGCCGGCAGCTACCTGTGGCACTCGGACCTGAGCGACGCGGACGGGCAGATCGTGCGCTACCGCACGGGCGACGACGAGTTCACCGCCTGGCTGGACGTGGCGCAGGGGCGGCTGACGACGCTGCCGTACGAGGTGAAGGCGTGGTACTCCCTCGTCGCCCTCGGCGCCACCCACCTGGTGTGGTGGCACAACGGCACCCTGTTCACCGTCTCGCGCCAGGATCTGACCGCCGCTCCGCGGAGCATGCCGGTGCCCGATGTCGCGCAGGTGCTGGGCGTGGTCGGCGACAGCGTCGTCGTGTCCCGGTACGACGCGTCCCTGGGCCGTGCGAACGAGCACCTTCCCGTCTTCCGGGCCGACGCCGTGCCGCTCGACGGCTCCGCGTCCCGGACGATCCTGGCCCGTACCTCGCGGCAGGCCATGCCGACCCCGGACGGCGGGCTGCTGGTGCCGGGCGGTGCCCACCCGGACCAGTGGGGCGTCTCCCTCGTCGAGCCCGCCGACGGCGGCGGGGTCACCGTGCGCAGGGTCGCGGACGCGTACCCCCAGCGGGCCGCTCACACGGTCTCCCGGCTGACCCTCGCCCAGGGCCGGCTGACCACCGTGGAGGAGGACCCCGCCGGGGAGTGGACCTACCTGCACACCCGCGACACCGGCGCCACCGGCTCCCCCACGGCGGGTACGCGCGTCAACCGCGGCCGGATCGACCTGGTGCCCTACGGCGAGGGCGGCCCGCGCCTGGTCGACACCGGCGACGGCCGGACGATCGTCGCCGGGTACGGCGAGGACACCGCCGCGCAGCCCCACCTCCTCGGACCCGCCCAGTCGATGCCCGGCACCCGGATCGACAGCTCCCGCAGCTACCTGCCGGTGACCGCCGCCAGTGGCCGTTTCGCCGCGCTGACCGGTTCGTTCGACAGCGCCGACGCGGGGCGGACCCGGGTCGTCGACCTCGACTCCGGGCGCACGGTGTACGAGACGACGGAGCGGGTGCGGGCGCTGTGGGGCACCACCGCGTGGGTGTCGCTGGGCAACAGCTCCGTGGTCGCGGTCGACCTGCTGACCGGGCGCGAGGGCGAGTCGGTGTCGTTCGGGCGGGGCTGCCTGCTCAACGACTTCCAGGCGGTCGGCCGCTGGCTGCTGTGGAACTGTGTGCTCAACTCGGAGGGCATGGGCGTCTACGACACCGTCACCGGGCGGAACCAGACGCTCGTCTCCGGCCCGGACTGGGAGCAGGCGCAGCTCGGCGACGGCTTCGTCGCGACGGCCGAGGCCGGGCGACTGAAGGTGATCGACGTGCGCGGCGAGACGCCCGTGGCGCACACCGCCGGGAACTTCGAGGGCAACGGCTACCAGACCTGGGACGTCGACCCGTACACCGGCGTGATCGCGCAGCTGCGCTCCGACCACTCCGTCCGGCTGACGCCCAGCGGTGTTCCCGTCTCGCCGCTCGTGCAGCGGGACGCCACCGTCGCCGCCTCCGTGGACGTCAAGGGCGGTGCCGCGCAGTGGAGTCCGAAGTGGTGGCTGAACAAGCCGGCGGCCTCCTGGAAGCTGGTGATCTCCGCCAGGGCGGGCACGGCCGTACGCACCCTCTCGGGTGGCCAGGCGCGCGGCGTGGTGGCCCCGTCCTGGAACGGCAAGGACGGCGCCGGCCGGCTGGTGCCCAACGGCGCCTACGGCTGGACGCTGACCGTCACCCCCGCCGACGGGCAGGGCGCGGCGCTGACCAGGTCGGGGACGGTGAAGGTCACCGGCGCGGCGGCGGCGTGGCGCGACTTCACCGGCTCGGACGGCTTCGGCGAGCTGCTGACGCTGAACGGCTCGGGCGGGCTGACGTACCAGTCCGGCACCGGGACCGGGGTGTTCACCGGGAAGACCACGGGCTCGGGGTGGCCGACGACCGTGAAGGCGGTGCCGTTCGGCGACCTGAACGGGGACCGGTGCAACGACGTGCTGGTGCGGTTCGCCAGCGGGGCGCTGCGCGCCTACCGGCCGGGGTGCGGCAAGGCGGTGACCCCGTCGACGGCGTACACCTCGCTGGGGACGTCCGGCTGGACCCAGTACGACGTGCTGACCTCGCCGGGGGACGTCAGCGGTGACGGGCGCGCGGACCTGGTCGCCCGCCAGGCCACGACCGGGGACGTCTACCTCTACAAGGCGACGAGCACGGGGAAGCTCGCGACCCGGGTGAAGATCGCGTCCAAGTGGACCGGCTACAAGAAGATCGTCGGCGCGGGAGACCTCGACGGCGACGGCCACGGCGACCTGCTCGCGCAGGACAAGTCGAACGAGCTGTGGCGCTACGGCGGCACCGGGACGGGCGGCTTCAAGGCCCGCGTGAAGGTGTTCGCCGACTGGGGTGCCTCCTACAACGCGGTCGTGGGCGTCGGCGACATCACCGGGGACGGCCGCGCCGACCTGGTCTCGCGCGACACCTCGGGCAACGCCTGGCGCAACAACGGCGACGGCAAGGGTTCCTTCGGCGGCCGCACGAAGATCGCGACCGGGTGGCAGGGGTACAAGGGGCTGTTCTGAGGGCGCATCCGGCCGACACCTCGCGCACCGGGTGACATGGGAACGCGGCAAGGGGGCATTCGGACAAACGAGTCGAACGTGAAGGCGCGTACGGCTCGTTCGGTCCGTGTCAACGACAACTGGGAGTTTCCCATGACGAGTTACGGCACCTCCCCTGCCGCGTCCTCCGGATCGCGCACCAACGGCCTGGCGATCGCGAGCCTGTGCTGCGGCATCGTCGGGCTGTTCGTCCTGAACATCATCCTCGGCCCCCTGGCCATCATCTTCGGTGCCGTCGCCCGCCGTCAGGCCTCGGTGAAGAACGGCGCCGGCATGGCGAAGGCCGGCATCATCCTCGGCATCGTCGACGTGGTCCTGTGGCTGGTGCTGCTGGCCGTCGCCACGAGCAACGGCGGCTTCAGCTGGTACGTGGGCGGCTAGCGGACGCCGGCGCGAGGAGCGCGAGCGGGTGGGCACCGGCAGGTCAGGGCCGGTGCCCACCCGCTGTGCTGTTCCCGCCCCGCCTTTTCTCCCCGGCCTCGCCCCACCGGGGTGGCCGTATACCCCCTAGGGGTATATTGTGGGGCTCATGGACCACACCGCTCACCACTCGGCATCCCACGCGTCTCCCCACGACGCCCGTCCGGGCGCCTCCTGGGGCATGGCGGTCAGGGCGACGCTGCACTGCCTCACCGGCTGCGCCATCGGCGAGATCCTCGGCATGGTCATCGGGACCGCGCTGGGCTGGGGCAACGTGCCCACCATGGCGCTGGCGATCACGCTGGCGTTCCTCTTCGGCTACTCCTTCACCCTGTTCGCGGTGGTGCGGGCGGGGCTGAGCCTCAAGGCCGCGATCAAGGTGGCCCTGGCCGCCGACACGGTCTCGATCGCCGTCATGGAGCTGGTCGACAACGCGATCATCGCCCTGACCCCGGGCGCGATGGACGCCCACCTCTCCGACGGGTTGTTCTGGTCGGCCCTGCTCGGCGGGTTCGCGGTCGCCTTCCTGGTCACCACGCCGGTCAACAAGTGGATGATCGGCCGGGGCAAGGGGCACGCCGTCGTGCACGCGCACCACTGACGAGGCCCAAGGCCCTCCCGATACGGGCCGGGGGTATATTGCCCCTGTCGTCCACGACGGAGGTCCAGTCACCGTGGCCGTGAACCGGTACGCACGGGCAGGAGGCGCCTTCGGGCACCTGCTGCTCGTCGTCGTGCTCGCGCTCGGGGTCTTCGTCATGCACACCGTGGGCCACCCCTCCGAGGCGCACGGCTCCGGGACGGGGCAGGCGTCGCACGGACCGGCCGCGGCGATGCCGCTGCCGGGGTCCGTGCACGGCAAGCCCGTCGCGCACGGGCAGCCGGACGCACGCGAGAAGCCCGCCGCGCAGGAGAAGCCCACCGCGCACGGCAAGCCGGCCGCCCTCGGCTTCGGGGAGGCCCCGCACGCGGCTCCCGCGGGGCACGCGGCCTCCACCGATGCGCCCGTCGGGGCCGGGGACATGGCCTCGCTCTGCGTGGCGGTGCTGCTCGCCGCGTGGGCGCTCGCCGCGCTCGTCCGATGGGCGCCGGCCCGCCGTCCCGGCCGGCCGGCCGCGGCCCGCGCCCGGGCCGGCGCCCTGCCGCGCCCCGACCCTCCGCCCCGCGGCATAGATCTCACCCGGTTGTCGGTCCTCCGGCTGTAGGCCGAGACGCCCGCGCGGGCGCGCTTCTCGCGCGACCCGCCGTCTCGCACGCCCGAAACAGCCCGAGAAGACCAGACGACCCGAGGTGAAAGACCACCATGACTGCCTTCACGCGCGCCCTGCGCCGCACCACCGCCCGACGTGCCGCCGCGGCCGGCGTCGTCGCGGCGGGAGCCCTGCTGCTGTCCGCCTGCGGCAGCGGCGACGACACGAGCGGAACGCACCACGGCACCGGGGCGTCCGCCACGGCCGGAGCCGGGACGGGCACCGCCTCCCGCACCCCGGCCGGTGAGGTCAACGACGCCGACGTCATGTTCGCGCAGATGATGATCCCGCACCACGAGCAGGCCTTGGAGATGGCCCGGCTGGCCGGCGGACGGGCCTCCGACGCGGAGATCAAGGAATTGGCCCGGAGGATCGAGCGGGCCCAGGACCCCGAGATCAAGACGATGAAGGGCTGGCTCACGGCCTGGAACGAGCCCACCGCCGCGCCGTCCGCCTCCGGCATGGGCCACGGCGGCGGGCACGGCGCCGACGGCATGATGAGCGCGGCCGACATGACGGAACTCAAGGCCATGAAGGGCACGGAGTTCGACAAGGCGTTCGCACAGATGATGATCGACCACCACGAGGGCGCGATCGCCATGGCCGAGGACGAGCGGCGCGAGGGCGCGAACCCCGACGCCAGGAAGCTGGCGGCAGCCATCGTCAAGGGCCAGTCCGCCGAGGTCGAGCAGCTCCGGGGCGTCCTCGACCGGCTCTGACCGGCGGTGCAGCGGCGGCCGGGCCCCGGGGCACCCGCCCCGGGGCCCGGCCCCGCCCCGCCCGTCAGACCCGTCAGGCCGCCGCCTCGACCGAGGGATCGCCGGCCGGTGCGGCCGTGCGCACGACGCGCCGGCGGCGGGCCGGTCCCAGCACCGGGTGGGCGACGCCCCAGGCCGCGCCCTTGCAGATCAGTTCCTTGTAGAGGGCGGCGAGCCGGCCGGTCAGGGCCGCGTCGACGGCGCGGTCGTCGGCGGTGACGTACTGGATCAGGCCTTCCCTGCGGCCCAGCGAGACGCACTGGTTGAAGTACCTGATCGGCACGTTCGGGAGCTTTCCGCCGGTCAGCCGGGCGGCGATGGCGTCGGCGGCCTGCCAGGCCATGGGCACGCCCGAGGCGCACGACATGCGCAGCGGCTTGCCGCCGGGGCCGGTCGCGAGGGCCGCGTCGCCGACGGCGTACACGTCGGGGTGGGAGACCGAGCGCATGGTCCGGTCGACGACGATCCGGCCCGTGTCGGTGACCTCCAGGCCGGTGGCGCGGGCGATCGGGTGGACGGCGAAGCCCGTGGTCCACACGGTGACCGCGGCCGGGACGCGCCGGCCGTCGGCGGTGGTGAGGTGGCCGGCCGCGACGGAGGCGACCTCGGTGTGCTCGTGGACGGTGATGCCGAGCCGTTCGGTCACCTTGCGCAGGTGCCGGCGGCCCTTCGGCGACAGCCAGTCGCCGAGGCCGCCGCTCGCGGCGAGGGCGACGTCCAGGTCCGGCCTGGCCTCGGCGATCTCGGTCGCGGCCTCCAGACCGGTGAGACCGCCGCCGACCACGACGACGGGTTCACCGGCGCCGAGACCGGCCAGGCGCTCCCGCAGCCGGAGTGCGCCGGAGCGGCTCGCGATGTCGTGGGCGTGCTCGGCGGCACCGGGTACGCCCCGGTCGTCCCAGCCGCTGCCGAGCGCGTACACGAGGGTGTCGTACTCCAGCTCCTCGTACGCCGGCGTCTCCCGGTCCGCTCCCCCGGTGCCGGGGGCGGTGACGGTGACGGTCCTGCGGCCGGCGTCGACGGCGGTGACCTTCGCGAGCTTCAGCGCGACGCCGGTGCCCCGGAACATCTCGTCGAACGGCCGGGGTGTCAGCTCCTGGCCGACGGCGAGCTGGTGCATCCGGACCCGCTCGACGAAGTCGGGTTCGGCGTTGACGAGGGTGATGGCGACGTCGTCGCGGTGCAGTCGCCTGGCGAGGCGGCCGGCGGCGACGGCGCCGGTGTATCCGGCGCCGAGGACGATGATGCGGTGCTGCATTTCCTGGCTCCTGTCGTCTGCGGATTCACCCCTTGAACCGGGTGGTCCGCCGTTTCCTGACAGAAGACGGATGTGAAGCAGCTCACACCCGGGTCGGGTGCCGGGTCAGAAGATCGTGACCAGGGGCTCGCCGTGGTCGGTCGCCGCCCACTGCCGGGTGGCGCGCTCCAGCTTGTCGGGGTTGACCTGGCTGCGGAGCGCGGCGATGCCGTCGGCGGTGATCTCCAGGCTGATGATGCCGAAGACCCGGCCGTCGACGACCGCCACGAGGGCGGGCCCGCCGTTGGCGGTCGTGGCGTGCACGCCGACCGTGCCGCCGGCCAGGGCGCGCTGGGCCTTGCCGGGCTTGAACATGCCGCGCAGGAACCTCGCGACCGCGAGGGCGCCCTCGAACGCCCTCGCCCGGGCCGGGACCTTGCCACCGCCGTCGCCGATCGCCACGGCGTCCTCGGTGAGCAGCCGCACGAGCGGTTCGGTGCGGCCGCTGGTGGCGGCGGCGAGGAACTCGTCGACGATCCGCCGCGCGGTGGCCTCGTCGACCTCCGCGCGGGCCTTGCCGGCGGCGACGTGCCGCTTGGCCCGGTGGAAGATCTGCTGGCTGGCGGCCTCGCTCACGTCGAGGATCCCGGCGATCTCCCGGTGCGCGTAGCCGAAGGCCTCCCGCAGCACGTACACCGCCCGCTCGTTGGGCGTCAGGCGCTCCAGCAGGGTGAGGACCGCGTACGAGACCGAGTCGCGCTGCTCGGCGGTGTCGGCGGGGCCGAGCATCGGGTCGCCGTCGAGCAGCGGTTCGGGCAGCCACTGGCCCACGTAGGTCTCGCGGCGGGCGCGGGCGGAGGTGAGCTGGTTGAGGCACAGGTTGGTGAGCACCTTCGTCAGCCACGCCTCGGGCACCTCGACGCGGCCGGCGTCGGCGGCCTGCCACCGCAGGAACGTCTCCTGCACGGCGTCCTCGGCCTCGCTCGCCGAGCCGAGGAGCCGGTAGGCCAGGGCTTCCAGGCGGGGCCTGAAGGCCTGGAACCGTTCCACGTCGTCCACGGTCAGCGGCATGGCCCGGATCCTAACGCCCGCCCCGTCCGCCCGCCGCCCGGCCGTCGTACGGCCCGGTGCCGAAGGTGCCGTCGGAGCGGGCGGGCGCCGGGGCGAGGCGGCGGTAGGCGGCGCGGGCGTGGGCGACGCGGGACAGGGCCGTGCCGGCGAGGGCGGCGGTGAACAGGCAGGCGAGCCAGGTGGTGTCGCGGTGACCGGCCCAGCTGAGGGTGCCCATGGGCGGGATACCGAAGGCGTTGAGGAACAGCCAGCACAGGACGGCCGTCCCCGGGGCCGCCGTGAACCGGGCGCACAGCCCCGTCACGGCGGCCAGCAACGACAGGGCGGTGAGGACCAGTTCGGGCCGGCCGGGCCCGGCCACGCCGTTGACGAGCGCGACGAGCACCAGCGCGCCGCCGAAGGCCCCGGCCCAGACCAGCGGTGTGGCCAGGGGCTGCGGGACGGGCCTGAGTCCGCTCCTCAGGGGCATCCACTCGATCATGCCGGCGGTTCCTTCCGGTCTGCCTGGACAGGATTGTGCACCCGCCTCCGGGCCGCCGGACACGGCCGGGGGATATGCCGCCTTTGCCCGGGCGTCATCGAGCCGTTCCCGGCCCGTGGCCCCGCGGTGGCCGCCACCCCGGCGGCTCTCGCGCCAGGCCCCGTTACCGTGTCCGGCAGCCGGCAGCCGGCACAGGACGGGGGCGTACGGGGTGACGACGGGCATGCGCGGGAGGCTGCGCGACGGGTGGGAGCGGGGGCGCCGACGCGCCGCGGCCAGACCGCTGCTGGTGGACCTCGGGATCGCCCTGCTCGTGCAGGGCGCCATGACCATGCCGTTCCTGGTGCCGCGCGATCCCGCGCTGCCGCCGGCGACCTGGGGTGCGTACGGGCTGAGCGCGCTGACCGTCCTGCCCCTGGTCTGGCGGCGGCGCGCCCCGCTCGCCGTGCTGTTCGCGGTGCTGGCCGCGAACGCGCTGTACCGGCTGACCCTGGACGGGCCCGGGCAGCCCCTGCCGTACACCGGCCTGGTGGCCGTGTACACGATCGCCGCCCTGTCGCCCGCGCCACGGCGGCTCCTGGCCGGGCTCGTGCTGCTCGCCGCCGTGCCCACGGGCGTGTGGCTCAACACGCGGACCGCGCGCGAACTGACCTTCTCCTGCTTCGTGTTCGCCGCCGCCTACGTCTTCGGGCGGCTCGCCGACGCCCGGCAGCGCGCGCACCGCGTCGAGGCCGAGCGGGCCGCCGCCCGCGAACGGGCCCGGATCGCGCGCGAGATGCACGACATCCTCTCCCACGCGGTGAGCCTGATGATCGTGCAGGCCGAGGCCGGACCCGTGGCGGTGCGGGCCGCGCCCGAACGGGCCGAGGCCGCCTTCGACGCCATCTCCGCTACCGGGCGGGACGCCATGGCACAGCTGCGCCGGATGCTGGGCGTGCTGCGCGACGGCGACGAGCCGGACGGTCCCCCGCGCGCCCCGCAGCCAGGACTCGCCGAACTCCCCGCCCTCCTCGACCGGGTGCGCGGCAGCGGCCTGGACGTCGGCTACCGCGGCGCGGGCCGGGTCCGCCCGGTCCCTGACGGGGTCGAGGCGACCGTGTACCGGATCGTCCAGGAAGCCCTGACCAACACCGTCCGGCACGCCGGCGCCCGTACCGTGACGGTGGAACTCGACTGGAAGGACGAGGAGTTGGAGATCCGGGTGACGGACGACGGGTGCGGGCCCCGGGCCGGGGCGGCGCGTGGAGGAGGCCACGGTCTGGTCGGGATGCGGGAGCGGGCGGCGGCGCACGGCGGCACCGCGGTCACCGGTGCCGGCCCGGACGGCCGGGGCTTCGGCGTGCGCGTCCGCCTCCCTCTCGCCCCGGCCACCGCTCAGGCGGCGCGGTGACCGTCCGGGTGGTCGTGGCCGACGACCAGGAGCTGGTGCGCAGCGGTTTCGCCCTGATCCTGGACGTGCAGCCGGACATCGAGGTCGTCGCGGAGGCCGCCGACGGGGCCGAGGCCGTCGAGGCGGTGCGGCGGCACGCCCCGGACGTGGCGCTGCTGGACATCCGCATGCCCCGCATGGACGGCATCGAGGCCTGCCGGGCGATCACCGCGGCGGGCGGCTGCCGCACGGTGATGCTCACGACCTTCGACTCCGACGCGTACGTGTACGAGGCGCTGCACGCGGGCGCCGCCGGGTTCCTGCTGAAGGACGTGCGGCGGGACGATCTGGTGCACGCGGTCCGGGTCGCCGCCCGGGGCGACGCGCTGCTCGCGCCGAGCGTGGCCCGCCGCCTGGTGGAGCAGTACGTCCGGCCGCCCGCCGCCCGGTCCCGCAGACCCGACCCCCGGCTGGACGTGCTGACCGCCCGCGAACGCCAGACGCTGCTGCTGCTCGCGCGCGGCCTGTCCAACGCCGAGATCGCCGCCGAGCTGGTGGTGAGCGACCACACCGTCAAGACGCACGTCGGCAACGTGCTCGCGAAGCTGGGACTGCGGGACCGGATCCACGCCGTGATCTGCGCGTACGAGAGCGGCCTGATCGCGGCCGGGGAGCCCCGCCCGGGTGAGCCGGAACGGCCGGTTCCTCCCCCGCGCCGGTGAGCCGGCCGCGGCCGGGAACCGCTCGCGCGGGCGATCCGCCGGCCGTGGCCGCCGCGAAGGATGGAGCCGTACCCGACGACGGCTCACCATCACGGAGTTGACCCATGAGGACCCGTACCGGACTGCTGGCTGCCGTGCTCGCCCTGAGTGCGGCGGCCGGGCCGTCCCTCCTGCCCGGCACCGCCCACGCCGCGCCCCCCGCGCTCTCCGCGCCGTCCCCGCACGCCGCCCTGGAGGCCGCCCTCGCCGGACTCCCCGACGCCGACGCGACCGCGGCCCTCGTACGGGTCGGGGGCGAGGAGGGCGTCTGGCACGGCAGTTCCGGGGTGCACGATCTGCGGACCGGCCGCCCGGCCGACCCGGCGGCCCGTTTCCGCGCCGGGTCCGTCACCAAGGTCTTCACCGCGGCCGTCGTCCTGCACCTGGCCGCCGAGGGCCGGCTGGACCTCGACCGCACCGCCCGCTCCTACCTGCCCGACCTCGTCCCTGAGCCGTACGCGGGCGTCACCGTGCGGCAGTTGCTGAACCACACGCACGGCATCCCCGCGCCCGACCTCCCCGGCACCACCGTCGAGGAGTGGTACGCCCACCGCTTCCGGGTCCACGACCCCCGGGACATGGTCCGCTCGGCGACCGCGAAGCAGCCGGAGTTCGCGCCCGGCGCGCGGCAGCACTACCTGAACATCGGGTACACGATCGCCGGTCTGCTCGTCGAACGTGTCACGGGCGACAGCTACGAGCACCAGCTCGCCCGGCGGGTGCTCCGGCCGCTGGGGCTGCGCGACACGTACGCCCCGGGGACGAACCCGCGCATCACCGGACCGCACAACCACGGGTACCAGCGGATGCGGCTGGAGGACGGGACCACCGGGCTGCGCGACGTGTCCGTGTGGAGCGGTACGGACGCCTGGGCGGCCGGGGACCTCGTCTCCACCACGCGGGACCTCGAACGGTTCACCCGCGCCCTGTTCGCGGGCCGGATCGTGCGCGGGCCGCTGCTGGAGGAGATGTTCACCCTGCCGAAGGTGACCGGCCTGGGCGGCGGCGAACCGGCCGCGTACTCCGCCGGCCTGTCCATGAAGGTGCTGGGCGGGCGCGAGGTGTGGGGCAAGACGGGCGGGCGCTGGGGCTACAACGCCGCCCTCGCCTCCACCCGCGACGGCTCGCGCACCCTCGTGTACAGCGTCAACTCCACCGACGCCAAGGGCCGGGACATGAACCGGGTGGCGCAGGACCTCATGGTGGCCGTCTACGGCAGGCCGGCCGCCCCTACGCCGGAGGCGTCGCGCGGACCAGGCCCGTCTGGTAGGCGATGACGACGAGCTGGGCCCGGTCGCGGGCGCCGAGCTTGGTCATGGCCCGGTGGATGTGGGTGCGCACGGTCAGCGGACTGAGCACGAGGTCCTCGGCGATCTCGGTGTTGGAGCGGCCCTCGGCGGCCAGGGCCATCACCTCGCGTTCGCGGACCGTGAGATCGGCGAGGCGCCGCGGCGGTGCCGGATCGGCGCCGGGGGCCGGCGCCATGAGGAAGCGGCTGATGAGGGAGCGGGTGGCGCCGGGTGACAGCAGGGCCTCGCCGGAGGCCACCGTGCGCAGGCCGTCCAGCAGGGTCTCGGCCGTGACGTCCTTGCCGAGGAAGCCGCTGGCCCCGGCCCGCAGGGCCTGCGCCACGTAGTCCTCGGTCTCGAACGTGGTGAGGATCAGCACGCGGGTGGCGGACAGGTCCGGGTCGGCGCACAGCGTGGAGGTGGCGGTCAGTCCGTCGGTGCCGGGCATGCGGATGTCCATGAGGACGATGTCGGGGCGGTGGGCGCGGGTGAGCTCCACCGCCTCCCCGCCGTCGGAGGCCTCGGCGACGACCTCCATGTCCGCGCAGGAGTCGATGAGGATGCGGAAGGTGGCCCGCAGGAGGGCCTGGTCGTCGGCGAGCAGCACCCTGATGCTCATGCGGTGATGGTTCCTTCCGGGAGGTGGTCGGGCTGCAGCGGCAGTGCGGTGGTGACCTCGAAGCCGCCCTGGGGGCGGGGCCCGGCGCACAGGTCGCCACCGATGGAGCGGGCCCGTTCGCGCATGCCCATCACGCCGAAACCGCGGCCCTGGCCGGCCTCCGGCCTGCTCGGGCCGTCGTTGGTGACGGTGATCAGCAGCCGGGAGCCTGTGTAGGAGAGCCGTACGTGCGCGGCCTCGGCGGCGGCGTGCTTGGTGACGTTGGTCAGGGCCTCCTGCACGATCCGGTACGCGGTCAGGTCGACGCCGGGCGACAGCGGCTGCGGCTCGCCCTCGGTGCTGACGGCGACCTCGAGACCCGCCGACTCGCACGCCGAGACCAGCTCGGGCAGCCGGGCCAGCCCGGGCGAGGGCTCCAGCGGGCCGCCGCCGTCGGGGTCGTCGTTCTCGCGCAGCAGCCCGAGCGCGGCCTTCAGCTCGCGCAGCGCGGCGGAGGTGGTGCCCGCCAGGTCGGTGAGGATCTTCCGGCTCTGCTCGGGGTCGGTGAGGGCGAGGTGGGCGGCCGTGCCGGCCTGGGCGTTGGCCAGGGCCATGTGGTGGGCCACCACGTCGTGCAGCTCCCGCGCGATGCGCACGCGCTCCTCGGTGACCCGCAGCCGGGCCTCCTCCTCCCGGGTCCGTTCGGCGTGCTCGGCCCGGGCCTGCACGGCGTGCAGGTAGGCGCGCCGCATCCGCGTCATGTTGCCCGCGGCGAGGGGCAGCAGCAGCCAGAAGAACGGGCCGATGGTCCGCAGCAGCAGCGAGAGGTGGTCCATGGAGTCGGCGAACACGGCCGCGACGGTCACCGCCAGCATGGTGACGAGGCCGTAGACGCGGATGGTCTTGCGCGGGGAGACGGTGGCGAACCAGTACAGCGCCGCCATGATCGGCGCCAGCAGCAGCGGCGTGAGCAGGTAGCCCTTCGCGACCGCCGCCACGGTGCAGGCCGTGTTGACCAGGACGACGGTGCGCGGATAGGCGCGGTGCTTGAGCAGGAAGAGGCACCCCACGCCCATGAGGACGACGCCCGTCTTGTCCTGGGCCGGCGAGGTCGCGCTGGGCAGGGACAGGGAGGTGCCGTAGGTCGCGCAGGCCATCAGCGCCAGGGCCGTCGCCAGGTCGACGAGGAAGGGGCGGCGGTGGGCGAACTCCTCCAGGCGGTCCGCGTAGCGCCGTTCCGGGCTGGTGGTCATGGGGTTCTCCGGTGGGTGGACTGTCACCATCGTGGTCGATCCGGGGCGGGGACGCCCGAGGAGCCGCCCGTGTCCTGCGCCACGGGCGGCCCGGGGGACGGGACGGGTCCGCTCAGGTGCGCGCCGGCTCCAGGTCCGGGGCGCTGTCCGGGGCGGGGCCGGCCGCCGGCCGGGTGAGGGACTCCCCCTCCACGTCGATGCGGGGCAGCAGCCGGTCCAGCCACTTCGGCAGCCACCAGGCCTTGTCGCCGAGCAGGGCGAGCACGGCCGGCACGATCGCCATGCGGACGACGAACGCGTCGAACAGGACGGCCGTGGCGAGCCCGAAGCCGATCATCTTGATCATGGAGTCGCTCTCGCCGATGAACCCGGCGAACACCGCGATCATGATCAGGGCCGCGGCGACGACCACCCGGGCGCTGTGCCGGAAGCCGGAGACGACCGCCCGCTCGGACGGCTCGCCGTGGACGTACGCCTCCCGCATCCGCGAGACGAGGAACACCTCGTAGTCCATCGCCAGGCCGAAGACGATGCCCACCAGGAAGATCGGCATCAGGCTCATGATCGGGCCGGTCTGTTCCACCCCGAACAGCTCCGCCCCGTGCCCCTCCTGGAAGACCACCACGACCGCGCCGAGGGACGCCAGCACCGACAGCAGGAAGCCGAGGGCCGCCTTCAGCGGGACGAGCAGCGACCGGAAGACCACCAGCAGCAGCACGATCGCCAGACCGACCACCACGACCAGGTACGGCACCAGCGCGGCCTGCACCTTCTCCGCGATGTCGATGTTCATCGCGGTGGTGCCGGTGACCTCGTAGGTCACGCCGGTGTCCTTCTCCACTCCGGACCGCTCGTCCCGGATCGTCGTCACCAGGTCCTCGGTCTTCTGGTCGGTCGGCGCCGTCGCCGGCACGACGGAGAAGACGGCGGTGTCGCCGGTGTCGTTGAAGCGGGCCGGGGAGACGGACACCACGCCCTTGGTGGCGCCGATCTGCTCGGCGACCGTGGCGGCGGCGCCCTTGGGGTCGGCGGCGCCCTCGGCGTCCACGACGATGGTCAGCGGCCCGTTGAAGCCCGGCCCGAAGCCCTCGGCGAGCGCGTCGTAGGCCCGGCGTTCGGTGGCGGAGACCGGCTTGGCCTCGTCGCCGGGCATGCCCAGCTGCAGGCCCGTCACCGGCACGGCCAGGGCGCCCAGGCCCAGCACGCCCAGCAGCAGCACCGGCAGGGGGCGGCGCAGGACCTGGCGGGCCCAGCGGGTGCCGCCGTTGGACTCGGTGCTCGCCTCGATGCGGCCGCTCCTGCGGGCCTTGCGGGTCAGCACGGCGTTCGGCCAGAAGCCGAGGAACGCGGGCACGAGGGTCAGCGCGATCAGCACGCCGACGACGACCGCGCCGGCCGCGGCCAGCCCCATCTTGGTGAGCATCGGGATGCCGACGACGGCGAGCCCGGCCAGCGCGATGACGACGGTGAGACCGGCGAAGACCACCGCGGACCCGGCGGTGCCGACGGCCAGCCCGGTCGCCTCCTGCGGTGTGCGCCCCTTGGCGCGCTCCTCGCGGTAGCGGGAGACGACGAACAGGGCGTAGTCGATGCCGACGGCCAGGCCCAGCATCATCGCCAGGGTGCCGGTGGTGGTGGACAGGCCGAGGGCGCTGGACAGGGCGAGGATCGTGGCCATGCTCACACCGACCCCGATGACGGCCGTCAGCAGCGGCAGCCCGGCGGCGGCCAGCGAGCCGAACGTGACGAGCAGCACCACGGCGGCGATCGCGACGCCGATCACCTCGGCCGCGCCGCCCGGCCCGCCCTCCTCGGCCAGCGCGGTGCCGCCCGCCTCGACGGTCAGCCCGGACTTCCGGGCCTGGTCGATCGTCCGCTCCAGGTGGGTGCGGCTGGCGTCGGTCAGGTCGGCCGGGCCGACCTCGTAGGTGACGGTCGCGAAGGCGGTGGAGCCGTCCCGGCTGATCGTCTTGGCCCGGAACGGGTCGGCGGCGCTCGCCACCTGCGTCCCGTCGCCCAGCCCGTCGACGGCCTTCTCTATCGCCTCCTTGTTCTGCGCGGCGGTCACCTTCTCGCCGCCGGGCGCGATGAACACCACCCGCGCGGTCGCGCCGTCGGCGGCGGTTCCGGGGAAGCGCTCCTCCATCAGGTCGAACGCCTTCTGGGACTCGATGCCGGGCATCGAGAACTCCTCGTCGACGGCGCCCGGCGCCTTGAGGGCGCCCAGCCCCACGGCGGCCAGGACGGCCGCCCAGACCAGGGCGACGTACCAGCGTCGCCGGAAGGCCAGACGGCCCACTCGGTACAGGAAAGTTGCCACGGCAGGAGGTCTCCACATCTGGTGTCGATCGTCCGCCCAGCCTCTCCGCCCGGAGGCCCTCCCGTCGTCGTGCGGCTGCCGACAATCCGGGGTACTCGCCACGCAGTAGAACCGGCACCCGGGTCAGCCTCGGGTACGAGATTTTCCGGGCCTTCCTCCGCCCCCTGTGCTACCGTCGTTGTTGTTGCAGTTTTGGTTCCCAGAGACTTCGAGTGCTCTTTCGACCTTTTGTCGACGAGCACTCTTTTTTGTTTCCGAGATTTTCGGATCTCTCCACAGGGTGATCATTTCGGCGACTACGGGTCCGCAAGGTGCGGGCCCTGAGTACTGCCCCTCAAGGGAGATTCATATGGCTACCGGCACCGTGAAGTGGTTCAACTCGGAAAAGGGCTTCGGCTTCATCGAGCAGGAGGGCGGCGGTCCCGACGTGTTCGCCCACTACTCGAACATCGCCACCTCCGGCTTCCGTGAGCTCCAGGAAGGCCAGAAGGTGACCTTCGACGTCACGCAGGGCCAGAAGGGCCCGCAGGCCGAGAACATCGTTCCCGCCTGACGCCGACGCGTCTGCCCTGACCGGGGCCCGCACCCCTCGCGGTGCGGGCCTCGGCTCGTTTACATCCGTTCCGGCTCGCTCTTGCGAATCCTGCGGCTCTCCGGTGCCGTCTGCGCATTCCCCGATACGTGCCGCATCGAGGAAGGTTCCCCCATGGACCGCACGGCTCGCAGGAGCAGCAACGGCTCCTCCCGCTCCCGCAACGGCGGGTTCCGCTCCCGCAAGGCGGGCGGACAGAACACCGCCGCCCGCACGGCGAACGGCGGCCACGGCGCCCGCCGCCCCGCCCCGGCCCGCGAGTTCGCACCGCCCGTCACCGTCACCCCGGCCCTGCCCGCCGTCGAGGCGTTCGCCGATCTCGGCCTGCCGCCGCGGCTGCTCGCCGCGCTGGGCGCGGAAGGCCTGACCGCGCCGTTCCCCATCCAGGCGGCCACCCTGCCCAACTCGCTCGCCGGGCGCGACGTGCTGGGCCGCGGGCGCACCGGGTCGGGCAAGACGCTCGCCTTCGGGCTCGCCCTGCTGGCCCGCGTCGACGGGCAGCGGGCCGAGGCCCGGCAGCCCCTGGCGCTCGTCCTGGTGCCCACGCGCGAGCTGGCCCAGCAGGTCACCGACGCCCTCACCCCGTTCGCCAAGGCGCTGCGGCTGCGGCTCGCGACGGTGGTCGGCGGGCTGCCGATCGGCCGCCAGGCGAACGCCCTGCGCGCCGGTGCCGAGGTCGTCGTCGCGACGCCGGGACGGCTCAAGGACCTCCTGGACCGCGGCGACTGCCGGCTGGACCAGGTCGGCATCACCGTGCTCGACGAGGCCGACCAGATGACCGACATGGGCTTCATGCCGCAGGTGACCGCCCTGCTCGACCAGGTGCGGCCCGGGGGCCAGCGGATGCTGTTCTCCGCCACCCTGGACCGCAACGTGGACCGGCTGGTGCGCACGTACCTGCACGATCCCGTGGTGCACTCGGTCGATCCCTCCGCGGGCGCCGTCACCACGATGGACCATCACCTGCTGCACGTGGACGACGACGACAAGCACGCCACCACGACCCGGATCGCCGCCCGCGACGGACGCGTGATCATGTTCCTGGACACCAAGCACGCCGCCGACCGGCTGGCGAAGAAGCTGCTGGCGGTCGGGGTGCGGGCGATGGCGCTGCACGGCGGCAAGTCGCAGTCCCAGCGGACCCGGACCCTGGCCCGGTTCAAGGACGGCGACGTCACGGTCCTGGTGGCCACGAACGTCGCCGCCCGCGGCATCCACGTCGACAACCTCGACCTGGTCGTCAACGTCGATCCGCCCGCCGACCACAAGGACTACCTGCACCGCGGCGGCCGCACGGCGCGCGCCGGCGAGTCCGGGACCGTCGTCACGCTGGTCCTGCCGCACCAGCGGCGCGAGATGTCCCGGCTGATGGCCGACGCCGGCATCACCCCGCAGATCACACGGGTGGGCCCGGACGAGGCGGAGCTGAGCCGCATCACGGGTGCGCAGGAACCCTCGGGCGTGCCCGTGGTCCTCACCCCGCCGCCCGCCGAGAACCGCCCCGCACGCTCGGGTTCCGCCCAGGGCGCCCGGCGCGGCAGGCCGCCCCGGGCCCGCCGCCGCTGACCGCCGGCGTCACACGGTGCGGGCCCTCCCGGAGGGCGGGCTCGCAGCCGGTCTTCGCCGCCGCCGGGCTCTCAGGCCCGTTTCCCGCCGTCCCGCGCCCTCTCGTGGGCGGCCAGTTCGTGCGCGCTGCCCGGGAAGGCCGGGCCGCAGCCCGGTGGCAGGTGCTCGACGACCCGCGCGACCGCGGCCCGCGCACAGCCGGTCTCGGTGATCCGCGGGCTGCTGCGGCTCGGGCCCTCCACGCGGTACCGGCCGTCGGCCGACGTGCCGATGTAGGGGACGTCCCAGGTGAAGGGATGTTCCGTGCACCGGCTGAAGTGCAGCTCCCACATGCCGGCCCAGGGGTGCAGCCGGCGCAGGAGCGGCTCGGTGTGCGCCACCCGCACCAGTTCGGCGAAGGCTTCCGGGAGCGGTGAGGCGTGGCGGGCGGCGGCCTCTTCGGCCCGGGCCAGGAGGGCGCGCCAAGCGCCCGTGGCAGGCGGGTGCGGACCGTGCGGGTGTCCCACGCGCTCAACCACCCCTGCGCGCGGTGCTCTCGCGCAGCACCAGCCGGGTGGGCACCAGCGTCGTCCCGTGCCCGCCCCCGGCGGAGCCGCCGCCGGCGTCCTCCTCGCGCATCCTGCGCAGCACCCCTTCCACGCACAGCCGCCCCACCTCGGCGAAGTCCTGGTGGACGGTCGTCAGCGGCGGGAGGAAGGACGCGGACTCGGGGATGTCGTCGAAGCCGACGACGCTGACGTCGCCGGGGACGCGGCGGCCCCGCTCGTGCAGGGCGCGCAGCAGGCCCAGGGCCATCTGGTCGTTGGCCGCGAACACCGCCGTGCAGCCGGGCTCGTCGGCGAGCAGGAGGCCTGCGCGGTAGCCGGACTCCGCCGACCAGTCCCCGCGCACCGGGGGCGGCGGGGTGCGGCCCGCCTCGGTGAGGGTCGTGCGCCAGGCGTTGGCGCGGCGCTGGGCGGCGAAGGAGTCCTCCGGGCCCGCCAGGTGCCACACCGTCTCGTGGCCGAGGCCGAGCAGGTGCCGTACGGCGTCCCGGGCGCCGCCCGCCTGGTCGGTGTCGACGACGGGGTAGCGGTCGCCCGCGTCCGAGTCGGCCACCACGACCTGCACCCCCGGCGGCAGGGAGACCGTCGCCGCGTCGAGCAGGTGGATCTCCATGATGACGATCACGGCGTCCACGGCCAGTTCGCCCAGGCGGGAGAACGCGCCGTTCACCTCGTCCTGCGTGGGGACGGCCACCGGCAGCAGCGTGACGGCGTAGCCGTGGGCGGCTGCCGAGGTGGCGATGGCCTCCAGGGTGCGGATGTTGCCCATCGTGGAGAGGGAGAACGTGATCACCCCGAGCGTGCGGAACTCGCCGCGGCGCAGGGCCCGGGCCGCGCTGTTGGGCCGGTAGCCCAGTTCCCGCATGGCGGCGAGGACCTGGCGGCGGGTGTCCTCGGTGACCCCGGCGAAGCCGTTGGAGACGCGGGAGACCGTCTGGGAGGAGACCCCGGCGAGCCGCGCCACATCGGCCATGGAGGCGCCCTGCCGGGGGCGGGCCGCACGCCGTCCCGTCCGGCTGGTGCCCCTCGACCCGCTCTCGCCGTCCATGGCGCCCACCCGCCCCTCGCCCGCGTCGCCGCCCCGGCCTGAACTTCCGGTGCCGTACGACTCCTTGACCCCTGAGATTCGGACAGTGTAGACATCCCGCCAGCGGATGTTTACGTAAACATTGTCGAGCCCGAACCGTACGAGAAGCGACAGAACCGGACCAGTCGCACCACCTGGGCCCCGATCTCTGTGTCCGCCGGGACGCGCGGCACGCAGAAGAGTTGGAGTACTCGATATGGCACACCGCACCCGCAGACGAAGGCTCCTCGGGGCCGTCGGCGTCACCGCCGTGGCGACCGGAACCCTCCTGGCCACGACGACCCTGCCCGCCGCCCACGCCGGACCGGCGGCGGCCGGCCGGGCCGCCGCCGGCGTCACCGTCCGGCCGGACCCCTCCTACGCGGGCGAGAGGTTCGAGGGCTGGGGCACCAGCCTGGTCTGGTTCGCCAACGCCACCGGCGACTACCCGCCCGCGATACGCGAGAAGCTCTACCGGCTCCTCTTCGGCGACGAGGGCCTCGCGCTGAACATCGCCCGCTACAACATCGGCGGCGGCAACGCCCCGGACGTCAAGGACTACCTGCGCGCGGGCGGCGCGGTCGAGGGCTGGTGGAAGGCCCCGGCCGGGACCACCCGCGAGGACGTCGGCTGGTGGGACGCCGGGGATCCGGCGGACTGGAACGAGAACGCGGACCGGACGCAGCGCTGGTGGGTCGACCGCATCAAGAAGGACATCACCCACTGGGAGACCTTCAGCAACTCCCCGCCCTGGTTCATGACCGAGAGCGGCTACGTCTCCGGCAACTTCGACGCCGGCCGGGACCAGCTCAAGCCCGAGTCGGTCGAGGACTTCGCGAAGTACCTGGTGGGCGCCACCGAACGGCTGGAGAAGGCGCACGGCATCGAGGTCGACACGCTCGACCCGTTCAACGAGCCGAACACGGACTACTGGGGCACCCGGCTCGGCCCCGACGGCGAGCCGGCCGGCGGCCGCCAGGAGGGCGCGCACATGGGCCCCGAGCTCCAGCAGAAGGTGCTGCGCGCGCTCGCCCCGGTGCTGGACAGGTCCCGCTCCGGCGCGGAGATCTCCGCGATGGACGAGACGAACCCCGGCCTCTTCGCCACCAACTGGAACTCCTACCCGCGGGAGGTCCGTGACCTGGTGGGCCAGCTGAACGTCCACACCTACGGCACCGGTCAGCGCACCACCGTCCGCGACCTCGCCAAGGCCGCGGGCAAGCCGCTGTGGATGAGCGAGGTCGAGGGCGACTGGGGCGACGGCCAGAGCTTCACGGACATGCGGCCGGGCCTCGGCCTCGCCCAGCGCATCGTCGACGACCTGCGTGAACTGGAGCCGAGGGCCTGGGTGTTCTGGCAGCCGGTCGAGGACTACGACAACATGAAGCCGGGCGGCGAGTCGGCCAAGGGCGGCAACTGGGGCGAGATCCAGCTGCCGTTCAGCTGCACGGCGAAGGACACCCTGGAGACCTGCCCGGTCCGCACGAACACGAAGTTCGACACCGCCCGCAACTTCACGCACTTCATCAGGCCCGGCGACCGGCTGATCAAGACGGACGACACGTCCAGCACGGCCGCCGTCTCCCGCAAGGGCGACGCGGCGACCGTCGTGCACGTCAACAGCACCGCCGAGGCGCGTGACGTCACGCTCGACCTGTCGAAGTTCGGCCACGTCTCCGCACGGGCCACCGTCACGCCGGTGGTGACCAGCGCCGACGGCAAGCTGGCCAGGCAGCGGCCCGTCCGCGTCACGGACGAGCGGGCCACCGTCCGGGTGCCCGCGCAGTCGGTGACGTCCTTCCTCGTGCGGGGCGTGGCCGGTGTCGCGAAGGACGCGGCGGAACTGCGCGAGGGCCACACGTACCGCCTGACCGGCGTGCAGAGCGGCAAGGACCTCGCGATCGCCGGCGACGGCACGGGGCTGGTCATCCGCGGGGCCTCGGCCGGCCCGGCCGGCCGGCAGTGGACGGTGGAGCGGGTGCGCGGCACCGGCAACCAGCGCCGTCACGTCCTCACCGAGGCGGCCTCGGGCAAGCGCCTCGCCGTGCGCGACGGCGCCCTGGTCGCCGAGCC
This sequence comes from Streptomyces sp. NPDC015242, assembly GCF_043079125.1. Classification (NCBI taxonomy): domain Bacteria; kingdom Bacillati; phylum Actinomycetota; class Actinomycetes; order Kitasatosporales; family Streptomycetaceae; genus Streptomyces; species Streptomyces sp. NPDC015242. The sequence goes on along the minus strand of NZ_JBIBUF010000004.1, from coordinate 400,455 downwards.
GGACACGGGCCGCCGGGACAGGGCCGCGGAGTGGATCGCCTCCACGACCGGCGACGGCACCTGGACCCTGGTCAACGCCGCCACCGGCCAACTCCCCGACGTCTCGGGCCAGTCGACGAGCGAGAACGCACCTGTGGGCGTGTGGCAGCCCAACTCGGGGGCGAACCAGCGCTGGAGGGTGACGGAGGTGACGGACTGACCTCCGGCACCGCACGCGGACGCGCCCGGCCTCGTCAGTCCCGGGCGCTCCCGTCGGTGGGCGGGGTGAACTCCGGCTGGTCCAGTACGCGGAGCCAGCTGCCGTCGGGCTGGCGCCGGACGACCTGGGCGCGGGCGCCGGTGCCGTCCTTCGGCGGGGTCGACGTGAGGGCGAGGTCGCCGCTGACCAGCGTCGGCAGGGGTGTCTCCGGCTCGAAGCGGGGACGGTCGGCCAGCACCTTCTCCCACAGGGCGCGGATCGCCTCCCTGCCCACCGTCCGCCGGCCGGGCGGGTAGGCCAGCACCGCGTCCTCCTCGTAGAGCGCGGCCACCCCGGCCGCGTCACCGGCGTTGGAGCGTTCGACGAAGAGGCGGGTGAGGTCCTCGGGGCGCATGGCCTTCTCGTACACGGGTCTGTCCTTCCGGTGTCCTCCGGCGGGTTCTTCGGTCGTCTCCAGCCTCGGCCCCGCCCGGCCAGAAGTCCAACAGCTGGTTCTACTGAAAACTAGAATGCCCTGTCATGGAACTGAGGCAGCTGGAGTACTTCGTCGCCGTCGCCGAGGAGCGGAACTTCACCCGGGCCGCCGAGCGCGTGCACATCAGCCAGTCCGGCGTCAGCGCCCAGATCCGCCGGCTGGAGCGGGAGCTCGGGGCCGAGTTGTTCGACCGGTCGGCGCGTACCGTCACCCTGACCCCGGCGGGCCGCGCCGCACTCGGCCACGCCCGTGCGGCGCTCGCCGCTGCCGGGGCGGTGGAGCAGACGGTGGGCGAGGTGACCGGCCTGGTCCGGGGGCGGCTCGTGGCGGGCATGGTCATCGGCTGCACGGTGACGCCCCTGTTCGAGGCGCTGGCCGCGTTCCACCGGGCCCACCCGGGCGTGGAGATCTCCCTGCTGGAGGAGAACTCCGACCGGCTGGTCGAGGCGGTGCGCGCCGGTGAGGTGGACGTGGCGCTCGTCGGCGCCGCCGAGCCCCCCGAAGGGCTCGACGCGCTGACGATCGTCAGCGAGCGGCTCGTGGTGGCGGTTCCGCCGGGCCATCCGCTGGCGGACCGGCGGCGCGTCACCCTGCGCGACGTCACCGCCCACCCGGTCGTGTGCATGCCGCCGGGTACGGGCCTGCGCACCGTCTTCGACCGCGCCTGCGCCGCGCGGGACCTGCGCCCGGCCATCGCGCTGCAGGCCAGCGCCGCGGACGCGATCACGGACCTGGCCGCCCGGGGACTCGGCGTCGCGGTCCTGAGCGCCTCGATGACCCGGGACGCGGGCGAGCGTCTCGTCACCCGCACGATCGCCGACGTCACCGCGCCGGCCCTGCTGGCGCTGGTGTGGAGGGAGGCGTCGGGACCGGCGGTGCGGGAGTTCCTGCGGGTGGGGCGGGGGGTGTTCGCGGGGTGACGCCGCCGGGGTTCCTCCCGGCTGCTCAGGGCTGCTCAGGGCTGCTTACGGCCGCTTGCGACCGCTTACGGCGCTTACGGCCCGCCGCCCGCAGCAACATGAAGCAGCCCGCCGCCGCCGGTCTCCTGGGCAGCGGCTACCGTCCGCGCACCGGGCGGAACCGGTCCGTCGCTCCCACGACCGCCCCCGTCGATGTGCTCCCGGACAGCCCGTGCCCCTCGCCCCCGATCAGCACGAGCTCCGCGTCCGGCCACACCTGTGCCAGGTGCCACGCCACGTCCGGAGGTCCGCTGATGTCCATACGGCCGTGGACCAGCACACCGGGGATGCCGGCGAGCTTCCCCGCGTCGCGCAGCAGCGCCCCGTCCTCCAGGAAGGCGGCGTGCCGCCAGTAGTGCGTGACGAGGCGGGCGAACCGGAACCGGAAACGCGGGTCCTCGAAGCGCGGGTCGGGCCGGTGTCCCGGGTGGGTGGACACGTGCACGTCCTCCCAGCGGCACCACTCCCGCGCGGCCCGCTCCCGCACGGCCGGATCGGGATCCGCGAGCATCCGGGCGTACGCGTCGGCCAGGTTCCCCTCGCGTTCCCCCTCCGGTACGGCGTCCCGGAACCGGGCCCACTCCTCGGGAAAGATCCGGCCCATGTCCCGCGTCACCCAGTCCACTTCCCGCCGCGTGGTGCTGGTGACGCTGAAGAGCACCAGCTCCGAGACCCGCCCGGGGTGCCGCTCGGCGTAGGCCAGCGCGAGGGTGACGCCCCAGGAGCCGCCCAGGACCAGCCACGCGTCGATGCCGAGGTGACGGCGCAGCAGTTCGATGTCGGCGATCAGGTGGTGGGTGGTGTTGGCGGCGAGCGAGGTCTCCGGATCGGCCGCGTCGGGCCTGCTGCGCCCGCACCCGCGCTGGTCGAACAGCACCACACGGTACGCCGCCGGATCGAACAGCCGCCGCCAGAACGGCCCCGCGCCGGACCCCGGCCCGCCGTGCAGCACGAGCGCGGGCTTGCCCGCGGGGTTGCCGCAGGTCTCCCAGTGGACGAGGTTGCCGTCGCCGACGGCGAGCATGCCGTGGTCGTACGGCTCGACGGCGGGATAGGGCTCGGACATGTCGGACCTTCCTTCCCGGGAGCAAGGGGCTCCGCAAGTGAACACCCCCGCAACTACCGCCGGGTAGTGCGAAGATCACGTCCCAGTACGTCGACAATCCGACCGCGGCCGGTGCCTCCCGCCCCGCCTGGCCGGAAACTGCCACCGACCGACTCGATCGACCGACCAGTCCGATCGAGGACCGACCGACCGACCGAGCGCCGGGCAACGCCCCGCGCCCGAGGGGGAAAACACTCAGTGAGAACAACAGAACACGGTGAACGCCGGACCGGTGCGCCCGCGCGCAGACGTCTGCCCCGGCTGCGCGTCGCCCTCGCCGCCGCCCTCACCCTGGCCGTCTCCGGTGCCGCCGCACCCCAGGTGATGGCCGCCCAGCCCGCCACCGCGACCGACCCGCAGCCGGCCGTGCCGACCCTGGCCTGGGCGGACTGCCAGGGCGGGTTCGAGTGCGCCGACGCCCAGGTGCCGCTGGACTACCGCGACCCGCAGGGCAAGAGCATCACCCTCGCGGTCATCCGCAAGAAGGCCGCGGACCAGGGCGCGAAGAAGGGGACCCTCTTCCTCCAGCCCGGCGGCCCCGGCAACTCCGGCGTCGACTTCGTGCGCAACAACTACGCCGACCTGCCGGCCTCCCTGCGCGACAACTTCGACGTCTTCGGCTACGACGTCCGCGGTGTCGGGCGGAGTTCGCAGGTGGTGTGCTGGGACGACCCGACGTACACGCGGGCCGTCACCGCCGCCAAGGGCGTCCCCGGCCCGGACGCCTTCGAACCCGCCGTGCGCCAGGCCGCCTCGTTCGTCCAGGGCTGCCAGGACAACGCGGGCGGCCTCGTGCCGTACGTGGGGACCGGGTACGTGGCCCGGGACATCGACCTGCTGCGACAGGCGCTCGGCGAGGAGCAACTGACCTACTACGGGCGGTCGTTCGGCAGCTACATCGGCACCGTCTACGCCGCCATGTTCCCGCAGCGCGTGCGCGCCCTGGTGCTCGACGGCGCCTACGACCCCGAGCGCTACGCGAACAAGCCCTACGCCTACGACCGGCCCCAGTACCTGGCGCTGGACGGCGCCATGGGCCGCTTCCTCGACTGGTGCGAGGCCGACCAGGCCACCTGCGGGTTCGGCGACGGCGACCCCCGGGGCGCGTTCGAGAAGCTCAAGGCCGACCTGGACGCCAACCCCGTGCCGACCGCCAACGGCGGCCAGGCCAACGGCTACACCCTCGTCTACCGCCTGATGTTCAACATCAACGAGGGGAAGGTCATCTGGCCCTCCCTCGGCCAGGCCCTGCGCAAGGCGCAGCAGCGCGACAACACCTCGTTCCTGCTGCGGCCGCCGTCCCCGGCCAGCTACGACTTCCTCAACCCGAACGTGGCCGTCGAGTGCGTCGACAAGGACTACCCGCGTGACCCGGCCCTGCTGAAGCGGCAGGTCACCCGCAACGCCGAACTGGCGCCGCTGCTGGGCCCGGCCATGGCGTACGGCCCGCCCACCTACGACCACCAGCACGCCACCGCCTGCGTCCAGTGGACCGGCGAGAAGCCCAGCCGCTACGCCGGCTCCTTCCGGGCGAAGGGCTCAGCGCCGATCCTGGTCCTCGGCACCACCGGCGACCCGGACACCCCGTACCGGGACGCGGTGGCCCTGTCCCGCAAGCTCGACAACGGCCGGCTGCTGACCTTCCAGGCCGAGGGGCACACCGCCTTCGGCCGCAGCGCCTGCGCCACGGACGCGGTGACCGGTTACCTGGTCGACCTCAAGGTCCCGGCGCGCGGCACCACCTGCGCGGACGAGACCCAGCCGCCGTCCGCCACACCGAAGAAGGCCCCCTCGGGCACGACCCTCGGTGAGCTGCGCAACGGCGTCAACGAGCGGCTGGACCGCATCGGCACCCTGCGCTGACCCGCACCACCCCACCCCGGACCCCGGATTCCCTGTACGGCAGGGGTCCGGGGTTCCGTACGTCCGGGTCGACGGCTCCCCCCTCCGCGACTTTGCCCTCTCTTTACAACCCGCCCCGTCCGCGCCTCGTCTCTTCCGCACGACCTGTTCACCCGACCTGGGAGTGCGACTCCATGCGCCGAACCGTCCTCAGCCTGCTGGCCCTCGCGGGCACCGCCGTACTGATGGGCACGGGGCCCGCGTTCGCGGACGGGGCGACGGCCCCGAGCCCCGTCCCCACCGCCGCGCCGACCACCCACCCGGAGGCGACCGACACGCCCCGGCCGGCCGCGCCCGCCGAGCGGTCCCGCACGGCCCCGAGCGCCGAACCGACCCGGGCACCGGCCCGTGACCAGGTGTCCGTCGTGCCCAGCGGCGCACCCGACACCGGTGAGACGCCGGGGTCCGCGCACTCCGGCGGCGACGCCACGGCGATCGGCGCGGGCGCCGCCGCGGTGCTCCTGGTGGGCGGCGGCACGGTGTTCGCCGTGCGCCGCCGGGCGAACGGGGCATGAGCCGGTTCTCCAGGCGCGCCTTCGCGGCCGCGGCCCTGGCGTCCGCGCTGACGGCCTGCGGCGGCGGCACCGCCGAACGGCCGCGCGCCGCGCGGACCCCGCCGTCGCCGGAGCCGGCCCGGGGGTCACGCCCCGCGGCCGGTTCCGCCCCGGCCCGGCTGCTGATCCCGGCGATCGGCGTCGACACCCCGGTGATGCCGCTGGGCCTGGCGGCGGACGGCACCGTGCAGGTGCCGCCCGTCGAGGCGCACGACCGGGCGGGCTGGTACCGGCACTCGCCGCCCCCGGGCCGGACGGGGCCTTCGGTGCTCCTCGGCCATGTCACGGTCGGGCGGTACGGCGACGGCGTCTTCCGCCACCTGGCCCGGCTGCGCCCGGGCGACCGGGTCGAGGCGCGCCTGGAGGACGGCACGGCGGCGCGCTTCGCCGTCACCGCCGTACGGACCGTCCCGAAGAACGAGTTCCCCGCGGACGACGTCTACGGGAACGTGGCGCGTCCGGAGCTGCGGCTGATCACCTGCGGCGGAGCGCGTACCGGCGACGGCTACGCGGACAACGTGATCGTGTTCGCCGTGCAGGACGGCGCCGAGTCCCCCACCTCTGGAGAACGTTGAAACGGTCCCGCGAGAAGGCCGCGTCCGAGTTGTTCGCCGCCCTCTATCCGCGTCTCGCCGGCTGGTGCCGCCGGCTCGTCGACGACGACGAGACGGCCCACGAGATCGCCTCGGAGGCGTTCACCCGGCTGTGGGCGCGCTGGACGTCGGTCGAGGAGCCGCGCGGCTTCCTCTACGTCACCGCCGCCAACCTCGTCAGGGACCACTGGCGCAAGCTGGAGCGCGAGCGGCGGGCCCTGCACCGCGTCACCTCCGAGGCCGCCGTGCGGCCCCACCCCGAGCAGGCCGACCCGTCGGTGCGGCTGCTCGTGCAGGCGCTGCCCGAGCGACTGCGCGTCCCGATCCTCCTCCACTACTACGCTGACATGCCGGTCCGGGAGGTGTCCGCCCTGACCGGGCGCAAGGAAGGAACCGTCAAGGCCGATCTGCACGCGGCCCGGGAACTGCTCCGCGTCCATCTGAGGAGAATCCTTGACCACACGCCTTGACGACGTCCCGGGCGAGCCGGAGTCCGGCCCGGACGACCCGCTGGCCGTCATCCTGCGGCCCTCCTCCCCGGACTACCTGGGCGCGCCGCCCGGCCAGTTCGCGGCGGTCCGCCGCCGGGCGACCCGCCGGCGGCTGCTGCGGACCGCGGCCGGGGCGGGCCTGTGCTGCGCGGTGGCCGCCCTGATCGTCCTGCCGCTGCGCCTGTCGGCGCCCGAGGCGCCCGCCGTCCCGACCGTGCCGATGGCCCCGCCGCCGGCGACCCCGGCCCCGGCGACCCCGGCGCCCGCGCCGTCCGAGCCGGACCCCACCGCGGGCCCCGCCACGGACCGCGACGCGCAGCGCACCCGCACGCCCGTCCCCGGTACGGCCGGTCCGCGCGCCGAGGACTCCCGTCCGGCCGGGTCCCGCTCCCCCGGGGGCGATGACGGCACCGGTTCCACGCCGGACTCCCCCTCGGCCACGACGACCCCGGTCCGGCCCGTGCCCTCGGCGGCCCGCTCGGACCCGGACGCCGGACCGGCCACCGAGGCGGCAGCCGACCGCCGGTAACCCGGCGCGGGCCCGTTCCGCTGTTTCCGGCGGAACCGGCCGTGTGCGGCCGGTGCGGTGGGGCGCCGGGTGAGAGGGTTTGCGGAACCTTTGCCCGTGGGCCGGGCGTTGGGAGGGTGTGCGCGCGTTGGCGGGTGCGCCTTTCGAGGCTGACGAATACCGAGGTGACGGCAATGGCAGTGTGGGACCGGCTGAAGGACCAGGCCAAGGCTCTCCAGCAGGGGCAGGCCGGACACGGCGCGGCCGGCGGGCACAGCGGCGGGCACGGCGGGTCGAGGTCCGGCGGCGGGGGCGGCAAGGCCCAGCTGATCGGCCTGTTCAAGACGCAGCTCGGATCGCTGAAGAACGAGCTGAAGAGCGGGGCCTACCGGGACGCGAGCATGGCGATGTGTGCCCTGGTCGCGGCCGCCGACGGGCAGGTGGACCCGGCCGAGCGCCAGCAGGTCGAGTCGATGATCGTCAGCAACGACGTGCTGCAGAACTTCCCGCCGGAGCAGCTGCGCCAGCGCTTCAGCAAGCACGTGGACCAGCTGACGATGAACTTCCAGCACGGCAAGGCGGAGGCGATGCAGGAGATCGCCAAGGCCGCCAAGAAGCCCACCGAGGCGCGGGCCGTGATCCAGACCGGCATGGTCATCGCCGGTGCCGACGGTCACTTCTCCCAGGCCGAGGCGCAGGTCCTGCGCGAGGCCTGCGCGGCGCTGGGGCTGTCCCCGGCCGAGTTCCAGCTCTGAAGCCGCGCCCTGCGGGTCAGCGGGCCCGCAGGGCGTCCACGGCCAGGCGGGCCGCCGTGCCGATGACGGCGTCCGCGGCGGGCAGGAGCGCGGCGGTGCGGGCCGTGCGGGTGAAGACGGCGACGGCGTAGCGGCCCCCGTCGGGGTACTCGACGACGCCCACCTCGTTGCGCACGGTCGGCAGGCTGCCCGTCTTGTCCGCGACGTGCACGTCGTCGAAGGGGAAGCCGGAGGCCAGCCGGTGCGGCCACACCTGCAGCCCCAGGATTCGGCGGATGGCCGCGCCGTGCTCCGGCGGGCACGCCTCGTCGCGCCAGACGGCCGCGAGCAGCCGGGTCATGTCGCGCGGGGTGCTGCGGTTGGTGCGGGCGGGGTCGAGCGCGCGGAGCCGGCCGACGACGTGCGGGTCGGCCAGCGCCCCGGCGCCCCCGGGACCGGCGTCCTCCTTGATGGTGGCGATTTCACGCAGTTGCGGGCGATGCTGCGGGCCACGGTCACCGACGGCACCGCACGGATGCTCGCCGGGCTGCCCGGCGCGGTCGGGGCGAAGACCGGCACCGCCGAGGTCTCCGACGGCCAGGACAACAACGGCTGGCTCGTGGCCCACCGGGGCGACGTGGCCGTCGCGTGTGTCGTCGAGGAGGGCGTCACCGGCGGCGGCTCGGCCGGGCCCGTCGTCCGTGACCTGCTGGCCTCGGTGCCCGAGTGAGCGAGAACCCGAGTGAGACCTCGTACGAGATCCGAGCGAGATCCGAGTGAGACCCGAGTGAGAAGAGCTCCCCGTATGCCCCTCGACCCGCCCGGCCGGCCCGTGTCCTCCCGCCGCTCCGTCCTGGCCGCCGCCCTGCTGCCCCTCCCTCTCACCGCCTGCGGCGCCGGCGGTGAGAGGGAGGGCCGGGACGCGACGCCCACCCGGTCCGCCCCGGCGCCGAGCCGGCCGCCGGTACGCCCCGCCCGGTTCGCCGACCTGGAGCGCGCCTACGGCGCCCGGATCGGCGTCCACGCGCTCGCGACCGGCACCGGGGCCACCGTCGCGCACCGCGCCGGTGAACGCTTCGCGTTCTGCTCGGTGTTCAAGGCCCTGGCCGCCGCGGCGGTCCTGCACCACCGTTCGCCGCACGGCCTGGACCGGCGCGTCACCTACACCCGGGCCGACCTCCGCTCCACCACCCCGGTCACCGGACGGCACCTGGCGACGGGCATGACCCTGCGCGAACTCTGCGACGCGGCCGTCCGCTTCAGCGACGGCGCGGCCGGCAACCTGCTGGTGCGCGAGATCGGCGGACCGCGCGCACTCACCGCCTACCTGCGCGGACTCGGTGACAGGACCAGCCGCATGGACCACTACGAGCCCGAACTCCACGACGTCCCGCCGGGCGACCCCAGCGACACCACCACCCCCGAGGCGATCGCCACGGACTTCCGCAGGCTGCTGCTGGGCACCGCCCTGCCCGCCCGCGACCGCGCGCTGCTCATGGACTGGCTCTCGCGCAACGCCACCCCCGTCGGCGCCCGCCGCATCCGGGCCGGGCTGCCGGACGGCTGGAAGGTCGCCGACAAGACCGGCACGGGCAACTACGGCCGGGCCAACGACATCGCGGTCGTCCACCCGCCCCGCGGCGAGCCGCTCGTCCTGGCCGTGATGACCGACCGCCCCGGTCACGGCGCCGAGCCCTCGGACGCGCTGATCGCCGAAGCGACCCGGCGGGCCGTCGCCGCCCTCGGCCTGTGAGGGGACGGGCGCGGGAGGGCGCGGGGGGCTTATAACGGGGCCATGATCTATCACGTCGTACCGAGCGCCGTCTGGAACGCCGACCCCGGCCGGCCGTACGCCCCCGCCTCCCTCGCCGAGGAGGGGTTCGTGCACTGCTCCCCGGACGAGGCGACCACGCTGGCCGTCGTCGACGCCTTCTACCGGGACGCGCCCCGGCCCCTGCTGGTGCTCGCGCTCGACGAGGCGCGGCTGACCGCGCGGGTCGAGTGGGAGGCGGCGGCCCCCGCACCGCCGCCCGGGGTGTCCGGGGACACGCTGTTCCCGCACGTCTTCGGCCCGCTCGACCGGGACGCCGTCGACCACGTCCTGCAGGTGCGGTGGGACGGGGAGGGCCGGGCGGCGGAACTGCGGTAGGGCAGGATGACCCGGTGACCGACCAGGAGATCTCCCCCGCCGCCCCCGGACCCGCCCCCACCCCGCGGCCGACGCGGGGCGCGGCCCGCTGTGCCGTCGCGGCCCTCGCCCTCGCCGGGATCGCCTGGGCCGCCCGGGCGGTGTGGCACCTCCGGCTGTCCCTGGCGGGGCAGCCGGCGTCCGGCCCGCCCGACCAGGGCGGCGGCACGCACCGGCCGCTGACCGCGCTGGAGGACTCCTACCACCAGGTCGCCTCGCTGAGCGCCGTCGTCACGGCCGGCTGCGCGGTGGTGTTCCTGCTCTGGCTGGACCGGATGCGGGACAACGCCCGGGCCCTGTCGGGCACCGAGCCGCGCTACGGCTCCTTCTGGTTCTTCCTGGGCTGGATCGTGCCCGTCGCCAACCTGTGGATACCCCGCGGCGTGGTCGCGGACGTCCACCGCGCGGTCTTCCCCGAGCGGCGGCTGCCCGCCGTCGTGAACTGGTGGTGGGGCCTGTGGCTGGCCGGTCTGGCCGGGGGTGCGGGCATCCTCTACTCCGACGGCACGGACGAGATCATCGCCCGCGCCTACACCGACGTGCTCCCGCTGCTCGCCGCCGACCTGGTCCTCGTGGCGGCGGCCGCGGCCGCCGCCGTCGTGGTCCTCACGCTCACGGCGGCGCAGCGGGAGCACATCGAGGGCCGCGGCTACTGAGCGGACGCGAGCGGCCGGTACACCGACACCACGAACGAGGCGGTCACCCGCACCGGCGTGCCCGACCGGGCCACGCGGCACCGCAGCCGGCCGGTGTCGAGGTGGTGTGCGCTGGGGCTCATGGCCACCAGGGAGAGGACGTCCTCGCCCGTCAGCTCCGGCGTGAACTCCAGCGGCTCGGCGCGTTCGAGCCGGAAGACACCCGACAGGGTCCGGCGCAGCCGCTCCTCCTTCCCCGGGTCGACCGTCAGCAGCCCGAGCTCCTCGCGCAGTTCGCGCAGGTGCCGTGGGGTGGGCGTGACGACGAGCAGGGCGCCGTCCGGGCGCAGGACGCGGCGGAACTCGGGGCCGTTGCGCGGCGCGAAGACGTTGAGGACCAGGTGGGCGCAGCCGGTGCGGACGGGCCAGGGCCGCCAGACGTCCCAGCCGGCGGCCTCCGCGCGGGGGTGGGCCCGGACCGTGGCGCGCAGGGCGGCGGAGGAGGTGTCCAGGCCGACGCCCAGGGCACCGGGCAGGGCGTCCAGGACGGCGGCCAGGTAGTGGCCGGTGCCCGCGCCGGCGTCCAGCACGGTGGCGTCGGCCGGCGCGAGGCCGGCGGCGAGGGCCGCCACGGCGCGGACGAGCGGGTCGTAGTGCCCGGTGCGCAGGAACGCGGCGCGGCTGCGCACCATGGCGGCGGAGTCGCCGCTCGTGGCGGGGCGGCGGCCGGTCAGCAGGCTGACGTGGCCGTGGCGGGCGATGTCGAAGGTGTGCCGTGCGGGACAGCGCAGGGCGCCGTCGGCGCGGGTGAGGCCGGAGCGGCACAGGGGGCAGGTCAGGACGGTCAGCAGCCGGTCGGACGGCAGGCGGGAGGGACCCGAAGGCATGGCGGTGCTCCTGGACGACGCGGCGCGCGGCGGGGGCCGGGCCGCGTGCGGGCGGTGGACGTCGGTCGCGGGCGCCCGCCCGTGGGCGGGCGCGCCGGGGCCGGCGACGTGACCGGTTCACGTCGCCGGCCTCACCGCCGCGTCAGAGGAAGCAGTGCGGCAGGGCGTTGCATGCCAGAGCCATACGGCCAGGCTACCCGCCGGACGTCACCACCGGCCGCCCGCCCGGGGCGCGAACGGGGCGCGAACGGGGCGGGCACGGGCGCGGGAGTGCGCCGCGGGAGGCGTTGCGGCCGGGGCCCGGAACGCGGGCGGCCCGCACCCGGTGCGTCCGGGTGCGGGCCGTCGCGATGACGCCGTGTCAGATGCGGCTTCAGCCCTCGCCGCGCGAGCGGAGCCCCGGCCGCAGCCCGAGGCGGAACGCCGCGAAGCCCACCGCCGCCAGGGCCGCGGCCACCGCGGCGAGCAGGCCGACGCCGCCCGCGCCGGTGGAGGCGAGGCTGCCGCCGTCCGGGTCGGCGGACGTGCCGCCGGTGGTGGAGGTGCCGCCCGTGGAGGTGCCGTCACCGCCGGTCGTGCCGCCGGTGCTCGCGGAGGGGCTCGGGTCCGCCGAAGGGCTCGGGCTGGCCGACGGGTCGTCGCCCGGGCCCGGGTCCTGCGCGCCGTCGCCGGGGACGACCTCGACCGCGAACTGGGTCATGGCGTCGCCGGCCGACGCGGTGACGGTGTAGGTGCCCGTGCCCTGACCGGCCGTCAGGGTCGGGGCCGTCGCGACGCCGTCCTCGCCGGTGCGCACCCGGACGATCCGCTCGCCGTCCGCGAAGCGGGGCGCGTCGTCGCTCTCGTCCTCGACCCGGAACTCGACCTCCGTGCCGGCCGGTGCCGCGGCACCCGCCTTGACGACCGTGGCCCGCAGGGCCTCCGCGAAGTCGGCGCCCTGTTCTGCCCGCTGGTCGTCGCCGCCCGCGACGGTGACGGTGTACGCCGACTCCTTCACCCGCACGGAGAAGACCGTCGAGACGCCGCCGGCCGACGCGCGGACGGTGAACTCGCCCTCCTTCAGGCCCACTTGGATCGGCTGGGACACGGCGCGGCCGCGCGCGTCGGTGGGCACCACCAGCTTCGTGGTGTCGGCGCCGCCCTTGACGTAGAAGAAGGCGCCCTGCCGGCCGGGGTCGTCGATGGTGAAGGTGACGGAGGCGTCCCCGACGGCGTTGCCCGCCGTGTCCCGGGCCACCACGGCCAGCGGCCCGGCGGCGCCGCCCGGCCGGACGGTCTCGTCGGTGCCGGAGACCTGGGCCAGCTCCGCGATCGCGGGGGTCTTCCACTGGAAGACCACGCGTCCGTGGCCGGAGCGGTCGCTGTTGACGCCGCCCTCGGCGATCCCGCCGCGCACCGGCTCACCGGAGGGCTGCCAGAAGGGGTCGGTCTTCGCCGGGGGCACCGTGCGGCTGCCGGTGAGCAGCCGGGGGTCCGTCACACGGTCGGGGTCGACGTAGCTGCTGCCGCCCGCGCCGCTGCCGATGATCCCCCGCTCCTCGTCGGTACCGCCGCCCCCGCCGCCGCCCGCGTAGCCCGCGCCGCCGCCACCGCCGGCGCCGTGCGCGCCGGAACCGCCCGCGCCGCCCTTGCCGCCGCCGGACGCGTCGGCGCCGGAGGAGCCGTTGCCGCCGCCCGCGCCGCCCTCGGCACCGGCCGCGCCCTTGCCGCCGCGCTCGGACCCGGTGTCGTCCTGGCCGCGCTCGCCGCCGCCGGGGCCACCGTGGCCGGCGTCCACGTCGCCGTACCCACCGCCGCCGCCACCGGCGGCGATGAGCAGCGGCTCGCCGTCGGCGGTGCGCACGCCGGTGCTGTTGCCGCCTACCGCTCCGTACCGGGTGCCGCCCGCGCCGCCGAGCGCGTCACCGAAGCGCTGATCGCCGACCGCGACCGACAGCTTCTCCCCGGGCGTGACGCCGAGCGTGCCCGCGGTGTAGCCGCCCGCGCCGCCGTTGGCGAAGGGCGTGCCCTCGCCGCCCTGGCCCCAGGCGCGCACGTCGAGCGACGTGACGCCGGCCGGGACCTGGAAGGTCTCACGGGCACCCGCCGGGTCGAACAGCCGGCAGCCGGAGAACCCCTCCGTCGGGGTGCACGCCGTCCCGGCGAGCACCCCGCCACCGGCGGCCGCGGCCGCGGAGGCGCCCGTCAGGGCGGTGCCGCCGGTCAGCGCCAGCAGGGTGAGGGCGGCGGCTCCGCGCCGGAACCGGGCACGCCGCGCCGCGGCGGCATCGTGATGCATCAAGGTGACTCCCCAACTCGTCACACGCTCCCCCCCTGGGAGCCGGACCTCGCTCGCTCGATCAGAATCGAACACGACGAGTGGGACAGCTGATCAAACTTGAGGCCGCCGGTCAACCGACTTGAGGCCGCCGGTCAATGGACTTGAGGCCGCGGGTCGACCGCCCGGCGCGCGCGGCGCGTCACTGCCCCGCGCAGCGCGGAACGGGAAGGCCGGCCGGGCTCCCGAGCGGCACACGCGGGGACGCGACGGCCCGGCCGGTCTTCCTCTGGCCGCAATCTGCCACCCGGCGCCGCGCGGCGCCTCCCGGGCGGGCCCGAACGAGGACGCGGGGGCGCGGCTGCGATGATGCGCGCATGTCGACCCTCGCCACCGTCGCGGTCCTGGCCCTCGCCGCGCTGCACGTGTACATCCTGGTGCTGGAGATGTTCCTGTGGACCACGCCCCGGGGCCGCGCCGCCTTCGGCACCACGCCCGAGTCCGCCGAGGCGACGAAGGCGCTCGCGGCCAACCAGGGCCTCTACAACGGCTTCCTCGCGGCCGGTCTGCTGTGGGGCGCGCTCGCCGCGGATCCGGTGGGCTTCCAGGTCTCGGTGTTCTTCCTGGTGTGCGTGGCGGTCGCGGGCGCGTACGGCGCCGCCACCGCCGCCCGGAAGATCCTCTTCGTGCAGACCGTCCCGGCGCTGGCCGCGCTCGCCCTGGTGCTCGCGGCGCACTGAGCGGGCGTCGCTCACGCGCCCTGCGTGACGGCCCGTTCCATCAGCAGGCCCGCCTCGGCCCGAGCCGTCCCGGGCGGCACCACGAGCAGGTCCCAGCGCCCCCGGCCGGGGGCGAGCAGGCAGACGGTGTCGGAGGCGGTGGGTGTGTCCCTGCGGCCCACGTGGACCGCCTGGCCCGCCACGTCCACCCGCTCCGGGCAGTCGTGCCAGACGTCCCCGTGGACGAGGACACTGCTGATCCGGCCCCAGGCGTGCGGCAGCCCGGCGAGCAGTCCGGGCAGTTCCGCGGCCAGGTCGTAGGAGCGGGGCCACCACGCCCCGTCGATCCTGCGGGCCGTGCGGCGCTCGCGCGGCTGGTCGGCGAGCCGCAGCCGGGCCCCGGAGGGGGCGGGGACGTGCGGCGGGGGCGAGGAGGCGGACGTCATGGGGGCTCCTGCTGCGGACGGGGAAGGCGGCCGGGCAGCCGTGCGGCCGCCGCTTGCGACCTACCCCGCTTCCTTCACCGTACCCCGCCGGCCGCACGGGATCCGGGGCCGGCCGGCCGGGCGGAAGGACCGGTGCCGCGCCGCCGCCGGGGAGAACAGGCTTCCGACATTCCGGGCGCTTTATGCCAAAGGGTCGGCGATAATCGGACCATGACTACGGCAACGTACGAAGTGCTGGCGGCGTCGTCAGACCACGCGGTCGCCGTGACCATCGCCTTCATCGCGGGCCTGATCGTGGCGTGCGCGCTGATCTGGGCCGTGCGGGTCGGGATGGGGGTGATGGACAAGGACACCCACCACCCCGACCCCTCCGAACAGCCGCACCTGCCGGAGACCGGGCCGGTCCGTGAGATGCGGGAGATGCGGGAGCCCGACGACGTGCCGGTCATGGACGCCGATGGGCGCCGGCTCCTGCCGCACGAGCTGCACCGCGCGAGCACCAGGACCGGCAAGGACCAGAAACCGCGGCGCTGGTCGCCCGGATCCAGCGGATCCTTCGGCGGCGGCGGCCTCGGACGCACGTGATGCCGTGAGCCGCGCGGGCCCCGGCCCGCACGGCTCGTCAGGAGGCGACATGGCTGTACGGCACCGGACGCGCGGGGCGGCGGCGGGCGCCGCCGCCCTCGCGCTCACCCTCACCGCCGCGCTCACCGGCTGCGGCGGTGACAGCCCCGCGGACACCGCGCGCAAGGCGGAGTCCGCGGTCGGCTCGATCGCCTCGCAGGCCTCCGGCGCCGTGGAGTCGGCCGCGGCGGAGGCCGAACGCCGGCTCGGCGACATCCAGGACGGTGCCGACGCCAAGGACGACGTACGGGCCGGCCCGCCCGTGACCGGCTCCGACGGCCGGGTCCGCAGTGAGGTCACCGTCCGCAACACCGACGACTCGGCCCGCTCCTTCGCCGTCCAGGTCGACTTCCGGGACGCCGGGGGACAGCTCGTCGACACGGTGATCGTCACGGTCGACCAGGTGCAGGCCGGCCAGTCCGCCACGGCCACCGCCCGCAGCACCCACGACCTGTCGGGCGACGTGCGGACGGACGTGGCCCGGGCGGTCCGCTACTGACGTCCCGCGGTCGCCCGGGCCACGCCGCGCGGGTGGCCCCGCGCCCGGCGAAGGGGCGCGGGGACCGCGCGAGCGGTGGGGCGGCTACCGCCCCAGCCACACCGTCGTGTCCGGCCCGAGCCGGCCGTCCTCCAGCGGCGCGCTGCTCAGCAGCACCTCACCGGCCGGGAGCGGGACGGGCGTGGCGGACAGGTTCGTCACGCAGCGCCAGCCCTCGCAGCGGTCGAACTGCAGGACACCGTCCGGGGCGTCCTCCGCCCAGGTCAGATCCTCGCCGTCGAGCAGCTTGCGGCGCAGCCGCAGGGCCGTGCGGTACATCTCCAGGGTCGAGCCCTCGGCACCGTCCTGCGCCTCGACGGCGTAGGCGGCGAAGCCGGGCGGCTGCGGCAGCCACGCCCCGCCGGGCCCGAAGCCGTACGACGGTCCGGCCGTCGTCCACGGCAGCGGCACCCGGCAGCCGTCGCGGCCCTTGCGGACGTGGCCGGTCTGCTCCCAGATCGGGTCCTGGAGCACCTCGGTGGGCAGGTCGGCGACCTCCGGCAGACCGAGTTCCTCACCCTGGTAGACGTACGCCGAGCCGGGCAGCGCCAGCATCAGCAGGGTGGCCGCCCGGGCCCGGCGCAGCCCGGCGGCCTCGTCGACGGCCGGGGCACGGCCGCCGGAGAGCAGCCAGGCGTTGAGGTCCGTGTCCGGGGGGAGCATCAGGCGCGAGGCGTGGCGGATCACGTCGTGGTTGGACAGCACCCAGGTGGCCGAGGCACCCGCGGCCCGGGCCGTGGCGAGCGAGTCGGTGATGACCTGCCGCAGCTCGCCGGCGTCCCAGCGGGCCTCCAGGTACTCGAAGTTGAAGGCCTGGCCGAGTTCGTCCGGGCGGGCGTACAGGGCGCGCCGGGCGCCGGGCACCCACGCCTCGGCGACGGCCATGCGGGGCGGGCGGTAGGCGTCCAGGATCTTGCGCCAGTCGCGGTAGACCTCGTGCACCTCGTCCCGGTCGTAGAAGGGGTGGGTGCCGGGCGGCAGCGCGGTGAGCGCCTCCTCGCGGCTCAGCTCGGGCCGGCCGAGGTCGCGCAGCGGTTCACTCAGGTCCTTGACGAGCGCGTGGGCGACGTCGACCCGGAAGCCGTCGACCCCGCGGTCGGACCAGAAGCGCAGGGTGGTGCGGTAGTCGGCGCGCACCTCCTGGTTCTCCCAGTTGAGGTCGGGCTGTTCGGGGGCGAACAGGTGCAGGTACCACTGCCCGTCGGGCACCCGCTGCCAGGCGCTGCCGCCGAAGACGGACTGCCAGTCGGTGGGCGGGAGTTCGCCGTGCTCGCCGCGGCCGTCGCGGAAGACGTAGCGGTCGCGGGCGGCCGAGCCGGGACCGGCGCGCAGGGCCTCCTGGAACCAGACGTGCTGGTGGGAGGAGTGGTTGGGCACGATGTCGACGATGACCTTCAGACCGAGGCGGTGGGCCTCGGCGACCAGCTCGTCGAAGTCGTCGAGGGTGCCCAGGCGCGGATCGACGTCCCGGGGGTCGGCGACGTCGTAGCCGCCGTCGGCGAGTTCCGACGGGTAGAACGGGCTCATCCACAGGGCGTCCACGCCCAGTGCGGCGAGGTGGCCGAGGCGGCGGGTGATGCCGCGCAGGTCGCCGAGTCCGTCACCGTCGGCGTCGGCGAAGCTGCGGGGGTAGACCTGGTAGACGACGGCCTGCCGCCACCAGTCGGGGTCGCGGGACGACAGGTCGGGGGTGGAGCGATCGGTCACGCGGTCTCCTTAGCAGGGCATACGGGCGACAGCATTTAATCTGTCCAGAATGCCGGAAAAAGGAACCATCATGTTGGTCGGAGTGATCCATTCCCACTGTGGCGGAAGTGTGATGGAGCGGTAACTTCCTTTGTGTTCCCGCAGGTTGACAGTGTGCTGCGGCGCCGCCACCATGAGGACTCACTGAGGCGCATGTGACCAATGAGCCCAGTGTTTCTCAGACCACTGACCCCCGGTGCGGCCCCGGCAGCCGCGCGCCGCGCGCTGCCCGCATGCCGCCACCCGGGTTCCGGCACACGCCAAGAAACGGGATACCCCTATGTCCATAGCGAGACGTGTCACCGCACGCCGCCTGCTGGGGACGGGCGCCGCGGCCCTCGCCCTCTGCGCCGCCTCCGCCACCACCGCGTTCGCCACCGGCACGCCCGGCGGCGACGGCTGGTCGTCCGGCGGCAGCTACAAGCCCGGGACGGGCGCGGGCACGGAGACGGGGACCGACCGCTGCCAGTTCTCGCTCGACGGCACCACCTTCACCGACTCGGTCAAGGTCGACGACCAGAACCTGAAGCCGACCGAGGACGGCAAGGTGCACATCAAGGTGCGCACCGCCGGTGACGCGGCCGCCTGCACCGCCTCCCTCGCCTCCTACCTGGCGCACGGCCCGACCTTCGCGACCTCCGGCGAGCAGGTCTTCGTCGACTTCGACACGGTGACGGTCAAGCCGGGCGGCACCGACTCGCTCGACATCGCCATCCCCGACAAGGGCTGCTTCGGCCAGATCGACCTCTACCGCGGCGCGGTGAAGTTCGACGGCGAACTCGACGCGAAGGACGGCTTCGTCCACGGCGAGCTGCCCAAGGGCCCGGACCGCCCGGTCATCAAGGACAAGCTGATCGCCGCCTGGAACGGCGGCACGAAGGACTGCACGACCCCGCCGCCCGCCGAAGAGGAGCCGCCCGCCTCCACGCCGCCCGCGACCCCGTCGGAACCGGCCGAGGGCACCACCCCGCCGGCGTCCCCCTCGGAGCCGTCGGAGCCGTCGGAGCCCTCCGCCCCGCCGTCCGGCGACACGGAGACCCCCACCCCGAGCGCCTCCGAGTCGACGCCCGCCGCCCCGAAGCCGAACGGCGGTGGCGGCGACCTCGCCGAGACCGGCGCCGACGGCAACACCGGCCCGATCGCCCTCGGCGCGGCGGCGCTGCTCGCCGGCGGCGCGGCCCTCGTCCTGACGACCCGCCGCCGGGCGAAGCGGAACGCCTCGGGCGCCTGATCCGCCTGCGGTGACGCCCCCTCACTGCCGTCCGGCGGCGGCAGCGCGGGGGCGTCGTCCCGTTTCCGGTGCTAGAGCCTTCCCTCGACGGTCGCCAGGTACAGCCGCACGTAACGCTCGACGTCCACGTCCAACCCCACGTCCACCAGCGGCTGTTCGCGGGTGCCCTCGTGCAGTTCGGACTCGCCCGGGCGGGGGCGGCGGTCCACGATCGTCATGCCGCGCGTGGGCCCCGGCGCGAGGGACACGTCGACGGGGAGACGGTGGGTCGTCAGGCCCTCCGGGTCGGCGACCGCGCAGAGCGCCCCCGCGTCGCCGAGACCACCGGCCGTCTCGTCCGGGTCGCCGGGACGGCTGCCGGGGTGCGCGGGCCGGTGCGCGAGCAGCTCACCGGCCAGCCGGGCCCCCGGTTCCGCGCTCGCGCGCAGGCGCCGCACCTGTGCCGCCGGGACGACGACCCGGGTGAACACGTCCAGCCCGTACATGGTGATCGGCACCCCGGCGATGAGCAGGATCGCGGCCGCCTCCGGGTCGTGCCAGACGTTGAACTCCGCGACGGGCGTGGCGTTCCCGGCCGCCGCCGCGCCGCCCATGAACACGATCCGCTCGATGTTGCGCGTCACCTCCGGGTGGGTGCGCAGCAGCAGCGCGATGTTGGTGAGCGGCGCGGTGGGCACCAGCGTCACCGGGCGCGGGGAGGCGAGGATCTCGCGCCGCAGCAGCGTCACCGCGTCGACCCCGGCGGGTTCGCGGGCCGGTTCCGGCAGCCCCAGGTCGCCCATGCCGTCGTCGCCGTGCACGTGCCGGGCCGAGCGGGGCGCCTCGATCAGCGGCCGCTCGGCGCCCCGGGCGACGGGGATGTCGGGGGCGCCCGCCTGCTCCAGCACGGTCAGGGTGTTGCGGACGACCCCGTCGACGTCGGTGTTCCCGGCCACGCAGGTGATCGCGCGGACGTCGAGCGCCGGGTGCCGAACGGCGAACAGCAGGGCGAGGGCGTCGTCGACACCCGTGTCGCAGTCGATGATCACCGGGATGCGCTGTCCGTCCGCCACGGCGAGGCTCCTTCCGCCGGCCCCGCGCGGGGCCCGTACCGGCGACCCTACGACGTCAGGACCGCCGTACCGCCGTGACGTCGAACTCCAGCGTCACCCTGCGGCCGATCATGGCACCGCCGCCGGTGACGCCCCAGTCCGCGCGGTCGATGACGGTGCTGCCCACGAAGCTCGCCCGGAAGGCGCCCGAGGCGTCGCTGCCGGCGCCGGTCAGGGTGAAGTCCACGGTGACCGGCCGGGTCACACCGCGGACGGTCAGGTCTCCGGTGACCTCGAAGCCGGTCGCGCCGGTCTGCCGCACCCGGGTCGAGACGAAGGTGAGGACGGGGTGGGCGCCCGCGTCCAGGAAGTCACCGCCGCGCAGGTGCTCGTCGCGCTTGCGGTTGCGGGTCTGGACGCTCCCCGTCCGGACGGTGAGCCGGACGGAGGAACCGGACGGTGTGCCGCCGTCCAGCCGCGCCTCCCCGTCGAACGCCTCGAACCGTCCCCGGACCCTGGACACCAGTGCCGCCCGGGCGGTGAAGCCGATGCGGGTGCGGGTGGTGTCGAGTACGTAGTCGCCGGTCAGTTCGCCGAGTGTGGCCGCCGTGGTCATGCTCGCTCCCGAGGAGAGAAGGGATCTCACCCCTCACGACGAGACAGCCGCGCGAAATGTGAGGCGGGTACGCGGGCCGGCCTCACATTCCGGGACGCTGTCTCGTCGTGAGGGGTGAGGACGTCCACGACCCGGGGAGCATCCGCGCCATGACCACACCGTCCGATCCGGCCGACGACCTGGAGGTGCTCGCCCGGGAGCGGCGGCACCTGCTCAACCTCGCGTACCGCCTGCTCGGCTCGCTCGCCGAGGCCGAGGACGTCGTGCAGGAGACCTACGCCCGCTGGTACGCCCTCTCCCCGCGGCAGCGGGAGGAGATCGCCTCGCCCGGCGGCTGGCTGACGACCGTCGCGGGGCGCGTCTGCCTCGACCTGCTCGGCTCGGCCCGGGCCCGGCGGGAGCGGTACGTGGGGGAATGGATCCCGGAGCCGCTGCCCGGCCGGAGCGAGTGGGTCAGCGGGCGGTGGGACGACGGCACGGCGGACCCGGCCGACCCCGCCGACCGGGTCACCCTCGACGAGTCCGTCAACATGGCCTTCCTCGTGGTGCTGGAGTCCATGACCCCGGCCGAGCGCGTCGCGTTCGTCCTGCACGACGTGTTCCGCTACTCCTTCGCCGAGGTGGCCGAGGTCGTCGGCCGCACCCCGGCCGCCTGCCGCCAGCTGGCCTCCTCGGCCCGCCGCCGCATCCGCGCGGCCGGGCCCCCGACGGCCCCGGTGGCCGAACAGGCCGACGTGGTCCGGGCGTTCAAACGGGCCTGGGAGGCCAGGGACATCGCGGGTCTCATCGGGCTGCTGGCTCCCGACGCGACGGCGACCGGCGACGGCGGCGGACTCGCCCCGGCCGCCCCGCACCCGGTCGTGGGCGCCGGGCCCGTCGCCCGCTTCCTGACCGACCGGGCCCGTGCCGTGCCCGGCGTCACCCTGCTGGAACGCACGGTCAACGGCCGCCCCGGACTGGTCGCGCGCCTCGACGGCGTCACGGTGTCGGTGCTGGCGTTCGACATCGCGCACGGCCGGGTCCGGCACATCTGGGCCGTCCTCAACCCCGACAAGCTCCGCCCGTGGACCCGGTGACCGGCGAGACCCCCGGCTACGCGGGCTCCTCCCACAGGGAGGTGCCGCGGGCCGCCACCCGGGCGCCGATGCGGTCCAGCAGCTCCGCCGCGGGCAGCGGATCCGGCCGGCGGCCGTCCCGCAGCCGTACCGCGACCCGGCCGGCGGCGGCCTCACGCCCGCCGATCACCGCCTGGTACGGCACCAGCCGGGCCGCGCGGACCCGGGCCGCCAGGGTGCCCTGGCCGGGCTCGGCGACCTCGGCGCGCAGGCCCCGCTCCCGGGCGTGGCGGGCCAGCGCGTGCGCCTGCCCGGTCTGTTCGTCGCCGACCGGGAGGACGGCCAGCTGCACCGGGGCGAGCCAGGCCGGGAAGGCGCCGCCGTGGACCTCGACGAGGTGGGCGACCGCCCGCTCCACGCTGCCGATGACGCTGCGGTGCACCATGACCGGGCGGTGCCTGCCCCCGTCGGGGCCGATGTAGTGCAGGTCGAAGCGCTCGGGCTGGTGGAAGTCGATCTGCACGGTGGACAAGGTGGCCTCCCGGCCCGCCGGGTCGGCGATCTGCACGTCGATCTTGGGTCCGTAGAAGGCCGCCTCGCCCTCGGCCTCCTCGTAGGGAATGCCGGAGCCGTCCAGAACCTCCCGGAGCAGCGCGGTGGCCTGCCGCCACAGCTCCGGGTCGGCCACGTACTTGCCGCCCTCCCCGGGCAGCGAGAGGCGGTGACGGGAGGCCCGGATGCCGAGGTCGGCGTAGGCGCGGCCGATCAGGTCCAGCGCGGCCCGGGCCTCCGCCACGGCCTGCTCCAGGGTGCAGAAGATGTGCGCGTCGTTGAGGGTGATGGCCCGCACCCGGGTCAGCCCGCCGAGCACCCCGGACAGCTCCGAGCGGTACATGCCGCCCAGCTCGGCCATCCGGAACGGCAGTTCCCGGTAGCTGCGGGCACGGGAGCGGTAGATCAGCGCGTGGTGCGGGCAGAGGCTGGGGCGCAGCAGAACCTGTTCGGCGCCCAGCTCCATCGGCGGGTACATGTCGTCGCCGTAGTGGTCCCAGTGGCCGGAGATCTCGTACAGCTCGCGCTTGCCGAGGACCGGCGAGTACACGTGCCGGTAGCCGGCCCGCCGTTCCGCCTCGCGGACGTACTCCTCCAGGGCGTGCCGCACGATCGCGCCGTCGGGCAGCCAGTACGGCAGCCCGGCGCCCATCAGCGGGTCGGTGTCGAACAGTTCCAGTTCACGGCCGAGTCGGCGGTGGTCCTGCATGGTCGCTCCTCCGGGTACGGGGGTCCCGGAGCGAGCACCGCGCGACGAAGCCCCGGGGCACTCGCCCCGGGGCTTCGGACTGCTGCGTCAGCTGTCAGCGCGCCGGGACACTCTCCGGCGTCGTCGTGGACGGGAACGACTGGGCGCGCTGCATGCCGTGACCGTAACAAGGGGCCGCGGGTGACGGCGAAGGGTTTTCGGGCGGGCGCCGCCCCCGCGCCTCCTACGGCACGGGGTGCCGCGGTCCGCCGCGCCGCACCGGGCGGCGGCCCCCCGCTCACCCGGTCGGGCCATGCGCGCTGGTGGGCGGGCGCGCGCGGTGGTGCCGTATGAGCAACGCCCCGATCTTGGTCCGCTCCGGCCCGCCCACCAGGAGGCACTGCGATGACCCACCCTCCGGCCGCCCCCCGTGCCCTCCTGCCCCTGCTGGCCCTGACCGTCCTGGCGGGCACGGCCGGCTGTGCCGTCCGGGACGAGCCGCGGCCCCGGTGGTTCTCGGCGACCGCCTCCGTCTCTCCCGCGTCCCCCGCCGTCGAGCAGCCCGCCGGGCCCGGGGCCGGGCTCGCCGAGGAGAAGGCCCGGGCCGCGCTGATCACCGAGACCGACCTGGGGGAGCCGTGGATCCCGACGCGGGGCGCCCGGACCTGGCGGGACGGGCTGCTGAAGGCCACCACCGAGGACCCGGAGTGCCGTCGGCTGCTGGACGCCCTCTACACGGAGGAGCTGTTCGGCACCCCCGAGGGCCCCGGCGCGACGGCCGCGTTCGACTCCGCCGGCACCGACGCCCAGCTGCACTACCGGGTGGCCGGCCACCCCCCGGCCGACGTCGACCGCACCCTGGACTGGCTGCGGTCAATGCCGGGCCGGTGCGGCGAGTTCACCGCCTCGACCACGCGCGGCGGCGTCCAGGGCGTCGAGGTCGGTGACCTGCCGCTGCCGCCGGTGGGGGACGCCCGCCAGGCCCTGCGGGTCACGCTGGCCGGGGAGACCGAGGAGGGGGAGCTGACGTACCTGACGATGGACATCGCCGGCGTGCGGGTCGGCGAGGAGGCGATCGTCGTCACCCACGGCGGCCTCGACGAGGTGGACGCCGACGTCACGCAGGAGGCGGTACGGCTCGGGGCGCAGCGCCTCGCGGAGCTCGGGAAGCAGGGACGGGCCCAGATCTGACCGCCGGTCCGGGCGTCGCGCGGCCGCGGGCGGGTCAGTCGCGGTCGAAGCGCCTGCGGTGGGCGATCACGTCACGGGCCACGTCCACGGCCGTGCGGCCGTGCGCGAAGGCGTCGCCCCGCAGCCGTGCGAGCGCGTCGTCGGCGCCCACGCCGAGTTGCGCCATGATCATGCCGACCGCCTGGTAGACCACGTCGTGGTCCGAGGCGAGCCCGCTCAGCCAGGCCTCCCCGTCCTGCGTGCCGGGTTCGTCACCGCGCGGCAGCGCCATGAGGGCGACGGTCATGACACCCGCCACGAGCCGGGCCACGTGGAGCTGCCGGCCGGTGAGACCGCCCGGGGTGTCGCGGTACAGGTCGAGGGTGCCCAGGCACATCCCGTCGCCGCCGAGCGGCATCGCGTACACCGCGCGGACCCCGGCCGCGGTGGCCTGCTGCGCGAAGACCGGCCAGCGTCCGGCGTCCCGGCCGCTCGTCAGGTCGCAGGCCAGCACCGGCTCCCCCTCGGCCAGCGCGCTCTGGCAGGGGCCGTCGCCCAGGGTCGCCTGGATCTGTGCCAGGTGCGCGGCCTGCTCGCTGCTCGCGCTCAGCTGCACGGGCATGCCCTCGCCGCGCAGCGACACGCTCGCGCCGGTCACCGGCAGCAGTTCGACGGCCACCGCGCACAGCCGCCCGGGCACCTCACCGGGCTCGGCGCCGCGCACGCCCCTGGCGATCACGTCGGCGGCCCGGAAACCGTCCAGGTCCAGGTCGCAACCCTCCGGACCACGGTGCCCGGGGTCGTCCCCGGGTGCGCCCTGGGGGTCGTCCCTGGACCGCACGACCACCGCCTCCTTCGATCACCGCGGCCTGCACATCGCCGGTCCGCCGGGGCGGGCCGTGCGGCCCGCCCCGGTCGTGTTCCGGCACCCGCCCGGAATGCTGCCCCGACTACCCCGGCCGGGTGGGCCGAAACCCGGGCGGCCCCGGCCTCAGCGCTTCTCGTAGGGGTTGTCCGGCTGCGGCACCGGCCGTACGGAGGCGGCGTCCACGACCGGGGGCCAGGCGGCGTCCGAGCCGAGGGCGCCCTCGGGGTGCCAGGTGCCGGTGACCGTGACCCACGTGTCGACGGCGGGGGCGTCCGCGCCGCGCACCTCGGCCTTGGCGGTGCTCGCGTCGGCGGCGCAGCAGGAGACGAGCAGGCGCGTGACGTACCAGGTGCCGTCGGCGTCGCGGGTGACGAAGCCGGTGAGCCGGATCGTGCGGCCGCGCAGGGAGCGGCCGCTGTCATAGACCGCCCGGGAGCCGAACTCGCCGAGGGTGAGGTCGAGCGGGTCCCCGGCCGGCAGCGCCGGGAAGGTCCCGACACCCCGGGCCGCCCGCTGGGCCGCCTCGCGCTCGGCGCTGTAGGAGCCCAGGGCGGGCGGCGGGAAGAGGAGCAGGGCGAGAGCGGGGAGGGTGAGCAGCCAGGCGACCCGGGGACCGTGCGCGTGCCCGTGGTGCCGGCCGTGGCCGTCCCGGCCGTCATCCCGTGGTTCGGCGCCCCGGGGGTCCGCGCCGCGGGAATCCGCGTCGCGGGATTCCCCGTCGCGCGGGTCGCCGTCCTGCGGGCCCGCGTCACGCGGGTCGCCGTCCCGCGGGCCCGCGTCGCTCGGGCCACCGTCCCGCGGGCCCGCGCCGTGCAAGCCACTGTCCCGCAGATCCGCGCCGCGCAAGCCACCGCCCCGCGCGTCCACGCCGCGCAAGCCACCGCCCCGCGGGCCCGCGTCGCTCGGGCCACCGTCCCGCGGGCCCGCGCCGTGCAAGCCACCGTCCCGCAGATCCGCGCCGTACGAGCCACCGCCCCGCGCGTCCACGCCGCGCAAGCCACCGCCCCGCGCGTCCACGCCGCGCAAGCCACCGCCCCGCGCGTCCACGCCGTGTGAGCCGCCGTCCTGCGGAGCGGGTTCGCGTGGGTCCCTGCCCCGTCCCGCCCCGGGCGCCCGTGCCGTCACGCCTGCCGCCGGCGCGAGCAGCATCAGCGCCGTTCCGGACACCACCAGCCAGGGCCGCAGCCCCGGCTGGACGTACCGCAGGTACAGCTCGCTGAACGCGGACACCCGCAGGATCGCCGCCCCCACGAGCGCGAGCAGCACCGCCGGCCCGTAGCGCCTCACAGCAGCCACCAGCCGGCCAGGACGCTGCTGCCGACGGCCACCACCCAGGTGACGGCCGAGAACCGCACCGCGAAGGACCGGCCGAAGGTGCCCGCCTGCAGCGCGATCAGCTTCAGGTCGACCATCGGCCCCACCACCATGAACGCCAGCCGCGCGGTGGGCGAGAAGCCGGTCAGCGACGCCGCCACGAACGCGTCGGCCTCGCTGCACACGCACAGCACGACCGCCAGCAGTGCGAGCAGCAGCACCGACAACCAGGGCGAGCCGGTGAAGACCTCCAGCGCGGAGCGCGGCACGACGACCGCGAACGCCGCCGCGGCCGCCGCGCCCACCACCAGGAAGCCGCCCGCGTGCAGGAAGTCGTGCTGGAGGCCCGCGACGAAGGCACGCGCCCCGCCGCCGGGCTCGTCGCCACCGCCCCTCCTCGGCAGCCGCAGCCATGCGTCCTTGCCGAACCGCGCCCACAGCCAGCCCATCACCACGGCCGTGCCGAGCGAGGCGGCCAGCCGTCCCAGGACCATGGCGGGCTGCCCGGGGAAGGCGATCGAGGTCGCCACCAGGACGACCGGATTGATCGCGGGCGCCGACAGCAGGAAGGCCAGCGCCGCGGCCGGGGCGACACCCCGCCGCATCAGGCTCCCCGCCACCGGCACGGACGCGCACTCGCACCCGGGCAGCACCACTCCGGCCGCGCCCGCGACCGGCACGGCGAGCGCCTCGCGGCGGGGCAGCAGCCGGGTGAGGACCCGCTGCGGCACGAACGCCCCGATCGCGGCCGACACCACCGTGCCCAGCAGCAGGAACGGCACGCCCTGGACGGCGATCGCCGTGAAGACCGTCCACCAGGCCGCGACCGGCGGGGTGTACAGGTCGAGCGCGACCAGCGGCCCGAGCACCGACACCACCGTCACGACCGCGATCAGCGCGGCGCCCCCGAGGACGGCGTGCACCAGGGCCCGCAGCCCCAGCCGTATGCCGTCGGCCACCGTCCGTTCGTTCTCCACGCGCCCCGCCCCGGTCGTCCACTCCCGCGAGGAGGCTAGCCCGTACGGCTGTGCCAGGGCCGTGGTTCCTCACAGCGGGGGCTGTGCGGGAGCGGGTCCGAGGGTGGTGGTGCCGGGCGCGGTGCGGTGCCCGAGGCCCGTCCGGTAGGCGTCGAGGGCCGCCTCGACCCGCCCGGTGCGCCGCAGCAGATCACCCAGCAGCCGGCACAGGTCGGCGAGGTCGCCGGCGGCCCCGGCCCGTTCCAGCAGGCTCAGGGCGCGGACGTAGTGCTCCTCGGCGTCCTCGGTGCGGCGGGCGTCCTCGGCGATGATCCCGAGCAGCCGGTGCGCGGCGGCGGCGTGGACGGCGCCGCGCTCGGGGGACAGGTGCCCGAGGACGTCGCGCAGCAGGGCCGCGGCCTCGCCGGACCGGCCGCGCTTGTGCAGCACGTCGGCCAGTTCGACGGTGACCTGGCTGCTGTAGAGGGCGGCGCGCTTGGCCGTCAGCATGCCGAGTGCCTCGCGCAGCTCCTCCTCGGCGCGTTCCAGCTGCCCGTCCTGGGCGTAGACGTAGCCGCGCATCCAGTGGCAGTTGGCGAGTTCGGTGCGGATCTGCAGGGACCGGTACAGCTCGGCCGCCTTGGCCAGCGAGGCGTCGGCCTCGGCGAGACGGCCCTCGGCGACGAGGGTGCGGGCGACCGAGCGGTGCATCCGGGCGACCAGGGCGGGGTCGCCGGACTGCGGGGCGAGCGCCAGGGCGAGCTCGGCGGCCTGGGCGGCGCGGGCGTGGGCG
Organism: Streptomyces sp. NPDC015242; assembly: GCF_043079125.1. Lineage (NCBI taxonomy): Bacteria > Bacillati > Actinomycetota > Actinomycetes > Kitasatosporales > Streptomycetaceae > Streptomyces > Streptomyces sp. NPDC015242. The sequence continues at coordinate 372,621 of NZ_JBIBUF010000004.1, read as the reverse complement.
CCCATGTCCATGTAGGGGCCGATGGCGCTGGCGTAGAGCAGCAGCAGGGCGTCCGGGTCGTGCAGCCCGCCGCGGTTGAGCTCGTCGAGCGTGGTCTCCAGGAGGTAGACGGCGTACCGGAGCTCACCGGCGAGATAGTGGGCGACGGCCCGGCCGCGCAGGGCCGGGACGCGGGCGGGCAGCGGGGCGCCGGCCAAGCAGGCCTCGGCCCGCTCGAAGTACTCCCGGCCCGGTACCAGCTCGCCGGTCTCCAGGGCGCACTCGCCGAGCCCGAGCAGCGCGGCGGACCGCTCGGCGTCCAGACCGTGGCTCTCGGCCTCGGTGAGCAGCGCGGCGTACTGCTCGGCCGCCGCCTCCGTCTCCCCGACGGCGAGGGTGCGCTGGGCCTCGGTCAGCCGCAGCCGCAGCTCGGTCACGAGCCGTGCCGAACGCCCGGTGGCGAGCTCGTCGAAGGCGACCCCGAGCCGGCCAGCGAGATGCCGCAGTGCGTCGTCGGAGGGCCGCACCCGGCCCGACTCCAGCGTCGAGATGTAGGCGGGGGTGTACGCGGGCTCCGCCAGCTGCCGCTGCGTCAGACCGCGTGCCACACGCAACCGCTGCACCCGGCGGCCGATGGTCCCCGGATCGTCCCGCTCCCCCACGTCAACTCCCCCTGTGCCCCTTGCCGTTCGGCACGAACAGCCCCTAGGTTAAACGGAGTGTTAAGCCGAATTGTGGAAGACGCTTAATACGCTGCCGCCGTAGTCGCCGCCCCTGTTGCGAGGTCGCCGTGCCGGAACGCACACGCACCGCCGAGCGGTACGCCCGAGGCTTCGCCGCCGCCCTGGTCGCGATGGCGACGCTCCTGCTGGCGGCCAACGCCGGGCCGGCCCCGACGGCGGACGCCCAGCCCCGGCAGCCCGCGACTCCCGTCACGGACGCCGGGGCCGCCACGAGCCACTGAGGGCTCACCGGGCCGGGGCCGCGGTCACGGCGTGCGCGGTCCCGCGTCCGCCAGGGACGTGGACAGCACGCTCCGGCCGCGGGTCCCCACGGGATCGCGCGGGGGCGGGCGCAGGTAGGCGGTGATCTGCTTGCCGGTGGCCCGGGGTGTGACGGCGACCCGGTGGCTGACCTGGTGCACCAGGCGCAACCCGTGACCGCCGAAGCGGTGCGGATCGGCCCTCCGGGGCACGGGCCGGCCGGGTGAGGTGTCCCACACGGTGATCGTCAGCTGGTCGCCGGAGAGCCGCAAGGCCATCCCGCAGGGTCCGGGAGCGTGTTTGAGGGCGTTCGTGACGAGCTCGCTGATCGCGAGTTCCGCGTCCTGGACGGTCGGGGCCGGCACGAGTGTGCGGCCGGTTCGTGCGGCGTGGGCGAGGACGGCGTGCAGGGCCCGGCGCGCGTCGACGGAACGCGCCGTGCCCTCGGACCAGGCCACGCCGTAGTGCAGCGTGGCGTGCATGCCTGGGTCCTGCTCATCTGCCGCCTGATTCCTAAGCGGGATGGCCATGGGGACTCTTTCGTCGTGGTCGCCGTTCAACGGCTTTCCGCGATGCGCTTACCCGTCCCCCGGGCAGGCACACGGCGGCCGGGGCGCGGATACGCCCGTGACCACCCGCGTCCTCAGGCGGGGCCGGTGTGTTCGGCGCTGACCCGGCGGGCGACGTCACGGAGTTTGATGTTGTGGTGCTGGGAGATGCGGCGCAGCACGTCGAAGGCGTCCTCCTCGCTCATCCGGTGGCGCTCCATGAGGATGCCCATGGCCTCGCCGATGGCGTGGCGGGTGTCCAGGGCGTGCTCCAGCTGGTCGACGGTGCGGGCGCCGGACAGGGCCACGGCCGCGTGCGAGGCCAGCAGCCAGGCGGCCGTCTCGATGTCCTCACCGAACGTCCCGGGACGGCGGGCGTACAGGTCGAGCGCGCCGAAGTCCTCGTCGTCGGCGTAGAGCAGCACGCCGGTCATGCTGCCGATGCCGAGTTCGCGGGCGCCCGCCGCGTAGCGCTCCCAGGCGGGCTGCGGCCGGGTCAGGTCCGCGATCCGGTAGACGCGGTCGCCGTCCTTGCGGCGCGCGAGATCGAAACAGGGCCCCTCGCCCAGCTCGCCCTGCAGGCGGTCGGACTCCCGGACCATGTCCCCGCAGGCGGCCAGGGTCACGGCCCGGCCCTTGCGCACCGCGAGGATCCCGGCCGCGTCGCAGCCGTCGACCAGCCGGACCGCCGCCGAGGCGATCTCGTCCAGGGTGTCCTGGACGGAGTCCTGGGCCAGCAGGTCCCGGGCGAGCAGTGCCATCCGCTCGGCGTACTCACGCCACTCCAACGCCATCACCGCCTCGTCCCGGTCCCGGTCACAGTACCTCCGCGGGCGGGCGGGAACAGGGTGGCGGAGCCCGGCCCGCCGCCCGGTCAGTCCACGCGGTGGCCGCCGGGGCAGACGGCGCTGTCGGGCGTGACCAGGGCCCGGCAGTAGGGGCAGGGACGGATCCGGCCGAGGGACGTCAGGGCCTGCTGCACGGCCCCTCCCACCGCCCGTTTCGTCCGGTGCGATACGACGGTCAGTCTCCTCTGCAGGAGGCCGGCGACACCGGGCACGCCACGTCCTTCCCTCGGGCGGGCACAGCCCGCGCACACTTCGGCTCGATCGCGTGTTCCCGTCCTCGCGCCGCCCACACCCGGCGGGGCCTCAATCGGGCAGGAGCCTCCTCAGGGCCTCGTCGATGCGGTTCGCCACCTCCCCGGCCCCCGGCCGGCCGGGCCCGTACAGGGCGTCCAGTTCCGTGATGAGGGTCTGGGTGACGGCCCCGTACAGGGGGGTGCGGGGGCGCTGCACGGCAGCGCGCAGGGCGGGGAACAGGATGTGCCGGGAGTAGCTGACGCCGTCGGCGACCCGGTCGGGCGCCTTGACCTCGGCGCTCTCCCCGGTGGGGGACACCGAGGGGCTCGCGGTGTAGGCGGAGGCGTGCCGGCACTCGGGGGAGCCGTCGGGGTCCTGGTAGGCGGAGGTGCGGGTCGCCGCGAACCCGGCGCGCAGCAGGCAGCGCTCGCTGTCCGGGTCGGTCAGGAACGCGATCAGCTCGGCGGCCTTCGCGGCCCGCTGCGCGGAGGCCGCCGAGGTGACGGCCAGGTTCTGCCCGCCGAGCACCGCCTTGCCGGGCAGCCGGGCCACCCCGAGGTCCTCCTTGAACCTCTCGTACAGCACCGGGTAGACGTACGGCCAGTGGCGCAGGAAGGTCGTGCGGCCCTCCGCGAAGGCGCTGAGCGACTCGGCCTCGCGGGAGTCGGAGGCCTCGGCGAGCATGTACGGCGGCGACGTCCGCTCCCGCAGTTCGGTCACCCCGGCCGTCAGCTGCGCCGCGTCGGCGGTGTACCGCCCCTCCTCGTCGGTCAGCGCGAAGTCCTCGACGGCCGAGGCGAACGCCTCGACCGCGTTGACCGTCCGGCCCTCGTAGGCGGCGAGCTGGGTGGTCCAGCCGTCCTCGTGGCCCGGCGGCCGGCCGCGGTCGTTGACGGCCTCGATCAGACCCCGCAGTTCGTCCCAGGTGAGTCCGCCGCTCAGGTCCGTCCGGGAGGCACCGGCGTCACGCAGGTGGTCCCTGCGGTAGTAGAGCAGGCCCACGTCGCTGTTGAAGGGGACCGCGTACCGCTTCCCGTCCCAGAACGACGTCGCGTCGACGGACCGGATGAGGTCGCCGGGCTCCTTCACCGCGGCGCCGGTCAGCGGGCGGATCAGGCCGGCCTCGGCGAACTCCGGGACCCAGGTCACGTCCAGGTTGACCACGTCGTACTCGGCGCTGCCGGACTGGAGCGCGCCGAGCAGCTGGCTGCGCTGCTGGTCGGCGGAGCCGGGGAGCTCGACGAGCCGTGCCCGGTAGCCGTGCTCGCCCTCGCGGGCGTTCCAGGCGTCGATGAGCTGCTGGCGGATGCCGTTCTTGCCGGTGACGTCCTGGCCGCTGGCGACGACGATCCGCGGCGGGTCGGTACCCGGCGGCTGCTCCCGGGCGGACCCGCCGGTGCAGGAGGCGAGCACCGCCAGGGACAGCAGGGACAGGGCGGCCGCCCTCAGGCGGCGGGCCGCGCTCCCGGTGCCCGCGCCCCTGGTCGCGCCCTTCCCCGGGCCCCTGCCCGGCCGGCGTCGCCGGTCTCCTTCCGGGCCTGCTCCCCGGTCCCTGCGCGCGTCCCTCGGTGGGCGGGCGGTCATCGTTCCTCCCCCGTTCCGGTGCGGGCGACCTCGTCGTGCAGGGCGGGGACGAGATCGTCCCCGGCGTCCAGGCAGCGGCCCCGGCCCGCCTCCGCGACCCGGGTGGCGGGCCGGCCCTGGTCGCAGCCGGAGCTGGCCAGGGACACCATGGCGACCGGGACGCCCGCGCCACCGGCCCGGTCCAGCACCTTCCGCAGCGCCCGGCCGGTGAGGCGGCCGTCGTCCTCGCCGTCGGTCAGGTACACGATCAGCTGGGGCCGTTCGTCGCCGGCGCCGCGCTCCTCCATGAACTCCAGGGCGTCCAGCAGGGCGGCGGCCGGATCGGCCTCGGCGTCGCGCCACCGGGCGGCGTCGAGGGCCCGTTCGGCGTCGGCCCGGCCGTGCGTGCCGAAGTCCAGCAGGCCGGTGTGGGTGCGGCCGCCGACGCCGTGCACCGCCCACACCCCGTACTCGTCCTCCCCGCCGAGCCCCGGCAGGGTCTGCTTCAGGATGCCGGGGCCGCCGCTGTCGCCGTCCCACCGGCCGGCCATCGAGCCGGAGCTGTCGAGGAGGTACAGGACCCGGCCGGGACCGTGCGCGTTGGCGTACCGGTCCAGTGCCCGTTCCATGTCCTCGGGGCGAGCCGGCTCCGCGGGGCCGACCGACGTGGGGAAGCCCGCGGAGGCCGGCTGCGGGCCGAGCAGGCGGCGCTCGCCGGTCGTGGAGCGGAAGCCGTGTTCGCCGAGGACCGCCAGGCCGTCCTTCCCGGTCAGCCAGGCGCGGAACCGGTCCACCGCGTCGTCCCGCGCGGCGGCGTCCCGGTCGCCGTCCTCCCAGCGCACCCGCACGAACGCGGGCTCGAGACCGGGCACGTCCGCCGGGTAGGCGGCCACGCGCTGGGTGCGGGTGGCCGGGTGGCAGCCGATGCCGCTCTTCAGCAGGAACTCCGGCACGAGCGCCGCGCTGCGGTCGTCCACGGCGTCGTCCTCGGGCAGGCTGCACAGCAGCCGCACGGCCGACGACTCGGGCAGGTCGGCCCGCGCGAGGCGCCGCTCGGCGCCGCGCGCGTCGGCCCGCGCGCCCTGCAGGCCCATCGTCGCGAGCAGGGCCGCGTCGGTGAACTCCGGGTCGGGGCGGTGCAGTTCGGCGCGCGGGTCGGCCTGTTCGAGGGCGTCGACCAGCTCGGACAGCGACCGCCCGGTGACGTCGAGGCGGGCACCGAGGCCCGCCGGCACGGCCAGCACGACCGGCGAGTAGGCGAGCGGCCCGGCGGCCGGCTCCAGCCGGGCGAAGACGCGGTCCTCGCGGGCCGCGGCCGCGTTGACCCGGTCGACGTCGGCGCGGGTGGCGGGGATCCACACGTCCGGCTGCGGGCCGATGTCCCGCTGCGGGTTGTCGTCCTCGCGCGGCTGCTGCCAGGCGTCGGTCCGCTCGCCCAGCGCGGTCACCACGTCGGCGGCGCCCGCGCTGTTGACGGTCACGCCGCTGCGCCGGCAGCCCTCGCCGGTGGTGTTGGCGGCCGAGACGACGTAGGCGTCCGCGGACGCCCGCAGCGCCGGTTCCAGATCCGGGTCGGTGAGCACGCGCAGCTCCAGGGACGGGGCGCAGGGCCCCGAGTCGCCGAGCAGGACGTACAGGCCGTAGCCGCCGGCGCCGGTGGCGGCGAGGGCCAGCAGCAGGGACAGGGCGGTCCGGCCGAGCCGGTCGGCGGCCGCCCGCAGGCGCCCGCGCAGGCGGTGTCGCGGCGGACGGGGCGCAGGGCCGGGTCCCGGCGGTCGCGGTGGGCGCGGGGGGAGGTGGTGCGGGAGGTGGTGCGGGACGTGGAGGTGGTGGTGGGCCGGACCGGCCGCCAGCAGCACGTCCGCGTCCGGGTTCCAGGGCGGGGCCAGCGCCTGCGGCTTCTGCGGGTCGTTGTCCTCGGCCTCGTACCCCCCGTCGGCCATCCGCTGCTTCACCGCGGGATAGAGCGTGGACAGCCACACCTCGCCGCCGCCGTCGAGGACGCCCGCCACCTCGCGCGTGAACGGCGTGGCGACGTCCGCGTCCCCGCCCAGGATGCAGCGGTTGGGCTGCACGCTCATCAGGAGGAGGATCTTCTCCTTGCTCTCCTGCGGGGCCTCGAAGCGGTGCCAGATCGCCGCCGCGTTGCCCGCGTAGCAGCAGTCCAGGATCACCAGCACCTTCTCGGCGCGGCTCTCGGGGGCGCAGAGCTCGCCCAGCACGCCCGCGAAGCTCACCGCGCCGGGCAGTTCCTCGCCCGCGACGATCCGCGCGGTGCGCATCTGGAGGTGGAGCTTGTGCGTGGAGGTGTCGGTGACGACGGCGTGCCCGGCGAAGTAGAGCAGCAGCAGTCCCTCGGTCTCGCGGACGGCGCGGCGCAGCTCGGCCGCGAAGTCGTCCGGGGCCGGCGAGGCCAGCACCCTGACCTCGCCCGGGCGGAACACCCCGCCCCGGTGCAGCGCGTCCTCGAGGGTCCTGCGGTTGTGGCGCACGGCGGGGAGCTGGCCCGACACGCCCTGCGGATCCGGTGCCGTGTGGTCGTACTCGGACACGCCGACCAGCAGCGCCCTGTTCCGTCTGCCGCGCGGGTCGAAGCGGCTCACCGGGCTACTCCCCGTCGGGGTCCAGTGGGCGTATCTCCGTGCCGGGATCGCCGCCCTGGAGCCTGCGGCGGTTGTTCTTCCAGGTCTTCACGGCGCGGTTGGTGTACTCGGTCAGTGCCACGACCGTCGCCACGTCGCCGAGCAGCTGGAGCACGAGTTCGATGTCGGGCCCCAGGCGGCCCTTCTGCCCGTCGGTCCTGGTCCGCTCCTCGATGCGCAGCTGCTCGCCGGAGATCAGCTCCTCCAGCGGCTCGTCCCGCTCCAGCCACGCCTTCAGGGCTCTGACATCGTCCGCGGTCGCGCCGTCACCGAGCCGGACGCGTACGCCTAAGACAGCCACTTGGTCCCCCTCTGTCATGCTTCACATCATGACACCGGGTCAGGCCCCTGCGGCAGACCTGTGACGTGACCCGGGCACGTGACTGCGCGCCCCCTTCACGCCAGGCGCACACGGCGCACGTGTGCTCAGTCCTGCGTCTGCAACTGCCGCAACTGGCGCTGCACATGGTCCAGCGCCCCCTCGCGCCGCCCCGGCACCCGCGCCCGCAACGCTGCGAGCGCCGCTCCCAGTTCGCGGGCGCCGGCCGGCTCGCGGACCTGGCTCCACTGGTGGTGGGCCCGGTCCACGGCGGCCTCCACGGCCGGGGAGTCCGCGGCCTGCCCGGCGTTCAGCCGGACCGTGGCGACCGTCAGCCAGGTGTGGCAGCTGCGCGCCGGGTCCCCGGCGAACATCGCCAGATCGGCCCGTACTTCGGACCAGTGCAGGGCCTCCTGCGAGGCCGGCCCGTGCGCGGCGACGGCCGCCTGCTCGTACCGGGCGGCGAGCGCGTCCGCCTCCGGGTGCCGGCCGGACTGCACGGCGGCCGTGATGGCGGCGTGCGGATCCCCCGCCGACGGGCCGGGGACGCTCAGCACGAGGTCCGTGCCCGCGCTCTCCGGCGCGATCCGGGCCAGCGCCTGCTGGTGCAACTGCTCGGCGGGCGGCCGGAATCCGCTGCGCAGGATCGTCGCGACGGCCTTCATGTACGCGGGCGCGGCGACCGTGCGCCGGGACGGGGGCGGGGCCACGCGGCCGTGCACGGCGTTGCCGCGGCCCGCGTCCAGCGGGATGCCGCGCAGCAGTTCCCAGGTCTCCGCGTCGGCGTGCAGGTCGAGCAGGAGGGTGGTGGCCCCGGCCGGTCTGAGCCGCAGCTCCTCCCGGAACCAGTGCCAGGGGAACGCGGTGTAGCGGGCGGTGGCGGGGGTGGTGCGGGCGAGCGCGAGGTGGGGCAGGCGCTGGCGGCGGTCGAGCTGGAGCTGCCCGGTGACGTAGACGGTGAGCGGGCCGGGGGCGGCCGCCGCGGCGCGCAGCCGGGTGAGGACGGCCTGCGGCTCCAGCGGGTCGGCCAGTTCGACGACGTTCGCGGTGTCCGTGCCGGACAGCACGGCGGGCGGCACGGCGGCCAGGACGGGGAGCACGGAGGCGGCGTCGACCAGGCGCCCCCTGCCCACCGGCGAGGCCGCGAGCAGCAGCACGGTTCCGGGCATCGTCCCTCCCCCTGTGTCGATCACGTACGGCAGCACCGTAACCGCTGCGGCTGCAAAGGGGAGCCTCAGGACCGCAAACGTCCGCCTTCGGGTGCTTCGCTCACGCCCTCGGGAGCGCGGGGAACGGCGACGCCCTCGGGGGCGCGGGGAACTGCGCGACCGGCCACGACGAGGCCCGCACCCCGCCCGTGACGGCACCCCTCACGGCGCCCCCGTCGCCCCCTCCACCCGCACCCACCGGACTCCCCGGCGACCGCCCCCACGGCCTACCCCTCCCACCCCGCCACTCCCTCGGCCCGGAACGTGCCCGAACCGGTGTCCGGGCCGGTGTCCGGGCCGGTGTCCGGGCCGGTGTCCGGGCCGGTCCTGCGGCGGACGGCGAACACCGTGGTGTCGTCGGCGAGGCGGCCTCCGCAGTGCCGCAGGGTGCCGTCCCGCACGAGGGCGGCCAGACGGGCCGGTTCAGCCGTGCCCGGATCGGCGGCGACCGCCCGGGCCACCTCGCGGGCCAGCGCGTAGAACGCCCCGGTGCCGTCCCGTGCCTCGGTCACGCCGTCGGTGACCAGCAGCAACGTCTCGTCGGGGGCCACCCGCACCCGCAGCGCCCGGGGCGGTCCCGGCGCGAGGTCCCCGAAGCCCAGCGGCAGCCCGGCCCCGGCCGGCAGGGCGCGCACCCCGCCCGGTCCGACCGCGAGCGGTGGCTCGTGCCCGAACACCAGGACGTCCACCACCGCCGGATCGTCCTCGGGGAAGGCGAGCAGGACGGCCGTGGCGAACCGGTCGCCGTCGGAGCGGCCCAGGGCGACCGTGTGCCTGCGGTGCCGGATCATCCGCGTCTCCAGCCGCCCGGCGACGGTCGTGAGGTCGCCCTCGTGGTACGCGGCCTCGCGGAACGTGCCGAGCAGCGCGGCCGCCGCCTCCACCGCGCCGAGCCCCTTGCCCTGCACGTCCCCGACCAGGACGCGGGTGCCGTGCGGGCCGGGCTGGATGTCGTAGAAGTCGCCGCCGACACGGGCCTCGGCGTCGGCGGTGAGGTAGACGCCGGCGTGGTCGAGGCCGCCCCAGCCCGGCGGCAGCGGGCGCAGCACCGTGCGGCGGATGGTCTCGGTGACGTCGCCCATGCGCAGCACGCGCCGCTCCTCGCGCACCCGGACGACGCAGGCCAGGGTGGCGAGGATGCCGCCGAGGGCGACGAGGACGAAGTCGGCGAGTCCGGCCTGGTACTCGTGCGGCCAGGCGCCGTCCACGACGACGTACGTCACCAGCGACGCGAGTGCGAACAGGGCCGTGCCCCACACGCCGCAGATCGCCGCCGCGATGCCGGGCACGAGCACGATCCAGGAGATCATGCGGAACTCGCCGGTGGTGTGGTAGTCGGCCAGGGCGATGGCGACGAGCAGCACCAGCGGCGGCAGCCAGGCCACGCGGTGCCCGCGCAGCCGCAGCAGCTCCTGCCGCCGCACGGGGTCCCGGCCGCCGACCGCCGCGTACTCTTCGCCGGTGCCGGCGTAGCCCTCGCCGGCCCCGGGGTACCGGTCGAGCGGGCCTTGCGCCCCGCGGTGGCGCCTCACGGCCCCAGCGAAACACGGGGCCGCGCGGGCCGCATCCGCGTCGGGGCGTTCCGCCGACTTGCCCGCCGTCCCCCGCCGGTGTGCCCTGGAAGCCAGGGGCAGGGAACGGAGAGGAGAGCGCTCATGGCTCACGCGGCACCCGCCTCACGCGGGACGACGGCACCGCGGCGCAGGCCCGATGTCCTCAGCGCCCGGACCCACGCGGCCGCGGCGGTGGCGCTGCCGGTCGTGCTGGGGCTGATCTACGGCTTCTGGGCGGCGGCCAACCGGCGTCACGGGGGCCCGATCACGGGCTGGAACCTCCTGTTCGGCTTCCTCACCGCGCTGGTCTTCGCGGTGGTGTTCGCCGCGCTGTGGCGGCTGGCCCCGCGCCTGCGCCGCGAACTGCACGCGCTGTCCTGGTTCGTCTTCACGGGCTGCGCGGTCGGCTTCCTCGTCAGCCAGTCCGGCGAGTCGGTCCTGAAGTCCGCGGGTCTGGGACTGGCGGTCGGGGTGGGCGTGCTGCTGACGATGTTCTACCGCTACTACACCCGCGAGGACGCGGAGGGCCACCGGCTGAGGTGACGGGCCGGCCCCGGTCCGCCACCGGCCGTGCCGAGCGGGCGGCGGCGCGGGCGGCGGCGGCGCGGGCGGCGGCGACGGCAGGGGTGCGGGTGGCGTGGGCGGCCGGGCCGTCGCTCCCGGCCGCCCAGGCCCCGCCGACGTGGGCGCGCGCGCCGCCCACACCTCCCGCACGCCGACGCCCCGCGAGGGCGCCCGCGGCGAGCCGGCCGCGGGCGGAGCCCGCGGGTACGCAGGGGTGCCGGCGCCCGTCCGGGTGAGCACAGGGTGCCCGTCCGGCTGGGCGCCGGGACCCGAATGCAGTCGTCCCGCTCGCGTTCCGGGCCCGCCGCGCCTTGCCTGGAGGAGTGCCCGAGCCGGTCCCGGCGCCCGCACCCGCGACGGCGCCCCCACGCGCGCGGAACGCCCTGTCGGCCGTTCTGCTGGCCCTCGCGTGCCTGCTCGTGCCGTTCGCCGTGCTGGCCTCCTGGGCGGCGCACGGGCTGACCGACACCGGCCGCTGGGTCCGGAACCTGGCGCCGCTCGCCGCCGACCCGCACGTGCGGCACGCGGCCGCGGACGCTCTCGGGGACGGGGTCCTGCGCGCGGCGGGACCCGGACTGCGCGGCCCGGCGGCCGGGCCGTTCGTGCGCGACGCGGCCCGCTCGTTCACCCGGACGGGGGCGTTCGCCACGGCCTGGGACGCCTCGAACCGGGCCGTGCACACCGCCGTGCTGCGCGCCGTGCGCGCCGACGCGCCGCCCGTCCCGGTCACCGTCGACCTCGCGCCCGTCGTCGACCGGGTCAAACGCCGGCTCACCGAGGACAACGTGCCGTTCGCCCACCGCATCCCGGTCACGCACACCCGCGTCCCGGTGCTCGCGGCCGGTGACGTGGACCGACTGCGCAAGGGGTACCGGGTGCTGGACGCCGCCGCCTTCTGGCTGCCGCTCGCCGCGGCCTGCTTCGCCGTCGCCGGGATCGCCGTCGCCGCGTGCCGCCGCCGCGCGGTCACCGCCCTCGGCCTCGGCACGGCCCTGGGGGGAGCCCTGCTCGTCCTCGCCGTCGCGATCGGCCGCCGTCTCACCCTGGCCGACCTGCCCGTGACCTTGCGGGGCCCGGCGGCGGGCGCGGTCTACGACGCCCTGACGGCCACCCTGCGCACGGTGTCCTGGCTGCTGTGCGCCCTCGGCCTCGCGGTGGCGCTCGGCGGGTGGCTCACGGCCCGCTGCGGTCCCCGGATCGCCGCGCGGCGACGTGCGCGAGCGTCCGCAGGGCCCGCCGCAGATCCGGCTCAGGAGCCGACGCGAGCCCGAGCCTGACCGCGTCCGGGGTGTGGCCGGGGGCGACGGCGAAGGCGGGCCCGGGCGTGACGGCGATGCCGTGCGCCGCCGCGGCGGCCGTGAAGGTGTCGGCGCGCCACGGCGCCGGCAGCTCCCACCAGGCGAAGTAGGCGCGCGGGCCGGACCGCACGGTGAAGCCCGCGAGTTCCTCGGCGAGGATCCGCTGCCGCCGTGTCGCGTCCGCCCGCTTGGCCTCCACCAGCCGGGCCACCGTCCCCTCCGCGGTCCACCGCACGGCCGCCTCCAGCGCGAACCGCCCCGCGCTCCAGCCGCCCGACCGCACGGCGTGGGCCACGGCCCCGGCCCGGTGCGGCGGCACGACGAGGAAACCCACGGTGAGGCCGGGCGCGACCCGCTTGGAGAGCCCGTCGACGACATGGGTGAGGGCCGGGGCGTGGGCGGCCAGGGGCACACCGGGGGCGTGCAGGAACGACCAGATGCGGTCCTCCACCACCGGCAGGTCCAGGTCGTGCACCAGGCGGGCCAGGTGCAGCAGCCGCGGCCCGCTCGTCGTGAGGGCGGTCGGGTTGTGCAGTGTCGGCTGCACGTACAGCGCGGACAGCGGTGCCGTGCGGTGCGCGGCGGCGACGGCCTCAGGCAGCAGCCCGGCCGCGTCGCCGGCGAGCGGCACCAGCGTGATGCCGAGCCGCGCCGCGATCTCCTTGACCAGCGGGTACGTCAGCTGCTCCACGCCGACCCGGCCGCCCGGCCGGACCAGGGAGGCCAGGGCGGCGGCGATGGCCTGGCGGGCGTTGCCGGTGAACAGCAGCCGCTCCGGGTCCGGGCGCCACCCGGGGGTGGCGAGCAGGTCGGCGGCCGCCTCCCGGGCCTCCGGGGTGCCGGTGGCGGGCGCGGGTGACAGCGCCTCGGCCAGCACGTCGGGACGCAGCAGCGGCGCGAGCACGGGGGCGAGCAGCTCCGCCTGGCCGGGCGCGCAGGGGTAGTTGAGCTCCAGGTTCACCGGCGCGGCGCCCTCGCCGGACTCGACGAGCGCCCGCCCCGCCGGGGCGGGTGCGGCGGCCCGGACGAAGGTGCCGCGCCCCACCTCGCCGACGACCAGCCCGCGCCGCACGAGTTCGCCGTACACCCGCCCCGCCGTGGACGGGGCGATGCCGCGGCGCCGTGCGAACGTCCGCTGTGGCGGCAGCCGTTGGCCGGGCCTGAGCCGGCCACTGGCGATGTCGTCGGCGATCCGGTCGGCGATGCGCCGGTAGTCACCCATCCGTCGGCCTCCCCTCGCTCCCCGCATTGCACCGAGAGCAAAGATCCTATTGCACCGAGTAGTTGAGCCTGCCTAGGGTCGGTCCATGGCACCCTTCCTCGCATACGAGGACAAAGGCCCCGCCTTCTCCCGGCAGCCCCTTGTCCCCCCGGCTCCCCTGGTCCTGGTCCACGGACACCCCTTCGACCGCACGATGTGGGCCCCGCAGCTGGAGACCTTCGCGGCGACCCGCCGTGTCATCGCACCCGACCTGCGCGGCTACGGCTCCTCCCCGGCGGTCCCGGCCCTCACGGACTTCTCCGGATTCGCCCGGGACATCGAGGCCCTGCTGGACGAACTGGGCGTGGACTCCTTCGTCCTGGCGGGCCTGTCCATGGGCGGCCAGATCGTCCTGGACTGCTACCGCCTCTTCCCGGAGCGCGTGCGGGGCCTGGTCCTGGCCGACACCACCGCCGCCCCCGAGACCCCCGAAGGCGTCCGCACCCGCGACGCCATGGCGGACCGCCTCCTCGCCGAGGGGCTGCGCGGCTACGCCGACGAGGTCCTGGAACGGATGGTCGCGCCGTACGCGTCCGCCGACGTCAAGGCCCACGTCCACGGCATGATGACGGCCACCTCACCCGAGGGCGCCGCCGCGGCCCTGCGCGCCCGCGCCCGGCGCCCCGACCACCGGCCCCTGCTGCCCCGCGTGCGCGTCCCGGCCCTGGTCGTCGTGGGGGCCGACGACACCTTCACGCCGGTCACCGGGGCCCGGGCCCTGCACGCCGCCCTGCCCGACGCCGCGCTGCACATCGTCGAGGGCGCGGCCCACCTGCCGAACCTGGAACGCCCCGAGGACTTCGACCGGGCGCTGGGAGCGTTCCTGGCCCGCGTCGACGAGCGGCAACCTTCCGCCGCCCCACCCCGTCCTTGAGGGAGGATGCGGACACCCCCTCGCGAACGGAAGGCCGGGCCTTGGACACCGCCGCTGCCGAGTGGACCGCCGTCGACGACGGGCCGGAGCACCGCCCGCCCGGGCGGCGCCTCGCCGCCTGGTGCGCCGGCCTGCTGTGCGTGGCGGTGAGCGTGGTCGTCGGCTTCCGGGCGGCCGACAGCGACGGCGTCACCCCCGTCCCGCAGCTCCTCGCCTTCCTCCCCTGGCTGCTCGTCCCCACGGCCCTGGCGCTGCTGCTCACGCTGCTGTCCCGCTGGTGGACGGGCACAGCCTGGGGCGTTCTCCTGCTCGGCCTGCTGGCCTGGTACATCGAGCCGTACGGCACGACCGACGCCCCCGCGGGCCGCCCCGTGGCCGGCCTGCGCGTGCTGACCTCCAACGTCGAGTTCGGCCAGGGCACGGCCTCCCTCGTCACGGCCGTCCGCCGCGAGAAGCCGGACGTCGTCTTCGTCCAGGAGTGCGACCACGACTGCGACGCGCGGCTGAGGACCGGCCTCGCGCGGGACTTCCCGCACCGCCGGGCCGTCGAGGGCGGCGGCTCGGAGGGCTCGGTCATCCTCAGCCGCTTCCCGCTGAGGCCCACGGCCGGTGTCCGCGGCACGATGGGCATGCCCGGGGCGGTCGCCGACGTCGACGGGCACGCCGTACGGCTCCAGCTCGCCCACCCGATGCCCCCGCTGCCCGGCCAGGTCGACCTGTGGCGACGGGAGCTGGACGCCCTGCGCAAGGCGGCCGCGTCCGACCGCGGCACCCCGCTGATCCTGGCCGGGGACTTCAACGCCTCCCAGGACCACGCCGCCTTCCGCCGCATCCTCGACACGGGGCTGCGCGACGCCTCACGCCTGGACGGCGCCGACCGCACGGCCACCTGGCCGGCCCCGACGGCCCCCACCCTCGGCGTGCAGATCGACCACGTACTGCTCTCGCGCGACTTCGCGGCCGACCGCACCCGGATCCTGGACCTGGCCGGCACGGACCACCGGGCGGTGGTCACGGACCTGACCCTGCACGCGTCCCGGTGACGGGGAAGGGGGACGCCCCACGGACGCCCCCCTTCCCGTCTCCCGCTGTTCGCGCGGAGAGCGGGCTCAGACGCCGATGTCGCGGCCGTCGGCGCGCCACACGGACACCACGGCCGGGCGGACGTACGTCCCGGGGCCGTCGGGCCAGGTGCTGGCGGGCTTCTCCACGGAGGCGCCGTCGATCTCGCCCGGGTGCTGCACGGCGACGAGCACCCGCCGCTCCTGGATGATCGGGCCGCAGGTCTCGGCGCCCTTCGGCACGGTCAGGAACTGCTTGAGCTCACCGCGCCGCTCGCCCCGGGTCGCCACGCCGAACAGGCCGTCGTGCGAGCCCAGCTGGGCGCCGTCGGTGGAGATCCACAGGTTGCCGTACGGGTCGAAGGCGACGTTGTCGGGGCACGAGATGGGGCTGACGCCGTCCTTCGGGAAACCGGCGAAGTAGGTCGCCGGGTCGTCCGGGTCACCGGCGACGAGGAACAGCGACCAGGCGAACTTCGTGCTCTCCGGCCGGTTCCAGCGCTCGGTGAGCTCCAGGACGTGCCCGTGCTTGTTGGCGTGGCGCGGGTTGGCCTCGTCCGCCTTGGGGTTGGAGCCGACGCCCCGGTTGGAGTTGTTGGTCAGGGCGACGTACACCTTGCCGGTGACCGGGTTGGGCTCGATGTCCTCGGGGCGGTCCATCTTCGTCGCGCCGACCTTGTCACCGGCGAGCCGCGTGAAGACGAACACCTCCTCGGCGGTCATGCCCTCGACGTGCGAGACGGCGCCCTTGGCGGTGGCGGTGGCCAGCGGGATCCATTGCCCGCTGCCGTCGAACTCCCCGTCGGCCGGCAGCTTGCCCGTGCCGTCGATCTCGATGGCCGGGGAGTCGCCGGTGAGCTTGGCGACGTACAGCGTGCCCTCGTCGAGCAGGGAGAGGTTGTGCTCGCGCACGGCGCGCGACGTGCCGTGCTTCATCCGCTTGCTGCTGACGAACTTGTAGAAGTAGTCGAACCGCTCGTCGTCACCGGAGTACACGACCGGCCGGCCGTCGTGCGTCAGCCGCACGGTCGCGGCCTCGTGCTTGAAGCGCCCGAGAGCGGTGTGCTTGCGGGGCGTGGACTCCGGGTCGTACGGGTCGAACTCCACGACGTACCCGAACCGGTGCACCTCGTTCGGCTCCTGGGCGACGTCGAACCGCTTGTCGAACCGCTCCCACTTGCGCTCGGTGGCCCCGGTCCCGATGCCGTAGCGCTTGTCCGTCGCCCGGCTGCTGTTGGCGAAGTACTGGTTGAAGTTCTCCTCGCCGTGCAGGGTCGTGCCCCACGGGGTGACGCCGCCCGAGCAGTTGTTGAGGGTGCCGAGCACCTTGGTGCCGCTCGGGTCGGCGGAGGTCCTCACCAGGGCGGAGCCGGCGACGGGGCCGGTCAGCCGGAACTCGGTGGTGGCGGTGACACGCCGGTTGAGCCGGTGCCGGGGGACGGCGGTGAGCTTGCCGCTCCCGCGGTCCTCCTCCACGACGACGGCGGACAGCCCGTGCGCGGCCCAGGCGATCTCGGCCTGCTCGCGGGTGGGGTTGGCGGCGTCGTACCCGCGGAACATGAGTACCTCGTCGGTGTACTCGTGGTTCGCGACGAGCAGCTGCCGGCCCCGCTCGCCCGGCAGCGGGAGCAGCGCGAGGAAGTCGCAGTTGTACCCGAACTGCCCGGCCTGCGCCTTGGCGCTCTGCTTCTCCGGGTCGAACGCGGGGGCACCCCGCAGGATCGGCTCGCCCCACCGGATGACGACGTTCTGCCGGTAGCCGTCCGGCACGGTCACGGCGTCGGCGGTGTTGGGCGCGACGGGCGCGAAGCGCAGGCCACGCGCGCCCCTGGACTTCCGCGCGGCCTCACGGGCGGCGTCGGCCGGCACGGCACCGGCCTGCGGGGCCTGCGCGACACCCACGGCGCCCGCTCCCGCGGCGGCCACGGTCACGACGGCCGCGGCGCGCATCATCGAACGGCGGCTGAGGGCACCGGCGATCACATCGCCGACGTACTCGTTGGAGCTGGTGTTGGGCACCTCGTGGAAACAGGCGTCACCACACCGGAAACGACAGGTCATGGCGGACCGGCCGCCAGGATGCGAATCGGACGGCGTTCCGATCAACGGCAGCAGCTTGCGCACTGTGTTCTCTCCTTGGATGCCCTGGGTGTCAGCGTGACCGTAGGGGCACATACGTGCGGGAGCCGGGCGCCCCGATGAACAACGAGTGAACCCATGGCTGCCGTACGGGGGTTGCGTCTCTTCAGCGCGGCGACACCTGAGCAGGCCGGATGTGCCCCTTGACAGCGAGAATCTCGCGTAGCAGACCCTGCCCAAGATCACCCAGGAGGGCCGCTAACCTTACGTGTCCGTCCTGGCCAGGGATTGACGGGCTTCAACTCACGCGAAGGGTTGCGCGCACATGGGCATTCTCACTCGGTTGCGGAACGCGTTCGGACGGTCCCGCAAGTCACGGACCGCCGAGGCGGAGGGTGCGGCGCCCACGACGCAGGCACCGGCCGAGCCCACCACCCCGGAGGCCGCCGCGCCGCGGGTCCCGTCCCCCTCCCCGGAACCCGGCCCCGCCCCCACGGCGTCCGTCCCCGAACCCCGCGACGAACACGACCTGGTGTCGCTGGCGTTCGACAACGTGACGGTGCCGCGTCCGACGCGATCGGGCGAGAAGCCGTCGTCCACGACGCCGGAACCGGTGAAGGAGCCCGAGCCGGCCGCCGAGCGGGAGCCCGAGCCCATCGAGGAACCGGTTGCCGCCGAGCGGGAGACGGAGCCGGTCGGAGAAGCGGTGGCCGCCGAGCGGGAGTCCGAGCCGGCCGGGGAGACGGTGGCCGCCGAGCCGGAGGTTGCCGAGGAGCCGAAGGCCGCAGAAGCGGACCCCGCCGGGGAGCAGGCTGCCGCGAAGCCGGACATCACGGTCGAGCCCGCCCCGGCGGAACCGGTGGCTGCGGAGGACCCGGTGGTCGCGGAGAAGGCCGAGGCCACGGACACGGAGGCGCAGCCCGAGCCCGCGGAGGCGGCTGCGCCGGAGGCGGATACGGCCGAGCAGGCGGAGCCGAAGGCCGAGCCGCAGGCGAAGGCGCCGGAGGCCGAGACCGAGACCGAGGCCGAGGCCGAGGCCGAGCCCCGCGCCGAGAACCCGAAGGCCGAGGCCCAGGCGGCGGCGACGGAGTCCGAGACCGAGGCCCAAGCCGAGAACCCGAAGGCCGAGCCCCAGGCTGCGACGACGGACACGAAGCCGGAGCCGGAAGCCGAAGCGGAGACCGAGCCGCAGGCCGAGGCCGAACCCCAGGCCGAGAAGTCCGCGGAGCCGGAACCGGCGGCCGAGGCCGAGCAGGCCCCCGCACCCGCCCCCGCCCCCGCACCCGAAGCCGCACCGGCATCCGCCGAGGACGACACCCCCGCCTCCGAGCCCGCAGCCGCCGACGGCGACGAAGCCCCGCAGGGGCCACCCGCAGCCGACGACGAGAGCCGCACGGGTGGTGCGGGTGGGAACGACACGGCCGAAGGCGAAGCCGAGGCCGAGGGTGACACCGAGGGCGACACCAAGGCCAAGCCCGCCCTCACCCTCGCCCAGCTGAAGTCCCGAGCCCCCGGCCTGGCCACCGCCTACCGCGCCGCAGCCACCACCCTCGAGACCCACGACCTCACCGGCACCCGCGCCAAGGTCTACCTCGTCCTGGACCGCTCCGCCTCCATGCGCCCGTACTACAAGGACGGCTCCGCCCAGGCCCTCGCCGAGCAGACCCTCGCCCTCGCGGCCCACCTCGACCCCGAGGCCACCGTGCCGGTCGTCTTCTTCTCCACCGAACTCGACGGCACCGGCGAGATCACCCTCACCGACCACGAGAACAAGATCGACACCCTGCACGCCTCCCTCGGCCGCATGGGCCGCACCAGCTACCACGCCGCGGTCGAGGCGGTCCTCGCCCACCACGACAAGGTGACCACGAGCACCCCGGGCACCCCCGGCACCCCCCGCACCCCCGCCCTGGTCGTCTTCCAGACCGACGGCGCCCCGGACGCCAAGACCCCCGCCACCCAGGCCCTCACCGAGGCCGCGAAGACCCACCCCGCGGTCTTCTTCTCCTTCGTCGCCTTCGGTGACCCGGAGAACAAGGCCTTCGACTACCTCCGCAAGCTCAAGACCCCCAACACCTCCCACTTCCTCGCGGGCGAGACCCCGCGCGAGCTCACGGACAAGGAGCTCTACGAGGGCGTACTCGCGAACTGGCGCCCGTAGACCCCCGGGGGGGGTGGACGGCGCACCCCACAGCCCGTCCACCCCCCGAAACGCGTGTGAGTCGATCTTCAGCCGCCCAGTAGGATTTCGACCATGGCGGCCACTGGATCCGAGAAGCAGGGGGCGAAGGCGTACTACGTCTCGACCCCCATCTACTACGTCAACGACGCTCCTCACCTGGGCCACGCCTATACGACCGTCGCAGGCGACGTGCTCACCCGCTGGCACCGTCAGCGCGGCGAGAAGGTGTGGTACCTCACCGGCACGGACGAGCACGGTCAGAAGATCATGCGCACGGCCGAGACCAACGGGGTCACTCCCCAGGCGTGGGCCGACAAACTCGTCACCGAAGCGTGGAAGCCTCTCTGGGAGCACCTGGAGATCGCCAACGACGACTTCATCCGCACCACCCAGAAGCGGCACACCGACCGGGTCCAGGAGTTCGTCCAGGACCTGTACGACAAGGGCGAGATCTACAAGGGCGGCTACGAGGGCCCGTACTGCGTCGGCTGCGAGGAGTACAAGCTCCCCGGCGAGCTCCTCGACGGCGAGGGCGAGTACGCGGGCCAGAAGCTCTGCCCGATCCACAAGAAGCCGGTCGAGATCCTCAGCGAGGAGAACTACTTCTTCAAGCTGAGCGAGTACGGCGAGAAGCTCCTCGCCCACTACGAGGCGAACCCCGGCTTCATCCAGCCCGAGTCCGCGCGCAACGAGGTCGTGAACTTCGTCCGCCAGGGCCTTCAGGACCTCTCCATCTCCCGCTCGACCTTCGACTGGGGCATCCCGATCCCCTGGGACGACAAGCACGTGATCTACGTGTGGGTCGACGCCCTGCTGAACTACGCCACGGCGGTCGGCTACAACGAGAACCAGGCGAAGTTCGAGGAGACCTTCCCGGCCGACGTCCACCTGGTCGGCAAGGACATCCTCCGCTTCCACGCGGTGATCTGGCCCGCGATGCTGATGGCACAGGGCCTCCCGCTCCCCGGCAAGATCGCGGCCAACGGCTGGCTGATGGTCGGCGGCGAGAAGATGTCGAAGTCGAACCTGACCGGCATCAAGCCGCAGGACCTGACCACGCACTTCGGCGTGGACGCCTACCGCTGGTACTTCCTGCGCGCGATCGCCTTCGGCCAGGACGGCTCCTTCTCCTGGGAGGACTTCTCCGCCCGGTACACGAGCGAGCTGGCCAACGACTACGGCAACCTCGCGTCGCGTGTCGCGGCGATGGTCGGCAAGTACTTCGGTGGCGAACTGCCGGCGTCGGGGGCCGACGGCGAGGCGGAGCGGGCGATCCACGAGGGCCTGGCCAAGGCGGTCAGCGAGGCCGACCGGCGGATCGGCGAGGAGCTGGACTTCCAGGGCGGCATCCTGGCGGTCTTCGACTTCGTCAAGCAGGTCAACGGCTACATCACCGAGCAGGAGCCCTGGAAGGTCGCCAAGGACACGTCCGACGAGGGCAGGGCCCGCCTGGCGACGATCCTCTACACGGCGGCGGAGTCCCTGCGCGCGGTGGCGGTGCTGCTCAACCCGGTCATGCCGGAGACGTCCCAGAAGCTGTGGGACTCCCTCGGCGCGGAGGCCTCCCTCGGCGCCCTGGCGGACCAGCGGATCCAGGAGGCCGGCGACTGGGGCAGGCTCCCCGCCGGCACGACGGTGACCAAGGGCGCGGTCCTCTTCCCGCGCCTGGAGGAGAAGCCGACGGCGTAACAGCCGTAACACGCTCGCTACAGCACGGGGCCCGGGAGAACGAGAGCCTTCTCCCGGGCTCCCTGCTTTGCGAAGATCCCCCTGAGGACGGCCGAAGGGCCGACCCGACTGACAGGGGGAACCACCGATGGCACTGTTCGGCAACGCGCACACCGTGAAACCGGCCTCGGCCCAGCAGGACTACGCCCGCCTGCTCGGCCACGGCGAGCAGGTCCACGCCGCGTTCCTGCTCATCCGCGACACGATCCTCTTCACCGACCGGCGCCTGATCCTGGTCGACAAGCAGGGCATCACCGGCAAGAAGGTCGAGTACCACTCCGTCCCCTACCGCAGCATCACCCATTTCTCGGTGGAAACGGCGGGCACCTTCGACCTGGACGCGGAACTCAAGATCTGGATCTCCGGCACCCCCACCCCCATCGAGAAGACCTTCACCAAGGGCGTCGACATCTACGAGGTCCAGGCCATCCTGACCCAGTTCGTGGCGCGGTAGCCCTTCACACAAGGGGAACGTTTTTGCCGCTCTCGAAAGAGTGAACGCACCTCTCCCGGCCCGCATCACCGCGTTCGGCGGCCCTACGTTGCCCGCATGGTCACATCCACTCATGAGACCTCGCACCGGATCTTCCAGGACCATCCGGAGGTTCTCTTTCCCGTCTTCGAGGCGCTGGGACTCCCGCCGCCCGTGAAGGCGACGATCGAGGCGCTGACACCCGACGCCACGGAGATCAAGCCGCTGGAACGCCGGGTGGACACGGTGCTGAGAGTCGAGCCGTCGGACGGCGACGGCTTCCTCCTCGCCATCGAGGCCCAGACCGGCAAGGTGCGCGGCAAGGGGCTCAGCTGGTCGTACTACGTGGCGTACCTCCATGCCAAGTTCGGGCTGCCGGTGCTGCTCGTCGCGGTGTGCAGGAACCGGCCGACGGCGGCCTGGGCGGCCGGGCCCTTCGAATGCCGCGTCGGTACGTGGACGTCCCAGGCCACGCGGCCGTTCGTCCTCGGTCCGGACAACGTCCCGGAGATCACCGACGAGTCGCTGGTCGCCCGGGCGCCGGCAATGGCCACCTTCTCGGCCATCGTGCACAGCGAAAGCGAGAACGCCCCCGCCATACTGGACATGCTGGCCCGCGGAATGCGGTCGTTCGACGAGGCCACAGCGAAGTACTGGTGCGAGTGGCTCGAAGTCGGACTGGAGAACACTCCGGTCCGGGAAACCTGGAGAGAGCTGGAGAAGATGGTCGCCACTTACTTCCCGGGCAGGGGAACCCTCTTCGAGCAGACCTACCTCGAAGGCAAAGCCGAAGGCATGGCCGAGGGCAAAGCCGAAGGCACGGCTGGTTCCATCCTCCGTGTGCTCGAGAAGCGCGGTGTTCCCGTCGCCCCCGACACACGCCAACGCATCGCCTCCGAAACCGACCTCGACACCCTCACCCGATGGTTCGACCGGTCCCTGACCGTCGCGACCGCGCAGGAGATCTTCTCCGAGGAGTGAGGCGCGGGGTGCTGGACACGGCAGTGGCCCGGAACCGGCGTCGGTTCCGGGCCACTCACACGATGCGCCCTACTTCGGCTGCGGCTTCCGCACCGACAGGTGCAGCTCCTTCAGCCGGGCCTCCTCCAGCTCCGTCGGCGCGCCCATCATCAGGTCCTGGGCGTTGCCGTTGAGCGGGAAGGCGATGGTCTCGCGGATGTTGGGCTCGTCCGCGAGGAGCATCACGATGCGGTCGACGCCGGGGGCGATGCCGCCGTGCGGCGGGGCGCCGAAGCGGAAGGCGCGGAGCATGCCCGCGAACTTCTCCTCGACGGTCTCGCGGTCGTAGCCGGCGATCTCGAACGCCTTGAGCATGATCTCCGGCTCGTGGTTCCGGATCGCGCCGGAGGACAGCTCGACGCCGTTGCAGACGATGTCGTACTGCCAGCCCAGGATGTCCAGCGGGTCCTGGGTCTGCAGGGCCTCCAGACCGCCCTGCGGCATGGAGAACGGGTTGTGCGAGAAGTCGATCGCGCCGGTCTCCTCGTCCTTCTCGTACATCGGGAAGTCGACGATCCAGCAGAACCGGAAGACGCCCTCCTCGAAGTGCCCGGCGCGCTTGGCCGCCTCGACCCGGACCGCGCCCATGATCTTGGAGACCTCGTCGAACTCGCCCGCGCCGAAGAACACCGCGTGGCCGGCGGCGAGGGAGAGCCGCTTGGTGAGCTCCGCGACGTTGTCCTCGGTGAGGAACTTCGCGATCGGGCCGGACAGCGAGCCGTCCTCACCGACGCGGACCCAGGCCAGGCCCTTGGCGCCCTGCGAGACGGCGTAGTCGCCGAGCTGGTCGAAGAACTTGCGGGGCTGGCCCGAGACATCCGGCACCGGCAGGGCACGCACGTGCTTGCCGGCGAAGGCCTTGAACTCCGAGCCCTCGAAGATGTCGGTGATGTCGACGAGTTCGAGCTGGGCGCGCAGGTCGGGCTTGTCGGAGCCGTACTTCAGCATCGCCTCGCGGAACGGGATCCGCGGGAACGGCGAGGTGACGTGGCGGCCGCCACCGAACTCCTCGAACAGCTCGGTCATCAGCTTCTCGACGGGCTGGAAGACGTCCTCCTGCTCGACGAAGCTCATCTCGATGTCGAGCTGGTAGAACTCGCCCGGCGAGCGGTCGGCGCGGGCGTCCTCGTCGCGGAAGCAGGGCGCGATCTGGAAGTAGCGGTCGAAGCCGGAGATCATCAGCAGCTGCTTGAACTGCTGCGGGGCCTGCGGGAGGGCGTAGAACTTGCCCGGGTGCAGTCGGGAGGGGACGACGAAGTCGCGGGCGCCCTCGGGGGAGGTCGCGGACAGGATCGGCGTCGCCATCTCGTTGAAGCCGAGCGCCGTCATCTTGTGCCGGATGGCGGAGATGACCGCCGTGCGCAGCATGATGTTGCGGTGCATGCGCTCGCGGCGCAGGTCGAGGAAGCGGTACTCCAGGCGCCGCTCCTCGTTGACACCGTCCTCGGCGTTGATCGTGAACGGCAGCGGGGCGGCCGCGCCGAGCAGTTCGACCTCGCCGACCTCGACCTCGACCTCACCGGTCGGCAGGTCGGGGTTGACGTTCTCGGCGCCGCGGGAGACGACCTTGCCGTCGACGCGGACCGTCGACTCCTTGGAGAGCTTGTCGAGAGCCTCGTAGGCGGCGGTGCCGGGACGGGCCACGAGCTGCGTGATGCCGTAGTGATCGCGCAGATCGATGAAGAGGATGCCGCCCAGGTCGCGCCGATTGTGCAGCCAGCCACTCAGCCGGACGTCGGTGCCGACGTCAGAGGAGCGGAGCTCGCCGCAGGTGTGGGACCTGTACCGATGCATCGTCGTTCATCCAGTCTTCGCTGATCGGGGTCTGTGTTTCACGTGAAACTGGTCCCCAGCGTACCGGGCAGGTGACGATCGGCT
Source organism: Streptomyces sp. NPDC015242 (assembly GCF_043079125.1). Taxonomy (NCBI): domain Bacteria; kingdom Bacillati; phylum Actinomycetota; class Actinomycetes; order Kitasatosporales; family Streptomycetaceae; genus Streptomyces; species Streptomyces sp. NPDC015242. Next base: position 348,327 of record NZ_JBIBUF010000004.1, on the reverse strand, counting down.
CTCCCCCGTTGTCATCGCGCACGGGTCCGCCTTCGGTGGCAGTGTTCGAGCGCGTCTTCTTAAAGTAGGGCAATGCGCACTGGCGAGCCCCTGCCCGCCGTGGGGGAGGCACTGGCCGCCCTCGCGACCGGCCTGTGGCACTGGGACACCGCCACCGGGCTGGTCACGGTCGACGCCGAGGCGGCACGGCTGCTCGGGCTGCCCGCCGAGCAGGTCACGCTCACCGAGGCCCAGGCCCGGGCCCGGCTGCATCCGGTCGACTGGAACGAGATCACCGGCGTGGTCCAGCTGGCCGTCGCCGAGGGGACCCTCGCGGAGGTGCGCATCCGGATCATGGACGAGCAGGGCCGGGTCGTCCGGGTCGTCCGCAGCCGCTCCAAGCCGGCTTTCGACCGGGCCCGTAAGGCGTACATCCTGCTCGGCACGCTCCAGGAGGTCACCGAGCCCACGCCGGGCACCCCGGCCGGGCGCAGCGCGGTCACGGGTGACTGGCGGCGCTCGCGGGAGGCGTTCCTGCTGGACGCGGGCCGTGCGCTGGCCGAGGCCCGGTCCACGCAGGAGGTCCTGCGGGTCACGGCGAACCTGTCGATGCCCGGGTTCTCGCCGGACGGGCTGGCGGTGTTCGGCGTGGAGGGCGACCGGCTGACGATCATGGGCCATCACGGGCAGCAGCGGGGCACCGAGAGTCCTTTCTCGGACATGCCGCTGGACACGGACTACCCGGCCGCCGAGGTGGTGCGGACCGGCCGGGCCGTGTACCTGTCCTCGCCCGAGCAGTACAAGGCCCGCTATCCGCTGACCTGGCCGCTCGCCGAGCGGTTCGGCCGCCGGTCCTGGGCGTTCCTGCCGCTGACCGTGGCCGGCCGCACGATGGGCGCGTGGATGGCGGCGTTCACCTACCCGGTGGCGTTCACGCCGGACGAACGGTCCGTGCTGGCGACGATCGCCCGGATGCTGGCCCAGGCGCTGACCCGGGCGGGTGTGGCCGAGAGCGAGCGGGCCCTGACCGACGGGCTGCAGCGCACGATGCTGCCGAGGCTCGGCTCGCAGCGCATTCCGGGCATGAGCGTGGCCGCCCGGTACGTCCCCACCGGTGGCGGACTGCAGGTCGGAGGCGACTGGTACGACGTGATCCCGCTGCCCAGTGGGCGGTTCGCGCTGGTCGTCGGGGACGTCCAGGGGCACGACGTGCGGGCGGCGGGACTGATGGGCCAGCTGCGCATCGCCCTGCGGGCCTACGCCTCGGAGGGCCACCGCCCGGACGCGGTGCTCTCCCGCGCCTCCCGCTTCCTGCACGGCATCAGCGACGAGGACCCCTACGACCCGCGCTTCGCGACCTGCGTCTACGTGGAGGTCGACCCGGCGTCGGGGCTGCTGGACATCGCCCGCGCCGGGCATCCGGACCCGGCGATCCGGATGGCCGACGGCACGGTGCTGACCCGGCCGACGTCGGGCGGCCTGCCCCTGGGCATCGACCCGGACGCGGACTACCCCACGACCCGGCTCGCGCTGGAGCCCGGCGAGACGCTGCTGATCTGCACGGACGGCCTGATCGAGACCGGCGGCCACGACCTGGACACGGGCTGGCGGCGGCTGCGGACGATCCTGGAGGAGCACAAGGGCGATCTGGAGGAGCTCGCCGACACCCTGGTGCAGGCCGTGCACGGGCCGTCCTCGCACCACACCACCGGCCCGCTGGCGGACCGCCGCGAGGACGACATCGCGGTGCTGCTGCTGAGCAGGGACGGCGGGGGCTGCGGCTGCGGCGACACCCTGGCCGAAGGCCCGCCGGTACGGCGCTCGGTGCTGACGGTCGCACAGGCCGAACCAGAGCGGATCGCGGTGGCCCGGCAGCACCAGCGGGAACTGCTGCACGACTGGGCCTGTCCCGACCAGGTCGACTCGGCGGTGCTGCTGCTGTCCGAGCTGCTGACGAACGTCCTCGTCCACACGGACTCCGACGCCCTGCTCGTCGCCGAGATCACCGGCGAGGTGGGGGAGCGGCGGCTGCGGATCGAGGTCACCGACGCGGGCGACGACCTGCCGCACAAGCGCAGGCCCGGGGAGCTGGCGTCCTCCGGCCGCGGCCTGGTCCTGATCGAACTGCTCGCGCACGCCTGGGGCGTCGACCCGCGCGGCGAGGGCAAGAGCATCTGGTTCGAGCTGTACGAGTCGGTGGACGGCTCGGGGGACGGCTCCTGGTCGTCGCCCTGACGCCCCCTTCGTCAACACAGTGAAGCCGATACACCCTTTCGCGTGACCGCCGGGTGAGTGACGACGACGCCCTTCACACCGCCTGCACGATAAGTGCCCTGTCCGGATTCCGACGCAGGCAAGGAAGTCGCATGGGCAAGTCCGCATCCCGGGAGGACCGGGGCAAGAGGTCCTCCTTCTCGGTGTCGTACGAGGGCGGCGGCCGGCGCGACCCCTCCGCGCAGGTCGAGCTGGGGCGCCTTTCGTACAAGGGTCCCGCCACCGCCATGGTGGCCGTCACCGTGGTGGCCATGGCGGGCGTGGTCGGCTACCTGTGGCTCGACGGCCGGGGCGGCGCGGGGGCCGCGGCGGGCACGAGCGTGACGCCGGGTACGTCCGCGCCCGCGGACCCGGGCACACCGGCCGCGAGCAGCACGGCGGCCCCGGCGCCGGCCGCCTCCGGACCCGCCGCTTCCGGACCGTCCGCCTCCCGGCCGGGTGCCGCGGCCCCGGCGGCCGACGCCGGGGCGCCGGGGGTGCGGGAGCACCGCAAGGTGGTGCTGAGGGCCGGGTCCAACGTGGACCTGGACTTCACCGAGGGCGTCTCCGACATCACCTACACCATGCCGTCCGGCGGCAACGGCTGGACCCTCGGCGGTGACGGCGGCGACCTCGCCACGATCGAGGGGCCGGCGACCGCGCAGAGCTGCGCCGCGGCCACCGACTTCGGGTTCACCGTCGATCAGCGGAACATCAGCAAGGGGCTCACCGCCTGCGTGCTCACCGACGAGAACCGGGTCGCCTCCCTCACCGTCCTCGGCTGGCAGACGGACGACAACGGCCTGTCGTCCGTCACCATGGACGTCACCACCTGGGAGAGCGCTGAGACGCGGTGACGTGCGTCAGCCCTGCGGACCGCTCTCGCTCATGCCGTGCACGGCCGGAACCGTGCCCAGGCGGCCCTTCTGGAAGTCCTCGAAGGCCTGCATGAGCTCGTCCTTGGTGTTCATCACGAACGGGCCGTAGTGCGCCATGGGCTCGCGGATCGGCTGTCCGCCGAGCAGCACGACCTCCAGGTCCGGCGTGTGGGAGTCCTGCTTCTCGTCCGCGCGGACGGTCAGCGAGGAGCCCGCGCCGAAGACGGCGGTCTGGCCCGTGTGGACCGGCCGGCGGTCCGTGCCGACGCTGCCGCGCCCGGCCAGCACGTACGCCAGCCCGTTGAAGTCCTCGCGCCACGGCAGCGTGACCTCCGCACCCGGTGCCACCGTCGCGTGGATCATCGTGATCGGCGTGTGGGTGATGCCCGGACCGGCGTGGCCGTCCAGCTCACCGGCGATGACCCGCAGCAGCGCGCCGCCGTCGGGGGTGGTGAGCAGCTGGACGGAGCCGCCGCGGATGTCCTGGTAGCGCGGGGCCATCATCTTGTCCTTGGCCGGGAGGTTCACCCACAGCTGCAGGCCGTGGAAGAGCCCGCCGGACATCACCAGGTGCTCCGGCGGCGCCTCGATGTGGAGCAGGCCCGAGCCGGCCGTCATCCACTGGGTGTCGCCGTTGGTGATGGTGCCGCCACCGCCGTTGGAGTCCTGGTGGTCGAAGATGCCGTCGATGATGTAGGTGACGGTCTCGAAGCCGCGGTGCGGGTGCCAGGGGGTGCCCTTGGGCTCGCCCGGCGCGTACTCCACCTCGCCCATCTGGTCCATCATGATGAACGGGTCGAGATGGCGGTAGTTGATCCCCGCAAACGCCCGGCGCACCGGGAAGCCCTCGCCCTCGAAACCGCTCGGAGCGGTCGTGACGGTGAGCACGGGACGAGCCACGGCGTCGGCGGGTGCGGTCACTCGGGGCAGCGTCAACGGGTTCTCGACGGTCACAGCAGGCATGTCGGTTCCTCCTCGTGTACGCCCAGTTTAGTTGAGCGTTGAACTTTCTGCCACCCCCAACGGAGAAAACCGGGCGGGCATTCCCGGGTGGCGGCGCAGCGAACCACGGGAGACGGGCACAGCGAAAGACCGGCACCCCCGCATCGGGGCGCCGACCTTCGTACGTCCCGGTCAGGCGACCGGTTCACGCTGCTGCCGGCCGGTCCCGGCCGGCTCCGCCGTGCGGTCGCGCATCACCAGCGTGGCGACGACCGCCGCGACCAGCACACCGATCCCGCTGATCGCGAAGGTCGTCGACATCGACTCGGTGAAGGCCTCCCGGGCCGCCCGCACCAGGCCCGTGTCCCCGCCGGCGACGGCGAGGGCCCCGCCGATGGACTCCCTGGCCTGCCCGGGGGCGCCGGCCGGCATCGCGTCGGCGTAGCCGCCCGAGAGCAGCGAGCCGAGGATCGCGATGCCGAGGGCGGTACCGGACTGCTGGATGGTGTCGTTGAGGGCCGAGCCGACGCCCGCCTTCTCCTGCGGGATGGTCCCCATCAGCGCGGCCACCGCGGCCGGCATGGCCAGACCGGCGCCCAGGCCGAGGATCCCCAGCGCCACGGCCGGGACCGTGAAGCCGCTGCCGGCGGTGAGCGTGGTCAGCAGCCCGAAGGAGACGGCCATCAGCAGCATGCCGCCGAGGATGACGAAGCGGTTGCCCACCTTGACGGCCAGCTGCGCCCCGGCCGCGTTTCCGGCCAGCGCGGCCACCGCCAGCGGCAGGAAGGCCAGGCCCGCCTTGACCGCGGACCAGCCGAGCACGAACTGGAGGTACTGGGTCAGCACCAGCAGCAGGCCGGCGTTGCCGATCTGGACCAGGGCCAGGGAGAGCGAGCCGCCGCTGAAGTTGCGGTGCCGGAAGAGGACCAGCGGGACCATCGGCGCGTCGGCGACGTTCTGCCGGACCACGAACCCGGCCAGGGCCACCACCGCGCCGGCCAGGACGAGCAGCGAGCGGCCCTCGAAGGCGCCGTGCTGCGGGATCTCGATGATCCACCACACCAGTGCCGTCATGCCCACCACCGACAGCACCGCGCCCAGCGGGTCGGGCTTCTGCCAGGGCGCCCTGGACTCCGGCATCAGCAGTACACCGGCCAGCAGCGCGAGACCGACGATCGGCACGTTGATCAGGAAGATCGCCTGCCAGGCGAAGTGGTCGATCAGCACCCCGCCGAGGACGGGGCTGCCGACCAGGCCGAGCATCGACACCGAGCCCCACGCCGCCATCGCCCTGGGCCGTTCGTCCTCGTCGAAGACGGTGATCAGGATGGACAGCGTCGACGGCATGATCAGCGCCCCGCCGACACCCATCGCGATCCGCACCGCGATCAGCTCACCCGGCGTGGCGCAGAACACCGCCCCCAGCGAGGCCGCCCCGAACAGCAGCAGCCCGATGAGCATCACCCGCCGGCGCCCGAACCGGTCCCCCAGGCTGCCCGAGGTCAGCAGCAGCCCGGCGAAGACCAGGACGTAGGAGTCGAGGATCCACTGCGTCTGCTGGGCGCTCGCCCCCAGGTCCTCGGTCAGCGCGGGCACCGCGACGGTCAGCGCCATGTTGTCGACGACCAGCACCAGCGTGCTCAGGCACAGCACGATCAGGATCCACCAGCGGCGTGGATGGCGAGCGTCCATGTCCTCTTCCCCTCCTGCGAACACCGTTCCCTCGATGCGAACACTGTACGCACAGGGGAACAGTGTGCGCAACAACACGGTTCTGTACGCTGATTGCGCACGCCGTTCGCACGAGGTCCGGAGGAGCCACATGAGCAGGAGCAGGACGACGGACGGGAACCCGATCCCGTCCGTCTGGGCCCGCGAGCAGCGCCGCGCCGACCAGCCCGCGCTCAGCCGGGACGCGATCGTGCGCGAGGCGATCGCCATGCTCGACGCGGACGGCATCGAGGCGCTGTCCATGCGCAAGCTGGGCGCGCGGCTGAACGCGGGGGCGACCTCGCTGTACCGGCACGTGGCGACGAAGGACGAGCTGATGGAGCTCGCGGTGGACGAGGTCGCCGCCGAGATCCACGTCCCGCCGGCCGACAGCCCGGACTGGCGCGCGGCGGTGACCGAGGCCGCCCGCTCCTTCCGCACGACCGCGCTACGGCACCCCTGGCTGACCCTGGTGCTGGGCCAGGCGGGACTGGCCTACCTGGGCCCCAACTACATGAACTTCTCGGAGCGGCTCGCGGCGCTGTTCACCGCCGCCGGGTTCCCCGAGCCGAGCCGCGCGATCGACGCCGTGTTCTCGTACGTCATCGGCATGAGCACCACCGAGGCGGCCTGGCTCACCACGGTGGCCCGCTCCGGCGAGTCCGAGACGGAGTTCGTGGCCAGGCTCCTGCCCACGGCCCGGCAGGTCTCCGCCGGCTACCACCACCTGGCCGCCTCCGAGGCCGCCATCACCACCGAGGCCGCCGACCCGGCGCGGCTGCGGGACGACAAGTTCGCCTACGGGCTGGACGTCGTCCTGGACGGCCTGGCCCTGCGCCTGCCGCGGGGCTGACGGCGAGGCCTCGGCCGTCCGCGAGGCACGGGCGTCTAGCCGTACATCCGGCGCATCGCGAACTCGACCATCTGCTCCACGGCCTTCGCGTCGAACACCATGCGGTGCTCGCCCTCCATGTCGAGGACGAAGCCGTAGCCCGTGGGCAGCAGGTCCAGCACCTCGGCGCCGGTGATCACGAAGTACTTGGACTCCTTGCCCGCGTACCGGCGCAGCTCCTTCAGCGTGCTGAACATCGGGATCACCGGCTGCTGCGTGTTGTGCAGCGCCAGGAAGCCGGGGTTGTCGCCGCGCGGGCAGTACACCTTCGACGTGGCGAAGACCTGCTGGAAGTCCTCGGCCGCCATCTGCCCCGTCGTGAACGCGCGCACCGCGTCCGCGAGGGAGGGCGGGGACGGCTCGGGGTACAGGGGCGGCTGCTGCCCGTACCCGCCGGACATCGGCTGCTGCGGAGGGGCGTACTGCCCTTGCGGGCCCGCTGTCTGGTCGTAGCCGTACATGAGCGCAAGCGTACCGAGCGCGGCCGGGCGTCCGGGCCGGTACGGCGACCCGCCGGTCCGCGGTGCGGGTCTGAGCCACGCGTCACAGATGACCGGATCGGGGTTGCCTCTTATTACCGACGGGTAGCATCATGAGGACCTACTTGTTGGTACGTGAACTAGCGCGAGGATCCAGTGCCTCGCCGATCTCTCTACGGAGCCGGGAGCCGTCGCCATGGGGCACTACAAGTCGAATCTCCGCGACATCGAGTTCAACCTCTTCGAAGTACTCGGGCGCGACAAGGTCTACGGCACCGGCCCGTTCGAGGAGATGGACGTCGAGACCGCCAAGAGCATCCTGGAGGAGCTGACCCGCCTCTCGGAGAACGAGCTGGCGGAGTCCTTCGCCGACGCCGACCGCAACCCGCCGGTCTTCGACCCGGAGACGAACACCGCCCCGGTCCCGGCGTCCTTCAAGAAGAGCTACCAGGCCTTCATGGACTCCGAGTACTGGCGCCTCGGCCTGCCCGAGGAGATCGGCGGCACCACCGCGCCCCGCTCCCTCATCTGGGCCTACGCCGAGCTGATCCTGGGCGCGAACCCGGCCGTGTGGATGTACTCCTCGGGCCCGGCCTTCGCCGGCATCCTCTTCGAGGAGGGCAACGAGGTCCAGAAGCACATAGCCAAGATCGCCACGGAGAAGCAGTGGGGCTCCACCATGGTCCTCACCGAGCCCGACGCGGGCTCCGACGTGGGCGCCGGCCGCACCAAGGCCGTGCAGCAGGAGGACGGCTCCTGGCACATCGAGGGCGTGAAGCGCTTCATCACCTCCGGTGAGCACGACATGTCGGAGAACATCCTCCACTACGTGCTGGCCCGCCCCGAGGGCGCAGGACCCGGCACCAAGGGCCTGTCCCTGTTCCTCGTCCCGAAGTACCTCTTCGACTTCGAGACCGGCGAGCTGGGCGAGCGCAACGGCGTCTACGCCACGAACGTCGAGCACAAGATGGGCCTGAAGGCCTCCAACACCTGCGAGATGACGTTCGGCGACAAGCACCCCGCCAAGGGCTGGCTGATCGGCGACAAGCACGACGGCATCCGCCAGATGTTCCGCATCATCGAGTTCGCCCGCATGATGGTCGGCACGAAGGCGATCTCCACGCTGTCGACCGGCTACCTGAACGCGCTGGAGTACGCCAAGGAGCGCGTCCAGGGCCCGGACCTGGCGAACTTCATGGACAAGACCGCACCCAAGGTCACCATCACGCACCACCCGGACGTGCGCCGCTCGCTGATGACGCAGAAGGCGTACGCGGAGGGCATGCGCGCCCTGGTGATGTACACCGCCTCGATCCAGGACGCCATCCAGATCAAGGAGGCCGCCGGCGAGGACGCCACCACCGAGCACGCGCTGAACGACCTGCTCCTGCCGATCGTCAAGGGCTACGGCTCCGAGAAGGGCTACGAGCAGCTCGCCCAGTCGCTGCAGACCTTCGGCGGCTCCGGCTTCCTGCAGGAGTACCCGATCGAGCAGTACATCCGGGACTCCAAGATCGACACCCTCTACGAGGGCACCACGGCCATCCAGGGCCAGGACTTCTTCTTCCGGAAGATCGTCCGCAACCAGGGCGCCGCGCTGAACTCCCTCGCCGAGGACATCAAGAAGTTCCTGGCGCTCGGCACCGGCGGCGAGGAGCTGGCGGGCGCCCGCGAGCACCTGGCCAAGGCCGCCGTGGAGCTGGAGGCGATCGTCGGCCTGATGCTGACCGACCTCGCCGCCACCGAGCAGGACGTCAAGAACATCTACAAGGTGGGGCTGAACACCACCCGCCTGCTGATGGCCTCCGGTGACGTCGTCGTCGGCTACCTGCTGCTCAAGGGCGCCGCGATCGCCGCCGAGAAGCTTCAGACCGCCTCCGCCAAGGACAAGGCCTTCTACACCGGCAAGATCGCCGCCGCGAAGTTCTTCGCCGCCAGCGTCCTGCCGGGCGTCACCCTGGCCCGCAAGGTCGCCGAGGGCGTCGAGCTGGACCTGATGGAGCTGGACGAGGCCGCGTTCTGATCCTCACGTCCTTCGGGCGAGGGCCGGTTCCCCTTCCGGGGGACCGGCCCTCGCCCGTCGTTAAGGTGAAGGCATGACCAACCCAGCGCGCTTCGACCGCGGCCACACCGACGACCTGATGACCTTCCTCGCGGCCAGCCCCACGCCGTACCACGCCGTGGCCAACGCCGCCGAGCGGCTGGAGAAGGCCGGCTTCCGGCAGGTCGCCGAGACGGACGCCTGGGACGGGTCGAGCGGCGGCAAGTACGTGCTGCGCGGTGGCGCCATCGTCGCCTGGTACGTGCCGGAGGGTGCCACGCCGCACACGCCGTTCCGCATTGTCGGCGCCCACACCGACTCCCCCAACCTGCGCGTCAAGCCGCTGCCCGACAGCGGGGCGCACGGCTGGCGCCAGGTGGCCGTGGAGATCTACGGCGGACCGCTGCTCAACTCCTGGCTCGACCGCGACCTCGGCATCGCCGGCCGGCTGACCCTGCGCGACGGTTCGACGCGCCTGGTGAACGTCGACCGGCCGCTGCTGCGCGTGCCGCAGCTCGCCATCCACCTGGACCGCTCGGTGACGGCCGACGGCCTCAAGCTCGACAAGCAGCGGCACATGCAGCCGGTCTGGGGCCTGGGCCGCGACGTGCGCGACGGCGACCTGATCGCCTTCCTGGAGGAGACCGCCGGCGTCCCCGCGGGCGAGGTCACCGGCTGGGACCTGATGACCCACTCCGTGGAGCCGCCCGCGTACCTGGGCCGCGACCGGGAGCTGGTGGCCGGCCCGCGCATGGACAACCTGCTGTCCGTGCACGCCGGCACGGCCGCGCTCGCCGCGGTCGCCTCGGCCCCGTCGAAGCCCGCGTCCATCCCGGTCCTGGCTGCCTTCGACCACGAGGAGAACGGCTCCCAGTCCGACACGGGCGCGGACGGACCGCTCCTCGGCAACGTGCTGGAGCGCTCGGTCTTCGCCCGCGGCGGCTCCTTCGAGGACCGGGCACGCGCCTTCGCCGGCACGGTCTGCCTGTCCTCCGACACCGGCCACGCCGTCCACCCCAACTACGCGGAGCGGCACGACCCGACGCACCACCCGCGGGTCAACGGCGGCCCGATCCTCAAGGTCAACGTCAACAACCGTTACGCCACGGACGGTTCGGGCCGCGCGGAGTTCACGGCGGCCTGCGAGGCGGCGGACGTGCCCTTCCAGTCCTTCGTCTCCAACAACTCCATGCCCTGCGGGACCACCATCGGCCCGATCACCGCCGCGCGGCACGGGATCAGGACGGTCGACATCGGCGTGGCCATCCTGTCGATGCACAGCGTGCGCGAACTCTGCGGCGCCGACGACCCGTTCCTGCTGGCCAACGCCCTGACTGCCTTTCTGCAGCGGTAGAACGGCCCCCGACCGCATGGGTGTTCGCCCCGGGGGTACCCGGTGTTCCGGGACCGGAACGGCCGGACCGTACAGGGAGGCGACACACATGGGCCTCGGCGGATGCATCATCCTCATCGCCGTGGGAGCCATCCTCACGTTCGCGACCGACTGGGACATGGAGGGGGTCAACCTCGACCTGGTCGGAGTCATCTTCATGATCGTCGGACTGATTGGCGTCACGGTCTTCAGCAGCATCTACCGGCGCAGGCGCGTGGTCGTGCCACCGTCGGCGGGCGTCGTCGACGACCCGGCCGCCCACCAGCGCCGCGACGGCTACAACGGCGGGTACGGGGTGTGACACCCGGCGGTCAGACGTCCGTCCCGGCCGGCCCCAGCGAGAGCCGGCCGGTCCCCGCCGCCGTGAGACGCACCGGCACGTCCCAGTCCCGCTGACGGACGTGACAGGCCGGGTGCTCCCCGCCGGCGGGGCCGTCGTCGCACGCTCTCGCCGTCCGCGGCGAGTTCCATCAGCTGGTGCCGGGTCGTGCCGCTCACCAGGAAGGTCCCGTCCGGCAGCGGCACGGCCTTCCCCGGCGCGCCGGGGTGTGGAGCCGCTCATGACCGCAGGGTGTCACCCGGCCCCGGTGTCCGGTGCAGCGCGTGACCCGTCGTGGCGTCCACGTGGTCCGGTACCTCGTCGTGGCGGTCGCCGACGGTGAGGGTGCCGGTCGGCTCGAACATCAGGATCGCGGTCGGGACGGGGGCGTACGGCTTGTGCTCGGTGCCGCGGGGGACGGTGAAGACGCTGCCCGCGGGCAGGACGACCGTGCGCTCGCCGGCCGGTTCGCGCAGGGCGATGCGGAGTTCGCCGTCGAGGACGAGGAAGAACTCGTCGGTGTGGTCGTGGGCGTGCCAGACGTGCTCGCCCTCGACCTTGGCGATCCGGACGTCGTAGTCGTTGACGGCGGTGACGATGCGCGGGCTCCACCGCTCGGCGAAGGAGGCCAGGGCGTGGGCGAGCGAGACGGGCTGTGAGGTCATGGGGCGATCCTGCGCCTTCCGCGGCGCCCCGGCGAGTGCTAGGAATCGCACATGCCGCAAGGATCCTCGCACCGCCCGCACCGGGTCGTCCTCCTGGTCGACGAGAACTCCAACCCCTTCGAGATGAGCTGCGCCATCGAGATCTTCGGGCTGCGCAGGCCGGAACTCGGCCGGGAGCTGTACGACTTCCGGCTGTGCGCCGTCGCCCCGCGCACCCGCATGCGGGACGGCTTCTTCACGCTGACCGGCGTGGCCGGGCCGGAGGCCGCCGAGGACGCGGACACCCTGATCGTGCCGAACCGGCCCGACACCGGCACGCCCCGCTCGCCCCGCGTGCTGGACGTCGTCCGCCGGGCCCACGCGCGCGGTGCCCGGCTCGTCGGGTTCTGCTCGGGTGCGTTCACCCTCGCGGAGGCCGGGCTGCTGCGGGGGCGCAGGGCGGCCTGCCACTGGATGTGGGCGGAGTCGTTCCGGGCCCGGTTCCCGGAGGTCCGGCTGGAGCCGGACGTGCTGTTCGTCGACGACGGTGACATCCTGACCTCCTCCGGCAGCGCGTCGGCCCTCGACCTGGGGCTGCACCTCGTCCGCCGCGACCACGGCGCCGAGATCGCCAACCACGTCTCCCGCCGCCTGGTGTTCGCGGCCCACCGGGACGGCGGGCAGCGGCAGTTCGTGGAGCGGCCGGTGCCCGAGGTGCGGGACGCGTCCCTGGCGCCGCTGCTGCAGTGGGCGCAGGAGCGGATCGGCGAACCGCTGACGGTGGCGGACCTGGCCGCCCGCGCCCGGGTCAGCCCCGCCACACTGCACCGCCGCTTCCGCGCCCAGCTGGGGACGACCCCGCTGGCCTGGCTGAGCGCCGAGCGCGTGGCGCTGGCCTGCCGGCTGATCGAGCGGGGCGAGGAACGGCTGGAGGTGGTGGCGGCCCGCAGCGGTCTCGGCACGGCCGCCAACCTGCGTCAGCGGCTCCGGCGGGCGACCGGGCTCAGCCCGTCGGCCTATCGGCGGCGTTTCGGCGCCGGCGGCGGGGAAGCCCTGGTCCCATGAGATTCCTCGTGTACGACCGGCTCCTCGGCTTCGGCGACGACTACTGGATCGAGGACGAGCACGGCGCCAAGGTGTTCCTCGTCGACGGAAAGGCCCTGCGCCTGCGCGACACCTGGGAACTGAAGGACCCCCAGGGGCGTGTCCTCGTCGACATCCACCAGAAGATGCTCGCCCTGCGCGACACGATGGTGCTCCAGCGGGCCGGGGAGCCGCTGGCCACCATCCGCCGCAAACGCCTGTCCCTGCTGCGCAACCACTACCGGGTGTCCCTGGCCGACGGCAGCGAACTGGACGTCAGCGGCAAGATCCTGGACCGCGAGTTCGCCGTCGAGTACGACGGGGAGCTGCTCGCGGTGATCTCCCGGCGGTGGCTGACCGTGCGGGACACCTACGGCGTGGACGTCGTGCGGGAGGACGCCGACCCGGCGCTGCTGATCGCGGTGGCGGTGTGCGTGATCCACCTGGCGGAGAAGGAACGGGAGGACTGAGAGCGCCCCGGGTCAGGGCCGGCGCGGCGGCCGGAGTCCCAGCATCCGGTCCTTCAGCGCCGGGAACTGCTCCCGTGTCGTCGCGACCTTGCCGGGGTCGAACTCCACGGTGAGGACCTCCTCGCCGGCGCCGGCCTCGGCCAGCACCTCGCCCCACGGGTCGACCACGACCGAGTGGCCGGACTGGGGAACACCGGCGTGCGTCCCGGCCGTCGCGCAGGCGAGGACGAACGACTGGTTCTCCACGGCCCGGGCGCGGGCCAGCAGCGTCCAGTGGGACCGGCGGCGCTCCGGCCAGCCCGCCGACACCACGAGCGTCTCGGCACCGGCGTCGACGAGCCCGCGGAAGAGTTCGGGAAAACGCAGGTCGTAACAGGTGGCCAGGCCCAGGGTCGTCGCGGGCAGACGCACCGTCACCAGCTCGCTGCCCGCGCCCATCAGCACGGCCTCGCCCTTGTCGAAACCGAACCGGTGGATCTTGCGGTAGGCGGCGGCCAGGTCGCCGGAGGGCGAGAAGACGAGGGAGGTGTTGTACAGGGGGCCGTCGGGGTCGCGCTCGGGGACGGAACCGGCGTGCAGCCAGACGCCCGCGTCGCTCGCGGCCTTGGCCATCGCCTCGTACGTGGGCCCTTCGAGCGGTTCGGCCTCCGTGCCGAACGCGTCGTAGGCGAACGCGCCCGTGGTCCACAGCTCCGGCAGGACGACGAGATCGGCCCCGGCCTGGTCCCGCACCATCGAAGCCACCCGGCGGCGGCGCGATTCGACCGTTTCGCCCTCGTCTACGGCGATCTGGATCACAGAGGCGCGCACACTACCACCGTCCTGGCATTCGAGCCGTCCACACGGGCCTACGATCGTCACACGAAAGCACTGCCGGGGTGCCTCACAGCAGCGTAACTTAGCTCGCAAGACGCCCGCCGACAGCCGCCACCTCCCACTGGCAACGCCGCCACCACCTGCCCGTGCACCGACCGCCGAGGGGTCCCGTTCCGTGAGTCTGCATCCCACCCTCCAGCCCTACGCCGACGCCTGGACCCACTCCATCGAAGCGATATCCGAGCTGGTCCAGCCGCTCGCGGAGGCCGAATGGAACCGGCGGACGCCGTGCCCGGGGTGGTCGGTGCGGGACATCGTCTCCCACATCATCGGCCTGGACTGCGAGATGCTCGGCGACCCGCGCCCGATCCACACCCTGCCGCGCGACCTCTTCCACGTCACCAACGACCACCAGCGCTACATGGAGATGCAGGTCGACGTCCGCCGCCACCACACGGCGCCGGAGATGACCTCCGAGCTGGAGTACGTGATCATCCGCCGCAACCGCCAGCTGCGCAACGACTCGCGTGACCCGGGCGCCAAGGTGCGCGGGCCGCTCGGGGCGGAGCTGACCCTGGAGGAGTCCATGCGGCGGCACGCCTTCGCCGTGTGGGTGCACGAGCAGGACCTGCGCACGGCCCTCGGCCGGCCCGGCAACCTCGACTCCCCCGGCGCGCACATCACCCGTGACGTGCTGCTCGGCGAACTGCCCCGCGTGGTGGCGGAGGACGCGCAGGCGCCGCGCAGCTCGGCGATCGTCTTCGACGTGCACGGTCCCGTCGAGTTCCTGCGCACGATCCGCGTCGACATCAACGGCCGCGGCACCCTGGAGACGGCCCCGGCCCTGGGCCCGGCCGCCACGCTCACCCTCGACTGGGAGACCTACGTCCGCCTGGCCTGCGGCCGCGTCACGCCCGAGGCGGTCTCGGACCGGCTGAAGACGGAGGGCGACCCGGACCTGACGGCGGCGATCCTGCGGAACTTCACGGTGACGCAGTAGCCCGGCCGCGCTCGGGCGAGGAGGGGCGCGGCGGTACCTCGCCGCGCCGAGTCGCGCACCCATCCGGCCCCGGCAGCGGCTCTCCGCACCGGAAACCCCGTGCCGCCGCCCCGCCCCCGCCGTAGCGTCCCCGGCATGACCCCACCCCGCCACACCCGCCTGACCTTCCACGGCCCCCTGTCCGGGACCCGGGCGGACGCCCTCGTACGACGCCTCGCCCGGAACTCCCCCGCCACCGTCCTGGACATCGGCTGCGGCTGGGGCGAGCTCATGCTGCGCATCCTGGCCGCGGTGCCGGAGGCGACCGGCACGGGCATCGACCTCGACGCCGAGGACCTGGCCCGCGGGCGGCGGGCCGCCGAGGCACGCGGGCTCGCGCCCCGGGTCCGCTTCCTGGAGGAGTCCGCCACCGGCACGCCCCACGGCCCCGCCGACCTCGTCCTGTGCGTCGGCGCGAGCCAGGCCCTCGGCAGCGCGCTCCCCGACGCCCTGGCCGCACTCCGCGGCCTCGTCACCGGCCACGGCCGTGTCCTGCTCGGCGAGGGCTTCTGGCAGCGCACCCCGACCGGCGCCGAGCTGTCCCGGATGTGGCCGGGCGCCGCCGCCACCGACCATCCCGATCTCCCGGCCCTCGTCGACCTGGCGATCGCGGCGGGGTTCCGGCCGGAGTGGACGGAGACCGCGAGCCCGCAGGAGTGGGAGGAGTTCGAGTCGGCGTACCTCGCGGACACCGAGGTGTGGCTGGCCCGGCACCCGGACCATCCCCTGGCCGCGGAGACCCGGCAGCGCGCCGACCGCCACCGCGCCGCCTGGCTCACCTACCGAGGCGTCCTCGGGCTCGCGTACCTCACGCTCGTGCCGGTCGTGGACCGGTGACTACGCGGGCACGTGCACCGTCTCCACCCGGCTCGCGACCAGCCGTTCCCGCTCCCGCCGCGCCGCCCGTCCGCGCAGCCGCAGGATCTGTGTGACGCCGAGCGCCTGGAGGACGAAGACGGCGGAGAAGGCGACCGTGTAGTCGTCGCCGGTGGCGTCCAGCAGCACGCCGATCGCGAACAGCGTGGTCATGGACGCCACGAAGCCGCCCATGTTGGTGATGCCGGAGGCCGTGCCCTGCCGCTCGGGCGGGTTGGCCGGACGGGCGAAGTCGAAGCCGATCATCGACGCGGGCCCGCACGCCCCGAGCACCGTGCACAGCGTGATCAGCAGCCACATCGGGGCGTGCGGCGCGGGGTGGAGCAGCGTGGCCGCCCACAGCGCCGCCGTCGCGCCGACCGTGCCGAGCGCGAGCGGCAGCCGGGCCCCGTGGTGCCGGGCGATGATCTGGCCGTAGACCAGGCCGACGACCATGTTGGACACCACCACCAGCGTGAGGAGTTCACCCGCGGTCGCCCGGGACAGCCCCTGCGCCTCGACCAGGAACGGCAGGCCCCACAGCAGCAGAAACACCATCGCCGGGAACTGGGTCGTGAAGTGCACCCACAGGCCCAGCCGGGTCCCCGGCTCCCGCCAGGAGGCGGTGATCTGACGCCGTACGTAGGCGGCGCCCCGGTGCGGGACCGGCTCCGGCGCGTGGCCCTCCGGGTGGTCCTTCAGGAAGAGCAGGACCAGCACGAACACCACGGCCCCGGCGGCCGCGCTGCCCGCGAAGGCGGCGGTCCAGCCGACGCCGTGCAGCAGCCGGGCCAGGACGAGGGTGGAGACGAGGTTGCCCGCCATGCCGGCCAGACCGGCGAACTGGGCGACGAGCGGCCCGCGCCGGGCCGGGAACCACCGGGTGCCCAGCCGCAGCACGCTGATGAAGGTCAGCGCGTCACCGCAGCCGAGCAGCGCCCGGGAGGCGAGCGCCATGCCGTACGACGGGGAGAAGGCGAAGCCCAGCTGTCCGGCCGTGAACAGCACCGCGCCGAGGGCGAGCACCTTCTTGGTGCCGAGCCGGTCGACGAGCAGCCCGACGGGTATCTGCATGCCCGCGTAGACCAGCAGCTGGAGGATGGAGAAGGTGGACAGCGCCGAGGCGTTGACGTCGAAGCGGTCGGCGGCGTCCAGCCCGGCCACGCCCAGCGATGTGCGGAAGATGACCGCGACGAAGTAGACCGAGACACCGACGCCCCAGACGGCCAGCGCTCGCCGCCCGCCCGGGGGATCGCCGGGCAGCGTGGTGGAGCTCATCGGACCTCGCCCCGGGCCAGGTGGGAGAACCAGCCGACGTGCCGGTGGACGAGTCCGACGGCCGCCTCGGCGTCCCCGGCGCGCAGCGCGCCGAGGATCTCCTCGTGCTCGGCGAGGGTCTTGGCGATGCGGTCGGGGTGGGAGTGCATCACGGCGACGCCCATGCGCAACTGACGGTCGCGCAGCTGGTCGTAGAGGCGGGAGAGGATCTCGTTGCCGCCGCTGCGGACGATCTCGGCGTGGAAGCAGCGGTCGGTCACGGCGGCCCCGGCGAGGTCGCCGGCGGCGGCCTGCTTCTTCTGCCGGGCCAGCAGTTCCTCCAAGCGCTCGATGAGCCCGGGCGGCGCGGGCACGGCCTTGCGCGCCGCGTGCTCCTCGACGAGCAGCCGGGTCTCCACGACGTCGGCGATCTCCTGCGCGGAGACCGGCAGCACCAGGGCGCCCTTCTTCGGGTAGAGCCGGATCAGGCCCTCGGCCTCCAGCCGCAGCAGCGCCTCGCGCACGGGGGTGCGCGAGACCCCGACCGCCTCGGCCAGCTCGCCCTCGGTGAGGAGGGTCCCGCCCTCGTAACGGCGTTCCAGGACGCCCTGTTTGACGTGGGTGTAGACGCGGTCGGCGGCGGGGGGTTGCTTCACGGCCAGGGTCATGCCGACAGGATAGATACAACAGGTGTGCATGGATGCATCCGTCCAGGATGCGGACGCGTATGTCACACATCTGTGGCAAAGCAGGGGTCCCGCCCGGTGTGGGCACAACCAACTGTGCTACTTACGAGTCAGACACGTGCGGCCCTCTCTTCCCGTCCTCAACTCGGCCGCACCGTTGGGGCATTCAACGCAATCGGGGTACTTGACTTGATAACCGGCATTAAGGGCACCCGCTTCCGCAGAGCCGCGGCCGTCGCCGTGACCACCGGCGCCATGCTCGCGACCGGAGCCCTCACCACCACGCAGGCGCAGGCCGCCGCCACGCCCACGATCGCCGCCAAGGGCGGCTACGTGATGAACAACGCGACCGGCACCTCGCTCTACACCAAGGCCGCCGACACGCGCCGCTCGACCGGTTCCACCACCAAGATCATGACCGCCCTGGTGGTGCTGAAGCAGTCGAACCTCAATCTGGACAGCAAGGTCACGGTCCAGAAGGCGTACAGCGACTACATCGTCGAGAACAACTGGGCGTCCAACGCCAAGCTGATCGTCGGCGACAAGGTCACCGTCCGCCAGCTGCTGTACGGGCTGATGCTGCCGTCCGGCTGCGACGCGGCGTACGCGCTCGCCGACAAGTTCGGCTCGGGCTCGACGCGGGCGGCGCGCGTGAAGTCGTTCATCGGCAAGATGAACACCACCGCCAAGAACCTGGGTCTGAAGAACACCCACTTCGACTCGTTCGACGGCATCGGCAAGGGCGCCAACTACTCCACGCCGCGCGACCTGACCAAGCTCGCCAGCGCGGCGATGAAGAACTCCACGTTCCGCACGGTCGTCAAGACGAAGAAGTACACGGCGAAGACGACCACCAAGTCCGGCGGCACGCGGACGATGGCGCCGTGGGAGAACACCAACCCGCTGCTCAGCAGCTACACCGGCGCGATCGGCGTGAAGACCGGCTCCGGCCCGGAGGCCGGCTACTGCCTGGTCTTCGCCGCCACCCGCAACGGCAAGACGGTCATCGGCACGGTCCTGTCCTCGACCAACGCGACCACCCGCAAGTCGGACGCGACGAAGCTGCTCAACTACGGCTTCAGCAAGTAGGACCCGCGCACGGGAAGGGGGCTCACCGCCGTCGGCGGTGAGCCCCCTCCTGCGTCCGCGCCGCTACGCCCAGGTGATCAGGCGCTTGGGCTGCTCCAGGACCGCCGCCACGTCGGCCAGCACCTTCGAGCCCAGCTCGCCGTCGACCAGGCGGTGGTCGAAGGAGAGGGCCAGCGTGGTGACCTGGCGGGGCTTGACCTTGCCCTTGTGGACCCACGGCTGGAGCTTGATCGCCCCGACCGCGAGGATCGCGGACTCGCCGGGGTTCAGGATCGGCGTGCCCGTGTCGACGCCGAAGACGCCGACGTTGGTGATCGTCACCGTGCCGCCCTGCATGGCCGCCGGGGACGTCTTGCCCTCCCGGGCCGTCGCCACCAGCTCGCCCAGCGACCCGGCCAGCTCCGGCAGCGTCTTGGCGTGCGCGTCCTTGATGTTCGGCACGATCAGGCCGCGCGGGGTCGCGGCCGCGATGCCCAGGTTCACGCAGTGCTTGATAACGATCTCCTGCGCCGCCTCGTCCCAGGAGGCGTTGATCTCCGGGTTGCGCCTGATCGCGACGAGCAGGGCCTTGGCGATCAGCAGCAGGGGGTTCACGCGCAGGCCGGTGAACTCCTTGTCCTGCTTCAGCTCCTCGACCAGCTTCATCGTGCGCGTCACGTCGACCGTCACGAATTCCGTGACGTGCGGCGCGGTGAACGCCGAGCCGACCATCGCCGCGGCCGTGGCCTTGCGCACGCCCTTGATCGGGACGCGGGTCTCGCGCGCGGTGTCGTACGAGGCCGGGACCGGGGCCGCCGCGGCCGGGGCGGGTGCCGGGGCCGCGGGCGCGGGGGCCGCTGCCGTGGCGGCGGCCACCGCCGCGTGCACGTCCTCGCGGGTGATGACGCCGTCGGGGCCGGTCGGGACGACCGTCGTCAGGTCGACGCCCAGGTCCTTGGCCAGCTTGCGCACCGGCGGCTTGGCCAGGGGCCGCTCCGCGCCCACCGGGGCCGGGGCGGCGACCGGGGCCGGGGCCTTGGGCGCGTGGCCGTTCAGCTCCGTCTGGACCGCCGCCGAGGCCTGCTGGACGGGGACCTCCGGGCCCTTGCGGGGACGGCGGCGGGTGGACGAGGCCGCGACCCCGTAGCCGACGAGGACCGGCTGGCGGCCGGAGCCCTCCGCCTTCGGCTCCTGCGCGGCCTCGGGGACCGCGGGAGCGGCCGCCCCGGCGGCGGGCGCGGACCCACCGCCGACGTCGACCGTGATGATCGCCGTGCCCACGTCGACCGTGGTGCCCTCCGGGAAGCGCAGCTCCCGGACCACGCCGTCGTATGGGATGGGCAGCTCCACGGCCGCCTTCGCCGTCTCGACCTCGCACACCACCTGGCCGTCCGTGACCGTGTCACCGGGCTGGACGTACCACTTGAGGATCTCCGCCTCCGTGAGCCCCTCGCCCACGTCGGGCATCTTGAACTCGCGCACGGACGCTTCCGTCATCGTCGTCACGACCCTCTCCTCAGTACGCCAGCGAGCGGTCGACGGCATCCAGCACCCGGTCCAGGTTGGGCAGGTACTCCTCCTCCAGGCGGGCCGGCGGGTACGGGGCGTGGTAGCCGCCGACCCTGAGCACCGGGGCCTCCAGGTGGTAGAAGCAGCGCTCCGTGATCCGGGCGGCGATCTCCCCGCCGGAGCCGAAGAACACCGGCGCCTCGTGGACCACGACCAGGCGGCGGGTCTTCTCCACCGACGCCTGGATCGAGTCGAAGTCCAGCGGGGAGACCGAGCGCAGGTCCAGGACCTCCAGGCGCTTGCCCTCCTCGGCGGCCGCGTCGGCGGCCTCCTGGCAGAGCTTCACCATCGGGCCGTAGGCGGCCAGCGTCAGGTCGGTGCCCTCGCGGACCACGCGGGCCTTGTGCAGCGGGCCCGGGATGGCCTCCGTGTTGACCTCGCCCTTGTCCCAGTAGCGGCGCTTGGGCTCGAAGAAGATCACCGGGTCGTCGCTCTGGATGGCCTGCTGCATCATCCAGTACGCGTCCGAGGCGTTCGACGGGCTGACCACCTTCAGGCCCGCCACGTGCGCGAAGAGCGACTCGGGGGACTCCGAGTGGTGCTCGACCGCGCCGATGCCGCCGCCGTAGGGGATGCGCACGACGACCGGCATCTTGACCTTGCCCAGCGAGCGGGCGTGCATCTTCGCGAGCTGCGTGACGATCTGGTCGTACGCGGGGAAGACGAAGCCGTCGAACTGGATCTCCACCACCGGGCGGTAGCCGCGCAGGGCCAGGCCGATCGCGGTGCCGACGATGCCCGACTCGGCGAGCGGGGTGTCGATGACGCGGCTCTCGCCGAAGTCCTTCTGCAGGCCGTCCGTCACGCGGAAGACGCCGCCGAGCTTGCCGACGTCCTCGCCCATGATCAGGACCTTGTCGTCGGACTCGAGGGCGCGGCGCAGCGACTCGTTGATCGCCTTGGCCAGTGCCATCTTCTCGGCCATCTCAGTTACCCCCCTCGTCGGCGAAGGACGCCTGGTACGCGGCGAACTGGGCGCGCTCCTCGTCGACGAGCGCGTGCCCGTCGGCGTAGACGTTCTCGAAGATCGCGAAGTGGTCCGGGTCCGGCATGGCACGGACCGCCTCGCGCACTCGCCTGCCCAACGCCTCGGACTCGGCCTCGAGTTCCGCGAAGAACGCCTCGTCCGCGTGGTGCGAGGCCTCCAGGTAGCGGCGCAGGCGCAGGATCGGGTCCTTGGCCTCCCAGGCCTGGCGCTCCTCGTCGCCCCGGTAGCGGGTGGGGTCGTCGGAGGTGGTGTGGGCGCCCATGCGGTACGTGAACGCCTCGACGAGGGTGGGGCCCTCGCCGGCGCGCGCCCGCTCCAGCGCCCATCGGGTGACCGCGAGGCAGCCGAGCACGTCGTTGCCGTCGACCCGGACGCCCGGGAAGCCGAAGCCCTGGGCGCGCTGGTAGATCGGCACGCGGGACTGCTTCTCGGTCGGCTCGGAGATGGCCCACTGGTTGTTCTGGCAGAAGAACACGACCGGGGCGTTGTAGACCGCGGAGAAGGTGAACGATTCGGCCACGTCGCCCTGGCTGGAGGCGCCGTCGCCGAAGTAGGCGATCACCGCGCTGTCCGCGCCGTCCTTGGCGACGCCCATCGCGTAGCCGGTGGCGTGCAGCGTCTGGGAGCCGATGACGATCGTGTAGAGGTGGAAGTTGTTGCCGTTGGGGTCCCAGCCGCCGTTGTTCACGCCGCGGAACATGCCGAGCAGGTTGGTCGGGTCCACGCCGCGGCACCAGGCGACGCCGTGCTCGCGGTAGGTGGGGAAGACGTAGTCGTCGTCCCGCAGGGCCCGGCCGGAGCCGATCTGGGCGGCCTCCTGGCCGAGCAGCGAGGCCCACAGGCCCAGCTCGCCCTGGCGCTGCAGGGAGGTCGCCTCGGCGTCGAAGCGGCGGGTGAGCACCATGTCGCGGTAGAGGCCGCGGAGCTCTTCCGGGGTGACACCGGCGACGTACTTGTCGAACTCGGCGTTCTTGACGCGCTCGCCCTCGGGCGTCAGCAGCTGCACGAGCTGGGGCTCGGTGCCCTTCGCGCCGGCGTCCTTCTTGGCGGTGGTGCGGGTGGTGCGCTTGGTGCCGGTGGTGCCGGCCTTGCTTCCGGCGCTGCGTCGCGGTGTGCGCGCGGCAGTGCTCTCCACGGTCACGTGTGCTCCTCCGTCGGTCCAGCCCCCGGGGTTGCCGGTAGGCCAGTGCGGCTCACCTGTTCTCGACCACCGGGGCACGGGGTGGGTGCCACTCGGCCGGGAACAGGCGTGACAGGTGCCCCGGCGAGCGCCCTGCAGAAAGCACGTTACCCAGTGCGCCACATTCCTGTGAAACCCCACCTGACCTGCGATTTTGCTTGGATATCCAAGTAAATCGAGAAGGCGGTGAAGGGGCCCTGGTCACAGCCTTGCAGGAGGCCGGAGCTACCGCACGTTAACCCGGTGACCCAGGTCACGGGAAGAGCTGTTCCGACGGCGTGGCTCAACCGGAACGCGCGCGTGGGCCCCGTCCCCGGGACCCACGCGCGCGTGACCATGCTTTTCCGGGCGGTCAGCCGCCGCCCTCACCGCCGCCCGGGCCGCCGACCACGCCGGTCGTGGTGCCCGCGTCGGTGCCGCCTGCCGTGTCGCCGGACGGGGTGCCGCCCGGGTCGGTGGGCTCCTCGTCGGTCGGCTCGCCGGTCGGCTCCTCGGTGGTCGGCTCGTCCGTCGGCTCGCCGGTGGGCGACTGGGGCGCGCTCTGCGACGGCGTGTAGGACGGCGTGTACGACGGCGTCCAGTTGCCGTTGCCGTTGCCCGTGCCGGTCCCGTCGTCCGTGGACGTGTCGGTCGGCCCCTCGGTCGCCTCGTCGCTCGGCGTCTCGCTGGGCTTCTTGTCCTCGGTCGTCTGTGAGGAGGTCGGCGACTGCTTCTTGCCCGGGTCGTCCTTGCCGCCGCCGGTGTTCTGCAGGGCCAGCGCGACGCCCGCGGCGACGGCGATCACCGCGAGCACGGCGAGGATCCACAGCTTGCCGCGGCCGCTGCCCCGGTTGCCCTGCCCCTCGAAGCCGCCGTCGTCGCCGTTGCCGTAGCCCGTGGGCAGGATCGGCGAGGGGATCTGCGTGGTGCCTGAGGCGTCCCCGGGGTGGCCCATCACGGCCGTGCCGGCGAGACCGGCCGCGGGGGTGTGCCGGCCCTCGTGCATGTCGACCGGGCCGGTGTTCCAGGTGCCCGTGTGGCCGCCCTGCTCGTAGAGCATCTGGAGCGCGTACTGGACCAGTCCGCGCATCTCCTCGGCGGTCTGGAAGCGGTCGTCGGGCTCCTTGGCGAGGGAGCGCATGACCAGGCCGTCCAGCTCCGGCGGGCAGGCGTCCGAGGCCTCGGAGGGCGGGGTCGGGATGTCCTGGACGTGCTGGTAGACCACCGACAGCGGGGTCTCGCCGGTGAAGGGCGGGCGCAGCGAGAGGAGCTCGTAGAGCAGGCAGCCCGTGGCGTACAGGTCGGAGCGGTGGTCGACGGCCTTGCCGAGGGCCTGCTCGGGGGAGAGGTACTGCGGGGTGCCCATGACCATGCCGGTCTGCGTCATCGTCGTGGACGCGCCGTGCAGGGCGCGGGCGATGCCGAAGTCCATCACCTTCACGGCGCCGTTGTGCGTGATGATGACGTTGGCGGGCTTGATGTCGCGGTGCACGATGCCGTGCTGGTGCGAATAGGCGAGCGCCTCCAGGACCCCGGAGACGATGATCAGCGCCTGCTCGGGACCGGGCGCCTCGGCGTTCAGCAGCAGGTCGCGGATGGTGCGGCCCTCGACCAGCTCCATGACGATGTACGGCACGGACTGGCCGCCGACGAAGTCCTCGCCGGAGTCGTACACGGCGACGATCGCGTGGTGGTTGAGGCCGGCGACCGACTGGGCCTCGCGCGTGAAGCGCGCCTTGGACACCGGGTCCTCGGCGAGGTCGGAGCGGAGCAGCTTGACGGCGACGGTGCGCCCGAGGCGGACGTCCTCGGCGGCGAACACCTCGGCCATGCCGCCCCGGCCGAGTCTGCGGGTCAGCCGGTACCGGCCGTCCCCGACCAGCCCGCCGTTGCCCCAGAGCTCAGGCGCGTCCGACATGCCGCCGCCACTCGCCTCGGGGTCGGACGGGCCCTGAGCGGCCTGCTGCTGTGCCATCAGTCCTCGCCGTCGTTTCTGCCCGCGGTGCGCGCGGTGTTGTTACGGTCTCCGTCGGCCACGCTACAGCCTCCGCGCAAGCCTCCGGTCCGGGACGGGTGGCAGGACCGGCACGAGACGGACGGGCCATGAAACCTTCACTCCGTACTGTCGTGCAAATTCTGTGTACCGGCCGTACGCCCGCTGTAACGCTTCCGCGACGCTTCTTTCGCGTACGGTCACGGAACGGGCACCGAGCTTGACGTGTCAGTGCCCTGGGGCAGACTTGGCCGGGAATGGCGGTTTGGATCAACGGCGGATCAGCGACAGCGGCGGCGCCTGCAGGGGCTACGGGGGACGGGGAACATGAGCCAGGACGGCGCACAGGGCCAGTACACGGGACGGGCGCTGGCCAACGGCCGCTATCAGCTGCGTGACCTGCTCGGCCAGGGCGGCATGGCCTCCGTGCACCTCGCGTACGACAGCGTGCTCGACCGGCAGGTCGCCATCAAGACACTCCACACGGACCTCGGCCGGGAGCAGGCCTTCCGCGAGCGCTTCCGCCGCGAGGCCCAGTCCGTGGCCAAGCTCACGCACACCAACATCGTCTCGGTCTTCGACACCGGCGAGGACACCCTCGACTCCATGACGACGCCGTACATCGTCATGGAGTACGTCGAGGGCCGCCCGCTCGGCTCGGTGCTCGACGAGGACGTCCGGCAGCAGGGCGCGATGCCCGCCGACAAGGCGCTGAAGATCACCGCCGACGTGCTGGCGGCCCTGGAGATCAGCCACGAGATGGGCCTGGTCCACCGGGACATCAAGCCGGGCAACGTGATGATGACCAAGCGCGGCGTGGTCAAGGTCATGGACTTCGGCATCGCCCGCGCCATGCAGTCGGGTGTGACGTCGATGACGCAGACCGGCATGGTCGTCGGCACCCCGCAGTACCTCTCGCCGGAACAGGCCCTGGGCCGCGGCGTGGACGCCCGCTCCGACCTGTACTCGGTCGGCATCATGCTCTTCCAGCTGGTCACCGGGCGGCTGCCGTTCGACGCGGACTCGCCGCTGGCCATCGCGTACGCGCACGTCCAGGAGGAGCCGCCGGTCGCCTCCTCGATCAACCGCTCGCTGCCCCCGGCCGTGGACGCGCTGATCGCCCGGGCGCTGAAGAAGAACCCGAACGAGCGCTTCCCGAGCGCGGAGGCCATGCGCGGCGAGTGCCTGCGCGTGGCGGCGTCCGTGCAGGCCGCGCCGCCCAGCATCGTCCCGGGCACGCAGGCCCCGAGCGGCGCGGGCGTCGGCTCGGCCGTCTTCCCGCCGGTCGACCAGGCGACCCCGGCCCCGTCGGGCCAGGTGCAGACGCCGTACCAGCCGACCCCGCCGCCCAACCCGTACGGCACGCCGGCCCCGTCCCCGGCCTACGGCTATCCGCAGCAGGGTGGCTACCAGACGCCGAACCCGGCCGCGTACTCCCCGCAGCCCGGGCCGTCGACCCCGCCGCCGTACAACCTGACGCCCCAGTCCGGTTCCGCGCCCTCGGGCGGCGGCCGGAGCAACAAGCCGGTGATCATCGGGTCGGTCGTCGTGTCCGTCCTCGCGGTCGGCGGCCTGGTCACGGCGCTGCTGCTGAACGGCGGCGGCGAGGACGACAAGGGCGGCGGCAGCGGCGCCAGTGCGTCGGCGTCCGCGGAGAAGAAGCCCGGCTACCGCGGCCCGGACCCGACGAAGACGATCGAGGCCGAGGAGTGCACCGAGCCTCAGGAGTCGTACAACGACCCCGAGAAGATCGAGGTCCCGGACTTCAAGTTCAAGAACATCCAGTCCGTCAAGGCCTGCGCCCAGGCGGCCGGCTGGCAGATCGACACCAAGAACGTCGACGAGAACACCTACGGCGAGGGCACGGTCATGAACCAGTTCCCGTCCAAGGGCACCGACGTCGACCCGGACGACATGCCGACGATCGAGCTCAACGTCTCGACGGGCAACCCGCCGTCCTGACGCCCCGGACGGTACGGGCAGGAGGAAGGGCCCGGCGGCTTCGGCCGCCGGGCCCTTCCGTGCGTGGAGCGCTGTCGGGGGTCTACAGGTACGGGCCGCCGGAGCGGCCGCCCGGGTGCTGCTCGTCGAGGCCCTCGTGGCCGACGCCCGGCGGGAGGGCGCGGCGCATCTGCTCCAGCTGGGCGCGGGCCGCCATCTGCTGGGCGAACAGCGTCGTCTGGATCCCGTGGAAGAGACCCTCCAGCCAGCCGACCAACTGGGCCTGCGCGATGCGCAGCTCCGCGTCGCTCGGGGTCCCCTCGTCCGTGAACGGCAGGGAGAGCCGCTCCAGCTCCTCGACCAGCTCGGGCGCCAGGCCGTCCTCCAGCTCCTTCACCGAGCTGGCGTGGATGTCCTTCAGCCGGACCCGGCTGGCCTCGTCCAGGGGAGCCGCGCGCACCTCCTCCAGCAGCTGCTTGATCATGCTGCCGATCCGCATGACCTTCGCGGGCTGCTCCACCTGCTCCGTGACCGGGGTCTCGCGGGAGTCCTCGTCCCCACCGCCGCCGCCGAGCGCCATGCCGTCCTGGCCCACGACCAGGATCTGCGGGTTCTCCGGCGACCTTTCGTTCCTCGGCATCTCCATGCCGCCATTCTCTCGCACGCCTGCACCTCACCTGTGTGGTGCCCCCGGGTGAGGCTGATCCACCGTGCCGGGGAAGACGCGCCGCACGGTCGCCGGGTTGCTCGCGTGCGGGCGGTTTCCCCTCGCGGGTGAGGGCCGAGGGCTCGGCGCACCCCCGGTGATTCCGTCCGTCGGCCGAACCCGGAGTGCCGCGGGGGTGCGGTGGTGTGAGGCTGATGGCCTCGACAGGACCGAATGTGCCGTTCTGCCCCACCGGGCACGGCGGGAGGGGGTCACCCCCGTGACTCCATGGCTACGCGGACTGCGCGCGGCGGGACTGGTTCTCGCCCTGGGGGCGGGTGCGGTCGTCTCACCGTACGGGGCCGCCCCGTCCCACGGTGCCGTTCCCGCGTACGGGGAGGAGGCCAAGGCGACCGCCGTCCCGTCCGCCCGGCCCGCCCCGTCCGGGACGGGGGAGCCCTCGCGGGCCGGGAGCCGGGCGGGGGAGGGCCGCCTGCGGCCCGGGCGGGCACAGACCACCGAGGAGGAGCCGGAGGCCGCCGGCCGCACGCCGGCGCCCGAGGCGTCCCGGGAGGTCGTCCCGTTGCCTCCCGCACCGACGGAGCCGCCCGTGCGGGAGGCCGCCGCCACGCGCGCCGACCGCCCCGTCGGCCCCGTCCTGCGGATCCTGCCGCTGGGCAGCGGACTGGTCCTGATCGGTCTCGGGCTCGGCCTCGCGTTCGTCGGGCTCCGGCTGCGGCGCCCTGGGCCGTACTAGGACCGTCGTCCGGCTCGGGTCAGGGCCCGCCCTCCGGGCGGACGGCGCGACCTGCGGACATCGCTAGGCGCCGCGCGGCGTGATCAGCAGCACCTTGCCGATGTGGCCGCTCTCCTCCACGACCCGGTGGGCGGTGGCCGCCTCCGGCATCGGCAGCTCGCGGTCGACGACCGGGCGTAGCCGGCCGCCGGCGAACAGCGGCCAGACGTGTTCGCGGACGGCCGCGACGATGGCCGCCTTCTCCTCCCGCGGCCGGGCCCGCAGGGACGTGGCGGTGACGGCGGCCCGCTTGGCGAGCAGGGCGCCGATGTTCAGCTCGCCCTTGACGCCGCCCTGCATGCCGATGATCGCGAGCCGGCCGTTGACGGCCAGCGCCCTGACGTTGCGCTCCAGGTACTTGGCGCCCATGTTGTCGAGGATGACGTCGGCCCCGGCGCCGTCCGTCGCCTTCCTGACCTCCTCGACGAAGTCCTGCTCGCGGTAGTTGACGAGGATGTCCGCGCCCAGTTCGGCACACCGGTCCAGCTTCTCCCTGGTCCCGGCCGTGACGGCGACGCGGGCGCCGACGGCCTTCGCCAGCTGGATGGCCATGGTGCCGATGCCGCTGGAGCCGCCGTGCACGAGCAGCGTCTCGCCGGGACGCAGGTGGGCGACCATGAACACGTTCGACCAGACCGTGCAGACCACCTCGGGCAGTGCCGCGGCCTGCTTCAGGTCCACGCCCTCGGGCACGGGCAGCAGCTGCCCGGCCGGGACGGCCACCTTCTCGGCGTAACCGCCGCCGGCCAGCAGGGCGCACACCTCGTCGCCGACGTTCCAGCCGGTGACGCCCGGGCCGATCCCGGCGATCCGCCCGGAGCACTCCAGGCCGGGGTAGGGGGACGCGCCGGGCGGCGGGTCGTAGAAGCCCTGCCGCTGCAGGAGGTCGGCGCGGTTGACGGCCCCGGCCGCCACCTCGACCAGGACCTCGCCCTCGCCGGGCACCGGATCGGGGACCTCGTCCCAGACCAGCGCCTCGGGCCCACCGGGTTCGGGAATCGTGATCGCATACATGAGGGGGACGCTACCCCTACGTCCCGGGACCGAGTCCGGTCCGTCCCCGGGCCGGTGCCCGCTGGTCCCTTGGTCCGGTCTTCGCGAAAACCGGTGTGCGCGACCGATGAGTTTGCGCGACGGTGAAGGTCTCCCCATGCGTAGCCCCCGTGCACCGGAAGGACCCGAAGCATGAGCACGCAGACGTCCGGCCTGGCGATCGAGACCGCCGGCCTGGTGAAGACCTTCGGTGAGACGAGGGCCGTCGACGGAGTCGACCTGGCCGTGCCCGCGGGCACGGTCTACGGCGTCCTCGGCCCGAACGGCGCCGGCAAGACCACGACCGTGAAGATGCTCGCCACGCTCCTGCGGCCGGACGGCGGCCAGGCGCACGTCTTCGGGCACGACGTGGTCCGGGAGGCCGACGAGGTGCGCGGCCGGGTGAGCCTGACCGGCCAGTACGCGTCGGTCGACGAGGACCTCACCGGCACGGAGAACCTGGTCCTGCTGGGCCGGCTCCTCGGCCACCACAAGAAGGCCGCCCGGGACCGCGCCGCCCAGCTGCTGGAGGCCTTCGGGCTCACGGAGGCGGCGGGCAAGCAGGTCAAGCAGTACTCGGGCGGCATGCGGCGCCGGATCGACATCGCCGCGTCCATCCTGAACACCCCGGACCTGCTGTTCCTGGACGAGCCGACGACCGGCCTCGACCCGCGCAGCCGCAACCAGGTCTGGGAGATCGTGCGGGCGGTGGTCGCCCAGGGCACCACCGTGCTGCTGACCACCCAGTACCTGGACGAGGCCGACCAGCTGGCGTCCCGGATCGCCGTGATCGACCGCGGCCGGGTGATCGCCGAGGGCACCAAGGGCGAGCTGAAGTCGTCCGTGGGCGCCGGATCGGTCCACCTGCGGCTGCGCGACGCCGAGCAGCGGTCCCTCGCGGCCGACCTGCTGCGCCGCACCCTGGACGCCCGGGTGCAGCTGGAGCCCGACCCCGTCGCCCTGACCGCCCGCCTCGGCACGGCGGCGAGCGACGACTCGGCCGCCGAGCAGGCCGCCCGCGCGCTGAACGAACTGGCCCGGGCCGGGATCACCGTCGACAACTTCTCCCTGGGCCAGCCCAGCCTGGACGAGGTCTTCCTCGCCCTCACCGGGCACGACACGCACGACTCCCCCGGCCACTCCACCGACAAGAAGGACGAGGTTGCGGCATGAGCACCGCGACGACCACCGAGAGCAAGGAACTCGCCCCCGTCAGCACCGAGTCCCTCGCCGCGCTGCTCATCGCCAAGGAGCGGCCGCCGCGGCCCAGCGCCTGGTCGGCGTCGATGACCTTCGGCTGGCGGGCGATCCTGAAGATCAAGCACGTGCCCGAGCAGCTCTTCGACGTCACCGCCTTCCCGATCATGATGGTGCTGATGTACACGTACCTGTTCGGCGGGGCGCTGGCCGGCTCGCCGAGGGAGTACATCCAGTTCCTGCTGCCGGGCATCCTCGTGATGTCGGTCGTGATGATCACGATGTACACGGGCGTCTCGGTGAACACCGACATCGAGAAGGGCGTCTTCGACCGGTTCCGCAGCCTGCCGATCTGGCGGCCGTCGACGATGGTCGGGTATCTGCTGGGCGACGCCCTGCGGTACACGATCGCCTCGGTCGTGATGCTGACCGTCGGCATGATCCTCGGCTACCGGGCGGACGGCGGGGTCGGGGGAGTACTCGCCGGGATCGCGCTGCTGGTGCTGTTCTCGTTCGCCTTCTCATGGATCTGGACGATGTTCGGGCTGCTGCTGCGCACCGAGAAGTCGGTGATGGGCGTCAGCATGATGGTGATCTTCCCGCTCACCTTCCTGTCCAACGTCTTCGTCGACCCGAAGACCATGCCGGGCTGGCTGCAGGCCTTCGTCAACAACAGCCCCGTCACGCACCTGGCCTCGGCGGTGCGCGGTCTGATGGCCGGTGACTGGCCGGCCGCCGAGGTGGCCTGGACCCTGGGCTGGGCCGGGCTGTTCGTGGTGGTCTTCGGGCCGGTCACGATGCGGCTGTACAACCGGAAGTAGCGCTCGCGCACGCGACGGCCCCCGCGCACGAAGGTCGAGTGCGCAGGGGCCGTCGTATGCCGGTGCCGGCCGAGCGGTCCCGGTGGGTCAGTCCCGGTTGAGGGGCCGGATGTCGGGCGCGACCCGGGTCTCGGGTGTCTTGCGGACGATCGTGATGAGGCGGTCGGTGAGCTCCAGCCGCCCCACGGCCGGGTCGTCGTAGCCCAGCACCCGGTGTCCGCGTATGACGCTGACCACCAGGTCGGCGACCTCGCGCGGCGCCTTGCCCACCTCGCCCTTGACGACCGGGCGTTCGACGATGTCGAGGCCGCTGCCCTGGTGGATGAGGTCCTCCATGACCATGCCCGCGGACGGGCTGAGCACGGAGAGGCCGAGCAGCCGTCCGGCGGCGCTGGCGCTGGTGATGACGGCGTCGGCGCCGGACTGCTTGAGCAGGGGCGCGTTCTCCTCCTCGCGCACGGCGGCCACGATCTTCGCTCCGCGGTTGAGCTGCCGGGCCGTCAGCGCCACCAGCACCGCCGTGTCGTCGCGCTGGGTGGCGATGATGATCTGACGCGCCTTGTGCACCTCGGCCCGCTTCAGCACCTCGCTGCGGGTCGCGTCCCCGACGATGCCGGCGTACCCCTCGGCGGTCGCCGCGTCGATCACCTTGGAACTGGGGTCGACCACGACGACCTGCTCCTTCTTCAGCCCCGTCGCGCAGACGGTGCGGATCGCCGACCGGCCCTTGGTGCCGAAGCCGATGACGACGGTGTGATCACGCAACGTGGACCTCCAGCGGGTCAGCCGCCACTCCTCCCGGGTGCGCTCGGTGAGGGCTTCGAGGGTGGTGCCGACCAGGATGATCAGGAACAGCACGCGCAGGGGCGTGACGACGAGGATGTTGGTGAGCCGGGCGCTCTCGCTGGCCGGCGTGATGTCACCGTAACCGGTGGTGGAGAGGGTGACGGTCGCGTAGTAGAACGCGTCGAGGAGGCTGATGCCGCCGCCCGCGTTGTCGTTGTAACCGGCCCGGTCGGCGTAGACGATCAGTGCGGTCGCGACGAGGACCACCAGGGCCATGGAGAGCCGTTTGGCGACCTGGCGGAACGGGTGCTCCACCACCTTCCGCGGAAGGCTGACCCGATGGGTCACCAGATGCTCGTCGGCCTGGCGGGCGATCGCGTCCTGGCCCGGAAGTTTCACGTGAAACACACCCCGATTCCTCCGGACGCCCAGGGCAGGTCGAGCAGTTCCGCCTCCTGCCCGGGACGCGCGCCACCCGGCGGGACGACGGCCAGCGCGTCGGCAGCGGCGACGCCGCGCAGCATGGCCGGGCCGTTGTAGTGCAGCGGTACGGCCTGGTCACCGCGCAGGGTGACGGGGACGAGCCGCGTGTCGTGCGGGTGCCCCTGGACACCGTCCCTCAGCGGCAGGGTGTACGTCTCGGGGGCGGGACGGGCGGCGAGGATCCGCAGCAGCGGCTCTGCGAGGGTCAGCAGCCCGGAGACGGCGGCGAGGGGGTTGCCCGGCAGGCCGACCAGGAGCCGGTCCGGCGCGGTCCGCGCCAGCAGCATGGGGTGGCCGGGGCGGACGGCGACGCCGTCGACGAGGAGTTCGGCGCCGAGCCGGCGCAGCGTGGGGTGGACGTGGTCGACGGGGCCCGCCGCGGTACCGCCCGTGGTGACGACGAGGTCCGCCTCCGAGGTGCCGATCGCCTCGTGCAGGGCGTCGGCGTCGTCACGGACGCGCCGTACGGCGGTGACGTCCGCGCCGAGCGCCCGCAGCCAGGGCGGCAGCATCGGGCCGAGGGCGTCCCGGATCAGCCCGTCGTGCGGCAGCCCTTCGGTGAGCAGCTCGTCGCCGAGGACCAGGACGTCGGCCCGGGGGCGCGGGACGGCGGTGACGGTGTCGTACCCGGCCGCCGCGGCGAGTCCGAGCACGGCCGGGGTGACGAGGGTGCCGACGGGCAGGAGCTGGTCGCCGGTGCGGCATTCCTGGCCGCGCGGGCGGATGTCCTGGCCGGTCATGACCTCACGGGTCGGGTAGAGGCGGCCCTTGTCGTCGGTGCGGCCGTGCTCGCTGCGCACGACGGCGGTGGTGTCCGGGGGGATGCGCGCGCCGGTGGCGATGGGCACGGCCTCGCCGTCGGTGAGAGGCGCCGGGCCGGCGTGCCCGGCCAGGACGCCCTCGTCCCGGACGGCCCACGGGGCCGGACCGGCCACCGCCCAGCCGTCCATCGCGGAGGTGTCGAAGGAGGGCAGGTCGGTGAGGGCGTCGAGCGGGACGGCCAGCGTCAGGCCGAGGGCGGAGGCCAGCGGCACGGAGACGGGAGCGCGGCGGGCGGCCCGGACGGCGTCGCGCGCGGCCCGTTCGGCGACGGCGCGGGCCTGCGGCCAGGGGGTGGCGCGGTGCCGCCCGGTGGAGGCGGGGGTGTCCTGGCGCCGGGAGGAGTCCGCGGGAGCGTCCTGGTGCAAGGGGGTGGGGCCGCCGTGCGCCCCGTCCCGGTCGGCGGGGCCGCCCGGGTGGGAACCGTGGCGGTCGTTCACGAGAGCGAGCACCTCCTCGACGTCGAGGTCCTCGGCGTCCTCACCGGTGCGGCTGACGGGCGGGCTCATCCGGCGTCCGGCCTGGTGTCGGGGGTGGCGTCGGGGGCGACGTCGGCCCGGGCGGCGGCGGGCGGGGTGCCGGACGGGGCCGCGTCGGAGGTGCTCTCCTCGGCCCAGCGCTCCGCGAGCGCCACGGCTTTGCGGGCGGCCTCGGCGACCGCCTCGGGGCCGCCGCCCGCCCGTGCCGCGGCGTAGCCGACGAGGAAGGTGGTCAGCGGCGCCGCGGGCCGGGCCACTCCGTGCGCGGCGTCGCGGGCCAGGTCGAGCAGGCCGCGGGTGTCGACGTCCAGGTCGATGCCCAGTTCGTCCTTGACGGCGGAGATCCATTCATCCAACACGTGCCCATGCTCCCTGATACGTGCCCTGGCGGTGGCGATGTCGTCCCAGGTGTCGCAGTCGAAGGACGCGACGGGATCGGCGATGCGGGTGAGGTGCAGCTCGGCGACGAGGCGCCGCAGCGGAAGTCCGTGCGGGGCGCCGTGCCGGGCGGTGAGGAGCGCGAGCGTCTCGCGCAGGCGCGGCGCGCGGTACGCGGCCACGAGCGGCTGGTCGCGGCCGTCGGGATCGGTCAGCAGCACGCCGTCGGCGCCGCTCGTGCGGAGCGTGTCCAGGAGCCGGCCGACGACCCGCTCGTCGAGGAAGGGCAGGTCGGCGGAGAGGACCA
Organism: Streptomyces sp. NPDC015242; assembly: GCF_043079125.1. Classification (NCBI taxonomy): domain Bacteria; kingdom Bacillati; phylum Actinomycetota; class Actinomycetes; order Kitasatosporales; family Streptomycetaceae; genus Streptomyces; species Streptomyces sp. NPDC015242. Next base: position 314,129 of record NZ_JBIBUF010000004.1, on the reverse strand, counting down.
CGACGTGGTGCGCGGTGGTGTGCCGCAGTCCGGCGTCGAGCGCGGCGAGCGGGCCGCCGCCGGGCGGATCCTCACGGGCCCAGGTCACCGGCCGCGTGACCGGCCGCGGCGCGGCGACCACGACGGTGGTGCCGGCGCCGGCGCACGCCGCGAGCACCCGGTCCAGCAGGGGCCGCCCGCCCACGCGCACCCCGGGCTTGTCCGCGCCGCCCAGGCGCCGGGCGGCGCCGCCCGCGAGCACGACGGCGTCGTACGCGGCGGGGTCGGCCCGCTGCCCGGGGCCGGTCGCGACGCCCGGTCCACCGGGGTGCTGGTGTGCGGTCACCCCCCGAGTATGCGTGCCCCCGCGATCACACGGAACGCGGGGGAAGCGACGCGATCACGAGCGGCTGCTCGCGGGAGGAACAGGAATCACAGCGTCCGCAGGAGCACCGCCGGCTGTTCCACGCAGTCCGCCACGTACCGGAGGAACCCGCCCGCGACTCCGCCGTCGCACACCCGGTGGTCGAAGGTGAGCGAGAGCTGGACGACCTGGCGCACCGCGAGCTCGCCCTCGTACACCCACGGCTTGGGGACGATGCGGCCGACGCCGAGCATGGCGGCTTCGGGGTGGTTGATGATCGGGGTGGAGCCGTCGACGCCGAAGACGCCGTAGTTGTTCAGCGTGAACGTCCCGCCGGTCAGGTCCGCCGGGGTCAGCGTGCCGGCGCGGCCCGCCTCGGTCAGCCGGGCGAACTCCGCCGTCAGCGACTCGGCGTCGCGCGCGTGCGCGTCCCGTACGACCGGGACGACGAGCCCGCGGTCGGTCTGCGCCGCGAAGCCCAGGTGCACGTGGTCGAACCGGACGATCTCCCTGGCCTCCGCGTCCACCGTGGAGTTGAGTTCCGGGAAGCGCGCGAGGGCGGCGGTGCAGATCCGGGCCAGCAGGGCCAGGAGGGAGATCTTCGGGCCCCCGGCCGCGTTCATGGCCGTGCGCGCCCGCATCAGCTCCGTGGCGTCGGCGTCGACCCAGCAGGTCGCGTCGGGGATCTCCCGGCGGCTGCGGGCCAGCTTGTCGGCGACGGCGCCGCGGACGCCCTTGAGGGGCGTGCGGAGCTCGCCAGGCGCCGCGGTCGCGGAGGAGCGGGTCACCGGGGCGGCGGCCGTGCCGGAGGGCCGCGCGGTGCCTGCCGCGCCCGCCGCGTGCGGCACGGTGGCGTGCGGCACGGGCGCGTGCGGCTGCGCCGGGGCGGCCGTGCCGCCGCGGCCCGCCGCGCGCAGCGCGTACTCCACGTCCGCGCGCAGGATCAGCCCGTCCGGGCCGGAGCCCGTCAGCTCGCGCAGGTCGAGGCCGTTCTGCCGGGCCAGCCTGCGGACCAGGGGCGATATCACCGGGACGGGTCCGTCGTCGACGGCGACGCCGCCCGCGTGCCCGTTCACCGGGCCGGTGGGGTCACCGGCCTCCGCGGCCCGGGCGTTCCCCGCCGCGTCCGGACCGGCGCCGCCGGCTCCGGCCCGGGCGGAGACACCCGTCAGGGGCCGGCCGGGCCGGACCCTGCGGCGCCGTGCGGGTGCCTCGGACGTGCCGTAGCCGACGAGGACGTTGCCCGAGCCTCCACCGCCGTCACGGGCCGAACCCTGGCCCCCGTCACGGGACGACGGGCTTCCGTCACGGGCCGACGGGCTTCCGCCTCCGGTGGCGGCGGGCCCGCCGGCGCCGGGGTCCGCGCTGCCGCCGGACGGCGCCCGCTCCCCCACCGCCACCGTGATCAGCGGCGCCCCGACGGGCAGCTCCTGGCCCTCCTCGCCGAAGCGGGCCGTGACCACGCCGCCGTACGGGCAGGGCACCTCGACCATCGCCTTGGCCGTCTCGACCTCGACGACCGGCTGGTCGATGGCGACGACGTCGCCGACCTCGACCAGCCAGCGCACGATCTCCGCCTCGGTCAGCCCCTCACCGAGGTCGGGCAGCTTGAACTCCAGCACCTGTGCCATCAGCTCTCGGCCTCCCACTGCAGGCGCCCCACGGCGTCCAGGATCCGGTCCACACCGGGCAGGTGGTGACGCTCCAGCATCGGCGGCGGGTACGGCACGTCGAACCCGGCCACACGCAGCACCGGCGCCTCCAGGTGGTGGAAGCAGCGCTCCGTGACCCGGGCCGCGATCTCCCCGCCCGGGCCCCCGAAGGAGCCCGACTCGTGGACCACGACCGCCCGTCCCGTCCGCCGCACCGAGGCGCACACCGTCTCGTCGTCGAACGGCACCAGCGAGCGCAGGTCGACGACTTCGAGGTCCCAGCCCTCGGCCCGGGCCGCCTCGGCCGCCTCCATGCAGACGGGTACGGACGGCCCGTACGTGATGAGCGTGGCGCTCCGGCCCGAGCGCCGCACCACCGCGCGGCCGATCGGTTCAACGGGCGCGGGCTCCTCCGGGTTCCAGGAGTCCTTCGACCAGTAGAGCCGCTTGGGCTCCAGGAAGACGACCGGGTCGTCGGAGGCGATGGACGCGCGCAGCAGCCCGTAGGCGTCGGCGACGGTCGCGGGCGTGACGACATGGAGCCCCGGAGTCGCCATGTAGTACGCCTCGGAGGAGTCGCTGTGGTGCTCGACGCCGCCGATGCCGCCGCCGTAGGGGACGCGGATGGTGATCGGCAGGGGCATCGCGCCGCGGGTGCGGTTGCGCATCCGGGAGACGTGCGAGATCAGCTGCTCGAACGCCGGGTAGGCGAACGCGTCGAACTGCATCTCCACCACCGGGCGCAGGCCGTACATGGCCATGCCGACGGCGGTGCCGAGGATGCCCGCCTCGGCCAGCGGGGTGTCCGTGCAGCGGTCCTCGCCGAACTCCTTGGCGAGTCCGTCGGTGACGCGGAAGACGCCGCCCAGGGTGCCGACGTCCTCGCCCATGACGTGCACGGCGGGGTCGGCGGCCATCGCGTCGCGCAGCGCGCGCGTGAGGGCCTGGGCCATGGTGGCCGGCTTGACGGCGACGGTGGTCATCGGTGCGTGCCCTCCTCGGCCTCGGCCTCCAGCTCGGCCCGCAGCTGCTCCCGCTGCTCGCGCAGCTGGGGCGTGGGCTCGGCGTAGACATGGGCGAACAGGTCCATCGGGTCGAGGACCGGGTCCTGGTTCATCTGCTCGCGCAAGGAGGCGGCCATGGTCTCGGCGTCCTGGCGGGCGGCCTCGATGCCGGCCTCGTCGAGCAGGCCGCGCGCGGTCAGCTCGCGCTCCAGCAGCACGATCGGGTCGTGCTCGCGCCAGGCCTCGACCTCGGCGTCGCCGCGGTAACGGGTCGCGTCGTCGGCGTTGGTGTGCGCGTCCATGCGGTAGGTGATCGCCTCGACGAGGGTGGGGCCGCCGCCCGCGCGTGCGTGGCGCACGGCGTCGGAGAGGACCTCGTGGACGGCCGCGGCGTCGTTGCCGTCGACCAGGCGGCCGGGCATGCCGTAGCCGACGGCCTTGTGGGCCAGCGACGGGGCCGCGGTCTGCTTGGCGAGCGGGACGGAGATCGCGAAGCCGTTGTTCTGCACGAGGAAGACGACGGGGGCCTGCCAGACGGCGGCGAAGTTCAGCGCCTCGTGGAAGTCGCCCTCGCTGGTGCCGCCGTCGCCGACCATGGCCAGCGCGACCACGTCGTCGCCCTTGAGGCGGGCGGCGTGCGCGAGGCCCACGGCGTGCGGCAGCTGCGTGGCGAGCGGGGTGGACAGCGGGGCGACCCGGTGCTCGTACGGGTCGTAGCCGGTGTGCCAGTCGCCGCGCAGCAGCGTCAGCGCCTGGGCCGGCTCCACGCCGCGGGCGACCACGGCGAGGGTGTCGCGGTAGCTCGGGAAGAGCCAGTCGCGCTCCTGGAGCACCATCGCGGCGGCGACCTCGCAGGCCTCCTGGCCGGTGGTGGAGGGGTAGACGGCGAGGCGGCCCTGCTTGGTGAGGGCGGTGGCCTGCGCGTTGTAGCGGCGGCCGCGGACCAGCTGGGCGTAGAGCGTCCGCAGCAGCTCCGGGTCGGCCTTCGCGGCCGCCTCGGTGCCGAGGACGCGGTACGGCTCCGCGTCGGGCAGCAGCGGCGCGGGATCGGTACGCGGCTGCCAGGCGGGCGGCGGGGTCGGCCGGTACGCGCCCCGCTGCTCCATGACCGTCATGACGGCACCTCCTCGTGGGAGTGGCTGGGAGGCACGTCGCCTGTGACGCGCCTCACCTACCGATTGTTCGGTCGCCGGCACATTTTGGCTACGGGTGGCCCCAGGCTGTGGACAAACGGTTCTCCACAGCCTGTGATGGACGCAGGACGTCCATGGCGGGGAGGGTGGCGCGGGTGGCAGCTGAACAAATGGCCGAGAGCCGGGACGACAGCGGCGCCCTGCCGCCGGCCCGGCCGCTGGACGCCGTCGACCAGGACATCCTGCGCATGCTCCAGGCGGACGGGCGCGCCTCGATACGGTCGGTCGCCGAACGGGTGCACGTCTCGCGCGCCAACGCCTACGCCCGCATCAACCGGCTCGTCGAGGACGGCGTCATCCGCGGTTTCGGCGCCCGCGTCGACCACGAGCGGGCGGGGCAGGGCACTTCCGCGTACATCACCCTGAAGATCGTGCAGAACTCCTGGCGGACGGTGCGCGAGCAGCTCAGGCAGTTGCCCGGGGCCTCGCACATCGCCCTGGTGGGCGGTGACTTCGACGTGCTGCTGCTCGTGCACGTGTCCGACAACCGGTCGCTGCGCGAGCTGGTGCTCACCCGGCTCCAGGCGATCCCGGAGGTGCTCAGCACGCGCACGCTGCTGGTCTTCGAGGAGGAGGACCTGGAGCCGCAGGGCTGAGCCGGGCCGCTTCCGCTGAGCCGGGCCGCGCCCGCCGGGCTCAGCCGCTTCCGCCGGGCTCATGGTCTCAGCCGCCGCTTCCGCGGGACCCCCCGGGCTCAGCCGCTCCTGCGGAGCCCGCCGAAGGCCAGCTGCACCACCGCGTCGGCCACCTCGCGCTCGTTCATTCCGCGCCCGTCCGGCCGGTACCACTCGACGATCGAGTTGATCATGCCGAAGACCAGCCGGGTCACCAGCCGGACCTCCACGTCGCCGCGCACGTCCCCGTCGGCCGCCGCCGCCTTGAGCAGGTCGGCGACCCGGTGGTCGAAGTCGCGGCGCCGGTCCAGGGCCCACCGCTCGGTGCCGGTGTTGCCGCGCACGCGCAGCAGCAGCGTCACGTAGGGCAGTTCGGCTATCAGCACCTCGACCATGCGCCGCACGACGTACTCCAGGCGCTCGGCGGCACGCCCCACGCGCGCGGGCTCCTCGTCGAGGATCCCGAACAGGCCGTCCAGGGCGCGGCTCACGGCCCGGCGCAGCAGTTCCTCCTTGCCGGTGACGTGGTGGTAGATCGAGGACTTGGAGATGCCGGCCGCCTTGGACAGGTGCTCCATGGAGGTGCCGTCGTAGCCGCGCTCGTTGAAGACCCGGACGGCGACCGACAGCAGCGTGTCCGGGGTGTAGGTGTCGCGCTTGGCGGTGGTCATGAGGCGTTGCCCTCCCGCTGGTCGGAGGCGTGGGCGTGGCGGTACAGCGCGAGGGACGGCGCGTAGCGCCCCGAGGGGTCGCGCAGGTGCAGGTCGTCCAGGAGCGCGTAGGCCCAGGAGCGGCCGAGCCTGCGGCTCCACTCGAAGGGACCCAGAGGGTAGTTGACACCGAGGCGCATGGCGGTGTCGATGTCCTCCTCGGTGGCGACGCCCTTGGCGACCGCGTCGTGCGCGAGGTCGATGATCCGCGCGACCGTGCGCGCGACGATCATGCCGGGCACGTCGCCGATGACGGTGACCTTCTTGCCGAGCGCCTGGAAGAGGCCGATCGCCTCGGCGAGGGTCTGCGGTGCGGTGTCCTGCGAGGCGGACAGGGCGATCCGGGTCGCCTTGCGGTAGTCCAGGGCCAGGTCGAAGTAGACGACGTCCCGGAACTCCACGGAGGTCTGCCCGTCGGCGAGGGCCAGCTGGCCGCCGCTCGGCAGCACCAGCCGGGTGCCGTTGTCCTCGTCCTCCTCGCGGACCTGGATCCCCGCCTCGCGGATCAGCGCGAGCAGGTCCGCGGCGGGGCCCAGGTCACCCTCGGCCACCACGTACGCGGGCGGCTGCCGCCGCTCCGCCGTGTCCGGCTCGGGCCGTTCGGCGCCGTCCCGGTGGTCGTACCAGCCCTGACCGGTCTTGCGGCCCAGCCGGCCCGACTCGACCAGGCGGCGCTGGGCGAGGGACGGGGTGAAGCGCACGTCCTGGAAGAAGGACTCCCAGACCGAGCGGGTGACGGACTCGTTGACGTCCTGGCCGATCAGGTCGGTCAGCTCGAACGCGCCCATCCGGAAGCCGCCGGACTCGCGCAGCACGGCGTCGATGGTGGCCGGGTCGGCGCCCTGCGCCTCGTACACCGCGAAGGCCTCGGCGTAGAAGGGCCGCGCGATGCGGTTGACGATGAAGCCGGGGGTGTCCGCGCAGGCGACCGGGGTCTTGCCCCAGGCGCGGGCGGTCTCGTACGCGCGCGTGGCGTACGTGACGTCGGTGGCGAAGCCGGAGACGACCTCGACCAGCGGCAGCAGCGGGGCGGGGTTGAAGAAGTGCAGGCCGACGAAGCGGCCGGGGACGCGCAGGGCGCCGCCGATGGCGGTGACGGACAGGGAGGAGGTGTTGGTGGCGAGCAGGCAGTCGTCGCCGACGATGTCCTCCAGCTCGCGGAACAGCTCCTGCTTGACGTCCAGCCGCTCCAGGACGGCCTCGACGACCAGGGCGGAGCCGGCGAGCTCGGCGAGGGTCTCGGCGGGCAGCAGTCGGGCCCGGGCGGCGTCCCGGTCGGCGGCGCTGAGCCGCTCCTTCTCGACGAGCCGGTCCAGGCGGGCCCCGATCGCTTCGGCCGCCTGCCGCGCCCGCCCCGGCAGGGCGTCGTACAGCCGTACGGGATGGCCCGCGACCAGCGCGACCTGGGCGATTCCCTGGCCCATGGTGCCGGTGCCGACGACGGCCACGGGGCTGCTGAGGTCCAGTGCTGTCATGTGCGCGATCCTCCCGCACGGGGTTTTCCACAGATGCGGCGGACCCCCTTGAACCGACCGATCGTTCGGTTACTCTAGCTCTGTCCGAGTGTTCCCGCCCAGGTTTCTGCCCAGGTCATGAACTCGACGAGGAGTTCTTGAGACGAGGAGTTGGTCACCCATGACCGCCGCACTCTCGGCGCACGAGCTGATCGCCCGGCACCGGTCCACCCTCGACCAGGCGCTGGAAGCGATCCGCACGCGCGCGTACTGGTCCCCGCACCCCGAGCACCCCAAGGCCTACGGGGAGCACGGCAGCCTGGACGCGGCGGCGGGCAAGGCCGCCTTCGACGCCCTGCTCGGCAGCCGTCTCGACCTCGGCCAGCCCGGGACGGACGACTGGGTGGGCGGCGAGACGTCCCCGTACGGCATCGACCTGGGCGTGACGTACCCGCACGCGGACCTCGACGTGCTGCTGCCCGCCATGAAGGCCGGGCAGCGGGCCTGGCGGGACGCGGGCGCGGAGCAGCGCGCGGTGGTCTGCCTGGAGATCCTCAAGCGCATCAGCGACCGGACGCACGAGTTCGCGCACGCGGTCATGCATACCTCAGGCCAGGCGTTCATGATGGCGTTCCAGGCGGGCGGTCCGCACGCGCAGGACCGCGGCCTGGAGGCGGTGGCGTACGCGTACGTGGAGCAGGTGCGCACGCCCGACACGGCGGAGTGGACCAAGCCGCAGGGCAAGCGCGACCCGCTGGCGATGACCAAGCAGTTCACGCCGGTCCCGCGCGGCGTCGCCCTGATGATCGGCTGCAACACCTTCCCGACGTGGAACGGCTACCCGGGCCTGTTCGCCTCCCTCGCCACCGGCAACGCGGTCCTGGTCAAGCCCCACCCGCGCGCCGTGCTGCCGCTGGCGCTCACCGTGCAGGTGGCCCGCGAGGTGCTCGCCGAGACCGGCTTCGACCCGAACCTGGTCGCACTGGCCGCCGAGCGCCCCGGCGAGGGCGTCGCCAAGACCCTCGCGCTGCGCCCCGAGATCCGGATCATCGACTACACGGGCTCGACGGAGTTCGGCGACTGGCTGGAGGCCAACGCCCGCCAGGCGCAGGTCTACACGGAGAAGGCCGGCGTCAACACGGTCGTCGTGCACTCCACCTCCGACTACAAGGGCATGCTCTCCAACCTGGCGTTCTCGCTGTCCCTGTACAGCGGCCAGATGTGCACGACCCCGCAGAACCTGCTGATCCCCCGCGAGGGCATCTCGACCGACCAGGGCCCCAAGTCCTACGACGAGGTCGTCGCGGACCTCGCCAGGGCGGTCGACGGGCTGCTGGGCGACGACGCCCGGGCGAACGCCCTGCTCGGCGCGATCGTCAACCCGGACGTGAAGGCCCGGATCGAGGCCGCCGCCGGTCTGGGCGAGGTCGCCCTGGCCTCCCGTGAGATCACCAACCCGGACTTCCCGGGGGCGGTCGTGCGCTCGCCGGTCATCGTGAAGCTGGACGGGGCCAAGCCGGACGCGGAGGCCGCGTACATGAGCGAGTGCTTCGGGCCGGTGTCCTTCGCCGTCGCCGTCGACTCGGCCTCCGACGCGGTGGAGCTGCTGCGGCGGACCGTGCGCGAGAAGGGCGCCATGACGGTCGGCGCCTACACGACCGACCCGGAGGTCGAGGAGTCCGTCCGCGAGGCGTGCCTGGAGGAGGCGGCCCAGCTGTCGCTGAACCTGACGGGCGGCGTGTACGTCAACCAGACGGCCGCGTTCTCCGACTTCCACGGCTCGGGCGGCAACCCGGCGGCCAGCGCGGCACTGTGCGACGGCGCGTTCGTTGCGAACCGGTTCCGGGTGGTCGAGGTGCGCCGGGAGGCCTGACGCCCCGGGGCGCGGGTCACCGTGCGGCTGCGGGCCGTCCGTGGTTCCGCGCGCGGTCGTTCGCGCCCTGACCGGGCACTGCCAGGCTCCAGTGGTACAGGGTCATGGCCACGCTCGTCGCCAAGTTGTAGCTGCTGACCTGGGGGCGCATCGGCAGGGACAGCAAGTGGTCGGCACGCGCGCGCAGTTCCGCCGACAGGCCCGTGCGTTCCGAGCCGAAGGCGAGGACCGCGTCGTCCGGGAGGCTGACGCCCCGGAGGTCGTCGCCGTCCGGGTCGAGGGCGAACAGGGGGCCGGAGGGCAGTTCGCCGACGGTCAGGCGTTCCACCGCCGTCGCGAAGTGCAGGCCCGCGCCGCCGCGTACGACGGTCGGGTGCCAGGGGTCGAGCGTGCCGGTCGTCACGACGCCGGTCGCGCCGAAGCCCGCCGCCAGGCGGATGACCGCCCCCGCGTTGCCGAGGTTGCGGGGATTGTCCAGGACCACGACCGGGGCCGTGCGGGGGCTGTGGGCCAGCGCCGCCAGGTGGGCGTCGCGGGAGGGCCGTACCGCCAGCGCGGCCACGGCCGTCGGGTGCGGGCGCGGCACGAGGGACGTGTACGTCCCGTGCGGGACCTCCGTCAGCAGCGCGTCCAGGGTGTCCCGCACGTCCGGGGCCAGCTCCTGCGCGAGGGCCAGGGCGGCCGCCCGGTCGGCGGTGACCGCCACCGGCACCTCGGCACCGAACCGCAGCGCGTGCTTGAGGGCGTGGAAGCCGTCGAGCAGGACGGTCGTGGCGGCGAGCCGGTGCCAGTCGGAGACGGGGTCGGTCATGCACCGAAGCCTACGTGCGTGGCCTCGGGGCTCTCGTGCCCGCGCTGCCCGGGGATCCGCGGGCGCTCGCCCCGGCGCAGGACGCGGTCCCGCGCGCGGGCCGTCCAGCCGCCCAGGCGGCGCAGGAACGCCGTCGGCAGGAACACCGCGTCCGCCGCGATCATCGCCAGGGAGAAGAAGGGCAGGCCGAGGACGACGGCGATCGCGGCGTGCTCGGCGATCATGACCGCGAGCAGGACGTTCTTCACCCGCCGGTTGAACAGCGTGAAGGGGAAGGCGACCTGGACGAGGACCGTGCCGTACGTCAGCAGCATCACGAGGGTGCCGCTGGCGGACAGCAGGCCCGCCAGGGCCGGCCAGGGGGAGAAGGACTCCAGCTGGAGCGGGTAGTAGACGGCGGTGCCGTCCTGCCAGCGGGAGCCCTGGATCTTGTACCAGCCGGCCGTCGCGTAGATCAGGCACGCCTCGGCCATGATCACGAGCAGGGCGCCGTTGTGCACGACGTCGGCCACGACGTCCAGCGTGGTCCGCAGTTCGCCCGGCCGGGCGCGGCGGCCGGCCAGCCACCACAGGGCCTGTGCCGTCCACACCGTCCACAGCACCGCCGGGATCAGCCAGTCGCCCTGCATCCGGCCGACCAGGGTGACGGTGATCAGCGCGCCTCCGAGCACCGCCCACAGCGCCGGCCCCGTCCGGTCAGTGACCCGTTCGCCGCGGGCCCGGGCCGCCCGGTCCCGCGCGGCCCGCCGGGCGTCCAGCGACCACACCTGGGCGCAGCGCGTGAACACCAGGTAGATCGACATCAGGTGCAGCACGTTGTCGCCGCCGTCGCCCATGAAGACGCTGCGGTTCTGCAAGGACAGCACGCCGACCATGAACAGCACCGACATGGTGCGGGTGCGCCAGCCCAGCAGCAGCAGGCCGCCGGCGAGGACGGCCAGCGCGTAGACGGTCTCGAACCAGACCCGGCCGTCGAACCACATCAGGGCGGTGAAGGCGCCGTTGGCGCCGATCAGCTGCTCGGCGAGGTCCCGGCTCCAGGGGCCGTCGGGGCCGTAGAGCTCGTGGCGGTGCGGGAACTCGCGGAGCAGGAACAGCAGCCAGGTGGCGCTGAAGCCGATACGGACCACGGCGGTCTGACGGGGTCCGAGGGCGGCCCCGGTGACCCGGGCGATGCCGCGCGAGACGGCCAGGGAGAAGCGGTTCACCGCACGCCTCCCAGGGCCTCGTCGCGCGGCACCCGCCACCACGGCAGCTCACGGTAGGAGGGCGTCGTGGAGACCTTCTCCCGGCTCCATTCGGGCGGGGGGACGTTGCTGGTGCGGGAGCGCACCTGCACCTTCTCCAGGACACCGCCGCCCCCGGTCGTCGCCCGCACCGCGTCGTTGCGGTCCAGGCGCAGCACCGCGATCCGGCGCAGATACGCCTCGGAGAGCGCCCCGCGCTGCCCCACCGGACGGTTCTCGCTGTCGTGGGTCGCGACGAAGAAGTCCCAGGCGCGGCGCAGCTCGTTCTGCTGGGTGTGGCTGGGCAGCGGGTTGCCGTCGACGGCCCGGCCGTCCTCGGCGGACAGGTCGTACCAGCCGCTGGTCACCGTCATGCCGTCCGGCCCGCGCACCGCGGCCCGGACCTGGACGGAGATGTTCTGCTGCAGCGGGTTGGGCGCGAACAGCTTCCAGTTCTGCTCGAACTCCGGGTAGATCCACTCGTCCACCGCCTCGCCGTGTTCCTTCGTGACGGTGTTCGCCGGCGCGACGTGCAGGAACGTCATCCCGAGATGCACACAGACCCCGACCGCGACGACCGCGAGGGCGAGCGCCACGGCGATCCGGTAGCGCAGCGACAGCGCGGCGACACCGGCACGGGTCTCGTGCGGGTCCGGTTCGGCGGGCGGATCCGGCCGGCCCGGTACGCCCGGCGCACTCGGCGCACCCGGCACACCCGGTCCGGGCCGGGCGGTCGAGCCCTCGTCGTACGCGTCCATTCCGCCCCGTTCCACGATCCCGGTCCGTCGTTCGGTCCGCCCGGCCGCGAGGGCGTCGCACCGCACGCGCGGCACCCGCGCACCACTGCGCGGTACCGGCACCGGCACGGTACTCAGGCCACCCACCCGGGCACAGCCCCTGCCGGCCGGTCCGGACCGTGGCCGTCACCACACCCGCACCGTTCCCGTGCCCGGCCGAGCACCTGGAACGGCCACTCGGGCCTACGTCGGCCCAGGAGGAGGCCCTGGGGGATGAGGCCCTGGGGATGAGGCCCTGGGGGTCTGCCGGCGGCCCACCCCCCTGGCCCGACGTCCCCGGCGGACCGGGTCCCCCGGCCGGGGCGCGAGGGTGCCTGGGCACCGGCTTGCCCGGGCGGGCCCGGACGTCTCGCAGTGCCTACGCACGGAGGCACGCAGGCACGTAGACACGCACGGGCACGGAACCCCGGCCGGACCGGCCCGGGCACTCGGGCACGGGGAGCCCCCACGGGCCGCCCGGGCGTGCGGCGGACCTACAGAACGAACCCCGGCTGCCCGTCGTCCGTCACGACCGGACGCCCCGCCGCCTCCCACACCTGCATGCCGCCGTCGACGTTCACGGCGTCGATGCCCTGCTGGGCCAGGTACATCGTGACCTGGGCGGAGCGGCCGCCGGAGCGGCAGATCACATGCACGCGGCCGTCCTGCGGGGCGGCCTCGGCCAGCTCGCCGTACCGGGCGACGAACTCACTGATGGGGATGTGCAGGGCCCCTTCGGCGTGGCCCGCCTTCCACTCGTCGTCCTCCCTGACGTCCAGCAGGAAGTCGCCGTCCTTGAGGTCCGCGACCGCGACGGTGGGGACACCAGCTCCAAAACTCATGTGCCCGACGCTACCCGACCCGCACGCGGGACGGCCCGGGCGCCGATCAGCCCGTACCGTGGCCGAGCAGTGCGGCCAGCTCCGCTTCGCGCTCCCCGACCTGCGTGATCAGCTGCTGCCCGATCTCCTCCAGGAGACGGTCCGGGTCGTCCGGCGCCAGCTGGAGCATGTGGCCTATGGCGCTGTCCTCCAGCTCCCGGGCGAGCAGGGCGAGCAGCTCCTTGCGCTGGGCGAGCCATTCGAGGCGGGCGTACAGCTCCTCGGCACGGCTCGGGCCCCGCTCCAGCTCGGGCCCCTTGGCCCACTCCTCGGCGAGCTCCCGCAGCTCGGCCTCGTCGCCGCGGGCGTAGGCGGCGTTGACCCGGGTGATGAACTCCTCGCGCCGCTCGCGCTCCCGCTCCTCCTGCGCGAGGTCCGGGTGGGCCTTGCGGGCGAGGTCGCGGTAGAGCTTGCGGGCCTCCTCGCTGGGGCGGACCCGCCGCGGGGGCCGGACCGCCTGCTCGGTGAGCATGGCCACGGCCTCCGGGAACAGGCCGCTGTCGTCCATCCAGCCGTGCAGCAGCTCCTCCACGCCGGGGATCGGCGCGAGCCGGGCACGGGCCTCCTCCGCCCGGCGGCGGTCCTCCGGGTCGCCGCTGCGGGCCGCCCGGGCCTCCAGGATCCGGGCGTCCAGCTCCTCCAGGCGGGCGTAGAGCGGGCCGAGCTTCTGTTCGTGGAGCCGGGAGAAGTTCTCCACCTCGACGCGGAACGTCTCCACCGCGATCTCGTACTCGATCAGCGCCTGCTCGGCGGCCCGTACGGCCCGTTCCAGCCGTGCCTCGGGGCGCGCCGCCTCGTCCTCGGGCGTCACCCGTTCCTCACCGGCGCCGCCACCACCCTGCTCAGCTTCCGGGGTCGTCACCCGACCAGCCTAGGCCACGGCCCGACCGGACCCGAGCCCCCGCCACCGCGCGTCACACCCTTCAGCACGGCTCACAGACCCACCACGGCTCGCACGCCCCACCACGGGTCACAGAACCCACCGTGGCTCGGAACCCCACCGCAGGTCACGACCCGCACGGCCACACGCCCCACCACCCCGCGTCACACACCTCCGCGTGTCACACGCCCGTCTCCGCCGCGAGCCGCCCGGCGCGCACCGCCGCGACCAGATCGGCGTGATCCGCTTCGGTCCGGTCGGCGTAGGCCACGGCGAAGGCCGCCATCGCCTCGTCCAGTTCCTCGTTCTTGCCGCAGTACCCGGCGATCAGCCGCGGGTCGGCGCTGTGGGAGTGGGCCCGGGCCAGGAGGGCGCCGGTCATGCGGCCGTAGTCGTCTATCTGGTCGGCGGCCAGGGCGGCCGGGTCGACGCTGCCCTTGCGGTTGCGGAACTGGCGCACCTGGTAGGGGCGGCCGTCGACCGTCGTCCAGCCGAGCAGGTTGTCGCTGACGACCTGCATGCGCTTCTGGCCCCGCACCACCCGGCGGCCCTCGTGGTCGGCCTCCGGCGGTTCGAAGCCGGCCGTGACCAGATGCGGCACCAGCGCCGAGGGCCGCGCCTCCTTCACCTGGAGCACCAGCGGCTCGCCCCGGTGGTCCAGGAGCAGCACGACGTAGGAGCGGGTGCCGACGCTGCCGGTGCCGACGACCCGGAACGCCACGTCGTGCACGGCGTAGCGGGCGAGGAGGGGCAGCCGATCCTCGGGCAGGGTGCCGACGTACTCCTCCAGGGACGCCGCCACCGCCGCGGCCTCCTCGTCCGGGACGCGCCGCAGCACCGGCGGGGCGTCGACGAACCGGCGTCCGCCGTCCTCCGCGGTCTCGGTCGACTTGGCCGCGAAGCGTCCACTGGTGTTCAGGCGGGCCTTCTCCGAGACCCGCTCCAGTGTGCCGAGCAGGTCATGGGCGTCCGTGTGGGAGACGAGTTCCTCGTCGGCGATGGCGTTCCACGCGTCCAGGACCGGGAGCTTCGCCAGCAGCCGCATGGTGCGGCGGTAGGCGCCCGCCGTGTCGTGGGCCGCCTTGCGGCAGGTGTCCTCGTCCGCGCCCGCCTCCCGGCCGGCCAGCACCAGGGAGGTCGCCAGGCGCTTGAGGTCCCATTCCCAGGGGCCGTGCACCGTCTCGTCGAAGTCGTTCAGGTCGATGACCAGGCCGCCGCGCGCGTCGCCGTACAGGCCGAAGTTGGCCGCGTGGGCGTCGCCGCAGATCTGGGCGCCGATCCGGGTCATGGGGGTGCGCGCCAGGTCGTGGCCCATGAGACCGGCCGCGCCGCGCAGGAACGTGAACGGGGTGGCGGTCATGCGGCCCACCCGCAGGGGGGTGAGCTCGGGGAGCCTGCCGCGGCCCGACTCCTCGACCGCGCTCACCGCGTCGGGCCGGGACGGGTCCAGGTCGAGCGTGGCGTGCGCGCCGCGCGGGACGCGCTCGCGCAGGGCCTTGCCCTCGTCCTTGGGCGAACCCGCGGAGGGCCACTCCGCGAAACCGCGCACCCGGGGCAGCCGGGGCGCCGACCCGTCCCCACCGCTCGTCCTCTTCGCCGTGTCGTTCATTCCGGCCGCCTCCCCCGCACGCGCACGAACATCAACCCGTGCCGACCGTACAACCGGCGGCCGGAACGCGTCAGACCCTGTGGACAACTACCCGGCTGTGGACGACCACGCGCCGCACAGCACCACCTACCCCGGCACCTGCTCCTGCACCGCGACCGACCCGGCTTCCTGCTCCTGCCCCTGCCCCTGCCCCTGCTCCTTGGCTGCGACCGGCCCGGCCCCCTCCTCCGCCACCGGCGTCGCCCGCTCCGCCACCCCCGCCTGCGCCAGTACCCGCTCCGCGCGGTCCACCGAGACGTCGAGACGGGCCAGTACCGCGGGGACGGCGATGCTCGGCAGGAAGTGCTCGAACATCACCACGACCCGGCGCTCCAGGTCCTGCCGCTGGCAGCGCAGCTGGGACAGCAGCTGCACCCCGGAGAAACTGCCGACCAGCAGCTCGGCCGTCTCCGCGACGTCGACGTGCGGCAGCAGCTCGCCCTGGGCCTTCGCCTCGCTCAGCCGCTGCACGTTCTGGTCGATCCACATCTGGAACGCGGGGGTGCGGTCCAGGTCCATGGCCCCCTGGTCCAGGGCGAGTCCGACACTGGCCCGCACCAGCGGCTCGGACCGCAGCCGCCGGGCCAGCACCAGCCCGGAATCGGCCAGTTCCTGCAGCTTGCTGGACTGCGGCGGGAGCGCGATGGCGAGCTGCTCCTCGAACACCCCGACCGCGAGCTCCTCCTTGGAGCCGAAGTGGAAGTACAGCGCGCCCTTGGTGACACCGGCCCGGTCGAGGATCTCCCCGATGGTCGCCGAGGTGTAGCCGCGTTCGTCGAAGACGGCCGCGGCCGCCTCCAGGATGGTCCGCCGGGTGCGGATCGCGCGCTCCTGTCGCGCCATCGGATGCCTCCTGATCTGTGTCGATCCCTGTCAACTCGCTGTGCGGCGAGGGCGCGAGAGCCTGTCCCAGCGGCTTGGCCGACCCTTTGAAAAAAACCGGCTCGTCCGTATCTTAGTCAAACGTCGACCGCAGCCAGGCAGCCGATCACGGGGGTTCTCATGCCACGGACAGGACCTTCGAGCGCACTCACGGACGATCAGACCGGACCAGGGGGCCGTCCGGCAAACGCGACGACCACGGTCGTCGAGAACGCGCCACAAAGGACCGTCACGAAGGAACTCGCCCACCGCACCCGGGAGACGGACGTCTTCCCCACCCGGTGGAGCCGCGTCTCCGACACCCGTTTCCGCTTCCTCGCGCACTGGCCGGCCGCCCATCCCTTCTTCGGTCCCGTGGACGGGGTCCACCAGGACCCGATGATCGTCGGCGAAACGTTGCGGCAGGCCTCGATGGTGCTCGCGCACGCCGAGTTCGGCGCCCCCGCCGACACCCACTTCGTCATGTGGGACCTCACGGTCTTCACCGACCCGGACGCACTGCTGCTCGCGGACGCCGCCGAGCCCGTCGTCGTCGACGTCGTCTGCTCCGAGATACGCCGTCGTGGCCGCGGCCTGGCCGGCATGCGGACCACGATGGAGTTCCACCGCGCCGGCCGGTTCGTCGCCCGCGGCACCGGCAGCACCGGCTGCACGTCACCGCTCGCCTACCGGCGCCTGCGTCAGGAACAGCTGGCCGCCATGGGCAAGCCCGTGCCGCTGCTGCCCGGCATCGCGCCCGGGCTCGCCGGCCGCACCCGCCCCGAGGACGTCGTCCTCGCTCCGGGAGACGCCCCCGGAGACACCCTGCGAGAGGCCCTCGAAGGCGCCCCCGGCGACGGTTCCGGAGACAGAGGGCGCCCCGAAGACGGCCACGGACACAGGCGCGGGCCCGGCCGCGGTGTCTGGGACCTGCGCGTGGACACCGGCCACCCCGTGCTCTTCCCCCGGCCCAACGACCACGTGCCCGGCATGGTCCTGTTCGAGGCGGCCCGCCAGGCCGCGACCGCCGCGTCCGGTCTGCGCCCCTTCCTGCCGCGCGAGATGACCGCGTCCTTCGCCCGGTACGCCGAACTGCACAGCCCGTGCCGCCTGGAGACCGAGGTGCTCACGGAGACGCCGGAGGAGGTGACCGTCCGGGTCACCGGGCGGCAGGACGGCGAGTCCGTCTTCACCGCCGACCTGACCTCCCCCCGGCCCCGGCCGGTACGGTCCCTGTCGTGACGGTCACCTTCCTCATCACCGGCGCGAGCGGCTTCATCGGCAGCCGGGTCGCGGCCTCGGCCCGCCGCCGCCCCGAAGTCCGCGTGCGGCTGCTGTCCCGGCAGGACCCGCACGGACCCGGCACCGTCCCCGGCGACCTGAGCGACCCGCCCTCCCTGCGCGGCGCCTGCGCCGGCGTCGACGTGCTCGTGCACTGCGCCACCCGGATCGGCGGCGACGCCGTCGAGGCCGTCAACGACCACGGCACCCGGGCCCTGGTCGAGGAGGCCGTGCGCGCCGGAGTCGGCCGGATCGTGTACGTGAGCACGGCCGCCGTCCACGGCCGGGGCCCCTTCCACGGCGTACGCCCCGGTCAGGCCCCGATCGCGCCCGCGTCGGCCACCAGCCGCACCCGGGCCGCCGCCGAACGCCACGTCCTCGACGCGGGCGGCCTGGTCCTGCGCCCCCACCTGGTGTACGGCGAGGGCGACCGCTGGGTGATCCCCGGACTGGCGTGGCTGCTCGGCGAGTTGTCGGCGACGCCGACCGGCTGCGCGGCGCTGCACTCGATGATCGAGGTCGGCGCCCTGGGCCGCGCCGTGGTGGCCGCGGCGCTGTCCCCGGCGCACGACGGCGGCGCCCACTACGTCGGGCATCCCGAGCCGGTGCCGCTGCCCGGCCTGCTCGGGGCCGTGCGCGAGCACCTGGGCGTGCCCGGCGGCGGTGCGGCGGTGGACGTCGCCACCGCACTGGACCGCGCCGCCGGGTCACCGCTCGCCCTCCACCACCTCGCCATGCTCACGGTCGACCACTGGTTCGTGGACGACGCGTTCTGGACGGACCTCGACTGCTCGCCCGGGGACGATTTCGCGACCGGGTTCAGGCGCGCGGCACCCTGGTACCGCTCGTTCCTCGCCGACCGGACAGCTTCCTGATCGCCGCCGCCTCCTCCGGGCGCGGACCGGTCGCCGGTCCGTGCAGCAGCACCGGCAACTCCTCGTGGCCGGTGGAGATGATCGAGCGCAGCCGCCGGGGCGGGCGCGCCGGATCGGCCAGGGCCAGCCGCGGGAACCGCTGGAACAGGGACGTCAGCGCCACCGTCGCCTCGGCCATCGCCAGGGGCCGGCCCAGGCAGTGGTGCACGCCGTGCCCGAAGGACACGTGGTCGCGGCTGGTCGCGCGGGTGACGTCGAACCGGTCGGCGTCGGGTCCGTGCCGTTCCGGGTCGCGTCCGGCACCGGCGAAGGAGACCACGATCGGGTTGCCCTTGGGGATGGTCAGCCCCGGCTCGATCTCGATGTCCTCCACCGCGTAGCGCAGGCCCGACATCGCGCCCGGCGCCTCCAGGCGCAGCGACTCCTCCAGGGCGTCCTCCCAGCTCACCCGGCCGGTCAGGACGAGGTCCAGCTGGTCGGGGTGGGCCAGCAGACTGTGCACGGTGTTGTCGATGAGGTTGACGGTCGTCTCGAATCCCGCGGTGAGCAGCAGGATGAGGTTGTCCATCAACTCCTGTTCGCTCAGGCCGCCTTCCTCACGGGCCGCGATGAGCGCGGTCGTCAGGTCGTCGGCCGGGTGCGCGCGCTTGTACCGCAGGAAGGCGGTCAGCGTGGCGTAGAGGTCCACGCCGTTGGCCTGGGCGTCCTCCAGGGAGATCGCCGTGTCGAAGAAGCGGCTGATGATGCGGTAGAGGTCCCGGCGCGGGCCGTCCTCGCCGCGCGGCACGCCGAAGAGCTCGCACACCACCTCGTGCGGGATCGGCGCCGCGAACGCCGCCCGCAGGTCGACCACTTCGCCCTCCGGGCGCCGCTCCAGGTCGTCCAGGGCCCGGTCGACGATCTGCCGCACGCGCGGCAGCAGCGCGTCGACACGGCGTTTGGTGAAGGCGGCGGCCATCGGCTTGCGCAGCCGGCTGTGGTCGTCGCCGTAGGCGGTGACCATGTTGCGCACCGAGACCCAGATGGCGAGCGGCCAGGTGCGGGAGACGTCCCCGTTGATCCAGGCCGGCCAGTGCCGGTAGGCGTCCTTGCTGGTCTCGGGTCCGGCCAGGAGGCGCTTGTTCAGCTCCAGGCCGTTGATCCACCATGCCCGCACGCCGCCCGGGAGTTCGACCTCCACGGCCGGGCCCTGGGCGCGGATGCGGGCTATCTCCTCGTAGAGGTGCTGGCCGGACGGGTCGACCGCCAGGAAGGGGCACGTGCGTGATGCCATGTCTCATCGCTCCTCGGTCCCGTGGCTGGGAGACCATCGTGCGATCCGCGCGGCGAAAAAACTTGGCAACCGGTTTGTTTTCAGCTCGCCCACCTCCCCCACGCCTCGCGGCGGAAGAGGGCCGGACGGGCCGGCGTCAGCGCAGGGCGAGCGGCGCAGCCGCCGTCTGCCGCCGTGCCGCGCCGGCCTCCTGGGCCCGCCGCTCCGGCTCGCGTCCGGCGGGGTCGAGGACGCCGGCCAGGTGCGGCGCGGCCACGCAGGGCAGGAGCAGGTGCCACAGGTCGGTCAGTGAGGGGCGGGCGAGCCAGCCCTGGTCGTCGCGGGCCAGCACCTCGATGCCGGTGGTCGCTGCGAGGACGACGGCACCGGTGCGGTGCGGCCGTACCCCGGCGGCGAGTTCACCCTCGCGCTCGGCCTCGTCCAGCAGCCCGTGCACGCACGCCCGCCACTCCCCGCGCAGGTCAGGCGCCCGCCCGGTGGTCGCTTCGGCGTTCAGCCGCAGCCCCGCCCGGACCACGACGTCCGCGCGCAGCAGCCGGGCGACCCGGTGCGTGACGTCGACGAGGCGCTGCAGCGCGCTGCCGTCACCGCCGCGGCCGGCGAGCGCCACCCGGCGCAGTGCCCGGGCGGCGGCCTGCTCGACGGCGTCGGCCACGGCGGCCTTGTTGGCGAAGTGGAAGTGCAGCGCGCCGGAGCTGACGCCGGCTCCCGCGCTGATCTCCGCCAGGCTGGCCCGGTCGTACCCGCGGGCCTCGAACTGCTCGGCCGCCGACCGGATCAGCGCACGACGGGTCCGGACGGCCCGGTCCTGTTTGGTCACCCGTGGCTCCCCTGCAGGGCTCTGAATGGCGACGCAATGAAACCAAGTCGGCGGTTTTTCCACAACGCGCACCCGGCCCGGCGCTCGCCGGAGCCTACGCGCGCAGGTACGCCAGCACCGCCAGCACCCGGCGGTGGGTGTCGTCCGCCGGGGGCAGGTCCAGCTTGGTGAGGATGCCGGAGACGTGCTTGCCCACGGCCGCCTCGGAGACGACCAGACGGCGGGCGATCGCGCCGTTGGACCGGCCCTCGGCGATCAGCGCCAGCACCTCCCGCTCGCGCGGGGTGAGCCGCTCCAGCGGGTCGCGGCGACGGCGCAGCAACTGCCGCACCACCTCGGGGTCGACGACCGTGCCGCCGTCGGCCACCGCGCCGAGCGCCGTGACGAACTCCTCGACCTGGCCGACCCGGTCCTTCAGCAGGTATCCCACGCCCGTGCCGTCGCCGGAGTCGAGCAGTTCGGCGGCGTACCGGCGCTGCACGTACTGGCTGAGGACCAGCACGGGCAGCGTGGGCCGCTCCCGGCGCAGCCGCACCGCCGCGTGCAGGCCCTCGTCCTGGAAGCCGGGCGGCATCCGCACGTCCGTCACGACCACGTCCGGGTCGTGCTCCCCGACGGCCGCGACCAGCGCCCCGGCGTCGCCCACGGCGGCGGCGACCTCGTGCCCGCAGCGGCCGAGCAGCATGACGAGCCCGTCCCTGAGCAGCACGCTGTCCTCGGCCAGGACGACCCGCAGCGGCCGGTCAACGCGCAGGGTCACAGGGGATCTCCACACACAGCAGGGTCGGCCCGCCGGGCGGGCTGGACAGGGAGAGTCTGCCATCGAGCACCGACACACGGTCGGCGAGACCGGTCAGCCCGCTGCCCCGCCCGGCGCGTGCGCCACCGCGTCCGTCGTCGCGGATCCGCAGCGTCAGCCGCCCGTCGCGGTGTCCGCCGCCGACCTCCGCCCGGCTCGCCCCGCTGTGCCGGGCCACGTTGGCGAGCGCCTCGCACACGACGAAGTAGGCGGTCGCCTCGACGGCCGGGGAGAACCGGCCGGGCAGCTGCAGATCGACGTCCACGGGCACGGCCGACCGGTCGGCGGCGTCGGCCACGGCCGCTTCGAGGCCGAAGTCGGCGAGGACCCGGGGGTGGATGCCGTGGATGAGCTCGCGCAGTTCCGCCAGGGCCGCTCCGGCCTCCCGGTGCGCGGCGGCGAGCTGCTCGGCGAGAGGACCGGGCGGGGCGTCGAGACGGGCCAGGCCGAGCGTCATCGTCAGGGCGACGAGCCGCTGCTGGGCCCCGTCGTGCAGATCGCGTTCGATGCGCCGCCGCTCCGCCTCGAAAGCGTCCGCCAACCGCGCCCGGGACCGCGTCAGTTCGACCACCCGTGCGCCCAGAGCCGCCTCCCGCGGCGCGAGGAGCAGCCGGGCCAGACCGGCCCGGGCCCCGGCCGCGACGCCCAGCAGATAGCCGCCGGCGGCGAGCAGGAGCAGCCCGAGCACGGCCCACCCGAACGCGGCCGGCCAGCCGGTGACCAGCCACACCTTCAGCACCTTCGCCTCGCCGGAGGCCAGCACCAGCAGCGGCGTGCCGACCAGCGACAGCGGGGCCAGCAGCCCGGCGGTGAGCACCAGGGCGTCCACCGGCCACAACAGCCCCGCGAACAGCAGGGCGTGGCCGAGCTCCCGCCAGGTGGCCCGCTCCCGCAGCCGCGTGTCCAGCCAGGCCCGCAGCCCCGGCGCGCCGGGCGGCTCGTGCGGGTCGGCAGCCGGCTCGGCGTCGACCAGCCGCAGCCGCCACCGCTCCATCGCCGCCACGGGAAGGCCGGCCAGGGCGGTGGCGAGCAGCAGCGGGACCCCCACCAGGGCGAGGGCGAGCACACCGCCGGCCACCGCCGACAGCACGATCGCCACGAGGACCACGGCCCCGGTCACCGCGCCGGTGAGCAGGTAGCCGGCCGACCGCCAGGGCCACGCCGACAGCGGGTAGCCGGGGCGGGCCAGGGCCTGCCACACGTTCGAAGGGTGCATGGGGATCACCGTAGGAGCGCGGTCCGGCCCCGGCCATGGGCGTGGACGGAGGTCCGGGGGTAGGCCTGGCCCTACCCCAGGTGTAGGTCCCGCCGCACTGCGCCGGGCCGTCCCCGCCCGGTTTCGTGGACGACGTACGAGAGGGCACCGGCACCGGTGCCTCCGGCGCCCACCCAGGAGGACTCCATGGCCCACGACGCCGTCCGGCTCGACTCGGTCACCCGGCGGTACGGAACGGTGACCGCGCTCGACGGGATCTCGCTGGCCCTGCCCGCGGGGAGCTTCACCGCCGTCATGGGCCCGTCCGGCTCCGGCAAGTCCACGCTGCTGCAGTGCGCGGCGGGCCTGGACCGGCCCGACGCCGGCTCGGTCACCGTGGACGGGACCGAACTGACCGGGCTGGGTGAACGGCGGCTGACCCTGCTGCGCCGCGAGCGGATCGGGTTCGTCTTCCAGGCGTACAACCTGCTGCCCGCGCTGACCGCCGAGCAGAACGTCGCCCTGCCCCTGCGTCTGGCGGGTCGCCGTGTGCCCAGGGCCCGGGTGCGCGCGGCCCTGGAGCAGGTCGGGCTCGCCGGCCGGACCCGGCACCGGCCCGGGGAGCTCTCCGGCGGCCAGCAGCAACGCGTCGCCCTGGCACGGGCGTTGGTCACCCGCCCGGCGGTGCTCTTCGCCGACGAGCCGACCGGTGCCCTGGACACCCGCACCGGCCGGGAGGTGCTCGGGCTGCTGCGTGCCATGGCGGGCCGCGAGGGCCGGACGGTCGTCATGGTCACCCACGACCCGGTGGCCGCCGCGTGCGCCGACCGCGTGGTCTTCCTGGTGGACGGCCGGGTCGGCGCGGAGCTGACCGGTGCCGGCGCCGGAACCGTCGCCGCCCGCATGACCCGTCTGGAGGCCGTCGCGTGCTGAGCGTCGCCCTGGGGACCCTGCGCACCCGCCGGGCCGTCTTCGCGGGCAGCTTCGTCGCGCTCGCGCTGGGCGTCGCCCTGCTCACGGTCATGGGCCTGGCCCTGGCCTCCTCGGCCTCGGCGCCCGAACGCGGACCCGGGCGGTCCGCCGCACCGGTCGTCGTGCTGGGCCAGGACACCCTGAGCGTGCCGACCCCGTCCGGCGAGCGCACGGCCCGCCTCGCCCACCCGCGCCCGATCCCGGCCGCGACCGTCGCCCGGCTGCGGAAGCTGGGACCCGTCGTGGCCGACCGGTCCGCCACCGGCGTCCACCGGCTGGGGATCGACGCCGACCCGGCGGCCGTACGGGAGGTGGTGGGGGACGGGGCCCGGGTCCTCACCGGCGCCGCGCGCCGCCTCGCCGGTCCCGGTCCCGAGCGGGACCGCGAGGCGCTGACCGCGATGAACGCCCTGTTCGGCACCGCGGGCGGTGTCACCGCCTTCGTCTCGGTGTTCGTCGTGGCGTCGACCTTCGCCTTCGCGGTGGAGCGGCGGCGCCGGGAGTTCGCCCTGCTGCGCACGGCCGGGGCCACCCCGGGGCAGATCCGGCGGACCGTCCTCGCCGAGGCCCTGGCCGTCGGCGTCCTCGCCTCGGCCACCGGCTGCGCCCTGGGCGCCCGCGCCGCGCCGCCGCTGGCCGCCGAGATGACCCGACAGGGCCTGGCTCCCGCCTGGTTCACCATCGGGCACCACGTCTGGCCCTACCACGCGGCCTTCTGGACGGGCCTGTCCGTCGCCCTGTGCGGGGCTACCGCGGCCTCCTGGCGGGCAGGGCGCACGGCCCCCGCCGAGGCGCTGCGCGAGGCCTCCGCCGACCGCCGCCCCATCACCCGGGGCCGTCTGCTGTGCGGTGCGGCCCTCCTGCTCACCGCGGCCGTCACCCTGGCCCTCTCCCTGGCCGCCGACCCGGGCGACCTGCTCCACCGCAAGACCTACGTCAGCCGCCCCATGCTGCTGATCACGGCGGCGGCCCTGTTGTCACCGCTGTGCCTGCGCCCGCTGGTCGGGCTGCTCACGCGGCTGCCGGGCCTTCGCGCCCCGCTGGTGCGCGAGAACACCACCGCCGGGGTCCGCCGCACCGCCGCGCTGGCGGCGCCCGTCCTGGTCACGGTCGCCCTCGCGGGGTCCCTGCTCGGCACGACCGCGACCCTGAACCGGGCCAAGGCGGCCGAGGCGCGCGAACGCACCACCGCCGCGTTCGTCGTGACCGCGCCGGACGGCGCCGGCTTCGACGCGGCGGCCCTGCGGCGGCTGCGGGCGGTCCCGGGCACCGTGGTCTCGCCCTCCTCCTCCACCGCCGTCCACGTCCTGGAGGACGGCGTGGCCCTGGTCCGCTCCGAGGCCCGGGCCGCGGCCCCCGGCGCCCTGGCCGCCACCACACGCCTGCCGCTGGCCGCGGGCCGGGTGGAGGACCTCGACGACGACGCGATCGTCGTCAACGAGGAGTGGCGGCGGCACCGGGTCGGTGAACGGGTCCGCGTCTGGCTCGGCGACGGCACGCCCCGGACCCTGCGGATCGCCGCGGTCATGACCACCGGCACCGGTGACAACGGCGTCTACGTCACCCCGCGCAACGCCCCCGGCGCCACGGCCGACCGGGTCGACGTGGCCCTGACCGCGGGCGCGGACCCCCGGGCCGTGGCCGGCGCCCTGCGCGCCGCGGCCGGCGACGGCCGGGTCCTGACCCGGGAGGCCTGGCTGCGCGCCACCGCCCCGGGGACCGACCGCACCACTCGCCTGGGGCTGCTGCTGGTCCTCGGCATCGCGCTCCTCTACACGGGCATCTCGGTGGCCAACACCACGGCCATGGACCGGTCCGGCCGGGTCCGGGACCTGGCCGTGCTGCGGCTGGCCGGGGCCACGCCCGGGCAGGTGCTGCGGCTGACCGGGGCGGAGGCCCTGACGGTCGTGGCGGCGGGCGCGCTCCTCGGTCTCCTGGTCACCGGCGTCAACCTGGCCGGGCTGTGGGCCGCCCTCGCCCTGCAGTCCGCTCCGCCCGTCCTCGCGGTCCCGTGGCAGGCCCTGGGCACGACGGCGGCCGCCTGCGCGCTGCTCGCCGTGACCTGCGCGACGATCCCCACCGCCGTGACGCTGCGCCGCGGGGCGGTGGATCTGGCGGGGCTGCGCGAATGACCGGGCGGACCCCCGCCCGGCCCCGCACCCCGGCTGCCCGGCTCAGTGCAGTCGGCGACGGCGACTTGGGAGAGCCCGTCGCTGTATTTCTGCACAACCGGGCGTCGGTGTCGACTCCCGGTACGCCGTGGCGAGTTCGGCGGCCGGACGCTCGGCGAGCGCGTCGTCCCCGCACACGATCATGTGGCCCGGACGCGGCACGCCGGGCGCGGGCTGAGGGAACGCGATCACGACGCGCTTCCTGACGCAGCGTCACAGGCCTCCGGCGCGGGCTTCACACACCGGCCGTCCAACTGTTCGGGGTACGGCATCAAAGACGCGTAAAGATTGCCGGAATCAGGCAATGTCCCGTCCGGTGTCCGCGTGTGACGATGCCTGCCACGACGGGGGAAGGGCAAGGAGAGGCGGTGTGCGCGGATGGCCTGGTTTCTCGGGCTCGGCATAGCGGGGGTCGTCCTCCTTGCCCTGTCATTCGTCCTCGACGGCGTGATCGAGGGACTGCTCGACGGGGCCGGCGTGATGGAGGGCCTGCTCGACGGGCTGCTGTCTCTGCCGGTGATCGCCGGGTTCGTGTCCATGCTCGGTTTCTCGGGGGCGATCGTCATGGGGACGACCGGACTGGGCCCGGTGGGAGCCACGGTCGTCGGCGTGCCGGCCGGTGTCGTCACCGGCTGGTTCGCCTACCGCCTCAGCCGGGCTCTGGTGCACGACTCCTCGGGCGCCGCTCCGCGTGACGCCGACTTGATCGGCTCGTCCGGCTCGGTGGTGACCGCGATCCCCGCCGAGGGTTACGGCGAGGTGCTGGTGCACGTGGCCGGGCAGCCGAGGAAGTTCGCGGCCAGGAGCCCGGTTGCCGTGGGCCGGGGAGCCGAGGTCTGGGTCGAGCGGACGCTGTCGCAGTCGGCGGTGTCCGTCCGCCCGGTCGAACGCTGACCCGGCGCGACGGCCCTCCCTTTCCGGCACCCGGCCGAGGTGCCGTTTCTCGTCCACCATCCTTCACCGCATGCCGTCCTCAGGGAGGGCTGAGGGGACATCACCATGAGTTCTGTCGCCATCGCGGCGGGAGGAGTCCTCGTACTCCTCGTGCTGATCGCTCTGGTCGTGGTCAGCCGGTACAAGGTCGCCGGCCCGAGTGAGGCGTTCATCGTCACCGGGCGGCGCGGCAAGAAGGCCACCGATCCGGAGACCGGCCGGGTCTTCACCGACAACAGCGGCCAGAAGGTCGTGGTCGGCGGCGGGGTCTTCGTCGTGCCGTTCGTGCAGCAGAGGTTCACCCTGGACCTGTCCTCCCGGCACATCCCCGTCGCGGTGCGCGGCGCGGTCACGCTGCGCGGGGTGAAGGCCAACCTGGAGGGCGTCGCCATCGTCAAGGTCGGCGGCGGCGAGGACGCCATCCGGGCCGCCGCGCAGCGGTTCCTGATGCAGCAGGACGGCATCGTCGGCTTCACCCAGGAGGTGCTCTCCGGCGCCCTGCGCGCGATCGTCGGACGGATGTCGGTCGAGGACATCATCCGCGACCGGGCCGCCTTCGCCGGACAGGTCGCCGAGGAGGCCGAGGCCAGCCTGTCCGGGCAGGGACTGGTACTGGACGCCTTCCAGATCCAGGACATCACCACCGAGGGCTCCTACCTGGAGGACCTCGGCCGGCCGGAGGCCGCCCGCGCCAAGCAGGAGGCCGACATCGCCGAGGCGGTCGCCCGGCGCGCCGCCGAACAGGCCCGGCTGAAGGCCGAGGAGGAGATCGCGGTCGCCCAGCGGACCTTCTCCCTCAAGCAGGCCGAGATCAAGGCCGAGACCGACGAGGCCGCGGCCCGCGCGGCGGCCGCCGGCCCGCTGGCGGAGGCGGCCCGGCAGCAGGAGATCCTCGCCCAGCAGGAGAAGGTCGCCGAGCGGCAGGCCGCGCTGACCGACCGCCAGCTCGACACCCAGGTCCGCAAGCCCGCCGACGCCCAGCGCTACGCCGCCGAGCAGGAGGCCGAGGCCAGGCGCGTCGCCCGGGTCAAGCAGGCCGAAGCGGACAAGGCGGCCGCCATCGCGGCGGCGCAGGCGGAGGCCGAGCGGTCCCGGCTCACGGGTGAGGGCGAGAAGCAGCAACGCAGCGCCCTGGCCGAGGCGCACGCGATCGAGGGACTCAAGCAGGGCGAGGCCGAGCGGTCCCGGCGTGCGGCGATCGCCGAGGCGGTGCGGCTGGAGGGCGAGGCCGAGGCGGCGGCGATCGGCGCGAAGGGTGAGGCCGAGGCCGAGGCGATGCGGAAGAAGGCCGACGCCTTCTCCCAGTACGGCGACGCGGCCGTGCTGCAGATGCTCGTCGAGGTGCTGCCGCAGGTCGTCGCGAAGGCGTCCGAGCCGCTCAGCGCGGTGGACAAGATGACGGTCATCTCCACCGACGGCGCGAGCCGGCTGTCCCGCACCGTCGCCGACAACGTGGCCCAGGGCGTCGAACTCCTCAGCTCGACCACGGGAGTCGACCTCGCCGAGCTGCTGAAGAACATCACTCAGCGCAACGGCGACGTCCAGCCCCCGGCCTCCACCGCCGAGGCCGACGGAAAGATCCAGATCGGCTGAGAGCAGGCGGGCAGACAGCCGGAACAGGGCCCGCGCGGCATCCAGCCGCCGGGCCCCGTCCCGGGCGGTCGCGGCAGACGGTGCCGCCGGTCGATCCGGTTGTGCCGCGGTATCCGCGGGCGAGCGCACCTCGCCGACGAGCGTCGGCGCGGGTGGCATCCGGTGAGGTGCGCGGTTCCGGCCGGAACTCTGTCACCCTGGTCCGCTGTGCGGGGGGAACGCCGGCGGAGCAACAGCATCGAGGAGGTCGCGTGACGCGGTCAGCCGTACCCGAAGAGTACCTGGAGGGCTACGCGGGGATCCTGGCCGACGTCTGCGCCACGGGCCGCCGTCTCACCCGGAACGAGCTGGAGTCGCTGCGTGCCCGGGGAGAACGCGCCGCGGAGGCCGGCCTGGGACTGCGCCTTCTGGTCCGCCGGCATCTGTCCGCGGCCCGCGAGCTCTCGCCCGCCCTGCCGGCCGCCGGAGCCGACCGTGTGCTCGCCGCCGTGGAGCAGGCCGTGGACGCCTTCGCCGAAGGATACGAACGGTCCCAGAAACTCGCGGTGAGGCAGGAAGAGGCCGCGCGGCGGGAGTTCATCGACGACCTGCTCTACGGCCGAAGTGACCTGGGCCGCCTGGCCGAACGGGCGGAACGCTTCGGCCTGCTCCTCTCCCGCGCCCACGCGGTCGCCGTCGCCCAGGGCACCACGCCGGTCGACGACACGCACCCGGCGACCCGGCGCGTCGAGAGCGCCCTGATCGCCCGGTTCGGCGAGCGCCGCATCCTGCTCACCACCAAGGACGGCCGCCTGGTCTGCATCGCGCCCGGCGACCAGGACGACGTGCTCGTGTACTTCGCCAAGCAGGCCCACGCGGCCACCGACGGTGGCCGGGTCGCCCTCGGCCGTGCCCACCCCGGCGCAGGCGGGGTCGTCCACTCCTATGAGGAGGCCCTCAACGCCCTCGACCTGGCGGACCGCCTGGAACTGGAGGAGCCCGTGCTGCGCTCCGCCGACCTGCTCGTCTATCCCGTCCTCACCCGCGACCGGCAGGCCATGGCCGACCTCGTGCGCAGCGCTCTCGGCCCGCTCCAGGCCGCGCGCGGCGGCGCCCAGCCGCTCCTCGACACCCTCACCGCGTACTTCGACTCCGGATGCGTCGCGGCCGAGGCGGCACGCCGCCTGCGTCTGAGCGTGCGGGCCCTGACCTACCGCCTGGAGCGCATCCACAAGCTCACCGGCACCAACCCGGCCGACCCCGTCCACCGCTACACCCTGCAGACCGCCGTCATCGGCGCCCGGCTGCTGGGCTGGCCCGGCCACGAGGTGTGACCCACCCAGCCGTGAGACCTTCCTCACAGCGGGCACTCCTCAAGATCCGCCTCGGCCGGATCCACCCACGAACGCGGGCCGCAGACGGACAGCACGCCGCGGAAACAGAAACGGGCGGCATCGCCGTCGCGATGCCGCCCGTTCCCTCGGTGCAGCCGAAGCACTCAACGGTGCTTCCGTTGTGCGCGAGGGGGGAGTTGAACCCCCACGCCCTTGCGGGCACTGGAACCTGAATCCAGCGCGTCTGCCTATTCCGCCACCCGCGCATTGGGTGTGTCCTGGGCTCCGGCCCCTTGGGGCTGGCGCCTTCCGACACCCAGAACATTAGCACGCTGGAAGGGGTGGGTTCACATCCCTTCTTCCCGCAGGCCGGGACCCCGCCGAACCATCCGTGGCCCCGCCACGTATCAACGCGTGCCGCTTCACGTATCAACCTCGTACCGGTACCCGATTACTCCCCACGGGGCGGTCCGGGTCCACAGCCGGGTGCGGGACACTGGTCTCCGGCCGCCTCTACGATCCATGGCGGGAGTACCTGAAGCGGTTGCGCGCGGCAGTACCCCGGCAGGAGTTCGAAGGGGAGCTCCACAGGGAACTTCGTCATGCGTCGACACCCGTCGGCCCGCCTGACAGGGGGAACCAGCCGATCGACCGGCGCGTGGATACGATCAGTAAGCAGTACCAGGCAAGTGGCCCGCAGGGCAGTACACAGGACGGCAGCGACGGAGGAGGTGCCCCATGGGAGTCCTGAAGAAGTTCGAGCAGCGTCTCGAAGGTCTGGTCAACGGCACCTTCGCCAAGGTGTTCAAGTCCGAGGTCCAGCCCGTGGAGATCGCGGGAGCGCTCCAGCGCGAGTGTGACAACAACGCCACCATCTGGAACCGCGACCGGACGGTCGTCCCCAACGACTTCATCGTCGAGCTGAGCACACCGGACTTCGAGCGGCTCAGCCCCTACTCGGGCCAGCTCGGCGACGAGCTCGCCGGCATGGTGCGCGACTACGCCAAGCAGCAGCGCTACACCTTCATGGGCCCGATCAAGGTGCACCTGGAGAAGGCGGACGACCTCGACACCGGTCTGTACCGGGTGCGCAGCCGTACGCTCGCCTCCTCCAGCAGCCAGCAGGGCGGTCCCGGCGGACCGGGAGCAGGCGCCGCGCCCGCCGCCCCGGCCGGCCGGCCCGGCGGCTACGGCTACCCGCCGGCCTCCGCCCCCGCCGGCGCCCCGCCCATGCCGGCCGCGCCGCCGCCCGGCGGCCGCCCCGGCGGGTACGGCTACCCGCCGGCCGCGGGCGCCCAGCGGCCCCCGGCCGCCCCGGCCGCCGCCGGACGCACCCGCCACTGGATCGAGATCAACGGCACCCGCCACCAGATCTCCCGCCCGACCCTCGTGCTGGGCCGCAGCACCGACGCCGACGTGCGGATCGACGATCCCGGCGTCTCCCGCCGGCACTGCGAGATCCGGACCGGAACGCCCTCGACGATCCAGGATCTCGGATCCACCAACGGCATCGTGGTGGACGGGCAGCACACCACCCGCGCTACGCTCCGCGACGGCTCGCGGATCGTCGTGGGCAGCACCACCGTTATCTATAGGCAAGCCGAAGGGTGAAGCGGGGGCAATGTCAGAGCTGACCCTCACGGTCATGCGGCTGGGGTTCCTGGCCGTACTGTGGCTGTTCGTGATCGTGGCCGTGCAGGTCATCCGGAGCGACCTGTTCGGGACGCGGGTCACCCAGCGCGGATCGCGCCGCGAGGCCGGCCGCCAGCAGCAGGCCGCCCGCCAGGCGCCGCCGCCGCAGCGCCAGCAGTCCGGCGGCGGCCGCCGCGGCCGCAACGCCCCCACCAAGCTGGTCGTGACCGAGGGCACCCTCACCGGCACGACGGTCGCGCTCCAGGGCCAGACCATCACCCTGGGCCGGGCGCACGACTCGACGATCGTGCTGGACGACGACTACGCCTCCAGCCGCCATGCCAGGATCTACCCGGACCGCGACGGCCAGTGGATCGTCGAGGACCTCGGCTCCACCAACGGCACGTACCTGGACCGGACCCGGCTGACGACTCCCACACCGATTGCGCTGGGCGCGCCGATCCGCATCGGCAAGACCGTCATCGAGCTGCGGAAGTAGTGCTACATCATGGATAGGCGCGAGCGGAGCGAGCACGCAGCGGCGGGCCCCACCCCGGCCCCCGGCGCGCTCCCGACCGGAGGGTGGGCAGTGTGGCTCGACACGACCGGCTGTACCCGGAGCCGACAGGCGAGGTGCGCATGAGTCTGTCACTGCGCTTCGCGGCCGGATCGCACAAGGGCATGATCCGGGAGGGCAACGAGGACTCCGGGTACGCCGGCCCGCGCCTGCTCGCCATCGCCGACG
This sequence comes from Streptomyces sp. NPDC015242, assembly GCF_043079125.1. Lineage (NCBI taxonomy): Bacteria > Bacillati > Actinomycetota > Actinomycetes > Kitasatosporales > Streptomycetaceae > Streptomyces > Streptomyces sp. NPDC015242. The sequence goes on along the minus strand of NZ_JBIBUF010000004.1, from coordinate 282,601 downwards.
GCATGGGCGGCGCCGCCGCCGGTGAGGTCGCCTCCTCCGAGGCCATCTCCACCATCGTCGCCCTCGACGACGACGTCCCCGGCTCCGACGTCCTCACCTCGCTCGGCACGGCGGTGCAGCGCGCCAACGACCAGCTGCGCTCGATGGTCGAGGACGACCCGCAGCTGGAGGGCATGGGCACCACCCTGACCGCCCTGCTGTGGACGGGCCAGCGCCTCGGCCTGGTGCACGTCGGCGACTCGCGCGCGTACCTGCTGCGCGACGGCGTGCTGACGCAGATCACCCAGGACCACACCTGGGTGCAGCGCCTGGTCGACGAGGGCCGGATCACCGAGGAGGAGGCGACCACGCACCCGCAGCGCTCGCTGCTGATGCGCGCCCTCGGCTCCGGCGACCACGTCGAGCCCGACCTGTCGATCCGCGAGGTCCGCGCCGGCGACCGCTACCTGATCTGCTCCGACGGCCTGTCCGGCGTGGTGTCCCACCAGACGCTCGAGGACACCCTCGCCAGCTACCAGGGCCCCCAGGAGACCGTCCAGAACCTCATCGAGCTGGCGCTGCGCGGCGGCGGCCCGGACAACATCACGGTCATCGTCGCCGACGTCCTCGACCTCGACACCGGCGACACCCTCGCGGGGCAGCTCTCCGACACCCCGGTCGTCGTCGGCGCCGTCGCCGAGAACCAGCACCAGCTGCACGACAACGGCATCATGCAGACCCCCGCCGGCCGTGCCTCCGGGCTCGGCCGCCAGGGCCAGGGGTCCGGCGGCGGGGGCGGGGAGTTCGGCCCGCCCGGCTCAGGCGACACCACCGGCTACATCCCCGCGTCCGGCTTCGACTACGGCGACGGCGACTTCTCCAAGCCCCGCAAGAAGGGCCGCTGGCTGAAGAGATCGTTCTACGGCGTCCTCGCCCTGGCCGTCGTCGGCGGCGGCCTGTACGGCGGCTGGCGCTGGACGCAGACGCAGTACTACGTCGGCGCCCAGGACGAGCACGTCGCGCTGTACCGGGGCATCAACCAGGACCTGGCGTGGGTGTCGTTGTCGAAGGTCGAGAAGGACCACCCCGAGATCGAACTCAAGTACCTGCCGCCCTACCAGCAGAAGCTGGTCAAGGGCACCATCGCCGAGGGCGACCTGAAGGACGCCCGGGCGAAGATCGAGGAACTGTCGGTGCAGGCCTCCGCGTGCAAGAAGGAGGCGCAGCGGCGCGAAGCCGAGAGCAACAACGCCAGGACCGGCGAGGGCGAGGCCGGGGGCACCACGGGAACCACTCCCGCCTCCTTCACGTCCAAGGCCTCACCGACGCCGAACCCGTCGAACCCGTCGGGCTCACCGTCGGCGCCGGAGAAGTCCACGCCCCCGACCACGACCGCACCCACTCCCAGCCCCGGCCCGAGCCTCTCGGAGGAAGAGCAGAAGGTCGTCTCGCTGTGCGGTAAGCAGCAGTAGGCAAGCCGTGAGAGGCCCCGTCACACGATGAGCAGCACTACCAACTCGCCGACGCACCACACGTCCACCATCGGCGCGATCGGCGCCCCGAGCCGTCGCAACACCGAGCTGGCGCTGCTGGTGTTCGCCGTGGTCATCCCGGTGTTCGCCTACGCCAACGTCGGCCTGGCCATCAACGACTCGGTGCCGCCGGGCCTGCTGAGCTACGGTCTCGGCCTCGGCCTGCTCGCGGGCGTCGGCCACCTCGTCGTACGCAAGTTCGCACCGTACGCGGACCCGCTGATGCTGCCGCTGGCGACGTTGCTGAACGGCGTGGGCCTGGTGGTCATCTGGCGCCTGGACCAGTCGAAGCGGCTGCAGGCCAGCAGTACGTTCGTCGAGGCGGCCCCCCGCCAGCTGCTGTACTCCGCGCTCGGTGTCGCCTTCTTCGTGTCGGTGATCATCTTCCTCAAGGACCACCGCGTCCTGCAGCGCTACACCTACATCTCCATGGCCGGCGCGCTGATCCTCCTGATCCTGCCGCTGGTTCCGGGCCTCGGACAGAACGTCTTCGGTGCGCGGATCTGGATCAAGATCCCGGGCCTCGGCACCATCCAGCCGGGCGAGTTCGCCAAGATCGTCCTCGCGGTGTTCTTCGCCGGCTACCTGATGGTGAAGCGGGACGCTCTCGCCCTCGCCAGCCGCCGCTTCATGGGCCTTTACCTGCCACGCGGCCGTGACCTGGGCCCGATCCTGGTCGTCTGGGCCATGTCGATCCTGATCCTGGTCTTCGAGACCGACCTGGGTACCTCGCTGCTGTTCTTCGGCATGTTCGTGATCATGCTGTACGTGGCCACCGAACGGACCAGCTGGATCGTCTTCGGTCTGCTGATGTCCGCGGTCGGCGCCGTGAGCGTCGCCTCGTTCGAGCCGCACGTGCAGCAGCGCGTCCAAGCCTGGCTGGACCCGATGCGCGAGTACGAACTCAGCCAGCAGGGCGTCATCGGACACACCGAGCAGTCGATGCAGGCGCTGTGGGCCTTCGGCTCCGGCGGCACCCTCGGCACCGGTCTCGGGCAGGGCAACTCCGACCTCATCGGCTTCGCCGCCAACTCCGACTTCATCCTCGCCACCTTCGGCGAGGAGCTGGGCCTCGCCGGTGTCATGGCGATCCTGCTGCTGTACGCACTGATCGTGGAGCGCGGCGTGCGCACCGCCCTCGCCGCCCGCGATCCGTTCGGCAAGCTGCTCGCCGTCGGCCTGTCCGGCGCTTTCGCTCTCCAGGTCTTCGTCGTCGCCGGCGGTGTGATGGGGCTCATCCCGCTCACCGGTATGACGATGCCGTTCCTGGCGTACGGCGGTTCTTCCGTCATCGCCAACTGGGCGCTGATCGGCATTCTGCTGCGCATCAGCGACACCGCCCGCCGTCCGGCGCCCGCTCCCGCCGCCAACCCCGACGCCGAGATGACCCAGGTGGTCCGCCCGTCATGAACAAGCCCCTGCGCCGGATCGCGATCTTCTGCGGCCTTCTGGTCCTGACCCTGCTCATCCGGGACAACTGGCTTCAGTACGTCAAGGCCGACGAGCTGAGGACCGACACCAAGAACCGCCGCGTCTCGATCGAGCGCTACGCCTCGCCGCGTGGCGACATCATCGTCGGCGGCAACCCCATCACCGGGCACACGACGACCACCTCGGGCGACTTCAAGTTCAAGCGCACGTACAAGGACGGGCCCATGTGGGCGCCCGTCACCGGCTTCGTCTCGCAGGCCTTCGGCGCCAACCAGCTGGAGTCCCTCGAGGACGGCATCCTCACCGGCAACGACGACCGGCTCTTCTTCCGCAACACGCTCGACATGCTGACGGGCAAGAAGAAGGAGGGCGGCAACGTCGTCACCACGCTCAACGCCGCCGCGCAGAAGGCCGCGTTCAACGGCCTGAAGAAGCAGGGCGGCAAGGGCGCGGTCGTGGCGCTGGAGCCGTCCACCGGCAAGATCCTGGCGCTGGCCTCCTTCCCGTCGTACGACCCGTCGTCGATCGCGGGCAACAGCGACAAGGACGCCGAGGCCTGGAAGAAGCTCGACAAGAAGAACAACCCCGACGACCCGATGCTCAACCGGGCGCTGCGCGAGACGTACCCGCCGGGTTCGACGTTCAAGGTCCTCACCGCGGCCGCCGCGCTGGAGGACGGCCTCTACACGGACCCGGACGGGAAGACGGACTCGCCCGACCCGTGGGTCATGGAGGGCACCACCACCAAGCTGCCCAACGAGGGCAACATCCCCTGCAAGAACGCGTCGCTGCGGGTGGCGCTGCAGTACTCCTGCAACACCGTCTTCGGCAAGATCGGCTCCGACCTCGGCAACGACAAGATGCTGGACATGGCGAAGAAGTTCGGCTTCACCGAGGAGCAGTTCACCCCGGTCCGCTCCAGCGCCTCGGTCTTCTCCGACAACATGAACCCGTCGCAGACCGCGCTGTCCTCCATCGGCCAGTTCAACACCGCCGCGACCCCGCTGCAGATGGCCATGGTCGCCTCGGCCGTCGCCAACGACGGCACGCTGATGAAGCCGTACATGGTCGACGAGCTCCAGGCCCCGAACCTCGACGTCATCGAGAAGACGGATCCCGAGGAGCTCAGCCAGCCGATGTCCTCGAAGAACGCCCAGATCCTCCAGTCGATGATGGAGACGGTCGTCGACAAGGGCACGGGCGCCAACGCCAAGATCCCCGGCGTCACGGTGGGCGGCAAGACCGGTACCGCCCAGCACGGTGTCGACAACAGCGAGAACCCCTACGCGTGGTTCATCTCCTACGCCAAGGACGAGGACGGCAGCGCCCCCGTGGCGGTGGCGGTCGTGATCGAGGACGACAACGCCGTCCGTGACGACATCTCCGGCGGCGGACTCGCGGCGCCGATCGCGAGGAACGTGATGGAGGCGGTCCTCGACAGCAAGAAGTGACCCCGCTCACGTCTGTTTCACATCGGCGCACGTTGCGATACCGGTCCTGTATCGGCTGACGGGCTTGGCCAGGTCACACAAAGCGAGCCGGGTACGGTAGGCCCGGACGGCAGCCTCCGACCGTACAAGCGTGCCGGTCGGGACCGACGGAGAGGGCTGGTAGGTAGCTATGGAAGAGCCGCGTCGCCTCGGCGGCCGGTACGAACTGGGCCAGGTGCTCGGGCGTGGTGGCATGGCGGAGGTCTACCTCGCGCATGACACCCGCCTCGGCCGCACCGTGGCGGTGAAGACGCTGCGCGCGGATCTCGCGCGTGACCCTTCCTTCCAGGCCCGGTTCCGCCGGGAGGCCCAGTCGGCCGCCTCGCTCAACCATCCCGCGATCGTCGCGGTCTACGACACGGGCGAGGACTACATCGACAACGTGTCGATCCCGTACATCGTCATGGAGTACGTCGACGGCTCGACGCTCCGTGAGCTGCTGCACTCCGGCCGCAAGCTGCTGCCGGAGCGGGCCATGGAGATGACGATCGGCATCCTCCAGGGCCTGGAGTACGCCCACCGCAACGGCATCGTCCACCGCGACATCAAGCCCGCGAACGTCATGCTGACGCGCAACGGCCAGGTCAAGGTGATGGACTTCGGCATCGCCCGGGCCATGGGCGACTCCGGCATGACGATGACGCAGACCGCGGCCGTCATCGGCACCGCGCAGTACCTCTCCCCGGAGCAGGCCAAGGGCGAGCAGGTGGACGCCCGCTCGGACCTGTACTCCACGGGCTGCCTGCTCTACGAGCTGCTGACCGTCCGCCCGCCCTTCGTCGGCGACTCCCCGGTCGCCGTGGCGTACCAGCACGTGCGGGAGGAGGCCCAGGCCCCCTCGGTCTTCGACCCCGAGATCACGCCCGAGATGGACGCGATCGTCCTCAAGGCGCTCGTGAAGGACCCCGACTACCGCTACCAGTCGGCCGACGAGATGCGCGCCGACATCGAGGCCTGCCTGGACGGCCAGCCGGTCGCGGCGACGGCCGCGATGGGCGCGGTCGGCTACGGCGGCTACCCCGACGACCAGCCGACGACGGCCCTGCGCTCGGACTCCGGCGCGGGCGCCACGTCGATGCTGCCGCCCATGAACCCGGACGACGGCGGCTACGGCTACGACGAGCGCCCCGACCGGCGCCGCGGCCAGCAGCGCAAGTCCAGCACCTCCACGATCCTGCTGGTGGTGGCGGGCATCCTCGTCCTGGTCGGCGCGATCCTGATCGGCCGGTGGGCGGTCAGCGGCAACGACGGCGCGGGCGAAGACACTCTGCCGGCGCCGAACTTCGTCGGCGAGACCGAACAGACCGCCCGCAAACTGGCGACCAACTCCGACCTGGAACTGACGTTCTCGAAGAAGCCCTGCGAGAACCAGGCCAAGGGCAACGTCTGCTCCCAGAACCCGACGGCCGGCACGGACGTCAAGAAGGGCGACACCATCGAGCTGGTGGTGTCGACCGGGGCGCCGAAGGTGGCGGTGCCCAGCGTCGTCGGCCAGAGCCTGGACGACGCGCGGGCCAAGCTCGAGGGCGACAAGTACGAGTTCGAGGTCAAGACGAAGAGCAGGGTGTCCACGGAAGACCCCGGCACCGTCCTGGAACAGGACCCGGAACTGGGCGCCGAGGTGGAGAAGGGCTCCACCATCACCCTCGTCATCGCCAAGGCGGAGGCGAAGTCCACCGTCCCGGACGTCCTCGGCCAGAGCTGTGAAGCGGCCAAGCAGCAGATGCAGGCCAGCGACCTGGTCGGCAACTGCACCGAGGTCGAGACCGATGACGACAACCAGGTCGGCAAGGTCATCGCGACCACGCCGCAGGCCGGCACGTCCGTCGACAAGAACTCGTCGGTCACCCTGCAGATCGGCAAGAAGAAGCAGGAACAGCAGAAGACGCGCGTTCCGCAGGTCGTCGGCCGGACGGTGGCTCAGGCCAAGCAGATCCTCGCGCAGGCGGGCTTCACGAACATCCAGTTCGCAGGCGGCAGCGACCAGAGCGACAACGCCCTCGTCACCGGCCAGGACCCCCAGGGCAACCAGGAGGTCGACAACCCGGCGGGCACCACGGTGACGCTCCAGACCGTCGGCTTCGGCGGCAACAACGGCGGCAACAACCAGGGTGGCGGCGACAACGGCGGCATCTTCGGCGGCCTCGACGGCGGCGACTGACACCCGCTCCGCGGACAGGAAGAACCCCGGCACCCTGAGGGTGCCGGGGTTCTTCCTGTCTTGCCGTGCAGTGCCGCGTCCTGCCCGAAGGGGACCGCCTCAGCGCAGCTCCTCCGGCGGCGTCCGATCCTCGTCCACCTTCTCGACCCGCTCCAGCTCGCCCCACACGACGTACCGGTAGGTGCTCGTGTACAACGGCGTGCACGTCGTCAGCGTGATGTAGTGGCCCGGCTTCTTCTTCCCGGACTCCTTCGGCACCTTCGCGAGCACCTTGACGTTGAACTTCGACGTCTCGGGAAGGATGGCGTACGTCTTGTAGACGTACCACTTGTCCTTCGTCTCGAAGACGATCGGGTCGCCCTTCTCGATCTTGTCGATGTTGTGGAACTTGGCGCCGTGACCGTCACGGTGGGCGGCCAGGGAGAAGTTCCCGGGCTTGCCCGACATCGGCAGGGCCGACTTGACCGGCTCCGTGTAGTACCCGGCGACACCGTCGTTGAGGATCTTGTTCGAGGTGCCCTTCTCGACCAGGACCTCGTCGTCGCTCATCGCCGGCACGTGCAGGAAGCCGATGCCGTTCTTGGTGTCCAGCGCGCCCGGCCCGCCCCGGCCGTGCGCCCAGTCGTCCCGGACCCTGTCCGCCTGCTTGCCGGCCGCGCGGTCGGCGACGACGTTCGTCCACCACAGCGAGTAGACGACGAACAGGCCCAGCACCAGGCCCGCGGTGATGAGGAGTTCCCCGAAGAAGCTGACCGCCCTCGCGATCGGGCCGGGGCGGCGGCGTGCCGCGGACGGCCGGGGGGCCGTGCCGGTGTGCTCTTCGTGCTCGGTGTCGGTGGTCGCTGCCACTGGTCATCTGCCCTTAACTGACGAGCGCATCCGGCTTGCCCTTGCTGCGCGGCCGTTCCTCGACCATCTTGCCCCAGACGATCATCCGGTACTTGCTGGTGAACTCCGGCGTGCACGTGGTCAGCGTGATGTAGCGGCCGGGCTTGGTGAACCCCGACCCCGCGGGGACGGGGTTCAGGACGCTCGTGTTGCTCGGCGACGTCACCGGCAGGATCGAGGCCATCTTGTAGACGTAGTACTCGTCCTGCGTCTCCACGACGATCGGATCGCCCGGAGCGAGCCTGTTGATGTAGCGGAACGGTTCTCCGTGGGTGTTGCGGTGTCCCGCGAGCCCGAAGTTCCCCGTCTTGTCACCGGGCATCGCGGTCTTCAGCGCGCCCTCGGCGTAGTGCCCGACCATGCCCCGGTCGAGCACGCCCTTGCTGCTGGTGCCCTCCGCGATCGGCACGACCACGTCCAGCTTCGGGATGTGCAGGATGGCGAAGCCCTGCCCCGGCTCGAAGACGCCCGGATTGCGCTTGCCGCTCGCCCAGTCGTTCTGGAGGCTGCTGGCCTCCTTGCCGGCCTGCGCGTGCGCCCGGACGTTGGTCCACCACAGCTGGTAGGTGACGAACAGCAGCATCAGCACGCCGGTGGTGATGAACACCTCGCCGATCGCCCGGCTCGCCACGACCGCCACGCCCGGCTTGCGCGCCCGCGCCTGACGCCGCGCCTCGACCCGCGACAGCGGCTCCTTGGCACGCTCCTCGCCGGCCGTGGACGTCGCCGGGACCTCCGCGGCGCCGCCGTGACGCCCGTGGCGGCCCTTGGCGGCCTTTCTGCGGGCCGCGCGGCCACCGGGGGCGGGGCGGCCTCTCCGGGCGCCCGGAGAGGCCGTGGAGCCTGGTATCGGATCCCCGTCCGAGGGCGGGGGATCCGGTATCCGCAGCGCGACCGTCTCCTCGTCGGCGGGCGGCAGGAAGGACTCACCGCCACCGGCTCCGTACGTCTGCCCGTACGCCTCGGGACCCGCCCCCGGCCCGAACGGCTGCGGCTCCGGCGCATAGGGCTGGGGCTGCTGCATCCCATAGGGCTGCGCCTCCGGCGCGAACGGCTGGGTCTGCGGCTGCCGCCCCGGCGGCGGGGCCGCGCCGTACGCCCCGCCCGACCAGTCCTCCGACGCGCCCGGCACCCCGTACGACTGCTGCCCGTACGAGGTGTCGGACTCGCGCTCGGGGCGCAGCGCGGTCACGCCGTGGCCCTGCCCACCACCGGGGCGAGCCCGGCCGACCTCGCCACCGCACCCTGGTCGCCGCACTCCGCCAGCCAGTTGGCGAGCATCCGGTGCCCGTGCTCGGTCAGCACCGACTCGGGATGGAACTGCACGCCCTCGACCGGGAGTTCCCGGTGCCTGAGGCCCATGACGATGCCGTCGTGCGTGCGGGCCGTGACCTCCAGCTCGGCCGGGACGGTCGCCGGCTCGGCGGCCAGGGAGTGGTAGCGGGTCGCCGTGAAGGGCGACGGCAGGCCGGCGAACACGCCCCCGCCGTTGTGCTCGACCAGCGAGGTCTTGCCGTGCAGCAGCTCGGGCGCCCGGTCCACCACCCCGCCGTACGCCACCTGCATGGACTGCATGCCCAGGCACACGCCGAAGACGGGCACACCGGTCGCGGCGCAGTGCCGGACCATGTCCACGCACACCCCGGCCTGCTCCGGCGCCCCGGGGCCCGGGGAGAGCAGGACACCGTCGAAGCCGGCCTGGGCGTGTGCCGTGGAGACCTCGTCGTTGCGCAGGACCTCGCACTCGGCGCCCAGCTGGTACAGGTACTGGACCAGGTTGAAGACGAAGCTGTCGTAGTTGTCGACGACGAGAATGCGCGCGCTCACTGGTTGTCCACCGTCACATCGTTGAAGGGCAGCAGCGGTTCCGCCCACGGGAAGACGTACTGGAAGAGGACGTAGACCACGGCCACGACCAGGACGAGCGAGATCACTGCCTTCACCCACGCGTTCCCCGGCAGATGCCGCCAGATCCAGCCGTACATGCCGTCCCTTCCGTCGTACCACGGCACCGGACCCACGCCGTACCGTCACCAGACTAACGGCGCAGCGCCTCAGGTTTCCCGGCCTCCACAGGCTGGGTGGAGTCCAGGTGCGCCCAGACGATCAGCCGGTGACTGTGCCCCCACTCGGGTTCGCACGTGGTCAGCGTCAGATAGCGGCCCGGACGCGTGTACCCGGAAGTACGGGGGACAGGGCCGATCACCTCGATGTCCGAGGGCACTGTTTTGTACGGGCCCTCGTCGATCCGGTACGTGAACCAGGTCGCGCCGTCGGTCAGCACCACCGCGTCCCCGCGCCGCAGCCGGGGGAAGTCCTTGAAGGGGTCGCCGTGGGTGCGGCGGTGGCCGGCGACGGCGAAGTTCCCCCGCTGCCCCAGCCGGGCCGTCTCCGCGTAGTGGCCGAGCCCCTTCTCCAGGGTGGAGGCGGCGGTGCCCTCCAGCACGGGCTTGTTCCACGTGAAACCGAGCCGCGGGATGTACATGATCGCGAAAGGCCTGCCCTTCGCGTAGGGCTTCGGCTGCTCAGCAGCCGCCGGTGGGGCGCCGCTCGACGGGCGGGACCGCGCCCACTCCTCGCGCAGCAGGCCGATCTGCTCGTCCATGACGCCGTCGGCCTGCACGCCGGTCCAGAACAGCGCGTAGACGACGAACAGCACGATCAGGCCGCCGGCGGTGACACAGAGTTCGCTGAGGGTCCTGACGATCACGCGCACCGGCGGCTCCCCCGGCCTGGGCTGCTACTCCACGGGCTTCGCGTAGTGCAGGTCCACTGTGCCCGAGTAGCCGGGCAGAGTCACCGGGCCGTTCTCCTCGACTTTCCATCCGAGCCCGTAGACGTTGACGTAGACCATGTAGTTCTGGATCGCCGGGGACGCCGCGAGGGCCTGCTTCAGCTTCCCGGGGTCGCCGACCGCGGTGATCTTGTACGGAGGCGAGTAGACGCGGCCCTGGAGGATCAGGGTGTTGCCCACGCAGCGCACCGCGCTCGTGGAGATCAGCCGCTGGTCCATGACCTTGATGCCCTTGGCACCGCCCTGCCACAGCGCGTTGACCACCGCCTGGAGGTCCTGCTGGTGGATGACCAGGTAGTCGGGCTGCGGCTCGGGGTAGCCGGGCAGCTTGGCGGTGGCGTCCGGCGGGGCGTCGTTGAGGGTGACCGTGAGGGAGTCGCCCGTGAGCTTCTGCGTGCCGGCGCGCTTCTCCAAGGCGGCGAGCTTCTCGTCCTCGGCCCGGGTGGAACCGTCGTCCCGCTCGGCGAGGGCCTCTATGTCCTGGCGCAGGGCCCCGTTCGTCTCGTCCAGCCGGCCGTTCTCCCGGCTGCGCTCCTGGATGAGGTCGGACAGCTTCAGCAGCGAGGTGTCCGAGCGGATGTTGGTGCCCTTGGCGGTGTTGAAGCTGGTGAAGAAGATCAGCCCGGCGAGGGCGAAGACGGCCGCCGTGAGGATCCGCACGGGCCGGAAACGGCGCGCGCGCTCAGGGCTGGATCCCGTCCCGGGGAAGTCGGCAGAATTGCTCAACGTACCCTTATCTCCTTCGGCGCGGCGGAAGCACTACGCTAACGGACGCCCGGGGGAGCATTCGGAGTCCCCTCACGCTGCCCCGAGACCGACCCAGTTACCTGCGCGGCCACGCAGCGCATCGACAGGAGAGACCCTCGTGCCGAAGTCACGTATCCGCAAGAAGGCCGATTACACGCCGCCGCCGTCGAAGCAGACGACCGCGATCAAGCTGAACAGCCGCGCCTGGGTCGCACCGGTCATGCTGGCCATGTTCCTCATCGGCCTGGCCTGGATCGTCATCTTCTACGTCACCGACGGCTCGCTGCCCATCGACTCCCTGGGCAACTGGAACATCGTGGTGGGCTTCGGCTTCATCGCCGCCGGATTCGGCGTCTCGACCCAGTGGAAGTAGCGGTCACCGGACGGTGAACGCAGCTCTGCCCAGGGCTGTTCCCTGAGTTATCCACAGCGGTTATCCACATGGGGAAAAGAAAGACGATCTGTGGATAACTCGTCGGGTGTTGACGCCGGTATGACGGAAGTACCGCGACTCGAAAACATGTTCGCCCCCTGCCTGACCTGCGGAAACATAGGTTAGTGACAGGGGGCACATGTGTTCTCGCACACTGTGCACAAGATCCGCCACCCGCTGTGGACAACGGAGGCGCTCAGCTGAGCTGGGCCGTCCTCACCAGGGTCAACACGACGACCACGGCCAGGACCAGTGCGCAGGTCCCGTACTGGACGAGGGCGCGGCGCTCGCGCGGGGCGTGGACCATGGCGTACCCGACGGCGACACCGGCGACGAGTCCGCCGATGTGGGCCTGCCAGGAGATGTTGAAGCCCGGGCTGAAGGTGAAGATCAGGTTGATCGCCAGCAGCGCGATGATGGGCCGCATGTCGTAGTTGAGCCGGCGCATCAGCACGGCCGTGGCACCGAAGAGGCCGAAGATCGCTCCGGAGGCACCCAGCGTGGCCGTCGCCGGGGAGGTCAGCAGATAGGCGAGCGCGCTGCCCGCGAGGCCCGAGACGAGGTAGAGCGCGAGGTAGCGCACACGTCCCAGGGCCGCTTCGAGGGGGCCGCCGAGCCACCACAAACTGAGCATGTTGAACGCGATGTGCCAGATCTCCTGGTGCGTGAAGACCGACGTCACCATGCGGTACCACTCGCCTCCCGCCACGCCCTGGGTGGGGGTGAAGGGAGCAGGCGGCCAGGCGCCGAGCAGGACCAGGTCGCTGAGGAGGGACTCGTGCACCCGGACGGCGACGAAGACCGCCAGGTTGATCCCGATCAGGATCTTGGTGAGCAGGCGGGGGTCAGCGGCGACACTGCCGCCGGCGAGCGTGCGGGGCATCGAGGCCGAGGGGGCGTGCCCGGTGCCGGAGCCGGTGCGGACGCACTCGGGGCACTGGAATCCGACGGAGGCGTCGACCATGCACTCGGGGCAGATCGGGCGCTCGCAGCGGGTGCAGCGGACGCCGGTCTCACGGTCCGGGTGGCGGTAGCACATGGGGACGCTGTGGGCGTCCTGCGGGCTGCCCGCAGCCTGCTCGTCCATGGGTTCCCCTCGGTCGTGGTGAAAAAGCCCGCCCTGCTCATCCCTACGGACGAGCAGGGCGATTGGTTCCCTGCGAAGGCCTCGGTGAGGGCCTCAGCGGGTCTCGATCACGACGGACTCGATGACCACGTCCTGGAGCGGGCGGTCGGTGCGCGGGTTCGTCTGCGTGGTGGCGATGGTGTCCACCACCTTCTGGCTGGCCGCGTCGGTGACCTCGCCGAAGATGGTGTGCTTGCGGTTCAGCCACGCCGTCGGGGAGACGGTGATGAAGAACTGCGAGCCGTTGGTGCCCGGGCCGGCGTTGGCCATCGCCAGCAGGTAGGGCTTGTCGAAGCGGAGGTCCGGGTGGAACTCGTCCTCGAACTGGTAGCCGGGACCGCCGGTGCCGTTGCCCAGCGGGTCACCGCCCTGGATCATGAAGCCGCTGATCACCCGGTGGAAGACCGTGCCGTCGTAGAGCCTGTCCGTGGACTTCTGACCCGTCTCCGGGTGCGTCCACTCCCGCTCGCCCTGGGCGAGCTCGACGAAGTTCTTGACCGTCTTGGGGGCGTGGTTCGGCAGGAGCCGGACCTCGATGTCGCCGTGGTTGGTCTTCAGGGTGGCGTAGAGCTGCTCAGCCACGATCTGCCTTCCGTTGTCTTTCTGTGACTCCCTGATCCTCGCACGGACGCGCCCGCGCGTCGCCCGACCTCGGCGCAGCGGGGGGAAACCCTCGGCGGACGATCACAGAAAACCGGCCGGGTCGTCCCGGGGCGGGGGCGCGGGGCGGCGATCCGTGGCATTGTCGACGACAAGCTCCTGTTGCCTCTTATTCGTCCGCTATTGCACGTGATCGGCGTCGGATGCCGATTCGCGTGACCCGGATGCCCGCCCACGCATGCTCGGTGGTGCACCGGGAGGCATGATCCGTAAAAGGGTGGAAAGTCGAAATACCGTACGCCACCGAGGAGGAGGAACCCGTGACCCGCATCGACAGCGTGCGCGCCGCGACTGGTTCGGCGAAGGACAGCGTGCTGCACGCCGCGGAAGTGGTGGCGCCCTACGCCGACACGGCCAAGGACAGGGCCGCGCACTACGCACACGAGGCGCGCGTACGGCTGGCGCCCAAGGTGACGCAGGCCGCCGGGCAGGCACGTGTCCAGTACGGCGCCCATGTGCAGCCTTATCTGGAACAGGCCCGTTCCCATGTGCCGCCGAACGTCGACCAGGCCGCCCGCGAGGCAGCCGTCCGCACCCGCAAGGCCGCCCGCCAGGCGGCGGAGTACTCCCGGCCGATGCTGGAGCAGGCAGTGGCGGCGGCCGTGCCCGTGACGACCGAGGCCGCGGCCCGCAGTGCGGCCGCGATGGCCGCACTGCGCGGTCAGGTCTCGGCGAAGGAGATCCAGAAGCTGGTCCGCCGGCAGCAGCGGCGGGCACGGGCCGGCAAGGCCGTCAAGACTCTGGTGATCCTGGGTGCCGTGGCGGGCGGTGCGTTCGCCGCGTGGAAGTGGTGGGACAAGCAGGCCAACCCTGACTGGCTGGTCGAGCCGCCCGCCGCGACCGAGGTGCCCGAGTCGGGCCGGCTGTCCGCCGTGGACGGCAGTGGCCAGTCGGCTCTGGACCCCGAGGTCCAGGTCAAGGAGGCCGAGGAGGAGGCCGCCCAGCGCGACGACCGTCCCTGAACGGCGCCGATCGACAGTACGGCGGGGCGGGAGACTTGAGGGCATGCCCTCGGGGTCTCCCGCCCCGCCGCGTTGTTTCACGTGAAACGGTGCCCCCGGTAGATGAAAGGGCACGAAAAAACGCCCTCCGTGTCCGCGTTTCCGCAGACCGGAGGGCGTTTCAGGTGGAGCCTAGGGGAGTCGAACCCCTGACATCTGCCATGCAAAGACAGCGCTCTACCAACTGAGCTAAGGCCCCGCAAGAAGACGTCCGACCGGAGAAACCGCGTACCGGCGGGCGTCGGAGACCAGAGTACCGGGTCACCCCCGTGGTTCCGCAAAAAGATTGGGGGTCCCCGTCGCCGACCACTCTCCGTAAGATGCTCGGCGTGGTTCGCTACCGCGAACCGCCGTACTTGGGGAAGCGATGGGGAGACGCAATGGACGCCGCACAGCAGGAAGCCACCGCAAGAGCGCGGGAACTGCAGCGGAACTGGTACGGGGAGCCGCTGGGGGCGCTCTTCCGTAAGCTCATCGACGATCTTGGTCTCAACCAGGCTCGTCTCGCGGGGGTGCTGGGACTGTCGGCGCCGATGCTGTCGCAGCTGATGAGCGGTCAGCGCGCGAAGATCGGCAACCCTGCCGTGGTGCAGCGGGTGCAGCTCCTGCAGGACCTGGCGGGGCAGGTCGCCGACGGCAGCGTGAGCGCGGCCGAGGCCACCGAGCGCATGGAGGAGATCAAGAAGTCGCAGGGTGGCTCGGTGCTCAGCAACACCACGCAGACGACGAGCAGTTCGGGGGCGCCCACGGTCAAGCGGGTCGTCCGCGAGATCCAGTCGCTGCTGCGCTCGGTCGCCGCGGCGGGCGACATCATCGACGCAGCGGACACCCTCGCCCCCACCCACCCCGAGCTGGCGGAGTTCCTCCGGGTCTACGGCGCCGGCCGCACCTCGGACGCGGTCGCGCACTACCAGTCCCACCAGAGCTGATCCCCGAGCCCGGCCGCCGAAGGGGGTTCGGCAGCGGGCCTCGGAAGTGAAGCGACGGGGGTGCGTCACGGTACGGGCGGACACGAGGGGGCGTGTGCCGCGCGGGGGACCGTCCGACGCGAGGGGCGGGGAGAGCCCCGGGGAGTCGGGGAAGCAGGGGGAGTCTTTCGCCCGTCGGGGAGTCGCGGCGCTCGCCGAGGGGGAAGCAAGGGGGGAGACCACAGGGGGAGGAGCGACGGACAGCCATGGGTGAGGTCTTCGCCGGCCGGTACGAACTGGTCGACCCGATCGGACGCGGAGGGGTCGGAGCGGTCTGGCGCGCCTGGGATCACCGCCGCCGCCGCTACGTGGCCGCCAAGGTCCTGCTGCAGAGCGACGCGCACTCGCTGCTGCGCTTCGTCCGCGAGCAGGCCCTGCGCATCGACCATCCACATGTCCTCGCCCCCACCAGCTGGGCCGCCGACGACGACAAGGTCCTGTTCACCATGGACCTGGTCGCCGGGGGCTCCCTGGTGCACCTCGTCGGGGACTACGGCCCGCTGCCGCCGGCGTTCGTGTGCACCCTGCTCGACCAGTTGCTGTCGGGGCTGGCAGCGGTGCACGCGGAGGGCGTGGTGCACCGGGACGTGAAGCCCGCCAACGTGCTCCTGGAGGCCACGGGCACGGGCCGGCCGCGGCTGCGGCTGTCCGACTTCGGCATCGCGATGCGGCTCGGCGAGCCCCGGCTGACCGAGACGAACCTTGTGGTGGGGACACCCGGCTACCTCGCGCCGGAGCAGCTGATGGGCGCCGAGCCGGACTTCCCCGCCGACCTGTTCGCCGTCGGACTGGTCGCGCTGTACCTGCTGGAGGGCGCCAAGCCGGACAGCAAGGCACTCATCCAGTACTTCGCCGAGCACGGGACGCCGGGGGCGCCCCAGGGCATTCCCGAGCCGCTGTGGCAGGTGGTGGCCATGCTGCTGCAGCCCGACCCGGAAGCGCGGTTCCGTACGGCCACGGGGGCGCGCAAGGCGCTCGCGGCCGCGGCGGAACTCCTCCCGGAGCCGGGCCCGGACGACGAACTGATCGAGATCTTCGACCAACTCGGGCCCCTTCCCAAGGGGTTCGCCCCCGAGGGACCGCTGGAGCGGGCACGGGGCCTGGCCCCGCACGAGGGCCGGGCGGGTGCGGAGCAGGGACCGACCGGGGCGACCTCGGCACCGGCCGCACGACCGCCGGGCTCGGGGCCGGACGCGAGACGGTCCGAGGCGGGCGAGGGACCCTCCGCAGCGGGCACGGCAGCACCTGCGGGGCAGGCCGTCCGGCATTCGGAGGTCGGCGCGCCCGCCGGGCAGACCACCGGGCCTTCGGGGACTGGCGCGCCCGCGGGGCAGACCACCGAACCTTCGGGGGCGGGCGCACCCGCGGGCCAGCACCTCGGGCCTTCAGGCGCGGGCCGGTCCGGTTCCGGGCAGGGGGTCCAGGACGCGACCGGGACGGGATCCACCGGGTCCCGGCAGCGTGCCGACGCCCTCGGCACGGGGACGGGCCGGCCGGGCGCGGACAGGCAGCCGGTACGACCGGACCCCCGGCAGGCACCCGGCTCCCCGTCTACCCCCACTCAGCATCCCTCGATGTCGGACACGGGCAGTTTTCACCTGCCGCCGCCGCAGTCGCCGCTCATCTCCTCCCCCAGCCCCACCGAGCCCCATCAGCCACACAGCCAACTCCCGCACCACGAGCCCCAGTTCTCCCCCTACGACCTCACACACCCGAGGCCCGCGGCCCAGCCGCTTCCCCCCGCGTACGTGAGTCCCCACCTGCCCCCGGCGGAGCCGTACCGCGCGGACACGGTCACCGCCTCGTACACCGCCCGCACCCCACAGGCCCTCACGGCAACGGGCGGCCAGCCGGCGTCCCGGCACCGGGCGCCCCGGCCGCGCCGCCCCGGCCCCCCGGCCAAGGTGGCGGTCCCCCTCCTGCTGCTGGCCCTGGCCTGCTACGCCGTCGGCTTCTGGGCGCTGACCCGCATCTGAGGCACGGCCGTACCCGGCCGCGGCGCGCCCACCGTCACGCGGCGCCGCGCCGCCGGGCCGTCAGGGTCCACGCTCCGAGCCCCACCAGCAGCGCGGTCCCGGTGCCGATGCCGCCCACCGCGACCATCCGCATCAGGGTGTCGTCACCCGACGCGGGCACGCCTTCCACCGCCGCTTCCCGGTCCTGCTCGGAGACGTCGAAGACACCCTCCGGCCGGGACTTCCCGGTGTACCCGGGGCCGCTGCGCGCCTCGCCGCCCAGCCGGACGCGCAGGGTCAGCGGGAACGGCCCGTCACCGAAGCTGTCGGCGACGTCCCGGGCGAGGTGCGCGACGAGGTAGTAGGAGCCGGCGAAGCGCATCGCCCCCACCTGGGCGGTGGCGGCGTAGCGGTTCGCGTGGTCGACCGGCGGCAGCGGGGGCAGGCTGCCGGAATTCTGATCGCCGTCGTAGCCGACGCTCACGTCGGCGGCGCGGCCGCGCGCGGGGTTGTAGAGCGCCAGGTCGAGGGCGCCGGAGGCGTACCCCGTGCCACCGGAGTCGGAGCTGCCCAGCTCGGCCGTCACCGAGAGCTGCCGGCCCCAGTCGACCGGCACCGCGTAGAAGAGCGTCTGGCCGGGCCGGATGTCGTCACGCCAGACCCCTTCGTCCAGAGGGGTCGCCCGGGTGAAACCGGCGCCGCCCCGGCGGCGTTCGGGCGTGCCCTGGCGTGGCTGCGGCGTGGCGGAGTCCCACACCCGGGGAGCGCTGGTCGCGCCGGTCTCCGCGGGCGGTTCGGTCACGGTGAGGAGCTCCAGGTCCCAGGGGCCCGGTGAGGAGCCCTCCCCTTCAGGGTCGGAGCGCTCCACGGACACGTAGTAGGTCCCGGCCTTCTGGCACAGCGACTTGACGGGCGAGATCTCGCGCACACCCCAGGCGGCGATGGGGTGGGGGCTGCGGGCGGCGCCGAAGTTGGCGGTGTCGGAGGAGCAGGAGTTGCCCTCGGCGTCCTGCACGGACACCTTCAGTCCGTCGATGACGGAGACGCCGCTGCCGGCGGGAGGAACGGCGGTGACGGAGACGTACGCGCTGGACGTGGCGTCGAGATCAAGGGCGTAGCTGACCTTGCCGCTGCTCGGCAGGGAGCTCCTGTAGGACGTGCCGAGCGTGAGACGCGGGGCGTCCGCGGTGCTGCGCGCCCCGTCGACGGTCCGGGCGCCCTCGGCGAAGCCGTACGGGGCCGGCGTGGCCGCCCTCGCGGAGTCACCGGCGGCCCCGGCGGCCGGGGCCGGTCCCACGGTGGCCGTCGTCGTCCCCAGCACCACGGCCACGGCGCCCAGGCGCACGGCCGCCGACGGCCCGCCGCGCCACGCCCCCGCACGCCGCTCGCGCGCCGTACACCACCGTCCCCTCACGCGCCACCCCTCACCGTCGCCCGAGCTCAAAACCGTGAACCGTGGCCCATCCTGCCGCGCCACACGGGCTCACGACCGGCCCTCGGCACACAAAACCCCGACCGCGAGGCGGCCGGGGTGTGTCGAAAGGGGTTGTCGTGACTCACGAACCCGTGGGCACGGAGTCAGTCGCCTCCGTCCACAGATCCTGCTCGGCGCGATCCGCCTGGATCTGGCGGTACACGAGGAGCCCGCCGATGGCGGCCAGTGCGACCAGGAGAAGCTTCTTCACCGCGCGACCTCGTCTTTCCTTGACGTAGGGGACCTCTGGCGCCCGACTATACACACCGACCGATACCGATCGGTGACCTGCGTCGGCCGTCAACTCCCGTCCCGGACACCGGGATAGAAGCGGAGTACGCCGCTCCGATCGGAGGGTGATCACACGCCGACGGACGGTTACTTCGCCCCTTCTCCTCCCCTCTCCTCACGTTTTCCGGCCTCTTGCACCCATCCGGGTGGTGTTCATCTGAACATCGCCGCGCCACGGGCGGAGGTCCACCATTTCGCGGCCCTCATACACATCATGAGGAAAGTACGCAAATCGCCCAACCCGAAAGTGAGGGGCCATGGCCCGGAACAAGGTCATGAAGCTGTGGACCACCATCGTCACCGCCTTCCTCGCCCTGTGCACGGCGCTCGGATTCATCACCACGACCGCCGCGGCGGCGGTACCGCAGGCCGAGCAGCAGCGCAACAGCGAGCGCATCCCGCAGCAGCGGACGGCACCGGTGGCCGCGCCCTGGGCCCAGGCGAGGGCCCTGCCCCCCACGATGAAACAGCGCATCCGCGCCGAGGCCCACGGCAAGTCCCCGCGCTGCCGCCACCGCTCCCTCACGGACTCGACGGCCACGACCACGCCGGACTGCCCGGACGACGACACGGACGACGAGGGCGACCCCGCCGCCTCCCGCCTCACGCCCCTCACGCGCTGAACGCACGGTCCCTGGTACGTCCTGGCGATCTTGCGTACCCCACGACCCACCAGAGACCCGCAAGACCCCGGCCGCTCCCCGGCCGGGGTCTTCGCATGTACAGCCCACGCCACCCGGCACACACCACCCGCACACGCCCCCTGGCCCCTGGCCTCTGGCCCCGGCACGGGATACGAACCGGACACGGGAACGGGCACGGGCTGCGGCAACGGACACAGACACGGACACGGAAAGACCCCCGGCCCATCGGACCGGGGGTCTGTTCGCTGGTGGGGCTAACAGGATTTGAACCTGTGGCCTCATCCTTATCAGGGATGCGCTCTAACCAACTGAGCTATAGCCCCGCCGCGCTCTGCGGTGTGTGTCCCGCGCGCTGACTCCTGAAGATTAGCGCACGACATGGGCAGTCCCAAAATCGGTTACCGGAGCACCGTCGGCGGGACACCCGCAGCACGTCGGGGTGACGTCACTCGTCCTCGGCGAGCGTCAGCTCCACACCGCCCACGAAGCCCGCGGAGAGGTTGTAGATGAACGCGCCGAGGGTCGCGAGGGCCGTCGCCAGGACGACGTCGATGACCGCGATGACCGACGTGAACAGCAGGACGTTGGGCAGCGACAGGAAGGCCTGCAGGTCGAAGCCGTTGGACTCGTTGGAGCCGGTGGCCTCGGAGATCGTGCCGCCGACCGTCGAGAACACACCCATCGCGTCCATGACCATCCACAGCACGGCGGCCGCGACGATCGTGCAGATGCCGAGCGCGATGGAGAGCAGGAAGCTGACCTTCATCACCGACCACGGGTCGGCCTTCGCCACCCGCAGGCGGGCCTTGCGGACCCGCGGCGTGGTGCGTGCCCCGGTGCGCGGGCGCCGCACCGCGGCACCGGCCCCCGCGCCGTCGCCGGGCGCGGCCCCCTGCTGCGCCGGGTACGCCTGCGGCGGGTGGTACGGCCCGGCGGGCTGCCGCGTCTGCCGTTCCCCGGGCAGCGGCGAGGCCGTCGGTCCGGCGGTGCCCTGGTCCTGGGCGGCCGGCTGCGGCGCCGCGCCGGTGGCGGCCGGGCCCGCCCCAGGCTTCTGCTGGGTCTGCGGACCTCGGGTGTCCGTCACAGTTCCCCCCTGTGATCCATGCGTGTCAGGCGAGGACGAGCCCTTGGTCGGGGACTTGACCGCCTTCAGGTTGGTCGTGTGCGGATCCGCCGCACGCGCGGCGGAGCCACGGCCGCCGCCGTCCGTCTCCGTACCCTTGGAGGTACCGGTCGGTCCGGCGCCCGTGGCTCCGCTCACGCTGACTCACTCCTCGTGCTACTCGGCCGAGGGCGCCTCACCCTCGTCCGTGCCGGTGGTCGCGGCACCCTCGGCGGTCTCGTCGACGACCACGTCGCCGTCGACCTCCTCCGCCTCGCGTCCCGCCTCGGCGTTGCGAGCGATGCCCACGACGGCATCGCGCTTGCCCAGATTGATCAGTTGGACGCCCATGGTGTCACGGCCGGTTTCCCTGATCTCGTTGACTCGCGTACGAATCACACCGCCCGACAGCGTGATGGCGAGGATCTCGTCGGTCTCCTCGACCACCAGCGCGCCGACGAGGGAACCGCGGTCCTCGACGATCTTGGCGGCCTTGATGCCGAGGCCGCCGCGACCCTGGACGCGGTACTCGTCGACGTTGGTCCGCTTCGCGTACCCGCCGTCTGTGGCAGTGAACACGAACGTACCGGGTCGAACAACATTCATCGAGAGGAGCTCGTCCCCTTCGCGGAAGCTCATGCCCTTGACACCCGAGGTGGCACGGCCCATGGGACGCAGGGTGTCGTCCGATGCGGTGAACCTGATCGACTGCGCCTTCTTGCTGATCAGAAGCAGATCGTCGTCGGCCGAGACGAGTTCGGCACCGATCAGTTCGTCGTCCGAACCGTCCTCCATCGACCGGAGGTTGATCGCGATCACACCGCCGGAACGGGGCGAATCGTAATCCTTCAGAGGCGTCTTCTTCACAAGTCCGGCCTTGGTGGCGAGCACCAGGTACGGGACGGCCTCGTAGTCGCGGATCGCCAGGATCTCCGCGATCGCCTCGTCCGGCTGGAAGGCGAGCAGGTTCGCGACGTGCTGGCCGCGCGCGTCCCGGCCGGCGTCGGGCAGCTCATAGCCCTTGACGCGGTAGACCCGGCCCTTGTTCGTGAAGAACAGCAGCCAGTGGTGCGTGGTGGACACGAAGAAGTGGTCGACGATGTCGTCTTCCTTGAGCTTCGCGCCGCGCACGCCCTTGCCGCCGCGCTTCTGGGCGCGGTAGTCGTCGGTCTTGGTGCGCTTGATGTAGCCGCCCCGGGTGACCGTGACGACGATGTCCTCCTCGGCGATCAGGTCCTCGATGGACATGTCGCCCTCGTAGGGGATCAGCGTCGTCTTGCGGTCGTCGCCGTACTTCTCGACGATCGCGGCCAGCTCCGCGCTGACGATGCCGCGCTGGCGGACCGGGGAGGCCAGGATCTCGTTGTACTCGTTGATCTTCGCCTGGAGCTCGTCGTGCTCCTGGACGATCTTCTGGCGCTCCAGGGCGGCCAGCCGGCGCAGCTGCATCTCGAGGATGGCGTTGGCCTGGATCTCGTCGATCTCCAGCAGGCTCATCAGGCCGCCGCGGGCGATCTCGACCGTGTCACTGCGCCGGATCAGCGCGATGACCTCGTCGATGGCGTCCAGGGCCTTGAGCAGACCGCGCAGGATGTGCGCCCGCTCCTCGGCCTTGCGCAGCCGGAAGCGCGTCCGGCGGACGATGACCTCGATCTGGTGCGTCACCCAGTGGCGGATGAACGCGTCCAGCGAGAGCGTGCGCGGCACGCCGTCGACCAGCGCCAGCATGTTGGCGCCGAAGTTCGTCTGCAGGTCGGTGTGCTTGTAGAGGTTGTTCAGCACGACCTTGGCGACCGCGTCCCGCTTGAGCACGATGACCAGGCGCTGGCCGGTGCGCGAGGACGTCTCGTCGCGGACGTCGGCGATGCCGCCGATCTTGCCGTCCTTCACCAGGTCGGCGATCTTCTGCGCGAGGTTGTCCGGGTTGGTCTGGTACGGCAGCTCCGTGACCACCAGGCACTGGCGGTTCTGGATCTCCTCGACCTCGACGACCGCGCGCATGGTGATCGAGCCGCGGCCGGTGCGGTACGCCTCCTCGATGCCCCGGCGGCCCACGACGAGCGCGCCGGTCGGGAAGTCCGGGCCCTTGATGCGCTCGATCAGCGCGTCCAGCAGCTCCTCGTGCGAGGCCTCGGGGTTCTCCAGGTACCACTGGGCACCGGCGGCGACCTCGCGCAGGTTGTGCGGCGGGATGTTGGTCGCCATGCCGACCGCGATGCCGGCCGAGCCGTTGATCAGCAGATTCGGGAAGCGGGCCGGCAGGACGGTCGGCTCCTGGGAGCGGCCGTCGTAGTTGTCCGTGAAGTCGACGGTCTCCTCGTCGATGTCGCGGACCATCTCCATCGACAGCGGCGCCATCTTGCACTCGGTGTACCGCATGGCCGCGGCCGGGTCATTGCCCGGGGAGCCGAAGTTGCCGTTGGAGTCGACCAGCGGCATGCGCATCGACCAGGGCTGGGCGAGGCGCACGAGGGCGTCGTAGATGGAGGAGTCGCCGTGCGGGTGGTAGTTGCCCATGACGTCGCCGACGACGCGGGCGCACTTGTAGAAGCCGCGCTCGGGGCGATAGCCGCCGTCGTACATGGCGTACAGCACGCGGCGGTGGACGGGCTTGAGGCCGTCGCGGACGTCCGGCAGCGCACGCGAGACGATGACGGACATCGCGTAGTCGAGGTACGAGCGCTGCATCTCCGTCTCGAGCCCGACGGGCTCGACGCGCATGGCCAGGGCGTCACCCTCGGGCGTCGTCACGGGAGTGTTCTCGTCGGTCATTGCTGGTGAAGATCCTTCCTGGTGCGGTCAGCTGAGACCGACTCAGATGTCGAGGAAGCGGACGTCCTTGGCGTTGCGCTGGATGAACGCGCGGCGGGCCTCGACGTCCTCGCCCATGAGGACCGAGAACAGGTCGTCGGCCTGGGCGGCGTCGTCGAGCGTGACCTGGCCGAGGACGCGGTGCTCCTGGTCCATGGTCGTGATGCGCAGCTCCTCGGCGTTCATCTCGCCGAGGCCCTTGAAGCGCTGGACGGAGTCCTCGCGGATCCGCTTGCCGGCGTTGCGGCCCATCTCGATCAGGGCGTCGCGCTCACGGTCGGAGTACGCGTACTCGAAGTCGTCCTTGCCCCACTTGATCTTGTACAGCGGGGGACGCGAGAGGTACACGTGCCCGGCCTCGACCAGGGGCCGCATGAAGCGGAACAGGAAGGTCAGCAGCAGCGTGTTGATGTGCTGGCCGTCGACGTCGGCGTCCGCCATCAGGATGATCTTGTGATAGCGGAGCTTCTCGATGTCGAAGTCCTCGTGCACGCCCGTGCCGAACGCGGAGATCATCGCCTGGATCTCCTGGTTCTGCAGGATGCGGTCGATGCGCGCCTTCTCGACGTTGAGGATCTTGCCGCGGATCGGGAGGATCGCCTGGTACTGCGGGTTGCGGCCGGACTTGGCCGAGCCGCCGGCGGAGTCACCCTCGACGATGAAGATCTCGCACTTCTCGGGGTCGTTCGACTGGCAGTCGGAGAGCTTGCCCGGCAGGGAAGCCGACTCCAGCAGGCCCTTGCGGCGCGTCAGGTCGCGGGCCTTGCGGGCCGCCACGCGCGCGGTGGCCGCAGCGATGCCCTTGCGGATGATGTCCGCCGCCTCGTTGGGGTTGCGGTCCAGCCAGTCCGCGAGGTGCTCGTAGACGACCTTCTGCACGAAGGTCTTGGCCTCGGTGTTGCCCAGCTTGGTCTTCGTCTGGCCCTCGAACTGGGGCTCGCTCAGCTTGACCGAGATGATCGCGGTCAGGCCCTCGCGGATGTCGTCACCGGTGAGGTTGTCGTCCTTCTCCCGGAGCAGCTTCTTGTCGCGCGCGTACTTGTTGATCAGCGAGGTCAGCGCGGCCCGGAAGCCCTCTTCGTGCGTACCGCCCTCGTGGGTGTGGATGATGTTGGCGAACGAGTACACGCCCTCCGTGTAGCCGCCGTTCCACTGCATGGCGACCTCGAGGGACAGCTGCCGTTCCCTGTCCTCGGCCTCCAGGTCGATGACGGTGGGGTGGACCGCCTCGCCCTTGCGGGAGTTGAGGTACTTCACGAAGTCGACGATGCCGCCCTCGTAGTGGTACGTGACCGTCTTGACCTCGGCGGTCTCGTCCGCGCCCGCCTCGTCGGCACCGGAGGTGGCCTTCGCGGACTCGCGCTCGTCGGTGAGCCTGATCGTGAGGCCCTTGTTGAGGAACGCCATCTCCTGGAAGCGCCGCGAGAGCGTCTCGAAGGAGTACTCGGTGGTCTCGAAGATGTCCGGGTCGGCCCAGAAGGTGACCGAGGTGCCCGTCTCCTCGGTGGCTTCGTGCTGGGCGAGCGGCGCCGTGGGGACGCCCATCTTGTAGTCCTGCGTCCAGCGGTGGCCGTCGGTCTTGACCTCGACGGCGACCTTGGAGGACAGCGCGTTCACGACGGAGACACCCACGCCGTGCAGACCACCGGAGACCGCGTAGCCCCCGCCGCCGAACTTTCCGCCCGCGTGCAGCACGGTCAGCACGACCTCGACGGCCGGCTTCCCCTCGGAGGGGACGATGCCCACCGGGATGCCACGGCCGTTGTCGACGACCCGCACACCGCCGTCGGCGAGGATCGTCACGTCGATCGTGTCCGCGTGGCCGGCCAGCGCCTCGTCGACCGAGTTGTCGACGACCTCGTACACGAGGTGGTGCAGTCCTCGTTCACCGGTCGAGCCGATGTACATGCCGGGTCGCTTGCGGACCGCGTCCAGACCCTCGAGGACGGTGATGGCACTGGCGTCGTACGACGCCGTTACGGAGGCCTCGGCGACTCCGGCCGGGGCCTCGGTGGACGGGATGTTCTCGTTGGGGTTGCCGGAATCGGCCACGAAGCGCCCTTTCTGGCACAGCACGAGCCGGGCTCGTCGGCGGGTTGCCGGAGCGGCTGCGGCATGTTGCGTTGGTAAGCCTTGATCAGCGTTGCTCAGCTTTTCCCGGACGGTCCCCACGATGGGGGCGGGATTGCTTCCAGTCTACCGGTAGCACTGACACTGATGGGGGTTTGCCGGTACCTGAGTCCGCATGTGGCGCCCTAGCCGGGTCTCGTCCGACTCCCGATATGCGGATGGGGGCTCCAAGAGGCTCACGGAGCCACTCAGCGCTTTCGGCCGTCAACCCTTGGCTACTTCGGAGTCAGGTCCCGATTCGCAACCGTGTGCGGTGCCGCGACGGGAGGGCGGGCCCCACCGATCGAGGCCGGTCAGACGTGACGTAAGTCACCTGTAGGTAGCGCCGGAACCCGTGCTGCCGGGGGCGCGCAGAGGGCCGTAACGGCGTGCGGGAGCGCTGGGGCCGACGACCTTGATGTGCCGCACGGTGCCGTGGCCCAGGTCCTCGTTGAGCCGCGCGACGAGTACGGGCGCGAGGCGGCGCACCTCGGTGGCCCAGACCGGGGACTCGCACTGCACGATCAGGACACGCTCGTCCTCGTCGTACCGCTGCGGGGTGCAGTGGCCGGCGAGCTGCTCTCCGACGATCTGCGGCCAGCGGCCCATCACCCCGCCCACGGCGGCCGGTGCCTCCCAGCCGCGCTCGGTGATCAGCCGGTTGATCGCGGAACCGAGCGCCATGGGATCGCGACCGTCGGCACGCGCGCCGGAGCGCAGCCCGCCACCCCGGCGCGCCTGCTTCTTCTGCTGCGCCGCGTCCCCCCGCGCGCGGGCGGCCTCCTTCGCCGCGCGCAACGCCACGCGTGCGAGGTCGACGCCGGAGGGCTCGGGCTCCTTCTTCGGCTCCCGCGTGCTCATACGCGCTCCACCGTCCCCTCGGACACGGCGAACCGCACCCCGGACAGCACGTGCGGGACGTCGTCGTCCACCGCCGCGGTGACCAGCACCTGCTCACCGGGCGCGACCAGTTCGGCGAGCCGCTCGCGCCGGCGGGTGTCCAGCTCGGCGAAGACGTCGTCGAGCACCAGCACCGGCTCGTTGCCCTCGGCCCGCAGCAGGTCGTACGAGGCCAGGCGCAGGGCCAGCGCGTACGACCAGGACTCGCCGTGCGAGGCGTAGCCCTTGGCGGGCAGCTGGCCGAGCTTGAGCAGCAGGTCGTCCCGGTGCGGTCCGACCAGCGTGACGCCCCGTTCGATCTCCTGCTTGCGGGCTTCGGCGAGCGCGGCCGTCAGCTGCTCGAACAGGTCCTCGCGGGTGTGCGCCTCGCCCGGCGCGGACGGCTTGTACTCCAGGGCGACCGGGCCGCCGCCCGGGGCCAGCTGCTCGTACGCCTTGTCGGCCAGCGGCTGGAGCGTGGCGATCAGGTCGAGCCGCTGGGCGAGCAGCTCGGCGCCCGCGCGCGCGAGGTGCTGGTCCCAGACGTCCAGGGTGGACATGTCCATGGACCGGCCGCCGTGCCGCCGGGCCAGCGCGGCCGACTTCAGCAGGGTGTTGCGCTGCTTGAGCACCCGGTCGTAGTCGGAGCGGACCCCGGCCATGCGCGGGGAACGGGCGGTGATCAGCTCGTCGAGGAAGCGCCGCCGCTCCCCGGGGTCGCCCTTGACCAGGGCGAGGTCCTCCGGCGCGAACAGCACGGTCCGTACGATGCCCAGCACGTCACGTGGTCTGACCTGCGTGGACCTGTTGATCCGGGCACGGTTGGCGCGGCCCGGGTTGAGCTCCAGCTCGATCAGCTGCTGCCGCTCGCCCTGCCGGACCTGCGCCCGGACGATCGCGCGCTCGGCGCCCATGCGGACCAGGGGGGCGTCGGAGGAGACGCGGTGGCTGCCGAGGGTGGCGAGATAGCCGACGGCCTCGACGAGGTTGGTCTTGCCCTGCCCGTTCGGCCCGACGAAGGCCGTCACCCCCGGGTCGAGCGGGACCTCGACCCGGGGATAGGAGCGGAAGTCGGCCAGCGACAGATGCGTGACGTGCATGGTCGTTCCGCCGACCTCCCCTCGGTGCTCGGTTACTTCTTCTCGACCGCGTGGCCGCCGAACTGGTTGCGCAGCGCCGCGATCATCTTCATCTGGGGCGAGTCCTCCTGGCGGGAGGCGAACCGCGCGAACAGCGACGCGGTGATCGCCGGCAGCGGCACCGCGTTGTCGATCGCGGCCTCCACAGTCCAGCGTCCCTCACCGGAGTCCTGTGCATAACCCCGGAGCCTGTCCAGGTGCTCGTCCTCGTCGAGCGCGTTCACCGCGAGGTCGAGCAGCCAGGAGCGGATGACCGTGCCCTCCTGCCAGGAGCGGAAGACCTCCCGGACGTCGGTCACGGAGTCGACCTTCTCCAGCAGCTCCCAGCCCTCGGCATAAGCCTGCATCATCGCGTACTCGATGCCGTTGTGGACCATCTTGGCGAAGTGGCCCGCGCCGACCTTGCCGGCGTGCACCGAACCGAAGTCGCCCTCCGGCTTCAGGGCGTCGAAGACCGGCTGCACCTTCGCGACGTTCTCCGGGTCGCCGCCGTACATCAGCGCGTAGCCGTTCTCCAGGCCCCAGACGCCGCCGGAGACACCGCAGTCGACGAAGCCGATGCCCTTGGCCGCCAGCTCCTCGGCGTGCTTCTCGTCGTCCGTCCAGCGGGAGTTGCCGCCGTCGACGACGACGTCGCCCGGCTCGAGCAGCTCGCCGAGCCGGTCGATGGTGGACTGGGTGGCCTCGCCCGCCGGGACCATCACCCAGACCACGCGCGGTCCGCTGAGCTTGCCCACAAGCTCTTCCAGGCTGTGGACATCGGCGAGGTCCGGGTTGCGGTCGTATCCGTAGACGGTGTGGCCGGCGCGGCGGATCCGCTCGCGCATGTTGCCGCCCATCTTGCCGAGGCCGACGAGACCGAGCTCCATCAGTTGTTTTCCTTAGGTTTGCAGGTGTCCGACGTGGCGCTGCGGCACTGGTGTGCCGCGTCCGAGCCTAATCCCGGACGCTCGCGCACATCTGTGGGCATACGCGCTCACTCGTATGCCCTCACCTGCGGGTTTTCCCCCAGCCTGTGGACAGCCGGCGGCGCTCAGCCGCTGAGGCGCACCGGCATGATCAGGTACTTGTAGGCCTCGTCCGCCTCGGCGTCCACCGCCGGCTTGCCGCTGAGCAGCGCGGGCTTGGTGGAGGTCGTGAAGGACAGCTGAGCGACCGGGGAGTCGATGGCGCTCAGGCCGTCCAGCAGGAAGGTCGGGTTGAAGGCGATCGAGATGTCGTCGCCCTCCAGCTGGGCGTCGACCCTTTCCACAGCCTGTGCGTCGTCGCTGGAGCCGGCCTCCAGGATGAGCACGCCCTGCTCGAAGCTGAGCCGCACCGGGGTGTTGCGCTCGGCGACCAGGGCCACACGCTTGACGGCCTCCACGAAGGGGGCGGTCTCGATCACGGCGATGCTGTTGAACTCCGTCGGGAACAGCGTGCGGTACTTCGGGAGGTCGCCCTCCAGCAGGCGGGTCGTGGTGCGGCGGCCGGCACCCTCGAAGCCGATCAGGCCCTCGCCCGAACCCGAGCCGGACAGCGCCAGGGTCACCTGGTCGCCGCTGGTCAGGGCCTTGGCGGTGTCCAGGAGCGTCTTGGCGGGCACCAGGGCGACCGCGGAGGCGTCCGGGTTCTCCGGCTTCCACAGGAACTCGCGGACCGCGAAGCGGTAGCGGTCGGTGGAGGCCAGCGTGACCGTGTCGCCCTCGATCTCGATGCGGACGCCGGTGAGGACCGGCAGCGTGTCGTCACGGCCGGCCGCGATGGCGACCTGGGCGGCCGCGGAGGCGAAGACCTCGCCCGGGACCGTGCCCGTCGCGTTCGGCATCTGGGGCAGGGCCGGGTACTCCTCCACAGGCAGGGTGTGGAGGGTGAACCGCGAGGAGCCGCAGACCACCGTCGCCCGTACACCGTCTGTGGAGATCTCCACCGGCCGGTTGGGGAGCGCGCGGCAGATGTCCGCGAGCAGGCGGCCGGAGACCAGGACCGTGCCCTCCTCCTCGACCTCGGCCTCGACGCCCACCCGGGCGGAGACCTCGTAGTCGAAGCCGGACAGGCTCAGCTGGCCGTCCTCGGCCTTCAGGAGCAGGCCGGCGAGGACAGGCGCCGGCGGACGGGCCGGGAGGCTGCGTGCCGCCCAGGCCACTGCCTCCGCGAGTACGTCGCGTTCCACCCGGATCTTCACTGTTGCCGCCTCCTGCTGTTGCCGGCGCTTCTCGCTCTGCCTGGCCCTCGTCGTCTGTCTCGGTGTCGACGGTCCCTGAGACGGGGAGGACACCGGGGACCAGTCTGACGCACGGCACTGACAGTAGGTGCCTCTCGGGGTCAAGTCGTGACGAGGGGCGGTCGGGCACCGAAGAGCGAGTTGTGCACAGGGCCCGCTTCGAAACGGATTCCGCTCTCTCTCTAGTCGGGAGTAGTAGTAGGGCCTGTGGATACCGTGGATAACCACGTTTGCCCAGCTCAGAGCGGAAATTTTGTCCACGGGGCCTGTGGGTGACGGCGGTGGACAACCCGGCGCTTCTGTGGAGAACGGAAAGTTCTGCACACCCCGTGCACAGGGGGAGGCGAGTTCTCCCCAGTGCCGTCCCCAGGTTTACCCACCTTTCCCACAGCCCAACCCGGCACCTTCATGTGACGCCTTTCACTCGACCCGGTGAGGAGGCGCGTCGGGTTGCCGAACAGTGGACAGGCATGTGGAGAAGACGCCGATCGCTGGGGACAACCGCCCCCAGCCTGTGGGCAGCCCGTGGACAACTTCGTGCACAGCCTGTGGATCACCGCTTCGTCCACAGTCTGTGGAGATCGTTCGTCCACCAATCCACAAGCAGCTGAGCTGGTCTGATGGTCCTTCGACAGCGTCCCCTGTGGACACGGTCTGGACAACTTCCCGGTCCCCAGCATGTGGACGGCAGAAAGTCCCCGAATCTGTGGAGGGAGGCCGTAACCCGGCGACTATTCGAACAGCGGGGTGGGGACGAGGGCCGGCACGGACGCCCGCGAACACGCGCGAGGGCGCCCCCGGCAGACTCCGGGGGCGCCCTCAGCGGTCTGGGGAGCGGCGCTCAGCCGTTCTTGATGCGGTTGGTGAGCTCCGTGACCTGGTTGTAGATGGAGCGGCGCTCGGCCATCAGATTGCGGATCTTGCGGTCCGCGTGCATCACCGTCGTGTGGTCGCGGCCGCCGAACAGCGCGCCGATCTTCGGCAGCGACAGATCCGTCAGCTCACGGCACAGGTACATGGCGATCTGCCGGGCGGTGACGAGGGCGCGGCCGCGGGACGTCCCGCAGAGGTCCTCGACGGTCAGCCCGAAGTAGTCCGCCGTCGCGCCCATGATCGCCGTGGAGGTGATCTCGGGCGCCGAGTCGTCGCCGCCGGGGATGAGGTCCTTCAGGACGATCTCCGTCAGCCCCAGGTCCACGGGCTGCCGGTTGAGCGAGGCGAACGCCGTGACCCGGATCAGCGCGCCCTCCAGCTCACGGATGTTCCGAGAGATCCGGGACGCGATGAACTCCAGGACCTCCGGCGGCGCGTTCAGCTGCTCCTGCACCGCCTTCTTGCGCAGGATCGCGATCCGCGTCTCCAGCTCGGGTGGCTGGACGTCCGTGATCAGTCCCCACTCGAAGCGGTTCCGCAGCCGGTCCTCCAGCGTCACCAGCTGCTTGGGCGGCCGGTCGCTGGAGAGCACGATCTGCTTGTTGGCGTTGTGGAGCGTGTTGAAGGTGTGGAAGAACTCCTCCTGCGTCGACTCCTTGTCCGCGAGGAACTGGATGTCGTCGACGAGCAGGATGTCCATCTCGCGGTACCGCTTGCGGAAGCTGTCGCCCTTGCCGTCCCGGATGGAGTTGATGAACTCGTTCGTGAACTCCTCCGAGCTCACGTACCGCACCCGCGTGCCCGGGTACAGGCTGCGCGCGTAGTGCCCGATGGCGTGCAGCAGGTGCGTCTTGCCGAGTCCGGACTCCCCGTAGATGAACAGGGGGTTGTAGGCCTTGGCCGGGGCCTCCGCGACGGCGACCGCGGCCGCGTGCGCGAAGCGGTTGGAGGCGCCGATGACGAACGTGTCGAAGAGGTACTTCGGGTTCAGGCGGGCGGTGGGCTCGCCCGGGCCGGTCGCCGGAGCGGGCTGCGCGGCCAGCGGTCCGGGCGCCCCGGTCGTCGGCAGGTTCGGGCCGACCGGGCCGCCCCGGTGCACGTGGCCCGAGCCGGCCGGCGGCTCGGGCAGCTCGCGCCGGACCGGGTCACGCTGGTCGTAGTCCGGGCGTGCGGTCTCGTAGTCCGGACGCGGCGGCTCGTAGGAGGGGCGCTCCACGGGCTGGGGACGGTAGTCCTGCGAGCCGTAGGGCTCCTTGGGGGAGCCGTAGGAATCCTGGCCGTACGTGTCCTGGCCGTACGCGTCCTGCGACGGGGAGGCGTACGGGTCGCGGTCCGGGAAGCCGAGGCGTTGCTGCTGCCACCCGTAGTCGTCCTGCGCCGGCCGCGGCCAGGAGCCGGGCTCGGGGCGCTGGTACTCGGAGGGGTAGGCGGGGCGGGCGGTCGGAAGCTGGTCTGCGCGCGTAGGCGGCAGCTGGTCGCCGGCCGTTCCCGGCAAGGGGTCGGCGCGGTGACGGCCGTACCCCTCGTATCCGTCGCGGTCGGGGCGCTCGGGACGGTCGGAGCGGTCGGAGCGGTCGGGACGCTTGTCGTATCCGTCGCGGTCCTGGCGGCTGTCGTAGGCGTCCCGGTCCTGGCGCGCGTCGTACGCGTCGCGTTCTTGACGGCCGTCGTATCCGCCGTCGCGGTCCTGGCGGCCGTCGTATCCGTCGCGGTCCTGGCGGGCGGACGGGAGCTCGGGCTCCTCGTAGCGCGGCTGGGGGCGGGCGGGAGGTGCCGGCGCGGCCGAGGGCTCGCCCGCGGAGTCGTCGACGGTGATCGCGATGCGGATTGGGCGGCCGCACTCGCGGCTCAGCGTCTCGCTGACGACCGGCGCCAGACGGCCCTCCAGTACGCCCTTCGCAAACTCGTTCGGCACGGCGAGCAGCGCCGTGTCGGCGACCAGCGCCAGGGGCTGGCAGCGCCGGATCCAGTGCTCGTCCTTCGCCTCGACCCCTTGGCCGCGGCCCTCCCCGAGGAGCTGCTCCAATACGCGTGGCCACACTGCGGCAAGATCGGCAGGTACGTCAGCCACAGGGCACGCTCTCTCACGGGTCCCTCGAAGGTGTGATTCGGGGACGGGTCGGGATGTAAATCGGGTGGGGCAGGGATAAGGGAACGAATCGGAGTCCAGTCACGGTAGTCAGGGCGGCGGGTGCGGTTCAAGTTGTTGTCCCCAGCCTGTGGACAAGTGTCTCCCGGGGGCTCCTGGTTTGACCGGATGGCGTAGCCGCGCGTACCGTAACCAGGTCGAGTTGTCGATGGCTGCTGCCGCCTGCCTCCGATGGGCACAGATCACCGGGGTGATCGGTAAGCGGTGCACTCGGGCGTAACTGCGAGCTACTCGTGGGCGCACGGTGACAGCCAGGACGGCACCCCGCAACCACCGATTCTTTCTGGAGCCCCCGAGTGAGCAAGCGCACCTTCCAGCCGAACAACCGTCGTCGCGCGAAGACCCACGGCTTCCGGCTGCGTATGCGCACCCGTGCCGGCCGCGCGATTCTCGCGTCCCGCCGTAGCAAGGGTCGCGCCCGCCTGTCCGCCTGATCCCGATCAGGTCATGACGTCGTGCTGCCCACCGAGAACCGGCTGAGGCGGCGCGAGGACTTCGCGACCGCGGTGCGACGAGGTCGTCGGGCAGGCCGCCCGACCCTCGTCGTCCACCTTCGAAGCGGTGCCACGGACCCGCATGCGCCTGGGGAGAGCGCTCCCCCGACGCGTGCGGGTTTCGTCGTGAGCAAGGCTGTCGGTGGCGCGGTCGTGCGCAACAAGGTGAAGCGCAGGCTTCGCCATCTGATGCGCGAGCGAGTCGCCCAGCTGCCCCCCGGTAGCCTGGTAGTCGTACGAGCGCTGCCCGGAGCGGGCGACGTCGACCATGCACAGCTGGCCCGAGACCTGGACGCCGCCCTTCAGCGGCTGCTGGGAGGGGGCGCGCGATGAAGTACCCGCTGCTGGCTCTGATCAAGCTCTACCAGTGGACGATCAGTCCCCTGCTCGGGCCGGTCTGCAAGTACTACCCGTCGTGCTCCCACTACGGCTACACGGCCATCGACCGGCACGGTGCCATCAAGGGAACGGCACTCACGGCCTGGCGCATCCTGCGCTGCAATCCGTGGTCGCTGGGCGGTGTGGACCACGTCCCGCCGCGCAAGCGTCCGCGGTGGCACGAAATGCTGCGCAACGCGTGGCGCGCACGCAAGGGCGGGCCCTCCGCCGCCGACCCGGCCACCGAGGGACAGACTTCTCCCACAGGTCCGTCCAGTCCTTCGAGCCCGGCCGCAGAGACACCGTCCCATGCCCAAGGAGCATGATTAGTGGACACGATTGCCAGCCTCTTCAGCTTCATCACCACACCCGTCTCCTGGGTCATCGTCCAGTTCCACTCGGTGTACGGCGCCATCTTCGGCCCCGACACCGGGTGGGCCTGGGGCCTGTCGATCGTGTCCCTGGTGATCCTGATCCGTATCTGCCTGATCCCGCTCTTCGTGAAGCAGATCAAGGCGACCCGGGCCATGCAGACGCTCCAGCCCGAGATGAAGAAGATCCAGGAGCGCTACAAGAACGACAAGCAGCGTCAGTCCGAAGAGATGATGAAGCTGTACAAGGAGACGGGCACCAACCCGCTCTCCTCGTGCCTTCCCATCCTGGCGCAGTCCCCGTTCTTCTTCGCCCTGTACCACGTGCTCAACAGCATCGCCTCGAACGACACCATCGGCGTGATCAACGAGAACCTGCTGCAGAGCGCGCAGAAGGCGCACATCGTCGGTGCACCCCTCGCGGTGAAGTTCACCGACAGCGCGTCGAAGGTGGAGTCGCTCGGCGCGACCCTCACCGACGTCCGCGTGGTCACCGCCGTCATGATCATCCTGATGTCGGCGTCGCAGTTCTTCACCCAGCGCCAGCTGATGACGAAGAACGTCGACACCACGGTGAAGACGCCGTTCATGCAGCAGCAGAAGATGCTGATGTACATCTTCCCGGTCATGTTCGCCGTCTTCGGCATCAACTTCCCCGTCGGTGTCCTCGTCTACTGGCTGACCACCAACGTGTGGACCATGGGCCAGCAGATGTACGTCATCCGCAACAACCCGACCCCGGGTTCCAAGGCCCAGGCCGAGTACCTGGAGCGCCTGCACAAGCACGTCACGCACCGCGAGAAGGTCAGCCGGCGCCGGGACCGCGTCATCGTGAAGGCCATCGTCGCCAAGGGCCGGGACCGCAACGAGTACGAGCGCAAGTTCATCAACGGACTGAGCAAGGCCGGACTCGCCGCGCAGACCGACGGCACCGTGATCAAGAGCGAGGCCGCTGCCGCCGCGCAGGCCGAGGACGGTGCGACGGCCACCGCCGGAACGCCGCGGCGCCAGCAGCCCAAGCGGCAGACCAAGGCACAGCGTCAGGCCGGCACCGTGGGAGGCGCCAAGGCGGCCGGTGAGCAGGAGCCGAAGACCTCGCTGACCAAGTCCGACGAGCCCGAGGACGCCAAGCCCGCCGCCGCTGCCAAGAAGGGCGGCGCGAAGCCCGCGGGTGGTACCCGCAGCAAGGCCCAGTCCGGACAGCGCAAGGGTCCCCAGCGGCCCAAGTCCCCGTCCAAGAAGTAAGAAGGAGTCCATCCCGTGACGGAAGGCACCACCTCCGCCGCTGCCGAGGGTGCAGACACCCTGACTCGCCTGGAGCAGGAAGGCGAGATCGCGGCGGACTACCTGGAGGGTCTGCTCGACATCGCCGACCTCGACGGCGACATCGACATGGACGTCGAGGCGGACCGTGCCTCCGTCTCGATCATCAGCGACACGGGCAGCCGTGACCTGCAGAAGCTGGTCGGCCGCGACGGCGAGGTGCTGGAGGCGCTCCAGGAGCTCACTCGACTGGCAGTGCACCGGGAGACCGGCGACCGCAGCCGTCTGATGCTCGACATCGCGGGATACCGCGCCCGGAAGCGCACCGAGCTGTCCGAGCTGGGCGCCAAGGCCGCCGCCGAGGCCAAGAGCAGCGGCGAGGCCGTGAAGCTCCAGCCGATGACGCCCTTCGAGCGCAAGGTCGTGCACGACGCGGTCAAGTCCGCCGGCCTGCGCAGCGAGTCCGAGGGCGAGGAGCCGCAGCGCTTCGTCGTCGTGCTGCCCGCCTGATCGGCTCCAGTTTTCCCCCGGCCCCGTCTGTTGCGCAGACGGGGCCGAACTTTGTCAGCCTGATAGTTCTGTGGTTCTGATGTCGGCGCCAGGTGGTGCCGACGCGGTACGGAAGGACGGTCCCCCGTGACGGAGGCAGCGGAGCTTCCCCCCGCGCCCGACCAGGCGCGCGAGGTGTTCGGTGACCGCTTCGCGGATGCGGTGCGGTACGCCGAGCTGCTCGCTGAGGCGGGCGTGCAGCGTGGTCTCATCGGTCCACGCGAAGTGCCCCGCCTGTGGGAGCGGCACCTGCTGAACTGCGCGGTGCTCTCGGAGGTCGTACCCGAGGGTGTGACGGTGTGCGACGTCGGCTCCGGTGCCGGCCTGCCGGGCATTCCGCTGGCCCTGGTCCGCGAGGACCTCAAGATCACCCTGCTGGAGCCGCTGCTGCGGCGCACCAACTTCCTCACCGAGGTCGTGGAGCTGCTCGGCCTCGACCATGTGACGGTCATGCGCGGCCGGGCCGAGGAAGTCATGGGGAAGATCCAGCCCGTCCATGTCGTGACCGCCCGGGCCGTCGCGCCGCTCGACCGTCTTGCGACCTGGGGCATCCCGCTGCTGCGCCCGTACGGAGAGATGCTCGCGCTCAAGGGGGACACAGCGGAGGAGGAGCTGAAGAGTGCCTCGTCGGCGCTGAGCAAGCTGGGAGCGGTGGGGACCTCCATCCTGCATGTGGGTGAGGGCGTGGTGGATCCCCTGTCCACGGTGGTGCGTGTCGAGGTCGGGGAGAGCCCGGGAGGCGTGCGTTTCGCCGCCAAGCGGGCCAAGGCGGCGCGTACGGGCCGTGCTCGCCGACGCCGCTGATCCGCCCTGCGGACGAGACGTACTCCACACAAGCTGCCAAACCTACGCATCCCGGAGTGTCGCAACGGTCCGGCCATGACTGCCCTGCATCGTGTTTCACGTGAAACGTCGCTCACTGCTGCACGGCATCATCAGTCGTGGCCGCGCTGCGGCCGAACCCCGCGACCGTAAGCCCCTCGGGTCACTCGACGAGGGCACCGAGTTGTCCACAGAGGTGGATTTCTCCACAGAACGCCAGGCCTCACTGGTTCGCGACCCCGAAGACATGGGAGGCTCTGTTCATTGCGAGCCTGAAGTCGAGGAGAGTGAATCCTTGCGGTCCGACGCCAACATCGCGGGACCGATGACCGATCCGGTCCCCGGTCCCCGTACCGAGTCGATGGGGGCGGATGTTTCACGTGAAACACCGCCTCCGATGGACGACACTCCCATCGGTCGTGCTGCCCAACTGGCGGTGGAGGCTCTCGGCCGTGCCGGCGAGGGCCTGCCACGGCCTGAGCAGACCCGGATCATCGTGGTCGCCAACCAGAAGGGCGGTGTGGGCAAGACGACGACGACCGTCAATCTCGCCGCGTCGCTGGCCCTGCACGGCGGCCGGGTCCTCGTGGTCGACCTCGACCCTCAGGGGAACGCGTCCACCGCGCTCGGCATCGACCACCACGCCGAAGTTCCGTCCATCTACGACGTGTTGGTGGAGAGCAAGCCGCTCTCCGAGGTCGTCCAGCCGGTCCCCGATGTCGAAGGCCTTTTCTGCGCCCCCGCCACCATCGATCTCGCCGGTGCGGAGATCGAGCTGGTGTCCCTGGTGGCCCGGGAGAGCAGACTGCAGCGCGCCATCCAGGCGTACGAGCAGCCGCTGGACTACATCCTCATCGACTGCCCGCCCTCGCTCGGCCTCCTCACGGTCAACGCGTTGGTGGCGGGGCAGGAGGTCCTGATCCCGATCCAGTGCGAGTACTACGCGCTGGAGGGCTTGGGGCAGTTGCTGCGCAACGTCGACCTGGTGCGGGGTCATCTCAACCCCTCCCTGCACGTGTCGACCATTCTGCTCACCATGTACGACGGCCGGACGCGCCTCGCGTCTCAGGTCGCCGAAGAGGTGCGCACCCACTTCGGCGACGAGGTGCTGCGCACGAGCATTCCCCGTTCCGTCCGTATCTCCGAGGCGCCGAGTTACGGGCAGACGGTCCTGACTTACGATCCAGGATCGAGTGGTGCCCTCTCATACCTTGAGGCGGCACGAGAGATCGCGCTGAAGGGCGTGGGCATCAGCTATGACGCCACACACGCTCACATCGGCGCACAGCAGAACGACCCGAGCATGGTGGAGGGCATCCAGTGAGCGAGCGACGGAGGGGGCTGGGCCGTGGTCTCGGCGCACTGATCCCTGCCGCCCCGACGGAGAAGTCGGTGGCCCAGGCAGCGTCGGGGAGTGCCGTGTCCCCGTCTCCTGCGGCAGTGCCCGTGCTGCCCCACGACCGCGGGGTGGCGGCGGCGAAGGTGGCGACACTCCCGGCTGTTTCACGTGAAACAGAGGAGCCGGCGCAACCCGGTGCTCCGGTGACGCCCGCTGCGCCGATCGGTGCGCACTTCGCCGAGATCCCCCTCGACGCGATCACGCCGAACCCGCGGCAGCCCCGTGAGGTCTTCGACGAGGACGCGCTGTCGGAGCTCATCACCTCCATCAAGGAAGTGGGCCTCCTCCAGCCGGTGGTCGTGCGTCAGGTGGGTCCCGCCCGCTACGAGCTCATCATGGGCGAGCGCCGCTGGCGGGCCTGCCGTGAGGCGGGCCTGGAGGCGATCCCGGCGATCGTGCGCGCCACGGACGACGAGAAGCTCCTCCTGGACGCCCTGCTGGAGAACCTGCACCGCGCTCAGCTGAACCCGCTGGAAGAGGCAGCCGCCTACGACCAGTTGCTCCGGGACTTCAACTGCACGCACGACCAGCTGGCGGACCGCATCGGCCGGTCGCGCCCGCAGGTCTCCAACACCCTGCGTCTGCTGAAGCTCTCGCCGGCCGTGCAGCGCCGGGTCGCCGCGGGCGTGCTCTCCGCCGGTCACGCGCGGGCTCTGCTGTCCGTGGAGGACTCGGAGGAGCAGGACCGGCTCGCCCACCGCATCGTCGCCGAAGGCCTCTCGGTGCGGGCCGTCGAGGAGATCGTGACCCTCATGGGGTCGCGTCCGCAGAAGGCGCAGCGACCCAAGGGACCGCGAGCCGGGGCACGGGTCTCTCCCGCGCTCTCGGACCTCGCCACGCGGCTCTCGGATCGCTTCGAGACGCGGGTGAAGGTCGACCTGGGACAGAAGAAGGGCAAGATCACCGTCGAGTTCGCCTCGATGGAGGACCTGGAGCGGATCCTCGGTTCTCTTGCTCCCGGCGAAGGGCCTGTCCTGCAGAAGAGTCTCCAGGAAGGCGACTCCGAGGAAAGCGAGTCCTGAGCCTCCGGCAGGTGTCTCGGCTGTGCTCCGGAAGGGCGGGCCGTGTCCGGTGTGTACCGGAACATGGCCCGCTCTTTCCTTTCTGGCGGTTTCGAGGGAATCGCATCGTGGATACGATGCGTTCGGGTACGGCGCCACCACCCGACAGCACCCCCGAGAGGGAGGCAGGGGCCATGCGATCGATGAGCCGCACCGGACTGGTGAGCGCCGGTTTGGGGCTGGGAGCCGTCGGTGGGTTCATCGGCAGCCTCCTCAGGGAACGGAGTGCTCTGACAGCAGCCCGCGATGCGGCGGGCGAAGGAAGCGAGGAACAGCCTTCATGGGGCGACGGCTTGTACCGCTCACGCTGGACAACCTCCCGGACCTTCCCCAGCGCTGTCGCTCGTGTGTCTTCTGGGAACTCGACCCGGTCAGCGGTGAGGCAGCGGTAAAGGCAGGCACGGCCGATCTGGAGAAGGAAGCCTGGATCTCGGCGGTACTGCTGGACTGGGGCTCCTGCGGCCGGGTGGTCTACGTCGACGACGTGCCGGTGGGCTTCGTGCTCTACGCCCCTCCCGCCTATGTGCCCCGCTCCACGGCATTCCCCACGAGCCCCGTCTCCCCCGACGCCGTCCAGCTCATCACCGCGTTCATCGTGCCGGGCTATCAGGGGCAAGGACTCGGCCGGGTGATGGTCCAGACCGTGGCGAAGGATCTGCTGCGACGCGGCTTCAAGGCGATCGAGGCGTTCGGAGACGCCCGCTGGAAGGAGCCGGGCTGTGTGTTGCCCGCCGATCATCTTCTGGCGGTGGGCTTCAAAACGGTCCGGCAGCATCCCACTTATCCCCGGCTGAGACTGGAGCTGCGGTCCACGCTCTCCTGGAAGGAAGACGTGGAGATGGCGCTCGACCGGCTCCTAGGCGCCGTCCAGAAGGAGCCGGCGCTGCGACCGCTGTAGCGGCGGATTCCAGGTCGGTGAGGTACGGACGACAAACGAATGGGCCAACCCTTCCGGGTTGGCCCATTCGTGTTTCACGTGAAACATGCGCCGACGGGTCGGCTCAGCCGTCTTACTCGGCGATGAACTCCTCGAGGTCGCGAACGATCGCGGCCTTCGGCTTGGCGCCCACGATGGTCTTGGCGACCTCGCCACCCTGGTAGACGTTCAGGGTCGGGATGGACATGACGCCGTACTTGGCGGCCGTACCCGGGTTCTCGTCGATGTTCAGCTTGACGACCTCGATCTTGTCGCCGTACTCGGAGGCGATCGCCTCGAGGGACGGCGCGATCTGGCGGCACGGACCGCACCAGGCGGCCCAGAAGTCCACCAGGACGGGCTTGTCGCTCTTGAGGACATCCTGCTCGAAGGAGTCGTCGGTCACATTCTTCAGGGTGCCGGCCACGGCGGGCTCCTTAACTGTTGGTGCGTGGGGCGGGTAGGGAGGGGTCAGACAGCGGTCTTCTCGGGCTCCGCCTGCTCTTCGTCCGCGAGAGCGGCGAGGAAGCGCTCGGCGTCGAGAGCGGCGGAGCAGCCGGTCCCGGCTGCGGTGATCGCCTGGCGGTAGGTGTGGTCCACCACGTCACCGGCAGCGAAGACACCGGGCAGGTTCGTGCGGGTCGACGGCGCGCTCACCTTGAGGTAGCCCTCTTCGTCCAGGTCGAGCTGACCCTTGAAGAGCTCGGTGCGGGGGTCGTGGCCGATCGCGATGAACAGACCGGTCACCGGCAGGTCCGAGAGCTCGCCGGTCTTGAGGTTGCGCAGCTTCAGGCCGGAGAGCTTCGGGTCACCCTGGATCTCGGCGACCTCGCTGTCCCACACGAACGAGATCTTCGGGTCGGCGAAGGCGCGCTCCTGCATGGCCTTGGAGGCGCGCAGGGTGTCACGCCGGTGGACGACGGTGACGGACTTGGCGAACCGAGAGAGGAAGGTCGCCTCCTCCATCGCGGTGTCGCCGCCACCGATCACGGCGATGTCCTGGTCCTTGAAGAAGAACCCGTCACAGGTGGCACACCACGACACGCCACGGCCGGAGAGGGCGTCCTCGTTCGGCAGACCGAGCTTGCGGTGCTGGGAGCCCGTCGTCACGATGACGGCCTTCGCCCGGTGGACGGTGCCGGCGGTGTCCGTGACGGTCTTGATCTCACTGGTCAGGTCGACGGCCACCACGTCGTCGGGGACGAGTTCGGCACCGAAGCGCTCCGCCTGGGCACGCATGTTGTCCATGAGCTCGGGGCCCATGATGCCGTCCTGGAAGCCCGGGAAGTTCTCGACGTCGGTGGTGTTCATCAGCGCGCCACCCGCGGTGACGGCGCCCTCGAACACCAGTGGCTTCAGCGACGCGCGTGCGGTGTACAGCGCCGCCGTGTAGCCGGCGGGCCCGGAGCCGATGATGATCACGTTACGGACGTCGCTCACGGCTTGATTCCTCGTCTCTGGACTGCGTCGTTCGACCGGTGGGAGCTGCTTTCGGAACTCTCACCCCACCCAACGGATCCTAAGGGGCGCGCATTCCCGCTGTGTCCGGGCACACGGAGAAGCACCCGCGGGCCGGACACCACCCAGGGTGTGGACGAAGCGCTGGTGTTCAGGGAGACGGGTAGCTGCGCTCCAGGAGGACCTTGCCCTGGGAGGAGGCGTCCTTCTGATCCACACAGGTCGCGTCGACGATGTACGCGGTGACCCGGGTGGCGTCGGCGGCGTCGGGAAGCAGCACGAGCATCGCCTTCTTCCCGTGGTACCTGCCGTTCTCGACGGCCAGGGCAGCGTCCTCGCGCCCGATGCCTTCACGCACACAGCCGGGCACGACGACCCCCTGAAAGACCTTGGGCTGGTTGACGCCGGGGCCGGTGGCCGCGCCGAAGGGCGTGCGGGAACCACCGTCTCCCTCGGTCTCGCCCGTGTCGTCGGAGAGAAGATCGGTGACCTGGCTCTGCAGTTTCCCCTCGGAGAAGGTGTCCCCGGCGGTGGTGTGCGAACCGCCTGCCGTGTCGCGTCCGGGCCGGCCGTCGCCGAGGGACGACAGCAGAACGGATCCCAGCCCGAGGGCGGCCACGGTGAAGGCGGTCCCCAGGACCGCGATCCTGCGACGTCCGATCCGGGTGCGTCCCTTGCGGCCGGGCCCGGTGGTCGAGGAGCGGGGACGCCCGGCGGGCCGGTCGGAAGGCGTCGATGTTTCACGTGAAACGTGAGCGCCGCCGTCACCGGAACCGGAGCTGGGGCCGGACTCGGAGCCACTGTCGGTGTCGAGGGCCTCCGCAGGCGCGTCAGGGTCCGTCGGCGTCTCCGGTCGCGTGGCGGTCAGCAGGGCCTCGGCGGCCAGTGCGGCATCGATGCGCCCGGCGACGTCGGCGGGCATGCGCGGCGGACCGGGCAGGGTGCCGAGCAGTCCGCGGATCTCCTCCAGGGACGCGTAGACATCCGCGCAGAGCTCGCACGCGTCCAGGTGCCGGCGCAGTTCGCGGCTCCGGGGCGGGGGGAGAAGCCCTTCGGCGAGGTCGGAGATCTCCGCGACGTCCGGGTGCCCGGCCATGTCGGTCGTCGACGTCACGCTCGTCCACCTCCGCCCTTCACTGCAGCTGGGTCACTCGGTCCTGGGTCCGGCGGTTCCGCTGGGCGCGGTCCCGCTGCGGGTGGGACGGCCGGACCCGGCGTCCGGTTCCGTTCCGGGCCCGCCTTCTTGCCGCTGCCGTCCGGCCGGAGGTGGGTGAGCAGCGGCAGGAGTCTGGCTCTGCCGCGTGCGCACCGGCTCTTCACCGTGCCGGTCGGCACTTCGAGGATGCGGGCCGCCTCCGCGACGGGGTAGCCCTGCATGTCGACCAGGACGAGGGCCGCGCGCTGGTCGGCCGGCAGCGTGCCCAGCGCCTCGATGAGCTGCCGGTGCAGATCGTTGCGCTCCGCGGGTGCCGAGGCCGACTCGTGCGGCTCGAGCAGCTGCTCCAGGCGCTCGGTGTCGTCGACAGGCGAGGTCTTGCGGGAGGCCGCCTTGCGGGCCCGGTCCAGGCAGGCGTTCACCGTGATCCTGTGCAGCCACGTCGTGACGGCCGACTGGCCCCGGAAGGTGTGCGCGGCCCGATAGGCGGAGACGAGGGCGTCCTGGACCGCGTCAGCGGCCTCCTCGCGGTCCCCCAGTGTCCTCAGGGCGACCGCCCAGAGCCGATCGCGGTGGCGCCGGACGAGCTCACCGAAGGCGTCGGGGTCGCCCTCGACATGCCGGGCGAGGAGGTCCTGATCCGTCGCACCGCCGAACTCGGCGCCGTCCCCCATCGGACCCCCTCCCCTCGGTCGGCTCTCAGCCCGTGAACTTCACTTCGG
Organism: Streptomyces sp. NPDC015242; assembly: GCF_043079125.1. Lineage (NCBI taxonomy): Bacteria > Bacillati > Actinomycetota > Actinomycetes > Kitasatosporales > Streptomycetaceae > Streptomyces > Streptomyces sp. NPDC015242. Next base: position 239,173 of record NZ_JBIBUF010000004.1, on the reverse strand, counting down.
TGATCGCCTGCTTGTAGCCCGCGTCACTGAAGTTGGACGGGTCGGAGCCCGAGTAGGGCAGGGCCGTCAGCCAGACCAGGACGTACCGGCTCTTCACCGGCTTGTCGACGGTGATCTTCGCGGAGGTGCTGCTCGACGTCACCGAGCCGAGCTTCTTCATGGAACTCAGCGGGGTGGCGGAGCCGAGGGAGCCGGTCGCGTACAGCTCGGCCGTCGTGTGGTCGCCGCCGTACCGGAGCGACAGGGTCGCGGACGAGACCTGCTGCTCGGAGCCGAGGTCGTAGACGATGCCGACGCCCGGCTTTATCACCATCTTCGGACCGTCGAGGTAGCTGTTGGTGCGCCAGGCCGTGGACGGGTCGCCGTCGTAGGTCTTGCCGACGTCGGCGGCGTGCTGGGCCTCGCCCTTGGCGACGTACTCCTCGGAGCCCTTGACCGCGATCGGCTTCGGGGCCGGACGGTTCTTGTTCTTGTCGCCGCCCTCGTTGTTCTGCGTCTTGGTGGGATCCTCCGCCTTGCCGCCCTGGTCCATGAGGGCGTCGGCCAGCTGCCAGCTGCCGAGGCCCAGTGCGGCGATCAGCAGGGCGGACACGGCCCACTTGAGGGCCTTGCCGGTGCGGCTCTGCAACGGGGGCGGCGGCGCCGCGATCGGCTGGGGGGCGCCGGGACGGGGGGCCTGGCGGCCGTACGTGCCCTGCTGGTACGTCGTGCGCTGGTACTCGGGCGGGGCGGTGAACGCGGGCTCCGGCGGGCGGATGCGGGGCATCTCGCCGATCGCCTTCACGAGCTCCTCCGGCGTCGTGCACGGCGACTCGTGCCGCGAGGCGGTGGCGCCGTCGTTGGCGAGGGCGCGCATGGAGAGCTCGGACAGGCCGCGGTGGACTCCGGCCCGCACCTGGTCCGGCGCGATCAGCCCGATGTCCTTCGGCAGGCCCGACAGCCCATAGGCGTCGCTCTCGTACGGCCAGCGCTGGGTCAGCGCCGCGTACAGCAGGGCGCCGATGGCCTCCGTGTCGGTGCGCTGCGGGGTGTCGGACGAGACGCCGCGCAGGGCGGCGTTCACGGCGAGGCCGCGGATGCGCCACTGACCGGTCGAGGCGCGCAGGACGGCGTTGGGGTTCAGGCGCAGATGGGCGAGGCCCTCACGGTGGGCGGCGGCCATGGCGGCGGAGACCTGGCTGACCATCTGGTAGGCGTCGTACGGCTCCAGCGGCCCGGAGGCGAGGAGCGTGGTCAGTTCCGTCGCGTCGGGGAGCCACTCGTGGACCACGTAGACGAGGTCGTTCTCCTCCACCGCGTCCAGCACCTGGACGAAGCGCGGGTCGCCGAGGAGCGCGGAGGAGCGGGCGGCGGCCAGGACGGACCGGGCCCGCGCGTGGTCCGCGGGCAGGATGTGCACGCCGACGGCACGGCGGAGCTTCTCGTCCACGGCGCGCCAACTGCTGAAACCGTCCAGACGGGTGACGCACTCCTCGAGGCGGTAGCGTCTGGCGAGTTTGTGGCCACTGTGCAGTTCAGGCGTCGAGGTCTTTCCGGAACCGTCGGTCCGGGTGCTCTCCTGTACCTCGTCGCTGTCCGTGTCCCGCTCCCGGTTCTTGGCCACCCCGTCGGCCGTGGACTGGTCCGCCTGTGCGGTCAGCGACGACTCGCCGCTGTTGTCTGCCACGTCGACGGCAGCCGTACTCCGTTCCGCCACCGTCGTTCCTGCCTCCCCATCCATTGCGCGCCGGCCGGCATCCGTTGCGCGCCGTCCGACGCCGAAACCAATTGTGCCCACAGTCCGCCGCTATGCACGACACGCGGTGGCTGACGATGGTTGTGCGCCTCCCCCTTCCTCAGCGTCCCAGGCGCCCGCGGACCATGCCGACCAGCGAGTTCAGCTCCTCGATGCGCATGCGGCGGGCGGCGACGAAGAAAACAGCGAGCAGGACGGCGCCACCGGCGAACACCGCGGCGAGCGAGCCCGCGACGCCCTGGCCGAGCGTGTGCCCGATGCCGTAGACGGCCGCGCCGCTGAGCAGGGCGGCCGGAACCGAGGCGATGCACAGCCGGGCGTAAGTCCGCAGCACACGGGCGCCGTCGAGGTCCCCGCCCAGCCGCTTGCGCAGCCGGCGCCAGGCGACGCCGACGCCGATCGCGTAGGCCAGTCCGTAGGAGGCGGCCATGCCGACCACGGCCCAGCGGGACGGGAGGAGGAAGTAGCAGGCCGCCGAGGCACCGGCGTTGACCGCGGCCACGATGACCGTGTTGTAGAAGGGGGTTCGGGTGTCCTCGTAGGCGTAGAAGGCCCGCAGGACCACGTACTGCACCGAGTACGGGATCAGGCCCAGGCCGAACGCCATCAGCATGAAGCCCATGTTGGTGGCCTCGCTGGTGCCCGAGGAGCCGAACATGAGCGTGCACATCGGGATGCCGAGGGAGAGGAAGCCGAAGGCGATCGGCACGATCGCGACGGCCGTGTTGCGCAGGCCCTGCGAGATGTCGTCGCGGACCGCGCCGCCGTCGCCCTCGGCCGCCGAGCGCGACAGGCGCGGCAGCAGGGCGGCCATGAGGGAGACCGTGATGATGGCCTGCGGCAGGCCCCAGATCAGCTGGGCGTTGGCGTAGGCGGCGAAGCCGGTGCCGTCGACGGGCGAGGCCTTGCCCGCCGCGGTGGACAGCTGGATGACGATCATGGCGCCCGCCTGGTTGGCGAGGACGAACAGGACCGTCCACTTGGCGAGCGTGACGGCCTTGCCGAGTCCCTGGCCCTTCCAGTCGAAGCGCAGCCGCAGCCGGAACCCGGTCTCGCGCAGGTAGGGGATCATCGCCAGCGCCTGGACCACGAGGCCGAGCAGGACGCCGACGCCGAGCAGGCGCTGGCCCTCCGGCGGGATGGTGGTGACCTTCATCCCCGAGTCGGCCGCCGTGCCGTAGACGTAGATGAACATGCCCAGCGTCACGATGATGACGATGTTGTTCAGGACCGGGGTCCACATCATCGCGCCGAACTTGCCGCGGGCGTTGAGGATCTGGCCCATCACCACGTGGATGCCCATGAAGAAGATCGTGGGCAGGAAGAACTGGGCGAAGGTGGTGGCCACCTGGTTCGCCGCGGGGTCGCTGGCGACCGGGTCGGACAGCACGCGGATCAGCAGGGGCGCGCCAAGGACGGAGAGCGCGGTGAGGCCGCCCAGCGTCACGATGACCAGGGTCAGCAGCCGGTTGGCGTACGCCTCGCCGCCGTCCTCGTCGTTCTTCATGGAGCGCACCAGCTGCGGTACGAACACGGAGTTGAGACCGCCGCCGACGGTGAGGATGTAGATCATGGTCGGCAGCTGGTAGGCGACCTGGAAGGTGTCACCGAGAAGGCCGACGCCCAGGGCCGAGACGATCAGCGCCGAACGGACGAAGCCGGTGAGGCGGGAGACCATCGTGCCCGCCGCCATCACGGCGCTGGACTTCAGCAGGCCGGCGGCTCGGCCGGTCTTCTTCGGGGCCGGCGACGCGGCGGGTTCCTGGTCCGGGTGCGTGTCCGTCACGGGCGCCGTCGCCGCGGTCTGCTCGGGTCCCGGGTACGGTCCCTGTGCCGTGGGCGCCGGGGACGGGCCGGGGACCGAGGGCGACGCGTAGGACGGGTGGCCGCTGCTCTGCTGCTGGTCGCGGAAGAGATGCGCGAAGGCGTCCGGTTCCTGGCGCGGCTCGCCCGCCTGGGAGACGAGGTCGTCGACGCCCACGTACTGCGTGGTGCGCGGGTCGTCGCCATAGGGCAGGTGCCGCGTCGCGCCGTCCGGCTCGGGCGCGGGTGTCTGGGCCCACACCCGCGGGTCGGGGGCGTACGCCGACTGCGGCGGCTGGCCGTACAGCTGCTGCTGGGGCTGGTAGGTGCCCGGGGCGGGCGGAGGGTGCGCGGCGCGGTCGTAGAGCGCCTCGCCCACCGGGTCCTGGGCGGAGAGGTCGTGCGCCTGGTAGGGGTCCGGGGCGTAGGCGTCCTGGAGGTACATGTCCGCGGGCGGCTGCGGCGGTACCTGACCGTGCTCGGCGGGCGAGCCCTCGGGCCCGCCCGGTTCGGGGTGGCCGGGGCTGCCCGCGGCACGGCCGCGGTCACCGTCGTACGGCGCGTTCATGGTTACCCCACCTCATCGTCCCGGGCCCACCGGCCACGACATCTCAACGGTCCACTCTCTCACCCGTGCCGGACGGGTCGGCGCTTTCCGCTGCGGTGTCCGGCTCCGGGTCACTCGGCTGCTCCGGGGCGTCTGCCCGGGAGCCGTCCTCGGATCCGTCCGTGAGACGGTCGCCTGCGGTGTGCGGGTTCTGCTGAGCACCGGCCTCTTCCCGGGGCTCTCCGGCGGGCTCCTCCGGCTCGGCGGCCTCGCGGGCGGCGGCGCGCTTGCGCTGGGTGTACATCCGGAAGCCGGCCAGCACCAGGAGCAGGAAGCCGCCGCCGATGACCAGCATCACGGTGGGGGTGACCTCGGTGACCTTCACCTCGAAGTCGACGGGGTCGCCGTAGGGCCGGCCGTCCTCCGTGTACAGCTGGGCGACCACTTCCGCCCGGCCGTTGGCGTTGGCGGACGTGGTGAACTTCACCGACTGGCTGTGGCCGCCGTTGACCGCGACGGGCTGCTCCTCGTAGGCGAAGTCGCCGATCTTGAGCCGGGTCGGGTTCTTCGACGTGAGCCGCAGCTCCAGGTGCTCGACGCCCTGCACCAGGTTGTTCTGGACGGTCACGGGGATCGTGGCGCTGCGGCCGGAGAGCTTGGTCTCCGTCTTCTCGATCAGCTTGACCCCGTTGATGAGCCCGTCGAGGTAGGACTCGATGTCGTGGCGGTAGCCCGCCGCGGCGATGTCCCGTCCGCGCCACGACGTGGACATCTCGCGGTTCATGGCCCGCCCGAACGGGGTCACCACACGGGACTGGATGGTCAGGATGACCTTGAACTTGTCGAGGCTGCCCTGCGTCCGGGCGATCTGCTCGAACGCGTCGCGCGGCAGTTCCTGCTTGCGCAGGTCACGAGGGTACGCGGACGCCGGCGGCACCTTCGTGTTCGCCGCGGGGTCGGGCTTGGCCCTGGCGGCGTCCGCGAGGTCCTGCGACTCGGACCAGTTCCCGTCCTGCAGGGCGGTCAGCGCTTCGGCCATGGCCTGGGCCTGGCCGACGGAGGGCATCCGCTGCGGGGCGACGACGACGCTGCGCTGCTTGCCGGTCTGCAGGCCCAGCGTCAGGCTCTGGGCGAGGAAGCGCTGCACGGCGAGCGTGGACGCGGAGGCCTTCGTCAGGTCGCCCTGGAACGGCGTGGACATCCTGGCGTCCGCCACGACCGCCGTGGTGCCGCCGCCGATGGGCCGGGCCGCCGAGGGCGTGTAGGAGAGGCTGTCCTGGAGGCTGTCGCTGCGGGCGATCACCTTGTCGGCGCCCGCGGACGTCGCCACCTTCACGATCGACGGGTCGACGGCACCGTTCACGGGCCAGGCGAAGTCCGTGTTCGGCTTCACGTGGAGGATCGTCTCCACCGTGTCGTCGACGACGTCGGTGGCCTCCTTGAGGTGGCTCAGCGAGCCGGTGACGCTCGTCCCGTTGTGGGCGAGGGAGGCCAGGTCGGGGTCGCCGAACGGCAGGGCGACGACCTCCTTGTCCGCGACCGCCCGCTGGAGCTCGGTCAGCCACTGCCTGGCCCGCTCCTGGTTCCTGCCGGGGGTCGTGGTGCCGTCGTCGGCGCGGACCTCGTAGCTCCTCGTCATGGCGTCGACGGAGGCCAGCAGGTCGGGGTCGACCACCCAGGTGACGTCGAGGCCCTTGCCCAGGGACACCATCTGCTCCAGGCGGCCGCCCGGGGCGATCTCGGCGGCGAGTTCCTCGTCGCGGAAGACCGGCGTCTGCTGCTCGTTCGATCCCGTCTCGGCGGCCATGTGGGAGGTGGAGACGAGCGGCCACAGGAACGTGGTCTTCGTCTTCGTGCCGGCCTCCTCCGGCTGCCACGGCAGGAACGTGCGCTGGATGCCGAGGACCTGGTCCCAGGGCTGGGCGGAGGTCTCCCCGGAGAGCGTGACACCGAGCTGGTAGACGCCGTCCCCGCCGAGGTCCAGCTCGTCCACCGGCACGGAGATGCTGAAGGGCTCCGCGACACCCGGTGTGAGCCTGGGGAACTTCTCGGTGTACTTGCCGCCCACCTTCTCACCGGCCGGGCCCTGGACGTCGTCGCCCTTCGCGGCCAGGGTGTCGATGGACGAGCGCGTGTCGATCCGCGGGCCCACCCGCAGGTCGACGTGGGCGTCGGTGACCGCCTGCCTGCCCTTGTTGGTGACCGTGCCGGACACCGTCACCGTGTCCCCCTCGGTGGGGACGCTGGGAGTGAGCGAGTCGACCGCGACGGAGACCGAGCCGGCCCCGGAGACGGCCTGCGGGGACTCCTGGCCCGCCGCGTCCGCCGGCGTCGCGCCGGGCAGCTGGAGCAGCCCTGCCAGCAGGGGCGCACCGGCGAGCAGTGCCCCGGTGCGCCGTAGCCAGCGGCGGGCAGGTGAGGCACTGGTCCCCTGGAAGTCTGCCGCGTCGGCCACGCGCTCGCCCGTCCCTCGTCGTCGTCAGTGGTCGTCGGAATGTGCGTCCACGCATGGTAACGATGCGCGCTGAGGGGAAGTGCCGCGGTCCGACCCACAAGATCGCGGGCCGAGGCCCCGCTGTCCGGTATGCCGCCAGCAGAAGGGACACGGTTCTTTTGCCCTGCGAGGCAGCTCTTGCGAGGGTATGGGGGACGTGTCCCCGCCCGGTAATCGGGGAGCTGAGGGGCGCCCGGGCCACGTACCCTCTTCTGTTGTGCCGAACGCCAACGAAGAAACGTCCCGTGTCCTGAGCCAGGTGCAGCACCGCGCGGTGAGCGAACTCCTGCGGGTCGCCCCTGTCGCCGACGACCTCGCCCGTCGCTTCCAGGAAGCCGGGTTCTCACTCGCCCTGGTCGGCGGCTCGGTCCGGGACGCGCTGCTGGGCCGGCTCGGCAACGACCTCGACTTCACCACCGATGCCCGCCCCCAGGACGTCCTGAAGATCGTGCGCCCCTGGGCGGACGCCGTCTGGGAGGTCGGCATCGCCTTCGGCACGGTCGGCGCGCACAAGGGTGGCTACCAGATCGAGGTGACCACCTACCGGTCGGAGGCGTACGACCGGACCTCGCGCAAGCCCGAGGTCTCGTACGGTGACTCGATCGAGGAGGATCTCGTCCGCCGCGACTTCACCGTCAACGCGATGGCCGTGGCGCTGCCGGAGAAGGAGTTCATCGACCCGCACGGCGGCCTGGAGGATCTCGCGGCACGCGTGCTGCGCACGCCCGGCACCCCGGAGGAGTCCTTCTCGGACGACCCGCTGCGGATGATGCGGGCCGCTCGGTTCGCGGCGCAGCTCGACTTCGAGGTCGCTCCCGAGGTCGTCGCCGCGATGAAGGAGATGGCCGGGCGGATCGAGATCGTCTCGGCCGAGCGGGTCCGGGACGAGCTGAACAAGCTGATCCTGTCCCCGCACCCGCGTAAGGGCCTGTCGCTGCTCGTGGACACCGGCCTCGCGGACCATGTGCTGCCCGAGCTGCCGGCCTTGCGTCTGGAGCGTGACGAGCACCACCGCCACAAGGACGTCTACGACCACACGCTGATCGTGCTGGAGCAGGCGATGGCGCTGGAGGACGACGGCCCCGACCTGACGCTGCGGCTGGCGGCTCTACTGCATGACATCGGCAAGCCGCGCACGCGGCGCTTCGAGAAGGACGGCCGGGTCTCCTTCCACCACCACGAGGTGGTCGGAGCGAAGATGACCAAGAAGCGCATGACCGTGCTCAAGTACTCCAACGAGCTGGTGAAGGACGTCTCCCGGCTGGTCGAACTCCACCTGCGGTTCCACGGCTACGGCACCGGCGAGTGGACGGACTCCGCGGTCCGCCGCTACGTCCGTGACGCCGGACCGCTGCTCGACCGTCTCCACAAGCTGACCCGTTCGGACTGCACCACGCGCAACAAGCGCAAGGCGGCGGCCCTGTCCCGGGCGTACGACGGTCTCGAGGAGCGGATTGCCCGGCTGCAGGAGCAGGAGGAGCTGGACTCCATCCGCCCCGACCTCGACGGCAACCAGATCATGGAGATCCTGGGCGTCGGTCCCGGTCCGGTCGTCGGGCGGGCGTACCAGCACATGCTGGAGATGCGGCTGGAGAACGGGCCGATGGAGCACGACGCGGCGGTCTCGGTGCTCAAGGAGTGGTGGGCCGAGCAGGAGAGCTGAGTCAGGGAACGGGGTCATGTTTCACGTGAAACATGACCCCGGGAACGGATCAGGGGGGCGGTGTTTCACGTGAAACACCGCCCCCCTCCGCTCCGCGTTACTTCTTGTAGTCCTGCAGGCAGAGCAGGAAGTCCTTGCCGTCACCGCTCTCGGTGTACGTGTACTGGAAGTCCTTCGCCTCGGCCTCGCACTTGCTCGACGCCAGGGTCTCCGTCAGGTACGAGCCTTCGATCTTGGCGAGCACCTTGAACTGGGCCTTGGCGTCGCTGCACTCGACGACCTCGAGGTCGGGGTTGTTGTCGTTGGTGCTGCCGCGGTGCATGCAGTCGCCGACCGCCGCCGTGTTCGCGTCGTCCCGGCTGGTGATCCAGCCACCGATGGCGATGCCCGCCACCGCGACGACGATCACGATGTTCTTGATGGTCTTGAAGCTCAGCTTGCGGCCGGACGGCTGCGGCGGGACCGGGGCGTATGGATTGGCGCCCTGCGGCGGGATGCCGGGCTGGCCGGGCTGCTGGGGGTAGCCGCCCTGCGGCGGGTAAGGAGCCTGGGGCTGACCCGCGGGCTGGTTCTGCGCGAACGGGTTGCCCTGGGGCGGCGGAGTAGACACTTGGGGGTCCCCCTAAAAACATGGATGAGTGACGCGAACATGTCGCGAGATAAGACCCACGTAAGGTAGCGGTCCCCACTGACAGCGCAGTAGTCAGGAGTGGCTCTGTGTCATTGATGTGACACTGACTCACGGCCAAACCGGGCCATAGCGGCAGCTACTGCCGCGTAGATAACGGCGATCGTGATCACCAGTGGCAGGGACCGGCCGTCCGGCGGCAGCATCAGGGCGGCCACGGCGGCCGCTCCGACGAAGAAGACGTTGAACAGGACGTCGTAAACCGAGAAGATCCGGCCACGGAAGCCGTCGTCGACGGAGGACTGGACGATGGTGTCCGTGGCGATCTTCGCGCCCTGGGTCGTCAGGCCCAGGACGAACGCCGCCGCCAGCAGGGGCGCGGTCGCGAACGGCAGCCCCAGAGCGGGCTCCAGCAGGGCCGCCGAACCGGCGCACACGACGATCCAGCGGCCCGGTCCGAGCCGTCCCGCGGTCCAGGGCGTCACCACCGCCGCCGCGAAGAAACCGGCACCGGAGACACCCAACGCCAGTCCCAGCAGGGCGAGTCCGTCGTCCGTGGCCGACGTGAGGGCGTACCGGCACAGCATCAGCAGCATGACGAGCAGGGCGCCGTAGCAGAACCGCATGAGGGACATCGCCGCGAGCGCCCAGGCCGCCTCCCGGCGGGGCGGTGCGGCCAGGTGCCGTACGCCTGCGACGAGTTCGCGCACCGTGCCGGTGAGGGCCGTGCCGATCCGTACGCGCGGAGTCCGGTCCGGCCCAAGGAGGTCCCGCGCCATGCTCAGCGTCGCCAGGGCCGCGCACAGGTACAGCCCGGCCGCCACGAGCACGACAGCGGCGTCGGAGTCCGCCACCACCAGACGGACGGCGAAAGCGAGGCCGCCGCCCGCCGTCGCGGCCAGCGTTCCGGCGGTCGGCGAGAGGGAGTTGGCGAGGACGAGGCGCTCGGTGTCCACCACGCGCGGCAGGGCCGCGGACAGGCCGGACAGGACGAAGCGGTTGACGGCGGTGACGCACAGCGCGGAGACGTAGAAGAGCCAGTCCGGCGCCGGGCTGAGCATCAGCAGGGCCGTCGCACAGGCCAGCAGGGCCCGCAGCAGACTGCCGTTCAGCAGGACTTGGCGGCGCCGCCAGCGGTCCAGCAGGACGCCGGCGAAGGGGCCGACGAGCGAGTACGGCAGCAGCAGCACGGCCATGGCGGAGGCGATCGCGGCCGCGGAGGTCTGCCGCTCCGGGGAGAAGACGACGTAGGCGGCGAGCGCGACCTGGTACACACCGTCGGCACCCTGGGAGAGCAGACGGACGGCGAGCAGGCGCCGGAAGCCCTGGAAGCGCAGCAAGACGCGCAGGTCACGGACGACGGCCATGGGGCCCAGCCTCACATACGGGGAGGGTCCCCGGGCCATACGACCCGGGGACCCTCACAGCCCTGGCAGGAGCGACCGGTTGCGGCGCGTCAGCGCTCGACCTCACCCTTGATGAACTTCTCGACGTTCTCGCGGGCCTCGTCGTCGAAGTACTGCACGGGCGGGGACTTCATGAAGTAGCTCGACGCCGACAGGATCGGGCCGCCGATGCCGCGGTCCTTGGCGATCTTCGCGGCGCGCAGGGCGTCGATGATGACACCGGCGGAGTTCGGGGAGTCCCAGACCTCGAGCTTGTACTCCAGGTTCAGCGGGACGTCACCGAAGGCGCGGCCCTCGAGGCGGACGTAGGCCCACTTGCGGTCGTCCAGCCAGGCGACGTAGTCGGACGGGCCGATGTGGACGTTGCCCTCGCCCAGTTCGCGGTCGCGGATCTGGGAGGTGACGGCCTGAGTCTTGGAGATCTTCTTCGACTCGAGGCGGTCGCGCTCGAGCATGTTCTTGAAGTCCATGTTGCCGCCGACGTTCAGCTGCATCGTGCGGTCCAGGACGACGCCCCGGTCCTCGAAGAGCTTCGCCATGACGCGGTGCGTGATGGTGGCACCGACCTGCGACTTGATGTCGTCGCCGACGATCGGGACACCCGCCTCGGTGAACTTGTCCGCCCACTCCTTGGTGCCGGCGATGAAGACCGGGAGGGCGTTGACGAAGGCGACCTTGGCGTCGATGGCGCACTGGGCGTAGAACTTCGCCGCGTCCTCGGAGCCGACGGGCAGGTAGCAGACGAGGACGTCGACCTGCTGGTCCTTGAGGACCTGCACGACGTCGACGGGCTCCTCGGCGGACTCCTCGATCGTCTCGCGGTAGTACCGGCCCAGGCCGTCGAGGGTGTGGCCGCGCTGGACCGTCACGCCGGTGTGGGGCACGTCGCAGATCTTGATGGTGTTGTTCTCGGAGGCGCCGATGGCGTCCGCGAGGTCGAGGCCGACCTTCTTGGCGTCCACGTCGAACGCGGCGACGAACTCGACGTCGCGGACGTGGTAGTCGCCGAACTGGACGTGCATCAGGCCCGGCACCTTGGCCGCCGGGTCGGCGTCCTTGTAGTACTCGACTCCCTGTACCAGCGACGCTGCGCAGTTGCCCACGCCGACGATGGCTACGCGAACCGAACCCATTCCGGTTGCTCCCTGTGTGTACGAGTGAGGCCCGCGGCGGGCTCTCACGTGGCGGTGTCGCCGGGCGTATCCGGCCGGGGGTCGTCCCCCGGCCGGGGCAGGCCGCCCGGCGCTCCAGATGTGGTGTCACGCGAACCGGGCTCCCCGATGGCGGGGCCCTTGAGGTCCCGTCCCGCCCGTTCGCTCTCGATCAGCTCGTTCAGCCAGCGCACCTCGCGCTCCACGGACTCCATCCCGTGGCGCTGCAGTTCGAGCGTGTAGTCGTCGAGCCGCTCCCGGGTGCGGGCCAGGGAGGCGCGCATCTTCTCCAGGCGCTCCTCCAGGCGGCTGCGGCGGCCTTCCAGCACACGCATGCGTACGTCGCGTGAGGTCTGCCCGAAGAATGCGAAACGGGCGGCGAAGGTCTCGTCCTCGTACGCGTCCGGCCCGGTCTGCGAGAGCAGCTGCTCGAAGTGCTCCTTACCCTCCGCCGTCAACCGGTAGACGATCTTGGCGCGGCGGCCGGTGAGGGGCACGGCCTCGGACTCGTTCCCCGGTTCCTCGATCAACCAGCCGTTGGCGACCAGCGTCTTGAGGCAGGGGTAGAGCGTCCCGTAGCTGAACGCGCGGAACACGCCCAGGGACGTGTTGAGGCGTTTACGCAGCTCGTAGCCGTGCATCGGAGATTCGCGGAGCAGGCCGAGTACGGCGAACTCGAGGATGCCGGAACGCCGGCTCATCGTCGCCCCCTCTCCGCCCGGTGCGCGGGTCTCCGTCGGTGTATCGCTCCGATGTCTCGGGGCGATGTGTCGAGCTGATGTATCGACTCGATACATCACGACGATAGAACGGCCTTCCGGATGCGACAAGAGGGGGTGTGGTGAACGGGATCACATCACCGATTCATCGGACGCGAGTTGCCTGATTTGAGGTGAACTTCGGGGCTCGGCAGGTTTTGACGGTGCGTAGTCTGTGCGCCATGCACATCACCGGGAACCGAGTGACGCCTGAGAGCGTCGTCGTCCTCGGTGCAGTACGGGTGCATGCGGGACCGATGAATGCGGAGCCGACCGCATCCGTACTTCGGGGGGACCGGAAACCAGCCGCCGTTTCCAGGCGCGCAAGGGTGCGCCTGCCCGAGGAGTAGTCGTTCGATGAGCGAGCACCGTCGCAAACCGCCGCAGCCGCAGGGAGGCGGACGTGCCGCGGCCCGACGCGGCCAGTCCGGCTCGTCCTCCGGCCGCCGCGCGGCACCGCGAGGCGCCACCGGGTCTCCGTCCGACTCCTATGGGTCGGACTCCTACGGCTCAGGGGGTGAGGAGCGCGCGTACGGCGGCCGTGCCGAGGCCCGGCGTGCGGCGCAGAAAAGTGGGGGCGGCCGCCGGAGAGCGGCCGAGCCGCCGCGGGGCGGCCGGCGTGGCGCCGCCATGGGCGCGGCCGGGGCGGCCGCCGGCCGGGGCCGGGGACGCGCTGCCGCCGTCTCCGACAAGAAGCGGCTGATCGACTACCCGCGGGCCGGCAAGTACGGCTGGCAGCGCTGGATGCCGTCCTGGAAGCTCGTCTCCGGTCTGTGCATCGGCTTCTTCGGCAGCCTGGTGGCCGTGGCGGGTATCGGGTACGCCATGGTCGGCGTCCCCAGCGAGGAGAACGCGGCGGCCCTGTCGCAGAACAACGTCTACTACTGGTCCAACGGCCAGCAGATGGTCGCGACGGGCAGTGGCCAGAACCGGCAGAACGTCACGATCGACCGGATCCCCAAGGCCATGCAGGAGGCCGTGATCTCGGCCGAGAACAAGACCTTCTACCAGGACTCCGGCGTCGACCCCATGGGCATCGCGCGGGCCCTGGCGAACATGGCCCGGGGCGGTGACACGCAGGGTGGTTCGACGATCACCCAGCAGTTCGTGAAGAACACCTACCTGAGCCAGGAGCAGACGGTCTCCCGCAAGTTCAAGGAGATGTTCATCTCCATCAAGGTGGGCACGAAGCTCGGCAAGAAGGAGATCCTGCAGGGCTACCTCAACACCTCGTACTACGGGCGCGGCGCCTACGGCATCCAGGCCGCGGCCCAGACGTACTACGGCAAGGACGCCCATGAGCTCAAACCGAGCGAGTGCGCCTTCCTCGCGGCCCTGCTCAAGGGCCCGACGTACTACGACCCGGCGGGCAACGAGAGCCTCGACCCGGCGGCGAACGCCAAGGACAACCGCAAGCGGTCGGAGGAGCGCTGGGCCTGGATCCTCGAGCAGATGCACAACGACGACAAGCTCACGGACGCCCAGTACCAGGAAGCGATCAAGGAGTACCCCGAGCCTCAGGGCCGCAAGGCCACCAAGGGCATGACCGGCCAGATCAGCTACCTGGTGGACACGGCCAAGAAGTACGTCCTGAACCACTCCAACATCACGGAGCAGCAGTTCGACCAGGGCGGCTACCAGATCAAGACGACCTTCGAGAAGAGCAAGGTCGAGGCGCTGGCCGCGGCCGTGAAGAAGATCGAGAAGGAGAAGCTGGACCCGAAGAAGCGTGAGCTGGACAAGCACGTCCAGTTCGGCGCGGCGTCGGTGAAGCCCAAGGACGGTGCGATCGTCGCCCTGTACGGCGGCGCCGGCTACGAGAACGGCCACTTCAACAACAACGCGGACACGTCGGGTGTCCCCGTCGGTTCGACGTGGAAGCCGTTCGTGCTGGCGGCGGCCATGGAGCACGGCACCTACCGCAGCGACGGTCCCCTCTCGCCGCTGAGCAAGTACAACGGCAACGACCACCTCAAAATCACGAACAACGACGGTTCCTATGTCCTGAAGAAGGACAACACGCCGTTCTACCAGGAGAACGAGAGCGACCGCCCCTGGGGCTACATCACCCTGCGCAAGGCGATGGAGCAGTCCGTCAACACGCCGTTCGTGCAGCTCGGCATGGACGTGGGGATGAGGAACGTGCGGGACGTGGCCGAGAAGGCCGGAATCCTGGACGCCAGCTTCGCCACGCTCAACCCGTCGTTCGCGCTCGGTACCTCCACTCCCAGCGCGATCCGCATGGCCGACGCCTACGCGACGTTCGCCGCGGCCGGCAAGCAGGCCGCTCCGTACTCGGTGACCAGCGTCAAGTTCAACGGCCAGGAAGTCGACGGGTTCGAGAAGCCGAGGATCACGCAGGCGATGCCCGAGAACGTGGCGAACAACGTCACGGACGTCCTGGAGAACGTCATCCAGAACGGTACGGGCAAGAACGCGCTGTCCCTGGGCCGTACGGCGGCCGGCAAGACCGGTACGACGGACGAGAACAAGTCGGCCTGGTTCGTCGGCTACACGCAGCAGCTGTCGACGTCGGTCGCGATGTTCCGTGAGGACCCCAAGAGCGCGAAGCTGCTCTCCATGAACGGCACGGCCGGCGAGGAATCGATCCACGGTGGTGACGTCCCGACGCTGGTGTGGACCGAGTACATGAAGGCCGCGCTCAAGGGCAAGCCCGACCTCGGGTTCCCGGACGCCGAGCCGATCGGTGACGTCCAGGACGCGGTAGGCGCCCCGTCGCCGACGCCCACTCCCGTGGAGACGCCGAGTGAGACGCCGAGCGAGACGCCCAGCGCCACGCCCAGCGAGACACCGACCTCTCCGTCGCCCTCGCCGAGCGACTCCTGTGGCTTCTTCGGCTGCGAGGAGGACGGCGGCGGACAGAACGGCGGAGCGGACAACGGGGGCACCGACGGAGGAGCCAGTAGCGAGCCCTCGCCGACCGACACCAACCTCGACGGCGGCAACACCAGAGGCAACGGCAACGGAGGCATCTTCGGAGGCCCCGCCGGATAGCCAGCCGATCGCCCGGCTTGGGTGTTTCACGTGAAACACGCTGTTTCACGTGAAACGAGGGCCGCCGTACCCGACGCGGGTACGGCGGCCCTCGCCGTTTCGCGGGACACGTACGGCAGGATGTGCGACATGCCCAGTGCAGAAACGACGCCAGGGAGCGTCCATGAGCCGGACCCGGTGCGGCCGACCCAGGAGGACGAGGTCGCCGCGGCCGGCAGCGAGCTGATCGGCGGCCCGCTCGGGCGGCGCGCCCTGCTCGGGGCGTCCTGGTGGACTCCCGTCCGGGTGATCGCCCTGGTGGCCATCGGGATGTTCGCCCTCGGCCTGGTCCAGAAGGCGCCCTGTTACAACGGCGCCTGGTTCTTCGGCGCCAGCTCGCAGTACACGCACGCGTGCTACTCGGACATTCCGCACCTGTACCAGGGGCGGGGCTTCGCCGACGGGCTCGTGCCCTACTTCGACCGGCTCCCCGGTGACATGCAGTACCTGGAGTATCCGGTGCTGACCGGCGTCTTCATGGAAGTCGCCTCCTGGCTCACGCCCGGCAGCGGCACCATCCAGGACCAGGAACAGTGGTACTGGATGGTCAACGCCGGGATGCTCATGGTGTGCGCCTCCGTCATCGCCGTGTGCGTGACCCGCACCCACGCGCGGCGCCCCTGGGACGGCCTGCTGGTCGCCTTGGCGCCGGCCTTCGCGCTGACGGCGACGATCAACTGGGACCTGCTGGCCGTCGCTCTGACGGCCGCGGCGATGCTGATGTGGTCACGCGGCCGTTCCCTCGCCTTCGGCGTCCTGCTGGGGCTCGCCACGGCCGCCAAGCTCTATCCCTTCCTGCTCCTGGGACCGCTGCTGGTGCTGTGCTGGCGCGCCGGCCGATGGCGTGAGTACGCCACGGCCGTGGGCGGCGCGGTCATCGCGTGGGTCGTCGTGAACGGGCCGGTGATGCTGTTCGCGTTCGAGGGCTGGTCGAAGTTCTACACGTTCAGCCAGGAACGGGGCGTCGACTTCGGTTCCTTCTGGCTGATCATGGCGCAGAACTCGGACGACCCGCTGGCCACCGACACCGTGAACACCCTGGCCACGCTGCTGATGCTGGGGTGCTGCGCGGGTGTCGCGGCGCTCGCGCTGACCGCTCCGCGCCGTCCGCGGTTCGCCCAGCTCGCCTTCCTGATCGTGGCGGCGTTCATCCTCACCAACAAGGTCTACTCGCCGCAGTACGTGCTGTGGCTGGTGCCCCTGGCCGCCCTCGCCCGGCCCAGGTGGCGGGACTTCCTGATCTGGCAGGCCTGCGAGGTGGCGTACTTCCTGGGGATCTGGCTGTACCTCGCCTACACGACCAGCGGGGACGCCCACAAGGGACTGCCCACGGACGGCTACCACTGGGCCATCGCCCTGCACCTGCTGGGCACGCTCTACCTGTGCGTGATGGTCGTGCGCGACATCTTCCTGCCGGACCGGGACCCCGTGCGCAGGTCCGGTGGCGACGACCCCTCGGGCGGCGTGCTCGACGGTGCCGAGGACGTGTTCGTCCTGGGACCCGCGGGCCGCTCCCGACGCGAGGCGGAGGCCCGCACCGAAGGGCCGCCGATCGAGTGGGGCAAGCGGGAAGCCGCGGGCGGTCCACACTGAGCGAACCGGGCACGAGCCGTCACCGGGAACGCGGAAGGCCGTACAGGGAGAACCTGTACGGCCTTCGTGCTGTCCCGGCTGCGGCGGTCAGCGGTCCACGAGCCGGTCGAACTGGGTCGTGGTGTGCCGCAGATGGGCCACCAGCTCGTCGCCGACCTTCGGCTCGGGCGCGTCCGCGGGCACGAACAGGATCGACACCTGCATGTGCGGCGGCTCGGCGAACCAGCGCTGCTTGCCGCCCCAGACGAAGGGGGAGAGGTTCCGGTTCACCGTCGCGAGGCCGGCGCGGGCGACGCCCTTGGCGCGCGGCATGACGCCGTGCAGCGCCTTGGGGGCCTCCAGACCCACCCCGTGCGACGTTCCGCCCGCCACGACCACCAGGAAGCCGTCGGAGGCGGCCTTCTGCTGCCGGTAGCCGAAGCGGTCGCCCTTGGCGACGCGGGTGACGTCCAGGACGGCGCCGCGGTACTCGGTGGCGTCGTGGTCCCCCAGCCACAGCCGCGTGCCGATACGGGCCCGGAACCGGGTCTGCGGGAACTGCTGCTGAAGCCGGGCGAGGTCCTCGGCCTTGAGGTGGCTGACGAACATCGTGTGCAGGGGCAGCCGGGCCGCGCGGAGCCGGTCCATCCAGCCGATGACCTCCTCGACCGCGTCCGACCCGTCGGTGCGGTCCAAGGGCAGGTGGAGGGCGAAACCCTCCAGCCGGACGTTCTCGATGGCGGCGTGCAGCTGGGCCAGGTCCTCCTCGCCGATGCCGTGCCGCTTCATCGAGGACATCACCTCGATCACCACGCGGGCACCGACGAGGCCGTAGACCCCGTCTATCGACGAGACCGAGCGGATGACCCGGTCTGGCAGCGGCACCGGTTCCTCTCCGCGCCGGTAGGGCGTCAGCACCAGCAGGTCTCCGCTGAACCAGTCCTTGATCCGGGCGGCTTCGTACGTCGTGCCGACGGCGAGGACGTCCGAGCCCAGCCGCGTGGCCTCCTCCGCCAGCCGCTCGTGCCCGAAACCGTAGCCGTTGCCCTTGCAGACCGGCACCAGGCCGGGGAACTGCTCCTGCACGTGCTTGTGGTGCGCCCGCCAGCGCGCGGTGTCGACGTAGAGCGTGAGCGCCATGGCCGGACCTGGAACCTTTCTCGTGGTCGCCGTGAATCAGCGTTGCGGTGGAACAGCGGTTGCCGTGTGTCAGAGGTATCGAAGCACTGAACGGAACATCAGCGACGCGACATGTAGATGTCGAGCGCCTTGTGCAGCAGCTTGTTGAGCGGGAAGTCCCACTCGCCGAGGTACTCGGCCGCCTGGCCGCCGGTGCCCACCTTGAACTGGATCAGGCCGAAGAGGTGGTCGGTCTCGTCCAGGGAGTCCGAGATGCCGCGCAGGTCGTAGACGGTCGCGCCGAGCGCGTACGCGTCGCGCAGCATCCGCCACTGCATCGCGTTCGACGGCCGGACCTCGCGGCCGATGTTGTCGGAGGCGCCGTAGGAGTACCAGACGTGGCCGCCGACGATCAGCATCGTGGCCGCCGACAGGTTCACGCCGTTGTGCCGGGCGAAGTACAGCCGCATGCGGTTGGGGTCCTCGGTGTTGAGGGCCGTCCACATGCGCTGGAAGTAGGACAGCGGGCGCGGCCGGAAGTGGTCGCGCACGGCCGTGATCTCGTACAGCCGCTGCCATTCCTCGAGGTCCTGGTAGCCGCCCTGGACGACCTCGACGCCGGCCTTCTCGGCCTTCTTGATGTTGCGGCGCCACAGCTGGTTGAAGTTCTTGTGGACCTCTTCCAGGGAACGGTTCGCCAGCGGCACCTGGTAGACGTAGCGCGGCTGGACGTCGCCGAAGCCGGCGCCGCCGTCCTCGCCCTGCTGCCAGCCCATGCGGCGCAGCTTGTCGGCCACCTCGAAGGCACGCGGCTCGATGTGGTCGGCCTCGATGTCCCGCAGGCGCTTGACGTCAGGGTTCTGGATGCCCTGCTTGATGGAGGCGGCCTCCCAGCGGCGGATGATCACCGGCGGGCCCATCTTCACGGAGAAGGCGCCCTGCTGCTTCAGGTGCGCCAGCATCGGCTCGATCCACTCCTGCAGATTCGGCGCGAACCAGTTGATGACCGGGCCCTCGGGCAGGTACGCCAGGTAGCGCTTGATCTTGGGCAGCTGCCGGTAGAGGACCAGACCCACGCCGACCAGCTCGCCGGTGCGGTCGTCGAACCAGCCGAGGTTCTCGGAGCGCCACTCCGCCTTGACGTCAGCCCAGGCCGGGACCTGCATGTGGCTCGCCGACGGCAGGCTCTGGATGTAGGCCAGATGCTGCTCTCGACTGATGGTCCTCAGGGTCAGGCTCATTCGGGGCGCTCCTCGGGCTGGTGTGTCCCCATGGGTTCAGGGGCTCCGGCTCTCGCGCGAAGCCTACTGCGCCGTGGGAGCGCGCTGTTTGGGCGTACGGAACCTTCGCCCCGGCCCGAGGACGGCCGGGGCGCCGGCCGGTGTTCCGAGGAGGGGGTTGCGGCGTCAGCCGATGAGGCCGCCGTGCATCATGCCCAGGAAGAAACCCACGCCTGACGCGCCCAGGCCCACGATCAGGCCGAAGCGCTCACGGGTCGTCTCCGAGATCCACTGGCCGTACGCGCCCGTGAGAATGCCCACCAGGCCGGCCCAGGAGCTGAGCACGTGGAGGTCGTCGCTGATGATCGCCGTGAGGAACGCGGTGAGGCCCAGCACCACGGTCACCGCGAGCAGCGTGTCCTGGAGGGGGTGGGGCTTGCCGTCCGTGGCGAAGAGGCCGCCGGCGGTGTTGGGTCGCAATACCTGTGCCATAGGGCACCTCCTGCGAAAGTCGGCGCATCGTAGCGCCATACACACCCGATGCGTACAGATTGGCCGCCTTCGCGCCCGGATTTCAACCGGAAGCCACCCTGCGGGTAGTCTGTACCGTCCGCACCGGTGTCTGCCCACGTCGTGACGAGGGCTTCTCCACAGAACCCCTGATTGTCAGTGGTGGCCGATACCGTTGCTACGCATCACAACCCTCCTGCCACGGAACGACCGTGGCCGCTGAGTCCAAAGGAGGTGGGTTCCACATGCGTCACTACGAGGTGATGGTCATCCTCGACCCCGACGTCGAGGAGCGCGCTGTCTCCCCGCTGATCGAGAACTTCCTCTCTGTCGTCCGTGACGGCGGCGGAAAGGTCGAGAAGGTCGACACCTGGGGTCGTCGTCGTCTCGCGTACGAGATCAAGAAGAAGCCCGAGGGCATCTACTCGGTCATCGACCTGCAGGCCGAGCCTGCGGTCGTCAAGGAGCTCGACCGCCAGATGAACCTGAACGAGTCGGTCCTCCGGACCAAGGTCCTCCGTCCCGAGACCCACTGAGCTCCGGCTCAGCCGATCCCGGGATTCGAGTAGCAAGCAGCCAGAGCAAACCCGCCGAGAGGTTCCCCCATGGCAGGCGAGACCGTCATCACGGTGGTCGGCAATCTTGTCGACGACCCCGAGCTGCGCTTCACCCCCTCCGGTGCGGCCGTCGCGAAGTTCCGTGTCGCGTCCACTCCCCGCACCTTCGACCGCCAGACCAATGAGTGGAAGGACGGCGAGAGCCTGTTCCTGACCTGCTCGGTCTGGCGTCAGGCGGCGGAGAACGTCGCGGAGTCGCTCCAGCGAGGCATGCGCGTCATCGTGCAGGGCCGGCTGAAGCAGCGGTCCTACGAGGACCGTGAGGGCGTCAAGCGCACGGTCTACGAGCTGGACGTCGAGGAAGTCGGCGCCAGCCTGCGCAACGCCACGGCCAAGGTCACCAAGACCAGCGGCCGGAGCGGCGGCCAGGGCGGTTACGGCGGCGGCGGTGGCGGCGGCCAGGGTGGCGGCGGCTGGGGCGGCGGCCCCGGCGGCGGTCAGCAGGGCGGCGGCGCTCCTGCCGACGACCCGTGGGCGACCGGCGCTCCCGCCGGTGGCAACCAGGGCGGTGGCGGCGGCTGGGGTGGAAACTCCGGCGGCGGTGGCGGCGGCTACTCGGACGAGCCTCCCTTCTAAGGGTCGGCTCGTACCCACACTTCTTGATCACACAGGAGAATCACCATGGCGAAGCCGCCTGTGCGCAAGCCGAAGAAGAAGGTCTGCGCTTTCTGCAAGGACAAGGTCACGTACGTGGACTACAAGGACACGAACATGCTGCGGAAGTTCATTTCCGACCGCGGCAAGATCCGTGCCCGCCGCGTGACCGGCAACTGCACGCAGCACCAGCGTGACGTCGCCACGGCCGTCAAGAACAGCCGTGAGATGGCGCTGCTGCCCTACACGTCCACCGCGCGATAAGGGAAGGGTGACCGACACATGAAGATCATCCTCACCCACGAGGTCTCCGGCCTCGGCGCCGCGGGCGACGTCGTCGACGTCAAGGACGGCTACGCTCGCAACTACCTGATCCCGCGGAAGTTCGCGATCCGCTGGACCAAGGGTGGCGAGAAGGACGTCGAGCAGATCCGTCGTGCTCGCAAGATCCACGAGATCCAGACCATCGAGCAGGCCAACCAGGTGAAGGCCCAGCTCGAGGGCGTCAAGGTCCGTCTGGCCGTCCGCTCCGGCGACGCCGGTCGTCTCTTCGGTTCCGTCACCCCGGCCGACATCGCTTCCGCGATCAAGGCTTCCGGTGGTCCCGAGGTCGACAAGCGCCGCATCGAGCTGGGCTCGCCGATCAAGACGCTGGGCGCTCACGAGACGTCCGTGCGTCTGCACCCCGAGGTTGCCGCCAAGGTCAACGTCGAGGTCGTCGCGGCCTGAGTGCCGCGCTCGCTGAAGCAGTGAGCGGTGGGGTCGTGCCCTTCGGGGTGCGGCCCCACTGTCGTGTCTGCCGACTGCGATGTTTCACGTGAAACCGCGTCGGGTGCCCCTCCGACGTTTCACGTGAAACCGTCAGCGGGTCGCTCCCGTCACCAGCCAGCGCCCTGAGCGGGTGCGGAGCCACAGGGTCAGCATCCGCACGGTCATCATCAGCGTCATGGTGGCCCACAGTGCGGTGAGCCCACCGCCCAGCACCGGCACCAGCAGCGCTGCCGGGGTGAACACGGCGAGAGTGACCAGCATCGCCCAGGCCAGGTAGGGACCGTCTCCGGCCCCCATCAGCACTCCGTCCAGGACGAAGACGATGCCGGAGATCGGCTGGGACAGGGCGACGATGACCAGGGCGGGCAGAGCCACGTCCTTGACGGCGGGGTCGCCGCTGAACAAGGGCAGGAACACCGGGCGGGTGATGACCACGAGGACGCCGAGGACGACTCCGACGGCGACGCCCCACTCGACCATGCGACGGCACGCGTCACGGGCGCCCTGTGTGTCACCGGCTCCGAGGTAGCGGCCGATGATGGCCTGGCCCGCGATGGCGATGGCGTCGAGGGCGAAGGCGAGCAGGCTCCACAGGGACAGGATGATCTGATGGGCGGCGATGTCGGCGTCTCCGAGCCGGGCGGCGACCGCCGTGGCGATCATCAGGATCGCCCGCAGGGAGAGGGTGCGGACCAGCAAGGGCACACCCGCTTGCGCGGAGGCCCTGATCCCGGCGGCGTCCGGGCGGAGCGAGGCACCGTGCTTGCGGGCACCGCGCAGGACCACCACGAGGTAGACCGCGGCCATGCCGCACTGGGCGATGACCGTGCCCCAGGCGGAGCCGGCGATCCCCATACCGGCGCCGTAGACGAGCCCGGCGTTGAGGGCGCCGTTCGCGAGGAAGCCGGCGATGGCGACGTAGAGCGGGGTTCGGGTGTCCTGCAGGCCACGGAGAACGCCGGTCGCGGCCAGGACGACGAGCATGGCGGGGATGCCGAGCACGGAGATGCGCAGGTAGGTGGTGGCGTAGGGGGCTGCCGCGTCCGACGCGCCGAAGAGGTCCACGAGGTGCGGTGCCGTGGGCAGGGCGGCGGCGACGACCAGGGCGCCCAGGAGCAGGGCGAGCCAGATGCCGTCCATGCCCTGGCGGATGGCGGCCTGGAGGTCACCCGCTCCGACCCGGCGGGCGACCGCCGCCGTGGTGGCGTATGCCAGGAAGACGAAGACGCTGACGGCGGTCATCAGCAAGGCCGAGGCGACGCCGAGACCGGCGAGCTGGGCGGTGCCCAGATGGCCGACGATGGCCGTGTCCGCCATCAGGAAGAGGGGCTCGGCGACGAGGGCGCCGAAGGCCGGCACGGCCAGTGCGACGATCTCTCGGTCGTGCTGTCTCCGGCCGTCTCGGTGGCGTGCGGGGGCCTGTGTCATGTGCACCAATCTAATCGTCCACAGGTAAGTGATGCAAAGCTTTCGTGACCCTTACTTTGCGTCCCGGGAAGCGCACGGCTGTGCACCTTTCGAAGCGATCTTGCGCCGGTTGGGGAAGTTTTTCTTCTGCACAGCCGGTGGATGGCCAATCCGCAGGTCAGAGCCTTGTCGTGGACATAGGGTGCTGCTTGTTCACAGCCCTGTCCACCGGGTCGTGCACAGGTTTGGCGCAGTTCTCCACAGCATCTGGCCCGTCGTCCACATGGCCTGTGGATAACCAGATTGGCTGACGGTGCCGACGGGCCTACGGTGGTCCGGCGCCCGCTCCGTCCGCTGGTTTGCAAAACGCCGCAAAACCGGCGTCGACCAACCGGAGTTGGGCCTCTCATTTGTCAGTGCCGTGCCGTAGAACAGAGGGGCACGGCGAGGTCTGCTGCGGCGGACGGGAGGAGGTGGCTCGGTGAGCATTTCCGAGCCCTTGGACGACCCGTGGGCCGACAGCGGGCCCAGTGATCGTCTGCCCGCCTCCCGCCGCCGGGGAGACGGCGCCCGGAGCCGTGACGAACAGCACGAGCGCGGTCCGGACAACGGCGCGTGGGACGGCGGCTCGGGCCCGTCGTTCGAGCGGGTGCCCCCGCAGGACATCGAGGCGGAGCAGTCCGTCCTCGGCGGCATGCTGCTCTCGAAGGACGCCATCGCCGACGTCGTCGAGATCCTCAAGGGCCACGACTTCTACAAGCCGGCCCACGAGACGATCTACCAGGCCATCCTCGACGTCTACGCCAAGGGCGAGCCGGCCGACCCCATCACCATCGCGGCCGAGCTCACCAAGCGCGGCGAGATCAACAAGGTGGGCGGGGCCTCCTATCTGCACACCCTCGTCCAGACGGTGCCCACGGCGGCCAACGCGGCCTACTACGCGGAGATCGTCCACGAGCGGGCGGTCCTGCGACGCCTGGTGGAGGCGGGAACGCGCATCACCCAGATGGGATACGCGGCCGACGACGACGTCGACGAGATCGTCAACCGCGCCCAGGCCGAGATCTACGCCGTCACCGAGCAGCGCACCAGCGAGGACTACCTGCCGCTCGGCGACATCATGGAGGGCGCGCTCGACGAGATCGAGGCCATCGGCTCGCGCAGCGGCGAGATGACCGGTGTGCCCACGGGTTTCACGGACTTCGACTCGCTGACCAACGGCCTGCACCCGGGTCAGATGATCGTCATCGCGGCCCGTCCCGCCATGGGCAAGTCCACGCTCGCCCTGGACTTCGCGCGGGCCGCCTCGATCAAGAACAACCTGCCGAGCGTGATCTTCTCCCTGGAGATGGGGCGCAACGAGATCGCGATGCGCCTGCTGTCCGCCGAGGCCCGGGTCGCCCTCCACCACATGCGCTCCGGCACGATGACGGACGAGGACTGGACACGCCTGGCCCGCCGGATGCCGGACGTCTCGGCCGCGCCGCTCTACATCGACGACTCCCCGAACCTGTCGATGATGGAGATCCGCGCCAAGTGCCGCCGTCTCAAGCAGCGCAACGACCTCCGGCTGGTCGTCATCGACTACCTCCAGCTGATGCAGTCCGGCGGGTCCAAGCGGGCCGAGAGCCGGCAGCAGGAGGTCTCGGACATGTCCCGTAACCTCAAGCTGCTGGCCAAGGAGCTGGAGATCCCGGTCATCGCGCTCTCCCAGCTGAACCGTGGTCCCGAGCAGCGCACGGACAAGAAGCCGATGGTCTCCGACCTGCGTGAGTCCGGCTCCATCGAGCAGGACGCCGACATGGTCATCCTGCTGCACCGCGAGGACGCCTACGAGAAGGAGTCGCCCCGTGCGGGCGAGGCCGACCTGATCGTGGCCAAGCACCGAAACGGCCCGACGGCCACGATCACCGTCGCCTTCCAGGGTCACTACTCGCGTTTCGTTGACATGGCCCAGACCTGATCCTCGCCGCTGTAGGACCTCATATTCCGCGTCGGAATCTCACAGCCGATGTCCGATGGATGTCGGATCCGAACGCTGGAGAGCACATTCCACTGCCCTGCAGCAACTGACCTGGCAGGCCATGGACACCCCGCATGGCGAACGTGGACCGGCTCCGCTTCCGAAGCTGCGCCACTCGCCAGCGCCCACCCACACGCCAGCTCGGCACCACTCACTCGGTCCTTCACACCCAGTTTGCTGCCCTATCAGGTACCAGCCGATCGTTGGCGGACGGCTATCGAACAGGACCGCACTCATCTACCAGAACGGTCGGCTCCGACAGGAAGACGTTCGGGTCGACGGGCCCATAGGCAACGTAGAACGTGTCGAGCCAGTACGCCCAGTCCCGTATTCCGGCCGCGCTACTGAACCGATAGTTCAACTGCCAACGGACCCACTGCCCTGAGCCCAGACGCACCGCCGGCGGGCGCCGCGGACGCGGCGGCAATCCGAACAACGGCTCCACACGCGCCAGCACGCGGAGCCGATCGCCCTCGTCTCGCAAGCTGAGTCCGACCTGGCGCAAGTCCCTCTCGCTCTCCTGCGGCTCAAAACCGTCACGCTCGGACATCTGGATGACCTGGGCGAAGGCAGACGGCACTGGTGACACCGGGAACCCTGTTGGCGCTGAATTCCTGCGGGCAGCAGCGTCACCGCCCCTGGAGTGCTTCGTCCAGGACGTCCTGATCCACTGAACCGTGATCTCCACTGGAACCGCCTTTCGTCTCGGACACTACGGCGACCACGGCCTGCACGGCACTCTGGTTTCGGCGTGCTGCCCGGCGGCCCGGGAGTTTCCGGCTGAGACGGACCTATTGCACGGCGCTAGAGTCCAATAGCGGAGGAGGCGAAGATGGCGCTGAACAGGAAGGGTTCCCGGCACATAACCGTTGACGGGATCGAGTACCGCTGGCGGATTCGCAAGAAGCCGTCCTACATGCAGGGACTCTGCTGGACACCGATGACCTATGCGGTCGAAGCGGCCAGCGGCAGCCAACCGGGCACGACGTTGATCGTCACCAGCGGTCAGGCCCATCCCAGCAACTGGTTGGGCGTCGAGACGGAGCCCATTCGTCCGGCTCACGTTGCTGCCAGCATTCGAGAGGCACGGGGTCAAGGCTGGGATCCAACCCGGGTCGGTTCTCCTTTCCAGCTCGACCGATCCGCAGGATTCATCGCCCAGTCATGAGATAGAGCGGAGTAGGGCGCGCATCTGGCCCGGCACCATGGCCTGGTGACCACATGGATGCGCTGCTACTGGGACGAGGAAGACACCTGGTTCTACTTCGAGGTCGACGCCCAAGGCTGGGTGATCCGGCAGGTTGAACTCGAAGGGCCTGAGCTGATCCCGATCGCGGCTGCTTCCCTCGCCGAATGGCAGGGGGAGCGCGACGCAGGCCGCATCGGTGATCACGACAGCAGATTCGGGATCACCGCCGAGCTGCCCGTCTCGGAATGCACTACCTGTTCCCGACACGCGTGCAGCAGCTCACGCACCGTCCCGAGGTGCCGCTGCAGTGGCGGTGCCAACAACTGCTGACCGTCAGCACCGGCGAGCAGATCTGGGGTCTCCTCGACGTCCTTCCCGACACCTTCGACAAGATCCCGGAGACCTTGGACACGGCGTCCAAGAAGGACATCGTCAACCGCATCGAGCAAGCAGTGAAGGTGCGGGAATGGATGGAACGGACGGCCGCCGACGCAGGCCCATGAGGTCCGGCGCAGCCGGCTGGACAGTCTGAGGAAAATGACACCGATCTGAGGTAGCCGCCTGCCGACACGTCCTGAGACTGGGGGGGCGTCCAGGTCATAACGTCGGCGGATGACACCGAAAGTGAGAACCTGCAGCCGCGCGGCGAAAAGAGGTCGACTCCGGCGACCGGGCCGGGTGGACTGGGCCCATGACGACACCTCAGGAAGAGCTGCTTCCCGCCACGCGGCGCGCGCTGCTGCACCGGATCGCCGTGGCGCAGGCCGATGGACGGGCGCCCTCGCTGGTCGCGGCCGTCGTCCGGGACGGCCGGACAGTGTGGCACGGGGCCCGGACATCGGTGGAGGGACACGGGCCGGACGAGACGGTGCAGTACCGCATCGGCTCGATCACCAAGACGTTCACCGCGGTCCTGATCATGCGTCTGCGCGACGAAGGGCTGCTCGGGCTCGGCGACCCGCTGGAGAAGCACCTCCCGGGTACGGGAGCGGGCGAGGCCACGATCGCCCAGCTTCTCGCGCACACCGGCGGACTGGCGGCCGAATCGCCCGCGCCGTGGTGGGAGCGGACCTCGGGGTCCCTGAGGCCGGAGCTGTCCGACGTCCTCGGCGAGCAGCCCCTGCTGCATCCCGTCGGCTGGCGGCATCACTACTCGAACCCGGGCTACACCCTGCTCGGCGCGCTCGTGGAGGAGCTGCGGGGGATGTCCTGGGAGGAGACGCTACGGCGTGAAGTGCTCGAACCCCTGGGGCTGGACCGGACGAGCGTGCGGCCGCGGAACCCGCACGCGGGCGGCTGGGCCGTGCACCCGTGGGCCGATGTGCTGCTGCCCGAACCCGCCGAGGACCTGGGGCGCATGGCACCTGCCGGTCAGCTCTGGTCCACGACCGCGGACCTGGCCCGGTTCGCGGCCTTCCTCGTGCGGGGAGACGACCGGGTGCTGAGTGCCGAGTCGCTGCGGGAGATGCGCACCCCGGCGGCGCCGGCCGAGGCCGCGGACGTGATGTCCGGTGACGCCTACGGCCTCGGCCTGCAGATCCAGCACCGGCACGGCCGATTGCTCGTGGGGCACAGCGGATCCCTGCCGGGCTTCCTGGCGAACGTGAGCATCAGCGTGGAGGACGATGTGGCGGCCGTCGTACTGGCCAACTGCACCTCGGGCCCGCCGGTCTCGGCCGTCGCCGCCGATCTCGTCCGGATCGTGGCCGAGTCCGAGCCACGCATCCCCAGCCCGTGGAAGCCGATGCGTGAGATCGACCCGTCCGCGCTGGAGCTGACGGGTCAGTGGTACTGGGGCACGTACGCGTTCGCTCTGCGGCTCACGGCCGACGGGCTCGCCTCGCTGGAGCCGCTGTCCGGCAACGGGCGCCGCTCGCGGTTCCGGCCGAACGGCGACGGGACCTGGACCGGCCTGGAGGGCTACTACGCCGGAGAGCTGCTGACGCCCGTACGGCGGCCGGACGGGTCTGTGAGCCATCTGGACCTCGGTTCGTTCGTGTTCACGCGGCAGCCGTACGACGAGACGGCTCCGGTGCCGGGTGGGGTCGACCCCGAGGGCTGGCGCGGGATCGGCTGAGCGCGGACACCGAGGAGGACATGAGGAAGCGCCCGTGTTTCACGTGAAACACGGGCGCTCGCGTCCACCGGTCAGAGCTGGAGCTTGAAACCCGTGTGGGAGGCGGTGAAGCCGAGTCGTTCGTAGAAGCGGTGGGCGTCGGCCCGGGACTTGTCCGATGTCAGCTGGACCAGCTGACAGCCCTGATCCCGGGACTCTTCGATCGCCCACTCGACGAGTCGGGTTCCCAGGCCGCTGCCGCGTTCCCCGGCGTCGATCCGGACGCCTTCGATGACCGACCGGGTCGCCCCTCGCCGGGACAGTCCGGGGATCACCGTGAGTTGCAGGGTGCCGACGACACGGCCCTCGCGGACCGCCACGACCACACGCTGGTTCGGGTCGGCGCTGAGCCGCTCCAGCGCGGTGAGGTACGGGGCGAGGTCGTCCGGCGACTCGCGCTGCGCGCCGAGCGGATCGTCCGCGAGCAGGGCCACGATCGCCGGGACGTCGTCGGCCACCGCGGTGCGTATCTCAAGATCTCCCATGGGCGCACCCTACGCAGTGACGGCCGGCGCGGGCACGGCTTACACGGGCACCGGGGCCTTCAGGGTCTCGACGGCCCGGACCAGCGGGGCCAGCTCGGGGTTCTTCGCCGCCTCGTCGAGTGCCTCGCGCAGGGCGGCGTCGTTGGTCGGCCGGGCCGCCTCCAGTAGCTGGAGCCCTGCCTCGGTGACGTTCGTGTAGATGCCCCGGCGGTCGGTGGGGCACAGATAGCGCTCCAGGAGCCCGCGGTCCTCCAGGCGGGTCACCAGCCGCGTGGTGGCGCTCTGGCTGAGGACGACCGCGTCGGCCACCTGCTTCATCTGCAGATGACCTCCGTCGCCGTCGTGCTGGCGGCTGAGTACGTCGAGCAGGGAGTACTCGCGCGCGCTCAGATCGTGCTTCGCCTGCAGGGCGCGCTCGATATGGGCCTCGATCCTCCCGTGGAGCAGGGAGAGGGCGCACCAGCCCTGGGCGAGGGCGGTGAGCGCGGGGTCCGTCGCTGTCATTGGCGTTTTCCTCCGTCCCGGAGCGGCTGACATCCAGAGTAGAGCACCCGCGCAATAGACGGCGTTTGCATATAGCCCGCGTCTGCAACTATTGTGGACGCACGCAAAGCGCCCCTGCAATCGTCTGGGAAGGTAACCCCTCCATGCCTCTCGCGCTTCTGGCCCTCGCGATCGGGGCCTTCGGGATCGGAACGACAGAGTTCGTGATCATGGGCTTGCTGCCCGAGGTCGCGGGTGACTACGGGGTCTCCATCCCCACCGCCGGATACCTGGTCACCGGCTACGCGCTGGGCGTCATGTTCGGCGCCCCACTGATGACCGTCGTCGGCACCAAGGTCTCCCGCAAGCGGATGCTGATGCTGCTGATGGGCCTGTTCATCGTCGGCAACCTGCTCTCGGCGCTCGCCCCCACCTTCGCCGTCATGCTGATCGGCCGGATCGTCGCCTCGCTCGCCCACGGCGCCTTCTTCGGCATCGGCTCGGTCGTCGCGGCCGACCTGGTCGCCCCGGACAAGAAGGCCGGCGCCATAGCGATGATGTTCACCGGACTGACCGTGGCCAACGTCGTCGGCGTCCCGCTGGGCACGCTCGTCGGGCAGTCCCTCGGCTGGCGGGTGACCTTCGGCATCGTCGCCGCTCTCGGGGTCGTCGGCCTGCTCGGCATCGCCCGGCTCGTCCCCGACATGCCCAAGCCGGACGGTGTGAGTCTGCGGCACGAGCTGGCCGCCTTCAAGAACGTGCAGGTGCTGCTCGCGATGGCGATGACCGTCCTCGGCTTCGGCGGTGTCTTCGCCGCCATCACCTACATCGCGCCGATGATGACCCACGTCGCGGGCTTCGCCGACGGATCCGTCACCTGGCTGCTGGTCCTCTTCGGCCTCGGCATGGTCGGCGGCAACCTCGTCGGCGGCAGGTTCGCCGACCGCGCCCTGATGCCCATGCTGTACGTCTCCCTGGGCGCCCTGGCCGTCGTCCTGGCGCTGTTCACGCTCACCGCGCACGACAAGGTCCTCTCGGCCGTCACGATCGCGTTGATCGGCGCCCTGGGCTTCGCCACCGTCCCGCCGCTGCAGAAGCGGGTCCTCGACCAGGCGCACGGCGCCCCGACCCTGGCCTCCGCCGTGAACATCGGCGCCTTCAACCTCGGCAACGCCCTGTCCGCCTGGCTCGGCGGCCTCGTCATCGCGGCGGGTCTCGGCTACACCGCTCCCAACTGGGTCGGCGCCGCCCTCGCGGCAGGCGCCCTGCTGCTGGCCGTTCTCTCGGCCGCGCTGGAGCGCCGCGACAGCGCCCCCGGCACCGTCGTCACGGGGTCCGCACCCGCCGGGCAGCGGACCGCCGTCCACCACTGAGCGGTCGGGACACCCCGGCCGGCCGTCCCCTCACACCCATCAGGAGAACCACCTCATGAGCACCACCACCGCTGTCGCCCCGCTGACCACCCAGGACGCCGACGCCCTCGTCGCCGCCGTCGGCCGCGCCGCGGAGGCCGCGGGCGTCACCGTCAGCGTCACCGTCCTGGACGCGGGAGGGCACCTGCTCGCCTTCCGGCGTGACGACCGTGCCGTGCTGATCTCCGGCGAGACCAGCACCCGCAAGGCCTACACGGCGCTTCAGCTGGACGCGCCCACCGCGGACCTGGTCGACGCCGTGCAGCCCGGGGGCCTGTTCCACACGCTGCCCACCGCGCTCGACCGGCCGCTGCTGTTCATCGCCGGCGGTGTGCCGGTGCACCGCGACGGCCGGCTGATCGGCGCGATCGGCGTCGGCGGCGGGGCCCCGGAGCAGGACCACGCCTTCGCCACGGCCGCCGTCGAGGCCCTCGTGTGAACCCGTAGGGCCTTCACCCGGCGAAAGCCGGTTCCCCGACACCCCGGGGAACCGGCTTTCGCCGTTCCGGGAGACCCTCAGCCCGCCGCGACCGTGACCGGAGCGAAGCGGCGGCTCCAGTCCCCGGGCAGCTCACTGATCCCGTACGACATCACGGAGTTGAAGGCGACGGACGCCAGGCCGCGCTCCTTCACCCAGTCGAGCAGCTCCTCGTGCCGCACGTCGATGTCGGTACGCAGCGGGCGGTCCGTGTGGGCGGCGAGGGACGCGATGAGCGCGCGGGCCACCGCCGTGTCACGGGCGATGAGCGGGCCCACGACGTGCGTCTGCATGTTGGGCCACGCGGCGGCGTACCCGACGAGTCGCCCGTTCTCCTCCGCCACGCGCAACTGGTCGGCGAAGGCGGGCAGTCGGGTGACGATGTGCGTGCGGTCGGTCCCGAACACCTGCTCGTCGAGGCGGAGGATCGCCGTGAGGTCCTCCGCGGTCGCGGCGCGGGTGGCGACCTCCGGCTCCCGTCCACCGGGCGTGAAGCGCCCCACCACCATCTCCGCCCGGCCGGTGACCTTGAAGCCGAGTTCCTCGTAGAGCGGGCGGCCGTTCGGCGTCGCGTGCAGAGTGAGGGGTGTGGTGCCCACCGCCGAGACCACATGGCGCATCAGCCGGCGTCCGACGCCCTGCCGGGCGTGCCGCCCCGCGACCAGGACCATGCCGATCGCGGCGAGGGCCGGGCGGTTCGGCGGTCCGTACTCGGTGACGACGCAGGCACTCACCAGGCCGCCGTCGGGGTCGTCGATGCCGTAGCCCTTCCCGGCCGTGAGGAGGAATCCCCACTTGTGCTCCTCCCGTGGCCACCCCCGGTCCTCGGACAAGTCGGCGCAGGCGGCCAGATCGCGGAGCGTCAGACGGCGAATGGGCAGAGAGGCAAGGGAAGGAGTCGGCACGCAGGTCAGGCTGTCCGACAACCGCCCATGACGTCCACCTGTTTCGGCAGAGACATGCGATCTTTTGGCCAGTTGCAGTCGCGGGCACCGTGCGCGAAGGGGCATCGGCTGTTTCACGTGAAACACGCACGAACAGCAGGTGACCCGCGGAGACGGTCAAGGCGACTTTCCGGTGCGCGAGTTGGCTGCCCGGTGATGCGCGTCCTGCTCTCATTCGTGAGGAGGCAAGGGGGGACTTGTGTGCACAGCGGTGCCCGGTAGGGTCGACTCCGGTTCGCGTCAGGGACGGGTGACCCGTGCCGGTGGGCCATGTGCGGGGCAATGCAGCCTAAAGGGACGGAGAGATCGAAGACCCGAGTTTCCGGTTGTACGGCGGGAATCCTCCAGGCGAGTGGGAAGCTCGAAGCGAGTACTGCGGGCAATGTCACACTCTCGCCTTACTTGTCCGTACGGAGTGGAATCACGGGTTGAATGTGGCCGCATTGGCCGCGACAGGGACGGGAACACGGCCGTCCACGGGGGAAAGCAGGCACTTTCCGACCAGGGAAGTGCGCAGACCGACCGAAAGATGCTCGAGGCGAGGCACACCATGGACGCTCCGACCACCACGTCGGCCGAGAACGGCACCAGCGGCGGCGGGGGCGGATGGTTCACGCCCCGCAACAAGCCGGCACCCGGCGGCGAGACCGGCCCGGCGGAGCCGCGCCGGCCGGCGGCGATACGCCCGGTGGGCCGGCCCACACCCCCTCCCCACGCCCCGGCGGACGGCCCGAACACGGCACCCTCGGTCCCCGCACCGACCGGCGGCACTCGCGCCGGCACTCCGGGCCAGGAGCACGTGTCCCCGGACGCGACACCGGAAGCGCCGGTCGTCACCAAGGAGCACGCGCCCCGGGGATCGGCACCCGCGTCGTCCCCGGTCGCCGCGCGGCACGCGTCAGCGAGCGCGGTGCCCGCATCCGCCGCCGCTCAGCACGTCCCGTCGCCCGGGACCGCACACCAGGCCACGGCCTCGTCGCCCGGCCCCGTGCCCACCGCGCTCACCCCGGCGCCCTTCGCCTCGACCGTGGCGCCGCCCGCCGCGCCACGTGTCCCCGGCCAGCGGCCCGCACCGGCCTCGGCCCGAGGCCCGGCCGCCCCCACCGCGCAGGCGTCGCCCGACGCCCTTCTCGTCCGCCGTGCCATGGCCGAGATCGCGCCCGTCGCCGACAAGGTCACCTCGTACTTCTACGCCCTGCTCTTCGTACGCCATCCCGATCTGCGGCCGCTGTTCCCCGCCGCCATGGACACCCAGCGGGACCGGCTGCTCAGGGCGCTGCTGACGGCCGCCGAGCACATCGACAACACCCACGTCCTCGTGGACTACCTCCAGAACCTCGGCCGCGGCCACCGCAAGTACGGAACCCGCGCCGAGCACTATCCGGCCGTCGGTGAATGCCTGATCGGCGCGCTGAGCAAGTACGCCGCCGCAGTGTGGGACGAGGAGATGGAGGCCGCCTGGGTCCGGACCTACACCACCATCTCCCAGATCATGATCGACGCGGCGGCCGCGGACGAGCTGCGGGCCCCGGCCTGGTGGTACGCCGAGGTCGTGACCCACGAGCTCAGAACCCCGGACATCGCGGTCGTCACCGTCCGCCCCGACCAGCCGTATCCCTTCCTCGCCGGGCAGTACACCAGCGTGGAGACACCCTGGTGGCCCCGGATCTGGCGGCACTACTCCTTCGCCTCGGCACCCCGCTCCGACGGTCTGCTGTCGTTCCACGTCAAGGCCGTCCCGGCCGGCTGGGTCTCCAACGCCCTGGTCCACCGCGCCCGCCCCGGGGACATCATCCGGCTCGGCCCGCCCGCCGGTTCCATGACCGTGGACCACACCACCGACAGCGGGCTGCTCTGCCTGGGCGGCGGTACCGGCATCGCGCCCATCAAGGCGCTGGTCGAGGACGTCGCCGAACACGGGGAGCGCCGCCCGGTCGAGGTCTTCTACGGCGCCCGCACCGACCAGGACCTGTACGACATCGACACGATGCTCCGTCTCCAGCAGGCCCACCCCTGGCTCTCGGTCCGCGCGATCATCGACCAGCAGGCGCACCAGCAGCTGCCGGACGCCATACGGGCCTACGGACCGTGGGACGAGTACGACGCCTACCTGTCGGGTCCGCCCGGGATGATCCGCAGCGGTGTGGACGCCCTGAGGGACATCGGCATCCCGTCGGACCGCATACGGCACGACTCCGTGGAGGAACTGGTCGCGGCAGGCGACTGACCTGCCGCAGGGTCCGGGATCAGCCCAGGTCGGGCGCGTGCATGGCGCGTACGCCCTCGATGTTGCCGTCCAGGTAGTGCCGCAGCGACAGCGGGACGAGGTGCACCGAGGCGATGCCGACCCGGGTGAAGGGCACCCGCACGATCTCGTACTCGCCGAGGGGCTCGTCCACCTCGGGGCCGTGGCGGAGCGAGGGATCCATGGACTCCAGCCGGCAGACGAAGAAGTGCTGCACCTTCACGCCGGTCGCTCCGCCGTCCTCCCCGATGTGCTCCACGGTGTCCACGAAGCAGGGCACCACGTCGGTGATCTTCGCGCCCAGTTCCTCGTACACCTCCCGGTGGAGGGCGTGGACGACGGTCGGATCATCGGGCTCGACCCCGCCGCCGGGCGTGACCCAGTAGGGGTCCAGGCCCGGCTTGGTGCGCTTGATCAGGATCAGGTCGTCACCGTCCAGCAGAACGGCGCGGGCGGTGCGCTTGACCACGGGTCGGACGGTCATGGGGGAAATGTGGCCCGGCTGGTTCCACGTGAAACATCGCACGATGTCACTGCCGGCGTGACCGTGGTGAAGGGCGCCTGTCCGGAGGTGGTGCGCCACCCGGAGCCCCGCCGTCGCGCCCCGGCCGAAGACCCCGGTCGTGCCGCCCGCGAAGCCTCAGCACCACGCGCTCGCCGCCCGCTGCAGCCAGTCGTGCGCTCGCGCGATGTGCGGCATGGCCAGGGTCCCGGTCCGAACCACCAGGAAGTAGGTCCGCAGGGGCGGCACGGCCGGCTCGTGCAGGGCCACGACGTCGCCCCGCTCCAGCGCGGCCGCGCACAGATACCGCGGCAGCACCGCCAGGCCCGCGCCCGCGGCCGCGCAGGCGAGGACCGCGCGCAGGTCCGGGACGACGACCGTGCCCGGAGCGGCCGGGCGCGAGTCGAAGACGGAGGCCCAGTAGCGGGAGACGAAGGGCAGCGACTCGTGCACCTCCACCACGGGAACCTGCTCGAGGGACGGCTCGGGCTTGCGGTCCTGCTGTCCCGCGCCGATCCGTTCGGCCCACTGCGGGGCGGCGACCAGGACGTGCTCCTCGTCGCAGAGCGCAGTCGCCGTGAGCAGGGCACCCCGCGGACGGGCCGTGCAGATGGCCAGATCGTGATGCCCGGCGGACAGCCCTTCCAGGGTCTCCTCGGCGGTCCCGAAGGAGACCCGCAGCGCGAAGCCCTGCCCGTCCTCGCCGGTGAGCTCGGTGAGCGCGGGCAGGGCTCGTTCGGCGGTGAACTCCGGGGGCCCCGCGAGGTGCAGCGTCCGTAAGGAGGAGTCGTCGTGGAGGCCGGTCTCGGTGATCTCCACCAGCGCGTCGAGATGCGGCGCGGCCTTGTGGGCGAGCTCGTCGCCGATGCTGGTCGGGGTCACGCCGCGGGCCTGCCTCAGGAACAGGGGGCGGCCCAGCTGCCGCTCCAGGGTCCTGATCTGCGAGGTGACGGCCGGCTGGGAGAGACCGAGCAGGGCGGCGGCGCGGGTGAAGGAGCCGGCCCGGTGCACGGTCACGAAGGTCCGCAGCAAGGCCAGATCCACTGACACTCTCCCCTCGTCGGCCCCCGCTCCCCGCCCCCGGCCGCGCCCAACTATAAATAAGTCGATAGGTCTCTGTCGCTACTGTGATTGGACACTGACAGAGAGTCAACTAGCCTTGGTCGCGCGGTTCTTGCGCGCGGAACCGGGGGACGGTCCGAGCCACGAGGGGGGAGGCTCGGACCGTCCGTGGGGGAGGTCAGACGGCCGACGCGTCCAGTGCGCGCAGCAGGTCCGCCACCAGATCGTCCGGGTCCTCGGCGCCCACCGACAGACGGATGAAGCCCTCCGGCACCGCGTCCCCGCCCCAGCGTCCGCGGCGTTCGGCCGTGGACCGCACGCCACCGAAACTCGTCGCGTCGTCCACCAGCCGCAGAGCGTCGAGGAAACGGTCGGCACGCGCCCGGTCGGGCAGGGTGAACGACACCACGCAGCCGAAGCGCCGCATCTGCTGCGCGGCGATCTTGTGCGAGGGGTCCTCGGGAAGCCCGGGATAGCGCAGCCCCGTCACCTCGGGCCGCGCCCGCAGCGCCTCGGCGACCGTCAGGGCCGTCGCGCACTGCCGGTCGACCCGCATCTGGAGCGTCGCGATGGAACGATGGGCCAGCCAGGCCTCCATGGGCCCCGGGATCGCGCCGACGATCTTGCGCCAGCGGCGCACGGCGGCCATGGCCTCGGCGTCCCGGCCCACGACGTACCCCAGCAGGACGTCACCGTGACCGGTGAGCTGCTTGGTGCCGCTGGCCACCGCGAAGTCGGCGCCGAGCTCCAGCGGGAGCTGCCCGAGCGGGGTCGCGAGGGTGTTGTCGACCGCGACCAGCGCACCACGCGCGTGTGCCGCCTCGGCGAGCCGCCTGATGTCGCACACGTCGAGGCCCGGGTTCGACGGCGTCTCGATCCACAGCAGCTTCGCACCGTCCAGCACGTCGAGCTGGGCGTCGCCCCCGGTCGGCGCGGTGCGCACCTCGATGCCGTACGTCTCCAGCTGGGCGCGGACCAGGGGCAGCGCCTGATAGCCGTCGGAGGGCAGCACGCACACGTCCCCGGCGCGCAGCTGGGAGAAGAGCACCGCGGAGATGGCGGCCATGCCGGAGGCGAAGACGAGCGTCTCGGCGTCGTCCGGGCCGGGGGCCTCCAGCTCGCCGATGGCGCGCTCCAGCAGCGTCCAGGTCGGGTTCTCGTCCCGGCCGTAGGTGTAGGGGCCGGTGGGGTCGCCCGGCAGGTGGAAGTGGGCGGCGAACACGGGCCCGGGCAGGGTGGGCTCGTACTTGACCGCCTCGGGCAGCCCCGCCCGCACCGCGCGCGTGCCGTCACCGGAGCCCCCGGCCGCGCGGCCGCCGCCCGTCGTTCCGCCCTCGCCACCCGTCGCGGATGCGCTCATGCCGCTCGTCCTTCCATGTCCTCGCGTACTGCGGCGAGCAGACCGGTGCTCGCCGCCTCCACCATCTCAAGACACTCCTCGAAGCCCTCCGGCCCCCCGTAGTACGGGTCCGGTACGTCGAGATCGTCGCCGGCGGCGGGGTCGTACGAGCGCAGCAGCCGCACCTTGCGCGCGTCCTGCTCCGTGGGCGCGAGGCGGCGCAGGGCCCCGAGGTGGCCGGCGTCCAGGGCGATCACCAGGTCCAGGCGGGAGAACCAGGACGGCTGGAACTGCCGGGCCGTGTGGCTCGAGGAGTAGCCGTTCTCCTCCAGCACGGTCACCGTGCGCGGATCGGCGCCGTCGCCCTCGTGCCAGCCGCCCGTGCCGGCGCTGTCCACCTCGACCAGGCCGTCGAGCCCGGCCTCGGCGACCCGCGCGCGGAACACGGCCTCGGCCATCGGGGAACGGCAGATGTTGCCCGTGCAGACGAAACAGACGCGGTACGTCATGGCTGCTCAGTCCTCGTCGGGCAGGACGACGTGCAGTGCCCAGGAGACGACCGAGATGATCAGGCCGCCCAGGACGGCCGTCCAGAAGCCCTCCACGTGGAAACTCAGGTCGAGCACGTCCGCCAGCCACGAGGTCAGCAGCAGCATCAGCGCGTTGACGACCAGGGTGAACAGGCCGAGCGTCAGGATCAGCAGCGGCAGGCTGAGCAGCTTGACGACCGGCTTGACCAGGAAGTTCACCAGGCCGAAGAGCAGCGCCACCACGATCAGGGTGCCGATCTTCTTGCCCGTGCTGTCACCGGTCAGGGTGATCTTGTCGAGCAGCCACACGGCGACCGCCAGGGCCCCCGCGTTGGCGATCGTCTTGACTAGGAAATTCTTCATGTGTCTGATCGTGGCAGACCTGATCGGACATGGGCACAAGAGGCAGGGGCGGACAAGGCGATGAAGGCATTCCGGCTGGACGAACTGGAGGCGGAGCGCGCCGCCAACGACGGCGCCTACCTGCAGTTCCTGCGGGAGAGGAACATGTCGGCCGGCCTGTACGCCCTCGACGCGGGCGAGCAGGACCCGCAGAAGCCGCACGATCAGGACGAGGTTTACTTCGTCGTGAGCGGCCGGGCCGCGATCACCGTGGGCATGGAGACGACCCAGGTGGCGCGCGGCAGCGTGGTCTACGTGCCGGCCGGCGTCGCGCACAAGTTCCACCACATCACCGAGGACCTGCGGGTGCTGGTGATCTTCTCTCCGCCGGAGAGCTGACGGACGGCCCCCGGGTTCCCTAGGGGACCGGTCAGGGGAGGACAAGGGGTGCGAGGCCCCCGCGGCACCCGCTCCCGGACCTAGCATCGAGTGCGGAACATCAACGATGGACACGACGATGGACACGACCCGGCACTCGAGCGGGCGGAGAGGTAAGGACGAGGGCGATGCGAGAGATCCTGGCGGGACTGCCGTGGTGGGTGAAGTGGGTCGCGGTGCCGGTCATCGCCCTCGTCGTGTTCGGAGGGCTGATCGCCAGTGTGGTGGGCTTCGTCATCGGACTGCTCTTCAAACTGCTGGTCTTCGTGGCCCTGGTCGGCGGACTGATCTACGTCGTACGCAAGTTCACCGCCGGCTCCTCGTCACGCAGCGACTGGTGAGGCCGGTGGGAAACCGGTGGGGGTAGCGGGAAACGCCGGGGATCACCGGTTCCCTCGGCCGGGGGAAGTTTCCCGTCCGGGCCGTCTGCGCGCGGTGGCGGACGAATAGAGTCCGGAACTCGACGCGGGGTCACCCCCCGCGAGCGGCGTACACCCCCACCCGTGTTCCCCGCACGGGCTGCCCCCTCGCGTCTCGGGAGTGACCCTTGGTCCCGGCTGACACCGCCCCAGTCCACCTGCCCGCTGTCCCCGCGCAGCCCCGTTCGGCACCCGGCCGCGCGACCCCACCCCCCTCTCCGCCGCCGGCGACCCTCATCGGATCCGTGCAGCGCGCCATGCGCCTGCTGGAGACCGTCGCCCGGCACGAGTACGGCGCTCCCGCCAAGCAACTGGCGCGCGAGACCGGACTCGCGCTGCCCACGACGTACCACCTGCTGCGCACGCTCGTGCACGAGGGCTATCTGCACCGGGACAAGGGCCTGTTCTTCCTCGGTGCCGCGGTCGAGCGGCTCAGCAGCAGCGGAGCACGGCAGAAACGTCGCAGCACGGTCGTGGACGCCCTCGCCCGCTGGCGGGACGCGCTCGGTGTGCCCGTGTACTACGCGGTCTACCGCGAGGGCGAGATCGAGGTCATGTGCGTCTCCGACACCCCCGGCACCCCGGCGGTCGAGGAATGGGCGGACTTCCGGGAGACCGGGCACGCGCACGCCATCGGGCAGTGCCTGCTGTCCCAGCTGGACGAGGAGGCCCGCCGCGACCACCTCGACCGCTACCCGGTGCAGCCCCTCACCCCGTACACGGTCCGCGACGACCACAGCCTGCTCAGACGGCTGGAGCGGATCCGCCGGATGGAACCGGTGATCGAGCGTCAGGAGTACGTGCTGGGCGCGGTGTGCGCGGCGATTCCGCTGACCCTGGGCACCACCGCCGCGACGGTGGCCATCTCGCTGCCCGCACACCAGTCGGACCGCCTGCTGCCCGCGGCCCGGCAGTTGCAGAACGAGATCGGGCGTCTGCTGGGGTCGTTGGCGCTCTCTATCAGTATGTGAAAACTCACTCCTTGTGATCTGCTGTGTACGTTCAGCAAGATTCCTCCAGATGTCAGAGGTTCGTACCCGGCCAGTCGACGGCGAATGACGGGGTTAGCGATGCACGAGTCCGTACAAGCAGAGGTCATGATGAGTTTCCTCGTCTCCGAGGAGCTCTCCTTCCGCATTCCGGTGGAGCTGCGTTATGAGACCAGCGATCCCTACGCCGTGCGGCTGACCTTTCACTTGCCCGGTGACGCCCCGGTGACCTGGGCTTTCGGACGGGAGTTGCTGATCGACGGCGTGGGACGGCCGTGCGGGGAGGGCGACGTGCGCGTCACCCCGGTCGAACCGGACTCCCTGGGCGAGGTGCTGATCCGCCTTCAGGTGGGCAGCGACCAGGCTCTCTTCCGGTCCTCGACGGCACCGCTGGTCGCCTTCCTCGACCGCACGGACAAGCTGGTCCCCCTGGGCCAGGAGGGTTCGCTCGCCGACTTCGACGCCCACCTCGACGAGGCCCTCGACCGCATCCTGGCGGAGCAGGGCGCCGGATGAGACCTCGGCCGGCGGGACGGTGGCGTAACGCTTCACCGGACCCCGCCGCGCTCTGCAGGAACGCTTCTCCGTACGCCCCCCACGCCCTGCGGATCAGCGCTTGCGGCGCCGTCCCCGCCCCCCGCGCGCGGCGGCGGGTTCCGCGGAGGGTTCCGCTCCCGGCCGGTCCGCCGACACCACCAGCGCGGCCAGCGCCGTGGTGACGGGCACCGAGGCGACCAGACCGATCGAACCGACCAGCGTGCGCACGATCTCCTCGGCGACCAGTTCGCTGTTGGCGACCGTCCCCACACCGCTCTGCGCGATCGAGAACAGCAGCAGCAACGGCAGCGCGGCACCCGCGTAGGCGAGGACGAGCGTGTTGACGACCGAGGCGATGTGGTCGCGGCCGATCCGGATGCCCGCCCGGTACAGACCGCGCCAGCCCATCGACGGGTTGGCCTCGTGCAGCTCCCAGACCGCCGAGGTCTGGGTGACCGTCACGTCGTCGAGGACACCGAGTGAGCCGATGATGATGCCGGCGAGCAGCAGACCGCTCATGTCGATCGTCGGGTAGAGCCCGTGGATGAGACCGGTGTTGTCGTCGGTGTTGCCGGTGAGCGCGGCCCAGTCGATGAACACCGAACCGAGGACGCCGATCAGCAGCAGCGACACCAGGGTGCCGAGCACCGCCACGGATGTCCGGGCGGACAGACCGTGACACAGGTACAGGGCGATGAGCATGATGGCGCTGGCGCCGACCACCGCCACGACCAGCGGGTTCGAACCCTGCAGGATCGCGGGCAGGATGAAGAAGTTCAGCACCAGGAAGCTGATGGCCAGTGAGACCAGCGCCATGACACCCTTCAGCCGCCCGACGACCACGACGGCGACCGCGAAGATGCCGGCGAGCAGCGCCAGGGGCATCCGCCGGTTCACGTCCGTGACGGAGTACTGCAGGTCCCTGGGCGCGGACGGCTCGTAGGCGACCACGACCTCCTGGCCCTCGTGCAACTGGCGGGACTGGTCGGGCTGGACGATCTCGGTGAACGTGCGGCCCTTGTCCTTGCCGCTGTCGACCCGGATCGTCGCCCGCTTACAGGTGCCGTTCTCCTGCTGCACCGCGGAGGAGCCTTCGGCGGTGGACGTGTCACCGGTCGGCGGGACGCCCGAGGCGCCCGCCTCCTTGCAGCTGACCTCCACGACCTCGGTGACCGTCGCCTGCTGGGTCTGCCGGTCGAAACCGACGCCGGTGCGCTCGTGCGCCGGGGCGCCGCCCGGCCACAGCACGGCCAGACCGACCAGTACCGCCACGCCGAACGGGATCAGGACCGCCGCGATGACCTTGCGCAGATGCGCCGAGACGGGCGTGGCCGGACCGTGACTGTGTGAGTGGCCGTGTCCACCGCCGGGAGCGGACCCGTGGCCGTGCCCGTGGCCGTCCCCTCCACCGGAGTCGTTCCCGGCACCTCCTCCGGGGCCCTGACCGCCCCCTCCGGAGCCGGGGCCGTGACCGCTGGGGCCCTGACCGCCGCCTCCGGGTCCGGCGCCCTGGCCGGGGGAGCCGGAACCGTATCCGCCTCCGGGGCCGTACTCGCCACGGGAGCCGTACTCGCCTCCGGGGCCGTACTCGCCTGCCGCCCGGTGTCCGCCCTCGGAGCCGTATCCGCCACCGCGGGAGGCGGGGTTCCGGCGACCGTCCTCACCCGGTGCGTAGCCGCCGCTTGCACCCGGTCCGTATCCCTCACGGAACCCGTCACCCGGACGCGGGGCGTAGCCGCCGCCCGTACCGGCTCCGTAGCCGGCCGAAGGGCCGGGCGCCTGCTGAGGGCCGGGCTCGCCACCGCCCGCACCCGCGCGCGCACTCGCACCGGGTCCGTACCCACGGTCCTGCCCCCGGGCAGGACCGTTCCCGGCTCCGGCGGTGGTCTCTCTGCCGCCACCAGGGCCGTCGCCGTGTCCGGCGCCGGATCCGCGGGGCGGTTCGGGCGGGGGGTACGGGGGGCGCTGTGTCGTGGTCACCGCCCGATCATCGCAAGAACGACGGGGGCCCTCTGTTCACCGCGCCAAGATTGCCGCTAGCGTGGAGGCACCTTTTTGTACACGCGGGAGCTCGGAGCACCGGGCTGAGAGGGCGCTGACCTCCGTCCCAGCGATGTTTCACATGAAACATCACCGATGTCGAGTGATGTTTCACACGGAACGTCGGCAGACGGAAGCCGCTGCGTCGACCGCCGAACCTGTTACCGGGTAATGCCGGCGTAGGGAGTAGGTCTCATGACCAACAAGGACGCACG
The DNA here is from genome assembly GCF_043079125.1 of Streptomyces sp. NPDC015242. Classification (NCBI taxonomy): domain Bacteria; kingdom Bacillati; phylum Actinomycetota; class Actinomycetes; order Kitasatosporales; family Streptomycetaceae; genus Streptomyces; species Streptomyces sp. NPDC015242. Next base: position 196,336 of record NZ_JBIBUF010000004.1, on the reverse strand, counting down.
CACGCCTGCCTCCGTTCAGGACGGACAGTCCGAGGAGGCCGGGAAGTCCATCGGCTGGCACAAGGCGTACGTCGAGGGCACCCGCCCCGACCTGCGCGTGCCGGTCCGTCAGGTGCATCTCACCAACGGGCAGTCCGTCACGCTGTACGACACATCAGGCCCGTACACCGATCCGCTCGTCGAGACCGACGTCCGCAGGGGCCTGCCGCCGCTGCGCGAGAACTGGATCATCGCCCGCGGCGACACCGAGGAGTACGCGGGCCGCCCCGTCCGCCCCGAGGACGACGGCATCAAGCACACCTCGCCCCGCGGGGGTCTGCGCAACCTCGACGCCGTCTTCCCCGGACGGCCGCGCCAGCCGCGCCGCAGCCGGGACGGCAAGGCCGTCACCCAGCTCGCGTACGCCCGGCGCGGCGAGATCACGCCCGAGATGGAGTACGTGGCCATCCGGGAGAACGTGGCGCCCGAAGTCGTGCGCGACGAGATCGCGGCGGGCCGGGCGGTGCTCCCGGCCAACGTCAACCACCCCGAGATCGAGCCGATGATCATCGGCAAGCGGTTCCTGGTGAAGGTCAACGCCAACATCGGCAACTCGGCCGTGACGTCCTCCATCGAGGAGGAGGTCGAGAAGATGACCTGGGCGACCCGCTGGGGCGCCGACACGGTCATGGACCTGTCCACCGGCCGCAACATCCACACCACGCGCGAGTGGGTGCTGCGCAACTCCCCCGTCCCCATCGGGACCGTGCCGCTCTACCAGGCCCTGGAGAAGGTCGACGGCCGGGCCGAGGAACTGACCTGGGAGATCTACAAGGACACGGTCATCGAACAGGCCGAGCAGGGCGTGGACTACATGACGGTCCACGCAGGCGTGCGCCTGGCGTACGTACCGCTGACGGCGAACCGCAAGACCGGCATCGTCTCCCGCGGCGGCTCGATCATGGCCGCGTGGTGCCTCGCCCACCACAAGGAGTCGTTCCTCTACGAGAACTTCGAGGAGCTCTGCGAGATCCTCGCCGCGTACGACGTCACGTACTCCTTGGGCGACGGCCTGCGCCCCGGCTCGATCGCGGACGCCAACGACGAGGCTCAGTTCGCGGAGTTGAGGACGCTCGGGGAACTCAACCGGATAGCGAAGCGTTTCGGCGTACAGACCATGATCGAGGGCCCGGGCCATGTCCCGATGCACAAGATCAAGGAGAACATCGACCTTCAGCAGGAGATCTGCGATGAAGCTCCGTTCTATACGCTCGGCCCGCTGACCACGGACGTCGCCCCGGCGTACGACCACATCACGTCCGGCATCGGTGCCGCGATGATCGCCTGGTGGGGCACGGCGATGCTGTGCTACGTCACGCCCAAGGAGCACCTGGGCCTGCCGAACCGCGACGACGTCAAGACCGGCGTCATCACCTACAAGATCGCCGCGCACGCGGCCGACCTGGCCAAGGGACACCCGGGCGCGCAGGAGTGGGACGACGCGCTGTCCGACGCCCGCTTCGAGTTCCGGTGGGAGGACCAGTTCAACCTGGCCCTCGACCCGGACACGGCGCGGGAGTTCCACGACGAGACCCTGCCGGCGGAGCCCGCCAAGACGGCCCACTTCTGCTCGATGTGCGGCCCGAAGTTCTGCAGCATGAAGATCTCCCAGGACATCCGCCGCGAGCACGGCGGCAGCCGGGCCGAGATCGAGGAGGGCATGGCGCAGAAGTCGAAGGAGTTCGCGGCGAGCGGGAACCGGGTTTATCTGCCGCTGGCTGATTAGTCGGAGCCGGGTGGGACGGCCCGCGGCTCGTGCAGTCGTGGGCCGTTCTGTCCGCTGGAAGGCACTGACCTGCCTACGTGCTTTCGCAGAGCTCCTGTCGACGGGGCCGGACGACGACGTCGGTCCGATGGTCGTGGATCGCGGCGATTCCTATGCCGATTTCTGGATTTCGGCGCCATCTAGTCGCCGGTTCCCAGATAGAGCCTCGCCAGATGGGGCAGCCGCTGATGCATTTCACGCGCGTCGTCGAAGTCGAAGTCTCCCCCCATGTCTTCTGCATCGGTGTCCTGATGAGCAACTGGCTGGTACCTGGCCCAAGCCTCGTAGAAGGCATCCGGGTTTCCCGTAAGGCGTTCGAATGCGCCGACGGCGGCGTAGTTCACTTCCTCGTAGAACAGTGCCTCGTCGCGGTGGGCGCTCGCGGCTGCGATGACAGTGGGGTGCTCGGCGAGGTTGTCCGGATCGAGAGCCGTACGCTCGTACCAGCCTTGGCCCAGCGCGATCACTCCTGCTCGGAAGTCCATGAAGCTGTCGTCGGAGCAGCCGCCGCCGATGAGGTACGCCGCCGCCCAGACGTCCCAGCGGTACAGAGCGTCGTGTACCTCATCGAACCGTTCGGCGTACTCCAGGACCTCCTGCGGAGGGTTACCGGCGAGCAGTTCCACCAGGGCCTCATGGAAGGGCACGTCAGAGCTGGCGGCCGACGAACGCGCGGACTCGATGATGTTCCAGAACCGGTCAGTCTTCATGGTGGTGCACTGTGCCAGCCGCGTACGACAACCGGGCGGCGCGATTCCGGTCTGGACTTGTCCAGCATGAAGAGACATCCGCCGCGAGCACGGCGGCAGCCGGGCCGAGATCGAGGAGGGCATGGCGCAGAAGTCGAAGGAGTTCGCGGCGAGCGGGAACCGCGTGTACCTGCCGATCGCGGACTGACCGGCCGACGGCCGCCGACCGGGTCTCGACTGCGCCAGGGTTGGGACTCGGCTGCACGGCGCCGGCCTGCCCGGGTGCTCGGCTTGCGCTCCCTGAGCTCGCCCTGCAGGGGGAGCGCAAGCCGGCGGCTGCTGGGCCGCAGCACCCCCGGCCGGACAGCACCGATCGGCTACTCCGGCTGGTGTTCCGGCCCTCCGAAGTCCGGGCTCGTGTAGTCCGGGCTGCTGAAGCTCGGCCGCGAGCCGCGGCCGCCGTCGTCCGGACTGGTGAAACCCGGGCGGTCGTAGCCGAGGTGCGGCATGCGGCTGACCGGGGCGGGCGTCGACGTGGGGTGCAGCGCGGCGGCCGCGCCCGGGTCGGCGAGCGCCTCCCGCAGGAAGGGCAGGATGCCGCGCTCCAGCAGGGCCGCCCGCCAGGCCTCTCTGGCCCGCTCCACCTCCCTGCGCAGTTCGCCGTAGGGACCGGCGTCGGCCGTCGGCTTGTTGCGCAGCGCGGTGAGCAGCAGCCCCACCGCGGCGACCAGGATCGCCACCGCGGTCACGGCGCCGAAGACCCAGCCCGTGGTGAGCATGGTCCGGGCGAACCCCTGCTGCGGATCGAGCATCTGCAGGAGGTAGCCGACGAGCAGGAAGATCGCCGCTGCGGTTCCGGCCAGGACGGGCGCGAGGACGGCGACGACGGCGACGGCGCCCGCACCGGCGGTCTCGGCGGCGACCTCCCCCACGGTGGCGGCGAGGCCGGATCCGCCCGTGCCGGGTTCGCCGGAACCGGACTCCCGCACGGACGGTGAGCTCGCCGGGGCCGGCCGGCGGAGTTCGTCGCGGACCTTGACGTAGTGCGCGTACTCGGCCGACGCGGCGGCCGTGATGAGCGCGGTGGCGTTCAGCGCCATGGTGCGCAGTTGTTCGGAGTTGAGCCGCTGTCCGACGGCGGCCAGGTCCGGGTGGTGTGGTGCGGAGCGCAGCGCCTCATCGAGGATCCGCTCGTATTCCTGGCGGTCCTCGCTCAGCAGGTGCTGCGGAACGCTGTTCATGTGCATCCCCCGATGCTCCGTAGGGCTTGTGGCTCGGCATGCTGACGAGCCGTCGGGCAGAAACGGAGGGGAGCCTGCTACGGATAAGCCGATGGTAGAGCGGTGACGGTGGGCGGTGACAGGGGGTTTACCGAAATTGGCCCGTCACCGGTGCGGACCGGTGACGGAACACGCCTGGCCGGTGAACGTTCACGTGGCCAGGGGCAGTTGCTGGACCAGCAGTTTTCCGGCCATGGTCACGCCGCCGTCCATCGCGATCGCGAGTCCGTCGGCGTAGACGTGCGGCCCTTCGACGACGGGGTCGGTGCGCTCCTCGTCCTCCTCGGAGCCGACCTCGCCCAGCAGATACGGGATCGGGCTGTGGCCGTGAACGATGCGGGTGCCCCCGTACGTATCGAGCAGGGAGCGCACGGCGTCCGCGCCGCCCTCGTCACGGAAGGAGAACCGCTTGGTGAACTTGCGGAACAGGTCCCAGACCTCGTCCGCGTCGTTGCGCGTGAGCGTCTCGCGGACGGTGTCGTTGACCTCTTCGATGGAGCGGCCGTAGTCGAGGTAGGCGGTGGTGTCGGAGTGCACGAGCAGGTGGCCGTCGACCTCCTCGACGGCGTCCAGCCGGGCCATCCACTGCAGGTGATGGTCCTGGAGCCGGTCCATGTCGGTCTTCTGGCCGCCGTTGAGCAGCCAGGCCGCCTGGAAGGTGGCGGTGCCGGCGCCGGAGTTGACGGGGGTGTCGCCGAACCGCTTGGCGCCGAGCAGCAGCAGCTCGTGGTTGCCCATGAGGGCCTTGCAGTAACCGCCGGCCGCGGCGGCCTCGGCGGACAGCCGCATCACGAGGTCGATGACGCCGATGCCGTCCGGACCGCGGTCGGTGAAGTCGCCGAGGAACCACAGCCGGGCGGTGCCCGCGCACCAGTGGCCGGCGTCGTCCAGCAGGCCCTTCTCCTGGAGGGCGGTCACCAGCTGGTCGAGGTAGCCGTGCACGTCGCCCACGACGTACAGCGGGCCCTGCCCGGTGGCGGCGGACGCGGGGGCGGCGGTCTCGGGGTCGACGGTCACCTGGACAGTGTCGCCCCGGTTGACGACGGGGAGGTCGCGCTGGGTCGGCGTGTATCCCTCGGGATAGGTCTCCTCGGGCGGCGGGGCGGCCTCGCCGGGGTGAACGCTGTGGACGTACGGACCGGTCTCGTGGACGTACGCGGGCACCCGGAAGTCGCGCAACGTCGCCGTCCGCTCCACCTCGGGTCCCTGACCGGCCCCCTGCGTCATCGACCCCTCCACCATCGCGCCGCATCTGCACCGCATCGGACTGCCTGGTCGTAGCGGCCCGCCGGTGTCGTGGGCCCATCATAGGAATGCGGATCGCGCCATGTGATGACCCCGGGGTGGTGAATCAGAGCAAGACTCCAGTTCACCGCGGCTTTCGCCCCGATTGAGCCGGGCTTCGACCGCCGTGTGACCGTCCTCGCTCGTCTTCTCTTCGCGAGAACGGTCCCTTCTCTCCGGGGACCGGCCCCGTTTCTCCTCAGGCGCGCACCTGTCTCCCGGCCCGGTGCGGGGCCTACGTGTCCTCGGGCGAGCGCGGCGGGCTGACCGTCGTGCGCGGCGGGCGTCGCTGGGACGAGGTGCGCACGATCAGCTCCGTCGGTATCACCTGCTCCACCGGCTGGTCGGACTCCACGCCCTCGATGGCGTCGATCAGCAGCTGCACCACCGCCGTGCCGATGCGGCGCGGCTTCAGGGAGAGGGTGGTGATCGGCGGTTCGGTGTTGGCGTACACGGTGGACTCGCTGCAGCAGACGAGCAGCAGGTCGTCGGGGACGCGCAGGCCGTAGCGGCGGGCGGCGGCGAGCAGGTCGGTGCCGTTGGGGTCGAAGAGCCCGTAGACCGCGTCGGGGCGGTCGGGCCGGGCGAGCAGCCGGTCGGCGGCAACGGCGCCCGCGCACGGGTCGTGCGCCGGGTAGGCCTCGTACACCGGGTCCTGTCCGACGCGTTCGCACCAGCGCAGGTACGCGGTGGTCGACAGGTGGGTGTAGGTGTCCGTGGTCGTGCCGGTCAGCAGGCCGATGCGGCGGGCGCCGGCATCGGCCAGGTGGTCCAGGATGCCGAGGACGGCGGCCTCGTGGTCGTTGTCGACCCAGGCCGTGACGGGCAGGGCGCCGGCAGGGCGGCCGTCCGAGACGACCGGAAGGCCCTGCCGGACGAGTTCGCTGACGACGGGGTCCTGGTCGGAGGGGTCGATGACGACCGTGCCGTCCAGGGCGACGTTCGACCACACGTCGTGCCGTGACGTCGCGGGCAGGATGACGAGGGCGTACCCGCGGGCGAGCGCGGCGGAGGTGGCGGCACGGGCCATCTCGGCGAAGTACGCGAACTCGGTGAAGGTGAAAGGTTCATCCCCGTACGTGGTCACGGTCAGGCCGATGAGACCCGACTTGCCGGTGCGGAGGGTCCGGGCGGCGGCCGAGGGCCGGTAGCCCAGCCGGTCGGCGACCTCGCGGACGTGGCGCCGGGTGGCGTCCGGGAGCCGGCCCTTGCCGTTGAGGGCGTCGGAGACGGTCGTGATGGAGACTCCGGCGGCGGCGGCCACGTCTCTGATACCCGCCCGACCCGGCCGGCTGCCTCGCCGAGAGGTTTCCGCGCGGCTCACCTGGTGCTTCCCTGCTGCTGTCATGGCGAGCCGATAGTAGGGCTCATGCGGTGGGGTAGTGCGGACGCATATGCACGCGTTGACAGGCACGTTTCTGCATGATCAACAAGGTTCAATTGCCCGCGAAAACAAGGGCGTTGAGCGTTCTCATGCCAGGACGTGACGTGTCGGCCCGCACAGGCCTGCCAAGGGGCCGAGGTTGCGAAGAGGTCTCAACTCACCTGCACGGGGGATGCGCGCCACGGCGTGCACCACCGGCGCATAGATATATGTGCGGCGCGCCCCCGAATTCGTACGCCTTCGTACGGTGATGCCCCTGATGCCGGTGGGACGCGGCCGGGCGGCGTGCGCGGGTCCGCCGTGGCTATACGCAGCGGCGCCGAATCCTCATAAGGTGAGCAGTATTGGATGTCGGCGGCGGTCAGGGGCCGCCGGTCTTCGCGAGGAGGACTGCGGTGAGCGAGACGAGCCCGAAGCTGCGCGCCGAGCTGGAGGGGATCCCCACCTACAAGCCGGGCAAGCCGGCCGCGACCGGTGGGCCGGTGGCCTACAAGCTGTCCTCCAACGAGAACCCCTATCCGCCGCTGCCCGGTGTGATGGAGACCGTGACGGCGGCGGCCGGCTCCTTCAACCGCTACCCGGACATGGCCTGCACGGCGCTGATGAACGAACTGTCCGAGCGGTTCGGCGTGCCGCTGTCCCACCTGGCCACCGGCACCGGGTCGGTCGGCGTCGCCCAGCAGCTCATCCAGGCCACCTCCGGCCCCGGCGACGAGGTCATCTACGCCTGGCGGTCCTTCGAGGCCTACCCGATCATCACGCAGATCAGCGGCGCGACCTCCGTCCAGGTGCCGTTGACCTCCGGTGACGTGCACGACCTGGACGCGATGGCCAACGCGATCACCGACCGGACCCGGCTGATCTTCGTCTGCAACCCGAACAACCCGACCGGCACGGTCGTGCGGCGGGCGGAGCTGGAGCGCTTCCTGGACCGGGTCCCCGGTGACGTGCTGGTGGTGCTCGACGAGGCGTACCGCGAGTTCATCCGCGACCCCGAGGTGCCGGACGGCGTGGAGCTGTACCGCGACCGGCCCAACGTCTGCGTCCTGCGGACCTTCTCCAAGGCGTACGGCCTCGCCGGTCTGCGGGTCGGCTTCGCCATCGCCCACGAGCCGGTGGCGGCGGCGCTGCGCAAGACGGCGGTGCCGTTCGGCGTGACGCAGCTCGCGCAGGAGGCGGCGATCGCCTCGCTGCGCGCCGAGGACGAGCTGCTGGGGCGGGTCGGCTCGCTGGTGTGCGAGCGCACGCGTGTGGTCGACGGGCTGCGTGCCCAGGGCTGGACGGTGCCGGAGACCCAGGCCAACTTCGTCTGGCTGCGGCTGGGGGAGCGCACAGTCGCGTTCGCGGAAGCCTGCGAGCAGGCCGGTGTGGTGATCCGGCCGTTCCCGGGAGAGGGCGTGCGGGTGACGGTCGGGGAGGCCGAGGCCAACGACATCTTCCTGAAGGTGGCGGAGGGCTTCCACAAGGAGCTCTAGCCTCTCGGCACGGGATGTGAGGGAGCCGGTCGGCGCTGGGCGCCGGCCGGCTCGCTGCGTTGCGAAGCCCTTGTTTCACGTGAAACCGGCGCTCTCACTGCCGGTACGCCCGGGTTGACGAGCGTCACACGGGGCCCCCTCCATCCGTCGAAAGTGCGTGCTGCATAATGGCTTGTGAATGTGAACGCTTTCACAAGCGTAGGTAAGGAGCGGCGACGTGGACCTGGCTTTGGCGCCGGAGACCCTGGCGCGATGGCAGTTCGGCATCACCACCGTCTATCACTTCCTGTTCGTCCCCCTGACGATCTCGCTCGCCGCGCTCACGGCCGGGCTGCAGACCGCCTGGGTGCGCACGGAGAAGGAGAAGTACCTCCGGGCGACCAAGTTCTGGGGCAAGCTCTTCCTGATCAACATTGCCATGGGCGTGGTCACCGGCATCGTGCAGGAGTTCCAGTTCGGCATGAACTGGTCGGACTACTCACGCTTCGTCGGGGACGTCTTCGGTGCGCCGCTCGCCTTCGAGGCCCTGATCGCCTTCTTCTTCGAGTCCACCTTCATCGGCCTGTGGATCTTCGGCTGGGACAAGCTCCCCAAGAAGATCCACCTGGCGTGCATCTGGATGGTCTCGATCGGCACGCTGCTGTCGGCGTACTTCATCCTCGCCGCGAACTCGTGGATGCAGCACCCGGTCGGCTACCGGATCAACGGTGAGAAGGGCCGGGCCGAGCTGACCGACTTCTGGCTGGTGCTGACCCAGAACACCACGCTCAACCAGGTCTTCCACAGCTTCTCCGCGGCGTTCCTGACGGGCGGGGCCTTCATGGTGGGGATCGCCGCCTTCCACCTGCTGCGCAAGAAGCACATCCCGGTGATGCGGACCTCGCTCCGCCTCGGTCTGGTCACCGTCGCCGTCGGCGGCCTGCTCACCGCGGTCAGCGGCGACACCCTCGGCAAGGTCATGTACGAGCAGCAGCCGATGAAGATGGCCGCCGCCGAGGCACTGTGGGACGGCGAGAAGCCGGCGCCCTTCTCGGTGTTCGCGTACGGGGACGTCGACGAGGGGCACAACAAGGTCGCCCTGGAGATACCCGGCCTGCTGTCCTTCCTGGCCCACAGCGACTTCGAGTCGTACGTGCCGGGCATCAACGACACCAACAAGGCGCTCCAGGAACAGTTCGGCCCCGGTGACTACAAGCCCATCGTCCCCGTCGCCTACTGGGGCTTCCGCTGGATGATCGGCTTCGGCATGGCGTCGTTCTCGATCGGCCTGCTGGGACTGTGGCTCACCCGCAAGAAGTTCCTGCTGCCGGCGGCCTGGCGGACCGGGGAGGACGAGGTGCCGCATCTGGTCCTGTTCCGCACGCCGCTCCAGCCGCGGCTCACCCGCCTGTACTGGCTGGTGGCGGTCTGGACGATGACCTTCCCGCTGATCGCCAACTCCTGGGGCTGGATCTTCACGGAGATGGGCCGCCAGCCGTGGGTCGTCTACGGCCTGTTCCAGACGCGGGACGCGGTCTCCCCCGGCGTCTCCCAGGCCGAGGTCCTCACCTCGATGATCGTCTTCACCGTGCTGTACGCGATCCTCGCCGTCATCGAGGTCAAGCTGCTGGTGAAGTACGTCAAGGCCGGCCCGCCCGAGCTCACCGAGGCCGACCTCAACCCGCCCACGAAGATCGGCGGCGACCTCCGTGACGCCGACAAGCCGATGGCCTTCTCCTACTAGGCCGAGGGAGCCGCACCGTCATGGAACTGCACGACGTCTGGTTCGTTCTGATCGCCGTCCTGTGGACCGGCTACTTCTTCCTGGAGGGCTTCGACTTCGGAGTCGGCGTGCTCACCAGGCTGCTCGCCCGCGACCGGCCCGAGAAGCGGGTGCTGATCAACACGATCGGCCCCGTCTGGGACGGCAACGAGGTGTGGCTGCTCACGGCGGGCGGCGCGACCTTCGCCGCCTTCCCCGAGTGGTACGCCACGCTCTTCTCCGGTTTCTACCTGCCCCTGCTGCTCATCCTGGTCTGCCTCATCGTCCGGGGCGTGGCCTTCGAGTACCGCGTCAAGCGGCCCGAGGAGAGCTGGCAGCGCAATTGGGAGACGGCGATCTTCTGGACCTCGCTGCTCCCGGCGTTCCTGTGGGGCGTGGCCTTCGGCAACATCGTGCGCGGCGTGAAGATCGACCAGGACTTCAACTACGCCGGTGGTGTGCTGGACCTGCTCAACCCGTACGCGCTGCTGGGCGGCCTGGTCACGCTGTCGCTCTTCACCTTCCACGGGACGGTGTTCGTCGGGCTCAAGACCGTCGGCGAGATCCGGGAGCGGGCGCGGAAGCTGGCGCTGCGCGTCGGAGCGGTGACCGCCCTGCTGGCCCTCGCCTTCCTGCTGTGGACGCAGACCGACCGGGGCAACGGGGCATCGCTCGTCGCGTCGGCCGTGGCCGTGGCGTCGCTGGTCATGGCGCTGGTCGCGGCCCGGGCCGGCCGGGAGGGCTGGGCGTTCACGCTGTCGGGTCTCACCATCGTCGCCACCGTGGCGATGCTGTTCCTGACGCTGTTCCCGAACGTCATGCCGTCGACGCTGAACCCGGACTGGAGCCTGACGGTCACCAACGCCTCGTCCAGCCCCTACACGCTGAAGATCATGACGTGGTGCGCGGCGGTCGCCACGCCGGTCGTGATGGTCTACCAGGGCTGGACCTACTGGGTCTTCCGCAAGCGGATCGGTACGCAGCACATCGCCGACCCCGTGCACTGAGGTGTGTTTCACGTGAAACCGATCGATCCGCGTCTGCTCCGCTACGCCCGTGCCACCCGGGGCTTCCTGGCGGCGGTCGTCGCCCTGGGGGCGCTGGGGGCCGGGCTGGTCATCGCGCAGGCGATGCTCATCGCCGAGGTGGTGGTCGGCGCCTTCCAGCACGGCATGGCGGGGTCCGCGCTCCGCACTCCCCTGCTGCTCCTGGTCGCCGTCGCGGTCGGGCGGGCGCTGGTCGGCTGGCTGACCGAGCTCGCCGCGCACCGGGCGAGCGCGGCGGTGAAGTCGGAGCTGCGGGGGCGGCTGCTGGAGCGTGCCACCCGGCTGGGGCCGGGCTGGCTGAGCGGGCAGCGGACCGGTTCGCTGGTCGCCCTGGCCACCCGGGGTGTCGACGCCCTCGACGACTACTTCTCGCGGTACCTGCCCCAGCTCGGCCTCGCGGTCGTCGTGCCGGTGGCGGTGCTGGCGAGGATCGTCACCGAGGACTGGGTCTCGGCGGCCATCATCGTGGGTACCCTGCCGCTCATCCCGGTCTTCATGATGCTGATCGGCTGGGCCACCCAGGCGCGGATGGACCGTCAGTGGCGGCTGCTGTCCCGGCTGTCCGGACACTTCCTCGACGTCGTCGCCGGGCTGCCGACGCTGAAGGTCTTCGGCCGCGCCAAGGCACAGGCCGAGTCCATCCGGCGGATCACCGGCGAGTACCGGCGGGCGACCATGCGAACGCTGCGGATCGCCTTCATCTCCTCCTTCGCGCTGGAGCTGCTCGCCACCATCTCGGTGGCCCTGGTCGCCGTGACGATCGGCATGCGGCTGGTGCACGGCGAGATGGACCTGTACGTCGGCCTGGTCATCCTGATCCTGGCGCCGGAGGCGTATCTGCCGTTGCGGCAGGTCGGGGCGCAGTACCACGCGGCGGCGGAGGGACTCGCCGCCGCCGAGGAGATCTTCGCGGTCCTGGAGACTCCCGTGCCGGCGCCCGGCTCGCGGGCCGTGCCGGAGGGGGCGCTCGCCTTCGAGGGCGTGACCGTCCGGTACCCCGGGCGTTCGGGGGACGCCGTCCGTGAGGTGAGCTTCCGGGTCGAGCCCGGCGAGACGGTCGCCCTGGTCGGCCCGAGCGGTGCCGGCAAGTCGACGCTGCTCGGTGTCCTGCTCGGGTTCGTCGCCCCGGACCAGGGGCGGGTCCTGGCGGGCGGAGTCGATCTGGCCGACGCGGACCTGGAGCAGTGGCGGTCCCGGATCGCCTGGGTCCCGCAGCGGCCGCATCTGTACGCCGGGACCATCGCCGAGAACGTACGGCTGGCCCGGCCCGGCGCGGACGACGACGCCGTGCGGCGAGCGCTGCGGGACGCCGGGGCGCTGGAGTTCGTAGACGCGCTGCCCGAGGGTGCCGCCACCGTGCTCGGCGAGGACGGGACGGGGCTGTCCGCAGGGCAGCGGCAGCGGCTCGCGCTGGCCCGGGCGTTCCTGGCGGACCGGCCCGTGCTGCTGCTCGACGAGCCGACGGCGGCCCTGGACGGGGCCACCGAGGCGGAGGTCGTGGCAGCGGTGCGGCGGCTGGCGGCCGGACGGACCGTACTGCTGGTCGTGCACCGGCCGGCGTTGCTGGACGTGGCGGACCGGGTGGTGCGGCTGGCCGAGCCGGAGATGTCCGCGGGGTCCGTGGGGTCCGCGGCGCCCGCCGTCACCCGCGGTGCGCGCACCGCCGGAGCCGTGGCGTCCGCCCCGGCCGCTCGAACCGGGTCCGCAGACGTGCCCCCGTCCGGCGGGATCCTCGGCCGGGTCCGCGCGCTCTCCGGTGCCCGGCGCGGGCGGCTCTCACTGGCGCTGCTGCTCGGCAGCCTCGCGCTCGGCAGTGCCGTGGGGCTCATGGCCACGTCCGGGTGGCTGATCTCGCGGGCCTCGCAGCAGCCGCCCGTGCTGTACCTGATGGTGGCCGTGACGGCGACGCGCGCCTTCGGTATCGGGCGGGCCGTGTTCCGCTACGCCGAGCGGCTGGTCTCCCATGACGCCGTGCTGCGGATGCTGGCGGACACCCGGGTCGCGGTCTTCCGCAGGCTGGAGCGGCTCGCACCCGCCGGGCTGCGTCTGACCCGCCGTGGGGACCTGCTCACCCGGCTCGTCGCGGACGTGGACGCGCTGCAGGACTACTGGCTGCGGTGGCGCTTGCCGGCCGGGGCCGCCGTCGTCGTCTCGGCCGCGTCCGTCGGCTTCACGGCCTGGCTGCTGCCCGAGGCCGGGGCATTGCTCGCGGCCGGGCTGCTGGCCGCGGGCGTGGGCGTGCCGCTGCTCACCGGTGCCGTGGCCCGCCGCGCCGAGCACCGGCTGGCCCCGGCCCGCGGGGTGCTGGCGACCCGCGTGGCCGACCTGCTCACCGGAACCGCCGAGCTGACCGTCGCCGGTGCCCTGCCCGCCCGGACCGCCCAGGCCCGCGAGGCCGACGGGGTGCTCACCCGGATCGCCTCCCGCGCCGCCACCGCCACGGCACTCGGCGACGGGCTCACCGCGCTGGTCTCCGGCCTGACCGTCACGGCCGCCGCCCTGGTCGGCGCGCAGGCCGTCGCCGGCGGACGGCTGGACGGTGTCGCCATGGCCGTGGTCGTCCTGACCCCGCTCGCCGCCTTCGAGGCCGTGCTGGGCCTGCCGCTGGCCGTGCAGTACCGGCAGCGGGTCCGCCGCAGTGCCGAGCGGGTCTTCGAGGTGCTGGACGCGCCGGAGCCGGTGGGGGAGCCGGAGCGGCCGCTGCCCGCGCCCGCCTCGCCGTTCCCGGTGGTCGTCGAAGGGCTGGCCGCGCGGCATGCGGGGCAGGACCGGGACGCGCTCGCCGGACTGGACCTGACGCTCGACGAGGGCCGCCGCGTCGCCGTGGTCGGCCCCTCCGGCTCGGGCAAGACGACGCTGGCCCAGGTGCTACTGCGGTTCCTCGACGCGCGGGCGGGCACCTACACGCTCGCCGGCGTGGACGCGGACGCGCTGCCCGGCGACGAGGTCCGCGCGCTCGTCGGGCTCTGCGCGCAGGACGCGCACCTCTTCGACAGCTCGCTGCGCGAGAACCTGTTGCTGGCCAGGAAGGACGCCGGCGAGGACGAGCTGCGTGCCGCGCTCGGCCGGGCCCGGCTGCTGGACTGGGCCGACACCCTGCCCGACGGGCTCGACACGCTCGTCGGCGAGCACGGGGCGCGGCTGTCCGGCGGGCAGCGGCAGCGGCTCGCCCTGGCCCGGGCAGTCCTCGCCGACTTCCCCGTCCTGGTGCTCGACGAGCCCGCCGAACACCTCGACCTGCCGACCGCCGACGCGCTCACCGCGGACCTGCTGGCTGCCACCGAGGGCCGCACGACGCTCCTCATCACCCACCGGCTGGCAGGTCTTGAGGCGGTCGACGAGGTGATCGTGCTGGACCGGGGACGGGTCGTGCAGCGCGGGCGGTACGAGGAGCTCGTGGCCGTGGACGGGCCGTTGCGGACGATGGCGGAGCGCGAGGCGGCATCGGAGTCGCTCGTCACGGTGCCCTCGACGGGGCCCGTCGGGGCGCCGGGCTGAGCCGTTCGGCTCACCCGGTCCCCCGGCCGTACGCGATGAACGCGACCGGGCCCCGCCCCTGGGTGACGATCGCTGACATGCGCTCACTTCGCCGCCACCGCGTGGTCGTTCCCGTCCTGCTGTGCGTGCTGGCGGTCCTCGGGGCCCGGCCCCTGTCCGCGGACGAGGAACCCGCCGACCCCGCCGGCGGCCCCGAGATGCACGGCGGCGCCGTGGCGACGGGTCTCAGCGCCGAGGTGGTGCGGCTGTACGAGGAGGCCGCGGTGGCGACGCAGCGGTACGAGGCCGGTCGCGCCGCGGCCGAGGAGCAACGGGCCAGGGCCCGGCGGGCGGAGGAACTCCTCGGCACCCAGCGGCGGCACATCGCAGCCCTGCACGAGGACCTGGGCCGTATCGCCCGCGCCCAGTACCGCACCAGCGGGGGCCTGCCGGTCGCCGCCCAGATGATGCTGGCCGACAGCCCCGACGGCCTGATGCGCGGTCACCACGCCTTCGCGCAGGCCGATCTCGCCGTGAACAACGCGATCGCCAAGAACCGCCGGGCGGAGGCACGGCTCGCCGCGGACGAGGCGAAGGCCGCGGCCGAGTGGCAGGCGCTGGAGAAGCGGAACACCCAGCTGTCCGCGCTGAAGCAGGACATCGAGCAGAAGCTGGAGTCGGCCCGTACGGAGCTCCAGGGGCGGGCGGACGCCGCGGTCGCCGCCGGCGCGTGCCGGGGAGCCGTCCGGCTCGACCAGCCGGAGACGGAGTTCACCAGCGCGTGGATGACCCCCGTGGAGACGTACGTGCTGTCCTCGTCCTACGGCAGCGGCGGTGCCCGGTGGGCGAACCGGCACACCGGGCAGGACTTCGCGGTGCCGATCGGCACGCCGGTGCGGGCCGTGGGGGCGGGACGGGTGGTGCGGGTGTCGTGCGGTGGGCCGTTCGGGATCGAGATCGTGCTGCGGCACGCGGGCGGCTACTACACGCAGTACGCCCATCTCGCGTCCGTCGCGGTCGACCCGGGCGAACGCGTCGGCCCGGGCCAGTGGATCGGCCAGTCGGGCACCACCGGCAACTCCACCGGGCCGCACCTGCACTTCGAGACACGGGTCACGCCGGAGTCGGGATCGGCGGTGGACCCGGTCTCCTGGCTCGCCGCGCGCGGCGTGTCGCTGTGACCGGTCAGGTCCGGTGCCGGAGCCGCTCGGCCACCAGCCGCTCGATCACGACCGCGACCCCGTCGTCGTTGTTGGCGACGGTCTGCCCCGAGGCCGCCGCGACGACGTCCGGGTGGGCGTTGCCCATCGCGTAGGACCGGCCGGCCCAGGTCAGCATCTCGACGTCGTTGGGCATGTCCCCGAAGGCGACGACCTCCTCGTGCGAGATGCCGCGCTCGGCGCAGCACAGGGCGAGGGTGCTGGCCTTGGACACGCCGGGACCGCTGATCTCCAGCAGCGCGCTGGGGCTGGAGCGGGTCACGTTGGCGCGCTCCCCGATGGCGAGCCGGGCCAGGGTCAGGAAGGCGTCGGGGTCCAGCTCGGGGTGGTAGGCGAGGATCTTCAGCACCGGCTCGCCGGCCGCCCGGTGCCCCGCGGAGAGCAGCTCCTCGGCCGGAGCGAGGCTGTCGGGTATCTCCATGTGCAGCTTCGGGTACGCCGGCTCCTGGTAGAAGCCGTACGTCTGCTCCACCGCGTACACCGTGCCGGGGGCCGCCTCGCGCAGCAGCCGCACGGCGTCGATCGCGTTCTCCCGCGCCAGCTCGCGCACCTTCACGAACCGGTGGGCGCCCGGGCCGCCGTGCAGGTCGACCACGGCGGCGCCGTTGCCGCAGATCGCGAGGCCGTGTCCGTGGACGTGGTCGCTGACGACGTCCATCCAGCGGGCGGGCCGGCCGGTGACGAAGAAGACCTCGATGCCCGCTTCCTCGGCGGCGGCCAGGGCGGCGACCGTGCGTGGCGAGACCGACTTGTCGTCGCGCAGCAGGGTGCCGTCGAGGTCGGTGGCGATCAGCCGCGGCGGGAGGGTT
Source organism: Streptomyces sp. NPDC015242 (assembly GCF_043079125.1). Lineage (NCBI taxonomy): Bacteria > Bacillati > Actinomycetota > Actinomycetes > Kitasatosporales > Streptomycetaceae > Streptomyces > Streptomyces sp. NPDC015242. The sequence goes on along the minus strand of NZ_JBIBUF010000004.1, from coordinate 180,127 downwards.
TCGGCCGCGGTCTCGTGCTGTCGGGTCGCTGAGGTCACCGGGTCATTGTCCCGCATATGCCTGCACGGGCGTGCGGCACCATGCACACGTGAGTACACAGCGCTCTCACCTGGGTGTCCCCGGAGGGAGTCCGCCCGCGCGGTCAGCGCAGCTGTGCCGGTGCCTCCATGGCGATCTGCTCGAAGACCTTGTGGTCGGCCGCGAAGTCCGAGTCGGGAATCGGCCAGTGGATCACGAGCTCCGTGAAGCCCAGTTCGGCGTGCCGTCCGGCGAAGTCGACGAAGGCGTCCAGCGACCGCAGCGGGCCGGTGCGGTCGGGGGTGAACCCGCTGAGCAGGATCCGGTCGAGGCCGGTCATGTCACGGCCGGTCTCCGCGCAGATGTCGGCGAGCTTCTCGATCTGTCCGCGCAGGGCGTGGACCGACTGCTCGGGAGTGCCGTTCTCGTACAGCTTGGGGTCGCCGGTGGTCACCCAGGCCTGTCCGTAGCGGGCGGCCAGGCGCATCCCGCGCGGCCCGGTCGCGGCCACCGCGAACGGCAGCCTGGGGCGCTGCACACAGCCGGGGATGTTGCGGGCCTCGTGGGCCGCGTAGAAGTCCCCCTCGTACGACACCGCGTCCTCGCTGAGCAGCCGGTCGAGGAGTGGCACGAACTCGGCGAAGCGGTCGGCACGCTCGCGCGGTGTCCACGGCTCCTGGCCCAGCGCGGTGGCGTCGAAGCCCGTGCCGCCCGCCCCGATGCCCAGGGTGACCCGCCCGCCGGAGATGTCGTCGAGCGAGATCAGCTCCTTGGCGAGGGTCACCGGATGCCGGAAGTTCGGCGAGGTGACCAGCGTGCCGAGCCGGAGCCGGTCGGTGACGGTCGCGGCGGCGGTGAGCGTCGGCACGGCACCGAACCAGGGGCCGTCCCGGAAGGTGCGCCAGGACAGATGGTCGTACGTGTACGCGGTGTGGAAGCCGAGCTGCTCGGCCCGGGTCCAGGCCGTACGGCCCCCCTCGTGCCAGCGGCGGTAGGGGAGGATCACGGTGCTCAGGCGCAGACTCATGCCGTCGAGCCTAAGGGAGGCGGACGCGTCCTCCGTGTTTCACGTGAAACGGTCACGCTCGGGAGCCGGACCAAGACGGCAGGTCAGCGGCCTCGGGAATGCTCAGATAGCGCGGAGGCACGGACGCGGTCAGCCATACGCCGTTCGCGCTGACGTGGAAGACGTGGCCGTCGCGGTGCATGGCCTCCGCGTCCACCGTCAGGACGACCGGCCGGCCCCGGCGGGCGCCGACCCGGGTCGCCGTCTCACGGTCGGGTGAGAGGTGCACGGCATGCCGGTTCATCGGCCGCAGGCCCTCGGCCCGGATCGCGTCCAGATGCCGGGCGATCGTGCCGTGGTGGAGCCGCGCGGGCGGGGTCGCCGGCGGCAGCCCCAGGTCGACCTCGACGCTGTGGCCCTGGCTGGCGCGGATCCGGGTGCCCTCGACGGCGAAGCGCCGCTTGTCGTTGGCGGCGACGACGTGATCGAGTTCCTCGCGGGTGAACCGGAAGCCGTGGGCGGTGGCCGCGGCGATCAGGGTGTCGATCTCCACCCAGCCGGCCTCGTCGAGCGTGAGCCCGATCCGCTCCGGCTGGTGGCGCAGGTGCTTCGACAGGTACTTCGACACCTTCACGGTGCGCGTCTCGTCCATCCCACCAGCGTGGGGGAGAGACGTGAATCACGCGATCGGGTTTCACTCTTCAGGTTTGATCCACAACCATGTGGTGTTATCCACAGGAAAACGGTCCACCTCTGTGGACAACTGGTCGCCGCCGCCGGGAGTTTGGCGTCCCGTCACACCGGTGGCTTGATCCGCCCGATCCTCCGCAGCACCCCCGGCGCGAGCCGCGACAGCACCCGCGCGGTCCGGGCCTCCGGCGTGACCGCGACCACGGCCTGGTCGCGCGCCACCGCGCGCAGGACGGCCCGGGCCACCTTCTCCGGAGGGTAGTTGCGCAGCCCGTACAGGCGGGCGGCGCGCCGCTGCAGCCGCTTCTCCTCGGGCCCGTCGACCCCGGCGAAACGGGCCGTGGACGTGATGGCGGTGTTGACGAAGCCGGGACAGACCGCCGTCACGCCGATCCCCCGCCCGGCGAGCTCCGCGCGCAGGCACTCGCTGAGCATCAGCACGGCCGCCTTGGAGGTGCTGTAGGCCGGCAGCGCCCGGGACGGCTGGTAGGCCGCCGCCGACGCCACGTTGACGATGTGGCCGCCCTGCCCCCGCTCGGCCATCCGGCGGCCGAAGAGCCGGCAGCCGTGGATCACGCCCCACAGGTTGACGTCGAGGACCCTCTTCCAGTCCTCCGGCGTGGTGTCGAAGAAGGAGCCGGACAGTCCGATGCCGGCGTTGTTGACCAGGACGTCCACCACGCCGTACTCGGCCGTGACCTTCTCGGCGAGCTTCTCCATGGCCTGTTCGTCGGAGACGTCGGCCGTCTCCGCCCAGGCCTCGGGCGCACCGGCCCGGCGGGAGGACTCGGCGGCAGCGGCCGCCGCCCCGGCGTTCCGGTCGACCGCCACCACGCGCGCACCGGCCCCGGCGAACGCCAGCGCCGTGGCCCGTCCGATGCCGCTGCCCGCGCCGGTGACCAGCACGAGCTGCCCGGAGAACCGGCCGGCATACGGCCCGCTCGCCCCCTTCGGCGCCTCTCCGCTCTCCACGGACCGCACGAACTCCCCGATCCACGCGGCCACCTGGTCCGGACGGGTCCGCGGGATCCAGTGGCCCGCCCGGATCGTCCTGCGGATCAGCCGAGGCGCCCAGCGCTCCAGCTCCTCGTCGAGCCGCTCCGACAGGAACCGGTCCTCCAGGGGCGTGATGACCTGCACGGGCGCGTGGGCGTACGCGTCCGGGCGCGGGTCGCGCATCCGGGGCCGGACGTTGTCCCGGTACAGCCAGGCCCCGTGGGCGGCGTCCGACGGCAGGGACGCGGTGGGGTAGTCACCCCGGGGCACCTTCTCGACGCGCTCCAGGACCTTCGGCCAGCGCTTGCCGAGCGGGCCGCGCCAGGCCAGCTCGGGCAGCACGGGCGTGTGCAGCAGGTAGACGTACCAGGACCGGGCGCCCTGCCCGAGGAGCTGGCCGACCCTGCGCGGGGTGGGGCGCTTCACGCGCCGGCCGATCCAGTGGCCGAAGTGGTCCAGGGACGGCCCGGACATCGACGTGAAGGAGGCGATGCGGCCCTCGGTGCGCCGGACGGTGGTGAACTCCCAGGCCTGCACCGATCCCCAGTCGTGCCCGACCAGGTGCACCGGCCGGTCCGGGCTCACCGCGTCCGCGACGGCCAGGAAGTCGTCCGTCAGCTTCTCCAGGGTGAACCCGCCGCGCAGGGGCCGCGGGGCCGTGGACCGGCCGTGGCCGCGGACGTCGTAGGCGACCACGTGGAAGTCCACGGCGAGCCGTGCGGCGACCTCCGACCACACCTCCTTGCTGTCGGGGTAACCGTGCACGAGGACGACCGTCGGCCGCCCCGGATCACCCAGCTCGGCCACGCACAGTTCGACTCCGCCGGTCCGCACCCGGCGCTCCCGCGCACCCGTGAGCAACGTCATCCGGCGAATCTGGCAGTTGTTAGAGAGTTCGTCAATAGAGGCTCCCCGGTCGTGGTAACCCTGGAGAACCAGGCCCCCTAAGGGCCCGTAATACTCGAGGCTGATCCGAATACAGCTCTGCGGAGTGACGACCACCACGCGCACGGCCCCTACCGTCGAAGCGTGACTGTGATCGCGACCGAAAGCCTGAGCAAGCGGTTCCCCCGGGTGACCGCGCTTGACCGGCTCTCCGTGGACGTCGGGCCCGGTGTGACCGGACTCGTCGGAGCCAACGGGGCCGGCAAATCCACACTGATCAAGATCCTGCTGGGTCTGTCCCCCGCCACCGAGGGCCGTGCCGAAGTGCTCGGCCTGGACGTCGCCACCGACGGTGCCGCCATCCGCGAGCGGGTCGGGTACATGCCCGAGCACGACTGCCTGCCGCCTGACGTCTCGGCCACCGAGTTCGTCGTCCACATGGCGCGCATGTCCGGCCTGCCGCCCACGGCGGCGCGCGAGCGCACCGCGGACACGCTGCGCCACGTCGGCCTGTACGAGGAGCGCTACCGCCCCATCGGCGGCTACTCGACCGGCATGAAGCAGCGCGTCAAACTCGCGCAGGCCCTCGTCCACGACCCGCAGCTGGTCTTCCTCGACGAGCCGACCAACGGCCTGGACCCGGTCGGCCGCGACGACATGCTCGGCCTGATCCGCCGCATCCACACCGACTTCGGCATCTCGGTCCTGGTCACCTCGCACCTCCTGGGCGAGCTGGAGCGCACCTGCGACCACGTCGTCGTCATCGACGGCGGCAAGCTGCTGCGCTCCAGCTCCACCACGGACTTCACCCAGATCACCACGACCCTCGCGATCGAGGTCACCGACACCGACGCGCACCCGGACGGCACCCTGGCGGTCCGTGAGGCGCTGCTCGCGCGCGGGGTGAGCGTCGAGGACGGCAGCGGCCTGCCCGGCGCGGGCCACGTCCTGCACCTGACCGCGCAGGGCGAAGAGACGTACGACCTGGTCAGGGACGTGATCGCCGACCTCGGCCTGGGCCTGGTGCGCATGGAGCAGCGCCGGCACCACATCTCCGAGGTCTTCACGGCCAGTGACCGCGACGAGCAGCGGAAGGAGGCGGTCGGCCATGGCGGTTGAGCACTCCACGGGGACATCCGTCCCGGCACCGGGCGACCAGACCCGCATCCACAACATCGGCTACCGCAGCTACGACGGCCCCCGCCTGGGCCGCGCCTACGCCCGCCGCTCTCTGTATTCGCAGTCCCTGCGCGGTGCCTACGGCCTCGGCCGCTCGGTGAAGTCCAAGGTCCTGCCGATGCTGCTGTTCGTGGTGATGTGCGTGCCCGCGGCCATCATGGTCGCCGTCGCGGTCGCCACCAAGGCCAAGGAACTGCCCCTGGACTACACGCGCTACGCGATCGTCATGCAGGCGGTCATCAGCCTGTACGTCGCCTCGCAGGCACCCCAGTCCGTCTCGCGCGACCTGCGCTTCAAGACGGTGCCCCTGTACTTCTCGCGGCCGATCGAGACCGCCGACTACGTCCGCGCCAAGTTCGCGGCACTGGCGTCGGCGCTGTTCGTCCTCACGGCCGCTCCCCTGCTCGTGCTCTACGTCGGCGCCCTGCTGGCCAAGCTCGACTTCGCCGACCAGACCAAGGGATTCGCACAGGGACTCGTGTCCGTGGCACTGCTCTCACTGCTCTTCGCCGGCATCGGCCTGGTCATCGCCTCCTTCACCCCGCGCCGGGGCTTCGGCATCGCGGCCGTGATCGCCGTGCTGACCATCACCTACGGCGCGGTCTCCACCCTCCAGGCCATCGCCGACGCGCAGGGCAGCGCCGGCGCCGTGCCGTGGATCGGGCTGTTCTCGCCGATCACCCTCGTCGACGGCGTGCAGTCGGCGTTCCTTGGCGCCACCTCGGCCTTCCCCGGCGGGGTGGGTCCGAGCACGGGTGAGGGCGTCGTCTTCGTCCTCCTCGCCCTCGGCCTGATCGCGGCGAGCTACGGCCTCCTGATGCGCCGCTACAAGAAGGTGGGACTGTGACCACGCTCTCCATCGACCACGTCTCCCGCTGGTTCGGCAACGTGGTCGCCGTCAACGACATCACCATGACCATCGGCCCCGGCGTCACGGGCCTGCTCGGTCCCAACGGCGCCGGGAAGTCCACCCTCATCAACATGATGGGCGGCTTCCTCGCCCCCTCCACGGGCACGGTCACCCTGGACGGGCAGCCGGTCTGGCGCAACGAGGAGATCTACAAGCACATCGGCGTCGTCCCCGAACGGGAGGCGATGTACGACTTCCTCACCGGCAAGGAGTTCGTCCTCGCCAACGCCGAGCTGCACGGCCTGGGCGCGAAGGCGGCCCAGAAGGCCCTGGCCACGGTCGAGATGGAGTACGCGCAGGACCGCAAGATCCAGACGTACTCCAAGGGCATGCGCCAGCGCGTGAAGATGGCCTCCGCCCTCGTGCACGACCCGTCGCTGCTCCTGCTCGACGAGCCCTTCAACGGCATGGACCCGCGCCAGCGCATGCAGCTGATGGACCTGCTGCGCCGCATGGGCGACGAGGGCCGCACGGTGCTGTTCTCCTCCCACATCCTCGAAGAGGTCGAGCAGCTCGCCTGGCACATCGAGGTCGTCGTCGCCGGGCGGCACGCGGCCAGCGGCGACTTCCGCAAGATCCGCCGCCTGATGACCGACCGGCCGCACCGCTACCTGGTCCGTTCCAGCGACGACCGCGCCCTCGCTGCCGCGCTGATCGCCGACCCGTCCACCTCCGGCATCGAGGTCGACCACGCCGAGGGCGCGCTGCGCGTACAGGCCGTCGACTTCGGCCGCTTCACCGCGCTGCTGCCCAGGGTCGCCAGGGACCACGGCATCCGGCTGCTCACGGTCTCGCCGTCCGACGAGTCCCTCGAGTCCGTCTTCTCGTACCTGGTCGCGGCGTAGGAGGCCCTGATGTACGACCCCACAGTCGCCCGGCTCACCTACCGGGCCCTGCTCGGCCGGCGCCGGGCCCTCATCCTCGGCGCGCTGCCGCTGCTGCTCATCGTGATCGCCGTGGCCGTGCGCGCCCTGGCCGGAGCGGACGACCAGACGGCGTCCGACCTGCTGGGCGGCCTCGCCCTGGCCACGATGGTGCCGATCATCGGCGTCATCGCCGGCACCGGCGCCATCGGCCCGGAGATCGACGACGGCTCGGTGGTGTACCTGCTCTCCAAGCCGATCAAGCGGCCGACGATCATCTTCACCAAGCTGATCGTCGCGATCGCGGTGACGATGGTGTTCTCCGCGGTGCCGACGCTGATCGCCGGCTTCATCCTCAACGGCAACGGCCAGCAGATCGCGGTGGCCTACACGGTGGCGGCCCTGGTGGCGTCCATCGCCTACGCGGCCCTGTTCCTGCTGCTCGGCACGGTCTCGCGCCACGCCGTGGTGTTCGGCCTCGTCTACGCCCTGGTCTGGGAGGCCCTGTTCGGCTCCCTGGTGCCGGGTGCGCGCACGCTGAGCGTCCAGCAGTGGTCGCTGGCGGTGGCGCAGAAGGTGGCCGGCGGGGAGCTGGTGACCTCGGACGTGGGCCTGACCACGGCGACGGTCCTGCTGGTGGCCGTCACGGTGCTGGCCACTTGGTACGCGGGCCAGAAGCTGCGCTCGCTCACGCTGGCCGGCGAGGAGTGACGTGCCCCGGCCCTGACGGGGCAGCCTTCACCTCCGCCGGGCCACACCGGGCGAACGGGACATAGGCACACCGCACGCACCGCACGCACCGCACGCACCGCACGCACCGCACGGGAGCCGGACGGCCGGGAGGGACACGCATGGCGGGCGAGAGGGCTCAGTACGACGACCGTGAGCAGCCGGGCGCCGGGTCCGGGGACGACGCCTGGGGCGAGTTCGTCCTGGACGACGACTTCATACGCTCCGCGGAGACCTCCGAGCCGTCGGCCCGGGCTCGGATGCTCGCCGCGCGCTGGCGCCGGGAGGAACCGGAGCCGCAGCCGTGGCGCTCCGACGAGCCGCCCGCGGGCTGGTTCTTCAGCAAGGCCCGGCGGCGCAGGTGGCGCAGGCGCTGACCGGCCCGGTCGCCGGTTTATTCGGTGGCGTCCGTTTCGCCCGGCAGGGCACAGTAGTCATGTCCCTGCCGGGCGAGGAGCCCGGCGCCGGACACGGGGAGAGGAGCCGGACGATGTCCCTGCACGGCAGTACGTCCAGCTCCCCGCAGGGCAGCCCGCGGGCGGGCTCCGGAGCAGTCGCCACCGCTCCGTAGAGCCTCGCCCCTGGGGGAGCTGCCCGGGGCGGCCGCTTCGAGCACGCGAACCGCACCTCGCGTGGGCCGCCCACCCGGAGGATTGGCCGAGCGGTAAGGCACTGGCTCGCTGAGCCACGGTCGGGCTGGAAGGCCCGCGCACGTTCGATCCGTGCATCCTCCGCGCACACGCGACCGCGTTCAGCCCAGCAACCGCTCCAGGACCACGGCGATCCCGTCCTCGTCGTTGGAGGACGTCACCTCGTCGGCCACCGCCTTCAGTTCCTCGTGGGCGTCGGCCATGGCGACACCGTGGGCGGCCCACGCGAACATCGGGATGTCGTTGGGCATGTCGCCGAAGGCGATCGTGTCGGCCGCCTTCAGCTTGAGCCGGCGGGCCGCCAGCGACAGACCGGTGGCCTTGGACAGGCCCAGGGGGAGCAACTCGACGATGCCCGGGCCCGCCATCGTGACGGTGACGAAACCGCCGGCGGTCCGGGTGGCCGCCTCGCACAGTTCGTCGTCCGACAGGGTCGGGTGCTGGATGTACAGCTTGTTCAGGGGCGCGGTCCACAGATCCGACGCGTCCGTGAAGGGGGTCGCGGGCAGCTTGCCGTGCGCCGCGTAGCCCGGGCCCACCAGCACCTCGCCGTCCAGGCCGTCGCGGCTCGCGGCCAGGTACAGCGGCCCGACCTCCGCCTCGATCTTGGCCAGGGCGACCCCGGCGAGCTGCCGGTCCAGTGTGACCGAGGTCAGCAGCCGGCGGGCCCCGGCGTCGTACACCTGCGCCCCCTGGCCGCAGACGGCCAGCCCTTCGTAGCCGAGGTCGTCGAGGATGTGCCGGGTCCAGGGGACCGCGCGGCCGGTGACGACGATGTGTGCCGCGCCCGCCGCGGTGGCGGCGGCGAGCGCGTCACGGGTGCGCTGCGACACCGAGTCGTCGGACCGCAGCAGTGTCCCGTCGAGGTCGGTGGCGACGAGCTTGTAGGGGAAGCCGCCCGAGGGAGCCGTGTCGCTCACGTGGCCACCGGCTCCAGGACCTCCCGGCCGCCCAGGTACGGCCGCAGCACCTCGGGCACGCGGACCGAGCCGTCGGGCTGCTGGTGGTTCTCCAGGATCGCCACGATGGTGCGCGGGACGGCGCAGAGCGTGCCGTTGAGCGTGGCCAGCGGCCGGACCTGCTTGCCCTCACGGACGCGGATCGACAGGCGGCGGGACTGGAACTCGGTGCAGTCCGAGGTCGAGGTCAGCTCCCGGTACTTGCCCTGGGTCGGGATCCACGCCTCGCAGTCGAACTTGCGGGCGGCCGAGGAGCCGAGGTCGGCGGAGGCGACGTCGATGACCCGGAACGGCAGCTCCAGCGAGGTCAGCCACTGCTTCTCCCACTCCAGCAGCCGCTGGTGCTCGGCCTGCGAGTCCTCCGGCGTGACATAGGAGAACATCTCGACCTTGTCGAACTGGTGCACGCGGAAGATGCCCCGGGTGTCCTTGCCGTGCGAACCGGCCTCGCGGCGGAAGCAGGGCGAGAAGCCCGCGTAGCGCAGCGGGAGGCGGTCGGCGTCGAGGATCTCGTCCATGTGGTACGCGGCGAGCGCGACCTCGGAGGTGCCGACCAGGTACAGGTCGTCGTCCTGGAGGTGGTAGACGTCCTGGGCGGCCTGGCCGAGGAAGCCCGTGCCCGCCATGGACTGGGGGCGGACCAGGGCCGGGGTCAGCATCGGCGTGAAGCCGGCGGCCGTGGCCTGCGCCATCGCGGCGTTCACCAGGGCGAGCTCCAGCAGGGCGCCGACACCGGTGAGGAAGTAGAAGCGCGAGCCGGAGACCTTGGCGCCGCGCTCCACGTCGATCGCGCCGAGGATCTGGCCGAGCTCCAGGTGGTCCCGGGGTGCGAAGCCCTCGGCGTCGAAGTCGCGGATCGTGCCGTGCGTCTCCAGCGTGACGAAGTCCTCCTCGCCGCCCACGGGGACGTCCGGGTGGACCAGGTTGCCGAGCTTCTGGAGCAGTTCCTGGGTCTCCGAGGCGGCGGCGTCGCGCTCCGCGTCGGCGGCCTTCACGTCGGCGGCCAGCTGGCTCGCCTTCTTCAGCAGCTCGGCCTTCTCGTCCCCGGAGGCCTTGGGGATGAGCTTGCCGAGCGCCTTCTGCTCGGCGCGCAGCTCGTCGAAGCGGACGCCGGACGACCTGCGCCGTTCGTCGGCGGACAGGAGGGAGTCGACGAGCGCGACGTCCTCTCCACGGGCGCGCTGGGAGGCGCGCACACGGTCGGGGTCCTCACGGAGCAGGCGAAGGTCAATCACGCGCTCCAGGCTACCGGTGTGGGATGACCGCCCACGACTCACTATTCCCGTCGCGCCTTACGTGCCGTTATGAGGGAATCGCGTGCCGTGTCAATAAAAAGGGACCTCTCCCCGGAACGGGGCATGCCGCGGGCGCCGCATTGACTCGAATCCCTTGCGGGAAGCGGGACTTGGGGCTCGGTTGTCCACAGCGGTCCACACCCGGCGAAGAGTTATCCACAGGCTGTGTGGAAGATCTGTGGACTCCGGAATTGATCACTCCGGAAGGGCGGGCCGTACCTGAGAATTCCCACCGCAAACCCGCTCCACCCTCACTTTCGAGTGGAAACGGGCCACCCCGAAGAGTTACGCAAGGGGAAACGGTGGACGAAGGGTGACCTGCCCGCCGATGGACGCATCAGGGGTGTGTAGGGCGATTTGTCGACTGCTTCATGGTTCGTTGTCGACTTGTCCCCAGGTCGAGAAGCGGACCTGTGGATAACTTCTGTGGATAACGACTATCGGCAGGTACGACCGGCCTAGAAGCGGCCGTCCTGGCAGCGCGCGACCCAGTCCGACGCCGCAACGAACTCCTCGTCCGACGTCCCGAGCCGCGGCGGTCGCACGTCCGCCGGCCGCACGTCGGCACGCGGATACGAGCCCAGGTAGCGCACCTGGAGGCAGACGCGCTTCAGGCCCATCAGGGCCTCGGCCACCCGGCGGTCGGAGATGTGGCCCTCGGCGTCGATGCAGAAGCAGTAGTTGCCGATGCCGGCACCGGTCGGGCGGGACTGCAGCAGCATCAGGTTGATGCCCCGGGTGGCGAACTCACCGAGCAGGTCGCGCAGGCCGCCGGGATGGTCGTCGCGCTGCCACAGCACGACGGAGGTCTTGTCGGCGCCGGTCGGCGCGGCGGGCCGGGCCGGGCGGCCCACCAGCACGAACCGGGTCTGGGCGTTCTCGGCGTCGTGGATGCCCGTCTCCAGGGCCTCCAGCCCGTAGCGTGCGGCCGCGAACTCCCCGGCGAAGGCGGCGTCGTACTGGCCCTCCTGGACCAGCCGGGCGGCGTCCGCGTTCGAGGCGGCCGACTCCCAGTGCGCGTCCGGCAGGTGCTTCTTCAGCCAGTTGCGCACCTGCGGCTGGGCGGCCGGGTGCGCGGAGACGGTCTTGATGTCCGCCAGGGTCGTGCCCGGGCGCACGAGCAGCGCGAAGGTGATGGAGAGCAGCACCTCGCGGTAGATCATCAGCGGGGCGCCCGCGACGAGCTCGTCCAGGGTGGTGGTGATGCCGCCCTCGACGGAGTTCTCGATCGGCACGAACGCGGCCTCGGCCTCGCCGGCGCGCACCGCGTCGAGCGCGGACTGGACGGACACGTACGGGATGAGCTCCCGGGTGGCGGCCTCTGGAAGCGTGCGCAGGGCGACTTCGGTGAAGGTGCCCTCGGGGCCGAGATAGGCATAGCTCGCTGGCATGACCTCACCCTAATGGGCTTGCGGAAGCGCGATCCCCCACAAGCGCGTACACGGCCGCACTCTCACCCCTCCAGCAACCGCTGCCCCACGTACTCGCCCTCCGCAGCCCCGCCGGGCACCGCGAACAGCCCGCTCGACTCGTGCCGGATGAACGGCGACAGGGCGTCGCCCCGGTCGAGCTTGCGCTGCACCGGCACGAAACCGCGCAGCGGATCGGCCTGCCAGCAGATGAAGAGCAGGCCCGCGTCGGGCACGCCGTCGGGGTCGATGCCGTCGTGGAAGGAGAACGGGCGGCGGAGCATCGCGGCGCCACCGTTCTGGTCGGGCCGGGTGATGCGCGCGTGGGCGTTGACCGGGACCACCAGGTTGCCCTCGGCGTCGGTCTTCTCCAGGTCCATCTCCGTCGTCTCGGAGCCGCCGGACAGGGCCGCCCCGTCGGACTTGCGGCGCCCGATGACGTCCTCCTGGGCCTTGACGGAGAGCTTCTCCCAGTCGTCGAGGAGCATGCGGATGCGCCGGACGACGGCGTAGGAGCCGTTCGCCATCCAGGCCGGTTCGCCCTGTTCCGGCACGAAGATCCGCTCGTCGAAGTCGGGCTCGCCCGGCTTCGGGTTCCGGGTGCCGTCGATCTGGCCCATGAGGTTGCGGGCGGTCATGGGGTGGGCGGTGGCGCCGGGCGAGCGGTTGAAGCCGTTCATCTGCCACCGCACCTTGGCGGCCCGGCCCGCGTCCTTCTGGACCGCCCGCAGCGCGTGGAAGGCGACCAGGGCGTCGTTGGCGCCGATCTGGACCCACAGGTCACCGTTGCTGCGGGTCTTGTCGAGGCGGTCCGAGGAGAACTCGGGCAGCGGGTCCAGTGCGACCGGCCGCTGCTTCTCCAGGCCCGTCCGGGCGAAGAAGCTGTGCCCGAAGCCGAAGGTGAGCGTCAGCGACGAGGGCCCCGCGTCGCGGGCCACGTCGGTGTCGCCGTGCGGGCTCGGCTCGCCCGCCATCAGCCGCCGGGCCGTCTGTGACCAGCGGCGGAGCAGGGCCGCGGCCTCCTTGCGCCCGGCGCCCGGCGCCAGGTCGAAGGCGACGAGGTGACCCCGGGCCTGGAGGCCGTCGGTGATGCCGGGCTGATGTTTCCCGTGAAACATCGCCCGGTCGGTGCCGAGCGAGGTGAGCGGAACGGCCGCCTCGGAGGGGGCGGCGGCGTATCCCGCGGCGGTGCCCGCCGTGCCGAGCACGAGGCCGGTGGCACCGGCGGTGCCGAGCAGCCGCCGCCGGGAGATCCCCCCGGGAACGGAGGCCGCTGCGGTGTCCTCCGGGTCTGCGTGTGGGGTGCGGGTCTGGGGGATGGAGGGGTCGGGCATGGTCGTTCAGCCGATCTGCGCGTTCTTGGTGACGGTCACCTCGTCGATCTCGGAGGTCCGCACGGTCACGTCGACCTTCCAGTCGCCGGCCATGGGGATCTGCACTCCGTTCGCCGACCAGTGTCCGGTAGCGAGGTGGTCGGGGGCGACGGGCAGGGGCCCGATGTCCTTGGCCTCGAGGGTGAACTCGACCTTGACTTCGGGGATGTCGAAGGCTTGGCCGTCGGGCCGCTCCACGTAGACGTGCATCTCGTTGCCGCCCACGCGGGCCGGGTCGAGGTCGATGGTGACGACGCCCTTGCCGTCCCGGCCGCCGGTGTCGAAGGGCATGTTCAGCGTGAGCGCCCCGGATGTCCCGGCGTCCGCGGCGGAGGAGGACGAGGAGGAGGCGGCCGCCTTGGCCTCCTGTTCCGTCCGACCCGGCTCGGTCTGCGTCAGCACGGTGGTGACGGCGAGCAGGACGACCGCGATACCGGCCTCGGCCAGCACCGAGCGGCGCAGGCCGGAACGGTTCGGGTCGGCGTCCCGCAGCCGCTTCTGCCGGGCGGCGTCCCGGGCGGCCCGCTGCCGGGCGAGCTGGGCTGCGCGCTCGGCGTCGGCGGGCTGGACGGCGGCCGCCTCGACCGCGTCGGCGGGCTGGACGGCGGCCGCCTCGTCCCCGTCGGCGGTCTCGCCGGAGGCTCCCGCCCCGGCACCGACCTTCTCCCGCTCCGCCGCCGCCGGCGCCGTCTCCGCCAGCCGTCCCGTCCACCGCCGCGAGATCCACGCGACGCCGACGAGGACGCCGACGAGGGCGATCTTCGCCAGCAGGAGCTGCCCGTAACGGGTGTCGGTGAAGGCCGACCAGGAGCCGAGCTGGCGCCACGACTGGTAGGTGCCGGTCACGACCAGCGCGACCACGCTGCCGAAGGCCATACGGGAGAAGCGGCGTACCGCGGTGGCGTCGACGGGGGCGCCGGCGGGTGCCCGGTACAGGGCGACCAGGAGCGCGCCGAGTCCGCCGAGCCAGGCGGCGACGGCCAGCAGGTGCAGGACGTCGACCGGCATGGCGAAGCCCGCCTGCAGTCCGACGGAGGCGTGCTCGGACATCGCCCAGCTCGCGGCGAGACCCGCGGCCACGACGCCGCCGCCGATGGCGAGCCCGAAGGTCAGGTCCCGCTTCTCCTGGGGGTCCTCCCGCTTGTCGTACGCCCCGAACAGGACGGCGATGAACAGCGCGGCGGCGGCGAGCAGCAGCAGCCGGGACACCAGGGCCGCACCGGTCTTGGTCTGCAGCACCTGCCCCAGCAGGGACAGGTCGAAGATGTCGGAGACCTTCCCGGAGCCGGTGAAGGAGCCGCGCAGCAGGAGCAGGGCGAGGGTCGAGGCCGTGAGCGCGAGCCACCCGGAGACGACGAACCGCTGCACCGGCCGCACTCCGGAGCCGCGCGGCCAGCAGGCGAGCACGAAGGCGGCGCCGCCGGCCAGCACGATGAACCCGGCGTACGACACGTACCGCCCGAAGCCGTAGAGCCAGCCCACGACCCCGTCGTCGGCGCCCTGCCTGGAGACCGCCACGGTCGTCTTGGAAGGGGCGCCGATGGAGAAGGTGTAGGCCCCCGCGACGGGGTGGCTGTCCGCCGAGACGACCTGGTAGGCCACCGTGTAGGTGCCGTCGGACAGGTCCGGCCGCAGACGCACGGCGTACGTCGCGCCGCTGACGGCGGACGGCTCGCCCGTGTCGACGCGCTTGCCCTCCGGGTCGAGCACGCGCAGCGAGTCGCCGGAGAGGGCGACCTGCTCGGAGAAGGTGAGCGAGATCCGGGACGGGGCCTGGTCGACCACCGCCCCCTGCGCGGGGTCGCTGCCCGTCACCGCGGCGTGCGCGGAGGCCGGACCGGCCCCGGCGAGCAGGGCGCAGAGCGCTGCCAGGAGCAGCAGCACCAGGGCCCGGACGCGGGGGGCGATGGTCTGGGTCACAGGGGTCCCTCCGTCAGTGTCCGGTCGTCGGGGTGTAGGTCGCGGCCTTCACCGGCATCTGCACCTCGACGGGATCGGAGTGGGCGAAGCGCAGCTCGACGGTGACCGTCTGGCCTTCCTTCGGCTTGCGCTTGAGCTGCTCGAACATCAGGTGGTCGCCGCCGGTCCTCAGCACCAGTTCCCCGTGCGCGGGGATGGTGAGGCTCTCGACCTCACGCATGGCTCCGCCGGTGGTCTCGTGCACGGTGACCTGTCCGGCGATGTCGCTGCTGACCGAGGTCAGTTCGTCGGCGGTGCCGCCCTTGTTGGTGACGGTGAGGAAACCGGCCGCCATCTCGTCGGAGACCGGCTGCGGCATGTACGCGGAGCCGACCGAGAGCTCGGCCGCACCGCCCGAGCCGCCGCCGTCGCCGTCCGGGTCTCCGCAGCCCGCCAGTGCCAGGGCTCCGGCTATGACCAGGGCCGCCGGAGCGAGCCGTCGCCTCACGGGTTCTCCCCCTTGACGATCCTGGGGAGGTCCTTGCTGTAGTCCTGGACGGTGGCGTCCTCGCCGTAGAGCACATAACCCCCGTCGGTCTTCGGCGAGAACGCGATGACCTGGGTGCCGTGCTCGGAGACGACCTTGCCGTTCTTGTCCTTGCGCGGCGGGTCGATGGAGATGCCGAGGGTGCGGGCGCCGGCCTGGACGGTGGCGAAGTCACCGGTGAGGCCGACGAACCGGGAGTCGATGCCCTTGAGCCACTTGCCGAGTTCGGCCGGGGTGTCCCGCTCGGGGTCGGTGGTGACGAACACCACGCGCAGCTCGTCCTGTGCGGCCTTGGGCAACTGCTTGGCGGCGACGGCGATGTTGTTCATGGTCAGCGGGCAGACGTCGGGGCAGTGCGTGTACCCGAAGTAGATCAGCGTCGGCTTGCCCGCGGTCTGCTCGCGGAGGTCGTACTTCTTGCCCTGCGTGTCGGTGAGGACCAGGTCGGGCTTCTCGAACGGCTTGTCGAGGACCGTGGCGGCCTGGTCCGAGCCGGACTCCTCGGAGACCACGGCGACGGGCTTGTTGCTGTCGTCGCCGCTGCCGCAGGCGGTCAGGGTCAGGGAGGCCGCGGCGAGCAGTGCGGCCGCGGCGAAGGTCTTGGTGCGCATAGAAAAATGTCCCAGATGTCGGTGGCGCGGCGCGCGCCGGGGTGTCCCGTGGGCCGGGCGTGCACCCGGCGCGCGCCGTGCGGGGAAGCGGCGTCAGACGGTGCTGCGCCGACGCCCGGCGAGCACGCCGTAGGCGACGCCGGCGGCGCCGACGACGATGCCGACGATGCCGAGGACGCGGGCGGTGGTGTCGGTGCCGCTGGAGGAGCCGGAGTCGTCCGCGGCGGTCTCGGCGGAGGCCTTCTCGGCCGACCCGGCGTCGTCGTCCTCACCGGCCGCCGCGTCGTGGTGCCCGTCCTCGGAGGCGGCGGACAGTTCCAGCACGGGGGCCGGGTTGTCGGGCTCCTCCTGGCCCTCCTGCGGCACCTCGATCCAGCGGACGACCTCCTTGTCGGAGTACGTCTGGAGGGCCTTGAAGACCAGCTGGTCGGTGTCCTCGGGCAGCTGGCCGACGGAGAGCGGGAACTTCTCGAAGTAGCCGGGCTCGATGCCCTTGCCGTCGGCGGTCCAGGTGACCTTGGAGACCGCCTCGGTGATCTTCTCGCCGTGCATCTCCAGCGGCTTGTCCAGCTTGGACTTGGTGACCTCGATCTTCCAGCCGGGCATCGGCTGCGGCATGACGGAGGCCAGCGGGTGGTCGGTCGGGAAGGTGACCTCGAGCTTGGTGGTGGAGGCGTCGTCGCGCTCGTTCGGCACCTTGAAGCCGACGACCGCGTAACCGCCCTTGGCGGCGGTGCCCTCGGGCTGCACGGTGACGTGCGCGAAGGCGGGGGCGGACAGGGCGAGGACGGTGAGACCGGCGGCGGCACCGGCCGCGGCGATACGGGAAGCCTTCATGGAAGGAAGCACTCCGCTGTGAGTCGGGATGAGGAAGAGGGTGCGCGCACGCGCGTGTGCCGCACACGACGGCAACCCTCCTCCGGGGCGTCCGGGCAGCTGCCGGCTTCGGGAAGCCGGGGTTCCGGGACGGGCGGAGTGATGGTGGTCGTGCCGTGTCAGGCGGCGAGGGCGAGTGCGGCTGCGGAAGCCGTCGCGCGGGGCGGGCCCCGCCGGATCACCGAGTGCTGGAGCGGGAGGGTGCGGGGCATCGCGGGCACGGACCGCGCGGCGTGCGCAGGGCGCGGACGGGCTTCGGGCGCGCCGGGCAGCCCGGCGCGCAGGGCCCGCACCAGGGCGCAAGCGGCCCGCAGGGCGCGGACGAGCGCCCCTTCCGCGACGCCCTGAGCCGACAGTTCGGCCAGCCGGAGCACCGCCAGGTCGCCGCGGCGCAGCAGCCAGCCGGCGGCGAGCGCCGCGAGGACGTGGCCGAGCAGCATGGGCAGGGACGGCCACAGCGAGACCGACGCGCCCGGCACGGCGTCCGCGGCGACGTGCGTGTGCGATCCCGCGGGCGGCTGGACCCGCGCGTCGGTGAGGATCCTGTGGGCCTGCGCCGGACTGATCGCCGCCGCCGTCGTGCCGCACACGAACCGCGCGGCCTGCTGGACCAGGGCGGCGTCGCTCAGTCCCGCCGGCCGCGGCCCGGCGGCGGCTGCCGTGCCGTGCTGGCCCAGGCCGAACAGCGTGTGCAGCACCGTCTGGCCGGCCGCGAGCAGGGCGGCGATGCCCGGCAGCGTGCGGGAGCGCCCGGCGAGCGGGACGGCCACCGCGGCCACCCCGAGGAACCCGGCGCCCAGCGTCCACAGCGGGATGCCGTCGCAGGAGGCCAGTGCGTGCCCCGCCCCGGCCAGCACGACGCAGACCGCGGCGAACACCGCGGCCCGCAGGATCCGGAGCCGGGCTCCGGAGCGCGTCGTGGGCGTGTGGGGGGCAAGCATGGCGGCCTCATCATCGCACTGGCCCCGCCGGTCCCGTACGGCAGGTCCGCAAGATGCCGTACGACCGGAACGTCACGCTCTGGTCCGGCGCGCCCCCGGATGCGCCGGGCTTCGCTCCCTTGCCGCGCCGACGCACGCCCCCACATACACCGATCAGGACCAGCGCGCATCCGCCGTATGGGCGGCATCACGTCAACTTCACGCTTACACGCGGGGACTGAGGGCAATACGTAACGGTATGTCGAGCCGCGGCCAGGAGGCTGGAGCATGAGCATCTGGTGGTCACTCCATCTGCGGCGCGAGGCCGCGAGCGTGCCGCTCGCCCGCCGCCTGCTGATCGGCACGATGGAGACCGCGGGCGTGGACCCCGACATCTCCTACGACCTCTCCGTCGCCCTCAGCGAGGCCTGCGCGAACGCGGTGGAGCACGGCGGGGAAACGGGGCGCGGTCCCGGATCGGAGGCCTACCGGGTCACCGCCTACCTCGACGGCGAGATGTGCCGGATCGAGGTCGCCGACGCGGGCCCTGGCTTCCCCGCCTCCTCCGCCGGACGGCCCCGCCCCCCGATCCGTCCCGCGCACACCGACGCCGAGAACGGCAGGGGGCTGTGTCTCATCGAGGAGCTGGCCGACCACGTCCACATCGGCAACACATCGGGCCGGGGCGGCGCCGTGGTGAGCTTCGACAAGGTGCTCAAGTGGCGGGAGGACGCGCCGCTGATGGCGGTCTGACCTGCCGGACGGGGCGGTGTTTCACGTGAAACACCGCCTCCGCGGCGGGCAGCCCCGGCCGCCCTACAGCGCGCCCCAGTCCAGCGTCGTCCGCGCCAGACCCGCCACCTGGGTCAGCAGGGCCAGCCGTGCCGCCCGCAGCGCCGGGTCCGGGTCCATCACCAGCACCTCGTCGAAGAACGAGCCGATCGCCTCGACCAGCGGTGCGGACACCTCGATCAGCGCGCCGAGGTCGTCCTCGCGTCCCTCCAGCGCCTGGCGCACGGCCTGGGCGCACTCGGCGAGGCGCAGCTCCGCGGGAGCGGTCAGCAGCGACGGGTCCGCCGCTTCGACGCCGCCCTCGGGAAGGATGCGCAGCACCCGCTGGAGCGCGGCCGCGAGCGCCTCGAACGCCTCGCTGCCGACATGCCGCTCCAGCGTGGCCAGCGTCCGGTCCCCGTGCGCCGGGCGGTCGGCCCACACCAGCACGGCCTGCACCAGCCGGTGCTCGTGCCCGGCGTCCGTGAGCTGCTGCTCGTAGCGCCGGGTGATCAGCTCGGCGGCCTCGGCGACCCGGTCGGCGGGTACCGCCACCCCCTGCGCGGCGTACCGCACGGCCGCGGCGCGCAGCCCGTCACCCACCCGGATCCCGGCCACGGCCGGCACGCTGCGCAACACGTTGAGCAGCCCGATCGCGGCCCGCCGCACCCCGTACGGATCGGAACTCCCGGTCGGTGCCGCCCCGATCACGAACATGCCCGTCACCAGGTCGAACCGGTCGGCGAGCGAGAGCACGGCCCCCGCGTCCCCGGCGGGCAGGGCGCCACCGGCGGAGCGCGGCAGCTCCATCTCGGCCAGGGCCCGGGCGACCTCGGGGGACTCCCCGGCCCGGCGGGCGTACTCCTCGGCCATCACCCCGGCGAGACCGGAGAACTCGATCACCATCTGGGAGGCGAGGTCGAACTTGGCCAGCGCACCGGCCCGCCGCACGACCTCCACGGTCTCCTCCGGGAGCCCGGCGCGTCCGGCCAGGTCCAGGGCGAGGGAGCCGAGCCGCCCGGCGCGGTCGGCGACCGTGCCCAGCCGGTCCTCGAAGGTCAGCTTGTCCAGCCGGCGGCGGAACTCCTCCGGCGCCACCTTCAGGTCCGCCCGCCAGAAGAACGCGGCGTCCTCGTACCGCGCCCGCAGCACCGCCTCGTTGCCCGCGCGCACCACGTCGTCGTCGCACAGGGCGTTGGCGAAGGTGACGAAGTACGGCATGAGGCGGTCGCCGTCCAGCACGGGCAGATAGCGCTGGTGCTTGCGCATCACGGTGGTCAGGACGCTCGCGGGCAGTTCGAGGTACCGCTCGTCGAACGACCCGCGCACGGCGTAGGGGAACTCCAGGATGTCGGTGATCTCGTCGATCAGCCCGGCCTGGGCCTCCACGTCGATCCGCCCGCCGACCTCGGCCGCCGCCTCCAGCGCCCCGCGCACCACCGCTCCGCGCCGGGCCTCCCGGTCGAGCAGGATGCCGTGCATGTGCAGGAAGTGCGGGTAGCCCTCGGCGGAGGTCACCCGGACCTCCGGATAGGGCGCCTGCCGCTGCACCCGCGTCGTGTCGCCCGAGGAGAGCGAGGAGACCACCACGGGCAGGGGCGTACGGCCCAGCAGCGCCAGCAGCCAGCGCACCGGACGCGAGAACGACAGGCCCGGGTCGCTCCACCGCATGTTCCGCCCCGCGCGGAGCCCGGACACCACCTCGGCCAGCAGGTCGCTGAGCACCTCGACGGCCGGGCGCCCCGGCTCGTGCCGGGTCAGCGACACGTACTCGACGCCCTTGACCTCGATGATCCGTACGTCGGACGGCTCGGCTCCCTGACTGCGGGCGAAGCCCAGCAGCGCGGGCGTGGGGGCGCCGTCCTTGAAGGCGGCGGCGACCTTGGGACCGCGTACGGTCCGCACGGTGTCCCGTTCGCGCGGCTGCACCCCGTCGACCGTGATCACGATCCGGCGCGGCGTGGCCATCACGGTGATCGTCCCGTGCCCCAGCCGGGTCTCGGCGAGCTTCGCGGTGACCGACTCGCGCACCGCCTCGGTGGTGGCGACGACATCGGCGTAGGGCAGTTCCTCCACACCGATCTCGAACAGCAGCGTCTCGACGCCGGGGACCTTGGGCAGCGGGGCCCGTACCGCGGGGGCGGGGGCGGGCGCGATCCCGAGCGGATGCTCCAGCGCCGCCCGCCGCTTCTCCCACAGCGTGGCCGACTCGTGGGTCAGGCCGCGCATCAGCGCGAACGCCTTGGCGCGCTCGGTGGTGCTGATCGCGCCGCGCGCGTCGAGCACGTTGAAGGTGTGACTGCACTTGAGGACGTACAGGTACGCCGGGACGGGCAGCTCCAGGTCCAGCAGCCGCCGGGCCTCGGCCGCGTACGCGTCGAACAGCCGGTGGTTGGTGTCCAGGTCGGCGTCGTCGAGGTAGTACCGGCTCATCTCGTACTCGTTCTGCCCGAACACCTCGCCGTAGGTGATGCCCGGCGCGTAGGCGATGTCCTTGAAGTGGGACACGCCCTGGAGGTTCATCAGGATGCGTTCGAGACCGTAGGTGATCTCCACCGACACCGGGTCCAGCGCGACGCCGCCGACCTGCTGGAAGTAGGTGAACTGGGTGATCTCCATGCCGTCCAGCCAGACCTCCCAGCCCAGCCCCCAGGCGCCGAGCGCGGGGGAGGCCCAGTTGTCCTCGACGAACCGCACGTCGTGCGCGTTCAGGTCGACACCGAGGGCGCGGAGGCTGCCCAGGTACAGCTCCTGCGGATTGCCCGGGTCGGGCTTGAGGATCACCTGGAACTGGGTGTGGGTCTGGAGCCGGTTCGGGTTCTCGCCGTAGCGCGAGTCGTCCGGCCGCACGCTCGGCTCCACGTAGGCGACGCTCCACGGCTCCGGGCCGAGCACCCGCAACGCCGTGGCCGGGTTGGCCGTACCGGCTCCGACCTCGGTGTTCAACGGCTGCGTGATCATGCAGCCGTTGTCGCTCCAGTACTTCTGCAGGGTGAGGATGGCGTCCTGCATGGTCAGCGCTGTCTGAACGTTCTTCATGATGATCGCGCCCGTTCCCCGAGTCGGCCCGGCAAGGTCGGTCATGATCTCATACGTCAACCAGCGCTGACCTGCGCATTTTTGACTGCTTTCGGCGGTAGGTCAGCCCTTGACGGAGGCCATCCACGCCTCGACTTCGTCGGAGCGCCGGGGCAGCGCGGCACTGAGGTTCCGGTTGCCGTCCTCCGTCACGAGGATGTCGTCCTCGATCCGCACGCCGATCCCCCGGTACTCCTCGGGCACCGTCAGGTCGTCGGCCTGGAAGTACAGCCCCGGCTCCACCGTCAGGCACATGCCCGGCTCCAGCACGCCGTCCACGTACGTCTCGGTCCGGGCGGCGGCGCAGTCGTGCACGTCCATGCCCAGCATGTGGCCCGTGCCGTGCAGCGTCCACCGCCGCTGCAGCCCGAGCTCCAGCACCCGCTCGACCGGGCCCTCGACGAGCCCCCACTCCACGAGCTTCTCGGTCAGCACCCGCTGGGCCGCGTCGTGGAAGTCCCGGTACTTGGCGCCGGGCTTCACCGCGGCGATCCCGGCCTCCTGGGCCTCGTACACGGCGTCGTAGATCTTGCGCTGGATCTCGCTGAACCGGCCGTTGACCGGCAGTGTGCGCGTGACGTCGGCGGTGTAGTACGTGTGCGTCTCCACACCGGCGTCGAGCAGCAGCAGGTCGCCCGAGCGGACGGGTCCGTCGTTGCGCACCCAGTGCAGCGTGCAGGCGTGCGGGCCGGCCGCGGCGATCGTGCCGTAGCCGACGTCGTTGCCCTCGACGCGGGCGCGCAGGAAGAACGTGCCCTCGATGTAGCGCTCGGAGGTCGCCTGTGCCTTGTCGAGGACCTTCACGACGTCCTCGAAGCCGCGCACCGTCGAGTCGACCGCCTTCTGCAGCTCGCCGATCTCGAAGGCGTCCTTGACCAGCCGCGCCTCGGAGAGGAAGACCCGCAGCTCCTCGTCGCGCTCGGCGGTGACCTTGTCGGTCAGGGCCGCCTCGACGCCGGCGTCGTGACCGCGCACGACCCGCACCGGACCGGTGGCCTCGCGCAGCTTCGCGGGCAGCTCGCGCACGTCGGAGGCGGGGATGCCGTAGAGCCGCTCGGCCTCGGTGAGGGAGTGCCTGCGGCCGACCCACAGCTCGCCCTGGCCGTCCAGCCAGAACTCGCCGTTCTCCCGGTCGGAGCGCGGCAGCAGGTAGATCGTCGCCTCGTGGCCCTCGCCCCTGGGCTCCAGGACCAGGACGCCGTCCTCGGTCTGGTTGCCGGTGAGCCAGGCGTACTCGACGGAGGCGCGGAAGGCGTACTCGGTGTCGTTCGAGCGGGTCTTCAGGTTGCCCGCGGGGATCACCAGGCGCTCGCCCGGGAAGCGCGCGGACAGCGCTGCCCGGCGGGCGGCCGTCTCGGCGGCCTGGGCGATCGGCTCGAGGTCGCGCAGCTCGGTGTCGGCCCAGCCGCTCTTCATGTTCTCGGCCAGCTCGTCGGACACGCCGGGGTACAGTCCGTTCTTCCGCTGCTTGATCGGCTCTTCGCTCTCGTCCGGGATCGCCGGTGTGAGCTCCTCCGCCACGGTCATCCTCCTCGATACGGCACTGGACCACCGTCCACTCTACGGCGGAGCGGAAGAGGGCCCGGGCCGGTGACGAGGAGCGTTACTCGAAGCGGACCGCGAGCAGCACCACGTCCTCGGCGCCCTCCGCCGCGTCCAGCCCGTCCGGCAGCACGCTGCGCAGGACGTGGTCGGCGATGGCGCCCGGGTCGCCGCGCAGGGCCCTCGGCACCCCGGCCGCCGCGGCGTGCAGCCGGGCGAAGGCCCGGTCCGTGGCCTCGCCGGTGCGGTGGAGCAGCCCGTCGGTGTAGAGCAGAACCGTCTCGCCGGGCTCGGCGAGGATCTCCACGCTGGGCGCCTCCCAGCAGGCGAGCATGCCGAGCGGGGCGGAGACGGACGTCTCCACGAACTCCGTGCGGTGCTGCCCGATCAGCAGGGGCGGGCTGTGCCCGGCACCGGCCAGCGTGATCTTGCGGGCGGCCGGTTCGCAGTAGCCGAACAGGGCGGTGGCCGAGCGGGCCGGTTCGGTGAGCCGCAGCAGCAGCTCCAGGTCGGACAGGACCGCGACCGGGTCCTCGCCCTCCATCACGGCGTAGGCGCGCAGGGACGCCCGCAGCCGCCCCATCGCGGCGACCGCGCTGGGGCCCGCCCCGGTGACGGATCCGACGGCGAGGCCGAGGGCGGCGTCGGGCAGCGGCAGCGCGTCGTACCAGTCGCCGCCGCCGCGCGGGCCGGTGCGGTGCCGGGCGGCGAGCTGGACACCGGCCACCCGGGGCAGCCGGGTGGGCAGCAGCTCCTCCGACATGGTCGTCATGGACGCGCGGGTGCGTTCCAGTTCCAGCAGCCGGGCGAGGTGCTCGGCGGCGTACCGGGCGTACAGCCCCGCGAGGTGACGCTGCCGTTCGCCCGGTTCGGCGGGTTCGTCGTAGAGCCAGACGGCGGCTCCGAGGCGGCCGGTGGCCTCGGGGGCGAGGGGGAGGGCGTAGCTGGCGGCGTAGCCGAGGCGGGCCGCGACCTCGCGGTGGCGCGGGTCGAGCTTCTCCTCGGCGAAGAGGTCGGGCTCGGCGATCGCGTCCTCGCCGCCCGGCAGTCCGTCGAGGATCCGGCCGTAGGACAGGGCGCTGCGCGGCACGGTCTCGATGTGGCCGAGGTCGGCGCGGGCCAGGCCCAGACCGATGGTGGTGTCCGGGCCGAGGCCGTCGAGGGGTTCGAGGACGACGAGGCCGCGACGGGCGCCGACGAGGGCGGCGCCGGCCCGCAGCATCTCGTGCAGGGCCTCGTCGAGCGCGGTCGTGCGGGCCAGGCGTTCGGTCAGTTCGTGCAGCGTGGTGAGGTCGGAGACCCAGCCGGCGAGACGGTCCTGGAGCACCGCGCCGGGTGGGGCCGGCGGGGGTGCGGGGGCGGCCGGAACGGTGGCCGCGGCGGGCGTGACAGTGTGTGCGGGTGCCGGAACCGTTGAATCGATTCCAGCCACTTTCGCAGGGTGCGGGGCGTTCATGGCGTCCGGCCTTCCGACCGGCGCGTACTGCTCAAAAGCATCGCAAACCCCCATGTCATTCTGCGCCGCCAGCAGTGTCTCCACATGTACACGCACTCGTGAGGAGATGTCCAGCATTGTCCTGCTGGGATTCCTGGTGTCCGTGAGGTTCGGGAGAACAACTCCCCTTCCCCTTGCGGAAATGCAAAGTTGGCTTAAAACTGCCGCAGGGGACGGCTTATTGCGGTCGACTGGGGCTGCTCGACGGAGCGTCACAACGGTCGTGATGGGTACCTACTCGGTGAAGGCCAGGGGTGGTTGGGAACCACCCGGAACCTGGTGACGGAACCGGGCGTCCTATCCACCGACGACCGTGCCCCATCCTCCCGTGGCGGAGGCGGAGAGAAATACGCGCGACGGCAAACGCCATACTTCGCCACCCCTACGCCACGCCCGTGCTCAAGACAGACGCAGTATGGGCGGGACGGCCGCGGAGGCAGCCCTTGCTCGACCCATAGGGGTTCCCCTTGCTTCCGGCAGGGGTGTGATGCGCCAACAGGTACGCACAGTGAAGTGATCGACACATGTTGTGATGTGGACCACGGTGTTGCCAGGCGTGCAACGGAAAGGAACGAGCGCTGATGCGCGAGATCCTCGGAAGGCGACGCAGGCTCCTCTCCCAGGGCAGTGACGGGAGGCCTGAGCTGATCGGCGCGGCCCTGACCTACGCGACGGAATGGCAGTGGCCGGTACTCCCGGGCGTGGCGGCGGACCCGCAGGGGCACTCCCGCTGCAGCTGCCCCGACCCCGACTGCACGGTGCCGGGCGCGCACCCCTTCGACCCCGGCCTCCTCGCGGCCACCACCGACGGGCGCATGGTCCGCTGGTGGTGGAGCAACCGGCCGACGGCGCCGATCGTCCTGGCCACCGGCGGCAAGGCGCCCTGCGCGGTCTCCCTGCCGGCCCTGCCGGCCGCCCGCGCCCTCGAGGCGCTCGACCGCTCGGGCATGCGGCTCGGCCCGGTCGTCGCCTCGCCCACGCGCTGGGCGATCCTGGTGCAGCCGTACTCCATGGAGCAGCTCGGCGAGCTGCTCTACGCCAAGGACTTCGTGCCCGGCTCCCTCCGCTTCCACGGCGAGGGCGGCTACCTGGCCCTGCCGCCGTCCGGGACGGGCCAGGGCGAGGTCCGCTGGGAACGGGCGCCGCTGCCCGGCTCGGCCTCCCCGTGGGTGCCCGATGTCGAGGCCGTGGTGGACGCCGTGGTCGAGGCCCTCACTCGTACGGGTGTGAGCGCGCCCGAGTTCTAGGGCCGTCGGGCGCGCCGGGCGCCGCACACGTCCCGGCGCGTTAAGTTCCGGGGCCATGCCGCGTCATTCCCGGGGTCACCGCCGGGACCCCCGTAAGACCCGACTGCTCGCGCTCGCGGGCGTCGGGGTGGCGTGCGCGGTCGCCCTGCCGCTGGCCGTGGCGGCGGCGGGTGCCGTGCGGTCCGAGCGCGCCTCGGGCGCGGCGAACGGCACGACCGCGGCCGGGACGGCCCACGACGGACTCCGCTCCGCCCCACCCGACGGCAAGGCGCCCGGGGAGGGCGAACCGCGCCCGGACCGGCTCGGCCAGGGACTGGCGACCGCCGTGCGCTGCGGACCCGGACTCTCCTCCCCCGACGGCGTCGAGGCGCAGACCTGTGTGATGACGCAGGGCGCGCAGACCTGGGCGCGCACCTACTACCGCAACGCCACGGGCCGGGCGCTCGACGCCGCGCTCACCCTGATGGGGCCCGGGGCCCGGACCGTGCGCATCACCTGCGCCGTGGGCGCCGAGGACGAGCCGGGCACCTGCGAGACGCCACGGGAGGCCGCGCGGGGCGGCCCGGCGGCGTACTCGGCGGTCGCGGAGTTCGCGCGGCGGGCCGGGCAGGGTCCGCTGCTGCTGCGCTCGGGGAGCAACTAGCGCGCCAGCAAAGGCCGTTGACGCATGACTGCGTGCGGTGCGCGGCCGGGGCGCATGAAAAGACCCGGTTGCTGGCGACGGGGGATGCACCAGCAACCGGGCTACAGGAACGGTAACAAGAGATCGGCTGTTCGCAAATTCGATCTCGCCCTTTCCAGTCACCGACTGGCTTGTCCCCGGCGGGAGTTGTGACCACCGGGGGCGCGCGACGGTGGCCGGCCGGTGTACCGGCCGGCCCGCACGCGGCGCCGGGTGTCAGCTCAGCGTGACCTGCCGGTTGGTGAGTCCGCCGCGCGCCCGGCGCTCCTCCGCCGTCAGCGGAGCGTCCGTTGCCAGAGCCGCCGTGAGGCGCTCGGCGAACTCGGCCGCCGGCTTCTCCACGTCCTCGGCCGAGACCCCGCTCGGCAGGTCCCACACGGGCACCGTGAGCCCGTGAGCGCGGAAGGAGCCGACCAGGCGGGTGCCCTCACCGAGGCTGGAACGGCCCGCCGCGTGCAGCCGCGCGAGAGCGTCCAGAAGCTGCTCCTCGGGGTGCGGCATGACCCACCGCAGGTGGTTCTTCTCCGGCGTCTCGCACCAGTACGCGGCGTCCACGCCCTGGAGCTTGACGGTCGGGATGGCCGCGGCGTTGGCCCGCTCCAGGGAGGCGGCGACCTCCGGCGTGGCGTTCTCCGCGTCCGGCACCCAGAACTCGAAGCCGCTGTGCACTTCTGGCTCGAAGGTGCCGTCCGGGTCGAGCAAATCCTGCAGTCGCGGACCGTCCGCCGGGGCACGGCGGCCCTGCACCGGCGTGCCCGGCTCCGCTTCCAGGGCGCGCAGCAGGGTGTCGGCGAGGTCGCGGCTGATGTCGCCGGAGGAGGTGTCGTTCTGCAGGCCGAGCAGGACCGAGCCGTCGTCGCGGCGGAGCGCGGGCCAGGCCATCGGCAGGACCGTGGCCAGCGTGACCGCGGGGACGCCCTCGGGCAGGCCGTCCTTCAGGGGCAGTGCGACGGTGGCCGCCGGGACCAGCTCGCGCAGGGCGACCCAGTCGCACTCGCCGGGCAGGCCCTCGAAGGGGCGGCGGACCAGCTCGGTGACGGCGTGGGCGGCGGCCCGGCCGTGACAGGCCTTGTAGCGGCGGCCGCTGCCGCAGGGGCAGGGTTCGCGGGCGCCGACGACCGGAACGTCTCCCTCGGTGCCGACGGCGCCGGCCCCGCCCGTGGTCTGCGGGCGCTTGGCCTTCGTCTGGGGTCGCTTCTTGGCCATCGATGGGTCTCCCGGTTACGGCTCGTCTCGTACGGTCGGGAGCCTAGCCGTTCGTGCCCCGGGGGACGGGGTCCTGTGGACGACGCCGGGTCCCGCGCGCGTTACCGGGGCCGATCCTGGCCGGGTCAGGGCCGTTCCGGGGTCAGTCCAGGTCGTCGAAGGCGTCCGCGAGGTCGAGCCCGGGTATGCGGGACACGGCCGGGGCGGTGACGCGGCTCGCGAAGTCGTCGCGGCGGTGACCGGCGTCGGGGTCGTGGACGTCGCCGTGGACGACGACCCAGACCGTGACCTCGCCGCGGACGTCGTCCCGGACGCCCCAGTCGTCGGCGAGCGCGGTGATGATGTTCAGCCCGCGGCCGCCGTGCGCCGTGACCGACGGGGTCGCGGGGGCGGGGCGGGTCGGGCCGCCGCCGTCCGTGACCTCGACGATGAGCCGTCCGGCCGGGTCGACGCGCCAGGCGGCGCGGACGTCGCCGTCACCGGAGAGGGCGTCGCCCAAGGGTCTGCCGTGCTTGCACGCGTTGCTCAGAAGCTCGGAAAGGATCAGTACGGCGTCGTCGATGACCGATTCCGCTACGCCGCCGCTGCGCAACTGCGCCCGCATGCGGTGCCTCGCCCGTCCCACGCCCGCAGGGCCATGGGGTACGGCCATGCTCGACGACGTGGGCACCTCCTGTGCCACCACCAACGCCACCCCCGAGACCTCCTTCGCCCCACGCCACGGTGTGGATGCCCCATTGGCCTGTACCGGAAACCGGCCAATCCACGTCCGGTGACGCACTCACCACGATCGAATACGGTCCGAACGCGCCGGAGCACTCCCGGTGACGACGTGGCTGGAAATCATCGGTGTGGCCGAGATGGGAGGATCCCGTCTGTCAAGGCGTGGGTCAAGGGGTGTGCGGGTGTCCGGTGGGACGTGCGGGGTGCGCCGGGCGGTCCGGGCGGTCAGCGGCCGAGCTGATCGAGGACCGCGCGCGGGCGGTTGGTGATGATGGCGTCGACGCCCAGGCGGACGCACAGGTCCACGTCCTGGGGGTCGTTCACGGTCCACACGTGCACCTGGTGGCCCGCCCGCTTCAGGCGCTCGATGCTCGCGGGGTGGCTGCGCACGATGCGCACGGAGGGGCCGGCGATCCGCACGCCCAGCGGCAGCCGCCCGTCCCGCAGGCGCGGGGTCACGAACTGCGTCAGGTGAACCGTCGGCAGGGTCGGCGAGGCGGCGCGCACGCGGTGCAGCGAGCGGGCCGAGAAGCTCATCACCCGGACCTGTGACTCCTCGGCGGAGGCGGGGGCGTCGAGGCCGAACCGCTTCAGCAGCACCAGCAGCCGCTCCTCGACCTGGCCCGCCCAGCGGGTGGGGTGCTTGGTCTCGACGGCCAGCTCCACCCGGCGCCCGGCGTCCGCGACGAGTTCCAGCAGCCGCTCCAGGGTGAGGACGGACGTCGCCTCGCGGTCCTCCGGGCGGTGCTCCCAGTCGGGTTCCTCGTCGCGTCCCTTCCAGGCGTCGCGCGTCTTCCAGGAGCCGAAGTCGAGGGCGGCGAGGTCGGCGAGCTCCAGGGCGGAGACCGCGCCGCGGCCGTTGGACGTACGGTTGACACGGCGGTCGTGCACGCACACGAGGTGGCCGTCGGCGGTCAGGCGCACATCGCATTCGAGGGCGTCGGCGCCGTCCTCGATCGCCTTGGTGTAAGCGGCCAGGGTGTGTTCCGGGGCGTCTTCGGAGGCCCCACGGTGGGCGACGACTTGGATCGGATGCTGACGTGCGTGGGTCACCGCGTCATGGTGCCACCACGCGGGGGTACGCGTCCGGTCGAACGGACTCGACGGATGCGCGGGTCCGGACGGAGGCACTGGAATTGCATCCCTTTCGTCAGTAATGCCCTATATAAAGAATGGCTCCGGACCCACAGCCACCGCTTATGGTGCTCTGACGGCCGGTGGGAAAAGCTGACGGCATACAAAGGGACAAGCACAGCTGCGTCGCACCGGACCGTCGACCGGCGCGAAGAGCGTGACCGAGTGCGACCCAGGACACCAGCCGTGGATCGAGGAGAGAAGCTGTGAGCACCGAGAACGAGGGCACCGCGGTACCCCCCGCCCCGTCCGCACCCCCCGTGCCGGTGGACACTCCCGCTGCTCCGGCGCCGCAGGGGTCGTACGGACCGGACGCGTCGAACCCGTCGCCGTACGGCCAGGACGCGCACCGGCCGCCGCACGGCCAGGACGCGCCCGGTGCCGCCGGCGGGTCAGGTGTCTCGTCCTCCGCCCCGGACCCCTCCTGGCCCCCGCCCCCGCCGCCGGCCGGCCCGCACGGCGACGGCGGCTCCGGGCAGGGGCCGGGCGGCTGGGGCGCGTCGTACCAGCCGCCGGCGCCGAAGTCCGGCCGCGGGCGGGGCGGTCTGGTCGCCGGGATCCTGGTGGCCGCGCTGGTCGCGGGCGGCCTGGGCGGCGGCCTCGGCTACACACTGGCGAAGAACAACGACGACAGCACCGGCTCGACCACGGTCTCCGCCTCCACCAGCGGCGGGGACGTCAAGCGCGACCCGGGCACGGTCGCGGGCGTGGCCGCCAAGGCCCTGCCGAGCACCGTCACGATCGAGGCCGAGAGCACCAGCGGCGAGGGCGGCACGGGCACGGGCTTCGTCTTCGACAAGCAGGGCCACATCGTCACCAACAACCACGTGGTGGCGGACGCGGTGGACGGCGGCAAGGTCACGGCGACGTTCCCCGACGGCAAGAAGTACGACGCCCAGGTGGTCGGCAACGCGCAGGGCTACGACGTCGCCGTCATCAAGCTCAAGGACGCCCCCGGCGACCTCAAGCCGCTCACCCTCGGCGACTCCGACAAGGTGGCCGTCGGCGACGCGACCATCGCGATCGGCGCCCCCTTCGGCCTGTCCGACACGGTGACGACGGGTGTCATCAGCGCCAAGAACCGCCCGGTGGCCTCCAGCGACGGCAGCGGCAGCCAGGCGTCGTACATGAGCGCCCTGCAGACCGACGCGTCGATCAACCCGGGCAACTCCGGCGGTCCGCTGCTGGACGCGCAGGGCAACGTCATCGGCATCAACTCCGCGATCCAGTCCACCGGCAACGGCGGCTTCGGCACCGGCCAGTCCGGCTCGATCGGCCTGGGCTTCGCCATCCCGATCAACCAGGCCGAGTACGTCGCGCAGGAGCTGATCCGGACCGGCAAGCCGGTGTACGCGAAGATCGGCGCGTCCGTCTCCCTGGACGACAGCTCCGACGGCGCGCAGATCACAGACCAGGGCGCGGGCGGCGCGGCACCGGTAGAGCCGGGCGGCCCGGCCGCCAAGGCGGGCCTGAAGCCGGGCGACGTCATCACCAAGCTCGACGGCCACCCGATCGACTCCGGCCCCACGCTGATCGGCGAGATCTGGACCCACAAGCCGGGCGACAGGGTCACGATCACCTACGAGCGGGACGGCAAGCAGCGCACCACCGAGGTCACGCTGGGCTCCCGCGTCGGCGACAACTGACCCCCACCCGCCCGCACCGACCCGTTACCCTTGTCCCCGCGCCGCCGATCACGGCAGGCGCGGGGAGGTGTGCCCGAGCGGCCTAAGGGAACGGTCTTGAAAACCGTCGTGGCAGCGATGTCACCGTGGGTTCAAATCCCACCGCCTCCGCTTGCTGAGCAGTGAGTACGGCCCCTGACCCGGGTTCCCGGTCGGGGGCCTTTCCTGTGCGGTGCCGATCCGGCGGCGCATGTGAGTACCCGTACTCATGTGCGGTGCCGGCCGTGGCGCGACGCTGGTCGCATGCGGGCAGGGGAGTTCCGGTGAGGCGGGGGGACGGGCCGTCGGTCGGGCGGCAGGCCGGGGTCGGTGCGGCGCTGCTCGTCGTCGACTTCGTGGTCATCGCCTGGTCGGTGTACGCCGTCGGGATCGCGGGATGGGCCGACGGCTACGAGAGCGACGGGGT
The DNA here is from genome assembly GCF_043079125.1 of Streptomyces sp. NPDC015242. NCBI lineage: Bacteria > Bacillati > Actinomycetota > Actinomycetes > Kitasatosporales > Streptomycetaceae > Streptomyces > Streptomyces sp. NPDC015242. The sequence continues at coordinate 148,343 of NZ_JBIBUF010000004.1, read as the reverse complement.
CGCACGGACCGGTGCCTCGCGGGTGGCGTCGCAGGCCGCGTGGCTGCTGGGCGGCGGCGCGGTGGTGACGGGCGGTGGCCTGCTCGCGCTCGGCTGGCGCATCCCCGGTGTCGTGCAGTTGCTGGTCCTCGGAGGCGGGGCGCTGCTGGTGTCCTCCGCGGGCGCCGGGTGGTAGCGGGCGGCGGCGTAGCATGCCGGTCGTGGAGCGAGAGATCTTGGAGACCGTCGTGCCGGCGAGGCCGTCGTGGGTCCGCGTCCCACCGTCTTCGCGCGCGGAGAAGTGAGCGCGGCCCCCACGGCCCCTGAAGCGGTGAGCCGGCGCATCGTCGTCGTCACCGCCGTGCACGGGCCCCATGCCCGCTTCCTGCCGGAGGCCTACGCGTCGCTGTGCGCCCAGCGGCTGCCCGCCGGGTGGGGCTGGCACTGGGTGATCCAGGAGGACGGGGAGGGCGACGGGGTGCGGCCGTACGTGCCCCGGGACCGGAGGGTGACGTTCCGGCAGGGGCGGGGCGGTGGGCCCGGGGTGGCCCGGACCATGGCGCTGGCGCACGTCCAGGGCGCCTACGTGAAGGTGCTGGACGCCGACGACCGGCTCGCGCCCGGGGTGCTCGCGCGGGATCTGGCGGTGCTGGAGGGCGACCGCGGCCTCGGCTGGGTGACGTCCCGGGTGCTGGATCTGATGCCCGACGGGTCGACGGTCGGGTTCCCCGGCGATCCCGACGAGGGGGTGATCGAGCGCGGGGACGTGCTGGAGCGCTGGAAGGCCGACGGGTACCTCGCCCCGGTCCATCCGGCCTCGCTGTTCGTGCGGCGGGAACTGCTGCTCGCGCTCGGCGGCTGGATGGCGCTGCCCGCCTCGGAGGACACGGGCCTGCTGCTGGCGCTGAACGCCGTGAGCCGGGGCTGGTTCTCGGGGGAGGTGGGCCTGCTGTACCGGAAGTGGGAGGGGCAGGTCACCGGGAAGGCCGCGCACATGGAGCGGGGCGAGCGCGCGGCCCGGATGGCCGTGGTGGAGACCAGGGCCAGAGCCCTGTCCCGGCTGCGGTGGAGCTTCGGCGCGGACCTATGACAGGAGGCCGGAGTCCGGGTCGGCCGGGGGTGTGGGGGCCGGGGTGAGGCGCGTGTACCACTCCGTGCCGAGCAGTGTCTCCCGTTCGCGGGCCGGCAGCGCGGCGATCAGGCCCGGGGCGGCTCCGCGCGCGACCTCCGTGCGGTGGGCCAGGATCGCGGCGACCTTGCGGTCCAGCCAGGGCCTGACGTCGACCGTGGTCGTGACGTGCGCGTCCGGGACCGTGAACATCGGCTTGCCCGTGGGGGTCGGGAGCCCGGCCCAGGCGCGGAGGGCCGAGTGGGGGTGCGTGGCCAGGTACAGGGCGCTCGGCCGCCAGGGAGCACCGGCGTCCGGGTAGAGGCGTTCGAGGCCGGCGGCGTGGACGGCGAGCAGGGTCACCCGGTGGGTGTGCACGTGGTCCTCGTGGCCGGTCGGTCCGCCGTACGCGTCATGGGTGAGCACGATCCGCGGGCGGAACGCGCGCACCTGCGCGACCAGTTCGCGCACCGTCTCGTCCAGCGGGGCGTCGAGCAGGCGGGGCCGGCCCGGGGCCGAGCGCGGGACGCGGGAGTCGGCGTACCCGGGCATCCGGGGCGGTCCGGCGCCGAGGATCCGCAGGGCCTCGGCCAGTTCCGCGGCGCGCGGGGTGTCCGGCGCCCAGGTCGCCGTGACGACCGCCGTGCGCGCGCCCGCCGCCGCGTGCCGGGCGAGCACGCCGCCCGCGGCCAGGGACTCGTCGTCGGGGTGCGCGAAGACCGCGAGCAGGCCGGGGAGCGGCATCCGCCCTCGCTACGGCTGGTCCGGCGCCTGCGTCCCGGTGACGCTGATCGCCTGGCTCGGGCACCTCTCCGCCGCCTCCAGGACGTCCGGGTCGCCCCCCTCGGTCCGCTCCCGGCCCGGGCGCACGACGCCGTATCCGTCGACGAAGTCGAAGACCTCCGGGGCCCGGTGGACGCACTCGGCGGATCCGTAGCAGAGATCGCGGTCGACGGAGACCTTCATGACGACCTTCATGACCCTTTGTCCCCCTCCGGACGGTGTCACGAGCCGTGGGCATCAGCAGGTGCCTGCCCCACGGGCCTCCGGTTGAACCGCCCGGCTCGCACGGGCCGCCGTCGTGGCGGGCCGGTGCACGACCCGGCGGCGCGGCCGTGACCGGCGGTGCGTCGGGCATCCAGGGGTGGGAAGGTGCGGTCTGCGGAGCCGGGTGACGCGGTCGGCGGGGTTGGGGGGCGCCGCCCTCAGGGGAGGATCACCACATCGTCCGACACCGGTCCCTCCCCTCGTGGGGACCGGTGCCGAACGGTGGAGTCACCGTCGTCCGACTCGGATGGAAGCTGACCGGATGGGTGCGTTTGCTGAGTCCGGATCCTGCCATTTCCGGCCGTGGACGAGGAGGTTCCGGGGTCAGGGGAAGGGTATTGCCGCAGGTCAGCCATATAGAGTGAGTTTTCCGGACCGGACGTCGGACGTCCCGCGCGACGAGTGAGGAGTGGAGACCTTGAGTTCCGACTCGGGGGCACGCACCGCCTTCGCGGAACGCCTCGCGCTGCTGTACAAGGAAGCAGGCAACCCTCCACTCAAACGCGTGTCCGAGTCGGTCGGACGGCTCCAGCGGGTCGACGAACGCGGGCGGCCCGTGCGGGTGTCCGCCCAGCGGATCAGCGACTGGCGGCGGGCGCGGAACGTGCCGGCTCAGTTCACCGCCCTCGCCGCGGTGCTGCACGTGCTGATCCCGGAGGCGCGCCGCGCGCGGCCCGCGCCGGTCTCCCCGGGCCTGTACGACCTCGCGCAGTGGCAGCGGCTGTGGGAGCGCGCGGTGGCCGACCCGGTCGGCGACCGTCCCGCGGCGTCCGCGGCGGAGGAGCGGCCCGCGGCCGAAGTGCCGGCCGCGCCCGGCTGGGTGTGCCCCTACCGGGGGCTGGCCTCCTACCGCCGGCAGGACGCCCGGTGGTTCTTCGGCCGGGAACGCAGTACGAACGCGCTCGTCGCCCAGCTCCGTGCGGTGGCCGGCACGGGCGGGCTGGTCATGCTGGTCGGCGCGTCGGGGGCGGGCAAGTCCTCGCTGCTGAACGCCGGTCTGGTGCCCGCCCTGCGGAACGGCGCGCTGAGCGAGGGCGACGGGAGCGGTGCGGGCGGGGACTCGGGCGGCCAGGTCGGCCCGGGCGGCCCGGGCGGCAGGGGTGGTCCCGGCGACCGGGGTGGCACGGCCGGTCCGGCCGGTCCGGGCGGTCCGGGCGGCCCGCGCGACAAGGGTGGCGGGGGCAAGGACGGCGAGGGCGGCGACCGCGCCGACGGCCCGGGCCGCGCGGAACCCGTACCCGTCGTGCAGTTCGTGCCGGGCGGTGACCCGCTGGCGGAGCTGGTCCGGCGGATCCCGGATCTGGAGCCCGTCGTCCCGGTGCCCTCCGTCCTGGCGCCCTCCGTCCCGGTTCCGGGCGAACCGGACGAGGCCACGCCGGACGGGACCGAGGCTCCGCCGGCCGGGACCGGCGCCGCGCAGGCCGGGACCAGGGCCACGCCGGCCGCGACCGAGGCCGCGCAGGCCGGGACCACTGTCACGCGGGGCGCGACCGAGGCCGCGCAGGCGGCGGAATCAAACGCTCACCTTCCAGCGGAATCCCGCACGCCCCTTCCAGCGGAATCCCGCACGCCCTCTCCAGCGGAATCCCGCCCTCCCCGCCCGTCGGAATCCCGCATTCCCCCCTCCCCGGACGCTCCCTCCCCGGACGCTCCCTCCCCGGACGCCGTCCGCGCCGCCGTCACCGCATGGGCCGAACGCGAGGCACCCTCCGGTGCCCGTCCGGTCGTCATCGTGGACCAGTTCGAGGAGACGTTCACCCTCTGCCCCGACGAGGCGGAGCGGCGCGCCTTCGTCGAGGTCCTGCACGCCGCCTGCACACCCGCCGTGCCCGGCCGGCCGGCCCCGGCGGTCGTCGTCCTCGGCATACGCGCCGACTTCTACGAGCGCTGCCTGCGCTATCCCGAACTCGCCGACGCGCTCCAGCACCGCCACATGGTGCTCGGGCCGCTCACCACCGCCGAACTGCGCGAGGCGGTCACCGGCCCGGCCAAGGCCGTCGGGCTGGAGCTGGAGCCGGGGCTGGCGGAACTCATCGTCCGGGAGGTCAGCGCCGACGGACCGCGCGGGGCGCACGACGCCGGCGTGCTGCCGCTGCTGTCGCACGCCCTGCTCGCCACCTGGCAGCGCAGGAAGGCGGGTCGGCTGACGCTGGCGGGCTACCGCGCGGCCGGGGGCATCCAGGGCGCGGTCGCGGCGACCGCCGAGCGGGCCTGGTCCCGGCTCGACCCCGCGGCCCGCACGGCGGCCCGGCTGCTCCTGCTCCGGCTGGTCAGACTGGGCGAGGACACCGCGGCCACCCGCCGCCGAGGCACCCGGCGGCAGCTCGCGGACGAGTCCAGCGACCCGGGCAAGACCGAGGAGTCCCTCGAAGCGCTGGTCCGCGCCCGGCTGGTGACGCTCGACGCGGAGACTGTGGAGATCACCCATGAGGCGCTGCTGCACGCCTGGCCGCGGCTGCGCGACTGGATCGACGAGGACCGGCAGGGCAACCTGCTGCGCCAGCGCCTGGAGGAGGACGGCCGGGCCTGGGAGGAGTCGGGCCGCGACACCTCCCTGCTCTACCGGGGGTCCCGGCTGGAACAGGCCCACACCTGGGCGAGGTCCGCCGGGGACACCTTCCTGACCCGCAGCGCGGTGGAGTTCCTGGCCGCCTCGGTGCGGCTGCGCCGGCGCTTCCTGTGGATCACCCGGGGCGCGGTGGCGGCCCTGGTCGCGCTGGCGGTGCTGGCCGTGGGCTCGGCCGTCATCGCGTTCAAGCAGCGCGACGACGCCGTCTTCGAGCAGGTCCTGGCCCAGGCCGACCGCGTCCAGGACACCGATCCCTCGCTCTCCGCGCAGCTCGACCTGGTCGCCCACCGGCTGCGGCCGGGCGACGAGGGCGCCAGCAGCCGCCTGATGTCCATCGTCAACGCCCCGCTCGCCACGCCCCTCATCGGGCACACCGGCGCCGTGTACCTCACGACGTTCAGCCCGGACGGCACGACCCTGGCCACCGCCAGCTACGACCGGACCGTGCGGCTGTGGGACGTGACCGACCCCCGGCGCCCCGAGCCGCTGGGCGGCCCGCTGACCGGCCACACGAGCTGGGTGAGCAGCGCGGTCTTCAGCCCGGACGGCCGGACGCTGGCCAGCGCCTCCGACGACGGCACGGTCCGGCTGTGGGACGTGACCGACCCGTCCCGTCCCCGGCCGCTCGGCGCTCCCCTGACCGGCCACGACGGCACGATCTACCTCATCGCCTTCAGCCCGGACGGCCGGACGCTCGCCTCGGCGAGCGACGACCGCACCGTCCGGCTGTGGGACGTCTCCGACCCGCGCCGGCCCCACGAACTCGGCGAGCCCCTGACCGGGCACACGGCCGCCGTGCGGTCCGTGGCCTTCGCCCCGGACGGCCGGACGCTGGCGGCGGGCGGCGACGACGGCACCATCCGGCTGTGGGACGTGTCGGACCGGGCCCGTCCGCGGCGGCTCGGCGGGCCGCTGACCGGCCACGGCGCCCTCGTGCACACCGTGGCCTTCAGCCCGGACGGCCGCACGCTCGCCAGTGGCGGCGAGGACAACACCGTCCGCCTGTGGAACATGGCCGATTCTCGTCGCCCGGAACAGATCGGAGCGCCGCTCTCCGGCCATACCGGCCCGATCTGGTCGGTGGCGTTCAGCCCCGACGGCGCCATGCTCGCCGCCGCCAGCGCGGACAGCACCGCGAGCCTGTGGAAGGTCAGCGACCCGGAGTACCCGTCGCAGGTGGGCGGGCCGCTGGCGGGCAGCAGCGGGGAGATGTACGCGCTCGGCTTCAGCCCCGACGGGCGCACCCTCGCCACCGGCACGGGCGACAACAAGGTCCGTCTGTGGGCGGTGCCCAGGTCGGACATGACCGGCCGGACGGGCTCGTTCCGTCCCGACGGCCGGGTGCTCGCGACGGCCGGGCGGGACGGCCGGGTCCGGTTGTGGGACGTGCGCAGGCCCGGCAGCCCGGTGCGGATCGGTGAGCCGTTCCGGCCCGGGAAGGACGGCGTGCGCACGCTGGAGTTCTCCCCGGACGGCCGGACCGTCGCGGCCGTGACGGGCGACCGGACCGTGCGGCTGTGGAACCTGGAGGATCCGGAGCACCCCGTTCCGTACCGCTCGTCCATCCCCCTGCGCATCCGGTACGCCGACCCGCTGGCCTTCAGCCCGGACGGGCGGGTGCTGGCCACCGCTCACGACGACCGCACGATCCGGCTGTGGGACATCGCCGACCCGTCCCGTCCCCGGCCGCTCGGCGCGCCCCTGACCGGCCACAAGGGCTATGTGAACTTCCTGGTCTTCAGCCCGGACGGCCGCACGCTCGCCAGCGGCAGCGCGGACGGCACGATCCGGCTGTGGAACGCGGGCGACCCCGGCCGGATCACCCTGATCGGCACGCCCCTCAGGGGGCACCGGGGAGCCGTCAACGCCCTCGCCTACAGCCGTGACGGCCGTACGCTGGCCAGCGCGGGCGACGACACCTCCGTCCGCCTCTGGGACGTGGCGGATCCCGCCGGCGCCGCCGAGCGCGAGCGCCTCACCGGCCACACGGAAGCGGTCGTGTCCCTCACGTTCAGCCGGGACGACCGCACCCTGGCCAGCGGCGGCAACGACAGCACGGTCCGGCTGTGGGACGTCTCCGACCCCTCCGACGCCACCGCGATCGGCCAGTCGATGAGTCCCGGCGCCGAGACCGGCAACTTCCTGGCGTTCAGCCCCGGCAGTCATCTGCTCGGGGTCTCCAGCGGAGCCGACACCATCCGGATCTGGGACCTCGACGTCGAACGGGCGGCGGACCGCATCTGCGCGATGACCCGGGGCGTGCTGACCCCGGACACCTGGCGCGAGTACCTCTCCCGCCTCTCCTACGATCCGCCCTGCGACGAGTGAGCCCGTGAGCCCGGTTTTGCCCAACAGGCAAGTTCCGTGAGGAAGTTGAGTGAGACGAGTCACAAGTCAGACGTTTCAGCGGCCAGTCGGCTCGTCGTGCGCAAGCGCTTGTTACCCTTGGCCATAGCTCGACCGCTGGTGCATCCCCCGTCGCCAGCGGTCGGGCCTTTTTTCAGCGCAGGCCGAGCCGCATCAGGACCCGGGGATGCCCGGCCAGGACCGAGGTGGTGGCCGCCGCCCAGGTGAAGCCGGCGCGTTCGAAGTTCTTCCGCAGACCGGCGTAGGCCATCGTCAGATCGACCTTGGCGTCGCCGTTGTCCAGGGGATACGCCTCGATCGCCGGTGCCCCCTGGGCGCGGGCGAAGTCGACGGCGCCGGCGATCAGGGCGTGGGAGATGCCCTGCTTGCGGTGGCCCGGTCGGACCCGGACGCACCACAGGGACCAGACGGGCAGGTCGTCGACGTGCGGGATCTTGCGGTTGCGGGCGAAGGAGGTGGCCGCGCGGGGGGCGACGGCGGCCCAGCCGACCGGTTCGTCACCGTCGTAGGCGAGCACGCCCGGGGGCGGGTCGGCGCGGCACAGCTCGGCGACGTAGGCGCCGCGGGCCGGGCCGCGCAGTTCGTTGTTGAGCTTGGACGGGATCCGGTAGCTCAGGCACCAGCAGACGTTGGCGTCCGGTGACTTGGGGCCGAGCACGGCGCGGACGTCCTCGAAGTCCGTGGCGGGGCGCACGTCGATGCTCATGCCCTCACGATGCCACGCGCCGCGCGGCCGTGCCGCCGGATCAGGCCCGCGGCGGGGAGACGGCCTGGCTGAAGGCGGTGTAGAACGGCTGGGCCATGCCCGCGAGGGCCGAGGCGCCCTGCGCGAACGGGGTGAGCGGGTCGATCGAGCCGGACCGGCCGCCCCCACCCCCGCCGCCGCCCTCGGCGGCCAGGGCGGGCGCACCGCCCTGGAGGGCGACGAGGACGAGCAGCAGCACAGCGGCACGGGGAAGCAGACGAGTTCGCATGCTCGCTTCAACGAACCGCCTTCTCCCAGGTCACCGGGGTGCGGTCAGTGTGATGGGCGTACCGCCGAGGCCGCCCGCAGCAGCCGGAGCTGGCCGATCTCGCTCACGTTCTTGGTGAGTTCCGTGTTCACCCAGGCCACCATGTGCGCGACCGTGTACCGGGGATCGTCCCGCCACGGGAACGGTGCCGTGGCGTCCAGGTCGGCGTCCGCGAGGCCGTCCAGGACCGACAGCCAGGCGGTGCGCAGGTCGCGCAGCCACGTGACGGTCGCGCTGCCCGCGCCGGGCCAGGCGATGTCCGCCCGGTCGCGGGGCGGGCGGCCCCGGGCGTGGTCGAGGGTGACGCTCCACCACCAGCCGATGTGCCAGCTCACCCAGGCGATGGTGGGCACCGGCACGGGGTCGGGTTCGGTGTCCGCCCAGTCCGGGACCCAGCTGCCGTCGGCGGCCCGGCGCAGCGTCCAGCAGTGCGGCACCGGCTCCCAGAGGAAGTCCTCCGGCTCCAGCCGCTCCAGGTGGTACTCGAACAACGACCAGGTCGACTCGAACTGCTCGCGCAGCAGTTCCCCGCGGGAGACGCTCATCGGACGACCCTACGCAACGGTCCGGGCGTCCCGGGCCAGTCCCGCCCAGTCGAGGTCCCGCAGCGCGGGCTCCGCGTCGCAGCCGGACGGCAGGCGGGTCGTGGCCTGGAACCAGACGACGACCAGGCGCGAGCGGTAGATGACCGGGTCGCGGCCGGGGTCCAGGGCCGTGGACTGGAAGGTGCCCAGGCAGGCCACGGCCGGCAGCATCTCCACGGGCCCGAGGCCGCCCGCGTACTGGTCGGGGTACTCGCGCACGGGCGGCACCAGGTGCACGGGTGTGCCGGGATGGGCGCGCTCGGCGGCACCCACCAGTCGGGCGATGCGCAGGTCGTTCACCGGTCTGCAGGGATAGCCGGCCGGCAGGCCGCCGTAGGTGGAGGAGAAGCGCAGCTCGGCGAGGTCGACCGAGCGGCCGGAGGCCAGGACGAGGCGGGCGAGCGCCATGGCCGGCGGGTTGGCGTGCGAGTGCATGGGGGTCTTCCGGTGCTCAGGGACAGGGCTCGGGTCACGGCCGGTGTCCCGTCATCCGGGCCGCCGAGGCGATCGTCGCCCGGGCCTCACGCTCGGTCAGACCGGTGGTGAGGGCCGCCTCGACCAGGGGGACCACGAGCGCCGGGCCGATGCCGTCCTCGTAGGCCCGGCAGGCCGCCCAGAACAGGCGGGTGTTGCGCTGGCCCTCGTGCGCGGCCAGGACGAACTGGACCAGGCCCTCGCCGTGCCCGCCGGCCGCGGTGGGTGTGGCGTGGCGGGTGCGGGGCGGCGGGAGCAGCAGCCGCAGCAGGGAGCGCGGGCAGCGGGCGGGGGGCAGGTGGGCGGTGCCGGGCGCGGCGGCGTACACGCCCCGGTCCGTGCGGGAGCCGGGGCCGACGAGGTAGCCGCCGGCGCCCCGGATGTCGATGCCGGGAGCGAGGCGGCCCGCGGAGTTGGGGACGACCGCGTCGGCCGGGCCGCTCAGCCACAGGTGACGCCCGCCGGACGGGGTCAGGACCACCACCGTCGGGGGGATCGTGAACAGGTGCCGCAGGGCCAGCTCGCGCAGGGCGGCCGAGGAGTCCGTGCCGGTCTTCACGTCCAGGTCGACGCCGATCAGATGGTGCGGGGGCAGGCCGCAGGCGATGCCGTAGCCGGTCGCCCAGGGTGCGGCGGCGAACAGCTCGCGGATGCGGGCCGGGTCGCTGGAGGCGTCGTACACCCCGTGGCCGAGGCGGCCGCACGCGCCGTGGCAGGGGGAGGGGGCGGGGTCGTCGCGGTGGGGGGAGCGCAGCGCGGGCAGCTTGGTGCGCGACAGGGGGATGACGGCGAGCCCGCGCTCGGCGGCTGACAGGGCGTGTGCGAGGGCCAGCGTCGTGGCCTGCCGGTCGGTGGTGGCCATGACTCTAGTTTCGTACACGCATTCGAAAAAGGAAAGAGGAGGCGGCCGCGACGCGCCGGAGAGGCGTGCGGTGCCCGAAAGGTGCGGGAACGCTTCGTCCCTTGCGGCACCTGGGTCCGAACGCCCCCTTGTGTCCTCGTTCGGTACGGAAGTGGCGGGAAGGGGTTTATCGACTTGTCATCACGCTTGCGTGCGAATCGCGGCTTCCGGGGTGGTTCGCCGGGGATTCGGTGGGCAACTCTGGACTCGCGACGTCGCGCAGAACGCCAGGGCGGCCGGCCAACTTCCCTGGTGAGAGCAGCACTTCGCGCACCGGCGGTGACCGGCCGGTGCGCACGGTTCCGAAGTCCTGGAGGGACAACACCATGGCAAGCATCCGTACCGCCCGCGTCATCGCCGCCGTCTCCGCCCTTCCGCTCGCGGCCGCCCTCTTCACCGGGGTCGCGACGGCGGACAACGGCGCCTTCGCGGACAACGGATCCATCGCGTCCGTCACCGAGGCCGAGCAGGGCATCCTCGGCAGCGGCGTCGGCGGTGACAACTTCGGCAACGCGGCGACCACCCAGCAGCAGGCCGTGGGTGAGGGCGCCTCGAACCAGAGCAACACCGCCCAGGTCAACGGCTCGGCGTTCACGGCCGTCAACCAGGGCAACGCCAACACCGCCGTCAGCTTCGCCCCTCTGTGGTGGTGAGCCGGGCGGGCCGGTGCGGCGGTACCGGCCCGCCGTCGGGATGGGTGTGCTTCGTGGGGTGACAAGCGTCTGAGCGGCGGTGCTCCGGTACCGCCGCACAGGCGTGTTCCGACCACTCCACGTCGTTCGACCCGCAGGGGTGATCCCGCAGTACGCCGGGTCCGCCGCTCCACCTACAGGAGGTGCAGCCACCCCCACCCCTACAACCTGAGGGGGACCCCGCTTCGGGACCTGCGGCCGATCCGCCGGGCATCGCCCCGCTCATAGCGTGGAGCCATGACCACACTCGTCTGCACGAGCGCTTCGAAGGCGGCCGCACCCACGGCGCAGACCCTTCCGTACCCGTCGTTCTCGTCGTACGTCAGGGCCCGCCGGCCGGTGCTCCTGCGTACCGCCCGCTCGCTCACGGGGAATCCGAGCGACGCGGAGGACCTGCTGCAGACCGCGCTCACCAAGACGTACGTCGCCTGGGAGCGCATCGAGGACCACCGCGCCCTCGACGGCTATGTGCGCCGGGCGCTGCTGAACACCCGGACCTCGCAGTGGCGCAAGCGCAAGGTCGACGAGTTCACCTGCGGCGAGCTGCCCGAGCCGGACCCGGTGCCCGGCGGCGACGACCCGGCCGAGCAGCAGGCGCTGCGTGACGCGATGTGGCGGGCGATCATGCGGCTGCCCGCCAGGCAGCGGGCCATGGTGGTCCTCAGGTACTACGAGGACCTCAGCGAGGTGCAGACGGCCGAGGTGCTCGGTGTCTCGGTGGGCACGGTGAAGTCGGCGGTGTCACGCGCCCTGGCCAAGCTGCGCGAGGACGCCGAACTGGGGCTCGTCCGTCAGTGAATCCCGCGGTGACCTGCGGCGGTCCGTCTCCCGCGGTCCCTGTGGGTGTGACCGTCGGTAGTCCCAGGTGGAAAGCCCGGCCGGGCGCCGTCCTGACCCGCTGTGAGCCGGCCCGCCCGCATGGCGTGATGTGATCGATCGCCCGGTCCTAGTGACATACCGCGTGGTATGTGCGCAGAATCAGCGCAACCTTTACCACCGCGTAGGCAATGTCGCCCCGGGAGGACGCCGTGCTGAGCACCATGCAGGACGTACCGCTGCTGATCTCGAGGATCCTGACCCACGGGTCGACGATCCACGGGACATCACAGGTGACCACGTGGACCGGTGAGGACGAACCGCACCGCCGCTCCTTCGCGGAGATCGGCGCCCGCTCCGCCCAGCTGGCCCACGCACTGCGCGAGGACCTCGGCGTCACCGACGACGAGCGCGTGGCCACGCTCGCCTGGAACAACGCGGAGCACGTCGAGGCGTACTTCGCGATCCCGTCCATGGGCGCGGTCCTGCACACCCTGAACCTCCGCCTCCCGCCCGAGCAGCTGGCCTGGATCGTCAACCACGCCGCCGACCGCGTGATCATCGCCAACGGTTCGCTGCTCCCCCTGCTCGCCCCGCTGCTGCCGCACCTGAAGACCGTCGAGCACGTGGTCGTCACCGGCCCGGGCGACCGCTCCCTGCTCGCCGGGGCCACCGCGCGGGTCCACGAGTACGAGGACCTCATCGCCGGCAAGCCCACCTCCTACGACTGGCCCGAGCTGGACGAACGCCAGGCCGCCGCCATGTGCTACACCTCCGGCACCACCGGCGACCCCAAGGGCGTGGTCTACAGCCACCGCTCCATCTACCTGCACTCGATGCAGGTCAACATGGCCCAGTCGATGGGCCTGACCGACGAGGACACCTCGCTGGTCGTGGTCCCCCAGTTCCACGTCAACGCCTGGGGCCTGCCGCACGCGACCTTCATGACCGGCGTGAACATGCTGATGCCGGACCGCTTCCTGCAGCCCGCCCCGCTCGCCGCGATGATCGAGGGCGAGAAGCCGACCCACGCCGCCGCCGTCCCGACCATCTGGCAGGGCCTGCTCGCGGAGCTGACCGCCCACCCCCGGGACGTCTCCTCCCTCACCCAGGTCACCATCGGCGGCTCGGCCTGTCCGCCGTCGCTCATGGAGGCCTTCGACAAGCTGGGCATGCGGGTCTGCCACGCCTGGGGCATGACGGAGACGTCCCCGCTGGGCACGGTGGCCCGTCCGCCCGCCTCGGCCGTCGGCACGGACCAGGAGTTCGCCTACCGCCTGACCCAGGGCCGCTTCCCGGCCGGCGTCGAGGCCCGGCTGACCGGGCCGGGCGGTGAGCGCCTCCCCTGGGACGGCGAGTCCGCCGGCGAGCTGGAGGTCCGCGGCGCGTGGATCGCGGGCGCCTACTACAACGGCCCGGACGCCGAGCCGCTGCGCCCCGCCGACAAGTTCAGCGAGGACGGCTGGCTCAAGACCGGCGACGTCGGCACCATCTCCCCCGACGGCTACCTCACCCTCACCGACCGGGCCAAGGACGTCATCAAGTCCGGCGGCGAGTGGATCTCCTCGGTGGAGCTGGAGAACGCGCTGATGTCCCACCCGGACGTCGCCGAGGCCGCCGTCGTCGCCGTCCCCGACGACAAGTGGGGCGAGCGCCCCCTGGCCACGGTGGTCCTCAAGGAGGGCTCCACCGCGACCTTCGAGACCCTGCGCGCCTTCCTCGCCGAGGAGGGCAAGATCGCCAAGTGGCAGCTCCCGGAGCGCTGGACGGTCATCGAGTCGGTCCCGAAGACCAGTGTCGGCAAGTTCGACAAGAAGGTGCTGCGCCGGCAGTACGCGCAGGGCGAGCTGGACGTCACGTCCCTCGCCTGACCGCACGGACGGAGGAAGCCCCCGGCGACGACCGCCGGGGGCTTCCTCCGTCGCGGGCGGCTTCCCGCCCGCCTCACCGTCGTCCCGCCGCTGTGGCGGACTTCCGGCGCTCTTACCGTCGCGACCAGCTGAGCCCCCACCCGAGGACCAGCCAGACCGCGGCGACCCCGCACACCCCGCCCCAGCCGACGTGGCTGTACGCGGCCCCGGCGAGGGCCGAGGCGGCGGCGCCGCCCGCGAAACCGGCGACGACGTAGGCCGTGTTGGCGGTGGCCGGGGTGGCGGTCGCGGTCAGGGCGAGGGTCTGGTTGGCGACGTGCGAGGCGACCAGCGCCGCGTGGATCAGGACGGCGGCGGCGAACAACGCCACCAGGACGTGCCCGCCCAGCCAGAACAGCGGCACCGACACGGCGGCCAGCAGATACGCGGACCGCACGACCCGGGCCGCGCCGAACCGGTCCACGAGCCCGCCGGCCAGCGGTGCCACCGCGGTCGCCGTCAGCCCGAACAGCCCGAAGAGCCCGGCCGTCGCGGTGGACAGCCCGTACGCCGGTCCGGTCAGCAGCAGCGCGAGCGACGTCCACAGCGCGCTCCAGGCGCCGAACATGCCGGCCTGCCGCAGGCACGCCCGCCACAGGTCCGGCGAGCCGCGCAGCACCGACGGCAGGGCGGCCAGGCCGGAGAACAGCGAGCCCGTCCCGCGCCGCCGCGAGGGCAGGACGGACGCGGTGGCGAGCCCGAGGACGAGCGTCAGCACGGCCGCGCCCGCGAAGACCCAGCGCCAGCCGAAGGCCTGACCGGCCAGGCCGCCCAGCACCCGGGCCGCGACGATCCCGGTGAACAGGCCCGCGATCACGGCCGCGACATGCAGGGCGCGCCGGTCGGCGGGGGCGCGTTCGGCGACGAGCGGCACGAGCAGCTGCGGCACCACGGTCGCCGCAGAGGCGACGAACACGGCCACGGCGAGCGCCCCGACGCCCTGCGCGGCCGCGCTGGCGGCCAGTGCGGCGGCGGTCACGAGCGTGAGCCCGGCCACCAGCCGGCGCCGGTTCGCGCAGTCGCCGAGCGGGGCGAAGAACAGCAGGCCGACGGCGTAGCCGAGCTGCGCGACCGAGGCGATCCAGGCGACGGCCGAGGGCGCCGAGCCGAAGTCGCGGGCCATGAGCGAGAGCAGCGGCGCGGCGAGGTAGATGTTGGCGGCGGTCACCGCGCTGCACACGGCGATCAGCGTGAGGAAGAGACCGGGGGCGGGGGTGCGGTCCTGCCGCGCGGAGGCCTTACGGCGGGGCGGGGTCGTGGTCGCTGTCGACATGAGGGGAGGACTCCTTGGAGCCGGCTCTAACAACTAACTGGTTGGTTGGACATCTGCGGAACAGCATGGGCGGCTCGTTCATTCCTGTCAACCAAACAGTTGGTTACCTGGCGCGCTACCCTCTCCCCATGGCAGCAAGGGACCCCGAGGCCACCAAGGCCCGGATCTTCGAGGCGGCGGTCGCCGAGTTCGCCCGGCACGGCATCGCGGGCGCCCGCATCGACCGCATCGCCGCCGAGGCGAAGGCCAACAAACAGCTCATCTACGCCTACTTCGGCAACAAGGCGGAGCTGTTCGCGATCGTCCTGGAGCGCAAGATGCTCCACCTCGCCGAGGCCGTCCCCGTCGACGCGGACGACCTGGAGGGCTGGATCGACCGCCTGATGGACTACCACGCCGCCCATCCCGAGCTGCTGCGCCTGCTGTTCTGGGAGGGCCTGGAGTACGGCAGCACCGAGCTGCCCCACGAGTCCGACCGCCAGGAGCACTACCGCCGCAAGGTCGCCGCCCTCGAGGACGGCCAGGACCGTGGCGTCGTCACCGACGCCCTCCCGGCGGCCGACCTGCTCTTCCTGCTGACCGCCCTGGCCAACTGGACGGCCGTCGTCCCGCAGATGCGGCGCATCCTGGTCGGCGACGACGAGACCGACCGGGACCGCCTGCGCGCCTCGGTCAAGGAGGCGGCCCGCAGGCTCACCGCCCGCTGACCGCCGGACGCACGGCTAGTTGGTGCCGATCCGGCTGAGCAGTTCCACGATCCGGGACTGCACCTCGCCGCTGGTGGACCGCTCGGCGAGGAAGAGCACCGTTTCACCCGACGCCAGCCGCGGCAGGTCCGCGGGGTCGACGGCGGCCGTGTACACGACGAGCGGGGTGCGGTTCAGCTGCCCGTTCGCCCGCAGCCAGTCGATGATCCCGGCGAACCCGGGCTGCCGCCGGTGCACCTGCATCAGGTCCATCACGACCAGGTTCGGCCGGAACTGCCCCGCCAGCGTCACCGCGTCCGCGTCGCTCGCGGCCCGCGCGACCTGCATCCCGCGCCGCTCCAGCGTCGCCGTCAGCGCCAGCGCGATCTCCGCGTGCTCCTCGATGAGCAGCACGCGCGGCGGGTGCTGCTCGCTGTCCCGGGGGGCCAGCGCCTTCAGCAGCACCGCCGGATCGGCGCCGTACGCCGCGTCCCGCGAGGCCTGCCCGAGCCCGGCCGTGACCAGCACCGGAACCTCGGCGGCCACGGCGGCCTGCCGCAGCGACTGCAGCGCCGTCCGCGTGATCGGGCCGGTCAGCGGGTCGACGAACAGCGCCGCTGGGAAGGCCGCGATCTGCGCGTCGACCTCCTCGCGCGAGTGCACGATCACCGGCCGGTAGCCGCGGTCGCTCAGCGCCTGCTGCGTGCTGACGTCCGGCGCCGGCCACACCAGAAGCCGCCGCGGGTTGTCCAGCGGCTCGGGCGGAAGTTCGTCGTCCATCGGCTGCGGCCGCGGCGGATCGGCCACCTCGACGGCACCGCCCGGACCGTCCAGCGGCTCGGGCCCCTCGGCGGCGTTCTCGTCCGGGGCGCCTATGGCGTAGGAACGCCCGCCGCCCTCGGTCAGATGCGCGAGCCGCGACTGGCCGGCGAGGGACGGCTGCGCGGGCAGGGGCGCGGAGGCCTGGGCGGGCACCTGCGCGGGCGCCGGCTCGGCCACCGGGTGCGGCCGGGCGGCCTGCTCCGGACGCGGCGCCTGCTCGGAGCGGGACGCCCCGTCGGCACGCGCCGCCTGGTCCGTCCGTGCGGCCGGGTCGGGCGGCGTGCCGAGCTTGCGGCGTCGGCCCGAACCGCCCGGCTGGTGCGGGGGAGGCGTCGCCGACGGCTGCTGCACCTGGGCCGCCTGCCGGTTGAAGGGCACGCCCTGGCCCAGCGTCCGCACGCTGATCGCCCGTCCCTGCGTCGCGTTGGGGTCGGCGGGCGCGGCGGCCTCGGCGGGCAACGGCTGCGCCACCCGCGGCACGCCCTCCGG
The DNA here is from genome assembly GCF_043079125.1 of Streptomyces sp. NPDC015242. NCBI lineage: Bacteria > Bacillati > Actinomycetota > Actinomycetes > Kitasatosporales > Streptomycetaceae > Streptomyces > Streptomyces sp. NPDC015242. Next base: position 131,613 of record NZ_JBIBUF010000004.1, on the reverse strand, counting down.
GGGCAGCGGGGTGCCCTGGGCGGGAGTGCCCGGCTGCGATCCGGCCGCAGGGGCGACACCGTTCGGCGGCACGGCGTGCCCGGCCCCGCCCGGCGGTACGGCGACACCGGCTCCCGAGGTGCCGTCGGCGGGCCAGGGCTGCGGCGCGGGGGTGCCGTGCGGCGGGGTGGCGCCGTTCGGTGCGGGTGCGGGTGCGGGTGCGGGTGCGGGTGCGGGTGCGGGTACGGCTTCGGCGGGGAGCGGCTGCCCGGCGGAGACCTGCGGCTCCGGCACGAGGCCGCCCTGCTGCGGCAGCGGCTGCGCGCCCTGCGGCCCGGCCTGGACCGGAGCCTGCGCCATTTGCCCGGGCAGCGCGGCCTGCACACTCTGCCCGAGCCCGCCCTGCGCGGGCACGGACACGACCTGCGGGTGCACACCGACGCCCTGCGGCGGTACGGCGGCACCGTGCGGCGGTACGGCCACGCCCTGCGGCGGTACGGCGACACCCTGCCCGGGTGCGGCCACGCCCTGCCCGGGGGCGGGGACGCCCTGGGGCGGCACGGCACCCTGGGCGGGAACGGCCGTGTGCTGCGGCACCGCGTGCTGCGGCGGGACAGCGGTGCCCTGCGGCTGCGGCAGACCGCCCTGGGGCACGGCGCCCGGCGGGACGTTCCCCTGCGGGACGTTCCCCTGCGGAGGGACGGCGGTGCCCTGCGGCGGCACGGCCGCACCCGGCGCGACCTGACCGGCGGCCACCGCGCCCTGCCCGGGAACGCCCTGCCCGGGAACCTGGCCCGGAGCCACCTGACCACCGGCGTTCTGCGGCACGGCGGCCACCTGCCCCGACCCCACGGGCACGCCCCCCGGCACCGGCACACCGGGAACGGCCGGACCGGGAAGGGCAGAAGCAGGAACGGCAGAAGCAGGAACGGCAGAGCCGGGGACCTCCGCACCGGGCACCCCCGGCACGGCCGTACCCGGCGTCTGCGCCCCGGCGTCCTCGGCCGGCTGCGGTGCTGCCACGGCCCGCCGCCTGCGTCCGGTGGGCGCGCTGGTGGGATGGGGCTGCGGAGGCGTGTGATCGGCGGACTGGTCGGGCGGGGCGGCGTCGTGCCGCTGTTCGTCAGTGCCGCCGTCAGAAGCGGTCTCCGGTCCGGCCCCACCGGGGACGGCAGTCCCGGGAGGACCCGCCGCCGTGCCGTGCGGCGGCACCGCCACGGCTGTCTGCCCGGCCGCGGCCGGGGCCTGATCGGCCTCGGCGGGCGGCAGCGCGAACACCGGACGCGGCCCCGCCGCCTCCTGCGCGGCCGCCGCCCTCTCGTTCGCTGCGGCCAGCGCCCGCCGCCGGCGCCCGGTCGGCTGCTGGGCCTGCCCCTGCGCCGCGTCGCCCGGGCCGCCGGTGCCACCGGAGGCCTCACCGGACGACGGCGCGGGCAGCGCCGGCGGCAGCGCGTGCTGCTCACCGGGTTCGGGCCGGGCGCGCCGCCCGGCCGGCGGAGCGGGTACGCCCTGGGGCGGAACGGTCCCGCCCAGCCCCGAGCCCGAGGCCGCGGTCCCGGCCCCCTGCTCGGCGGCCGTGACGACGGCCCCCTCGGCGACACCCTGGACGGCACCGCCGAGCGCGTCCGGGGCACCACCTTCGGCAGCACCGCCACCGCCACCGGCACCGGCGTCCTCGGCCGCCCGGCCGCGCCGCCGCCCGGTACCGCCCGACACGGCGCCCTCACCGGACGCCTGCGCCGGAAGAGCGGCCGGTCCACCGGCGGCCCGCCGCCGGCGCCGTCCGGTCGGCGCGCCCGCCTCGGCACCGGCGTCGCCGGCTCCCTCGGCACCGTCGGTTCCGTCGCTCTCGGCGGCCGGACCGTCCGCGTCGAGGAACGCGTCGGTCGAGCCCCGCCGCGCGCGGCGCCGCCCGCCACCGGACGTCTGCTCCACCGGTGCGGCGGCGGCAGCGGCGGTCTCGTCCGCCGGCTGCGCGGTCACGGCTCCGGCCCCGCCCCCGAGCGGCACCTCCAGGACGTACGCGCTCCCGCTCATCCCCGGCACCTCGTGCGTCTGCAGCACGCCGCCGTGGGCCCGGACGATCCCGCGCACGATCGGCTCGTGGACGGTGTCGCCCCCGGCGTACGGCCCGCGCACCTCGATGCGTACGACCTCACCGCGCTGCGCCGCCGCCACCACGACGGTGTTGTCCAGGTAACCGCCCGCCGAGACGGGCGTGTTGCCGGTGGCGTCGACCCCGGCCACGTCGGCGACCAGGTGCGCGAGGGCGGTCGCGAGCAGCCGGGGGTCCACCTCGGCCTCGATGGGCGGCGCGTGCACGGCGAACTGCACCCGCCCGGGCCCGATGAGCTCGACGGCCCCGTCGACACCGGCGGCGACGACGGCGTCGAGCATCACCTTCGTCCGGGTGACGTTCTCACTGCCCGCGTCGAGGCGCTGGTAGCCGAGGACGTTGTCGATCAGGGTGGTGATGCGCGAGTAGCCGGCCGACAGGTGGTGCAGCACCTGGTTGGCCTCGGGCCACAGCTGCCCGGCGTCGTCGGCGGCGAGCGCGGCCAGTTCGCGGCGCAGCTCCTCCAGCGGCCCGCGCAGGGAGCGCCCGAGCAGGGTCAGCAGCTGCTCGTGCCGGGCGGCGAGCGCCTCGTAGCGGTCCTTCTCCCGCTCCCCGAGGGCGGCGTAGCGCTCCTCGTTCGCGGCGAGTTCCTCGGCGTGCCGCTCGCGCAGCTCCTCCACCTCGGTGACGTGCCGCTGGCGCAGGGCGGTGAGCTCGGAGGCGTGCTCCTCGGCGATTCGCTCCAGCTCCTCGGCGTGCGCCCGCTCCGCCGCCTCCTTCTCCTCGACGACGGCGTCATAGGGCCGCCGGTCGGTGAAGGTCATGACGGCGCCGACGAGCTGGTCCCCGTCGCGCACGGGCGCGGTCGTCAGGTCGGCCGGCACCTTCGAGCCGTCCTTGGCGTACAGCACCTGCCCGCGCACCCGGTGCTTGCGCCCGGAGCGCAGGGTGTCGGCCAGCGGCGACTCGTCGTAGGGGAAGGGGGAGCCGTCGGGGCGGGAGTGCAGGACGAGTGTGTGCAGCTCGCGTCCGCCGAGGTCGCTGGCCCGGTAACCCAGTATCTGGGCGGCGGCCGGGTTGACGAGGACGATCCGCCCGTCGGTGTCGGTCCCGACGACGCCCTCGGACGCGGCCCGCAGGATCATCTCGGTCTGCCGCTGCGACCGCGCGAGCTCGGCCTCGGTGTCCACGGTCCCGGACAGATCGCGCACCACGAGCATCAGCAGCTCGTCGCCGGTGTAGCCGTAACCGTCGTAGGCCTGCTGCCCGTTCTCCAGATTCGCACTGGTGACCTCGACGGGGAACTCCGTCCCGTCGGTCCTGCGCGCGACCATCCGGGTGGGCTTGGTCCGGGCCCGCGGGTCGAGGTGTTCGGGCCGCCGCATGGAGCCCGGGATCAGCTTGGAGTCGAACTGCGGCAGCAGGTCCAGCAGTCCCCGCCCCACCAGGGCGGTGCCCGGGGTCTCGAAGGCCTCCAGGGCGATGGTGTTGGCGTTGACGACCGTCCCGTTGGCATTGACCAGCACCAACGCGTCCGGCAGGGCGTCCAGTATGGCTGCGAGGCGAGCAGCGCCTCGGGATGGCCTGCTGCTCACGAGACGCTTCCTCCCTGTTACCGCACCTTGCCGACCGCTCGGGCCATCTTGCCAACCGTCCCGCGGCGTGTCACGCGAGGGAGTCTAAGGGCTGCGGTTGCGCTCGCGACGCCGGATGAGAGGGAGGTCGCACGAGGAAGTGACGGCGAACCGGCGACCGGGTGAGCGCCGAACGCCCGCCCTCCTGCGACGACGTCGCGGGACCTCCCCGGGACCTTTACGGAAGCGGCGTTTCTGTATCTTTCGGCCGAGCCGCCCGGACCTGGCGGAATGAGGGCGGAGCGTGGCGCGAACGGGTTCCGGACCGGCCGCCCTTCCTCCCGCCCGTCGTCAGCCCTTGTCTTCGGACCTCATGTCAGGCAGCAGCGGCACGAGCCGGTCCCAGCGGGCGATCCCGCAGCCGTCGCGACGGTCGTAGGTCGCGTCGACGGGGCGCCCGGCCCAGGTGCCGGTGACGTGCGCGGTGGCCGGACCGCCGTACTGCATGGTGCAGAAGCCGCCTTCCGGGTCGGGCGCGAAGAGGTCCTGGCCCCACCGCGTGTCCCGCTCCAGCGTCGCGCAGGCGCCGCGCGGGTCGGGGTGGCTGCCGCCCGCGGGGCCGCAGTACAGCTCGTAGGTCCCGTCGGCCCCGCCGCCGGCGTTGCGCACGGTGACGGTGAGGTGGTCACGGTCTGGTCCGCCGCCGGCCGGGGCGGGCGACGGCGGACCGGCGGCTTCGGCCCCGGCGTACGCGGCGGGGGAGACGGCCGCCAGCGATCCGAGGGCGGCGACGGAGGCAGCGGCGCCGACGAAGAGGCGCCGCAGGGCGGGGCGGGCGGTGGCCCGGGGGGTGGCACGCAACATGCACTGACTAACGCGGCACGCTCCCGGACGTTGCGCGCGCCCCGCGCACGCCCTCCCCGCGGCCCTGTCGCGGCGGCACCGGCCGCGGGCCCGGCAAGGCCTTTGCCCTGCGCCCTTCCCGCCTAGTACCGTGGGGGTCGATTGGTGACAGCACGCTCGACTGTGTCATCATCGGCACGCACCGATCCGCGCTCGCGCGGGCGGATGTGTGGAGGCGTCGCCTAGTCCGGTCTATGGCGCCGCACTGCTAATGCGGTTTGGGCCTTAAAGCCCATCGAGGGTTCAAATCCCTCCGCCTCCGCCAGATCACGAAGCCCCGGTCAGCCGACCGGGGCTTCGCCGTTGCCGGGGTGCCGCACACCCCGCCCGGATGGCGTTTTCGCAGCTCACAAGGGGTGCGGCTAACGGATTTCACATGGCGGCGGCAGTCATGTAATGTTCTTCCTGTCGCCGCGAGCGAGCCGGAAGGCCCGGGAGCGGCGATAAAACAGAACAAGCACTCGTAGCTTAACGGATAGAGCATCTGACTACGGATCAGAAGGTTGCAGGTTCGAATCCTGCCGAGTGCACAGCAGACCAGAGGCCCTGTGGAGAGATCCACAGGGCCTCTGGCTTTTGCCTTGACGGCAGTGTTTGACGGCAACCGCCTTCGCAAGCCGATCAGACGGCTACCGGGACACCGGCCGGGCCGTCGTCATCATTCGGATCGTTGCCGTCACCCCTCAGTGCGTCCCCGACGCGGTCGAAGGCGGACCGTTGGGAGTCGAGCCGTACGAAGGTGTAGATGTCCATGGTCACGCGGATGGAGCTGTGGCCGAGGACTTCGATGATCATGCGGGCGTCGGCGCCCTGTTCGTGGAGCAGCGAGGCGCACGTGTGGCGGAGGCCGTGGAAGCGGACCTTGCGGACGCCGGCACGGACGCACAGCGCCTCGAAGGAGCGGTTCAGGTTGCGCGGCTCGATGGGGGTGCCGTTCTTCGTGGTGAAGACAAGGCCCTGGGCCGTCCCCTTCCAGTTCGAGCCAGCGGCTTTCCGGTCGGCGAGCTGCTGGGCGCGCTGAGCGCGGAGCGCGGTCACGCACTCGGACGGCAGGGCCACGCGACGGGCCGAGCGCTGAGTCTTCGGCGCGACGATCAGCAGTTCGCCGCCGACCCGCTGTAGGGCCTGCCGGACGGTGAGGACGCCTTCGTGGAGATCCACGTCCGACCAGCGCAGCCCCAGCAGCTCGCCGTGCCGCAGGCCGATGCGGACCGCCAGCCCGTACGCGGCCCACAGTCGGTTGTCTCGGGCCGCCGCCAGGAGCTGACGCCCCTCTTTGACCGTGAGCGGTTCTATCTCACGCTTCGTTCCCATGCTCAGCTCCACGTTCCGGGCCACATTGCGGGGCAGCTCGTCCTCACGTACTGCGTGCTGGAGGGCGGCCCGCAGGATCACCAGAAGGAAGCGCACGGTTCGGTCCGAAGGGAGCTTCGTGCAGCACTTGCCGAGGGCGCAGCAGCGCCGCTTGTGCTCGGGCCGGTTCTTGTCCTTGCCCTGCGCGCAGCCAGCAGGTGGCGCCCTGTTGTGCAGAATGGTGATGGCGCAAGGGGTCTTCTTCTGCCTCAAGATTCAAAAAGTGATGACTATTTGGAACTGCTAAGTCAGGCTGTTGCACAGGCGTGGAAAATGGGAGATTCCAGAATTCGCTCGATCTTGGAGCGCGCTGCCGTCGTAAACTCACTGGGCGATAAGGTCGAGTTCCATAAAGAGACTCGGAGTCGCGGGGGAACGATCCCGTGGGTTGCAGGTGAGGACCTTCATGCTGGTGTACGAAAGTCTATGATAGTTGGGGTTGTGGCCCGGAAGTCGAAATCTGCCTATTTCGGCAACGCCAACTCATTTCTTGCCAAGTCCTTCCTCGACTCTGTCCTGATGGGGCAGACGGAGGTGGGCAGCTATGTAATCACTGCTTACGTGCCGCCTGAGGAAATTCACACAGAGCGCAAGGTGAACCCAGGTGAGACGATACCTTTGGTTGGCCGCCACACTGGTCGCGAAAACACACTAGGTATGGTAGACGCCCTTTCTGCCGCTCAAGAGTCGGTTTCAGTGGTACGCCTACCCAGAGGCATAAGCTCGAGTTCTCCCCATCTGACTACTCTGCCCTAGAGGCTGCTGGAAACGTAATTGCTGCCGCAGCAGCAGCCGAGTACGTCACAGTGCTTGGGCCGTGACTCAACTTGAGCGTCCGAAGCCAGGAGATCCTGGTGTTGTTAGCCTCGATGTCTTCAGCGGTTCCAAGGCTAAGAAAATGAGAGTTCGCCTTAAGGTGGAGGACTATGCTTTGGCGGTCGACGCTCATAAAAACAATTTAGCCCTGAGGGTATCCGGTCGCCAAGAGGTGGAAGGGTGCTATTACTGGCTCTATGGTCCGGATATTCGCCGCAAATGTCAGTCCTTCCTCTTCCTCAACCTCGATTCATCAGCGGTCGTGAGTGCCTGACCGGGTCGTCGCTTCGCCCTGTTTGTCCCGTGTGATCGCGGGCGGGGCCTTCGCGCAGGAACTGGGCGTGTCCTGAGCCGGCGACGCCCCGTATGTGACGGATGTTGGTCGCGGTGATGCAGTAGCGCCAGCCGGTCTTCTTCTCGAACTCGGTCAGCTTCTTGAGGTGCCGTCGGGTCGGACGCCCCCGGCGCACGATCAGCCGCATCCCCTCGGGCCAGCCCTCGCGGGTGTTCAGACCGGTCAATTCGGCGGCGAAGTAGCCCTCCTGGAGGCTGCCGTCCTGGTGCACGGAGCAATCCTTGGCTCACCTCGCCGTACATCAAGGTTCGCTACGCCGGTCTCTGGCTCGCTGAGTGTCTGACCGGCGCCGTGCGGGTCGCCGCCTCCCCGGCCACCGGCCGTGTCAGGCCGCCTGGATACCGGCGAGCTTCTTCGCGGCCGTGATGCGCTTGGGGTCTTCGATGATCTGGGTCCCGGCCCCCTTGCCGGGGGTGACGCTCCACTGCCTGAGGGTCTCCGCGACCTGGGGGAGTTTCGCCGAACCCGGCGGGACGTCGATGAAGAAGACCGATTCCTTGGGCGACTCCGTGTCGCCACCCCACCTGACGACACCTTGGAGCTCGGCGAGGATGTCCCGGATCGCCGTGACCTGGTGTGGGAAGAAGTTGCCCTTGACCCCGAGCGGGTAATTGTCCGGGTACAGCGCCAGCGCGGTGCCCGACAGGTGGTTGGACTCGAAGTCCGCCTCCACCCGCCGGTCCTCGCTGTACCCGATGACCTGTCCGCGGCTCGCTTCGAGCCGGGTGACGTCGTAGTGGAAGCGTTGCGCCACATAGGCCAGGACGGTGCCCACATCCCCTTCCCGCAGAACGACCCGGAGGTCCGTTCCCGGTATGTCGTAGGGGGCGGTGCCCGACGAGCTCGCGGTGAGGACATCCCAGCCGTTCGCCGATCTGGGTCTCTTCCATGAGGCGTCGGCGGCCTGGGCGGTGCCGGGAGCGAGAAGGACCTCCCCCGTGGCGAGCAAGGTGGCTCCGGCGGCGACACCGGTGATTCCTCTGATCAGGGTGCGGCGTGAGAAATCGGTGTTCATGAGATCACTCCAGATGTTTTTCTGACTCGCTTGCGCAGGTACACGGAAGTGCCGGCCGAGACGAGGGCGGCACCCGCCAGGAGGCACACGAAGACGGTGACCGACACCGAGACGTACTCCACGGTCGACCCGTCGGAGTACACGCAGGCGTTTCGAAGAGGCCAGTACTGCTGGTCGATGGCCGCCAAGTCGGCGCCGGCGTCGTTCCGGCTCGTGCACAGTTCGGGGAAAGGCCCACCCGTGGTGACGGCGAACCAGCCGTAGCAGTACACCGCCACCGCCGAGGAGGCCAGGATCAGGGCGACGACCGCGTAGACCCTGCGCACGGGCAGCGGCGGGTGGCTCAGCAGGATGAGGACCACCACGATGCCCGCCACCACGGTGACCAGACTCGCAGCCAGCAACGCGCCCATCACAAACATGTGAAACCTACTTCTTCTCTGCTTCCTGCGCGGCGAGGAACTTCGCCCGGCGCGCCACCTGCTGGTCGATGAGCCGCTGCAGCGTCTCGGCGAAACCCGTGTAGAACTCGCTCATCACGGAGTCGGACTCGTTCCACGGTTCCTTGCCCGCCGGGCAGTTCCTGTGGATGAGGAGAGTACGGGTGGAGGACAGCAGCGTGTCGTCTATCTGGTCCTCCAGGAACGCCTTCGCCGTCTCCCGGATGTTGCTCGTGACGCCGCCGAACCGGTAGCGCTTGAAGTCACTGAAGCGCGTCAAATGGCCCGTTCCGATCAGGATCCTCCTCAGCTCCTGGACGATGTTCGTGTTGCCGTTCTTCAGGCGCTCGGCGATCAGGAACCCGTCGATGTCCTCGATGAGGTCGCCCAGCGCGAACGTCGACGCGACGTCGGGCCTGCACAGCGTCTTGCGGCAGAAGTCCAGGGGCGACGCGTTGTCCGAGCGGCTCCATTCACCGTAGAACGTGAGCAGGTCTCCGCCCCAGCTCGCCAGTTCGGCGCGGTTCGCCTTGCCCACCCCGGCGTTGCCCTTGAGGAAGTAGCCACTGGCGCTCGCCGCGAGGTGGTCCGGATTGATGAGGGCGCCCATGGAAGGGTCGGTGTACGCGTGCTTCCTCGCCTGGTCGAGCCCCCGGCCGGTGGCGTAGCTGATGAAGGCGTCGTCGACCTCACCGAACAGCGCTCTCCACCGGGCGTCGGTGTACTTGTCCCAGCGCATGAACTGCAACGAGAGCTCGTTCGGATCACCCTTGCCGTAGGAGACCGCGGCGTCGTACACCCTTTGCGCGTAGGCGATGAACTCGTCGACCGACGAACCGTCCGGATCGTTGACCGATTCCTGCCCGAAGTCGGCGCCGGGGCGGTGCGCCACCGCGTCCAGCCCGAAGCTGTCCGAACCGTTGGGGAAGGTGAACTCCTTGATCTGGTTGAACGCCCAGTTCTGCGGCAACGGGAAGCCGAGGTTTCCGGAAAATCCGTAGGACATGCCGGAGACGTACGCGTAAGGGACGTAGGTGGCCCCGGAGACGCTGGCGCACACGTTCCGCGAGCCGTAGACACCGGCGATGTACTTGCTGCCGTTGCTCTTGAGCGCGTCGTTCACCCCGGAGAAGTAGTCGATGATCAGGTCCATGTCCGCCGAGGTGGCGTCGTAGTCGACCGCGAAGTAGATGACCGTGCCCCTGTTGAACCCGTACCCGGCGGCGCGGCCGTGGGCCAGGCTGCCGTGCAGGTAGCCGTTGCTGTATTTGAAGTCCGCGAGACTGCGTGCGTCGTACTGCCAGATGGGGATGACGTTCAGTCCGGCGGAGAAGATGGCTTCCAGCTCACCGGGCTGGATCTCCTTGTTCAATGTGCTCCCGGGCGGCTCGTCCAGGTAGCGGCCGACGGCGCGGTACCCCTCCCGGTAGAGGGCTTCCGCCCGCTGGGGGGTGATGGTGAACCGGGTGTCGCAGGCGTTGACCTTCCGGTCGGGGTTCCCGTAGGAGACGAGCAGCTGCGCCCAGGTGTCGAAGTCGGCCTTGCCGGTCACTCCGATCGCGGAGAAGCTCTGGAACTTCCTGACCCAGTCGGTGAGGTCCGCGTCGAACTTGTTGCCGAAGGTGGCGATGTCGCCACTCGTGTTGGAGGGGCCGTTCGCCACGCACGCACCGGTGAAGAGCTGGACCCACGTGCCGCTGTCGCCTTCGGAGAGGGTGTGGGCCTTCAGGCCGGCCACGGTGCCGGGGCCGAAGACACCGGTGGCCTGGTCCTCGGGAATGCCGGACTCGTACTGGATGGCCTTCATCAGCGCCTGCTGGACGTCACGGGAGAAGAAGCCGTCGCACGGGCCGATGTAGAAGGTCGACTTCTCGAAGTAGCGGCCGTTGAGCCACTGCTGCATGAAGCGGATCTGTTCCAGTCCGCCGGACAGGAATATGTAGGCGTCCATGGTCAGCAGGGCCTTGAACACCTTAGGGCGGACGGTGCCGTTGAGGTAGGTTGCCGAAAGGCCCATGTCCCGCATCATCGTGTTGATGCCCGTCTGGGTCGCCTGGGACATCTCCCCGTCGATGGCGCCGGCGCTGTAGCCCTTGCAGTACATCCCGCACTGGATGATCTTGACGATGTTCTTGTTGGACTCGCCGATCTTGATGGCACCCTTGGCTTGCAGTCTCGATAACGTCGTAGGGCCGAAAGCGTTGGACAGCGCTGTGATGCCGAGTTCGTACTGCAGCGCACGGGTCAGGGAATACATGGTGTTCCAGCCGGTCTTGCCGTTCTCCGTGACGGGGTTGTAGCCGGAAACGTTCTTGTAGGTTGAGTTGACCCACTTCTGGGCCTGGAGCACCATTTCGTCAGCCATTACGGCAGGCAACCTTTCGTTCGTAAATCGCTGAGTGTTCGTCCGGGCGAGACGGACGCCTCCCCGACCTCACAAGAAGGGACCGGAGAGTAGTAAGCGTGGTGGCAGACGCCTCAGTTGAGTGTTCCGGCGCTGCGGTGACTTGCCGACCCGGGGCCTTACCGCCGATACCTTCCCCGCAGGAACACATGCGGCCGCAGCGGCCGTTGCCCTGACGGACCGTGCCGACGCACTGGGTGCGAATGCCGAAATCGCCGGCGATGCTCAGACCATCCGCCCGCTCATCGCGGACGGCATGTCGTCAGGACGCCGTCGCTCCTGGAGACCGTACGGGCGTGCGCGAAGCTGCGCACGGATACTTGAGAGGAAGTCCTGGACGTGGGTGCGATCGGCACGACGGCCGCCGCTGACCTCCTGTAGGGCGGTCACAAGGCCGGGTCTCGCCTGCGAGGACGAGACCCGGCCTCAGCTATGCCGAGGTCATGGCGACAGGCAGGCCGTCAGCTTTCGTCCGGTGTGCGGGTGACGCGGGTGATGGTGATGGTGGGGTCGGAGGGCACCGGCTTACCAGGGTCTGTGGCGGTCAACTCGGTGGGCCTGCTTGTGCCGGGGTAAAGGGGAGCGCCGTCCGTTCCGACGTGCAGAACGGCCTCAAAGGCCTGCGGGCCGGTGATTTTCACCTCCGCCGTATAGGCTGCGCGGTCGCGACCGGTGTTGGTGATGGTGACGGGGACGGTCAGGCCCGTGCGGGTTCGGATGGTTCGGTAGACGGTGACGTCACCGCGGGAGACCAGAGGGCTCTCGAAATCCGGTTTCGCGGGATCAAAGGGTTCACCTGAAACCGGCACGCCACTGGGTGCGGCAGCAGCCCGCTTGCGGGCCTCGTCCTCCTGCGCCGCAGCATCCTCTCCCCCGGGGCCGACGGAGGCCCTTGGTGGCGCAGAAACAGAGCCTGGCCTCTGGACCGGGGTTGCGGAAGCCGCTGGCCGGGACACCTGCCCTTCACCCTTGGTCCGTGCGTCGCTTGAGCCCCCACACGCTGTGAGCACCGTCAGCAACCCTGCCGCGCACAACAGTGTGATCCCGTGACTGTGTCGCAATGTCTTACGTCCTTTATGGGCAGCCATGTGTGCGTCAGTTGCAGTTGGTGACATTGTCAGCGACTCGGTTGATGAGATAAGTTGAAGAGCTCGATGACGCCTTCATCAGGGCCGTCACCGTGCCGCAGCCTCCAGGCTTCTGCCATACGGGACCGGCGTACTGACTGAAGGTGCCCTGGTCGACATCGCACGGCGTATTCGTGTAGTTGTCGCAGAGCTGCAGCTTCATCCACTTGGAAGTTCCCGTGTTGTTGTCGAACACGGAGCAGGTGTTCTGATTGCTACCGGCACCATTGCCGCCGTAGACCCACAGCGTACCCAGGCGGCTTGCGTCGGTGGGCAGACGTAGAGCAAGAGCGATGGTGTCGTACTCCGCCCCACAGAGGTTGGCCATGGTTGCCACCTCCTTGGGGTGAGTCTTGACGAAAGCAGCAGCCTCCGCGTCGACGCCAGGCCCGATGTTGATGTCGCTCGCCGCGTGTGACGAGGCCATGAAAGGGCTAGCGGTCAAGAGTGCCACGGCCATCAGAAATGCGGTGGTCGTCCGCCGTAACGAACCCGGCGCCGTATTCATGAAAACCCCCCTGAAGTCATCCCGGACTACTTATGCAGCCAGTTCTTCATACACGCCTGAAACAGTTTTGATCAAGCCTTCCTCGTGCCAGGTGGTCTGCTTGAGCAGATACTGGACATGAGGAGTTCCTTATAGGGGCTGCAGAATGCCAAAAATGCCCGAATGGCACCTCTACGGGGGTGGGAAAGTTCCTGCCAGACAGGCGAAAGCCTGCCTTTCTGGCGATGAGCTGAACTGCCGCAGAGGACCACCTGGCCTCGAACTGAGGACCGAGGGACGCAGCGGCTGACTGGCGAGCGCCCTGGGATGGCCTGATTCCATTGCGCCCTTCACGGCCTGCGCAACAGCACCGCCCCAGCATGCCCGACCAGCCCTTTCCCGTCGGCCGTCACAGACAGACCACGGTCCCACCCTGTACGCTCGCTCACCAGGAAGGTGCCCTGACTCCTGTGCCGGATTCGATCTAGACACTCGCATCCTCGCAGGTCGGCGGCACCTTTCTGCTGTCAGGGCGTCAGATCAATCAATTCCGCTGAGAGCCGGGGTCAACGCCTCCCGCATGCTGCCGCCTCAGGGCACCAGGGACTCGTCCACGTGCTTCAGGGGGTCCCTCGTGCCGGAGCAGGCGCCCTTCGAGGACACCGACACCCCGGAGCCGCCCCGAGGTTCTTGAGGAGCGGTCAAGCAAGATCGCCAAGCGGCCAGGCGACCGCAACGGCTTGACGCCACGCAACTGGACGCGCTACCCAAGATCCATCTACGCGCGTGTAGGGGCATCTACCTGGGGCGCTCCCTGACCTTTTCTGATGGATGGTCAACCTCCGGTTGACCTTCATTTTCGGCGGCTTCGCGGGAATCCTCCGTCGGACGATGGAGGCGGTCTCGTACTACGAGGCCATGGCCACGGCGGGTGGCGTGTTCATCGCCCTCGTGATCATGATCTTCGTGGTCCTGACCTACATCGGGTCTTGATCACGCAAAACGACATCACTGGCTTCCGGTAGCCCTCACCACCCCTGCGGGGACTCCCGGTCTTCAGGGTCCTGTCTCCGCGGTGACCCCGTACAGACAAGTTCAGGGCAGGAGAGGTCTTGGCGCACGGCCAGGACCTCTCTTCGTGATCAAAGTCCCGGAGAGGCGCCTCCACTGCGCCGTGAGTCGGCGAGTACTTCCCCGCCCTCACTGCTCACTCGTCGGGCAACAGCCACTCGTCGTCTTTGAGCTTGGGACTGACGACACTTTCGCCGTTGGACAGCAGGACCCGAAACCGCAGGTGCGTACGTTGTTTTTTGATGTAGTCGCTCGCCTCGGGGTTCCCTTCCGTGCCGGTTCTCGTGCCAGCGCGGAGGAGCGACACTTCACTTTGGGGTGGACTCGACGGTACGTCAGGCCGGTGAAGATCACGTTGCAGAGTGCAGCAATTCCGGCACCGATAGCGATGCCGCGAGCCCACCAGTCAACGTCATAGTCACTCCACTCCCTGCAGATCGTCGAACGAAGGTTTCCCTGAACTCTGAAATCGCGCCCATATGTGCACGCTACGTAATTCTGGCGCTTCGGGCGCGCAGAGCGGGGCAGCCCCAGGATGAGCGCGGCGGACATCGCCAGGTGAGCCGTCGTTGCAGGCGGTGCCATCGTGCAGAGCTGACGGCAATCCTGACGGCAACGACAGCACACAGAGACCGTTGATCACGATCGCCAACGATCAGCCGGGAGGAAGGCGGGGCCCATGCACGACCGCCTGCCCGATCCTACGGATCAGAAGGTTGCAGGTTCGAATCCTGCCGAGTGCACAGAGATCAAAGGCCCCCGGGATCACCCCGGCGCCTTTGACGTGGGCGCGGCCACGGGGGCGACACGGCCGAGGTCGGGTCCGGCTGCAACCGCGGGCTGCGGGAGAGCGTCACTTGCGGTGACCGAGCCCTGACGCCTCGTGGGAGGTACGTCGTTGCCAGCCCCCTCTCATCCACCCCTGCCGCCGTCGCTTCCGCCGCTGCGCGGACAGTCCACGGCTGTGCGCCTGCGGCGTACCTTCCGCTCGCGCAAGGCGCTGTCGGGTGTCACCCAGTGGTTCATCGACTGGGGTATTCCGATCGCCGCGGTCATCGGGTTCGTCTGGGTGTTCGGCGCCAGCCGGTCCGAAGGGGGATGGAGCGGCATCTACAAGGTGTTCACGCTCATCGACCCGCCCGCGCATCCCTCCTCGTGGGGTGCCTCGGTCCTCGGCTGGCTCCTGGTGCCCGCCCTGATCGGTGGGGTGGCCGGTCATGTGATCGCCGCTCGCATGCAGCGCGTCAAGGAGATCGCCACCAACCGCCTCTTCCGGCGAAGGGGATGGGGCCGCAGGCTCAAGCCGCCCGGAAGGATCACCTTTCTCGAGTCATTGCACCTGAAGAGCGCGGAGGACCAGGAGTTCCTGGACCGCTATGTGAGGCGGGCGCATCGGGGAGACTGGAAGAAGGCGCAGGACCATTGGGAAATCCTCGTCCGCGACGTGCTGTGCACCGTCGAGCTTGCCGAGCTGGACCGCACGGAAGCCCTGGCCTCCGCCGAGAGTTTCGCCCGCGCGGTGATGTGGATGACCTCCTACCAGGACAAGTGTCTCGTGTGCGCCGCGCGCGCCACCCATCCCTGACTCCACCGGAAGGACCGTTCGATGCAGACACGAAGCGCCGTGGAGATCGCCCGTGCCGCTTTGCGCGAGATCTTTCCCACCGCTCCGGAGGACGGCCTGGACCAGGGGGCGCGTCACCTCACCCGCTGGGGAGTCGAGGGTCACGGCACCCGGCTCGGCGGCTCGGCAGCCGCGCTCATGTACCTGGACCTGGCCGCAGCGTCCCACGAGGGTCCCGACGCCGTGCCCGAGGACGTCGCCGCGGCGGCGGAGGTCCGGGGCATCGCACGGACCTGGCGTGCGCCCACGCGGCGGGGCTGACGCCGGCATTCGACGGGAGGCCGGTGTCAGTGGTCCCCTCTACGCTCGGTGGTGATGGCACAGGCATGGACGTGCTCGGGGCTGCGGTGGTCGGCGGAGGGTCCCGTGCTGGTGTGGGGCGGGGGCCGGCGCAGCGCGCTGACCCGGGGCAGGCGCGTGGCGTTCGGGGTCGCGCCGGAGGGCGTGCGGACCTGCGTGGGGGCCCGGGGGCACCCATGCCCGGTGAGGGCGGTCGTACCGGCGCGGAGCACGGGGGCGCGGTGTGAGGAGTGCGCGCGGCTGGACCGGGCGCACTCCGTGGCGGCGGACACCCTCGCGGACGATCCGCGCCCCTACCACGTGTACGTGGCGTGGTTCGGGCCCGGCATGGTCAAGGTCGGGATCACGGCCGTGGAGCGCGGCTCGGCCCGGCTGCTGGAGCAGGGAGCCGTCTGTTTCAGCTGGCTGGGCGCCGGGCCGCTCATGGCCGCACGCCGTACGGAGGAGTTGCTGCGGGCCGCGCTGCGGGTGCCCGACCGGATCCCCTACGCGCAGAAGCGGGCCGTGCGGGCCGCGCTGCCGGGGACGGCGGCCGAGCGGGCCGGTGAGCTCACCGCCCTGCACGCGCGGGCCGTCGCGCTCGCCGGCTGGCCGGAGTCGCTGGAGCGCGAGCCGCTGGAAGTCGTCGATCACGTCGGTGTGTTCGGGCTCGCCGGCGCTCCTCCCGCCGTCGGGGAGGTGGGGGAGCTGGCCGCGGGGGGTGTCGTCGGCGGGGAGCTGGTCGCCGCCGCCGGACCCGATCTCCATCTGTCGACCGAGGCCGGTGTGGTCGTGCTCGACACGCGGCTGATGACCGGCTGGCCGCTGGTCCCGGCGCCGGGCCGCGGACTGACGGTGCCGGTCCGGGAGTTCGGGCCCGGCGCCGCGGCGGGGGTGCAGGACGGGCTTTTCTGACCCGCGCGGGCCGCCGGCCAGGGCTCGCCGATCAGGGCCCGCCGATCTGGGTCCCGTCCGCCGGGGAACGCGAACCGGTCCGGCTCCCAGGCGTCTCCTGAGAAGTGCCTGTGGGTTTCTCAGGGAAAACACAGGTGGGCGAAAGGGCGCTCTCAGAGGGCCTCGCCATCGTGTGCGCATGACCACGACCTCGCCCCAGGGGCGCACCGAACTGCTCAGGCCGGACGGGAGCCCCGTCCGCGTGCTGGTGGTGGACGACGAGACGCCGATCACCGAGCTGCTGTCCATGGCCCTGCGCTACGAGGGATGGCAGATCCGGAGTGCCGGTGACGGCACGGGCGCGATCCAGACCGCGCGCGACTTCCGTCCCGACGCCGTCGTCCTCGACATGATGCTGCCGGACATGGACGGGCTGACCGTGCTCGGACGGCTGCGCCGCGAACTGCCGGACGTGCCCGTGCTGTTCCTCACCGCCAAGGACGCCGTCGAGGACCGCATCGCCGGGCTGACCGCGGGCGGGGACGACTACGTCACCAAGCCGTTCAGCCTGGAGGAGGTCGTCGCGCGGCTGCGCGGCCTGATCCGCCGCTCCGGCGCCGCCGACCGGCGGTCCGACTCCCTGCTGGTCGTCGGTGACCTCACCCTCGACGAGGACAGCCACGAGGTGACCCGGGCCGGGGAGCACATCCACCTGACCGCCACCGAGTTCGAGCTGCTGCGGTTCCTGATGCGCAACCCGCGGCGCGTGCTCAGCAAGGCGCAGATCCTGGACCGGGTGTGGTCGTACGACTTCGGCGGCCAGGCCAACGTCGTCGAGCTGTACATCTCGTACCTGCGCCGGAAGATCGACGCCGGGCGGGAGCCGATGATCCACACCCGGCGGGGTGCCGGCTATCTGATCAAGCCCGCTGTGTCATGAGCGGGCGACGACGGTCGCGTACGCGGCGGACGACGGGCGGGCGGCGCGCAGGCGGGCCCCGCACGCTGCGCACCCGGCTCGTCGTCGCGTCCGTGACGCTGATCGCCGTGGTGTGCGCGGTGATCGGGACGGTGACCACCCTCGCCCTGCGGTCGCATCTGTACGAGCAGCTCAACGGGCAGGTGGACGACGCGGGCAAGCGCCTGTCGGGGCCCGTGAAACCCGGTGGCGAGGACCGCACCGACGAGGACCGCACCGACGAGGACCGCACCGACGAGGACGGCACCGACGCGACGGACAGGCCTGACGGTGCGAACGGCACCGGCGCGGCCGACGCGTTCGGCGGCGGGAGCGCCACCGGCGCGACGGACAGGATCACCGGTTTCGTCCGGGGACCGGCGCAGCCCGACACGATCGCCGCCGCGGTCGGTTCCGACGGCACGGTCACCCGGGCGGTCCGCGCCCAGGAGGCCTCCAACGACAACGGTCCCTTCCAGCGGAACTCGGCCGTGACCCTCACCGCCGAGCAGAACGCGGCCCTGGCCGGGGTGCCCACGGCGGGCACGCACACCGTCGACCTCCCCGGACTCGGCGAGTACCGCGTGCAGTACGTCACCGGAAGCGACGGCGGCGGCTACTACGTGGCGCTGCCCACCGAGTCGGTCACCACCACCGTCAACACGCTGATCCTCGTCGAGGTGAGCGTCACCGGTGCCGGACTGGTCGCCGCCGCCATCGCCGGCTCCGTCCTCATCGGCGTCGCCACCCGCCCCCTGCGCCGGGTCGCCGCCACCGCCACCCGCGTCTCCGAACTGCCGCTGCACACCGGCGAGGTGAAGCTCAGCGAGCGCGTCCCCGACTCCGAGACCGACCCGCACACCGAGGTCGGGCAGGTCGGTGCCGCGCTCAACCGGATGCTGGACCACGTGCACGGGGCGCTGCACGCGCGCCAGCTGAGCGAGACGCGGGTACGGCAGTTCGTCGCCGACGCCAGCCACGAACTGCGCACCCCCCTGGCCTCCATCCGCGGCTACGCCGAACTCACCCGGCGCGGACGCGAACAGATCGGCCCCGACACCCGGCACGCCCTGGGCCGGATCGAGTCCGAGGCGGGGCGGATGACGCTGCTCGTGGAGGACCTGCTCCTGCTGGCCCGGCTGGACGCCGGGCGGCCGCTGCGGTTCGAGCACACCGACCTCGTCCCCCTGGTCGTCGACACCGTCAGCGACGCCCGTGCGGCCGGCCGTGACCACGTCTGGCGGCTCGACCTGCCCGACGAACCGGCCCTCGTGCCGGCGGACGCCGCCCGGCTCCAGCAGGTCCTGGTCAACCTGCTGGGCAACGCCCGCAGCCACACCCCGCCCGGCACCACCGTCACCGCCCGTGTCCGGCGGAGCGGCCGCCGGCTGTGCGTGGACGTGGAGGACGACGGGCCGGGCATCCCGGGCGAGTTGCTCCCGCGCGTCTTCGAACGGTTCGCGCGCGGCGACTCCGCGCGCTCGCGCGCCACCGGCTCGACCGGTCTCGGTCTGGCCATCGTGCAGGCCGTGGCGACCGCCCACGGGGGTGCCGTGACCGTCGACAGCGTGCCCGGGCGGACCGTGTTCACGGTGCACCTGCCCGCCCTGCCGCCCGGTCCGCGGCCGGACAGGGACGGGCAGCCGCACTCACAGGCACGCCACAGCGTCACCACACGGGCACGACAGGGCGCCTGACGACAGTCGGTGCCATGCGAACCGACTCTTCTCCCGGCACCCTGCCGGCGCGGGAGCACCTCCCGGCCGCACCAGCCGGTACGCCTGTCCTGGACGTAGTGATCCCCGTCTACAACGAGGAGAAGGACCTCCAGCCCTGCGTGCGCAGACTGCACGAGCACCTCGCCCGCACATTCCCCTACGCGTTCCGCATCACGATCGCGGACAACGCCTCCACGGACACCACCCCCCGGGTGGCGGCGCGGCTGGCGGCGGACCTCCCGGAGGTCACGGTCCGCCGGCTGGAGCAGAAGGGCCGCGGCCGGGCCCTGCGCGCCGTCTGGTCGGCCTCGGACGCCCCGGTCCTCGCCTACATGGACGTGGACCTGTCCACCGACCTCAACGCCCTGCTCCCGCTGGTGGCGCCGCTGATCTCCGGTCACTCGGACCTCGCGATCGGCTCCCGGCTCGCGCGCAGCTCGCGCGTGGTGCGGGGGCCGAAGCGGGAGTTCATCAGCCGGGCCTACAACCTCATCCTGCGCGGCTCCCTCCAGGCCCGCTTCTCGGACGCCCAGTGCGGGTTCAAGGCGATCCGCCGCGAGGTGGCGCGGGTGCTGCTGCCCCTGGTGGAGGACACCGGCTGGTTCTTCGACACCGAGATGCTGGTGCTCGCCGAGCGGGCGGGCCTGCGGATCCACGAGGTGCCGGTCGACTGGGTCGACGACCCCGACTCGACCGTCCACATCGTCAGGACGGCGACCGACGACCTCAGGGGCGTGTGGCGGGTGGGCAGGGCCCTGGCCACCGGATCGCTGCCGCTGGACCGCCTCACCAGGCCGTTCGGCGACGACCCGCGCGACCGCGAGATCAAGGACGTACCGCGGGGACTGGCCCGTCAGCTCGTCGGGTTCTGCGTGGTCGGCGCCCTGTCCACCCTCTTCTATCTGCTCCTCTACAGCGGCTTCCGGGTGTTCACCGGCTCGCAGACGGCCAACGCGCTCGCCCTGCTGGTCTCGGCGGTCGCCAACACCGCGGCCAACCGGCGGCTCACCTTCGGGGTGCGCGGGCGCGGCGGGGCCGTCCGGCACCAGGCGCAGGGCCTGGTCGTCTTCGGCATCGGGCTGGCCCTGACCAGCGGCTCGCTCGCCGCCCTGGGCGCGGCCACGTCCGAGCCCGCCCACTCCACCGAACTGGCGGTCCTCGTCGCCGCCAACCTCGCGGCGACCGTGCTGCGCTTCCTGCTCTTCCGGGCGTGGGTCTTCCCCGACCGGCGCGAGGGCGGCGCCCCGGCGGCCGCCCCGTACGACACCACTCCGTTCCGCGCCGGTGACGTCGCGGACTCCTGGCGGGACACCGTGCGGCTGCCGCCGGCGCGCCCCCACGACACCGATGCGAGGGATCTGCGATGACCGTCCACTACGACCGGCGGGCCGACGGCGGGGCCACGCGCCCCGGGACGGGGACGCGCTCGTCCGCGCCGGGGGCCGGCGCGCCCGCGCCGTCCCTGCCGGAGCGGCTGTGGCGCGGCCGCCCCGAGGACCCCCGCTGGGCCCGCCCGGCCTTCCTCGCCCTGCTGCTCGTGACCGCGGCGCTCTACCTGTGGAACCTGAGCGCCTCCGGATACGCCAACTCCTTCTACTCGGCGGCGGTGCAGGCGGGCAGCCAGTCCTGGAAGGCGTTCTTCTTCGGCTCGCTGGACGCGGCGAACGCCATCACCGTCGACAAGCCGCCCGCCGCCTTGTGGCCGATGGCCCTGTCCGTGCGGCTGTTCGGGCTCAGTTCCTGGGCGATCCTCGTCCCCGAGGTCCTCATGGGCGTCGGCACGGTCGCCGTGGTGTACGCCGCCGTCCGCCGCCGCTTCAGCCCCGCGGCCGGCCTGATCGCGGGCGCGGTGCTCGCGCTCACGCCCGTCGCGGCGCTGATGTTCCGCTTCAACAACCCGGACGCGCTGCTGGCCCTGCTGATGGCGGTGGCCTGCTGGCTGGTGATCCGCGCCCTGGAGGACGGCCGCACCACGTGGCTGCTGTGGGCCGGTGCCGCGATCGGTTTCGCCTTCCTCGCCAAGACCCTCCAGGCCTTCCTGCTCCTCCCGCCGCTCGCCCTGGTCTACGGCGTCTGCGCCCCGGTCACGGTGAGGAAGCGGATCGGGCAGCTCGCCGCCGCCCTGGCCGCGATCGTCGTCTCCGGCGGGTGGTGGGTGGCGATCGTCGAGCTCTGGCCCGCGTCCTCCCGCCCGTACGTCGGCGGTTCGCAGAACAACAGCTTCCTGGAGCTGACCTTCGGCTACAACGGCCTGGGCCGCCTCAACGGCGAGGAGACCGGCAGCGTCGGCGGGGGCGGCGGAGGCGGTGGGGGCAACTGGGGAGAGACCGGCTGGGACCGGCTGTTCGGCTCCTCCATCGGGGGCCAGATCTCCTGGCTGATCCCGGCCGCGCTGATCCTCTTCGCCGCCGCACTGGTGGCCACCCGCAAGGCCGGGCGCACCTCGGTGACCCGCGGCGCGTTCCTCGTGTGGGGCGGCGCGCTGCTCACCACCATGCTGGTCTTCAGCTACATGCAGGGCATCTTCCACGAGTACTACACGGTGGCCCTGGCCCCCTACATCGCGCCGCTCGTCGGCATGGGCGCGGCGCTGCTCTGGGAGCAGCGGGACCGGGCGTGGGCGTCCCTGACCCTGGCCGCCGCGACGACGGCCACCGCGGCCTGGGGGTACGTGCTGCTCGACCGCTCCTCCGGCTACCTGCCCTGGCTGAAGTGGCTGGTCCTGGCCGGTGGTCTCACGGCCGCCCTGGGCCTGGTCTTCGCCGGGCGGCTCGGACGCCGGCCGGCCCTCGCCGCGGCCGGCCTGGGTCTCGTCGCCGCGCTGGCGGGCCCGGCGGCCTACACGCTCACCACGGTGAACGAGGGTCACACCGGCTCCATCGTCACGGCGGGCCCGTCGGTCGCGGGCGGCCGCGGCGGCCCGGGCGGCGCAGGGGCTCCCGGCGGCGGCTTCCCGGACGGCGGTTTCCCGGGCGCGGGCCAGAACCAGCCGGGCCGGAACCAGCAGGGCGGCCAGGCCTTCCCCGGCGGCGGCATGCCCGGCCAGAACCAGAACCAGAACCCGAACCAGCAGAACGGTGACGACGGCGGCCGCACGGGCGGCACGGCCGGTGGCGGCGGCATGGGCGGCCTGCTCAACGGCACCGGCGTCGGCTCCGAGGCCAAGAAGCTGCTGGAGACGGACGCCGACCGCTACACCTGGGCAGCGGCGGCCATCGGCGCCCAGAACGCGGCGAGTTACCAGCTGTCGACCGGGGAGCCGGTGATGGCCGTCGGCGGCTTCAACGGCACCGACCCGTCCCCGACGCTCGCGCAGTTCCAGCGGTACGTGACGGCCGGGAAGATCCACTACTTCATCGCCTCCGGCTCGGGCGGCGGCCGCATGGGCGGCAGTGGCGACGGCACGTCCGCGCAGATCACCGCGTGGGTCGAGGCCAACTTCAAGAAGGTCACGGCCGGTTCGGCCACCTTCTACGACCTCACGCAGAAGGCGAGCGGCTGACCCCGGCCCCCGCGGGCGAGGGGCGGTGGCCGGGAACCGCCGCCCCTCCCCTCCGTTGTACACCGTATGGGAGCTGTTCTACGGTGTAGAACATGACCACCTCCTCCCAGGGAACGGCCCCGTCGCCGACGGCGCACGGAGGGCACCCGCAGCGCTGGCTGATCCTCGGTGTCATCTGTCTCGCGCAGCTGACCGTGCTGCTCGACAACACGATCCTGAACGTCGCGATCCCCTCGCTGACCCGCGAGATGGACGCCTCGACCGCGGACATCCAGTGGATGATGAACGCGTACTCGCTGGTCCAGTCCGGCCTCCTGCTCACCGCGGGCAACGCGGCCGACCGCTACGGCCGCAAGCTGATGCTGATGTCGGGCCTGGCGATCTTCGGCGTCGGCTCACTGGCGGCCGGCCTGTCGCAGAGCCCCGCCCAGCTGATCGCGGCCCGCGCGGGCATGGGCGTCGGCGGCGCGCTGCTGATGACCACGACCCTGGCGGTCGTCGTGCAGATCTTCGACG
The DNA here is from genome assembly GCF_043079125.1 of Streptomyces sp. NPDC015242. Taxonomy (NCBI): domain Bacteria; kingdom Bacillati; phylum Actinomycetota; class Actinomycetes; order Kitasatosporales; family Streptomycetaceae; genus Streptomyces; species Streptomyces sp. NPDC015242. Next base: position 108,542 of record NZ_JBIBUF010000004.1, on the reverse strand, counting down.
ACCAGGAGCGGGTGAAGGCCATCGCGCTCTGGTCGACGGTCAGTTCGCTCGGCTTCGCGGCCGGGCCGCTGATCGGCGGTGTGATGCTCGACCACTTCTGGTGGGGCGCGATCTTCCTGATCAACATCCCGGTCGCGGTGCTCGGCCTGGTGGCGGTGGCCGTGCTGGTGCCGGAGTCCAGGCACCGGGCCGGCGACCGGCCCGACCTGCTCGGCGCGGTGCTGTCGACCATCGGCATGACGGCCGTGGTGTACGCGATCATCACCGGTCCTGAGCACGGCTGGACCTCCGGGCAGGTGCTCGTCTCCGCGCTCACCGGCGCCGCGGTCCTCGGCCTGTTCGTGCTCTGGGAGCTGCGCACCGAGCACCCCATGCTCGACATGCACTTCTTCCGCAACCAGAAGTTCGTCGGCGCGGTCGCGGGCGCGATCCTCGTGGCGTTCGGCATGACCGGGTCGCTCTTCCTGCTCACCCAGCACCTGCAGTTCGTGCTCGGCTACGAGCCGCTGGACGCCGGGCTGCGCACCGCGCCTCTGGCGCTCACCGTGGTCGCCCTCAACTTCACGGGAGTCGGGGCGAAGCTGGTGCTGAAGGCGGGAACGCCCGCGGCGATCGCGCTCGGCATGACCCTGGTATCGGCCGGACTCGCGGCGATCGCGCTGCTCGGCGGGCACGGGTACGGCGGCATGCTGCTGGGGCTCGTCGTGATGGGCGCGGGTGTGGCCCTGTCGATGCCCGCGATGGCCAACGCGATCATGGGCGCGATACCGCCGGAGAAGGCGGGCGTGGGCGCGGGCATCAACGGCACGCTCGCGGAGTTCGGCAACGGGCTGGGCGTCGCGGTCCTCGGGGCCGTGCTCAACTCCCGGTTCGCCTCGCTGGTGGCCGTCTCCGCGGCGTCGCTGCCGGCGGCGCTGGCCGCGGCCGGCACGGCCGAGGAGAAGGCGCGCATCTCCGACGCGTTCGCCTCGGGGCTGGAGACCAGTCAGCTGGTCGGGGCGGTCGCGGTGCTGGCGGGCGGACTGGTCGCGGCGGCGTTGCTCCGGCGGGCCGAGCGGGCAGAGTCCGTCTGACGGGGCGCTTAGCATGGCCGGCAGCAGCACGACGAGGAAGGTGCGCCATGGCAGGGGCAGCCGGCAGGGCCGGGCGAACCAGCGTCTGGCTGGAGAGCAGGGCGCACCGCCGACGTGGTGGCGGGCAGCCCTCGGGGCTGGACCGGGACCGGATCATCGAGGTGACCGTCCGGCTGCTGGACGCCGAAGGGCTGGCCGGGTTCTCGATGCGGCGGCTGGCCGCCGAGCTGAACGTCACCGCGATGTCCGTCTACTGGTACGTCGACACCAAGGACGACCTCCTCGAACTCGCCCTGGACACGGCCATGGGCGAGATGCGGCTGCCCGACCCGGACTCGGGTGAGGACTGGCGCGAGCAGGTGCGGGCGCTGGCGCGGGAGTACCGGACGCTGCTGGTGCGCCATCCCTGGGTGTCCCCGCTGGTCGGGGTGTACCTCAACATCGGCCCGAACAACCTGGCGTTCTCGCGGGTCGTCCAGCGCGTCGTCCGCGGGACCGGGATGCCCGCGCGGCGCCTGACGAGCACGATCTCGGCCGTCTTCCAGTTCGTCTACGGCTACGGCACGCTGGAGGGCCACCTCGTCACCCGGGCCGCGGCCGGCGGCATGTCCGTGGACGAGTACTTCCAGGAGGCCCTGAGTACGGTGAGCGAGGCCCCGCAGGCCGCCGACGTCATCGAGGAGTCCCAGGCGATCATGGCGGCGCGCGGCGGCGACACGGTCGCCGAGATGCTGGAGCGGGACTTCGAGTTCGCCCTGGAACTGCTGATCGCGGGCATCGAGGCGATGGTCGCCCGGGGCTGACCGCTCCCGCTGCCTACTCCCCCTCCACCAGCCGTGCCGGGAAGCCGCCCGTGGCCACCGGACCCCAGCGCTCCGGCGTGATCCGGATGATCGACTTGCCCTGCTTGACCATGGCCGCGCGGTACTCGTCCCAGTCGGGGTGCTCCCCGGCGATGTTGCGGTAGTACTCCACGAGCGGCTCGACGGAGTCGGGCGAGTCGACGACCTCCGCCGTGCCGTCGATCTGTACCCACGGCCCGTTCCAGTCGTCGCTGAGGACGATGACGCTGACCCGCGGGTCCCGCTTGGCGTTACGGGTCTTGGCGCGCTCCGGGTACGTGGAGACCACGATCCGGCCCGAGTCGTCCACCCCGCAGGTCAGCGGGGAGCCCTGGGGGCCGCCGTCGGACCTGCGGGTCAGCAGGATCGCGTGGTGCCGGGGCCGCACGAAGTCGAGCAACTCGTCGAGGGAGACGCGGGTGTTCGTCGCGATGTTCGCCATGCCCGGCAGCCTACGACGCCAGTGCCTCCGGGAGGTTGTCGTACACGGGGACGTCCCGGCGCATGCCGGTGAGCTCCAGCACGCGGCTCGCGACCCCGTCCGGACGGGCCACCAGCCGGACCCGTGCCCCGGGTCGCAGGCCCTCGCGTATGTCGTTGATGAGGCGGATGCCCTGGGAGTCCATGAAGGAGGTCGAGGTGAGGTCCAGGACGAGCACCTCGAGCCGGTCGCCGCGGGCCTCGGCCGCGGACATGACGACCGGCAGCAGCTCCGAGGCGTTGCAGAAGTCGATCTCCGCGGGCATGGTGAGGTGGACGCGGCCGGGCAGGTCGCGCGGTTCTGTGGGATTCGTGAAGAAGGTCACGGCACTCACCTGGCAGACGTTCGTCCGGATTCCGGTAAGGCCGCTTCCTGACCCGCCGCCATTCCATCACGCCGGGGGGCGGCCATGGAAGCGCCCTGGCCCGGCCGTCGGCCGGGCGTCACTTCGAGGCAACCGAACAGTTAGAGTGCTGTCCGTCCTGTGCTCGCAGTCGGGAATGTGCTGCGGAGCTCTCCTGCGCACGGCCATGGCCGTGCATGCCGAAGAGGTTCGTGGTGGCTGCGTCCGAGTTTCCTGATTTGCCCCGTTTTCCGGTCGGCGTCGAGCTGGCCGAAGCACTGACGGTGGCTTCTCAGCAGCTGCACGAGACCTCCACTCCGCACAGCACGCTGCGCACGGCGGTCCGCCTGGCGGTGCACCTCATGCCGGGGGCCGAGCACGCCGGCATCTCCGTGATCGAACGCGGGGACAAGTTCCGCACACTCGCCTGGACCGACGACATCGTCCGCGCCGCCGAGTCCCGGCACGCCGGCGGACGGCAGCACGGGCACTGGGACCAGCTGTGGCACAGCCCCGTGGCGCGGATAGCGGACAGCGAGGCGGACGACGGCTGGGACGTGCTGTCGACGCTGGGCCTGCGCTCGGCGCTGTCGCTGCGGCTGCGCGCCGACAAGCGCCGGCTGACCGTGCTCACGGCCTACGCGCGCAAGCCCGGCGTCTTCGACGAGGACGCCACGCGCATCGGCCGGCTGTTCACCGCGCACGTCAGCATCGCCCTGGACTCCGCGACCGTGCGCGAGCAGCTCACCGAGGCCATGCAGACCCGGGACCTGATCGGCCAGGCCACCGGCATCCTCATGGAGCGTCAGGGCATCGACGCCGCCGCGGCCTTCGAGAGCCTGGTACGGGCCTCCCAGCGGGAGAACGTCAAACTGCGCGAGCTGGCCCGCCGTCTCGTCAGTACCCACAACTCCGCCTGAGGGCGGCGGGGGACAGCTCGCAGGCGTGTTCGCGGGGCGACGGGATACACGTACGGTCATGAGCTCCGAGACGTCCGACACGCTGGACCAGGCGATGGTGCGCAGCAGTGGTCTCGACACCCTGCTGCGCGACCTGACCGACCGCGCGGTGCGGGAGGTGCCCGGCGCCGCCGCGTGCAGCCTCACGGTGCGCCGCGCCGACCGGCTGCTCACCCTGGCCGGCAGCGACGGCCTGCCCAGCGGGCTGGACCTGCGGCAGTACGAGAACGGCTCGGGGCCCTGCGTCGACGCGGCGGAGACCGGCGCCGAGCAGTACGTCCCGGACCTGGCCGAGGAGTCCCGCTGGCCGGCGTACACGCCGTACGCGCTGTCCGTGGGCGTCCGCTGCCAGCTGGCGGTGCCGGTCGCCGTCGAGGGCGAGACGGGCGCCGCCCTCAACTTCTACGGGGTGCGGGCCGGGGTGCTGGACGCCGGCCGGGAGGCCGCCCGGGCCTTCGCGGCCCGGGCGGGGGACGCGATCAACGTGTCCCTGGCCATCGAGCGCCGCCGCCAGTCGGCGGCCGACGTGCGCACCGCCCTGCTCTCGCGCAGCGTCATCGACCAGGCGGTCGGCATCCTCATGGCCCGCGAGCGCATCGACGCCCGCCAGGCCCTGGAGCGGCTGCGCCGGGCCTCACAGGACCGGAACGTCAAGCTCCGTGACCTGTGCGGCCAGTTGGTGGCGCGGGTCTCCCGGCCGCGCGACCCCTTCTCACGCCGCGGGCAGTGACGTGCCCTGCACGGCCTGGATGTCCAGCTCCACCTTGAGGGTGGTGCCGATGGCGGCGATGCCCGCCTGGAGGACCTGGTTGTAGTTCATCGCGAAGTCCTCGCGCCGCAGTTCGGTCGTGGCGCGGAACGCCGCCCGGGTGCCGCCCCACGGGTCCGGGCCGGTGCCCAGGTAGGCCAGGTCCAGGTCGACCGGCCGCACGACCCCGTGCATGCCCAGCTCCCCGTGGACGGTCCACCGGTCCGACCCGGTCGCCGTCACCCCCGTGGACCGGTAGGTGATCTCCGGGAACCGCTCGACGTCCAGGAAGTCCGGCGACTTCAGGTGCCCGTCGCGCATGCCGTTGCCGGTGTCGATCGAACCGGCCCGGATCACCGCCTCCACGCGCGACTTGCTGACGTCGTCCGGGGCGATCTCGATCGCGCCGGAGAACTCCGTGAACCGGCCGTGCACGCTGGAGATGCCCAGGTGCTGGGCCACGGCCGCCACGCTGGAGTGCACCGGGTCGATCGTCCACGGGCCCGGCGGCGGCAGCTCGGTGCCGCCCTGGCGGGCCAGCGTCACCGTCCCGACCTCGGCCCGTCCGCTCGCCGTGACGATCACACTCGACGCGGCGGGCGCGTACCCGACGGCCGTGACGATCACCGTGTACGCCCCCGGCGGCAGCGGCGCCGCGTCCCGTACGGCGCCCTCCGCGTCGGCCTCGGCCCGCAGCACCTGCGCGCCGGTCATGTCCGCCACCGTGACGACCGCGTGCGACACGGCCCATCCGTCCCGGGTGCGGATCCTCGCGGTCAGTCCCATCTCCGTGCAACTCCTCAGAAAGAGACCGGCCCGCGACGAGGGGCGCACCTCCGCTCGGGGCGCGCCCGCCCGCCACGGGCCGGGGTTCCGTACTACTCGCCGGGGTGGGCGAGTTCGATGTCGTGGCCGTCGGTGCCGCGGCCCGTGACCGTCAGCGCGGTGGCCACCGGCGGGTAGCCCGTGGCGATGACGGTGTACTCGCCGCCGTCCAGGTCGGTGAAGGCGTACGCCCCGTCCGCCCCGGTCGTGGCCGAGCCGACGACGTTGCCCGCCTGGTCGACCAGCGTCACCCGGGCGTCGGCCAGCGGGCCGTGCGGGGCGCGGACGACACCCTGGACGCGGGCGCCCGCCTCCAGGTCGATCTCGACCCGGGTGACCCCGGTGCCGCCGACCTCGACCGGCAGGGCGCGCGGCCGGTACCCGGCGGCGTTCACCGCGACGGTCACCGCCCCCGGGACCAGCTCGCCGAAGGAGAAGTCGCCCTGCTCGCCGGTGGCCTGAGTGGCCAGCAGGTCCCCGCGCACGTCGGTCACGATGACCATCGCGTCCCGCACCGGCTGACCGCTCCCGGCGGCCCGCACCAGGCCGGTCAGGCCGCTGGTGCCGCTGAGCAGGATGTCGTAGGCGAGGGGCTCGCCGTTGACCACGACGGTCGAGGCCTGCGGCTGGAACCCGTCGGCTGAGGCGATCAGCACGTACGACCCCGCGCCCGGCGCGTCGACCGCGTAGGAGCCGTCGGCCTGCGCCACGGACCGGCCCAGCTGCCGCCCGGCCAGGGAGATCAGCGTGACGGCGGCCTGCGGCACGGGCGCGGACTCGGCGCCGCGGACGAACCCGCGGACCGGGACGCCGCCCCCGCCGGACGCGGGCTCCTCGGTCCGGGCCGCCGTGGCGACGGCGGCGAGCCGCTGCGTGCCCTCCGGACCGGTCCCGCCGGCGGCCTCGGTGTCCGCGACGGCCCAGCTGGGCACGGCGTGCTCGGTGGGAGCTCCGGCCACCGCCTCCGCGGGAGTCTGCGCGCCGGTGTCGGCGGCCGCGGCCTGCGCCAGTCCGCCCTTGGTCTTCAAGGGGACCTCCTTGATGAACAGCGACACCAGCAGCGCGAGCAGCGCCAGCGGAGCCGAGTAGAGGAACACGTCCGCGACACCGTGGCCGTAGGCGCTCTCCACGACGGTGCGGATCGGCGCGGGCATCGTGTCGAGGTCGGGGATGCCGCCCCCGCCCGTGCCGGCGTGGCCGAGGGCCGCGCCCTTGGAGCCGAGGCCGGCCAGGCCGTCCTGCACGTAGTCGGTGATCTTGTTGCCGAGCACGGCGCCCAGCGCCGAGACGCCCACGGCACCGCCCAGGGACCGGAAGAAGGTCACCGTGGAGCTCGCGGCACCCAGGTCACCCGGCTCGACCTGGTTCTGTGTGCAGAGCACCAGGTTCTGCATCATCATGCCGATGCCGAGACCCAGCAGCGCCATGAAGATCGCTATGTGCCAGTACTCGGTGTCGTAGCGGATGGTGCCCAGCAGCCCCAGGCCCGCGGTCACCAGCACACCGCCGGCGAGCAGCCAGCCCTTCCATCGGCCGGTCCGCGTGATGATCTGACCGGAGACGGTGGAGGAGACGAACAGACCCGCGATCATCGGGATGGTCATCACGCCGGACATCGTCGGCGACTTGTCCCGGGCCAGCTGGAAGTACTGGCTGAAGAAGACGGTCCCGGCGAACATCGCGACACCGACGAACAGCGAGGCCAGCGAGGCCAGCGTGATGGTCCGGTTGCGGAACAGCCGCAGCGGGATGATCGGCTCGCTCGCCCGGGCCTCGACCAGGACGAAGACCGCCAGCAGCACCAGCGAACCGCCGACCATCGCGTACGTCTGCCACGACACCCAGTCGTACTTGTCACCGGCGAAGGTGACCCAGATGAGCAGCAGGCAGACGGCCGCGGTGATGAAGAAGGCGCCGGCCCAGTCGACCTTGACCTTCCGCTTGACCACGGGCAGGTGCAGGGTCTTCTGCAGCACGATCAGGGCGATCACGGCGAAGGGCACGCCGACGTAGAAGCACCAGCGCCAGCCGAGCCAGTCGGTGTCGGTGATGACGCCGCCGACCAGCGGGCCGCCGACCATCGCCGTGGCGAAGACGGCACCGAGGTAGCCGTTGTACCGGCCGCGCTCACGCGGCGAGATCATCGCCGCCATGATGATCTGGGCCAGCGCGGACAGACCGCCCATGCCGATGCCCTGGACCGCGCGGAACGTGATCAGCATGCCGGGGTTCTGCGACATGCCCGCCGCGGCCGACCCCAGGACGAAGACGACCAGTGCGATCTGGATCAGCAGCTTCTTGGAGAACAGGTCGGCGAGCTTGCCCCACAGCGGGGTGGTGGCGGTCATTGTCAGCAGGGACGCGGTCACGACCCAGGTGTAGGCGCTCTGGCCGCCACCGAGGTCCCCGATGATCCGGGGCAGGGCGTTGGAGACGATCGTCGACGACAGGATCGCGACGAACATGCCGAGCAGCAGGCCGGTGAGGGCCTCCATGATCTGCCGGTGCGTCATCGGAGCGTCGCCGGAGGAGCCGTGGGAGCCTCCCCCGTGCTTGGCATGAGCCCGCACACCGGCTGGTGTGGTCGTTGCCATGGGCTTCCTTTTCTTACGTGCTTGCGGGTGTACGGGTGGTCGGTTCGAAAGCGGGCGGTGCCGCCCGGGGCGCGGGCCGGCAGTCGAAGCTCTCCCGCAGCCGCGCCATCAGGTCCGTGAGCCGGCCGACCTCCTCGTCGGTCCAGTCGCTCAGCCGCTCGGCCAGGACCTCGGTCGTCCGCCGGGACAGCTCGGCGAGCTGGGCGTGGCCCGCGGGGGTGAGGCGCAGGATGCGTGAGCGTTTGTCGGCGGGGTCGGGGGAGCGTTCGATCCAGCCCCGGTCCACGACGTGCGCGACATGGCGGCTGGTGACCGACATGTCCACCGCGAGCAGCTCGGCGAGCTTGCTCATGCGCATGTCGCCGTGGCGGCCCAGCAGGGTCAGCACGGCCGCCGATCCGCCGGGGCAGTCGGCGGGCATGATCCGTCCGAGCTCCCGCTTCACGGCGCCGAAGGCACTGAACTGGCGGACCAGCTCTTCGTACTGCGCCCTCTCGGCCATGACACCTCCCGCTTTCGTTGCTTAGGGCAACCATAGAAGTCAATGGTTGCTGAAGGCAAACAAAAAGGCGGAGGGTGGGGCCAAAAGTTGGCAAAGGCAAGTATTGCGAGCGTAAACACGCAGGTGGGGAGCCCGGCGCTCCGGGTCGCACGGGGGGCAAACGGAAGGCCAACCCCCACTTGGGGAGCACCGGCGTTTTCGCTAGGGTCTCGGGCCATGGCTAACTACCAGGCCCCCCAGGGCAATCACGACCCTGCCGGCAGCACCCAGATGTTCCGCGCGTTCGTCGACGAGGCGCCGCAGGGGCGCCAGGCGGCGGCGACGGGCGGCGGCGGCCCGCGCATCGGCCTCATCCTCGGCGTGGTGGTCGCGGTGGCGATCGTCGCGGCGGTGGCTTGGCTGGCGCTGGCGTAACAGGTACGGCGGTTTCGCAGGTCATCGGCACGGGTGCCGGGCCGGGGGACTGGGCGTCCGCCCCCGCAGGCCCGCGCCCGCCACCGGACGGACACCCCCCGACACGGCCCCGACCCACACCCCACCGTCGGGCGCGGGCCGGGCAACGGGCGACGGGACCCGCGCTCAGTCCGAGATCAGGCCTTCCCGCAGCTGCGCCAGCGTCCGGGTCAGCAGCCGTGAGACGTGCATCTGCGAGATGCCGACCTCCTCGCCGATCTGCGACTGCGTCATGTTCGCGAAGAACCGCAGCATGATGATCCGCCGCTCCCGCGGCGGCAGCTTCGCCAGCAGCGGCTTCAGGGACTCCCGGTACTCCACGCCCTCCAGGGCCGTGTCCTCGTACCCCAGCCGGTCCGCCAGCGACCCCTCGCCGCCGTCGTCCTCCGGCGCCGGCGAGTCCAGCGAGGACGCCGTGTACGCGTTCCCCACCGCCAGCCCGTCGACCACGTCCTCCTCGGACACCCCGAGCACGGTGGCGAGTTCGGTAACCGTCGGCGACCGGTCCAGCTTCTGCGACAGCTCGTCGCTCGCCTTGGTCAGCGCCAGCCGCAGCTCCTGAAGGCGCCGCGGCACCCGCACCGACCAGGACGTGTCACGGAAGAACCGCTTGATCTCGCCCACGACGGTTGGCATCGCGAACGTGGGGAACTCGACGCCCCGTTCGCAGTCGAACCGGTCGATCGCCTTGATCAGCCCGATCGTGCCGACCTGGACGATGTCCTCCATCGGCTCGTTGCGCGACCGGAAACGCGCGGCCGCGTACCGCACCAGCGGCAGGTTGAGCTCGATGAGCGTGTCACGGACGTACGCACGCTCGGGGCTGTCCGCGTCGAGCGCGGCCAGCCGCAGGAACAGGGAGCGGGACAGGGTGCGGGTGTCGATGGCCCCCGTGGCCGGAAGCACCGGCGCGGGCTCGGTCACGAGCTCGGCCGGGACGTCGTCGATGGGGCCGAGTGAGTCGAGAGCATGGGGAGCTGTGTCGCTCTCCGCGAGCGTGAGCACCTTCGAGCTGCCCTGTTCTGCGGACATGCCACCCCCTTTGGGTCGCGGGACGGTCGCGGCGGACGCTCCCGTCTGAGGAACGCAGCCTTCACCTGAATACCGGAGCCGAAGCTCCGGCAAACGCGCTTCACGCAGAATGTCACATGTCGGCAACACGCTGTAGTGACATGTCGACATCTGAGACGCGAATCCGCCCTGCAAACAAGGGGTATGACGCTGTTTCGGCTCTCAACTGTCGGCAACCGCCCTGATGAGCGATTACCTCTCCCCGGTGATCCCTCGCTCGGGTTTGCGGTTACGCGTCGATCCGGTTCGCAGACCGCAATCGCTGGAAGCTACGCGCGAGTAGCCGCGAGACGTGCATCTGTGAGACGCCGAGTTCCGCGCTGATCTGGGACTGCGTGAGGTTGCTGTAGTACCGCAGCAGCAGGATCCGCTGCTCGCGCTCCGGCAGCTGCACGAGGAGGTGCCGTACGAGGTCGCGGTGCTCCACCCCGTCCAATGCGGGGTCCTCGTAGCCGAGCCGGTCCAGCAGCCCCGGCATCCCGTCGCCCTCCTGCGCGGCCTCCAGGGACGTGGCGTGGTAGGACCGCCCCGCCTCGATGCAGGACAGCACCTCTTCCTCGGTGATGCGCAGCCGCTCGGCGATCTCCGCGGTCGTCGGGGTCCGCCCGAACGCGGTCGTCAGGTCCTCGGTCGCGCTGTTCACCTGCACCCACAGCTCGTGCAGCCGGCGCGGCACGTGGACCGTGCGGACGTTGTCGCGGAAGTACCGCTTGATCTCGCCGACGACCGTCGGCATCGCGAACGTCGGGAACTGCACGCCCCGGTCCGGGTCGAAGCGGTCGATGGCGTTGATGAGCCCGATCGTGCCGACCTGGACGACGTCCTCCATCGGCTCGTTGCGGGAGCGGAACCGGGCGGCCGCGTAGCGCACGAGCGGCAGGTTGGCCTCGATGAGCGCCCCGCGCACCCGGTCGTGCTCGGGCGTGCCCGGCTGGAGCTCCTTGAGCTGGGCGAAGAGCACCTGCGTGAGGGCGCGGGTGTCGGCGCCACGGCTCCGCTGGGGAGCGGCCGGGGCGGTGTCGGGACGTTCCGCGGGGGCCGGGGGTTCCGAGGTGGGTGCCTGAGGTGCGGTACTGGCCAGCACGTTCAACTCCGCCTCGTCATCGTCAACTCATCCGTCAACTCTTCCATCAAAAGCGGTCATAGCATCACAAGACATGTGCACTGTGTGCAAGCACCCCATAACTACGTGTTGAGGAATGAATGGCGCATAAATGAACTCACGTCACAGCGAAGCCCCCTGTCGCACCGACAGGGGGCTTCGAGCGGCGGCGGCGGCCGGGGCTCAGAACTCGTAGTCCGCGATCACCCACGTGGCGAACTCCCGCCACAGCGCGACACCGGCCTGGTGGTCGGGGTGCTCCACGTACCGCCGCAGCGCCTCGGCGTCGTCGAAGGCGGAGTTGATGGCGAAGTCGTACGCGATGGGGCGGTCGCTGACGTTCCAGCCGAGCTCCCAGTGGCGCAGCTCCGGGATCTTGCCGTCGAGGGCGCGGAAGGCCTCGACGCCCTGCACGACCCGGGGCTCGTCGCGGGAGACGCCCTCGTCGAGCTTGAACAGGACCAGGTGGCGGATCATCACTTTCCTCCGTTGGCGACCCAGGTCGCGAAGTCGCCCAGGGCGCGGGCGGCGTCCGAGATGCCCTGGAACCCTATCTGGACGTAGTCGGCGGCCTTGGCGGGGTCGGTGATGATCACGTACAGCGCGAAGACCGCGAGGACGTAGACGGCGACCTTCTTCGCGTTCACCGCCACCGCGGCCTCCCCTGTCACTTGTGTCACGAACAGCGCACATGATCGCACGAGGGGCCGGACACCCGAAGAGGCGGATCGCACGAAGGGCCCCGTCTCGCGACGGGGCCCTTCTCAAGCGGTAGCGGAGGGATTTGAACCCTCGGTGACTTGCGCCACACTCGCTTTCGAGGCGAGCTCCTTCGGCCGCTCGGACACGCTACCGAGGGAGACCTTACAGCAAGGTGCCGCGTGCTCCGAAATCGGTTTGCCGCGGCCGCTCAGCGGCCGCGGAAGAACGCCGTGAGCAGCGCGGCGCACTCCTCGGCGAGCACGCCCTCGATCACTTCGGGCCGGTGGTTGAGCCGCCGGTCGCGCACGAGGTCCCACAGGGACCCGGCCGCGCCGGCCTTCTCGTCGCGGGCGCCGTACACGAGCCGGTCCACGCGGGACTGCTGGATCGCGCCCGCGCACATCGTGCAGGGCTCCAGGGTCACCACGAGGGTGCAGCCGGCCAGCCGCCACCGCCCGAGCGCGGCCGCGGCCCGCCGCAGGGCGAGGACCTCCGCGTGGGCCGTCGGATCGCCGCCGGCCTCGCGTTCGTTGTGCCCGGCCGCGAGCACGGTCGTGCCGTCCGGCGCCAGGACCACGGCGCCGACCGGGACGTCCCCGCCCCGGACGGCCCCGGCGGCCTCGGCCAGGGCGAGCCGCATGGCGGGCCGCCAGGGGTCCCGTACCGGGTCCGGCGGCCCGGGGGCGGTGCGAGCGGTCAGCGGACGGTCTCCAGGGTCTCCGAGGCGCCCAGGGACTCGGCGATCTCGGTGACGGCGTCCGTCGACAGCGAGCGCAGCTCCTTCTCGCTCACGCCGAGGTCGTCGAGGATCTGCGCGTCGCCGACCGGGCCGTGCGGCACGGCCTCGGCGGAACCGGCGACGGGAACGCCGTCCTCGCCGTCCTCGTCGTCGTCCGACTCGCCGTCCTCGGTGCCGTCGAGGTCGAGGGCGTCGAGGTCGGGGCCGTCGTCGCCGGGATCCCGGCCGAGCAGCTCGTCGGTGAGCAGGATCTCGCCGTAGCTGCTGCGGGCAGCGGCCGCAGCGTCCGAGACGTAGATGCGAGGGTCCTCCTCGCCGTCCACGCGGACGACGCCGAACCAGGCGTCCTCCTGCTCGATGAGCACGAGCACCGTGTCCTCGTCGGGGGAGGCTTCACGGGCCAGGTCGGCCAGATCCGACAGGGTTTCCACATCGTCGAGCTCTGTGTCGCTCGCTTCCCACCCGTCTTCGGTGCGCGCGAGCAGTGCGGCGAAGTACACCGTGACTCTCCCACTGGTCTTAGGCGTGCCGGTTGGGGGTCCCCCCGGCGGAGGTTGCGGGCGGGGAGTGCTCGTCCGAGCCCCACCCACTCGGAATCGTGGCAGAAACAAGGCGTTCAGGGGACGTCTTCGGCCCCCTGTGTCCGGCAGTTGCGCTCGCACGCTCGTTGCCGCCACCTGCGGATCGTACGCGGCTTTGCCCCGCCCCACGCACGGTCACCCGCCACAACGTCCGCGCGGTTCGTGATCTTCCCCGGCGGTTTCCGCACGCGTTGCCCGCCGGTGGCGGCCGGGCGGGCGCTACCAGCGGAAGGTGCGCATGCGCATCGCGTGCCGCAGCCGGGCCGTCTTGGCGCGCCGCGGCTGCACGCGGTCGCGCAGGGCCCGGGCCTCGGCCAGGTCGCGCAGGAACCGGGCGCGGCGCCTGCGGCGCTCCGCCTCGGACTCGTCCGCGGCGGCTCGCGCGGCCGTCACCTCCGGCCCGGCGCGCTCGGCCGTCCGGTCGCGTGCCGGGTCCGCCCCGGGCCGTACGCGCGGTGACGGATCGTGTCGGATCTCCCGGTCGGGCATCTGGTTCACCACCCCCATTCCGTCTCTCCCACCTTCCCCCGGACGGACGGTTTGACGCCGGCGAACGAGTGACGGCCTGGCGGCGTGCTTGCCGTGCGGCCGGGGTCATCGGGCCCGGTTACTGTTGTGGACATGCGTCTCCACGTCGTCGACCACCCCCTGGTCGCCCACAAGCTCACCACGCTGCGCGACCAGCGCACCGACTCCGCGACCTTCCGCCGTCTGGCCGACGAGCTGGTCACCCTGCTCGCCTACGAGGCCACGCGCGACGTGCGCACCGAACAGGTCGACATCCAGACGCCGGTCGCCCGGACCACGGGCGTCAAGCTGTCCCACCCGCGCCCGCTCGTGGTGCCGATCCTGCGTGCGGGCCTGGGCATGCTGGAGGGCATGGTCCGGCTGCTGCCGACCGCCGAGGTGGGCTTCATGGGCATGATCCGCAACGAGGAGACGCTGCAGGCCTCCACGTACGCCACGCGGATGCCGGAGGACCTCTCGGGCCGTCAGGTGTACGTGCTCGACCCGATGCTCGCCACCGGCGGCACGCTGGTCGCGGCGATCCAGGAGCTCATCCGGCGCGGCGCCGACGACGTGACCGCCGTGGTGCTGCTGGCCGCGCCGGAGGGCGTGGAGGTCATGGAGCGCGAGCTGGCGGGCACGCCCGTGACGGTCGTGACCGCCTCGGTCGACGAGCACCTGAACGAGCACGGCTACATCGTCCCGGGTCTCGGCGACGCGGGTGACCGGATGTACGGGGCGGCCGAGTAGGCCGGACGGCCTCCCGCCCGCTCGGGCGGGCGGGTCAGCAGCCCTTCTTCGGTGTCGGCGCCGGCTCGGGCCTGGCCAGCTCGGTCAGCGCCCGGTCGGCGTCCGGCTTCTTCGCCAGTTCCTTGAAGGCGTCCCCGATGAGGAGGTCGACGGCCGCGCCGTCGCGGGCCGCCTCGGTACGCCGTTCGGCGCCCGGGAGCTGGGTGCCGAGCACCGGCAGCGCGGTGTCCCGGGCGGACGCCGGGCCGAGCAGCACGCCGGTGCCCTTGACCTTCTTGTCGTACTCCTTGGGCGCGTTGCCCACGTCGCCGATCTTGAAGCCGCGTTTCTTCAGCTCGTCGGCGGTCTTCTTCGCCAGGCCGCTGCGGGTGGTGGCGTTGAGGACGTTGACGGTGATCGTGCGGGGCTCGGGCAGGGGCCTGGCGCTGGGCGAGGGGCTCGCCCCGGCCGTGCGGGCGCAGTCGTCGCCGCCGGCCGCCGAAGCCTTGTCGCCGCCGCCGGTGAAGACGTCGATGAGCTGGAGCGTGCCCCAGCCGCCCACGCCGAGCACGGCGACCGAGGCGATGCCCGCGGCGACGAGCCTGCCGCGCCGCCGGGGCCGGCGCATCCGGGGGTACCTGTTGCCCGTGATGCGGTATTTGCCGCCCATGCCGGGGGGAGTCAGCATGCTCATGAGCGCAGCGTAGTGCGCCCGGGCGACGATGCCTACTAGATGATCATTCGACGTCGCCCAGCGGAACCCGAAAGGGTCAACCCGTGACCGGCGGGGGTCAGTCCAGCTCGAGCACGCGCGCGTGCAGCACCTGGCGCTGCTGGAGCGCCGCCCGCACCGCGCGGTGCAGGCCGTCCTCCAGGTACAGGTCGCCCTGCCACTTCACGACGTGCGCGAAGAGGTCGCCGTAGAAGGTCGAGTCCTCGGCGAGGAGGGTCTCCAGGTCGAGCTGCTGCTTCGTCGTCACGAGCTGATCGAGGCGGACCGGGCGCGGCGCGACGTCCGCCCACTGCCGGGTGCTTTCCCGGCCGTGGTCGGGGTACGGCCGGCCGTTTCCGATGCGCTTGAAGATCACACGGAAAGCCTACCGGTCAAGACCTTCCGGGCGCAGCCATGGCGACGGAGTACGACGCCGAAAAAAGCACCACAAGGCGGGACGAAAACGGGCAGGGTCCCGCATATGCCGGACGCGCGTCCCCGCAAGGCGGTCACCCGGACCGCGCACCCGGTTCGCCCGAAAGGGGGTGGGCCGCCGGGCCGGCGCCGGTCCGCGCGGTGGCGCAGGGGCCGTCCCGGCCTCCTGCGCCACCGCGCGCGGGATCAGCCGCGGCCCGGCTGCCGCGGGTGCGGGGACTGCGGCTTCCGCTCGGCCGGCGGGGAGCTCGGCTTGGGAGCGCTGCGGGCGGCCTCGGCGCGCAGCAGGGCGCGCAGGACGGCGTACGGGTCTTGGAGCATGGCGGTTCCTCGTCGTTGTGGTTCCGTGCGGGGCTGGTGGACCGGCGCGGGGTCCTCTCAGCAGCGCAGGACCTCGGAACGCAGGGGACGAGGGTCGTGCGGCGGGGCCGGCGGCACGGGCACGGGACGCCGTGCGGTGCACGCGGGGGCGGGGCCCCGGAGCGGGGCCGGGCGCAGCGGGGCGGCGGCGCGCCGCGCGCCGCGGCCGGCGGGCCGCAGGACGGTGTCGAAGGCGTCGAACTCGGCGCTGGTGCTCTCCCCGGCGAGCGGGACGGCCGGGACGGTGTGCGCCGCGGCGTGCGTGCCGGGCACGAGCAGGGCGAGCAGCAGGACCAGCACCCGCGGCCAGGTGGGCCGGCGGGTGCCGCGGGGGACCTGCTGCTCCGCGGGGTGCACGGGGGGTCATTCCCCGCCGCGGGCACGCCGTTCATCGCGCGGGCCGGTGGAACCGCTCGCTCGGCGTACGGAAGACGTGAAGCGTTCGCAGGGGGTGCGGCGGCCCGGTGCGCCGGGGGCGTGCTCCCGGTCCCGGGGGTCGCCGGTCGGTGGCTCGGTCATGATCCATGCTTGGACCGGGCCGGAGCGGCGCGCCACCCGGAGCGGGCCACGCGGCTGACGGCTACGCCTTCGCGGCCTTCGCGGCCTTCGCCGCCTTGGCCGCCGCCTTCATCTCCTGCTTGTGCGCCCGCACCTTGGCGAGGGACTCGGGTCCTGTGATGTCGGCGACCGAGCGGAAGGACCTCTCCTCGCCGTAGGAGCCCGCCGCCTCCCGCCAGCCCTCGGGGCGCACCCCGAGCTGCTTGCCCAGCAGGGCCAGGAAGATCTGGGCCTTCTGCTTGCCGAAGCCCGGCAGCCCGGCCAGCCGCTTCAGCAGCTCCCTGCCGGTGCCGGCGTCCTTCCATACGGCCTCGGCGTCACCGTCGTAGTGCTCGACGAGGTACTGGCACAGCTGCTGGATCCGCTTGGCCATGGAGCCCGGGTAGCGGTGCACGGCCGGCTTCTGCGAGAGCAGCGCGGCGAAGGCCTCCGGCTCGTGCGCGGCGATCTCGTGCGCGTCCAGGTCGTCCGTGCCGAGCCGCTCGGCGATGGCCGCCGGGCCCTTGAACGCCCACTCCATCGGGATCTGCTGGTCCAGCAGCATGCCGATCAGCGCGGCGAGCGGACTGCGGCCGAGCAGCGCGTCCGCCTCGGGGTCCTGGGCGAGGTGCAGGGTGACGTCCATGCCCCGATCATCCCCCGGGCCGGGCCCGGCCGCGTCCGGAGCCCGCCTCAGGGGCGCCAGTACCCGAGGGCGTGCACGCGCTGCTTGGGCAGGCCCAGTTCCTTGCGGACGTACGCGGCGAGCGTCCGGGTCGTCGCCGTGTCGCAGGCGATCCAGACGTAGGGGTCGGCGGTCGTGCCGAGCAGGCCGGGCAGGTCGGCCTTCACGCGCTCGACGAGGTGGGCGCCGGAGTCCTGGCGGGGCACCGTGCGCAGCTCGTGGCGGTCCGGGTCGGTGCGGAACGGCAGGCCGTCGCCGCCGCCCTCGAACCAGACGGTGGCCGGGGCGGGACCCAGGGCGGCCAGGAGGGAGTTGAGGGCGGGCAGGGAGGCCGGGTCGCCGACGGCGAAGACGTGCGAGGGCGCCGGGCTCGGGTGCTCGAAGCCGGTGCCCTGGACGGTCGCCTCGATGGTGTCGCCGGGCTTCGCCGCCCGGGCCCAGTCGCTGGCGCACCCCTCGTGCAGGGCGAACTCCAGGGCGAAGGTACCGGCCCCGGGGTCGGGATCGACCAGGGTGTAGGCCCGCTGGTGCGGCCTGCCCGCGTTGTCGAACCAGAGCCGGACCCACATGGTGGGGTGCACGCCGGTCGCGGCCAGCAGACCGCCGTCCGTGAAGCGCAGCCGCCGGTAGTCCGGGGTGACGTCCTCCGTGTCCGTCACCGTGCACCGGAAATCCTTCGCGCGCAGCAGTTTGAGGACCGCGCCCTCCCAACCCCGCCCCTGCCCCATCGCGTTTCAGCCCTTCGCGTACGATTCCGGCCACACAACTATGACTTAGGCAAGGCTAACCTAAAGGAAGGTGGGGGTACAGGGTGGCGATCGAGATCTACCGTGACGCCTGGGGCATTCCGCATCTGCGTGCCGACAGCGCGACGGCACTCGCCCACGCCCAGGGCCTGGTCACCGCCCGGGACCGGGCCTGGCAGCTGGAGGTCGAGCGGCACCGCGCACAGGGCACCTCGGCGTCCTTCCTCGGCCCGGACGCCCTGGCCTGGGACCGGTTCGCCAGACGCGCCAGACTCGACGACACCGCCAGACGCTGCTTCACGCAGCTGGAGAGACGGGACCCCGGGACGGCGGAGTGGGTGCGGGCCTACGTCGACGGGGTCAACGCCGGTCTCGAGCGGGCCGGCGGCTCCGCGGCCCCCGAGTTCGCCCGCGCCGGACTCGCCCCCGGGCGCTGGAACCCCTGGACCCCGCTCGGGGTCTGGCTCGCCACACACATCCTCTTCGCCGGGTTCCCAGCCAAACTCTGGCGCGAGCAGGTCGCCACCCACCTCGGCACGGACGCGATCGGGCTGTTCGCCACCGACGGGCCCGGCACCTCCGGCAGCAACGGCTGGCTGGTGAGCGGCGAGCGGACCGTCACCGGGCAGGCGGTCATCGCCGGCGACCCGCACCGCTGGATCGAGGACCCGGGCGTCTACCAGCAGATCCACCTGTCCTGCCCGGAGTTCGACGTCGTGGGCCTCGCCGTCCCCGGGGTCCCCGGCATCGCCCACTTCGGCCACACCGGCACGGTCGCCTGGGCCATCACCAACGCCATGGCCGACTACCAGGACCTCTACCGGGAACGGCTGCGGCGCACGGGCGCCGGCGTCGAGGCGCTGGACCCGGACGGGGTCTGGCGGCGGGCCGAACGGCACACGGAGACCGTCGAGGTGGCGGGCGAGGAGCCGGTCGAGGTCGAGGTGATCGAGACCGGCCGGGGCCCGGTGGTCGCCGGGGGGCCGGAGGGCCTGGACGGCGGCACCACCGAGCCGGACCTGCCCCCGCTCGCCGTCAGCCTGCGCTACCCGCCGCGCGTCACCGGCGACCTCGGCTTCGGCGCCCTGCTGCCCCTGCTGCGGGCCCGCCGGGTCGCCGACGTGGACCGGGCCCTCGACCTCTGGGCCGAGCCGGTCAACGTCGTCCAGGCCGCCGACACCGAGGGCGGGACCCTGCACCGCGTGGCCGGGTACGTGCCGCTGCGCGCGGAGGCCAACCGGCTGCGGCTGGTGCCCGCCTGGGAGCCCGGCCACGAGTGGCGCGGCCGGGCCGGGACGCCCCGCGGCGGACTCACCGACGGCGTCGCCGTCATGGCCAACCAGCGTGGCCCGGCGGCACCCCTCGGCGTCGAGTTCGCCCCGCCCCACCGCCACGACCGCATCGCCGCGCTGCTGGCCGGCAAGGAGCGCTGGTCCGCCGCCGACATGCCCGCCGTCCACACCGACACCCACCTGGCCTCCGCGACCGCCCTCCTGGACCACCTGCGCTCCCTCGGCGATCTCACCCCCGAGGCCGCCGCGCTGCGCGACCGGCTGCTCGCCTGGGACCGCCGCATGGACGCCGGCAGCGCCGACGCCGCCCTGTACGCGGCGGTGCGCGGCGCGGTCGCCCGGCGGCTCGCGGCCGACCCGGCCTTCGCCGCGCTGGCCACGCCGCCCGCGTACCCGGACGTGTTCCTGCCCTGGCTCGCCCTCCTGCCCCGGGTCGGCTTCGCCCTCGAACACCTGCTGACCGCCGGGGAGCTGTACGGCATCGACCGCCCCGCGGCCGTCCGCGGGGCGGTCGAGGAGGTGGCCGCGCGGCCACCGGCCGGGGTCTGGGGCGACACCCACCGGCTCGCCCCGTGGCGCGCCCTGGAGCCGGAGACGCCGTACGAGGAGCCCGGCCTGTCCGGCGACCACGACTGCGTGCTGTGCACCTCGGCCGTGCCGGGCCTGACCGACCTGGCCGCGCGCGGCCCGGCCGCCCGGTACGTCTGGGACCTGGCCCGGCGCGAGGACAGCCGCTGGGTGGTCCCGTTCGGCGCCTCGGGCGTCCCCGGCTCGCCCCACCACCGCGACCAGCTCCCCCTGTGGCTCGGGGGAGACCTCGTCCCGGTCGTCACCGACTGGGCCCTGCTGACCAAGGAGACCGATGTCTGACCCGTACGCCTCCCGCACCGCCGTGCACGAGCAGGAGACCGAGGGCTTCGGCACCGTCCGCGTCCTGCCGCTGGACGCCGAGGCCGACGCCGGGGTGATCCACCGCTGGGTGAGCGAGGAGCGGGCCGCCTTCTGGGGCATGACCGGCCTCACCGAGCGTCAGGTCGCCGAGATCTACGCCCACATGGCCACGCTCACCACCCACCACGCCTTCCTCGTCGTGCGCGAGGGCGAGCCGGTGGCGCTGCTGCAGACCTACGAGCCGGAGGCGGACCGCGTCGGCGAGTGCTACGACGTGCGCCCCGGCGACATCGGCGTCCACCTGCTGCTCGCGCCCGCCGGGCCGGGCGGCGGCAGGCCCGGCTGGACGGCCGGACTGGTGGCGGTCGTCGCCGCCTACGTCCTGCTCGGCCTGGACCGCCGCCGGGTCGTGGTCGACCCCGACGTCCGCAACGAGAAGGCGATCGCCCGCTTCCTCAGGCAGGGCTTCACGGCCGGGCCGGTGGTCGTGCTGCCGGAGGTCGACCTGCCGGACGTGTACCTGCCGGAGAAGAAGGCCCAGCTCGCCTTCCTGGACCGGGAGATACTCTTCCCCGCGTGACGCCCGACGAGCTCATCGCGCACTACGGCCTCGAACCCATCCCCAGCGAGGGCGGCCTGTTCCGCCAGACCTGGGCCGGGCCCGCACGCCCCGACGGCAGACCGGAGGGCACGGCGATCGTCGCCCTCCTCACGGCGGACGACTTCTCCGCCCTGCACCGTCTGCCCACGGACGAGATCTGGCACTTCTACCGGGGCGATCCCCTGGAGCTCCTGCTCCTCGCCCCGGACGGAGACACCCGCACGGTGGTGCTGGGGCCGGAGGTGCTCGACGGGCAGCACGTGCAGTTCACGGTCCCGGCCGGCACCTGGATGGGCGGCCGGGTCCGGCCGGGCGGGGCGTGGACCCTGTTCGGCTGCACCATGGCCCCCGGCTTCACCTTCGAGGGCTACGAACACGGGGACGCGGCGGAGCTGACGGCGCGCTACCCGGCGCGGGCCGACCGGATCCGGGAACTGTCCCGGCCCGTCTGAGCGCGGGTCCGGTGAGCGGAACGCGCCCGGCGTCCGTACCTGTCCGGGAGCCGTACCGCCCGACCCCGGAGACTCACGTGGAGCGCTATGTCGGACACCCCCGGCGAGTCCGGGCCCTGGTGCTGCTCGGCACCGTGCTGGCCCTGCTCCTCGGGGGAGCGTCCCCCGCCCCGGCGCACTCCGCCCTGCGCGGCACCGACCCCGAGGACGGCTCGGTCGTTCCCCGCGCCCCCCGCCAGGTCACCCTCACCTTCACCGAGTCCGTCGGCCTGCTCGACGACTCCTTTCGGATCTTCGGGCCCGACCAGCGCCGGATCCCCACCGGCGGGGCCGCGCACGCCGACGGCCGGTCCGACACGGCCCGGGTCCGGCTGACCGGCAAGCTCGCGCAGGGCACGTACACGGTCGCCTGGCGGGTCGTGTCCGCCGACAGCCACCCGGTCTCCGGCGCCTTCACGTTCTCCGTCGGCAAGCGCTCCGCGACCACCTTCCAGCTCGACACCGGCCCCGAGGAGGACCCCCTCACCGACGGCCTGTACGACCTCGCCCGCTACCTCGCCTACCTCGCCGCCGCCCTGCTCGTCGGCTCGGCCGCGTTCGCTGCGCTGTGCCGCCCGGCCGATCCGGCCCCGCTGCGCCAGCCGCTGGCCGCCGCCTGGTGGACCCTGCTGGGCGCCACGGCCGTCCTGCTCCTGCTGCGCGCCCCCTACGAAGGCGGCGCCGGTCCTCTCGCGGCCTTCGACGCCGGCGCCCTGGACCGCACCCTGTCCAGCCGTCCCGGCCTCGCGCTGCTGGCGCGGCTGGTGGTCCTGCTGCTGATCGCGGCCTTCCTGGTCCGGGTGTCCAGGGGCCCTGTCCGCCACCGGCCCGTCACCGTGGCGGCCGGGACCGCCCTGGCCGTCGGCCTCGCCCTGACCTGGGCGGTGGCCGAGCACGCCTCGGCGGGCATCCAGGTGCCCGTGGCGATGGCGTCGTCCGTGGTGCACCTGCTGGCCACGGGGGTCTGGCTCGGCGGACTCGTGGCACTGCTGCTGACCCTGCGCCGCGCTCCCGTCGACGACCTGACGGAGGTGGTGCCCCGCTTCTCCCGGGCCGCCTTCACCTGCGTGGTCGTCCTGGCGGTCACCGGCCTCTACCAGTCCTGGCGCGGTCTGGGCTCCCTGTCCGCGCTGACCGGCACGACGTACGGCAGGCTGCTGCTGCTGAAGCTGGCCGCGGTGTCGGCGCTGCTGCTCGCGGCCGGTCACGCCCGGCGCTGGACGGCCCGCATCGCCGCGCCACCGGCCGAGGTCCGGACCGCCCTGCCGGAACGCGTCCTCCAGCCGGTCGGCGCGAGTGCGGCGGCCACGGGGCCGGCGGCCACCGGCGGGGCGGCCGCGGGCGCGGCGGCCGCGGGACGGGATGGCGTGGGGCCGGGCGCGGGACCGGATGGCGCTGGGCCGGGCGCGGGGGATCCGGACGGGGACGACGCCCGGGACGCGAGGGACGCGGAGGCCGCGGGGATCGCGGGCGCGGCGGGCCCGGAGCGGGTGGAACGGCCAGGTAAGGCGGCAGCGGGCCGACGGCCGGACCACGGCGGTCCGGTCAGCTCCGGCGGACCGGAGAAACCCGGCGGTTCGGGTGGCGCGGGAGGCCTGGGCAGACTGTGGGAGCCCGGCGGCCGGGGCGACGCGCGCGGGTCCGGCGCCCCGTCGGACTCCAGCGGCCCGGGCGACGCTGGTGGGTTCAGTGGGCTGTCGGTCCCCGGCAGTGCGGGTGGCGCGAACGGCTCCGGTGGACCGTCGGTCCCCAGCGGCCCGGGCGCCACGGGCGTGTCCGGCGGGTTGTCAGTCCCCGGCGGACTGTCAATACCCGGCGGTTCGGCCGACGGGAACGGTTCCGGCGGCCCGTCGGACTCCAGCGGCCCGGGCGACGTGGGCGGGTTCGGTGGGCTGTCGGTCCCCGGCAGTGCGGGTGGCGCGAACGGCTTCGGTGGACCGTCGGGCCCCGGTGGTCCGGGCGACGCGGGTGGCTCGGACGGCCCGCCGGATTCCGGTGCCCGGCGTCGCGGTCTGCGCCGCTCCGTGCTCCTGGAAGTCGCCGTCGCCGCCGTGGTGCTGGCGCTCACGACCGTGCTGACCGGCACGCTGCCCGGCCGCGCCGAGGCCGAGGCGGCCCGGCGGGCCCCGGCGGGCGCGCTGCCGCCCACCACGCAGGTGACGGTGCCCTTCGACACGGGCTCGGGCGGGCTGACCGGCCGCGGCACGGTGCAGGTCACCCTGGACCCGGCCCGGGTCGGCGAGAACGGCGTCCAGGCCGTCGTCTACGGCGCCGACACCGGCCTGGTCGTCGTCCCCGAGGTCCGCGTCACCTTCAGCCTGCCCTCCCGCGAGCTCGGCCCGATCGACGCCGAACTGCAAGACCGGGGCGGCTACTGGGGCACCAACTCCGTCAACCTGCCGCTCCCCGGGACCTGGACGATGAGGACGACCGTGCGGGTGTCGGACGTGGACCAGGTGACGGAGGAGAAGCGGGTGCGGATCGTGCCCTAGGCACCCCCGCCACCGCCGTCGCTCCGCCCCCGGCCAGGAGCCGCGCCATGGTCTCGGCGGCCCGTACGGCGGCGTCGCCGCAGCAGTTGTTGAACAGCACGTGCACCTGCTCGGTCCGCTCGGCCAGCCGCCGCACGCGCGGCAGCCACTCGGCGAGTTCGTCCTCGCCGTAGTCGTGCCGGAACCGGTCCTCCTTGCTGCCGCTGCCCCAGGCGGTGCTGCGGCCGTGGAACCGTACGACGGACAGCCGGGGCGAGGTCACCGGGGTCACCGGCGGAACGGACGACGGCAGGGTCTGCGTCATGTCGACGGCGACCGCGGCCATGCCGTGCCGGGCCAGCAGGGCGCACGTCGCCTCCGCCCGGTCCGGCTCCCACCACGACGGGTGGCGGAACTCCACGGCGACGGGCCAGCCGCGGGTCCGCTCCGCGCACTCCGCCAGGAACGTCTCGGCCCGCTCGCCCGGCCGGAACCACGGGGGGAACTGGAACAGCACGCTGCCGAGCCGCCCGGCGCCGCGCAGCGGCCCGACGCCGGCCGCGAACCGCGCCCAGACCGCGTCGAGCACGGCCGGGTCCCGGTGGTCGGGCGGCAGCCCGTCCGGCATCACGGCCTGCCGGGTGGGGTGCCCGGTCAGCAGCGAGAACGCCTTCACGTCGAAGACGAACCCGTCCGGGGTCCGCTCGGCCCACAGCACGCTGTTCCGCTCGCTCGGCAGGGCGTAGTAGGAGGCGTCGACCTCGACGACCGGGAACCGCTCGGCGTAGTGCCGTAACCGGCCCTCGGCGTCGCGCCGTCCGGCCGGATACCAGCCGCTGCCGACCAGCGCCCGGTCGGTCCAGGAACACGTGCCCACCAGGATCTCGCCCAGGTTCTCACCCATGGGGGAGCGGTTACCCGGGCCGGGCGCCGGCAGGCTCCGCAGGAGGGCGGGGCGGCACGGTGAAAGCGCTGGAATACGGGTAATCAGGTCATAACTGTGCATTGCGGTGCCACGGCCGAAGCCTCCGCGGAAGCGAGATGACCGAACATGGAGCAGCCCGTCACCGTCGGCCTCGCCGGCCGGCCGCCCGGGGGACCCGGCGAGGCTCCCGAAGCCCTGGACGCCCTCGTCGGGCAGGATCTCACCGCGCGCGTCACCCTCGACGAGCAGGGCAGGGTGACGGGCTGGAACGCGGGCGCCGAACGGCTCCTCGGCCATCCGGCCGGGTCGATGACCGGCCGTCACGCCGCGGACCTGCTGGCCGAGCCGATCCCCGTGCGCGGCGGCATGCCGGCCCTCGCCGCACTGCCCCGGTGGAACGGCGTCGTCGCCCTGCGGCACCGCGACGGCCGCCGGTTGACGGTCCCGATCCTCGCCCACCACCGGGCGCCCGGCACCGGCGCCCCGGCCTGGCTGGTCGTCTCCGCGCTCCCCGCCCCCGAGTCGCGGCCCGCTCCCGGCGACGCCCTGGTGAGCTGGAGCTTCGCCCAGTCCCCCTGCTGCGCCCAGGCGATCTACGACACCCGGCTGCGGCTGCGCCGGGCCAACGCCGACATGGAACGCTCCACGGCGCTCACCGAGGAGGAGATGCGGGGCCTGCGCGTCTCCGAGATCATCGACGACGCCGCGGGCGAGCGGGCGGAGCGCAGCATGGCCCGGGTGCTGCGCACCGGCGAGCCGCAGTACGACGAGTACTACCTGCGGGCCCCCGGCGAGGACCACGAGCACGCCTGGTCGGTCCACGTGTCCGCGCTGCGCGACCCGGAGGGCGTCATCCGCGGCGTGTGCCTGTCCGCGCACGACATGACGGAGCAGTTCTGGGCGCGCAAGCGGCTGAAGCTGATCGCCGAGGCCGGGCGGCGCATCGGCAGCACCCTCGACGTGACGCGCACGGCCCAGGAACTGACCGACGCGACCGTCCCGGCCCTGGCCGACTTCGCGAGCGTCGATCTGCTGGCCGCGCCCGACGACGTGTCCGAGCCGCCCGCCCGGGTCCTGCCCGCCCACGGGCCGCTGCGCCTGCGGCGGGTCGCGCTGCGGTCCGTCACCCCGGGCGCCCCGGAGGCGGTGGTGGCGGCCGGTGAGATGGACTCCTACCCGGCCGGGTCGGCGCCCTTCGAGAGCCTGCGCACCGGGCGGCCGGTCGTGCAGGCGGCGACGGACCCGGAGCTGACCGCGTGGTTCGCGCGCGACCCGGCCCGCGCCGCCCGGATGCGGAGCTTCGGCGTCCACTCGGTGCTGACCGTGCCGCTGGCCGCCCGCGGCACCACCCTGGGCGTCGCCTTCTTCCTGCGGCACCGCAACGCCGACGCCTTCCGCCAGGACGACCTGGTCCTGGCCGGGGAGCTGGCCGCCCGGGCCGCGGTCAGCATCGACAACGCCCGCCGCTACACCCGTGAGCGCGCCACCGCCGTCACCCTCCAGCGCAGCCTGCTGCCCCAGCGGCTGCCCCGGCAGGCGGCGGTCGAGGTCGCCTCCCGCTACCTCCCGGCGGGCGGGCACGCCGGCGTGGGCGGGGACTGGTTCGACGTCATCCCCCTGTCCGGGGCCCGGGTGGCCCTGGTCGTCGGCGACGTC
The DNA here is from genome assembly GCF_043079125.1 of Streptomyces sp. NPDC015242. Classification (NCBI taxonomy): domain Bacteria; kingdom Bacillati; phylum Actinomycetota; class Actinomycetes; order Kitasatosporales; family Streptomycetaceae; genus Streptomyces; species Streptomyces sp. NPDC015242. The sequence continues at coordinate 82,489 of NZ_JBIBUF010000004.1, read as the reverse complement.
GTCGGCCACGGCCTGCACGCCTCGGCGACCATGGGCCGGCTGCGCACGGCGGTCCGCACGCTGGCCGACATCGACCTGCCGTGCGACGAGCTGCTCACCCACCTCGACGACCTGGTGGCCCGCCTGAACACCGAGGGGGAGGGCGACGGTGACCGGGAGGCGTCCGCGGCGGAGACCTCCGCCGACGTGGGCGCCACCTGCCTGTACGCCGTCTACGACCCGGTCTCCCGGCGCTGCTGCTTCGCCGCGGCCGGGCACCCGCCACCCGCCGTGGTGCGCCCCGACGGCACCGCCGACCTGATCGGCCTGCCGGTCGCGCCCCCGCTCGGCGTGGGCGGCCTGCCCTACGAGTCGACCGAGGTCGAACTGCCCGAGGGCAGCCTGCTGGCCCTCTACACCAACGGCCTGGTCACCGCCCGCGACCGGGACATCGACGCCGGTGTCCTGCGGCTGCGCGAGGCCCTCGCCCGCCCGGCGCCCTCGCTGGACGCCCTGTGCGACCGGGTGCTCACCGACCTGCTGCCGCGGCGCCCGGCCGACGACGTGGCCCTGCTCGTCGCCCGCACCCGGGCGCTCGGCGCGCACCAGGTCGCCACCTGGGAGGTGCCCTGCGACCCGTCCGCGGTCGCCCGGACCCGGAAGGACGTGGTGGCGCAACTGGAGCGGTGGGGTCTGTCCGACGTCGTCTTCGTCACCGAACTGGTGGTCAGCGAACTCGTCACCAACGCCATCCGGCACGCCGAGCCGCCCGTCCGGCTCCGCCTGATCCACGACACCAGCCTCGTGTGCGAGGTCTCCGACGGCGGCAGCACCGCCCCCCATCTGCGACGCGCCCGCACCTATGACGAGGGCGGCCGCGGCCTGCTCCTCGTGGCCCAGCTGACCGAGCGCTGGGGCACCCGCCAGAGCGACTCGGGCAAGACCATCTGGGCGGAACAGACCCTGACCCCTCTTCCGTGAGGACGGACCCGGGATGCAGACCTTCCTGCCCTACCCCGACTTCCGGGAGACCGCCCTGGCCCTGGACCGCCGCCGGCTCGGCAAGCAGCGCGTCGAGGCGCTCCAGGTCCTGCGCGGCCTGATCGTGCCCGGCTACGGCTGGCGCCGGCACCCGGCCGTGCGGATGTGGACCGGCTACGAGGAGGCCCTCGTCCGCTACGGCCTGGAGATCTGCCGGGCCTGGCGCGAGCTGGGCCACCAGGACAGCTGCGCGGCCACGCTGGTCGCCGACCTCGCCACCGTCCGCCCGCACGCCCCGGTCCGCGACCAGCACGAGCTGGCCGCGGAGGGCGAACTGCCGCCGTGGCTCGGTGACCGGCCCTTCCACCGCAGTCACCGCTCGGCCCTGGTGCGCAAGGACCCGGACACCTACGGGGCGGCCTTCCCCGGGGTGCCGGACGACCTGCCGTACGTCTGGCCCGCCTCCGACCGCCCGGCGTAGGAGCACCTCCCCCTCGGGCCAACTCCCGCCCACGCGGCACCCGTTGTCGATCTGACCGTTCCGTGTTCCACTGGATCTTTTCCGGCACAGCGGTCACGGGTTCGGGCGGGCGGGACGTCATGGGGGAACCGTGTGTGAGGAACTGGGCTTCGAGGGGCTCCTCTCCGACGAGGGCTTCTTCGCGCGGCTGTTCGGGCGGGCACCCTCGGGTGCCGGGCGGGAGCCGCTGTACGGTCCCGATCTGCCCGTGGTGCTGCTCACCGGCGGCCCGGGCATGGGCAAGGGCCGGCTGCTGCGCGCGGTGCGGGACCGGTTCGCCGCCAAGGTGCCGGTGATCCACCTGGACTGCGCCTCGCCGGTGTTCGAGGACCGGGCCGGCCCGGAGCCCGGCGCCCGCTCGGCCGCGACCGAGGCGCTGGTCGAGGTGGCCCGGCGGCTGTGCACCTGGCAGGGCACCGGCGGCTCGTTCGCCTTCCCGCGCCTGTTCACCGGCCTCGCCATGATCGCGACCGGGGTGGCGGACGGCACGCCCCAGGCGGTCGCGACGGAGGCCGAGCGCTACGAGGACCTGCCCCAGCGGCGCCGCGTGCGCGGACTCGGCGGCGGCGACTTCTGGCGGGGGATGCTGCGCGGCACCATCCGCAACCTGCTGGCGACCCTGTACGGGCAGGCGTTCGACCCCTATTCGGCGGCCGTGAGCAACGCCCTGCTGGACGCCGTCTTCGAGCGCGCGGCGCCCCGGGGCAGGTCGGAGCTGGAGCGGGTCTACGGCGCCTACCCGGGCGCGGCCGGGCAGCCCCGGATCGGGCTGCGCATCCTCGCCGCCGACTTCCGGGCGGGCGGTGAGGCGCGGGAGGTCGCGGAGAGCTTCCTCTTCCGGGCCCTGCGCGAGGACCTGGAAGCGGCGTACGCCTCGCCCTCCGGCTGGCTGCGCCGGGTGGGGCGCCCCGGCCTGCTGCTGGACCACGCCGAGTCGCCGCTGGGCGAGCAGTTGCTGCGCGCGGTGCTCACCGACCGGCGGGGCGGCCGGCGCGACCGGGTCGTCGTCGTGGGCACGGCCCGCCGCGCGGACGGCGGCGCCTTCCTGCACGGCGGCCTGCCGCCCGGTCTGACCACGCCCCCGGCCGAGTACCGGCCCGCCGACGGCGCCCCGCCGGACTGGTCACGCCGCGGGGACGAGGGCGCCGACCGGGCGCCGCTCGCCGACGGCGTGCTCCTGCTGCGGATGCCGCTGCTCACCGGCGACCAGCTGCGCCGGGAGACGGTCCGAAGACAGCAGTACGCGGAGCCGGAGGGGGGCGCCAACCGCCGCCGTATCGACGCCGCCGTGGCCCGCCTGAGCGGTGGCCGGCCGCACACGGTGATCCGGCTGGCCGCCGCGGCGGCGGCGTTCCGCATGCCGGCCGACGCCAACGACCGGGACCTCCTGGACGCCCCCCTGCGCCTGTCCGGAGACGACGCCGAACACCCGGTCGCCGAAGTGCTGTTACGCGAACTGGTCCTGGACCAGCTGCCCGTCCGGCTCCCGGCCGAGCACCACGCCCACTGGCTCGACCTCCTCACCCACCTGTCGGTGGCCCACGACACCGAGTGCGCGGACGTCCTGCTCCGGCACCACCAGGCGGGCCGGGTCCACCAGCTGACCGCCCATCACGTCGCCCGGCTCCTCACCGACACCGGCTGGCCCGCCTGCGAACGCCACTTCATCGGCGACTTCGGCCTCCGCCAGCTCCTCGTCCACCGCCTCTACGGCCTGCTCCCCGACGGCGCCGCCTGGTACGCCGACCACCACCTGCTGCGCGACCACTACGCGCTGCGGGCGGCGGGGGAGGAGCGCCCGCGCGACGAGGACCCGGGGGCCGACGACGTACCCGGCGACGCGGCGCCGCAGGACGGCGCCTTCCGCTCCCTCACCGCCCACCGGATGAACCACCACCTGGTCTCCGGTGGCGCGGACGACGTCGCCGGCCACCTGGCCGCCACCCTCCCCGGCCGCCCCCGCGCCTGGTGCGCCGAACTCCTGGAGATCGCGCAGGCCCCGTACCCGGGCGGCGCCGACGCCCGGCGCGAGCGCGCCCAGGGCCTGGTGCCGGTGGACGGACCGCCGCTGCGCCGCACGGTCGACCAGCTGCTGCACGCGGTCTGGCTGTGCGAGGAACGGACCCGCCCGACCGGCAAGGAGACCGCCCGCACCCTGGCCAAGCTGCTGGACCTCCTCTCGATCATGGACTTCGACGGCGCCGGCCGGCTCAGCAGGACCGCGGCGGACTGGAGCGCCCTGGCCGAGAACGAACAGCCCCTGCTGCGCTGCGCCTGCACCGAACAGCTCCGGCGAAGGAGATGACGGCATGCCGAGATGGAAGAAGATCCTGTACTCGCTGCTGGGGACGGTCGTCCTCGTCGCGGGCGTCCTGCTCACGACCTCTCTCCTCAGCAAGCCGGACACCTGCGCCGAGGGCGTGGAGCGGATCGACGGCGAGTGCGTCGGCGTCAACGGCGAGGGCTACGACTTCGGCACCCCCGAGATCGCCGACGTCGCCCGGGCCGTCGCCCGCGAGAACGACAGGATCGAGGACCAGCCGCACGTCACGGTCGCGATGATGCTGCCCCTGCAGTCCGGCCGCGAGGCCCTGCGTCGGCAGATCCGCAGCGACCTGCAGGGCGCCTACCTCGGCCAGCGGCAGGCCAACGCCGGGGAGGGCGAGCCGCCGAAGATCCGGCTGGTCCTGGCCAACCCCGGACGGGACTACGCGCACCAGGAGAAGGTCGTCGGCACGCTGCTGCGGATGGCCGACTCGCCCGAGGACCGGCTGCGCGCGGTCACCGGCTTCAACCTGAGCCTCGCCGCCACGGAAGCGGCCGTGAAGCGCCTGACGGAGCACAAGGTGCCGGTGCTGGCCGCCCGGATCAGCGGCGACCGCATCGCCAACGAGGACCGGGCCGACGGCATGGCCGAGCTCCGCTTCCCCGGTCTGGCCCGCATCCTGCCCACCAACACCGACGCGGCCCGGGCCCTGGCCGACTTCAACGGCGAACAGGGCCGCCGCAACGCGCGGACGGTCCTGGTCTACGACAAACGCCCCGACGGCTACAACGAGTCCCTGGCCAGGGCGTTCAGCCGGATCAAGGAGCGGGGCCCGGCCGGTCCGGCCGCGATGTCCTTCGAGTCCCCGTCCATCGACGAGGCGGGCTCCACCGGCAACCAGTTCACGCAGACGGCCAACAACATCTGCGACTCCGAGGCCGACACCGTCTACTTCGCGGGCCGCACCCTCCACCTGCGCATCTTCGCCCTCAAGCTCGCCCAGGTGGGCTGCGAGGGCCGCCACTACACCATCGTCAGCGGCTCGGACGCGGCCTCGCTGCGCCAGGACATGTCCGAGCGGGACTGGGCCGCGCTGCGCGGCGACGACGGCCGCCCGAAGGTCACCGTCCAGTACGCGGCACCGGCCCACCCCGACGCCTGGGCCACGGAACTGGCGGCCTGGACGAAGGACTGGAAGGCCACCCGCGGGCGCGCCCCGAAACCCCAGGAGCTCCCCCAGTACCTGGCCGAACCGAAGGCGGCCCTGGACGCCCTGCGGGCCCACATCGCGGCGACCCGGCGCGAGGGCATCGCCCTGGGCTCCACGCCGAACCTGGAGGACTCCCGCACGATGCTCGTCCACGACGGCCTGCTCACCATCGGCAAGGCCCTCCACCAGGCCCAGCAGGGCGCACCCGGCACGGCCGTGCCCAGCCTCGAGGACGTCGGCCGCCAGTGGTCCCTGCTCCACTCCCGCCACCGCGTCCGGGCCACCAGCGGTCTGATCTGCCTCACCACCGGAGGCAACGCCTACGACAAACCGGCCGCGATCGTCGAACTGGACCCGGGTCGCGCGGGCCGGGGCACCCTGAAGTTCGTCGGCCTGGGCTGGCCGACGGGCCGGCCGCAGCCGAAGAACTGCGTGATCCCGAGCGAGACGCCGTAAGGGAAGGGCGGGATATCCGCCGTCACCGCCGCCGCGGGCGAGGACGGGGGGAACGGCCGGCTAGGCGGCCCTGCGACGCGGCCGAGCCGCCCGCCTGCCCGGTTCGGACCGCTTCCCCGGCCCGGACTCCCGGGCGTCCCGGAACTCCCCGGGGTCGCCCGGCTCGCGGTACTCGTCGGACGGGAAGACGTCGTCCTCTTCGAAGTCCGGGAAGTCCGGGGCCCGGAAGGGGTCGATGACCGGGGGAGGCGAGGCCGCCGTGGAGCGGCGCTGGTGCCCTTCCGGAGCGGAGAACAGCGAGGTCGGTTCGATGAGAGGGCTCTCTTTCGTCGGGTGCGGGCCCTCGACGGGGCTCGCGCGTGCCGTGACCCGGCACGGGGGTCCTACAGCTTGGTCATCTTGGCGTAGGGGCTCAGGATCCGCATCTGAGCGGAACCGAAGTCCACGAGCGCCGCGATCCCGTCCTCGACACCGATGACCCGGCCGAGGCCGTACATGTCATGGGTGACCTGGTCGCCGACGGCGAAGTGCTTCGGCGCCGGGGCGACCGGGGCCGCGAAGGGGCTGGTAGGCAAGTGACGCTTCTGTGCAGCACGCTTTGTCATCACGCCCCAGTATGCGCCCCGGGGGGTGTTTATGGGGACGGGCGAGCTTGATCGGGTGAAGAACACACCCCGCGGCCGGGCATCCGACGTCGAAGGGCCCCACCGCGAACGGTGGGGCCCTTCGACATCGTGCCCGGTGAGGCACTGGCGGAGGATACGAGATTCGAACTCGTGAGGGGTTGCCCCCAACACGCTTTCCAAGCGTGCGCCCTAGGCCTCTAGGCGAATCCTCCGCCGCAAACAATACAAGACGTTGAGGAGTGCTCGCGAACTCGTTCCCGCCCGCCGCCATCGGGTACTGTGGGCGCAGCCCCTCACGCGGCGCTATCTGACTGAACTCCCCCAGGGCCGGAAGGCAGCAAGGGTAGGTCGGCTCTGGCGGGTGCGTGGGGGGCGTCTGCGTTCCCGGGCGGGGCCCGATGTCAGTGGCCGCCTATAACCTCGTATGCGTGTCGTCTCTCGCTCTGTACCGCCGCTACCGCCCGGAGACCTTCGCCGAGGTCATCGGGCAGGAGCATGTCACCGACCCGTTGCAGCAGGCGCTGCGCAACAACCGGGTCAACCACGCGTACCTGTTCAGCGGGCCGCGCGGCTGTGGCAAGACGACCAGCGCACGCATCCTGGCCCGCTGCCTGAACTGCGAGCAGGGCCCCACGCCCACGCCCTGCGGTGCGTGCCAGTCCTGCCAGGACCTCGCGCGCAACGGCCCGGGCTCGATCGACGTCATCGAGATCGACGCCGCTTCCCACGGAGGCGTGGACGACGCCCGTGACCTGCGCGAGAAGGCCTTCTTCGGCCCCGCCCGCAGCCGGTACAAGATCTACATCATCGACGAGGCCCACATGGTCACGTCGGCCGGGTTCAACGCCCTGCTGAAGGTCGTGGAGGAGCCCCCCGAGCACCTCAAGTTCATCTTCGCGACGACCGAGCCCGAGAAGGTCATCGGCACCATCCGCTCGCGGACCCACCACTACCCCTTCCGGCTCGTCCCGCCCGGCACCCTCAGGGAGTACCTCGCCAAGGTGTGCCGCAAGGAGGACATTCCGGTCGCGGACGGGGTGCTCCCGCTGGTGGTGCGCGCCGGCGGCGGTTCCGTGCGTGACTCGATGTCCGTCATGGACCAGCTGCTCGCCGGCGCCGCGGCGGACGGTGTGACGTACGCCATGGCCACGGCCCTGCTCGGGTACACCGAGGGCTCGCTCCTCGACTCCGTGGTCGAGGCCTTCGCCACCGGTGACGGAGCCGCCGCCTTCGAGGTCGTCGACCGGGTGATCGAGGGCGGGAACGACCCCCGCCGGTTCGTCGCCGACCTGCTGGAGCGCCTGCGTGACCTGGTGATCCTGGCCGCTGTGCCGGACGCGGCCGAGAAGGGGCTCATCGACGCCCCCGCCGACGTCCTGGAGCGCATGCAGGCCCAGGCCGGCACGTTCGGCCCCGCCGAGCTGACCCGGGCCGCCGACATCGTGAACGAGGGGCTGACGGAGATGCGCGGCGCCCACGCGCCCCGCCTCCAGCTGGAATTGATCTGCGCCCGCGTCCTGCTCCCCGCCGCCTACGGCGACGAGCGGTCCGTCATGGCCCGCCTCGACCGGATCGAGCGCGGGGTGAGCTTCTCCGCCGCGGGTCCGGCCGGCCTGCCCGCCATGGGATACGCGCCCGGGCCCCAGGGTCCTCACGAGGCCCCCGGGGGCGTGCCCGCCGCCCACGCCGCCCCCGTTCCTCCGGGCGGCGGTCCGGCCGCGGCCCGGGCGGCGGTCCGCGGGGCCGGTGCTCCCGGCGCCCCCGGCGGCCCTCCCGGCCCCAGTGGGGCGGGCAGCGCCGCACCTGCGGGCCCCGTCGGAGGCACGGCCGCCGCACCCGGGCACGTCCCGGCGGCGGCCCAGGACGGGCCTGCGCAGCCGGCGGCCACGTCCCAGGAGGCCGGTGCATCCGCCGGGTACGCTCCCGGCGCGCCCTCGGCTCCGGTCCAGCCCGCCCCGGCGCCCCAGGCGCCCCCCGCAGCCCCACCCGCCTCCGGCCCCGCCCCGGGCGCCTGGCCCACCGCCGCCTCGGCGGGCAGCGGCCGGCGCCCCGGCGGCTGGCCCACGTCCGCGCCGGGCGCAGCCGCCCCGGCCGGCCCGGCGGCGGGCCCCGCGGCACCCGGCGCCCCCACGCCCGGCGCCGCCCCCGGCGCTCCGCAGCCGGCCCCGGCGGCCCCGGCGGCCGCGCCCCCTGCCCAGGCGGCACCCGCCCAGGCCGCCCCCACCGGCGGTCTCGACCCGCGCGTGCTCTGGCCGAACATCCTGGAAGCGGTCAAGAACCGCCGCCGCTTCACCTGGATCCTGCTCAGCCAGAACGCCCAGGTGACCGGCTTCGACGGCACGACCCTGCAGCTCGGTTTCGTCAACGCGGGCGCCCGGGACAACTTCCTGAGCAGCGGCAGCGAGGACGTCCTGCGGCAGGCGCTGGGCGAGCAGTTCAACGTCCAGTGGAAGATCGAGGCGATCGTCGACCCCTCCGGCGGCTCGGCGCCCCCCGCGCCCGGCGGTCCCTCCGGCTACGGCGGCGGCCAGCCCGGCGGCGGTGGCGGCTTCGGCGCGGGCGGTGGCGGCGGCCACTCCTCCGGCGGCTACGGCTCCGGCGCGGGGTACGGCTCCGGCGGTACGGCCACCGCCCAGCGCTCCGCCCCGGCCGCGGCCCCGGCCGCCCCCGCCCCCCAGCCGGGCGGCTCCGCGCCGGTCACCACCCCGGCCGCCCCGGTGCCGCAGCCCTCCGCCCCGGAGCCCCGGCACGTCTCCGTCGAGGAGGACATCCCCGAGGACGACGACCCCGACCTCGACGAGTCGGCCCTGTCCGGGCAGGACCTGATCGTCCGGGAGCTGGGTGCGACGGTCGTCGAGGAGTTCTCGAACGAGTCGTAGCGCGCGGGCGCCGCGGAGCGTGCCGCAGGGCGGTTGCGGCCTGCCGGTTCCCCGCGCGCTCGGAGGAACCTCCAAGCGCGCCGCCCCGTCCTCTTCGGAAGCCCGCACAAGGGGAACCCGGCGCCTCCCGTTAGGCTGACCCCCGTGAAGGTCCTCGTCATCGGTACCGGCGCCCGCGAACACGCCCTGTGCCACGCCCTGTCCCACGACCCCGACGTCACCGCGCTGCACTGCGCGCCCGGCAACGCCGGCATCGCCGAGGTCGCCGAGCTGCACCAGGTCGACGCCCTGGACGGCGCGGCCGTCACCGAGCTGGCCCAGCGCCTGGACGCGGACCTCGTGGTCGTCGGTCCCGAGGCGCCGCTGGTCGCCGGGGTCGCCGACGCCGTGCGCGAGGCCGGCATCCCGGTCTTCGGCCCGTCCGGCCGGGCCGCGCAGCTGGAGGGCTCCAAGGCCTTCGCGAAGGACGTCATGGCGGCGGCCGAGGTGCCCACGGCCCGCTCCTACGTCTGCACGACGCCGGAAGAGGCCGACACCGCCCTCGACGCCTTCGGCCCCCCGTACGTCGTCAAGGACGACGGGCTCGCCGCCGGCAAGGGCGTCGTCGTCACCGACGACCTGGAGACGGCCCGCGCCCACGCGGCCGCGTGCGAGCGCGTGGTCATCGAGGAGTACCTGGACGGCCCCGAGGTCTCCCTGTTCGCCGTCACCGACGGCGAGACGGTCGTGCCGCTGCAGCCCGCCCAGGACTTCAAGCGCGCGCTCGACGGCGACCAGGGCCCGAACACCGGCGGCATGGGCGCGTACTCCCCGCTGCCCTGGGCCGACCCGAAGCTGGTCGACGAGGTGCTGCGGACCGTGCTGCAGCCGACCGTGGACGAGATGAAGCGCCGCGGCACCCCGTTCTCCGGCCTGCTCTACGCCGGTCTCGCGATCACCTCCCGCGGGGTCCGGGTGATCGAGTTCAACGCCCGCTTCGGCGACCCCGAGACGCAGGTCGTCCTGGCCCGGCTCAAGACCCCGCTGGCGGGTCTGCTGATGGCGGCGGCCACCGGCAACCTGGCGCACCTGGAGCCGCTGCGCTGGAGCGACGACGCGGCCGTGACGGTGGTCGTCGCCTCGCACAACTACCCCGGCACCCCGCGCACCGGCGACCCCATCACCGGCCTCGACGAGGTCGCCGCCCAGGACGCCCCGCACGCGTACGTGCTGCACGCCGGGACCCGGCGCGAGGGCGACGCGATCGTCAGCGCGGGCGGCCGGGTGCTGTCCGTCACGGCGACCGGCAAGGACCTGGCCGAGGCCCGCGACCGCGCCTACACCGCCGTCGGCCGCATCCGCCTCGACGGCTCCCAGCACCGCACGGACATCGCGGCCAAGGCGGCGGGCGCGTAGCCGGACCCCGCCTGACGGGCGGAAACCACCCCCGCTCCGATGAACCGCACAGGCCCCGGATCCGTCTCAGGATCCGGGGCCTGATCTGTTCGGTGGGCGAGGGCCTGATCCTCGCTGTCCGTCATCCACCTTTCCCCAGAGCCATTCCATCGAGTGACCGATGCCCTATCCGGCTGACGGGGGGCGAGGCCCCAACTAGGGTGCGGCGCAAGCGTTCCGGCACTTGGCCCACCGGCATTGCGATGTCGGTGGCGGGTGCCACAGTGGGGGAGTGAGCAAGGAAAGCGTCAGGTCAACGGGGAGGGGGTGAGGTCGGTCGTGACCGGAATGGGTGTGGAGGCAGGCGCGCAGGCCGCGCGGTCCCGGGCGCTCGTCGTGCTGCGCATCCGCAGCCGCGCGCTGGCCGTCGCCCTGCTGCCGGCCGCCGTGGCCGTGATCCTGCTCGCGGGCGTGCCCACCGGCCGTCTGGCCGGTCCCGGCTGGGACGCCGCCCGCTGGATCGTGACGCCGCTGGCGCTCCTGGTGCTGCTCGCGGCCGCCGGAGTCGCCCTGGTCGTGGCCCGGGCCCGCCCGGCCATGAGCCCCACGGTCGCCCTCGCGGAGGAGGCGGCCCCGGACCTGTACCGGATGGTGCGCGACCTCGCCGACCGCCTCGACGTCCCCGCGCCCTCGGCGATAGCGCTCACGCCCGACTGCGACAGCTGGCTGGAGGACCGTACGCACCGGGCCCACGGCCCGCCTCCGGCACCGGAGCACGACGACATAGCGGGCGCGGGCGGACCCGCGCACCGGCGCCACCCGGCGGCGCCGGTCCTGGTCATCGGCTCCCCGTTCCTGTGGTGGATGCGGGTCGGCGAGCTGCGGGCCGTCCTCGCCCCGGTCGTGGCCGGTACGGGCCCCTCGGCCCACCCGGACATAGCCGCCGCCCGGCGTTTCGTCCGGGGCCTGGACGCCGCGGTCGCGGTGACCTCGGCGCCCCGCCGCGATCCGGTCTCGCGGCTGGTGCTCGCCGGTGTCGGCCAGGTGGCCCGGGTCCTGCTGCGCGGCTGCCGGGTCCACGCCGCCGAGATGGAGCGGGGTGTGGCGGCCGCCGCCGCGGAGCGTGCACAGGCTGTGGACTACGGGCTGCGGATCGTCGCCCAGGAGCAGGTGGGCCTGGCGTACGCGGGCTGGGACCGGCTGCTGACGCGGGTGGCCCTGCCCGCCTGGCGGATGGGCCGCTGGCCGTCCCGGCTGGACGCGGGCGTGGTGGCGGCACTCACGGAGCTGTCCCGGCGCGACCGGCTGGCCGAGGGATTCGCCTCCCGGCTCGGCGAGCGGCCCGCCTGCGATCTGCTGGAGGAGCCGGGCGCGGTCGACGAGGCCGCCTCGCTGCTCGCCGCCCGCCTCTTCCACGGCGGCCCGGCGGGGCCCGGGCCCGACTGGTCGCCCGTGGCCTGGAGCGACTATCCGGAGGAGGTCGTGGACCGCAAGTGGCGCCTGGACGCGGCCCGCCTCCACCGCGTCCTGGACGCCCTCGGCGTCCGTCCCGCGGCGGGCCCGACGGCGTCCGCCACCGCCGCCCCCACCCTCGCCCGGGTCCTGGACCACCTGACGGAGCTCTCCCCCGGCAGCCCTCCGGTGCCGGCCGCGGACCCCGCGCCGGTGACCGGCGGCGCCACCCCGGCCGGGGGACCCGCCGCGGACGACGAGGACGACCTCTCCGGCACGACGGCCCGCAGCGCCGCCCTCGCCGCCCGCCTGAGCGCCGAGCTGTCCCGCGAGGAGGCCGCCGCGCCCCGCCCGTCCCCCACGGCCGCCGACGCCATGGCCGCCGACCCCACCGCCCTCTGGGACGACCGCACGCTCCCCCTGTTCCCGCTCCAGCCCCCGCGCACGGCCCGGGAGCTGCTCGCCGACCACCTCACGGCGATGGTCTGCTGCGCCGCGATGGACACCGCCGGCGCGACGCCCGGCCTGGACTGGCTGGACGGCCCGACCCTGCTCGTCGACGGCGCCCGTACGCCGGATCTCGCCCCGAAGGTCCTCGCCCTGATCGAGGACGGCGACGCGACCCCGCTCCGGGTCTGGCTGGCCGACCTGGGCATACGGCCGGAGAAGCCGGTCCGCCTCGCCTGACCCCGGCTCGTTCCCCCGGCGCCACTCCCCGGAGCGCCACCTTCCGCTTCTGGCCAATTCGAAACGAACAGTGACGAAGCGCGCGCGTTATGTGATGTGCTTGGACCGTTCGCGTGCATGGCAAGGGCGCGCGACATACGACAAACACACAGGACCACTCAAGACACCACACCACCACACACCACATCGGCAGGCACCACCACGGGGGCGAAGGGGAGGGGAAGCGACTATGCGTTCGGAGCAGATCCGCCGCTGGGAGTCGGGAGCGCTGGCGCACGCCGTGACGGATCCCTTCGGGCAGGGCCCCGTTCCGTGGCTGCGCGGCAACGTGACGTACTTCGACGACACCGGCCGGATCGTCCCCTGGTACGTGGACCAGGACGCGCCCCGGCGGAAGGGCGGCCGCTCCGGCAGCGGCCCTCGCGCCGCCGACGACGTCCACCGGCAGATCAAGGGCTTCACCTCCACCGGCGCGGTCGCCCCGGGCGAGGCCGTCGACTTCCACATCACGGTCGACCCGCCCCAGCAGTTCGCCGTCGACATCTACCGCATCGGCCACTACGGCGGTGACGGCGCCGCCAAGATCACCACCAGCCCCCGGCTGTCCGGCATCGTCCAGCCCCCGCCCCTCACCGCCGACCGCACGGTCTCCTGCCACCACTGGTGGCTGTCCTGGCGCCTGCAGGTGCCGTCGTACTGGAACGTCGGCGCGTACGTGGCCGTCCTCACCACGGCCGACGGTTACCGCTCCCACGTGCCGTTCACCGTCCGCCACGACCAGCCCGCCGACCTGCTCCTCGTCCTGCCCGACATCACCTGGCAGGCCTACAACCTCTACCCGGAGGACGGCCGCACGGGCGCGAGCCTCTACCACGCCTGGGACGAGGAGGGCCGGCTGCTCGGCGAGGCGGACGCCGCCACGACGGTCTCCTTCGACCGCCCCTACGCGGGCGCCGGGCTCCCGCTGCACGTCGGGCACGCCTACGACTTCATCCGCTGGGCCGAGCGCTACGGCTACGACATCGCCTACGCGAACGCCGGCGACCTGCACGCGGGCCGCGTCGACCCCACCCGCTACCGCGGCCTGGTCTTCCCGGGCCACGACGAGTACTGGTCGGCCGAGATGCGCCGCACGGTGGAGGCCGCCCGCGACGCAGGCACCTCGCTCGTCTTCCTCTCCGCCAACTCCCTGTACTGGCAGGTGGAGCTGGGCCCGTCCCCGTCCGGCGTCCCGCACCGGCTGCTGACCTGCCGCAAGCGCAAGGGCCCCGGCAAGCCGGTGCTGTGGCGGGAGATCGACCGGGCGGAGCAGCAGCTGCTCGGCATCCAGTACGCCGGGCACGTGCCCGAGCCGCACCCGCTGGTCGTGCGCAACGCCGGGCACTGGCTGTGGGAGGCGACGGGGGCGCACGAGGGCGACGAGATCGAGAACCTGGTGGCGGGCGAGGCCGACCGCTACTTCCCGCGCACCCCGCTGCCCGAGCACGAGGAGCGCGTCCTGCTCGCCCACTCCCCGTACACGGACAAGGAGGGCGTCCTGCGCCACCAGGAGACGTCCCTGTACCGGGCCCCCTCCGGCGCCTGGGTCTTCGCGTCCGGAACGTTCGCCTGGTCCCCGGCCCTGGACCGCCCCGGCCACGTCGACGCGCGCGTCCAGCGCGCCACCGCAAACCTCCTGGACCGCATCTGCAAACGCGACTGACCCGCTGTCGGTGACCGGGCCCGCATACGGGAGAATCGAGTCACTCGTACAGAACCACGGGGAGGAACCGTGTCCGGATTCGTCGAAAAGCCCGAGCCGCTCCAGATTCCGGGCCTGGTGCATCTGCACACCGGCAAGGTGCGCGAGCTCTACCAGAACGAGGCGGGCGACCTCGTGATGGTCGCCAGCGACCGCATCTCCGCCTACGACTGGGTGCTGCCGACCGAGATCCCGGACAAGGGCCGGATCCTCACGCAGCTCTCCCTGTGGTGGTTCGACCAGCTCGCCGATCTCGTCCCGAACCACGTCCTGAGCACGGAGCTGCCCGCGGGCGCCCCCGCCGACTGGCAGGGCCGCACCCTGGTCTGCAAGTCCCTGCGGATGGTCCCGGTGGAGTGCGTCGCCCGCGGCTACCTCACCGGCTCCGGCCTGGCCGAGTACAACGAGACCCGCACGGTCTGCGGCCTCGCCCTGCCCGAGGGCCTGGTCGACGGCAGCGAACTGCCCGCCCCGATCTTCACCCCGGCCACCAAGGCCGAGGTCGGCGAGCACGACGAGAACGTCTCCTACGAGGAGGTCGCCCGCCAGGTCGGCGCCGACACCGCGGCCCGGCTGCGCCAGGCCACCCTCGCCGTCTACTCGCGGGGCCGGGACATCGCCCGCGAGCGGGGCATCATCCTCGCGGACACCAAGTTCGAGTTCGGCTTCGACGGCGACACCCTGGTCCTCGCGGACGAGGTCCTCACCGCCGACTCCTCCCGCTTCTGGCCGGCCGACCAGTGGCAGCCGGGCCGGGCGCAGCCGTCGTACGACAAGCAGTTCGTGCGGGACTGGCTGACCTCGGCGGAGTCCGGCTGGGACCGCACGGGCGAGCAGCCGCCGCCCGCCCTGCCCCAGCAGGTCGTCGACGCCACCCGCGCCAAGTACGTGGAGGCGTACGAGCGACTGACCGGCACGAGCTGGTCGTAGGCGGACACGAAGAAGCCCCCCGGCCGGAACCGGGGGGCTTCTCGCTGGAGCGAACGACGAGGTTCGAACTCGCGACCTCAACCTTGGCAAGGTTGCGCTCTACCAACTGAGCTACGTTCGCATGCGCCGTGGCGCGGGAACCACTATACCCAACCTCGCTCCCGTGCGAGCCGCACCGCCGCATGCCGGTTCTCCGCCCCGAGCTTCGACACGGCCGACGACAGGTAGTTCCGCACGGTCCCCTGCGACAGCGCGGCCCGTTCGGCGATCTCCGCGACGGGCGCCCCGTCGGCGGCGAGCTCCAGCACCTCGGCCTCCCGGGCGGTCAGCGGCGAGTCCCCGGCGGCGATGGCGTCGGCGGCCAACTCCGGGTCGACGTACCGGTTCCCGGCGTGCACGGTGCGGATGAGCTCGGCGAGCCGCTGCGCGCTCACGGTCTTCGGCACGAACCCCCGCACCCCGGCCGCCAGCGCCCGCTTCAGATGCCCGGGCCGCCCGTGGCTGGTGACGATGAGGACCTTGCAGCCCGGTAGTTCCGACCGCAGGGATGTGGCGACCTTCACACCGTCCGCGCCGGGCATCTGGAGGTCCAGCACGGCCACGTCGGGCCGGTGCGCCCGGGCCATGGCCAGCGCCTCGGGTCCGGTGGCCGCCTCGGCGACGACCATGAGGTCCTCCTCCAGCGACAGCAGCGTGGCGAGCGCTCCCCGGATCAGGTGCTCGTCATCGGCGAGCAGCAGCCGCACGGGCTCCGCGGCCGTCACGGCGTGACCTCGCTCATGTCACGCGGGGCGGAGGCGTGCCGGGCGGTGTCCGGCGGCAGCGGGATCTCCGCCGTCAGCCGGAACAGGTCCTTCCCCACGGGCCCGGCCTCCAGCGTCCCGTCGATCTTGGCCAGCCGCTCCCGCAGCCCGGCCAGTCCGGAACCGGCCGCGGCGGACACACCGCCACCGCCTCCCGCCCCGGACGCCCCGTCGACCCCGTCGTTCTCCACCGACAGCACCACGCGCCCCTCCCGTTCCCACAGTTGCACCGCACACCGCCGTGCGTCCCCGTGCCGCAGCACGTTCGTCGCGGCCTCCCGGACCACCCACCCCAGGGCCGACTGCACCCCGGCCGGCAGCCCCGCCGGGGTCCGTCCGCTCACCGTGCAGTCGATCCCGGCGGCGGTCAGCACCCCTTGCGCACCGGCCAGTTCCGCCGCGAGGTCGGCCTCCCGGTAGCCGCGCACGACCTCGCGCACCTCCCGCTGCGACTCCTGGGCCAGCCGCTGCACCTCGACCATCTGCGCCACCGCCTCCGGCCGCCCCCGCTGCGCCAGTTGCGCGGCCAGCTCGCTCTTGAGCGCGATCACGGCCAGGTTGCGCCCCATCACGTCGTGCAGGTCCCGCCCGAAGCGCAGCCGCTCCTCGGCGACGGCGAGCCGGGCCCGGGTCTCACGGGCCTCGTCGAGCTCGTAGACGGCGTTGAGCAGCCACACGGAGAAGACGGCCGTGAAGGCGATGAACGACCCGCCGGCCAGCACGACCACCGCCGTGACCAGCGCGGCCTGCGCGGGTGCGCCGAAGGCGAGGGCCACGGCCCCGGCACCCAGCGCGAAGCCACCGGCGATGCCGAACGCGCGCCGCCGGTCGCGGACGCCGAGCGCGATGATGCCGGGGCCGAAGACCAGCACGACGCCGAAGACGCCGCCCGCGGCGGTGTCCGCCTCGTCACCGCCCGGTCCGTGATCGACGATGCCGAGGGCGACGACGGAGATCACGGCGGTGACGGCGGCCAGCGCCCACAGCAGCCCCACGGGCTGGGGCCTGCGGCCCCGCGTCCAGTCCACCGCCCGGGAGACGGTGGCGAAGCACACCGCGGCGTGCAGGCCGACCATCAGCATCACCCCGCCGCCCAGCCGGGGCCCCAGCGGGACGGCCGACGTGACCCCGACGGAGCAGAACTCCATCACGGCGAAGACGTGGAACGACGCCCGCGTGTACGTCTCGACCTTGGCCGGGGTCGTCTTCCCCCGCCACCACTTGCCCGGCCCGCGCATCAGCCCGTCACTCCCCGTTCGCTCAGCGCCGCGGTTCCCAGGAGAACCTCCGCCGTACAGCAAACACGGCGACGGCGGTCCAGGCCACCGCGGTGGCGACGGCGCCGAGCGCGTCGTAGGCGGACAGGTCGCCGGTCCAGCCGCCGCGGACCAGGGTGACGACGGGCGTCAGCGGCAGCAGCTCGCACACGGAGGCCACCCGGTCCGGCAGCAGCTCCAGCGGGACGAACATCCCGGAGCCGACCATCGAGACCATCATCAGCGGCATCGGCGTGACCTGGGCGCTCTCGCCCGTCCGGGTGAAGCCCGCGGTGGCGGCGGCGAGGGCGGCGCACAGCACCAGTCCCAACAGCAGCCCCAGGACGGCGAAGTGGGGCGCGGACGGCGCGGCCACGTCCAGCAGCACGGTGCACCCCGCGGCCAGCAGCAGGCTCTGCGCGAGCCCGGTGAGGACGGCCGGCAGGGCCGCGCCGGCCAGGATCTCGGCGTCGCGCAGCTCACCGGTGCGCAGCCGCTTGAGGACGAGTTCCTCGCGCCGGACGACGAAGGTGCCGACGAGCACCGAGTAGACGGCGAACAGCAGGGAGAAGCCGATCGCGGCGGGCAGTACGAAGGTGCCGGTGTCGAGCCCGGCCTCGGCGAGGTCCATCTCCTTGGCCGCCTGCGAGGCGCTGACCGGCAGCACCAGCGGTACGAACAGCGCGGCGACGAGGGCGCCCCTGGTCCGCCCCAGCAGGGTCAGCTCGGCCCGTGCGAGGGCCGTCATCCGGCTCAGCGCGGTGGTCGCCGCGGGGCGGGGTGCCGTGGGGCGGGGGGTGGTGGGGACGGCGCTCATGCCGCGTACTCCTTCGTCGTCGTGGGCCGGGCGGAGACCTGCTTGGCGATCCCGAGGAACGCCTCCTCCAGGGAGGCCGAGCGCACATCCAGGCGGCGCAGCTCGACCCCGGCCCGCTCGGCCCACGTCAGCAGTCCGGTGGCGGTCCGCTGCAGCTCCCGGGTGCGCAGCCGGACGATCCGGCCCTCGGTCTCGTGCCCGGACACGCCCAGTTCGCCGAGCGGCGGGAGGTCACCGACGAAGTAGCCGTCGGGCAGCTCGAAGGAGATCCGCGAGGGCTCGGCAGCGGTGACCTCGGCCGGGGTGCCGGTGGTGGCGATGCGCCCCTCGTGCATGATCGCCAGCCGGTCGGCGAGGTGCTCGGCCTCCTCCAGGTAGTGCGTGGTCAGCAGCACGGTCGTGCCGCCGTCGCGCAGCGCGCTCACCAACTCCCAGGTGTCGCGGCGGCCTTCGGCGTCCAGGCCGGTGCTCGGCTCGTCCAGGAACAGCACCTCGGGGTCGCCGAGCAGGGCGAGCGCCAGGTCGAGCCGGCGCCGCTGCCCGCCGGAGAGCTGCTTGACCCGGGTGCCGGCCTTGGACTCCAGCCCGACCAGGGCCAGCACCTCCGCCGGCGGCCGGGCCCCGCTCACGCACCCGGCCCACATCCGCGCGGTCTCCGCGACGGTCAGCTCGGACGGGAAGCCGCCCTCCTGGAGCATGACACCGGTGCGGGGGCGGACGGCGGCCCGCTCGGTGTACGGGTCGTGCCCGAGGACCCGCACCCGGCCGTCCGCGGGCGGGGCGAGCCCCTCCAGCAGTTCGACGGTCGACGTCTTGCCCGCGCCGTTGGTGCCGAGCAGCGCGAAGATCTCCCCGCGCCGGACGGAGAAGCTGATCCCGCGTACGGCCTCGAACCCGCCCCCGTACACACGCCGCAGGTCAGTGACCTCAATCACGTGTTCGTGTCCGTTGGTTTCCATGCCTCCAGCGTTCCGGCAGCACGCCGCCCGGAGCAGTGCGCGCTGTCATCACTCGGCATGACAAATGTCAGAGGGGACCGGGACAACGAAAAAGACCCCGGTCCATCAGGACCGGGGTCTCATTCCCGAGCGGACGACGAGGCTCGAACTCGCGACCTCAACCTTGGCAAGGTTGCGCTCTACCAACTGAGCTACGTCCGCATTGCTCCCGACCAGCTCTCACTGACCGGTGCGGGCACCAGCCTACCTGATCCACATCGGTGGCCGGTACGGCGGTGCAGAGCGGGTGACAGGAATCGCACACTGCGCCTTCCCCCTGGAAGGGGGATGTTCTACTACTGAACTACACCCGCATGCTCCGTGAGCTGGGCCTTTCGGCCGCGCCCCTCGGCGTGCTCCAGACTCTAGCTGATCAGCGGGGGTGCTGCGCAAGTCGGTTGCCGCGAGGGGCCGGTGACCGGTCGTCGGCGCGGGCCCGGAGGGGCCGTCACTGCGCGGCGCTGAACGCCTCGTAGACCTTCTTCGGGATGCGCCCGCGCGCGGGGACCTCCATCCGGTTCGCCTGCGCCCAGGCGCGCACCGCCGACGGGTCGGGCGCGACCTCGGTCTGCCGGTACGCCCTGCCCGAGCGGGACCGCTTGCGGCCGGCCTCGACGTAGGGCGCGAGCGCCTTCCGCAGAGCGCCGGCATTGACCTCGCTCAGGTCGATCTCGTACGACTTGCCGTCCAGTCCGAAGGCGATCGTTTCCGTCGCTTCCGAGCCGTCGATGTCGTCAAAGAGAGTGACCACGACCTTCTGCGCCACGAATATCGGTCCCTTCTTGCGGCACGTGCCAATTCATTTCCACAGTGCCCGGCAAAGCGTGATGAAACCCCGACTAAATCCTTCCGCGTGTCCGAACGCAATAGTTTCCGGGTGTCGATCGGGAATCTTTCCCGGAAATTTTCGTGGGGGTGCTCGCCGATACCGGATCGTGATGACGGTCACGTAGCTTCCTACAAGTCGACGCGCGTAGAAATTTTGTGCGGGTAGTCTGAAGGAACCTGCTCAGCACCACACACCGGGAGTGCCAGTGGCACGCGTCGTAGTCGACGTCATGCTCAAGCCGGAGATCCTCGACCCCCAGGGCCAGGCGGTGCAGCGCGCACTGCCGCGGCTGGGTTTCGACGGGATCTCGGACGTCCGCCAGGGAAAGCGTTTCGAACTGGAAGTTGACGGGCCGGTCGACGAGGCCGCCCTCGCCCGCATTCACGATCTTGCGGAGTCCTTCCTGGCGAACACCGTGATCGAGGACTTCACGGTCCGCGTCGAGGAAGCCGCGGAGGCCGCGAAGTGACCGCTCGTATCGGCGTCGTCACTTTCCCGGGCTCGCTCGACGACCGGGACACGCAGCGTGCGATCCGTCTCGCGGGCGCCGAGCCCGTCGCCCTCTGGCACAAGGACAAGGACCTCAAGCAGGTCGACGCCGTGGTGCTGTGCGGTGGCTTCTCCTACGGCGACTATCTGCGCGCCGGGGCCATCGCCCGTTTCTCGCCGGTGATGGAGCCCCTGCTGGAGCAGGCCAAGGCCGGTCTTCCGGTGCTCGGCATCTGCAACGGATTCCAGATCCTCACCGAGGCGCACCTGCTGCCCGGCACGATGCTGCGCAACGACCACCTGCACTTCATCTGCCGTGACCAGAAGCTGCGCGTGGAGAACGCCGAGACCGCCTGGACCACCGACTACACGGCCGGCCAGGAGATCCACATCCCGCTGAAGAACAACGACGGGCAGTACGTCGCCGACGCGTACACGCTCGACCAGCTGGAGGCCGAGGGCCGCGTCGCCTTCCGCTACCTGGACTTCAACCCCAACGGCTCGCAGCGGGACATCGCCGGCGTCACCAACGCGGCCGGCAACGTGGTCGGCCTCATGCCGCACCCCGAGCACGCCGTCGAGCCGCTGATCGGCACCGGCCGCACCGACGGCCTCCCGTTCTTCACCTCGATCCTCAAGAAGCTGGTCAACGCATGAGCCGGACGCCTCTGGACACGGTCGAGCACGCGGCCGCGACCCCCGACGTCGAGCTGCCCTGGGCCGAACTGGGCCTGAAGAAGGACGAGTACGAGCGCGTGGTCGAGATCCTCGGCCGCCGGCCCACCGGTGCCGAGCTCGCCATGTACTCGGTGATGTGGTCGGAGCACTGCTCCTACAAGAGCAGCAAGGTGCACCTGCGGCAGTTCGGCGAGAAGGCGCCCGAGAGCGACGCCATGCTCGTCGGCATCGGCGAGAACGCCGGTGTCGTGGACGTCGGCCAGGGCTACGCGGTCACCTTCAAGGTCGAGTCGCACAACCACCCGTCGTACGTCGAGCCCTACCAGGGCGCGGCCACCGGTGTGGGCGGCATCGTCCGCGACATCATCGCCATGGGCGCCCGCCCGGTCGCGGTCGTCGACCCGCTGCGCTTCGGCGCCGCCGACCACCCCGACACCAAGCGCGTCCTGCCGGGCGTGGTCGCGGGCATCGGCGGCTACGGCAACTGCCTCGGCCTGCCCAACATCGGCGGCGAGGTCGTCTTCGACGCCTGCTACCAGGGCAACCCGCTGGTCAACGCCGGTGCCATCGGCGTCATGCGACACGAGGACATCCACCTCGCCAAGGCCTCCGGCGCCGGCAACAAGGTCATCCTGTACGGGGCCCGGACCGGCGGCGACGGCATCGGTGGCGCCTCGATCCTGGCCTCCGAGACCTTCGACGACGCCAAGCCGTCGAAGCGCCCGGCGGTGCAGGTCGGCGACCCCTTCCAGGAGAAGCTCCTCATCGAGTGCACCCTGGAGGCGTTCAAGGAGAAGCTGGTCGTCGGCATCCAGGACCTCGGCGCGGCCGGCCTGTCCTGCGCCACCTCCGAGCTCGCCTCGAACGGCTCGGGTGGCATGCGCGTGACGCTGGACGACGTCCCGCTGCGCGACTCCACGCTCTCGCCCGAGGAGATCCTCATGAGCGAGTCGCAGGAGCGCATGTGCGCGGTCGTCGAGCCGGAGAAGGTCGACCGCTTCCTGGAGATCTGCGCGAAGTGGGACGTCATCGCCACCGTCATCGGTGAGGTGACCGACGGCGACCGCCTGGAGATCTACTGGCACGGCGGCAAGATCGTCGACGTGGACCCGCGCACGGTCGCCCACGAGGGCCCGGTCTACGAGCGCCCCTACGCCCGCCCGTCCTGGCAGGACGCGCTGCAGGCGGACGACGCGAACAAGCTGCCGCGGCCGGAGACGTCCGAGGAGCTGAAGGACCAGGTCCTGAAGCTGGTGGGCTCCCCCAACCAGGCGTCGAAGAAGTGGATCACCCAGCAGTACGACCACTTCGTGCAGGGCAACACCGTCCTCGCCCAGCCCGAGGACTCCGGCATGATCCGGATCGACGAGGAGACCGGCCTGGGCGTGGCCATCGCCACGGACGGCAACGGCCGGTACGCCAAGCTCGACCCGTACCACGGCGCCCAGCTGGCCCTGGCGGAGGCGTACCGCAACGTCGCCACCACCGGCGCCAAGCCGCTCGCCGTCTCCGACTGCCTGAACTTCGGCTCGCCCGAGGACCCGGCGGTGATGTGGCAGTTCGCCGAGGCCGTGCGCGGTCTGGCGGACGCCTGCCAGCAGCTCGGCACCCCGGTGACCGGCGGCAACGTCTCGCTCTACAACCAGACGGGCGAGGCGGCCATCCACCCGACGCCGGTCGTCGCCGTCCTCGGCGTGATCGACGACGTGGCCCGCCGCACCCCGGTCGCTTTCCAGGAGGAGGGCCAGCTGCTCTACCTCCTCGGCGACACCCGCGAGGAGTTCGGCGGCTCGGCCTGGTCGCAGGTGATCCACGACCACCTCGGCGGTCTGCCGCCCAAGGTCGACCTGGAGCGCGAGCGGCTGCTGGCCGAGATCCTGATCTCCGCCTCCCGCGACGGCATGATCGACTCCGCGCACGACCTGTCCGACGGCGGTCTGATCCAGGCCGTGGTCGAGTCGGCGCTGCTCGGGGACAAGGGCGCGCGCCTGATCGTCCCGGACGGCCTGGACGCGTTCACCTTCCTGTTCTCCGAGTCGGCGGGCCGCGCGGTCGTGGCCGTGCCGCGCTCCGAGGAGCTCCGCTTCACCGACATGTGCGGCGCCCGGGGCCTCCCGGCCACCCGCATCGGTGTCGTGGACGGCGAGACGGTCGACGTCCAGGGCGAGTTCACGCTCACCCTGGCCGAACTCCGCGAGATCCACGAGAACACGATCCCGGCGCTGCTGGCGTAAGCGACGGCCGCGAAGCCCCCGCCCGGTCCGTCCGGGCGGGGGCTTCGCCGTGCCCGGGCCGGCATCCCCGCGAAGAGGCTTGCACGCTATTACGTACTTCCGTAATCTCGGAGTGTGGATCTGGAACAGCGCGTCGCCGACCTCGAACGCCGCCTGGCGGCCCTGGAAGGCGACCGGCACACCGGCCCCCGTGTCGACGGAGGCGACTTCTGGGCCCTGAACGGGCTCAAGGACCGGCTCTCCGACGCGGGCGTCGCCGACGGAGGCGTCCTCTACACCGGCGCCGTACGGCTGCCGACCGGCGAGGAGTACGCCTGGCAGATGACCGCCCTCACCCAGGAACTCCTGGACGGCGACGGGGCCGCGGCCGCCGAGTCCTTCGCGGCGCTCGGCCACCCCGTCCGGCTCCGGCTGCTGCGCGAGATCATCGGCGGCCGCCGTACCGCCGCCGAACTCGCCGAGCTGGACGAGGTCGGCACGACCGGCCAGATCTACCACCATCTGAGCCGGCTCATGGGCACGGGCTGGCTGCACTCGACCGGCCGGGGCCGCTACGAGGTGCCGCCGGCCCGGGTCGTCCCGCTGCTGGTGGCGCTGGCGACGGCCCGTCCGTAGCCGAACAGGGGGAGAGATGTCCGTCCGCAAGCTCGGCATGGTCGCCTTCCGGGCTCTCCAGTTGCTCTTCATCGGCCTGGTGATCGCCCACGTGAGTCTGGGCTGGAGCCATCCGGCCCTGTGGGACCTGCTGCCGCTGGTGCTCGCGTACGGGGTCGTCACGGTCGCCAACCGCTGGGGCGGCGCCCCGGACAGTCCCCGGGTGGCCCGCGAGCCCGTCGAGGTCGCCCCGCCCGTCACCGGCCGCTGGCGCGCCCTGAACAGTCCGGCGGACCGCACCCCCAGCCACGGCGTCCACGCCCACGGCCAGACCTATGCCATCGACGTCGTGGCCGAACCGGCGCCCGGTGCCCGCCCCGCCTTCCACCCGCTGTGGCCGCTCGCCCGCCGCCCCCGGGAGTTCCCGGCCTTCGGCGCCCCGGTCCTCGCGGTCGCCGACGCCACCGTCGTACGGGCCCGGCACCGCCGGCGCGACCACCTCAGCCGCACCTCCCTGCCGGGGCTGCTCTACCTCATGCTGATCGAGGGCTCGGTGCGCGAGCTGTGCGGCACCGGGCACATCCTCGGCAACCACGTCGTCCTCGACCTCGGCGACGGCACCTACGCCGCCTACGCCCACCTGCGGCGGGGCACCGTATCCGTCCGCGAGGGCGACCGCGTCCGCGCCGGGCAGCCGATCGCCCGCTGCGGCAACTCCGGCAACTCCTCCGAACCCCACCTGCACTTCCAGCTGATGGACGCCCCGGACCCCGACGCCGCCCGGGGCGTGCCCTTCACCTGGCGCGGGATCGGCGTCCCCCGCAACGGCGAGACCTTCGACGCGCCCGCCGCGGCGCCCGCCCTAGGCTGACCCCCATGCCCCCGGCCAGGAAACGCCCCCGCAGCTACGACCCCGTCAAGATCCGCACGGCCGTGCTCGCCCAGTTCGGGCACGTGCGGACCGCCGTCGCCGGGCTCACGCCCGAGCAGCTCGCCCTGCCCACCCGGCTCGGCGACTGGACGGTCCGGGACCTGGTGGCGCACGTCGGGATGATCCTGCGGGCCGTCTCCCGCCTGGTGGACCTGCCCGAGCCGGCCCGGCAGGACGCCACCCTGCTCGACTGGCCCTTCTCGATCGCGGCCGAGGCACCGGACATCGCCGCGCACGCCCGCGAACTGGCCGAGCGCCACCCGGACCCGGTGGCCCACCTCGCCGCCGCCGAGGAGCGCTTCACCGCCGACCTCGACGCCCATCCCGGCACCCGGCTGCTCGCCACCGGGGCCGGCGCCCTGCCGCTCGCCGACTACCTGGTCACCCGCACCGTCGAACTCGTCGTCCACACCGACGACCTCAACGCCGCCGTCCCCGGCCTGGACGTCCCCTGCGACCGGCAGGCCCTGGCCGCCTGCACCCGGCTGCTGGCCGACGCGCTCGCCGTGAAGGCACCCGGCGGTTCGACGGAGGTGCGGGTGCCGCCCTACGCGGTGGTGCAGTGCGTCCAGGGGCCGAGGCACACCCGGGGGACCCCGCCCAACGTCGTCGAGACGGACCCGCTGACCTGGATCCGGCTGGCGACCGGGCGGCTGGAGTGGGCGCAGGCCCTCGGGGACGCCCGGGTGCGCGCCAGCGGGGAACGCGCGGACCTGTCGGCCCACCTGCCCCTGATGACATAAGGGGAACCGATCCCCCCGGGTCGTCCGTCGAAGGGGCATGGACAGGCAGAAGCAGCGCATGACACTGACGGCCGCCGCCATGCTCGTCCCGCTCATGGCGGCCTGCGGCAGCGAGAAGGCGGACGGCGGCAGCGGCTCGGTCGGCGCCGAGCGGCCGGTCACCGGCGTGCGGTGGAGCGTGGACAGCGTCACCGCCGACGGGAAGACCCACAAGGCCCCCACCGGCGCCCACGTCACCATCGCCGACGGCCGGGCGGAGGGCAGCCTCGGCTGCAACACCTTCGGCGCCGAGGCCACCGTCGACGGCGATCGGGTCCGGCTCGGCAGGACCATGGCCACGGAGATGGCCTGCGAGAACAAGCCCATGGCGTTCGAGGAGACCCTCGCGCGCACGCTCTCCGGTCACGAGTTCGAAGCCCGGGTGGACGGCGACCGCCTCACCCTCACCACCGACCGGGGCGAGACGATCCGCCTGACCGAGGCCGAGGCCGGGAACGTGCGGCTGAGCGGCACCCAGTGGACCGTCACCAGCCCCCGGGCCGACGGGCGCGCCCACCTCACCTTCGACGAGAAGAAGGGCACCGTCTCCGGAAGCCTCGGCTGCAACAAGGTCAACGCCAGGGCCACCGTCCGCGACGGCCATATCACCCTCGGCCCCCCGGCCACGACCCGCATGATGTGCGAAGACTCACTCATGGCCGACGAGAAGACCCTGCTGCGACTTTTCGACGGGCGGCTGAAGTACGGAGTCGATCACCAAACCCTGACGCTGACCAGCGAAAACGGCACGCGTGTGCGAGCCGTGGCCGAGCGGTGATCCACCGGAAAGTCCGGTATCCCCAATTCGGACCAACGGTCGACCTCGCCTACACTCGGTGGCGTGCCACGTGGTGACGGACGACTCAACCACGACCTGCTCCCCGGTGAGAAGGGCCCCCAGGACGCTTGTGGCGTCTTCGGTGTCTGGGCTCCGGGCGAAGAGGTCGCCAAGCTCACGTACTTCGGGCTCTACGCCCTCCAGCATCGAGGCCAGGAATCCGCGGGAATCGCGGTCAGCAACGGCTCACAGATCCTCGTCTTCAAGGACATGGGCCTGGTCTCGCAAGTCTTCGACGAGACCTCCCTCGGTTCGCTCCAGGGTCACATCGCGGTCGGACACGCCCGCTACTCGACCACCGGTGCCTCCGTCTGGGAGAACGCCCAGCCGACGTTCCGTGCCACCGGGCACGGCTCCATCGCGCTCGGCCACAACGGCAACCTCGTCAACACCGCCCAGCTCGCCGAGATGGTCGCCGACCTGCCCAAGCAGGAGGGCGGGCGGACCCCGCGCGTCGCGGCGACCAACGACACCGACCTGCTCACCGCGCTCCTCGCGGCCCAGACGGACGAGGACGGCAAGCCGCTGACCATCGAGGAGGCCGCCCACAGCGTCCTCCCGCAGGTCCGGGGCGCCTTCTCCCTCGTCTTCATGGACGAGCACACCCTGTACGCGGCCCGCGACCCGCAGGGCATCCGCCCGCTGGTCCTCGGCCGCCTGGAGCGCGGCTGGGTCGTCGCCTCCGAGTCCGCCGCCCTGGACATCTGCGGCGCCTCCTACGTCCGCGAGATCGAGCCGGGCGAGTTCGTCGCCATCGACGAGAACGGCCTGCGCACCTCCCGATTCGCGGAAGCGAAGCCCAAGGGCTGCGTCTTCGAGTACGTGTACCTGGCCCGCCCGGACACCGACATCGCCGGCCGGAACGTGTACCTCTCCCGCGTGGAGATGGGCCGCAAGCTGGCGAAGGAGGCCCCGGTCGAGGCCGACCTGGTCATAGCGACCCCGGAGTCGGGCACCCCCGCCGCCATCGGCTACGCGGAGGCCTCCGGCATCCCGTTCGGCGCCGGCCTGGTCAAGAACGCCTACGTCGGCCGGACCTTCATCCAGCCCTCGCAGACCATCCGCCAGCTGGGCATCCGCCTGAAGCTGAACCCGCTGAAGGAAGTCATCAAGGGCAAGCGCCTGGTCGTCGTCGACGACTCGATCGTGCGCGGCAACACCCAGCGGGCCCTGGTCCGCATGCTCCGCGAGGCCGGCGCCGCCGAGGTCCACATCCGGATCTCCTCGCCGCCCGTGAAGTGGCCCTGCTTCTTCGGCATCGACTTCGCGACCCGCGCCGAGCTCATCGCCAACGGCATGACGATCGACGAGATCGGCACCTCGCTGGGCGCCGACTCCCTGGCCTACATCTCCATCGACGGCATGATCGAGGCGACCACCATCGCCAAGCCGAACCTGTGCCGCGCCTGCTTCGACGGCGAGTACCCGATGGAGCTCCCGGACCCCGAGCTGCTCGGCAAGCAGCTGCTGGAGACGGAGCTGGCCGCCGGCCCGGCCGCCACGGCCGCCGCCGACGCGATCCGCCGTCCCTAGACGGCCCGTCATCCCCGCCGTACGACACGAAGGTTCTCTTTAGCCATGTCCGAGAAACCCATTGCCGAAGGCGGCGCCAGCTACGCAGCCGCGGGCGTCGACATCGAAGCCGGCGACCGTGCCGTCGAACTGATGAAGGAGTGGGTGAAGAAGGCCCAGCGCCCCGAGGTCCTCGGCGGCCTCGGCGGCTTCGCCGGTCTCTTCGACGCCTCCGCCCTGAAGGACTACGAGCGCCCCCTGCTCGCCTCCGCCACGGACGGCGTCGGCACCAAGGTCGACATCGCCCGCCAGCTGGGCGTCTACGACACCATCGGCCACGACCTGGTCGCGATGGTCATGGACGACATCGTGGTCTGCGGCGCCGAGCCGCTGTTCATGACCGACTACATCTGCGTCGGCAAGGTCCACCCCGAGCGGGTCGCCGCGATCGTCAAGGGCATCGCCGAGGGCTGTGTCCTGGCCGGCTGCGCCCTGGTCGGCGGCGAGACGGCCGAGCACCCGGGCCTGCTGGGCGAGGACGACTTCGACGTCGCCGGCGCCGGTACGGGCGTCGTGGAGGCCGACCGGCTGCTCGGCGCGGATCGCATCCGGACGGGTGACGCGGTGATCGCCATGGCGTCCTCCGGTCTTCACTCGAACGGGTACTCCCTCGTCCGGCACGTCCTGCTGAACCAGGCGGGCCTCGCCCTGGACGCGCACATCGAGGAGCTCGGCCGCACGCTCGGCGAGGAGCTGCTGGAGCCGACGAAGATCTACTCGCTGGACTGCCTGGCCCTGATGCGCACCACCGAGGTGCACGCCTTCAGCCATGTCACCGGCGGCGGACTCGCGGCCAACCTCGCCCGGGTCATCCCCGACGGGCTGCACGCGATCGTCGACCGCTCCACCTGGACCCCCGCGCCGATCTTCGATCTGGTCGGCCGGACGGGCAGCGTCGAGCGGCTGGAGCTCGAGAAGACCCTGAACATGGGCGTGGGCATGATCGCGATCGTGCCCCAGGAGTCCACCGAGGTGGCCCTGGCGACCCTCGCCGACCGTGGCGTGGACGCCTGGGTCGCGGGAGAGATCACGGAACGGGGCGAGCACCCCACGGGTGCCGCCCTGATCGGTGACTACGCCGGCTGAGACACGGTCGTCACCCCGCACGCAGCACAGAACCCGGTCGGTGACCGGAGTCACCGACCGGGTTGCTGCTCAGTGCAAGGTCAAGCGCCGCGACGATGTTGCGAGGACTGGTCGTCCCCGTCGTCGTCGTCCTCGTAGAGGTCGGCGTACCGTGCGTACAGGTCGTCGTCATCATCGTCTTCGAACGGCTCGCCGTTAGGCGGCTGCGGATTCGAAGGCGATGCACCCAGCTCCTCGGCCAGGCGTGAGAGGTCAGTCCCACCGCTGTTGTACTTCAGCTGGCGGGCGACCTTCGTCTGCTTGGCCTTGGCCCGGCCGCGCCCCATGGCTCGACCCCCTCAACGACGGGGCTCGACGGCCCCAGAGTCTTGACACGCGTTCATGGTCCGGCACGGACTCTCCGCAGAGAGACCGGTCCGTAGGGCTTCCACGGTACCTGAGCCCACGCCCATACGGTACGTCGCCCGCATGACGTGCCCGCGCCCAGGACCTTCGAGGCGCCCCGTCCTCGCTGGTCAACCGCGATTTTAACCACTTATCGGCGGTCGACCCGCCGGGAGAAGTGAGAGTTCTCTCTAACTGCCCACCGGCGGGTACCGGCCAAATGTGCGACCCGCGGCGTCCCGGCCGGGGTCAGAGCGCCCGGCGTGCCGCGGCCGCGTCCTGCATCCGCTGCTCGGCGATCCGGTCGGCCGCGGCGGCCGGCGGAATACCGTCTTCCTTCGCACGTGCGAATATGGCGAGCGTGGTGTCGAAGATCCCGGCCGCCTTGGCCTTGCACCGCTCGAAGTCGAAGCCGTGCAGTTCGTCGGCGACCTGGATGACGCCGCCGGCGTTCACCACGTAGTCCGGGGCGTAGAGGATCCCGCGGTCAGCGAGGTCCTTCTCCACGCCCGGGTGGGCGAGCTGGTTGTTGGCGGCCCCGCAGACCACCTCGGCGGTCAGCACCGGCACGGTGTCGTCGTCCAGCGCCCCGCCCAGCGCGCAGGGGGCGTAGATGCCCAGACCGTCGATGCGGATCAGCTCGTCGGTGTCCTGCACGGCCATGACGTCCCGGTGCCGTTCGGTGATCCGCCGGACGGCGTCCTCGCGCACGTCCGTGACGAAGACCTCGGCGCCCTCCTTGACCAGGTGCTCCACCAGGTGGTGGCCGACCTTGCCGACGCCGGCGATGCCGACCCGCTTCGCGCGCAGCGAGGGGTCGCCCCACAGGTGCTGGGCGGAGGCCCGCATGCCCTGGTAGACGCCGAACGCGGTGAGGACGGAGGAGTCCCCGGCGCCGCCGTTCTCCGGGGAGCGGCCGGTCGTCCAGCGGCACTCCCGGGCGACGACGTCCATGTCGGCCACGTAGGTGCCGACGTCGCAGGCGGTGACGTACCGGCCGCCGAGCGAGGCCACGAACCGGCCGTAGGCCAGCAGCAGCTCCTCGGTCTTGATCCGCTCCGGGTCGCCGATGATCACGGCCTTGCCGCCGCCGTGGTCCAGACCGGCCATGGCGTTCTTGTACGACATGCCGCGGGCGAGGTTCAGCGCGTCGGCGACGGCCTCGGCCTCGTTCGCGTAGGGGTAGAAGCGCGTACCGCCGAGCGCGGGGCCCAGGGCGGTGGAGTGGAGGGCGATGACGGCCTTGAGGCCGCTCGCGCGGTCCTGGCAGAGCACGACTTGCTCATGGCCTCCCTGGTCCGAGTGGAACAGGGTGTGCAGGACATCAGCAGGTGCGCCGGTTACGTCGGTCACTGTGGTGACTCCTGAGTAAGTTGCGGCGGGTGGAAGCAGGCCCCGTGCGGGTGGCGGGGACTGTTGAGCACGAGATTAGAGCCTGGTGGGCCCGTCGGCCGCCCCGTGCTCAGGATCACCTCCGACCGGAGTACACCCGTGCGACGATTTGAAGGGATTTCCCGTCCATCGCGAGTGGGGCCCGCAGGTTTTCACGGCGGTGCGCGGGGGAGGGAGCAGGCGTGCCCAAGGTGTCCTCGGTGATCGTCCCCTACGCGAGCTACTTGCGCGTGTACGAACCCCTGGCCGCCTTCCCGGAACCGGAGCGCGGCCACTGGGCCCGCTACGCCCGCCGCCCCGACCGCCCCTCGTACCAGGACGAACTGCGCGGCGCCCTGGCCGATTTGGCGCCCGTCCCGCCGGTCCTGGTGCCGGTGCACGAGAGCGAGGACGCCTTCGTGCTCGACGTGGACGGGGTCGTCTGCGTCTGCCCCTGGCGCACCCGGCTGCGCGGCTGGCTGGCCCTGGAGGAGCTCTCGGAGGAGCTCCCGCCGCCGGTGCTGGACGCCGTCCTGCCGCCCGTCCTGCGCCGCCAGGCCGCCCAGGACTACGAGCGCTGGCTGACGATCAACCCGGACGCCCGGCCGTGGATCCGCACCGCGACCTGGCAGGTGCCGATCAGCTGGTTCGTGCTGGTCTCCGACGAGGAGCGCGAGTACGCCAAGGGTGACGGCGGGGACGGCCCGCCCGTGCTGCGCTACCGCACCCCCATGGTCCAGGCCCGGCGGCGGGTGGCCCGGGGCCTGCGCGCGCTGCGGGAGGCCATGGACGAGGGCCCGCTGATCGACGGCCTGGTGGACGTCGGGCGCTGGCTGGAGGAGTTCCACCCGCGCTCGCTCGTGGAGCTCGACTACGGCGGCCTGGTGCACGCCGTGCCGGCCGGGACGCTGGAGGACGACCACTCGGCCGCCGACGTGGCCGAGGGCATCGCCGCGCTGAGCCGGGGCGACGGCGCGGCCGCCGGGGAGGCGTACGCCCGGCTCGTGGAGCGGTGGCGTTCGGTACGGGATCTGCGGTCGGCCAACTGACCCCTGACCTCGCGGTCCGCACGGACCGCTCGTGGTCGGTCACGAACTGACGTTTGACGAACCGCCCGATTTGGGGTTTCGTCCTCGCACCGAGTTCCTGGAGCGGGCGGTGCTTCTCCTGAGGCTTCGTCAACAAGGGACGTAGGGCCCGATCCGGGCGTACCTCTCAAGTGGGCCAAGCGTGACGGACTACACGTACGAGGCCCTTGCGCCCCTTGCCCCTCCTCATGCCAAAATAGGACAAGGAGTCCGGGGAGGGCTCCTTCCGTCCCGTAGTGCTGCACTATGGGGGGAATCTCAGCATTGCACGCTTTGGGGGGTCTCGTGACTCCTGATCGCCGCTGTGACTGATCGTCACAGCGGCGTGACTGTCCGCTATGGCATGGTCCATCGGCTTCCGTCGCTGATGGGCACCTGGAGGGGCAATTCCATCGGTTTGGCCGACGCGGCTGGACAGATGGTGTAGTTGTAGTGCCGAGGACAAGCCGTTCGTCCTATAACCGACTCGACTCGCGTCCGCCATTTCGGGCAACGCGGGTCAAGGTGCAGAATTTAGAGGAAAGAACCGAGAAGGTTCGGTTCTCCCGAGGAGGCCGCTCATGACCGCTCGCACCCCTGATGCCGAGCCGCTGCTGACCCCGGCTGAGGTCGCCACCATGTTCCGCGTCGACCCCAAGACGGTCACGCGGTGGGCGAAGGCCGGCAAGCTCACGTCGATCCGCACGCTCGGCGGGCATCGGCGTTACCGCGAGGCTGAGGTCCGCGCTCTGCTCGCGGGCATTCCGCAGCAGCGCAGCGAGGCCTGAACAACTGAATACCGGACAGATCGGTCCGTCCCCCAACTGGCCGTGACGTCCGGACCCACAGCTCCAAGCGACGCGGGGTCCTGCCCCAACAGGCCCCACGCCCGAGCCAGAGAGAGCTTTCCGGGCATGTAACAGGGTGCGTCGTCGGTCGCGCTGGACTCCGCCGGGTCCAGCGCGATCTTTTTTGTGCGCCGGGCACCGGCTGCCGGACCTGCTGTGAGCGGGCTTGTCGGAGTCTGGGGAGGGGTGTCGGATCAGCTGTGTGCGGCACCTCGGACAAGGTGCAATTGCACATATTAAATTGACCCTTTGTAGGAGGCGGGTAAGTACCGTACTTCGCAAAACTCATGCGGTGACACCCGTCACATACCGAGCGGCTTGTTAGCCCCGCCGCCGGTGCGGTAGAGGAGCCTCCGGCTCCAGCTCCCCTTGTGCGGGCGGGTGTTGAGGCAGGCTCACGCGGGTGCGGGGCTCTCGTCCTCGACGACCTCGTCCCGGGGCGGACCGCCCTCCTGGGCCGCGCGCGGCGCGGACTCCATCGCCAGCCTCAGCAGGTGGTGGCAGATCGGGCAGTGCCGGGTGAGATGCCGGTAAGACGACGCGGCCGCCAAGTGCGCGCGCAGCAGGGCCCGCGTCTCGTGCCTGGCCGATGCCGCCATACGCCACCTCCACGGGCCGTACGGGGAACGGCCCTGGTTCTGGGGTACCGAGCGAATGAGGGGGCGTCAAGACGGCGCGTGGGGGCGCACGGAGCCGTGCGGGCGCCGGCTGTCGGCCGGCAGGCCCCGCAGGGCATACGAAAAAGCCCGGATCCGAAGATCCGGGCTCTTGCTGCGGTCCTGACGGGATTTGAACCCGCGGCCTCCACCTTGACAGGGTGGCGAGCACTCCAAACTGCTCCACAGGACCAGGTTTCGCCGCGCTTTTCGTGCGTTGCGCTGCGAGAAGAGACTGTACAGGAGGGTGAGCCCCGGGTCGAACTCACCCAGCGTGCGCGGGCGATCACGGCGCCAGCGCGTCGATCGCCTTCACGATCCGCTTGTCGGAGATCGGGTAGGCCGTGCCGAGCGCGTGGGCGAAGTAGCTGACCCGGAGCTCCTCCAGCATCCAGCGGACGTCCAGGACCTGCTGCGGCACCGGCCGGCCCTGCGGCATCTGCTCCAGGAGCCAGGCGTACTCGTCCTGCATCTCCTTGACCTTCTCCATGCGCGTGGTGTCGCGCTGGACGTTCGTCGGCATCTGCTGCAGGCGCCGGTCGGCCGCGACCAGGTAGCGCATCAGGTCCGGCATCCTGCGCACGCCGGCCTCGGTGACGAAGCCGGGCTTCACGAGGGCGTCCAGCTGCGCCCGGACGTCCTGGAGGTTCGGCAGCAGCGCCGGGCTGCGTACGGCCTTCAGACGGCGCTCACAGGCCTGCCAGGCGGCCAGCACCTGCTGCACCTGGCCCACCGTGCGGACGGTCGTGTCGACGATCTCGGCGCGCACCTTGTCGTACAGCTTCCGGTACGACTCCTCGTCCCACGCCGGCCCGCCGAAGTCCCCGATGAGCTTGTCCGCCGCCGCCATCGCGCAGTCGTCGAAGAGTGCCTGGACCGAGCCGTGCGGGTTCGAGGACAGCGCGAGCTTCTGCGCGTTGGTCAGCTTGTCGGAGGCGAACTTCGCCGGGTTCACCGGGATGTTGCGCAGGATGAGGCGGCGGGTGCCCTTCCACATGGCCTCGGCCTGCTCGGCCTCGGTGTCGAAGAGGCGGACCGAGACCGTGTCGCCGTCGTCGACCAGCGCCGGGTACGCCTTGACCGGCTGGCCGGCCCTGCGCGTCTCGAAGACGGGCGTGAGCGTGCCGATCGTCCAGTCGGTGAGGCCCTGGCGTTCCAGGGACTCGCCGCCCCGGCGTTCGGCCGTCGCCGCCGCCGCCTGTGAGAGGGCCTTGCGCGCCTTCGGCTTCAGCCGGAGCTTGAGCGCTTCCAGGTCCTTGTCCTCGGCCAGCTTGCGGCGCCGCTCGTCGACGATCCGGAACGTGATCTTCAGGTGCTCGGGGACCTTGTCCCAGTCGAAGTCCTCGGCGTCGAAGGGGACCCCGACCATGAGCCGCAGTTCGCGGGCCATGGTGGTGGTGAGGGGCTCCTGGAGGGGCACCGCCCGGTCCAGGAACGCCTTCGCGAAGTTGGGCGCGGGCACGTAGTTGCGGCGGATCGGCTTGGGCAGGGAGCGGATCAGCTCCGTGACCAGCTCCTCCCTCAGGCCCGGGATCTGCCAGTCGAAGCCCTCGTCCGTGACCTGGTTGAGGACCTGGAGGGGGATGTGGACGGTCACGCCGTCGGCGTCCGCGCCGGGCTCGAACTGGTAGGTGACGCGGAACTTGAGGTTGCCCTGCCGCCACGAGTCCGGGTAGTCGGCCTTGGTGACCTCGCCCGCCTTCTCGTTGATGAGCATCTCGCGCTCGAAGTCGAGGAAGTCGGGCTGCTCGTGCCGCTTGCGCTTCCACCAGGAGTCGAAGTGCGCGCCGGAGACGACGTGTTCGGGGATGCGCCGGTCGTAGAAGTCGAACAGCGTCTCGTCGTCGACGAGGATGTCCCGGCGCCGGGCGCGGTGCTCCAGCTCCTCGACCTCGGTGAGCAGGCGGCGGTTGTCGGAGAAGAACTTGTGGTGCGTGCGCCAGTCGCCCTCGACGAGCGCGTTGCGGATGAACAGTTCGCGGCTGGTCTCCGGGTCGATCCGGCCGTAGTTGACCTTGCGCTGCGCCACGATCGGCACGCCGTACAGCGTGACCTTCTCGTACGCCATCACGGCCGCCTGGTCCTTCTCCCAGTGCGGCTCGCTGTAGGTGCGCTTGATCAGGTGCTGGGCGAGGGGTTCGACCCACTCCGGCTCGATCTTCGCGTTGACCCGGGCCCACAGCCGGGACGTCTCGACGAGTTCGGCGGACATCACGAACCGCGGCGGCTTCTTGAACAGGGCCGAGCCGGGGAAGATCGCGAACTTGGCGTTGCGGGCGCCCAGGTACTCGTTCTTCGCGCCGTCCTTCACGTCCTTCATGCCGACGTGGGACAGCAGGCCGGCGAGGAGGGAGACGTGGATGCGGTCGGCGGGGGCGTCGTCCTCGTTGAGGTGGATGCCCATCTGCTTGGCGACCGTGCGCAACTGCGTGTAGATGTCCTGCCATTCACGGATGCGAAGGAAGTTGAGGTACTCCTGCTTGCACATCCGGCGGAACGAGGACGAGCCGCGTTCCTTCTGCTGCTCGCGCAGATAGCGCCAGAGGTTGAGGTAGGCCAGGAAGTCGCTGGTCTCGTCCCGGAAGCGGGCGTGCTGCTGGTCGGCCTGGGTCTGCTTGTCGGCGGGGCGTTCGCGCGGGTCCTGGATGGACAGCGCGGCGGCTATGACCATGACCTCGCGCACGCAGCCGTTCTTGTCCGCCTCCAGGACCATGCGGGCCAGGCGCGGGTCGACGGGCAGCTGGGCGAGCTTGCGGCCGGTGTCGGTGAGCCGCTTGCGTGGGTCTTTCTGCGCCGGGTCGAGGGCGCCCAGCTCCTGGAGGAGCTGTACGCCGTCGCGGATGTTGCGGTGGTCCGGCGGGTCGATGAAGGGGAACTTGTCGATGTCGCCGAGACCGGCCGCGGTCATCTGCAGGATGACGGAGGCGAGGTTCGTCCGGAGGATCTCCGCGTCCGTGAACTCCGGACGGGCGTCGAAGTCGTCCTCGCTGTAGAGGCGGATGCAGATGCCGTCGGAGGTACGGCCGCAGCGGCCCTTGCGCTGGTTGGCGCTGGCCTGCGAGACCGGCTCGATGGGCAGGCGCTGGACCTTGGTGCGGTGGCTGTAACGCGAGATGCGGGCGAAGCCGGGGTCGATGACGTACTTGATGCCCGGGACGGTCAGGGACGTCTCGGCCACGTTCGTGGCCAGAACGATCCTGCGGCCGGTGTGCGGCTGGAAGACGCGGTGCTGCTCGGCGTGGGAGAGCCGGGCGTACAGCGGCAGGATCTCCGTGAAGCGGTAGTTCTTCTTGGCCAGGGCGTCGGCCGTGTCGCGGATCTCCCGCTCGCCGGAGAGGAAGACCAGGATGTCGCCCTGGCCCTCCTTCTGGAGTTCCTCCACGGCGTCGATGATCGCGGTGATCTGGTCCCGGTCGGCGTCGTCGCCGTCCTCCTCCAGCAGGGGGCGGTAGCGCACCTCCACCGGATACGTACGGCCGCTGACCTCGATGATCGGGGCGTCGCCGAAGTGCCGTGAGAAGCGCTCGGGGTCGATCGTCGCGGAGGTGATGACGACCTTGAGGTCGGGGCGCCTGGGCAGCAGCTGGGCGAGGTAGCCGAGCAGGAAGTCGATGTTGAGGGACCGCTCGTGGGCCTCGTCGATGATGATTGTGTCGTAGGCGCGCAGCTCGCGGTCGGTCTGGATCTCGGCGAGCAGGATGCCGTCCGTCATCAGTTTGACGAAGGTGGCCTCGGGGTCGACCTGGTCGGTGAAGCGGACCTTCCAGCCGACGGTCTCGCCGAGCGGAGTGTTCAGCTCCTCGGCGACGCGCTCGGCGACGGTGCGGGCGGCGATCCGGCGCGGCTGGGTGTGCCCGATCATGCCGCGCACACCCCGGCCCAGCTCCATGCAGATCTTCGGGATCTGCGTGGTCTTGCCGGAGCCGGTCTCGCCCGCGACGATCACGACCTGGTGATCGCGGATCGCCGCCGCGATGTCGTCCTTCTTCTGGCTGACCGGCAGCTGCTCGGGGTAGGTGACCTCGGGCACCCGGGCCCGGCGGCGGGCCATCCGCTCCTCGCCCCTGGCGATCTCCGCCTCGATCTCGGCGAGCACGGCGGCCCGTGCCTCCGGTTTGCGGATCTTGCGCGCACCTTCGAGCCTGCGCCCGAGCCGCTGCGCGTCGCGCAGGGACAGCTCGGTCAGGCGGGGGGCGAGGGCGCCGAGGGCGGGGGCGGAGTGCGTAGACATACGGATTCCAGGATCTCATCCCCGGGAAATTCGTGGCTAACGCTTTTGGCCCGGGGCGGGGAGCGGTGCCGCGCCCCGCCCGTTCGGCGCCCGGGACCGGCGGTTCAGCCCCAGATGTCGTACTGCTGGAAGCCGGTGCCGACCGAGACCCGGGGAGCGAAGATCTCGCTCGTCGCCTTGCCCGTGCCCTGGTAGAGGTAGAGCGTGCCGCCGGGGGTGCGGGCCAGGAAGTCGGCGTTGCCGTCGCCGTTGACGTCGCCGACCGCGTCGAAGGCGTTATAGCCGGTCCAGGCGCTGCGCACCTTGATCCGGGCGGAGAAGGCCTCCGAGCCGGTCTTGCCGGTGCCCTTGTACAGGTACAGGTCGCCGCTGCCGGACTGGCGGGCGAGCAGGTCGGCCCGGCCGTCGCCGGTGAGGTCGCCGTGGCCGCGCACGGAGTTGTACTGGTTCCAGCCGGTGCGCACCGAGAAGCGGGAGCCGAAGGTGCCGTTGCCCTTGCCGGGGTAGGTCCACAGGACCCCGCTGGAGTCGACCGACAGCAGGTCGGGCAGGTAGTCGCCCGTGACGTCGCCCGGCGCGATGATCCGGGTGCGCGTCTTCCAGCCGGTGGCGATCTTCGTGTCGGTCCAGGAGCCGCCGCTGCGGGCGCTGTTGAGCACGTAGTGCTTCCAGTACACGTCACCGGTGGAGCCGACCCGGAAGATCAGGTCCTGGTAGCCGTCCCGGTCGAGGTCGGTCTGGAGGATCAGGTTGGCCGCGCTCCAGTTG
The DNA here is from genome assembly GCF_043079125.1 of Streptomyces sp. NPDC015242. NCBI lineage: Bacteria > Bacillati > Actinomycetota > Actinomycetes > Kitasatosporales > Streptomycetaceae > Streptomyces > Streptomyces sp. NPDC015242. The sequence goes on along the minus strand of NZ_JBIBUF010000004.1, from coordinate 44,156 downwards.
CCCCAGGAGGCGCGGGTGCCGAACGAGGTGCCGCTGGAGTCCTTCTCGTAGCCGGTCTTCGTGGAGGAGTTCCGGACGAAGAGGTCGGCCTTGCCGTCGGGCCTGCCGTTGAAGGTGCTCAGGTTCGTGTCGTCGATCTGCCGGTAGGCGGAGCCGGCGTAGGCGCTCATCCGGGTGAAGACGCTGTAGTGGCCCTGCGTCACGCAGTCCTTCACGCCCCAGGAGACCACTCCGGCGATCCGGCCGCCGACGACGAGCGGGCCGCCGGAGTCGCCGTTGCAGGCCGCGGTCGTGCCGGTGTCGGTCCCGCTCTGGGTGCCGGCGCAGACCATGCGCCCCGGGACGAAGGCCGTGTCGTAGACGCCGGAGCAGGTGCTGTCGGAGCGCAGGGTCAGCGTGGCCGTCCGCAGGGTCTGGGACAGGTCCTGGGCGGCGGAGGAGGTGCGGCCCCAGCCGTAGAGCCTGGCCTGGGTGCCGGCGGCGTACGAGGCGGTGTCGCCGTGGGTGACCATGCGGATCGGCGTCGCCTTGACCGGGACGGCCAGGGTGAGCATGCCGAGGTCGCTCTCGTACTTCCCCACCTCCCGGTCCACCGGGTCGTAGCCCCACTGCCACCACTGGCGCTGCACCGCCGTGGCCTGGCCGCCGTGCAGGTCGGTCGCGCCGGTGGAGTCGGTGGTGGGCAGCTGGGCCGTACCGGTGACGACGGCGCCGTGGGCCCGCCAGTCGTAGTCCCTGTTGTCGTTGCGCAGACAGTGGGCGGCGGTCAGGATCTTCGTCGGTGCCACGACCGCGCCACCGCAGAAGAAGCTGATGTCGTCGCCGGTCTCGGGGGTGCTCCTGTCGTCGTGGTACCAGAGCTGGGCCATCCACGGGGCCGAGCTCAGAGTGGTCTCCGTACCGCCGATGATCTTCGGGTCGATGTCCGACGGAGCCGTACCGGAGCTCAGCGGCGACTTCTCGGTCGTCCGGCCCGCGCTGCCGTCGCCGGCGAGGGCACCGGCGATGCGCTTCTCCAGCGCGGAGGACGAGGGCGAGTCGATGACCGGCTCGACGGCCGGGGCCGGCAGGGCGGTGGCCGCACCGGCGGACGAGGTCATCACGGTGGCGGCGACGGCCGCGGCGAGACCGGCGGCGGCGATGGGCAGGGCGATGCGGATCCGGCGTCTGTGACGGCCGCCGGACGGTGACGTGCTCAACGAGTCCCCCCTGAGGAACCGGTACGGGCGGGACAGGAGATGCGTCCCAACCGTCTCAGCGCCGGTCGGCGGACCTTCGTCACTGGGCTCCGCGCGCACCGCACGGAGACGTCCGGAGACCAAGGGCATGTCCGTCAGGCCGATACGAAAGAGCCCCTCTCCGGAATCCCGGAGAGGGGCTCAAGCCCTGGTGAGGGCTGCGGTGGCTGGGGCCGGGGTCGAACCGGCGACCTTCCGCTTTTCAGGCGGACGCTCGTACCAACTGAGCTACCCAGCCACGAGGTTTCACGTGAAACCTCAGCGGTCCTGACGGGATTTGAACCCGCGGCCTCCACCTTGACAGGGTGGCGAGCACTCCAAACTGCTCCACAGGACCAAGCTTCGTACGACAGTGTCGCACAGGGTGGTGCGTGCCCCCAACGGGATTCGAACCCGTGCTACCGCCTTGAAAGGGCGGCGTCCTAGGCCGCTAGACGATGAGGGCTATCGGCCCGCCTGGGCGCTTCTCAGCGCGTCGGGGACGTGAGAAGCATATGGGATGGCGGGAGCTATCGCCAAAACGGTTTAGGAGGAGGGGGAGGGCGAGCCCTCCGGGGAGCTGCTCGGGGACGGTTCGGCGCCGGGTTGGTTCTCCTCCGGGAGGTGGCGGCTGACCTCGGCCGTCGTGAGGCCGAGGCCGCCCAGCTCGATCTCGTCCCAGGCCTGGAGGTGGCGGGTGTCCCGGTCGAAGTAGAGGATCGACGCCTCGATCGGGTCGGGATGCCTGCCCTCGATGGCGCGCAGGCCGCTGCCGCCCGTGGAGCCCTCGATGCGCAGCCGGGTGCCGTACTTCAGGACCTCCATCTCGTCGTGGTGGAGGTGACCGGCCAGGACGAGCGGGACCTCGCCGTCGACCTCGCGGGCCGCGGACGGCTCGTGGGCGATGGCGACGTCCACCGGGGTGCCCGCGGCGCGCTGGTCGCGCAGGGCCGTGGCCAGGCGGGCGCCCGCGAGCTCCTGGGACTGCTCGGCGCCGGCGCTCTTGGAGCGGTCGGGGGTGAACTGCGGGTCGCCGATGCCCGCGAAGCGCAGGCCCCTGATCGTCTTCGCCCGGCCGTCGTCCAGGACGTGGACGTTCTTCATACCCTCCAGGTACCGCTGGGTGATCATCGAGTCGTGGTTGCCGCGGACCCAGACGTAGGGGGCGCCCAGGTCCTCGACGGGGTCGAGGAAGCCGTTCTCGGCGGCTGTGCCGTGGTCCATCGTGTCGCCCGAGTCGACGATCACGTCGACCTTGTACTGCTCCACCAGCGAGGCGATGATCTTCCAGCTCGCCGGGTTGAGGTGGATGTCGGAGACGTGCAGGACCCGGATCGTGGAGGGGTCGGGCGCGTACGCGGGGAGCGTCGAGGTGGCGTCGTAGAGCTTGGTCACGTTGGTGACCAGGCGGGCCAACTCCTTCTGGTAGACGTCGAATTCCGTGACGATGCTGCGCGCGTTGCCGACCAGGGAGGGGGCGGAGGTGAGCAGTCCGGAGAACCTGGGCTCCAGGACCGAGTCCGGGCGCCAGGTGGCGTACGCCGTGCCGCCCGAGGCGGCGAGGAGGGTGAGGGCCAGGCCGCCGGCCGCCATCGCGCGGCGCGGGCGGCGGTAGACCGCGAGGCCGAGGGCCGTGGCGCCCGCGACGACCGCGACGCCGGAGCGCACGGCCAGGCCGAGGGTGCCGCGGCCGACGTCCTCGGCGACCTCGTCCTGGAGGCCGGAGAGCCGCTCGGGGTGGTCGACCAGCGCCTGGGAGCGGTCCGGGTCGAGCTGGTCGACGTTGACGTCCAGGCGGACGGGGGCGATGTGGCTGTCCAGTTCCAGGGCGCCCAGCGGCGAGATGTTGATCTTCGTCCCGCCGGTGAAGGACGGGCGCAGCGTCATCGTCGTGTTCATGGGGCCGACCGGGACCCGGACGTTGCCCACGACCAGCAGGCCGAGCCAGGCGCCGACCAGGACGACGGTCACGAGTCCCACCGCGCGGGTCCAGGGGTGCGGCTGCGGTACGAGTTCGATCGTGGTGGGCGCCTGGCGGGAGCGGTAGAGGCGGGCCAGGGCGCGCGGGCCCCTGCGGATCGGGTTCAGGACACTCCGGACTGCGGCGGGGACGCGGGCCATTGGTCCCGTATGCCCAAGTCCGGAGCCGGATATGCGGCGCCGGGAGGCTCTCGTGAGGAGGTGCCGTGGCCGACAATGGGCCTGTGCTGGAGATGACGCGCGAGGAGTTCGAGGAACTGGTCGCCGAGGCGCTGGACCGGATCCCGCCGGAGCTGACACGGCTGATGGACAACGTCGCGGTGTTCGTCGAGGACGAACCACCCGCCGACGATCCCGAGCTGCTCGGGCTGTACGAGGGGACGCCGCTGACCGACCGGGGCGAGTGGTACGCCGGGGTGCTGCCGGACCGGATCACCATCTACCGGAACCCGACCCTGCGGATGTGCGAGTCGCGGGAGGACGTCGTCGCCGAGACGGAGATCACCGTGGTGCACGAGATCGCGCACCACTTCGGCATCGACGACGAGCGCCTTCACGCCCTGGGCTACGGCTGAGCGGGTTGTGAATACGGGGCGCGTGTCCTCTTGTGGGCGGCGGGAGTTGATGGTGTTGACTCCATCACCCCTCCCGGAGGTGGCCCCGTGCGCCCCTTGTACGTACCCGTCCGCCTGGCCGCCACCGTCGTGGCCGTCGCCGCTGCCGCCGGCTGTATGAGCGTGGGCGACGACGACGCGGGCGGGCGTGCCAAGCCGTCTCACTCCGCCGGGCAGCGGGGCGGCGAAGCGTCCGGCGGCGGCTCGACCGTCTCGGGCGGCGCCGGTGGGTTCGGGGCCGCGGCGGCCGACGGGGAGCGCGGACGCGGCAAGGGCAAGAAGGGGAAGAAGGGCGAGCGCGGCGGGCCGGGGGAGTCGGCGCAGCCCGAGGCGTCGCCGACGCCGGACGCGAGCGCGTCCGCGCCCGGGGGCGGCAAGCCGGGGAAGACCACCAGGCCGACGGTGAGGCCGCCGGCCCAGCCGACGCCCACCCGGACGACCGAGCCGGAGCCGACCCCGACGACGCAGGAGCCGACGGCGTCCCCGGAGCCGACGCCGGAGCCGTCGTCCTCGGCCCACGAGCCGCCCGCTCCCCAGCTGGCCCAGCGGGAACCGGCCCCGGAGGCGGGGGCGCCGGCGTAGTGACCGGGCTCACCGGGTCCCGACCCTGCGCGGGGTCCGGGCGGGGAACATATACGGGGGGCCGGTGGTTGAGGCCGTACGGAAGCGCTCCGGCTGCGACGGGGTGCTTTCCGCTGTCACCCGCTCGGTCCGGTTTGCGCAACGCGGCCCGGACTGCGTATGGTGGCAGATCGTTTGATCCCATCTTGCCCGGCGCCACCGCAGAGCGCGCCGTGTGGCGCGTACTCTCCCTTGCCGTGGTGGACCGCATTGAGGCGGTCGTATTGCGAATCGCGAATCACGGAGTTGACGGGCGCGTGCCGACGAGACTCCGGAAGGTTTCGCATTCGCATGTCCATCGCCAGTACTGATCACGTCGTCGTGCCCGAGAACGAGGCAGCCGACACCACCCCCGACACCGCCCCCGAGGTCACCTTCGCGGACCTCGGTCTGCCCGAGGGCGTCGTGCGCAAGCTCGCGCAGAACGGCGTGACCACCCCCTTCCCGATCCAGGCCGCGACCATCCCGGACGCCCTGGCCGGCAAGGACATCCTCGGCCGCGGCCGCACCGGCTCCGGCAAGACCCTGTCGTTCGGTCTGCCGGCCCTGGCGCAGCTCGCCGGCGGCCGCACCGAGAAGCACAAGCCGCGCGCCGTCATCCTGACCCCGACGCGCGAGCTCGCCATGCAGGTCGCCGACGCGCTCCAGCCCTACGGCGACGTCCTCGGCCTGAAGATGAAGGTCGTCTGCGGCGGTACGTCCATGGGCAACCAGATCTACGCCCTGGAGAAGGGCGTCGACGTCCTGGTCGCCACCCCGGGCCGGCTGCGCGACATCATCAACCGCGGCGCCTGCTCCCTGGAGAACGTGCAGATCGCGGTCCTCGACGAGGCCGACCAGATGTCCGACCTGGGCTTCATGCCCGAGGTCACCGAGCTGCTGGACCAGGTTCCGGCGGGCGGCCAGCGGATGCTGTTCTCCGCGACCATGGAGAACGAGATCAAGACCCTGGTCGACCGGTACCTGAACAACCCGGTCAGCCACGAGGTCGACGCCGCGCAGGGCGCCGTGACGACCATGTCGCACCACATCCTGATCGTGAAGCCCAAGGACAAGGCGCCGGTCACCGCCGCGATCGCCTCCCGCAAGGGCCGCACCATCATCTTCGTCCGCACCCAGCTGGGCGCCGACCGGGTCGCCGAGCAGCTGCGCGACTCCGGTGTGAAGGCCGACGCGCTGCACGGCGGCATGACCCAGGGCGCGCGCACGCGGACCCTGGCCGACTTCAAGGACGGGTACGTCAACGTGCTCGTCGCCACCGACGTTGCCGCGCGCGGCATCCACGTCGACGGCATCGACCTGGTGCTGAACGTGGACCCGGCCGGCGACCACAAGGACTACCTGCACCGCGCGGGCCGCACGGCGCGGGCCGGCCGGACCGGCACGGTCGTCTCCCTCTCCCTGCCGCACCAGCGGCGGCAGATCTTCCGGCTGATGGAGGACGCGGGCGTCGACGCCACGCGCCACATCATCCAGGGCGCCGGCGCCTTCGACCCGGAGGTCGCCGAGATCACCGGCGCCCGGTCCATGACCGAGGTCCAGGCCGAGTCCGTGGGCAACGCCGCGCAGCAGGCCGAGCGCGAGGTCGCCCAGCTCACCAAGGAGCTGGAGCGGGCGCAGCGGCGTGCGAGCGAGCTGCGCGAGGAGGCCGACCGGCTGCTGGCGCGGGCCGCGCGCGAGCGGGGCGAGGAGCCCCAGGCGGTCGTCGCCGGGGAGGCCGCCGAGGTGTCCGCCGCCGTCGAGGTGTCGGTGCCGGAGCAGCCGACCGCCAAGGACGTCGAGCGTGAGGACCGTGCCGAGGCCTCCGCGCCCTACGAGCGCCGGGAGCGGCGCGAGGAGCGCGGCGGGCGTGACCGGTACGCCGACCGCGACCGTTCCTTCGACCGGGACCGTTCCTTCGAGCGCCGGGACGACCGCGGCGACCGCGGTGGCCGTTCCTTCGAGCGCCGTGACGACCGTGGCGGGCGTTCCTTCGAGCGTCGCGACGACCGTGGCGGCTTCAACCGTGACCGTGACCGCGACCGCGGCGGGCGTTCCTTCGAGCGCCGTGACGACCGTGGCGGCTTCCGCCGGGACGACCGGGCGGACCGGGGCGACCGCGGTGAGCGCGGCGGCTTCCGCCGTGACGACCGGGGCGACCGCGGTGGCCGTTCCTTCGAGCGCCGTGACGACCGTGGCGGGCGTTCCTTCGAGCGTCGCGACGACCGCGGCGGCTTCAACCGCGACCGCGACCGCGGCGGCTTCCGCCGGGACGAGCGCGGTGGGCACCGGGGCAGCGACCGTCCCTTCAACCGCGACCGCCGGGACGACCGCCCGGGCTTCCGCTCCGGCGGCCACGACCGCCCGGGCCACGACCGCCCGGGCCACGACCGCCCGTACGGCCGTCGTGACGACCACCGTGGCGGCGGGTCCTTCGGCCGCCGCGAGGACAAGCCGCGCTGGAAGCGCAACGGCTGACCTCCCCGCGTGACGAGCGCCGCGGCCCTCCAGGGGCCGCGGCGCTCGGCCGTTACGGCGCCGATTCCCCCTCCGGCGCGGCCGGGACCCCGATACCCGATCGGAGACGCGGCGTCGTCCGGCTATGCTCGTGGGGGCAACATCGCCCGGGCCCTTAGCTCAATTGGCAGAGCAGTGGACTTTTAATCCATTGGTTGTGGGTTCGAGTCCCACAGGGCCTACCGTTCGGCCCCGGGTCGGAGTGCATCCGACCCGGGGCCTTCGCGTTGCGCGGGTCTCGGTCCGAAGCGCGGAAAGAGCACGCGGGTGTGCGCTCGTGCGCCGGGAGCCTCCCTCCCGGAGACGCGGTGCCGTGCGCCGGGAAGTGGCCGGTTCTCCGCCCTCGGCGCGCACGTCGGAGCGTTTCTGCAGATCCGGCGGCAGGTCGGTCGTCCGTCGTACGACGTCGGACGATGTCCGTCTGCCGTGGGGTCGCGTTCCAGCCATCTCGCGCTTTTCATATCATCTGACGGTCTCTCACGGTCTTGCCCCGTGTGCCGGTTGTGCAGATAGCTGGGTGCAGCGCCCGCAACAGCGGTCGCAACCACCGCACACGAGGAGAGATCATGAAGAAGGCGTACGAAGCCCCGACCCTCGTCCGGCTCGGGACCTTCCGCAAGAAGACGGGTCTCCTGCAGCGCTCCGGCAACGACCGGCTGATCCTCAGCAAGAACTGACGAGCGACGGTCACTGACCCGACGTCATGAAGGAACTGCACGCGAGTGCGGGGACGGGCCGCGGCGACGCGCACTTCACGGTCTTCACCGACCGGGAGGACGCGGCCGCCGTGGCCCGCTCCTTCGCCCACCCCGGGACCCGCATCCTGCCCCACCCCTCCGGCCGGCCCTGGCTGGTCGGCCGGTGGGCCGACGAGGAGATCGTCACCGCCCGGGCCGGCAGCGCCGCCCTGGCCGTCGTCGGCTGCTGCCCGGTCGACGCCGCGCGGCTGCGCCGGTACGCGGAGCGGCTGCGCGATCCCGCCGACGCCGCCGCCCTGGCCCGTTCCCTGCCCGGCAGCTTCCACCTCGCCGCCGCCCTCGACGGCCGGCTGCGGGTGCAGGGCACCGCCTCCGGGCTCCGGCTCGTCTTCCACGCCACCGTGGACGGCGTACGGGTGGCCGCCACCCGCGCCGACGTGCTCGCCCACGCGCTCGGTGCCGAACCGGACGCCGAGCGGCTGGCGGTACGGCTGCTGTGGCCCGCTCCCTACCCCCTGTCCGAGACGTCGCTGTGGCGTGAGGTCACCGCCGTGCCCCCGCAGGACGCGCTGTACCTGGGCCCGGACGGGCGCAGTGCCCGGCACGTGCGCTGGTGGACGCCACCCGAGCCGGTCCGCACGCTCGCCGAGGGCACCGAGCCGGTCCGCGAGGCCCTCGTCGCCGCCGTCGACGCCCGGACCCGCGCGGGCGGCGTGGTCAGCTGCGACCTCTCCGGCGGCCTGGACTCGACCTCGCTGTGTTTCCTGGCCGACCGCTCCGCCGCCCGCGTGGTGGCCAGCACCTGGCCCGGCCGCGACCCGGCCGACACCGACCTGCACTGGGCCGAGCGGGCCGCCGGGCACCTGCCGGACGTCGAGCACGTGGTGTGGGACGCCGACGCCTCGCCGCTGGTCTACGAGGACCTGCTCTCCATCGACGACCTGCTGGACGAACCCACCATCGGCGTCATGGACCGCTCCCGGGTCCTGCACCATCTGCCCGCCATGGCCGAGCGGGGCAGCAGGCTGCACCTGACCGGCATCGGCGGCGATCACGTGGCCTGGTGCTCCGAGGCGTACTACCACCGGCTGGCCCGCACCCGGCCGCTGTTCGCGCTGCGGCAGCTGCGCGGCTTCCGGGCGCTGTGGCAGTGGCCCCTGGGCGACACGGCCAGGGCCCTGGCCGACTCCCGCCCGTACGGCAGGTGGCTCGCCGACGCGGCGGGGCGGCTGCGCGCTCCCGGCGCGGCGAACGTCACCACCAGCCTCGGCTGGGGCATGCCACCGCGCCTCTTCGACTGGGTCACCCCCGACGCCGAACGGGCCGTGCGCCGGGCACTGCTCGAAGCGGCCGGGACGGCCACACCGCTGCACCCGGACCGCGGGATGCACGCCGACCTGGAGCAGATCCGCTCCTGCACCCGCATCATCCGCCAGTGGGACCGCATGGCCGCCCGGGCGGGGGTGCCGATGGCCTCGCCGTTCCTGGACGACCGGGTCATCGAGACCTGCCTCGCCGTCCGCCCGGCCGAACGCGTCTCCCCCTGGCAGTACAAGCCCCTGCTCACCGCCGCGATGCGGGGCCTCGTGCCGGAGACGTGCCTGCGGCGCGCCAACAAGGCCGCCGCCTCCATGGACGCCGCCGAGGGCCTGCGCAGACACCGCGCCGACCTGCACGCGCTGTGGGAGGACTCCCGGCTCGAAGCACTCGGCCTGGTCGACGGTGACGCGCTGCGCCGCCTCGCCCGGCGCCCGGCCACACCCGGGCTGCGCGACGCCATCCTCTACTCGACCATCGCCGCCGAGGTCTGGCTTCGCGGACTGTCCCGCACCCCCGCCCTGTGAGCGCCCTCCGAGAGAAAGGCAGCCGCACGATGGCCTTGCGGTTCGACCCCGACGTCTCCACCGCGGAGACCGCCTACGGCACCGTCCTGCTGGACGAGCGCAGCGGCGACTACTGGGAACTCAACCCCACCGCCACCCTGGTGGTCACCACCCTCCTGGCAGGCGGCGACGAGACCGCGGCGGCCGACGCGCTCGTCGCGCGGTTCGACATCGACCGGGCCCGCGCGGAGCAGGACGTGGCGTCGCTGGTACGGGAGCTGAGGGAATCGGGGCTGGTCCGATGACGACACCCAGCGCCCTGGAACGTCCCACCGGAGTGCCGTTCACCCGGCGCCTGGCCGCCCGGCTGGTGCTGCTCCCCGCCCTCGCGCTGTCGCTGCTGCCCCCGCGCAGGATCCGGGCCGTCCTCGCCGTCCTGCGTCGCGGAGCCGTCCCGGCCACCGCCGCGCAGGCCCTGAACGCGCGCAACGCCCTGTGCGCGGTCAGCCTGCGCTGTGCCGGCCCGAAGGGCTGCCTGCCCCGGTCCCTGGGCGCCGTCCTGCTGTGCCGCCTGGGCGGCACCTGGCCGACCTGGTGCACCGGCGTGCGCGTCGTCCCGCCCTTCACCGCGCACGCCTGGATCGAGGCGGACGGCCGTCCCGTGGACGAGGGCGTGCCGGACGACTACTTCGCCCGGCTCATCTCCGTCCCCGCCGCCCGCCGCACGGCCCGATGAGCGACCCCGCGGCGGAGGAACACCGTGCCGGGAGCGGGCCGGGCACGGTGGAGGACCACCGGTCGGGGCCGGACCGCTCCACCCGGGCCGCCGTCCGCACCCTGTACGGGCTGACCGCCGGTCACCGGTCGGCCGTCGCCGTCGCCGTGGTCCTCACCCTGGCCGGTTCCGCGCTGGGGCTGGCCCAGCCCCTCGTCGCCCGGCAGGCCGTGGACCTCAGCGGCGGCGGCCGGGTGCCGTGGGCCCTGCTGCTGCTCCTGGCCGGCCTGTTCGTGGCCGAGGCGGCGACCGGCGCGGTGGGGCGTTTCGTCCTGGAGCGCATGGGCGAGGGCGTCGTACGGCAGCTGCGGCACGGCCTGGTGGCACGGCTGCTGCGGCTGGAGATGCGGGAGTACGACCGGCACCGCACCGGTGATCTGATCTCCCGGGTGACCGTCGACACCACCGTCCTGCGGGAAGTGGTCTCCCAGGCCCTGGTCGACCTGGTGACCGGGGCCCTCGTCGCGGCCGGCGCGATCGCCCTGATGCTGTGGCTCGACGCCCTGCTGCTGCTCCTGGTCGCGGCGACGGTCGCGGTCGCGGCCCTGGTCGTGGCGTCCCTGCTGAAGGGCATCCGGGCCGCCTCCGAGCGGATGCAGGGCGCCGTCGGCGCGATCGCCGCCGACCTGGAGCGCGCGCTGGGCGCCCTGCCGATGGTGCGGGTGCACCGCGCGGAGGAGCGCGAGGCCGGGCGCATCGGTGAGCGGGTCGAGGCGGCGTACGGCGCGGGCGTGCGGACCGCCCGGCTCGCGTCGGTGATGAGCCCGGCCGTCGAACTGGCCGTCCAGGGCTCGTTCCTGATCGTCCTGGTGATCGGCGGCCTGCGCGTCGGCGGTCACGCCGGCTCCCTCGGCGACCTGGTCGCCTTTCTGCTCTACGCCTCCTACCTGGTCCTGCCCCTGTCGTCGGTCTTCCGCGCGGTCGGCCTGATCCAGCGGGGCATGGGCGCCTACACGCGCGTCGAGCAGGCACTGGCCCTGCCCATGGAGCCCACCGGACCCGAGGACCCCACAGGGCCCATAAAGCCCGCCGGACCCAAAGACCCTGGACCCAAAGACCCCACCGGGCCCACGAACCTCACCGTCACCGGAGCCACCGGATGCACGCAACCCGCCGGACCCGCCCGCGGGCCCGCCGCTCCGGCCGCGCCGCGCGGGGAGGAACCGGTGCTCGCCCTGCGTGACGTCACCTTCGGCTACGACCCCGGCCGGCCGGTGCTGCGGGGTGTCACCCTCACCGTCCCGCACCGCAGCCAGACCGCCCTGGTCGGCCGGTCTGGCGCCGGGAAGAGCACGGTGTTCGCCCTGGTGGCCAGGTTCTACGAACCGGACTCCGGGACGCTCCTCTTCGACGGGCGGCCCGCCGGCGAACTGACCCGCGCGGCGTGCCGGGCCCGGATCGCCGTCGTCGACCAGAACACCCATGTCGTGCACGGAACGCTCCGGGACAACATCACCTACGCCGTGCCCGGTGCCACCGAGGCCGAGGTGCGACGCGTCGTGGAACTCGCCCGGCTCGACGACGTCGTACGCCGGCTGCCCGGCGGCCTGTCCGGCATGCTCGGCGAGCGCGGCGCCACCCTCTCGGGCGGGGAGCGCCAGCGCGTCGCCCTGGCCCGCGCCCTGCTGGCCCGTCCCCGGCTGCTGCTGCTCGACGAGCCGACCTCCCACCTGGACGCCATCAACGAGACCGCGCTCGCCCGGGTGATGGCGGACGTGGCGAAGGAGTGCGCCCTGCTGGTGATCGCGCACCGGCTGTCCACCGTGCAGCACGCCGACCGGATCGTGGTGCTGGAGGAGGGGCGCACCAGCGCCTGCGGCACCCACCAGGAACTGCTCGCCGGGAGTCCCGTCTACCGGGAGCTGGCGGCGGGGCAGATGCTGCGTCCGCCCTCCGGCCCGCTGCGCACCGCGCGGACCGTCCCGTAGCGGCGGAGGCCGGGCCTCAGGCGCCCGCGCCGCCGCCCAGCACCACCACGCACGTGTCGTCCCCCGCCGGCCGGGCCGCGCTCCCCGCGTCCCGCAGGAGCACCGCCGCCACCACGGCCGGATCGCACCGCAGGAGGACGGCGTCGTCGGGCGGTACCCAGCGGCCGGGCATGCCGTCGCTGTGCAGGACGAGCAGGCTGTCGTCGTGCCAGGGTTCCTGCCGCACGGGCACGGTCGCGGGGGCCTGGGCGCCCACGATGCCGGGATGGGACAGCAGCGGCCTCCAGCCGTCGCCGGTGCGCAGACGGGCACCGATGTTGCCGATGCCGGCGAAGTGCAGCCGGCCGGAACGGCAGTCGACCTGGGCGACGGCGACGGCCGCGCCCCGGGTGGGCCGCAGCGCCCGGCCCAGGTGCCGCAGGATCTCGGCGGGGGTACGGTCCGCCACGCCCGGCAGTTCGGCCACGGCGGTCGTGGAGGCCTCGGCGGCCTTGGCGCCGTGGCCGAGGCCGTCGGCGAGCAGCAGGGTCAGCCGGTCGCCCGCGGCGACCCGGCCCCAGGCGTCGCCGGAGTGCTCGGCCCGGCCGAGCGGGACGTTGACGCCGCCGGCCCGCGGGTGCGGTGGGGTCGCGCCCCGGACGGCGGCCTCGTGGTCGATCCGGGCCATGGCGACGGTGCCCCGGCCGGGGGCGCTGTGCAGGTCGAAGGCGTTGGCTATGCGCCGGCAGGTGCCGAGGCCCGCGCCCAGGGTGGCGGCGGTGCTGTAGCCGTCGCGCATCGCCTGGGCGACGTCCGGGATGCCCGGGCCGTGGTCCAGCGACAGCAGCTGCACGGCGGTCCGCCGGTCCTGCGCGCTCTCGACCAGGTTGATGATCACGTGCCCGTCGTCCGCGTGCCGCAGCAGGTTCGTCGCCAGCTCCGTCGCCACGAGCGCGGCGGTCGCGGTGCGGTGCGGGGGCAGGCCCGCGCAGGCACTGGCCTCCTCGGCCGCCACCCGCACGTCCCGCACCCGGGTCGAGTCGGCCACCGGCACGTCCCAGACCCTGCTCATCACGGCCCCGGACGGGTCGGCGGTACGACGGTCGCCCAGGCGGTGATGGTGACGGTGGTCCCCTCACCGGGCGTGCTGTCCACCTCGAACTCCTGGACCAGCCGCTTGGACCCGCTCAGGCCGAGGCCGAGGCCGCCGCCGCTGGTGTAGCCGTCGGTCATGGCCTGGTCGAGGTCGCGGATGCCGGGCCCGGCGTCGACGAAGGCCAGCCGGAGGCCCTGCGCCTGCGCGGTGCGCAGCGGGGTGATCTCCACATGCCCGCCGCCGCCGTGGACGAGGGTGTTGCGGGCCAGCTCGCTGGCGGCGGTGACCAGCTTGGTCTGCTGCACCAGCCCGAAGCCGAGCTCGGCGGCGGCCTGCCGCACCTGCTGCCGTACCCAGGCCAGGTCGGCGTCCGAGCCGATCGGCAGGGTGGCCGGGGCGGCATGGCGGGAAGCGGTCATCAAGGACTCCCCTCCCCGTGGCGCGCGTCCCCGGCCAGCAGTTCCATGGCGCGTTCGACGTCCAGGGCGGTCCGCAGCCCGGGCAGGGTGAGCCCCAGTTCGACCAGGGTGATCGCCACCGCGGGGCGCATGCCGGCCAGCACCGTCCGCGCGGCCAGCAGTTCGGCCGCGGCGGCGATCTCGGCGAGGACCCGGCCCAGGAACGAGTCGACGATGTCCACGCCGGAGATGTCGATGACCACGCCGGTCACCCGGGAGTGCGCGATCCGGTCGGTGATGTCGTGCTGGAGCTGCTCGGCCATGCCGTCGTGCAGCTCCCCCTGGAGGGTGACCAGCAGGATGTCGCCCAGCCGGAGGACGGGCACCGTGTAGCCGTACCCGCCTGCGGCCCCGGCCGCCGGGGACCCCGCGGCGCCGGTCACCGCGCGCCCGCGTCCGCCGCCGGGCCGGCCGCCCGCAGCGGCGCGATCTCGACGCCCTGCCGGCCGAGCGCGTAGGCGAGGGCGTCGGCCAGGCTGGCGCGGGTGAGCACCGTGCCGAGGTCGATGCCGAGATGGACGATGGTCTGCGCGATGGCGGGCCGGATGCCGGAGACGATGCATTCGGCGCCCATCAGCCGTGCCGCGGCCACCGTCTTCATCAGGTGCTGCGCGACCAGCGAGTCGACCGTGGGCACGCCGGTGATGTCGAGGATGGCGTAGCGGGCGCGTTCGGCGACGATCGCGTCCAGCAGGCTCTCCATGACGACCTGGCTGCGCGCGCTGTCCAGGGTGCCGATGAGCGGGACGGCGACCGTGCTGTCCCAGAGCTTGATGACCGGGGTGGCCACCTCGTGCAGCTGCTCCCGCTGGCGGGCGATCACCTCCTCACCCGCGCTGACGGTGGTCTCCAGCACGACCAGGCGCAGGGTGCCCATCAGGAGGGTGAGCGCGACGACGCATTCCAGGGCCTGGGGGCTGTTCGGGTCGTCGAACTCGGCGCGCAGCAGTTCGGTCACCGGCTCGCGCAGGGCGGCCACCTCGCGTGCCACCCCGTCCGGGTCGGCTCCCGTCCGGGCGCGGGAGGCGGCCATCCGCCCCAGCTGGTCGCGGATCGCCTCGAAGCCGGACGCCCGGATGTCCTCCAGCCGGCCGGAGGCCGCCACCGCGGCCAGTGCCGCGGCCACCGCCCGGCCCGCCTCGACCGCCTCGTCCCGCGAGACGGTGAACACCGTGCGGAACAGCGCGGCGTCGGCCCAGCGCTGGGCGATCTGCTCACGGCGCCGTTCGAGAAAGGCGCTCACCTGGTGTGCGGCCGGCTGCTGTTCCCCGTGCTCCTCCGACACCGACACGTGCATCGCTCCCTTGCGCGGGCCGGACCGAGATCGCTCCGGCGCCTCAGTCCGTTACTTGCCGTATGACAAACATTAGTGCCGACCTACGGCACCACCAAACACCTTGCTGCGGACGCCCTCGACCTGCGCTTTCCCCGTTCACTCAACGGCCACGCCAGTCGAGGCACACCACCAGCGCGTCGTCGTCCGCGACCCCCTCGCCGCGGTGCCCGGTCAGTTCGCGCAGGATGGCCCGGGGCACCTCGGCGGCCGGGAGCAGCCGGGTCGACTGGATCGCCCGGGCCAGGGCGGCGTCGCCGTAGGTCTCGCCGCCCGGGGAGGCGACGTCGTACACGCCGTCGCTGACGAAGATCAGCCGGTCGCCCGGCTCCACCCGGAACTCCTGGGCCACGTAGTCGGTCTCCTCGAACATGCCGAGCGGCAGCTGGGCGTCGAAGTCCATCCGCTCGACCGTCCCGGCCCGCAGCCGCAGCAGGCGTGGCGACCCGGCGTCCACGGCCCGCACCTGC
Organism: Streptomyces sp. NPDC015242; assembly: GCF_043079125.1. NCBI lineage: Bacteria > Bacillati > Actinomycetota > Actinomycetes > Kitasatosporales > Streptomycetaceae > Streptomyces > Streptomyces sp. NPDC015242. The sequence continues at coordinate 28,668 of NZ_JBIBUF010000004.1, read as the reverse complement.
CCGGTGGCCAGGTCGATGTCGAGCATGAGCACCGACAGGTAGCAGCGGCCCCGGTAGTGGGCGTACACCGCCTGGTCGGCCAGGGCCGCCTGGTCGGCGAGGGAGAGCCCGGCCCGGCGGGCGTTGCGCAGGGCGTTGATCGCCAGGTTGGTCAGCAGGGAGGCCTCTATGCCCTCGCCCATGCCGTTGGTGACGTAGAGGCTGAGCCGGTCGGCCGAGGCGGACCAGTCGAAGTTGTCGCCGAAGATCGCGTACGCGGGTTCCAGCTGGGCGCCCAGCTCGTACTCGGGGCGGGCGCAGGAGCGGCCCGGCAGCAGCTGCCACTGCATCTCGGCGGCCAGGGTGAGCCGGTCCCGGCGACGGGCCTGGAGGTAGAGGTCGGTGTCCCGCTCGGCCACGACCACCTCGTGCCCCAGCACCTCGGCGATCTCCGCCAGTTCGGCCAGGTCGCCCTCGGCGTGCCGGCCGCCCGGCAGGGTCACCGTCAGCACGCCGAGCCGGTCGCCGCGCACGGTGACCGGCAGATGCGCGCGGACGCGGTCGTCCGGGAGGGTCTCCACGTACGGCTCCTGCGCGCCGAAGGCCCGGCCGGCCGGGCTGCTGTGCACCGGCACCGGCTGGTCGGTGTGCGGCAGGACGGAGACCGGCTGCAGCACGGTCAGTCCGTAGTCGGCGAGGAAAAGCTCGACGGAGTCCGCCGCGTACTGATCGGTCAGTACACGACGGACCGCGTCCAGCAGTTGGTGGGGAGCCGCCGTGCGCAGGGCGCGCTCGGCGGCCACGAATCTGTTCTCGATCGCGTTCACGGGGTTGCTACACCATTCCTTGGTCGGACGCCGGCGGATTCCGGCCGCGTCGACGGGTCTCAGGGGGAAGAAGGGCCCGCGGGCGAGGGCCCGGGTATCGGAGGGTGGGCTCCCGGGCGTGCGCCCGGCGGGGGGACGGGCGGGCGCACGCCGGGTCCGTCGTCCCTGCCGGTTTCCCGCGCGCCTAGTACGCTGGCGGCCATCCCGGTGCCTGCGAGAGTGTGACTGTGACTTCCCTCCGACCCCGCCCTGAGCCCGCAGAGGTCGCCCGCGTGACCTCCACGGCCGCGGAGTTGCTGGAAGTCCTGTGGGGCCGGGCCTCGACGGCGCCCGCGTCCGCGTCCCAGCTGCGGGTGCTGCTCATCCTCGAACACCACGAGGGCATCAACCTGCGCACCCTCGCCGACTCCCTCGCGTCCACCCCGCCCTCGACCAGCCGGCTGTGCGACCGGCTGCAGGCGGCCGGGTTCGTCGAACGCGTGGCGAGCCCGGTGGACCGGCGCGAGCTGCGCCTGCGGCTCAGCAGCCGGGGCCGTGCCTTCCTGGCCGATCTGCGCGTACGCCGGGAGGAGGCGCTGCGCGCGGTGCTCGACCAGATGCCCGCCGCCCAGCGGGCCGCGCTGCTGCAGGGTCTGGAGGCGTTCTGCGACGCGGCGGCGGCCCAGATACACGACGACTCCGACGACTCCCGTGCGTCCGGAACCCGGACTGCCTGAACTGCCCGCCGCGGCACCGGGCCGTCCCGTCCGGGCCCTTCCCGTGGCCTGCTCGGCACGGCTACTTTGTTGCTCCACGACTATAGTTGTCAAACGACAACTGTCCGTTCCACGTGCCCCTCGGTCTCTTCCGCCGCACCGCACCGCCCGCCTCCCGCTCGCACCGACACAGCTGTCGTGCGGGTACCCCGACACCGCCCCGACCTGCGCCGACTGTGGTCTACGTCTCGACACGGCCGGAGGGGGGCATGAGCGGGGCGAGGGCGGGTAGCGGCGGTGGAGGTGGCCTGTCGGGGGATCGGAGCGGGCCGGAACTACGAGGGAGGGCCCGTGACCGCGACCACGCGCATCGGCACGACGACGGATTCCGCCACCTACGCAGGCGAGGAGCTGCCGCAGATCGCGGAGCCGCAGAAGATCCCTCCGCAGGACGCGCGCGAGCTGACGGGACAGTTTCTCGACCGCCTCGCGGTGCTGGAGGAGGGCACGCCCGAATACCAGTACGCGCGCAACACGCTCATCGAGATGAACATGTCGCTGGTGCGCTTCGCGGCCCGCCGGTTCCGCTCGGGCGGCCAGTCGATGGAGGACGTCGTCCAGGTCGGCGTGATCGGGCTGATCAAGGCGATCGACCGGTTCGAGGTCTCCCGCGAGGTGCAGTTCACCAGTTTCGCCGTGCCGTACATCGTCGGCGAGATCAAGCGCTTCTTCCGGGACACCTCCTGGGCGGTGCACGTGCCGCGCCGGCTGCAGGAGGCCCGCACCGAACTGGCCAAGGCCACCGAGGAGCTGGCGTCCCGGCTGGGCCGCGCGCCCAAGGTCGGCGAGCTCGCCGCGCTGATGAACCTGTCCGAGGAGGAGGTCGTCGAGGCGCAGATCGCGGCCAACGGCTACATGTCCTCCTCGCTCGACGCCACGATCAGCGGTGACGTGGAGGAGAGCGACACGAAGTTGTCGGAGTTCATCGGCGGGGAGGACCCGGCGCTGGAACTGGTGGAGGACTTCCACGCCCTCGCGCCGCTGGTCGCCGAGCTCGACGAGCGCCAGCGCCTCATCCTCCACCTGCGTTTCGTCGAGGAGCTGACCCAGGCGGAGATCGGCGCCCGGCTCGGCATCTCCCAGATGCACGTGTCCCGGCTGCTCTCCCGCACGGTGGCCCGCCTGCGGTCGGGGATGCTGGCGACGGGGTGACGCTCCGGGTCCCCTGAGACCCCGGGTTCCGGATGAGCTCGTGGGACGTGCCGGTGGCGGCACGTCCCACGAGCTCATCCGTGTCCGTGTCCGTGAGTGCCGCGCGCGCCGTGTGTCCCTTCCGGCCCGCCGGTTCCGTCCGCTCGCGGTGCCGCGGTCCGCCGGGCGGCCAGGAACGAGCGCAGTCCCCGGCTGAGCGCGGCCCGTTCCGGCGGTTCCATCGTCTCCAGCGCCGCGGTCAGGGCCTGTGCGCGGCGGGCTGCCACGTCCCGCAGGACGTGCCGGCCGTGAGCGGTGAGCCGCAGTTGCACCGCGCGGCGGGTGCCGGGGTGCGGGGCGCGTTCGAGGAGACCGGCCGCCGCCAGGCGGTCGCACAGGCGGCTGGCCGTGGGCAGGCCGATGTCGAGCCGGTCGGCCAGGGCCGTGAGATTCAGGCCGGGAGCCGCCTGCAGCGTGTGCAACGCCCGCAGCTGGTGCGCGGACAGCCGCAGGGACGCGTCCTGGGCGGCGACCGACCACAGGGCCGTCAGGTTCTCCACGGCCTCGGTGATCTGTGCCGCGACGGCCTCCGGGTCATCGCCCGGTCCCTTCGCCCGGTGAGAACCGGGGCCGTCGAGATCGGTCACGAAACGGTCACTTTCCATAAGCTCCGGGTACGGCAGAGGTCGCCCTCATGCAAAGGCTGTACCCGATGAACCGGAGGGCAAGCCGTCCCGTTCGGCTCCGGCCCGGCCCGGCCCGGCCCGTCGCTCAGCCGGCGCTCAGCTCCGTCAGGGCCGCGAGCGGCAGCGTGTGCTGCGTCTGGAGGACCTTGGCGCGCAGGTAGCGGACGTTGTGCGCGGTGGTGAACACGCCCGTGGGGATCCGGTCGCGGACGTCGATGCCCAGGGCACGCAACTGGGCTGCCTTGTCCGGGTTGTTGGAGAGCAGGTCCAGCTCGCCGATGCCGAGGGCGCGCAGCATCTGCGCCGCGGCCGTGTAGTCGCGGGCGTCCTCGGGCAGTCCCAGCGCCGCGTTCGCCTCGTACGTGTCGAGGCCCTGGTCCTGCAGGGCGTACGCGTCCAGCTTGTTGTAGAGCCCGATGCCCCGGCCCTCCTGGCGGAGGTAGAGGAGCACGCCGCCGCGCTCGGCGATCGACTCGACCGCCTCGCGCAGTTGCGGGCCGCAGTCGCAGCGGGCCGAGCCGAACACGTCCCCGGTCAGGCACTCGGAGTGCAGCCGCACCAGCGGGACCGGGCCCGGCTCGCCCAGGACGACGGCCACGTGCTCCTGACCGTCGGCCAGGCCGTGGAAGGTGACGAGCTCGGCGTCGGCCTCGTAGCCGTCGTGGAAACGCAGGGGGACCCGGACGCGGGAGCGGGGGGTGGCGAGGACGCTGGGGGTGTCGGGCGCGCGGGGCCTCCGGGTTCCGTTCCTGTTCGGCTGCACAGCCGTCTGCCGGACTGCTTCAGATTTGAAGCAGATCCACGGCCGGAACCCTACTCTTGCTTTAAATTTGAAGCAATGAGATCGCGGCCGTGTGTGAGGTGCGTCACGAACAGGCCGTCGACGACCTCCGCCGCCACGGCACGTCGTCGGCCACCGGCCGCGCCCCCTCCTCCTGGAGCCCCTGCGCGATCGCCGTGGAGATCTCCGCCAGCTGGCCCACCTGCTCGGCGCTGAGCCGGTCGAACAGGAAGCTCCGCACGGTTTCGACGTGCCCGGGCGCCGCCCGCTCCAGCACGGTGAAACCCTCGTCCGTCAGCGCCGCGACGCTGCCCCGCTTGTCGTACCGGCACGCCTCGCGCCGCAGCATGCCGTCCTTCTCCAGCCGCGTCACCGCGTACGTCAGCCGGCTGCGGGTGATCTTCAGCCGCTCGGCTAGGTCCGTCATCCGCAGCCGCCGGTCCGGAGCCTCCGACAGGACGGACAGGATGGAGTAGTAAAGGTGCGGCATGCCGGCGTCCTGCTGGAGCTGCCGGTCGATCGCGTCCTCCAGGAGCAGCGAGGCGGCGATGTAGGCGCGCCAGGCGCGCTGCTCCTCGGGGGTGAGCCAGCGAGTCGTCATGCCGCCAGTGTAGGTTTGTTTCAAACTTGAACCAAGCCTCGTCCCGTCCGCCGTCCCGACCCGTCGCGGAGCGCCGATGTCCCACCCGTACGTCCTGCTGTCCGCCGCCGTCTCCCTCGACGGCTACCTGGACGACACCGGCCCCGAACGCCTGCTGCTGTCCAGCCCGGCCGACTTCGACCGGGTCGACGAGGTCCGCGCGTCCGTCGACGCGATCCTGATCGGCGCCGGCACCCTCCGCGCCGACAATCCCCGGCTGCTGGTGAACGCGCCCGCGCGCCGCGCCGCCCGGGCCGCCGCGGGCCGGCCGGAGTACCCGCTCAAGGTCACCGTCAGCGGCTCCGGCGACCTCGACCCGGACGCCCGGTTCTGGCACACCGGGGGCGACAAGGTGCTGTACACGACCGACCGGGGCGCCGAACGGGCCCGGGCCCTCGGCATCGCCGCCGACGTCGTCCCGCTCGGCCCGGACCTCGACTGGCGCCGGCTGCTGACCCACCTGCACGACGTCCGGGACGTACGGCGCCTCATGGTCGAGGGCGGCGGCCTGATCCACACCCAGCTCCTGACCCAGGGCCTCGCCGACGAACTCCAGCTGGTCCTCGCCCCGCTCTTCGTGGGTGATCCGCGGGCCCCCCGCCTGTTCGGGCCCGGCGGCTACCAGGGCGGCCGGCTCCGGCTGCTGGAGACGCGGCGGATCGAGGACGTCGTCCTGACGCGCTACGCCCCGACCGCCCCCGGCATCGCCGGCCTGCCCGCAGCCGCCGACCACCACTGGCTCGCCCTCGCCTGCGAGCTGGCGGAGCGCTGCCCGCCCTCGGACACCGCGTTCAGCGTGGGGGCGGTGGTCGTCGCCGCCGACGGCACGGAACTGGCCCGGGGCCACTCCCGCGAGGGCGGCGATCCGGTGGTGCACGCCGAGGAGGCCGCCCTGGCCAGGATCGACCCGGCGGACCCGCGGCTGGCCGGCGCGACCGTGTACAGCAGCCTGGAGCCGTGCGCCCGCCGCGCCTCCCGTCCCGCCCCCTGCGCCCGGCTGATCCTCGACGCGGGCGTTCGGCGGGTCGTCACCGCCTGGCGCGAGCCGGACACCTTCGTCGCGGCGGCCGACGGCAGCGGGGTCCTGGCGGCCGCCGGAGCGGAGGTCGTCGTCCTGGCCGAGCACGCGGAACGGGCCCAGGCGCCCAACCGCCACCTGCTGTCCTGAGGGCCCGGCGCCGGGGGTGGTCCGAGCTGTCCTGCGCATGGCGTACACTGGAGACACAACGACGCGGGGTGGAGCAGCTCGGTAGCTCGCTGGGCTCATAACCCAGAGGTCGCAGGTTCAAATCCTGTCCCCGCTACTGAAGGCCGAGGGCCGGAATCCGAAAGGGTTCCGGCCCTCGGTGCTTTTCCCGTTCCACCGACGGAACCCCTCACGCACGGTGAGCGAACCCTCCCGCTGCGCATAACAACTGACACACCGTCAAGTCCCGTACGTCACACGGGAGGCGGTCAACTCGCCCGATTTGGGCCGGTCATGACGGGAACGTCCGCGCGAAAAAGGTTAATGATCAAGCGGAAGCGCTGGAATCCGCACCGCGGCTCCATTAACGTTCGATAACGCAGCGCGGTCGTCCCAGCCGTCACAGAAGGCGGCTCCGTGCGCACGCGCCGAATCCCGAAAGGGAACCGGGGAACCACCACTTGGGGTGAATCGAGCGGATGCCGCCGTGGAAGCACGGCCGGTATACGCGCGTAGGAGACCTTCCTGCTCCGAACCCGTCAGCTAACCCGGTAGGCGAGAAGGAAGGAAAGGAGTACGCCTACGTGGCGTCCAACCGGCCTGCCCCCGTGGCCCCGTTCGCGACGGAACAGCGCGACACCGAAGTCTTCGGCTACGGCGGTCAGCGCACCGACGAGGGCCCGTTCCAGGAATGGAACCCCACGGCGGAGTCCATCCGTCCCGTCCGTGGCCGGCATCGCGTCACCAAGCAGCGCGGCGGAGGGCTCGCCCGCAGCTCCACCGTCCTGGGCGTCGGCGTCATAGCCGCCGTGGGCGCCGGCGGCATGGCCAGCGCCCAGACCGGCAAGCCGCCGGTGTCGATCTCCGTGCCGGACCTTCCCTCGGTGGGTTCCCTCATCTCGGACGACGACACCCCCGAAGGTTCCGCAACTCCGCTCAGCGACCTCGCCACGGTCGCGACGGACACCGACGAGGGCACCTCCGGCGCCGGCGAGGCCCTGCGCGCCCGGATCATGGCCCAGGTCGAGTACCAGCAGGACCAGATCGAGACCAAGGCCGCCGAGGAAGCCGCCGCCGCAGCCGAGAAGGCCGCCGCGGAAGGCGCCGCCAAGGCGGAGAAGGAAGCCAAGGCCAAGGCCGCCGAGGCCAAGCGGAAGGCCGGGGAGGAGGCCCGCAAGAAGGCCGAGGCCGAGCGGCTCGCCGCCCTCGCCAAGCAGTACACGCTGCCGACCTCCTCGTACACCATCACCTCCAGCTTCGGCCAGGCCGGCGCCTACTGGTCCTCCGGCTACCACACCGGCCTCGACTTCGCCGCCCCCACGGGCACGCCGATCAAGGCGGTGCACAGCGGCACCATCACCGAGGCGGGCTGGAACGGCTCCTACGGCTACAAGACCGTCCTCACCCTCGATGACGGCACGGAGATCTGGTACGCCCACCAGTCGTCCATCGGCGTCAGCGTCGGCCAGAAGGTCAGCACGGGCGACGTCATCGGCCGCGTCGGCGCGACCGGCAACGTCACCGGGGCGCACCTGCACCTGGAGGTCCACGCCGCCGGCTCCAGCAGCGGCATCGACCCGATGGCCTGGCTGCGGGGCAAGGGACTCAACCCGTAAGCGGCGAGCGCCACGCGAGGCACCGGCAGCCCTGACGACGACCCCCCGACGTCAGGGCTGCCGGTTCTTCTCCGCCTGGGCCGGCGGCTGCGCGAGTGATCAGGACCTGTACGGGTTGTACGCGGGGTAGGGCGTGGGCTGAGGGGCGTATCCGTGCCCGTGTCCGTGCCCGGACTGGTGACCGTGGGCGGGTGCCTGGGCGTGCGCGGGGCCGTGGCCGTACGCCCCGGGGACCGGCCAGGGCGGGGCCGTCACCCGGACCGGCGGGGCCGTGAGCCGGGCCGCGTGGTCCAGGGCGGGGCGGGCGGCCTCCCGGCGGTGCCACAGTTCCGCGAGCAGCTCCAGCTCCCGTACGGCGAAGTCGGCCCCGGCCCGGCCGCGGCGGGCCCGGTGCCGCAGGAACGCGAGCGACGTCGCGTACGCCTCGTACCGCGCCACCTCCCGGGCCGCCGCCTTCCCGGCGTGCCGGCGGGCGTACTGGCGGGCGATCCGGCGCGCCCGCATCGAGCCCAGCGCGTACGGCTCGGCCGGGGCCAGCCAGCCGGCCACCGCGTAGGCGGGCAGTTCCGTCCGCACGGTCCGCAGCTCCCGCTGCCGTGTCCAGATCACCAGCCACGTCAGCAGCCCGAAGATCGGCACCATGAACGCCGCGTACACGGCGAAGAACCCGTACTCGCCGAACGCCGACGAGCCGTTCCACATCGCGTGCATGCCCATCGCCAGCAGCAGTCCGGCGACCGGGAAGGCCACGCGGCGGACGTGCTGGCGGTCCGCCGAGAGCGCGGCGACGCCGAAGCCGATGCCGGTCAGGACGGTGAACAGCGGGTGCGCGAACGGCGACATGATGATGCGGACGAAGAAGGTCGCCGCCGTGACCGAGGCGATGCCGGTGTCGCCGGTGAGCTGGTCGGTGCCGAAGGCGGTGCCCAGGTAGAGGATGTTCTCGGTGAACGCGAAGCCGGTCGCGGTGATGCCGGCGATGACCACGCCGTCGACGATGCCGGTGAAGTCCCGGCGGCGGAAGAGGAAGACCAGCAGGACGGCCGCCGCCTTGGCCGTCTCCTCGACGACCGGCGCTATCACGGTCGCGCCGAGGGTGTCCGCGCTGGACGGGTCGGCGGTCGCCGTCGCTATCCATCGTGTGGCGAAGCTGTTGGCGACGATGGCGATCAGCGCCGCCGCGCAGGCGCCCCAGGCGAAGGAGAACACCAGGTTGCGCCAAGGGCCCGGTTCGACGCGGTCCAGCCAGCGGAACGAGGCGATGAGCAGGGGCACCGGGAGCAGCGCCAGGCCGAGCCCGACCAGGAAGCCCTCCGTGCCGGTCTCCTCGCGGACCAGGGCGAGGATGACCAGGCCGGATATCGCGAGCAGCGTGGTCGGGGCGCCGTAGCGCACCCAGGGGCGCTGCCACCAGTGGGCGTGCCGCAGCCGGTCGGCGGTGGGGGCGCCGTCGGTGGGAGCGCTGGGGTACGACGGGTGTGGGGGGCAGGTGGCCACGGCATTGACCCTAACGACGGAGGGGCGCTGTCCGCAGGCGGGAGAGGTGCCAGGGCGGTGTGGTGCGGTGCGTGCGGTCAGACGCCGGCGGGGGACTGGTCCGCGTGTGGTACGCGGCGGAAGAGGAGGTCGTTCACGACATGTCCCTTGTCCAGTCCCTGGCCCTCGAAACGGGTCAGCGGCCGGAAGTCGGGACGCGGCGCGAAACCGCCGTCCGCCTGCGTGTTCTCGAAGTCGGGGTGGGCCGTGAGCACGTCGAGCATCTGGTCGGCGTACTCCTCCCAGTCGGTCGCGCAGTGCAGGATCGCGCCCGGCGCGAGGCGGGTCGCGGCGAGGGAGAGGAACTCGGGCTGGATCAGTCTGCGCTTGTGGTGCCGCTTCTTCGGCCAGGGGTCGGGGAAGTAGACGCGCAGGCCGCCGAGGGAGTCCGGGGCCAGCATCTCGCGGAGCAGGATGATCGCGTCGCCGTTGCCCACGCGGATGTTGGACAGGCCGTTGCGGTCGGCGAGGTTCAGGAGGTTGCCCTGGCCGGGGGTGTGGACGTCGACCGCGAGGATGTTGGTGGCGGGGTCGGCGGCGGCCATCTGGGCGGTCGCCTCGCCCATGCCGAAGCCGATCTCCAGGACGACGGGGTTGTCGTTGCCGAAGAGGTCGGGCAGGTCGAGGGTCCGGCTGCCGTCGATGTCGAGGCCCCACTTGGGCCACAGGCGCTGCAGGGCGTCCGCCTGGCCGGCCGTGACGCGGCTGCGCCGCGGCTGGAAACTCCGGATCCGCCGCTCGAAATGGGACCCGGCGGGATCGGCCTTCGGCCCGTCGGGGAAGCGCGGCTCTCCCTTGGCCCGGGTGTGGTGGGTGGCGCCCGGGGTGGGGGGGAGGGGGGTTTCGGGGGCGTTCGCGGAGTCAGACACAGTGAGGTCGATTTTACGGGGTGGTGCGGGCCGTCCCGGCGGTTACTGCTGTGGCGGCCCACCCGGCCGTGCCGCTCCCAGGGCGCTCAACGCCCGGCGTGCCACCTCCCTGCCGATCGGCAGGGAGGCCGTGGCCGCGGGGGACGGGGCGTTGAGGACGTGGACCGTCCGAGGGGCCTCGCGGATCAGGAAGTCGTCGACCAGCGTGCCGTCCCGCAGGACGGCCTGCGCGCGCACGCCCGCAGCCGCCGGCACCAGGTCGTCCTCGGACACCCCCGGCAGCAGGCGGCGTACGGCCTCGGTGAAGGCGCTCTTGGACAGGGACCGGCGCAGCTCCCCCGCCCCGTACCGCCAGTGCCGCCGCGCGATCCGCCAGGAGCCCGGCCAGGCCAGGGTCGAGGCCAGCTCGCCCGGACGGACCGTGGCCCGGCCGTATCCCTCGCGGGCCAGGGCCGGTACCGCGTTGGGCCCGATGTGGACCCCGCCGTCGATGCCCCGGGTGAGGTGTACCCCGAGGAAGGGGAACGCCGGATCGGGCACGGGGTAGACCAGGCCGCGCACCAGCTCCGGCCGGGCCAGCTCGTAGTACTCGCCGCGGAACGGCACGATGCGGACGTCCGGGTCGTCCCCGGTCAGCCGGGCGATCTCGTCGCAGTACAGCCCCGCGCAGTTCACCAGGACCCGCCCGCGCACGACGTCCCCCGCGGCCGTGAGCACCGCGACGCCCCGGTCGGGGCGGCGGTCGACGCGGACCGCCCGGGTGCCGTAGCGGATCTCCGCGCCGGAGCCGTGGGCCAGCTGACGCGCGACCGCGACGAAGTCGCAGACGCCCGTCGTGCCGACGTGTATGGCGGCCAGGCCGCGTACCTCCGGCTCGTACTCCGGGATCTGGGAGGCGCCCAGCTCGCGCACCGGGATGCCGTTCTCCCGGCCGCGCTGTACGAGGGCGTGCAGGCGGGGGAGCTCCGCCCGGTCGGTGGCGACGATCAGCTTTCCGGTGACCGCGTGGGGGATGCCGTACTCGGCGCAGAACTTGACCATCTCGGCGGCCCCGCGCACCGCGTAGCGCGCTTTGAGGGAGCCGGGGCGGTAGTAGATGCCGCTGTGGATCACGCCGCTGTTGCGGCCCGTCTGGTGCCGGGCCGGGCCGGGTTCCTTCTCCAGGACGGTGACACGGGTGCCCGGTGCGGCTCGTGTGATCGCGTACGCCGTCGACAGGCCGACGATCCCGCCGCCGATCACCAGCACGTCACAGTCGTATGCGAGCCCCACCGGCGCCACCTCCCACCTCGATAGTGCACTGCGCCACTGACAGTGCCTTCAAACGCGGAGAGGGCGGCACCTCGGCTAGGCGGGGGTCATCAGCAGTGGCCGGGCACGTTCGCGCAGCTCCACCACCCGCGGCTCGTCGCCGTAGGGCTCCAGGCGGTGCAGGAGGTCCTTCACGTACTCCGTCGTGCGGGCCGACGAGATGCGCCCGGCGACCTCCACCGCCCGCACGCCCTGCTCGCACGCGGCGTCGAGATTGCCCGACTCCAGTTCGGCGACGGCGGAGACGACCAGGCGCAGGCCGTGGGAGCGCACGAACTCCTCCGTCGGCTGGGACAGCGCCTGCTCCGTGAAGCGGCGGACCTGGCGGGGCGCCTTGAGGTCGCGGTAGCACTCGGCCGCGTCGGCGCAGAAGCGGTCGTAGGAGTAGAAGCCGAGCCAGCTCGGGTCGTTGTCGCCGGGGCGGGCGCGCTCCAGCCAGCTCTCGGCCGCCTTCAGGGCGCCGCCGGCCGCCTGGGCGTCGCCGGCGCGTGCGTGCGCGCGGGCCTCGACGAGGCGGAAGAAGCTCATGGTGCGGGCCGTGGCGAGGCCGCGGTTGCGTTCCAGGGCGGCCTGGGCGAGGTCCACGCCCTCGTCGCCGAAGCCGCGGTAGGTGGCCTGGAGGGACATGGAGGCCAGGACGTAGCCGCCGAGCGGGACGTCGGCCGCGGCCCGGGCCAGGCGCAGGGCCTGGATGTAGTAGCGCTGGGCCGCTTCCTGCTGGCCCGTGTCGAAGGCCATCCAGCCGGCGAGGCGGGTGAGTTCGGCGGAGGCACCGAACAGGGCCCGGCCGACCTCGTCGGAGTAGGAGCCGAGCAGCAGGGGTGCCGCCTCCACCCGCAGGCACTCGGGGACCATGGACGAACGCCAGTCGCCGCCGCCGTACTTGGAGTCCCAGCGCCGGGCGTCCTCGGCGGCCTCCCGCAGCTTCTGCACATCGCTGTGGCCGACTTTGAGCGGTGCGCCGGAGCCCTCACCGGGGCCCACGTCACGCGCGACCGAACTGTCGGCCGGGGTTATCAGCCATCGTGAGGCGGGCGTTGCGTATGCGCTCACCGCGAACGATCCGGCGAGCGACTGCCAGATGCCGCCGGAGCCGGCGCGGCGCCCGGCGAGGTCGAGGCGGTACAGCTCCGTCGCGGACTTCACCGCCTGGCCGACGTCGCGCGGGAAGGCGAGGCCGACTTCGGGCGCGGGGTCGGCGTCCGCCAGGCCGATCTCGTGGAGCGGCACCGGGCGGCCGAGCTTCTGGCCGATGGCCGCGGCGATGAGGTGCGGGGCCGCACCCTGGGGCACCATGCCCTTCGACACCCAGCGGGCCACCGACGTCTTGTCATAGCGAAGTGTCAGTCCCCGCTGAGCGCCAAGGTCGTTGACGCGCCGCGCGAGGCCTGCGTTGCTGATTCCCGCGAGGGCGAGAACGGCGCCGAGTTTTTCGTTCGGCCCGCGTTGCTCCCTGGACATGCGCCACCCCTCGACACAGACGGCTGCCGCGCTGGCATAACCGTGCGGCATTCGTAAACCCAGCGTAGTTCGCCGCATCCCAAGCGTTAAGGGGCATTGTTCCGGTTGGCGGGATTGTGGTCCGTACTGAAGTGCGGGTCAGATACGGGCAGTTGCGGCGTGCTCCCGCTGTGTGGCCGTGCGCCCGCCCGTGCGCTCTTCTCCGGCCACCGCGGGAGCGGTTCCATGGTCGGTGCGTGGGTCGGCCCGCTGTACTGGATCCAGTGGGCTGGGGGACACCGCCGCCTTCATCCCCGCGGGTGGCGGAACGGTCCGGGAGGCGTGCTCCGTCTCCCGGACTGCGCGATCGGGCGACGGGGTGCCGGGCCTGTACGGAGCGTGTTCGAGGCTGTTCGCGCGTCGGCGATTTGGCCGAAAAGCGACCCTCTCGATCCCGGGGTTCCAGAGCTCCGACCACGGCAGTTGAGGGCGCGTTGGGCGTGTTTGGGGCGCGTATCGGGGGCGCATTCGCGTCGTAGTCGTAGGGGCGACATGTCGCTGGTGTGGCTTGCCTCGTGGCCGGAAGCCCGCGTAGCGATACCGCGGGCGCGCCCCCGTCCGCCCCCGCTCCGCCTCCTCTCCTCTCTCCTCCCCCGGGTTTCTCCTCCCTCTTGTTTCTCTCTCCGCTTCCCGCATCCCCGCGCTCGGCTCTCCCGCCGTGGGGTGTCAGGGCTCGACGCCTTGTGGCGTAGGGGAGTTCGGGGTGCCGCGGGCGGGCCGGGCGGCTCCGCCGGGGCGCATTCGGCGGAGCGCGAGCGGCGCGGGCACCCTCTGGAGCGCTTCCTTCATGGCAGCATGGTGAACCGGTTCGTACGGTGCACTGGTTGTCCACAGCTTGTGGAGGCGGCGATGCGGTGGTTGGTGGGATGGAGCAGCACCGCCGCGGGAGCCGTCGCTGCCGGTTCGGCGGGGGCCACCGGGCAGGACGGTGAGACGCTGCACCCCGTGGGGTCCCAACTGCTGTGGGGCGACCCCGATCCGCTGTGGGCCGTGGGCGACTGGCGACCCGACGAGGTGCGGGTCGTGAAGGCCGACGAGCGCACCCGCATCGCCGTGCTCGGGATCTGCGGCGCCACCGACGAGCAGCTGCGCGTCGCGCTGTTCGCCGCGCGCGGCGGCGCACTGCGCCATCTGACCGCCTGGCCGGGCAGCTACACCGCGATCGTGCAGGTCGGCAGGCGGATCACGGTCTGCGGCGATCTCGCGGGCGCGCGGCCGGTGTTCTACACGCCGTGGGTCGGCGGCACCGCCTACGCCACGGCCGCCCTGCCGCTGGCCGACCTCGTCGAGGCCAACCTCGACTTCGGGCATCTCGCCGCGCTGCTGGCCGCCCCCGACGTGCCCGCCGCGCTCCACGACTCGACGCCGTACGACGGCGTGAAGCGGATCCCCCCGGGACACGCGCTGATCCTGCGCGCCGGGGCGCGGGAGATCGCCGGGTACGAGCCTGTCGCCTCGCTCGCCGTCGCCGCTCCTCCGGCCGACCCCGACCGTGCCGTGGACGCCGTGCGGGACGCGCTCGTCGAGGCCGTGCGGACGCGGCTGTCCGCGCCTCGGCACGTCCCCGGGGCGGACATCGACCCCGGGCCCGTGCCGGGGATGGGCCCCGCGGAGCGGCGCGCGGCGCGCGGGATGCCGGTGCCGGGGATCGGGGCGGACCTGTCCGGCGGCCCGGCCTCGGGGACGCTGGCGCTGCTGGCCGCCGGGTTGCCCGGAATGCCGGGCACGGTGCTCGGGCACGGCACGGGCGCGGGCGAGCGGCTGCTGGCGGTCACCTTCAACGACCTGGCGGTCGGCGGCCGGGAGGCGGAGCTGGAGCGGGCCGGAGCGCTCGCGGCCAACCCGCGGCTGCACCACGTGGTCGTGACGGGCGGCGAGGAGACCCTCCCGTACGCCGACCTGGACGGTCCGCTCACCGACGAGCCCGGGGCGTGCCTGGTGACGGCGGCACGGCACCGGGCCCGGCTGGCGGCGGGCAGCGCGGATCACTTCACGGGGTACGGGGCGCGGCAGGTCCTCGACGCCCATCCCGCGCGGCTGGCCGATCTGCTGATGGACCGGCGGCGGCGTCATCTCGTGCGGCCGGTCGCGGCGCTGGCCAAGGCGGACGGCTCGGTGCTCGTCCCCGCGCGCGTGTACGCGGCGGCTCGGCGGCTGTCCCGTACGTCGTACCGCTCGGGTCTGGAATCCCTCGCCGAGCGGCTCCTCGACCACCGGCCGGACGACGGCCTGGACGCGCCCGGCGGGGCGGTGGAAGCCTCCCTCGCGGCACTGACGTGGGGCAGACCCGGGCCGGCGGCGCGCTGGCTGACCGGTGAGGCGCTCGCTGAAGTATCGGTTCGCCTTCAGGCGTCGACGCACCGGTCGGAACTGGTGGGCCCGGGACAGCGGCCGGGCGACTTCCGGGCGCGGGCGGCGCTCGCACGGCACGCGGCGGACCTGCGCGTGCTGGAACAGGCCGCGGAGATCCGCTTCCAGCGGCTGCACGCGCCGTTCCTCGACAACCAGGTGGTACGCGCGGCCCGGGCCCTGCCGGAGGCACTGCGGGTGCGGCCGGGGGCACGGGCCGCCGTGCTGCGGACCGTCCTGGAAGGGGCCGGGGTGCGGGAGTTGCCGCCCGGGTGGGGCGCGCCGACCCAGGCGACGGCGGCCGCGGCGGCGCGTACGGGGCTGCGGGTGGCGGCGGACTCGCTCGTCGCGCTGTTCGACACGCCGCTGCTGGCGGAGGCGGGCCTGGTCGAGGCGCGGGTGGTCCGCAAGGCGCTGCGCGGCGCGGCGGCGGGCGAGCCGCTGCCCCTGGACGGACTCGCGGACCTGGTCTCCCTGGAACTGTGGCTGCGCCGCCTGCTGGCCCGCCGCGGCACGTGCTGGACGGGGACACCGGCCCGTCAGCGAGCGGTACCGGCGGGCATCGCGCCCCAGCGCGGGGCGCTGGGCGCGGGGGCGGCCGGGGGGCGGCGCGGGTAGCGGGGCCGGTCTTCGGCGGTGGAGGCGTGGTCTTCCGGGTGCCGCCGGGCCGCTGCCGCGACGAGGCCCCTGCTTGTCGTCCGGGGCGTTTGGCGCGGAGTCGGTTCAGGGCATTGCCCGGGGCCGCCCACCCTCTCCGACCGTGAGACGACGCTTCGGCACGTGCCGCCGGGTCACCCCCGCGGTGAAGCCCTGGCCGTCGACCGGCCGGGGTGCCCGGCCCAGAGCCCCGTACGAAGCTGGCCCGGAGCCCCGGACGGAGCCCCGTACGGAGCCGGCACGCGGTCCGGCACGAAGCTGGCCCAGAGCCTCGTACGAAGCTGGTCCGGAGCCCGGCATAGAGACGGCACGGAGCCGGCAGGGAGACGGCACGGAGCCGGCACGGAAAGTCCGCCCCGGAAAACCCCCCGGGCCGCACACCCGCCCCGGTGACAATGATCCCGTGCGGTACAGAATCCTGGGCGTCACCACGGCGGAGGGCGAGGACGGCGGAGCCGTGCCCCTCGGCGGTCGCCGCCTGCGCGCCCTGCTCACCGCCCTGGCCCTCCGGCCCGCCCGCGTCGTCCCGCCCGCGGCCCTGATCGACGAGGTCTGGGCCGACGCCCCGCCCCAGGACGCCCCCGCCGCCCTCCAGGCCCTGGTCGGCCGGCTCCGCAGGGCGCTCGGCAAGGACGCCGTGACCTTCGAGCCGGGCGGCTACCGGCTCGCGGCCGGCCGCGACGACATCGACCTGTTCGTCTTCGAACGGCTCCTGCGCCACGGCACGGACGCCCTCGCGGCGGACGACCCCGCCCGCGCCGAACGCCACCTCGACGACGCCCTCGCCCTCTGGCGCGGCCCCGCCCTGGCCGATCTGCCCGACCGCTCGGCCGCCACCCGCCCCGAGGCGGCACGCCTGGAGGCGACCCGGGCCAGAGCGGAGGCCCGCCTGCGACTCTGCCGCGCCCGGGACCTCGTACCGGAGCTGCGCGAGCTCACCGCCGCGCACCCCTACGACGAGCCCCTGCACGCCCTGCTCATCCGCGCCCTGCGCGACGCCGGCCGCGAGGCGGACGCCCTCGCCGCCTACGAGACCGCGCGGCACGCCCTCGCCGAGGGCCTCGGCACCGATCCGGGACCCCTGTTGCGCGACCTGCACGCCGAGTTGCTCGCCGGGGCCGCGCGGGAGGAGGTGCCGCCCCGGCCGGTGTCCGGGCCCTCCGGGAACCTCCGGCCCCGGCTGACGTCCTTCGTGGGCCGGGAACCCGAGATCGACGCCCTCCGCGCGGAGGTGCGCCGCGCCCGGCTCGTCACCCTCACCGGACCGGGCGGCTCGGGCAAGACCCGTCTCGCCGAGGAGGCCGCCGCCGGGTTCCCCCAGGCATGGCTGGTGGAACTCGCCCCGCTCGACCGGCCCGAGGCGGTGCCGGGTGCCGTGGTCAGCGCGCTCGGGCTGCGCGAGACCCTGCTGATGGCCGGCGAGCTGGCCGCCCTGCAGGACGACCCCGTCGCCCTGCTCGTGGAGTACTGCGCCCCACGCGGCCTCCTGCTGATCCTCGACAACTGCGAGCACGTCGTCGGCGCCGCCGCCCGCCTGGCCGAGACGCTGCTGACCCGCTGCCCGGACCTGACCATCCTCGCCACCAGCCGTGAACCCCTCGGCGTGCCGGGCGAGGTCGTGCGCCCGGTCGAGCCCCTGCGACCGGACCACGCCCGCCGGCTGTTCGCGGAGCGCGCCGCCGCCGTACGGCCCGACGCGCGGGACGTGCTGCGCGACGAGCGGGCCGTGGCGGAGATCTGCCGGCGGCTGGACGGGCTGCCGCTCGCCATCGAGCTGGCGGCCGCCCGGCTCCGGCTGCTCACGCCGCGCCAGATCGCCGACCGCCTCGACGACCGCTTCCGCCTCCTCACCTCCGGCAGCCGTACGGCCCTGCCCCGCCAGCAGACGCTGCGCGCCGTCGTCGACTGGTCCTGGGACCTGCTCGACGAGGCGGAGCGCGCGGTGCTGTGCGAGGTGTCCGTCTTCGCCGGCGGCTGGGACCTGGCGGCGGCGGAGGCGGTGTGCACCGGGCCCGCCGCCGGCCTGCTCGGGGCGCTCGTCGACAAGTCCCTCGTCGTGGCCGCCCCGGCGCAGGACGGCGACGCCTCCGCCATGCGCTACCGGATGCTGGAGACCATCCACGAGTACGCCGTCGAGCGCGCGGCCGAGGCCCCGCACCTGCGGGCCACGGCCGAGCTGCGGCACCGCGCGTGGGCGCGCGCCCTCGTCGAGCGGGCCGAGCCGCTGCTGCGCTCCCCGGCGCAACTGCCGTGGATCGCCCGCCTGGAGACCGAACTGGACAACATCCGCGCGGCCCTCGACCGGGCCCTGGCGGCCGGGGACGAGGAGGAGGCGGCCACGCTCGCCCTCGCCATGGGCTGGTTCTGGTGGCTGCGCAACTACCGCCAGGAGGGCCTGGAGTGGCTCGGGCGCGTCCTGCGGCTCGGCGTGGCCCTCGACACCGGGACCGGCCGGGCGACGGGCGGCGGGCAACCGGAGCCGCCCGACCCCGTGGACCACTTCCTGGCCGCGCCGGACGGGGAGGCGGGGCATCCGCTGCACGCCCTGCGGATGGACCTGCGCATGCTGCACCTGTTCCTCCTCACCGAGTCCGCGCCCATGGACGTGTTCGTGGCGGAGCGGCGCCCTTACGTGGAGCGGGTGTGGGCCCACTTCGCCGGCGGCGGACCGCGGGCGGCCCGGCTCCCGGGGCTGGTCTGCCCGATCATCTCCGCCTACGTGGACGTCGGGCGCGACGCCCGGTCCGTCATGGACTCCGCCGTCGCCGACTGCCGTGCGCACGGCGGCGACTGGGAGCTCGCCGTCGCCCTGATGTTCCGTACGCACATGGTCGTCGACGCGCCCGGCGACCTGGCGGGTGTCGACGACGACCTCGCGGAGCTGCGCGTCCTCAGCCGCCGCACCGGTGACCGCTGGCTGCGCGCCCAGGTGTGCAGCGCGGCCGGCGAGGCGGCCATGGCCCGCGGCCGTTTCGATCAGGCGCAGGGCGAGTACGAGGAGGCCCTGCGGCTGGCCTACGAGGTGGGGGCCTTCACGGAGGCGCCGTTCCTGAAGGCCCGGCTCGCCGAGATCGCCTACCGCGCGGGGGACCGCCCGGCCGCGGTGAAGGCGCTGGACGAGGCGAGCGCCGCCGCCGAACGGCACGGGGTGGCCGACTCCAAGGCGTTCGTGCGGCTGCTGGGCGCCCAGATGGAGTCCGAGGAGGGGCACACCGCGAGGGCCCGCGCCCTGTGCGAGGAGGCGCGGCAGGAGACCCGGCGGGGGACACCGCCGCCGCAGTTCATGGTGATGCTGCACCTGGTCGACGCCATGATCACGGCGAGCGAGTCCGGTCCGGGACCGGCCCTGGCCACCCTGGAGCGGGCGCTGCGCGAAGCCGTGGACAAGGGGTGTTCCGACGCCGTCCGGGCCTCGGTGGTGGACGGCGCGGCGGCCCTGCTGGCCGATCTCGGCGACCTGCCGCGCGCGGTCCGGCTGCTCGGCACCGGCGACCGCTGGCGGTCCGGCCGCCCGCGCCCCGTGCCGGAGCGCGCCCACGCGGAACGGACGGAGGCCGCCGCCCGCGCCGTGCTGGGCGCCGGCCGGTGCGCGTCGGAGCGGGCCTCGGGCGCGGCCCTCACCGCGGAGGACGCCTTGCGTGAACTGGCCGAGGCGCACCGCGCGTACGCCGTCAGCGGCAGGTGAACCTCGACTCCGCCCAGTCCGCCAGGGTCAGGTCGTCCAGGGCCCGGCGCGGCTCCACGACCAGCCGGACGGTGCTGCGCCCGGTGAGGTCCACGTGGACGGGGACGGCCGGGTCACCACCCTCGACCAGCCCGGACCGCCAGAGCCGGACGCCGTCGGCGTAGACGGAGAAGTACACCGTGCCGAGTTTCAGCGCCATGTCGTCGACGCCGACCAGAGCGTCGTACGAGGAACAGGAGCGGTTGAGGTCGATCGTGACGGAGGAACTG
Source organism: Streptomyces sp. NPDC015242 (assembly GCF_043079125.1). NCBI lineage: Bacteria > Bacillati > Actinomycetota > Actinomycetes > Kitasatosporales > Streptomycetaceae > Streptomyces > Streptomyces sp. NPDC015242. Next base: position 8,891 of record NZ_JBIBUF010000004.1, on the reverse strand, counting down.
CCGTGCACGGTGACGCCGTGCGCGTACCGGCGGTCGCCGACCGAGAGGCCGGAGCGCTTCCAGACCCAGCTGCTGGCGGCGATCCGCATCTCGGGCGCGGTGCCGTCCCCGGTGACGTCGTAGGCCAGCTCGCTCCACTGGTAGACGGCCGGCGCGGGCGGCGGCGGAGGAGTCGGAGTGGGGGTGGGGGTGGGGGTGGGGCTGGGTGTCGGAGTCGGGGCCGGGGGTGCCGGAGGGGCCGGGCGCGGGGGCGCGGACGACGGGGTGGGCCGGGGAGCCGCCGGGGGCGCGGCCGGATCGGGGGTGGAACTCGGGGCCGGGGCGGGCGTCCCGGCGCCCACGGGGGCCAGGGCCGGTGGCCGCGGCCCGGGCGCGCGCCGCGGCGGCGCGGGCGCGGGCTCGCCGGGCCGCACCACCGACGACGGGACCGGGGACGGTGGTGCCGTCCTCGCCTCCTGCTCCGGCTTGTCGTCGCCGGCCAGGGCGAGCACCACCGCCGCCACGACCCCGACGGCCACCACACCGGCCGCGATCCCGGCCTTCACCGGCGCACCGAGCCCCTCGGAGACCGCCGCGCCGCCGCTCCCACCGGCACCCCCCGAGGCACCGCCCGCCGCCCCGGACGAGCCACCGGCCGCCGCGGCCGCTCCCGCGGCACCGGCCGCTCCCGCCCCGGCGCCCCCGGCGACCAGCCCGGCCGCCTTGGCGTACCCGGCGGCACCGAACCAGCCGATGACGGCGACCGGCACCACGGCCGGGATACCGCCCGCCACCTCCGCGATCTGGCTCGCGGCCAGCCGGCACTTCGCGCACTCCTCCAGATGCTTGCGCAGACCCCGCTCGGCACGGGTGCGCAACCGGCCGCGGGCGTATGTGCCGAGCTGGTCGGCCCAGCGCGCGCACTCCTCGTCGTCGGTCAGCGTGGCACTGACGTGGGCCTGGAGGTAGGCCTGCTTGAGGCCCTCGCGGGCGCGGCTGGCCAGCACGCGCGTGCCGTTGGCGTCCAGCCCGAAGAGGGTGGCGACCTCGCTGGGCGACTCGTCCTCGACCTCGGTGTGCCAGAGCACGGCCTGCCAGCGCTCGGGCAGCGACCGGAAGGCCCGCATGGCCATGGACTGCTCGGCCTCGTGCATCGCCCGTACGTCGGCGCCCAGTTCGAGCGTGTCGTCGTCGGACGCGTCCCGGCCGCGCGCCGACTGGGCGGCGAACACGGCGAAGTCGTCGACGAGTTGCTCGCGCCGCGCCGACCGCGTCCAGGAGGCGGCGACGCGCCGCACGGAGGTGAGCAGGTAGGCGCGGACCGCGTGGGTGGGGCCCGAGCCGCCGCGGACCGCCTGGAGCATGCGGGCGAAGACCTCGGCGGTCAGGTCGTCGGCGGTGTGGGCGTCCCGGCAGCAGGTACGGGCGTACCGGCGCACGGCCTGCGCGTGGCGCCGGTACAGCTCCTCGTAGGCGGTGTCGTCGCCCGCGCGCATCCGGTCGATGAGGTCGGCGTCGGACGGCGGCAGTGCGCGGGGCGGCGGCAGGACGCCGTCCTCCCGCCGGTCGCGCTGTGCGGGCACCGACTCGTCGACGCCACGCCCACCGGCAGGAACGCCCTCGCGCCCAGCGGCAGAACGGCTTCCCCGGTCGCCGGCGGGATCGCTTCCGCGCCCAGCGGCAGAATCGCTTCCGCGCTCGCCGGCAGGATCGCTTCCCCGGCCGCCGGAAGGATCGCCTCCGCGACCATCGGCAGGGACACTTCCGCCCTCACCGGCAGGATCACCTCCGCCCTCACCGGCAGGAACGCTTCCGTGCCCACCCGCAGAAACGCTTCCGCGCCCGCCCTGGCTCGGCACCTGCGGTGGGACCGGGCCACCGGCCCGGGCGTGCCCGCCGCCCGCGCCGCCGCTCGACTCGTCCCGCCCGTCAACGCTCATCGCGGAAAGCCCCCGCCAGCCGCCCTACCCGTCCAGACCACCGGGTCAGCGTGCCACAGCGGATCACGGCGGGAACTTCGAACGTCGGACCGTCACTCATCCGTGGGGATTCACCGCACGCCAGTACTGTCCACGTGCCGTACGGGGAAGGCTCCCTCTTCGCTTCCGGGCGCTTTCACCGCCCGGACCCCGGAAGCCCGGTCCGGGCCGCCCCCGCCCGGCACCGCCGCTCACGCCGGACGCGACCGCAGGCCCTCCAGGAGGATGTCCAGCAGCCGGGCCGACGCCGCCGCCTGCTGAGCCGCGTCCGGCAGCGAGGGCGCGGCCGTCGCGATCACCAGCAGGACGTCCGACACCGACACGTCCGCCCGCAGCTCACCCGCCGCCCGGGCCCGGTCCACGAGCTGCCCGACGACCTCCAGCAGTGCCGAGGCCCCGGCGTCGTCCTGCGGCGAAGCGACGGAGGCGACCGTCACGGGCTCCTCCGGCACCAGCCGCAGCTCCGCTCCGCCCGGCTGGGTCCGCTGCTGCGGCACCCGCGCACCGCCGGCCCGGTCCTCGCCGGCCGAGACGCGCAGCACCTGCGGCGGCAGCAGCCGCCCGGCGCCGGACGCCACCGACGTGCGCAGGAAGCGGGACAGCGCCGACCACGGCTCGTCCTCCTGCCCGAGCGCCGCACGCGCCTGGTCGGTCAGCCGGGACGTCTCCTCCTCGGCTATCCGCCGCACCAGGACGTCCTTGCTCGGGAACCGCCGGTACACCGTGCCCACACCGACCCGCGCGCGCCGTGCCACGTCCTCCATCGGCGCGCCGTACCCCAGCTCGCCGAAGACCTCCCGCGCCGCACGCAGCACGTGCTCCAGATTGCGCTGCGCGTCCACGCGCAGCGGCGTGGTCCGCGCCGCGTCCGGACGCCCGTCGCCCGCCGCGCTCATCGTCGCGCCACCCGCGGCAAGGGCGGACGCGGACGACCAATGAGAATCCTGAACATGCATCTGCATTCCCCCGGTAATGACGTCTCCCCCCGGAGACTCTCCCCGCCATTCGATGCCGGGACGGGGGAACAGGCCCGGTCCCGCGGCCCGCCCGTCGCGGACCCGGTGAGCACATCCCCCTGCACCCCGTCGACACACGAACATAGTTGAGAGGCAGTCAATTCAGAAGGGGCAGGTTCCGCACGGAGCGCCCACCGATCGGAGTACGGGCCGCATACGTCCCGAATGTTCCCCCGCGCGCCCCTCGCGCTCCCCCCGCTGACCTGCGCTAACGCACCACAGCCCGCTAATCCGGCCAACTGTGCGCCCGCGCCCGCTCCGGTCACACAATTCGCCGGGGCTGTGGACAAACGCAAGCGCCGGGTGCGTCATGGGATGGTGAAGGAACGTGCGCGCATTCTCGTTGTCGGTGGCGGCTACGTCGGGATGTACACGGCCCTGCGTCTGCAGCGCAGACTGAAACGGGAACTGGACCGGGACGAGGCCGAGATCACGGTCGTCACGCCCGACCCGTACATGACCTACCAGCCGTTCCTCCCCGAGGCCGCCGCGGGCGCCATCTCACCGCGCCATGTCGTCGTACCGCTGCGCCGGGTCCTCGGCCGGTGCCGGATCGTCATCGGCGAGGTCACCGCCGTCGACCACGCGAAGCGCACCGCCACCGTCACCACCCTCGCCACCGAGGAGGAGGGCACGGGCGGGCGGCAGCTGCCCTACGACCACCTCGTCCTCGCCCCGGGATCCGTCTCGCGCACCCTGCCGGTCCCCGGCCTCGCCGATCACGGCATCGGCTTCAAGACCGTCGAGGAGGCCATCGGCCTGCGCAACCACGTCATCGAGCAGATGGACATCGCCTCCTCCACCCGCGACCCGGCGATCCGCGACGCCGCCCTCACCTTCGTCTTCGTCGGCGGCGGCTACGCCGGTGTGGAGGCCCTCGGCGAACTGGAGGACATGGCCCGCTACGCCGCGCGCTACTACCACAACGTCCGGCCCGAGGACATGAAGTGGATCCTCGTCGAGGCCTCCGACCGCATCCTGCCCGAGGTCGGCGAGGAGATGGGCCGCTACACCGTCACCGAACTGCGCCGCCGCAACATCGACGTCCGTCTGCGGACCCGCCTGGAGTCCTGCGCCGACCGGGTCGCCGTCCTCAGCGACGGTGCCCGCTTCCCCACCCGTACGGTCGTCTGGACGGCCGGCGTCAAACCCCACCCGGTGCTGGCCGCCACCGACCTGCCGCGCACCGACCGCGGACGCCTCAGGTGCACGCCACACCTGTCGGTCGAGGGCACCACGCGCGCGTGGGCGGCCGGGGACGCCGCCGCCGTCCCCGACGTCACCGCCGCCGAACCGGGCCGCACCTGCGCCCCGAACGCCCAGCACGCCCTGCGCCAGTCCAGGGTCCTGGCCGACAACATCGTCCACACCCTGCGCGGCGAGCCCCTGGAGACGTACGAACACGCCTACGCCGGTTCCGTCGCCTCCCTCGGCCTGCACAAGGGCGTCGCCCACGTCTACGGGCGCAAGATCAAGGGCTACCCCGCGTGGTTCATGCACCGCGCCTACCACCTCAGCCGCGTGCCCACCTTCAACCGCAAGGCGCGCGTGCTGGCCGAATGGACCCTGGCCGGTCTGTTCAAACGGGAGATCGTCTCCCTGGGTTCACTCGAACACCCCCGGGCTGAGTTCGAACTCGCGGCCGGTGGAAAGCCTTCCCAAGACCCCCCGGGCAACCCGAAGGGGTCGTCCTGACCGGACCCAGGAACTCCACCGGCCGGCCCGGCGTCTGACGGATGTCGGTCCGGTCCGCGCACTGCCAGACTGGTCCACCACCACGGGTGTGCCACGGCTCGCCCCGGTGCGGGCCCCCGCGGCCCCGGCCGGTTCCGGTGCCGGCCGCCGACGACTACGCGAGGCAAGGATTCGTGAACTTCACGCGCTGGAGCGCCCGGCTCCCCGGAACGCAGCGCCGCGCCGCAGCGCGGACCGAGCAGACAGCCTCCCCGGACCGGCGGGGGGAAGGTTCCGTACCCGCCGCCCGCGCCGAACAACTGACGGGTGAGACGCCGTCCGTGCCCGCCGTCGACGAGCTGCGGGTGCGCGAGGTCCTCGACCGCGTCCCCTCCCTCGTCGCCCTGGTGCACGGCCCCGACCACCGCATCGCCTACGTCAACGACGCCTACACCGCCGCCTTCGGCGTACGCCCCCTCGGCGAACGCGCCCGCGAGGCCCTGCCCGAACTGGACGGGCTCGGCCTGTTCCCCCTGCTCGACCAGGTCCTGCGCAGCGGAAAGCCGCGCACGGTGAAGTCCCGCAAGGCCCCCGACGGCCGCTGCTACACCTTCACCTGCACGCCGGTCGCCCAGGGCGACGGCAAGGGCGGCACGGACGGCCGCGGCGTCCTTCTCTTCGCCACCGACGTCACCGACCACGCCGAGGCCGCCGAGCGCCTGCGCGCCAGCGAACGCCGCCAGCGCGAGACGGCGGTGACCCTCCAGCGGTCGCTGCTCCCGCAGGAGCTCGAGGAGCCCGACGACCTGCGCGTCGCCGCGACCTACCACCCCGGCGGCACGGAAGCAGCGGTCGGCGGCGACTGGTACGACGTGATCACCCTGGGCGGCGGCCGCACGGCCCTGGTCATCGGCGACGTCATGGGCCGCGGGGTCCGCGCGGCCGCGGTCATGGGTCAGCTCCGCACGGCGGTCCGCGCCTACGCCCGGCTCGACCTGCCCCCGCACGAGGTCCTCCAGCTGCTCGACGGACTGGCGGCCGAGATCGACGCCAACCAGATCGCCACGTGCGCGTACGCCGTCCACGACCCGAACGAGGGCAAGCTGGTCTACGCCTCGGCCGGCCACCTCCCCATCCTCGTCCGCGACGAGAACGGCACGGTCCTGCGTGCCGACGAGCCCACCGGACCCCCGCTCGGCACCGGCGGCTGGATGCACGCCTCCGGCTCGATCCCTCTGAGCCCGGGCTCCACGGCCGTCCTCTACACGGACGGTCTGGTCGAGCGCCGCGACGCCGACCTCGACGAGGGCATCGCCGCCCTGGAGCGCGCCCTGGCCGGGGCCACCGGCACGCCCCAGGTCGTCTGCGACCGCCTGGTCCGCTCGGCCGGCGTCACCCCGGACCACGACGACGACGTGGCGGTGCTGGTCCTGCAGCACCCCGCCCGCACGGGCCCGGACAGCGAGCTCTTCCGCAACGCCGCGCTGGAACTCCTCGGCGGCATCGAAGCGGCCCCCCGCGCGCGTGCCTTCGCCTCCGGCGTCCTGACCAGCTGGCGCTTCCCCGCCGAACTGCACGACCTGGGGGTCCTGGCCACCAGCGAGCTCGTCGCCAACTCCCTCCAGCACGGCACCCCGCCGATGCGGCTGCGCCTGCGCCGCACGGACCGCCGGCTGATCATCGAGGTCACCGACGGCGACGACCACCTCCCCAGACGCCGCCGCGCGGAACCGGGCGACGAGTCGGGCCGCGGCATCGCCATCGTCGCCACGATCGCGTCCAACTGGGGCTGCCGCCGCACCCCCGGCGGCGGCAAGGCGGTCTGGTGCGAGTTCGCCCTGCCGCGCGCCCGGGCGACGTAGCCGCAGAAGAGCCGCGGGATCAGACGTCGGCCGACACGGGAGCCCCGCCCCGCGCCACGACCCGGCTCTTCGCGAGCCACGGCTGATCCTGGGCTTCGCTCAGCTGCCGCCCCAACCGCACGGCAAGCACCGTGATCCCCAGGGAGAACACCAGGAAGGCCACGATGTACGGGGCGTGCAACGAGGCCCCCAGCGGCCCGCCCACCGCCGGCCCGACGGCCAGCGCCAGCTGCTTCACCAGGGCGAACGCCGAGTTGTACTGCCCGGCCATCCCCTCCGGCGCCAGATCCGCGACCAGCGGCGCCACGGTCGGCGACAGCATCGCCTCACCCAGCCCGAACAAGGCGTACGTCGAGACGAACGCGGCCGTCGCCATCTCCTGGCTGCCGTTGCCCAGCCCGGCGTACCCGGCGACGGCCCACGCCACGGCCCAGATCAGCCCCACGGCCGCGATCACCCGCGACCGCCGGCGCCGCTCCACGAACCGCAGCACGGCGAACTGCGCCACGACGATCACCAGCGTGTTCGCCGCGAGGGCCGTCCCCAGCGCGGACGTCGATATCCCGGCGGCCTCCACCCCGTACGCGCTCAGCCCCGACTCGAACTGCCCGTAGCAGGCGAAGAACAGCACGAAGCCCAGCACGCACAGCTGCACCATGGCCCGGTTGCCCAGCAGCTGCTTCCAGCTGCCCCGCCCCGACGCCGGGGCGCCCTCGATGCGCGGCGCGTGCGGCATCCGCACGGTCGCCATCACCACGACCAGCAGCAGGAACATCACCGCCTCGATCGCGAACAGCAGCGTGAAGGAGGCAGCGCTCGTGATGTCGACCAGGTGGCCTCCGATGAGGCCGCCGACGCCGAGCCCGAGGTTCTGCAGGAAGAACTGCATGGCGAACGCGCGCGACCGCGTCTCCGCCGACGAACAGTCCACGATCATCGTCGCCAGCGCGGGCTGCATCACGGCCTGCCCGGCCCCCAGCAGGGAAGCGGACACCAGTACGGCCGCCGCGCTGCCCGAGACACCCAGGGCCAGCGCGCCCACGGCGGCGGTGAGCAGGGCGAGGAGCAGTACGGGCAGCGGACCACGCCGGACGATGGCCCGCCCGGCGAACGGCAGCACCACCAGCGCGGCCACCGCGAAGACGGCGAGCACCAGGCCCGCCGTCATGGCCCCCAGTCCCCTTACCTGCGCCACGTAGACGTACAGATACGGGACCGTGAAGCCGAGCCCGAAAGCGCTGAGTGCGTTGCCCACGTGGATCCGGCGCATCGCAGCGCCCATCGCCCTGGTCACGTTCACCTCTCTCACTAGTTAGGTGTGAAGACTTCGATACTAAACTTCGAAGCTAAAGAGTACATTCCCAAGGACTTCAAGGCAAAGAAGAGGCATGCCATACTGCGCCCCATGGGCGACACCCCCGGCTCCGACGAGCCGACCCTCGAAGAGCAGATCGCCGCGTACCAGCGCGAGTTCCAGGACCTCGATCCCCAGGTCGAGCAGATCGTCTCGGCCCTGTCGCGCCTGAACCGCCGCATGAACGTCGCCTACGGCCGCCAGACCTCGGCCCTCGGCATCAGCAACGCCGAGTGGGAGGTCCTCAAGGCCCTCGTTCTCTCCGGCGCCCCCTACCGGCTCGGCCCCAGCGAACTCGCCAAGCGACTCGGCCTGACCCCCGCCGCGATGACCCACCGGATCGACCGCATGGTCGGCGAAGGACTGGTGACTCGTGAACGGGACGAGACGAACCGCGTCCGCGTCATCGTGGAGCTGACATCCGAGGGGCGAGAGAAGTGGCTGGAGGCGATGCGCCTGGCGTCGGTCTTCGAGGAGGACCTGCTCCAGGACCTGACCCCCGTGGAACGCACGGCGCTCGGCGAGGTGCTCACGCGTCTGCTGCGCCGCGTGGAGGACGCCCAGCCGGACGCCGGCGGGCGCCTGTCCGACCTGGACTGACGCCGCTCCCGCCTCCGCATAAAAGATCTTGACAGCGGGTGCTTGACAGCCCCCTGCCGGATCCGTAGAGTTCTTCGGGTTGCCGCGGAGCCGTAACGGTTCTTCGACAGCACTTCCGCCGCACCAGCGGCACCAACCATCAGCAAGATCGCTCCCAGCGGGGTTGTATTCGGCGTGCCCGAATTCAATTCGAATTGGGACTCGACGTCTTGATCGGCTCCGAACCGGGACCGATTTTGGAATCGCCGAGAGAACGCGCTAAGGTTGGACACGTCGGAACGGCCCAACGGCCGGGAAGACAAACCCCGCTGACTGGGGGTCAGGTCGAGAAAAAGATCTGATAGAGTCGGAAACGCAAGACCGAAGGGAAGCGCCCGGAGGAAAGCCCGAGAGGGTGAGTACAAAGGAAGCGACCGTTCCTTGAGAA